>NZ_JBXVVF010000002.1:0-1260325 GCF_057219265.1 Maritalea sp. YIW29
CTGGAGGAACGAGCCTTGATAGTCCCCTTCCATCCGCTGGGTGAGGTCGGTATTGGCAAGAGCTGAAAGTACCTCACCGGTTTCGGTGACACCGCGGTCGACCGTTTCCACCAACTCGTTCACCCCATGGGCCAAACGGTTGAGTTCCTCATCTGGGAACTGGGCTTCCACCCGGCGACTAAAGTCACCCGCCACCGCAGCGTCCACCACTGCACCAAACGCCTGCTGCAAATCTTGCATCATCTTGGCGCGTTCAGATGTCCGCTCACGCTCGGCGATCTTTTCTTCCTCGGTCATTTGATTGACCCGAAGACCGTTCTCCCGGAACACTTCAACCGCACGGGCCATTTCGCCAAGCTCGTTCGTGCGGTTGGTGAAGGGGACTTCGGTTGAAAGCTCGCCGCTTGCCAATGTCCGCATCACTGATGTGATCTTCTTCAATGGTTGAACGATGGTCCAGCCGATTGCAAAGTTCGCCATCAGCGTCAATAACAATGCCGCACCGATTACTGCCAAAATGAACATGCGGGCGTTTTCTGTAACACCCTCCAAGCTTTCTCTTGCTTGCGAACCTTTGATATCTGCATCAGCAATAACAACTAGAAGTTCGTTGGCCATGCCCTGATAGAGTTCATCGAGCTGGGCTTGAATGTCTGTATATCTAGATTTCGCGCCTGCATATTCATCAAAAGCCACGTTGTAGGTATCGATCAATTCTGCAAGGGCAATTCGATCCATCGGATCGACATTTTCTTTTTGTGCTGCACGCAACACCTTCTTGATCTGTTTATCGACACCCAGAATGTTTCTGTCGCCACCTTCAAGGACAAAGTTTCGCTCGGCCAGGCGCATTCTAGTATATTCAAGGTTTACGAGGTTCGATTTGAAGGGCTTGATTTTCTTGGCGACTTCTTTGTCTGCCTGCGTAAATTCGAAATAGAAACCGCTTTCAGCTTTTGGCGAAATCTCAACGTTTGCTTCAACCAAAACATCGAAAAGACTACGATATTCAGCAAGCTGTACCTTAAGACGGTCAATGTTTTCGGCGATCGAACTGCCTTCAACCTGCTCTGAAAGAACATCTAGCAAAGCCGCTGCGTTCTCACTTTCAGCACGTTGTTGGTCTGCAATAGCAGGGTCATCGCGAAGGATGAAGTCTTTCTCGAACTGACGAACAGCCAAGTTACTCCGGCCAACGGCTTGGGCGAGCTGTTGGACTTTGGCGAAATGCCGTTCCGTTTCGATTTCAGCTGTCTTCTGCTGTTCTGAGAGAACAAACATCACGCCAACCGCGGCAATTAGCAATGCGCCAAGCACCGAATTTGCGGCAATTCTTGTCGATATTTTGAGAGACCTCAAAATGGAAAAACTGGGTTTAAAACGCAACGCACGCAAGAACTTCATGCCGGACACTCCTCAACATATTGCCCGTGATGTTAACGTTAATTGGTTTCTAATTGGTTACATACCATTGCAACTAATTGGTTTTATCGGCGCGACAGAATAGTCAAGTAATTCCATATAGATGCTTTCAGCCAAAGACGTGTGTACATCTAATTTTTGGCTAGCCCAGGCCTAACATCACTCACAATCTACCCAACACCACCAAAATTTACACCCGAAATTGCAGCCATGTCTTTTTTCCATGTTGTTAGATCATTGTGATTGAACTGGGACAAATGGGTATGCCCGCAGGCTCTAGCCATAACTTGCATCAATTCAACACTGGCACTGAAAAAGTTTGCCAATTGTTGTGCTGACTTTTCCACCACCAGCCGGTTCACAAGATGTGGTTTTTGCGTTGCGATGCCCACAGGGCAATTATTGGTGTGGCAAGCCCGCATGGCCAAACAGCCGATGGCTTGCATCGCCGCATTTGAAACAGCGATGGCGTCGGCCCCAAGGGCAAGTGCTTTGATAAAATCCGCAGGTTTTCGCAAACCGCCAGTAATCACCAAAGTTACGTCCGAACGGCCCAATTTGTCCAAATGCCGACGCGCGCGTGCTAAGGCTGGGATTGTAGGCACAGAGATATTATCACGGAAGATGACCGGCGCAGCGCCGGTGCCGCCGCCCCTGCCATCCAAAATGACATAATCAACGCCGACAGCTAACGCCGCGTCAATATCTGCTTCAATATGCTGCGCGGAGAGTTTGTATCCGATTGGAATGCCTCCGGTCTTGTCCCGCACGTCGTCTGCGAATTCTTTTATTTGGGAAATGTCTGTCCATTCGGGGAAACGCGGTGGTGAAATTGCGGATGTGCCGGGTTCAAGTTCGCGCACTTGGGCGATTTTGCCTTGCACTTTGTTGCCCGGCAGGTGCCCCCCGGTGCCCGTTTTTGCGCCCTGCCCGCCTTTGAAATGAAAAGCTTGCACGCGATCTAACTTATCCCAGCTAAACCCAAATCGCCCAGACGCTAGTTCATAAAAGTAGCGGCTATTTTCCGATTGCTCTTCGGGCAACATGCCCCCTTCGCCTGAACATATGCCTGCGCCCGCCAATTCTGCGCCTCTTGCCAACGAGACTTTTGCGGTTTCCGACAAGGCACCAAAACTCATGTCTGAAACGAACAGCGGGATATCAAGATGAAGTGGTTTTTTGGCGTTCGGGCCAATGACAATATTGGTGCCCACCTTGTCTTCATCTAGCAAAGGTGGTTTGGCCAGCTGCGCGGTTAGAATTTGAATGTCGTCCCAATCAGGCAACTCCCCTCTTGGGACCCCCATAGATTCGACAATGCCATGATGTCCGGTCCTGGTTAGGCCGTTTTTCGCATAGCTCTGGATCAGGTTATTGTATGGCTCTGCACTGTCCCCATGGCTTGGGTCGGCATAAAGACCGAGATACGCGTCGCGGTTGAAGGGTTGAGGGTTTGCGTGTCCCCATGCTTCAATCTCGTCCTGATCAACAAGAACATTATCGCCCTCAATCCAGGAACTGAATTTCGGTAATTTCTCGTCATTGGCATATGCAGAAACGCCACTATCCAGTCGATAGTCCCAGTTGTGCACACCGCAGATCAAATCGTCGCCACGCACAAAACCATCGGCCATCAAAGCGCCACGGTGGAGACATCTGCCGTAGAACACGGAGACCTTTTCATCAAAGCGCACCACAACGAGGTCGACCTCGCCAACAAGCGCATATTCAGGTTTGCGATCAGCAAGATCACTTAATTTGATCACAGGCACTTTATTCATCGGCTTTGTCTCCCACGTTATAATCAAAGTTAGTAGAAATCGATTTTGCAGAATGATTGATAGGCTGGGTCTCCGCACATGTCCCCATTTTGCTGATCTTTTGGCCATACCACCGCGCCGCTGGCGCCGCCGTGACGCCATGCAAAACAGCGCTTATCCAAACTGTGTTTATGGCCAGATGCAGAACATCATCCCCCAGCGCGTGCGGCACATGTTTTAGAACGAGCAGCGCAAACAATGCTGTTGCAAGCCCTCTTGGTCCAAACCATCCAAAAAACAGCCTCGTGATTGGCGATGCCTCCGTGCCGATCAGCGATATCCAAATCGCCAATGGCCGTACAATAAGCAAACTGGCCATGATCAGGCCAAACATAGGGGATGTTAGGTGGGCGATCGCTTCGGGCACTAACGCCACGCCGAGCAAAAAGAACGCAGCCCAAGTCAAAAGCTGCCCTTCGCTTTCGGTAAACTCAAATACAAATTTGCAGGATGTCTTTACGCGGTTGCCAAAGGCAAGGCCGGCGACAAAGGCGGCGATAAATCCATTGCCGCTCACCGCAATGGCGGCAAGATATGAAGCACCTGCCAGTGCCAACACACCGACACCTTCAAAGGTATCCGAACTTGTTCCCAACTGTTTTGCACGCACAAATGCGGTGCCACCAACAAACCCGACAATGGCCCCGACAAGCGGGCCTAATAGAAGCTGCATCAGCGTAAATGTGACCCAATTCATCTCACCTGCATCCGGTATTGTGGTCGATAAAGCGGCGAACAAAAGAACCGCGGGGAGTGCCAGCCCATCATTTAACCCGCTTTCAACCGTTAGAGCTCGGCGCGGCCTTATGGGCACTTCCGGGTTGGTGACAACCGCTTGACCCAACGCAGCGTCAGTGGGTGCCATGATTGACGCGACGAGTGCAAGGGCAACCAAAGGCCAGCCCGGCAGAAAGATAAATCCGGCTAGAGTACCAAGAAGAATTGAAAGAGGTAGACCGATGGCCAACATGCGAACCGGCCAAATGTGCTTTTTTCGCAACGCCGCTAGGTCAGTTTGAGCCGCGTCCAAAAACAGCAAAACAACGAGGGCAATTTCGGCGATTGGGTGCAAAAGCGTTTCCCCCAATTCTAGCGGAACTAGGCCGAACAGCGAAAAGATGGTGCCCGCAAATATGAAAACAATCGGCGCCGTGACGACCGTAGAAGACAGTCGCTTCGCGTAAAGCGCATAAAGCACAGTAACAGCGCAAATCGCCAAAAAACCAATCATCGCCCCTCCCTACCCTTATTCATACTGCGAGATTATGTTTATGCCTAATGTTTATGCCCCAACATCTGCATCGGGCATTTCAAAACATTGTGACGACGGGGAAAGGCAACGAGCTAACCGACGCGGCGGCAGCCGAATACGGGAAATCAACCAAAGTTAGCTTCACGACGGGTGTATGACAGATGTTTGGAAAAGAAGGAAATGGTGCACCGGGAAGGAAAATCCTCGAAGACCATCTTGGAAACCTTAGAGGAGTGGAATAGCTATCTCAAGGCAGAACACTTTGAGCTAGTCAATTTATCCCTAGAGCCAGGTGAGCGCCAACGAACTCATTCCCGAAAGCTGCATCGGGGGCCATCGCTATGAGGAATGCAAACGGGATATCAAATGTCGAAGCGATTGATGGGCAGTTTTCAAATGCGGTATCTGCTCCACGTAAGAAAACAGCAAATACACCGTTTGTCGGATTGCGTGTCACTGAAGCGGAAATGGCTCAGCTAAAGCATATGTCTGCTGGCATGTCGGTAAGTGCTTATGTCCGGCATTGCCTGTTTGGTGAAAACGCCGCACCGCGAAAAGTCAGAAGGCGTGTGCCGATCAAAGATCAGCAAGCATTAGGCCGTGTCCTTTCTGCACTTGGACAAACACGGATAGCCAATAACCTCAATCAAATTGCCTATGAAGCCAATTGCGGCTCATTGCTGTTGGACGTGCAAACAGATGAACGCCTGAGTGAAGCATGCCAACACGTCAAGGCAATGCGTGAGGATTTGGTGAAAGCTCTTGGTGTAGGCGGCGGCGCCATTCAATTAGCACGCCATCTCGAAAATGCAGACGACAATGAACATGTTATTTTACGCCATATACGAGGTTTCGTTTCGGACAGTGTTGCGGGTGCACTCTCAGAAGCATACGCGGTTAGTCGAGGAACCAAGTGCAAAAACTTTATGTTCTCCCTCAGCCTTAGTCCGCCTGAAAATGAAAAAGTGCCAATCGCAGTTTTTGAAAAGGCTATTGCCGACATTGAAAACAAGCTGGGCTTAACAGGCCAGCCATTTGTACTGGTGTTTCACGAGAAGGAAGGTCGGCGTCATGCCCACTGCGTTTGGTCACGCATTGATGGGAAAGCGATGAAGGCCATCAACATTTCGCACTACAAGCTCAAATTGCGGGATATTTCGCGGGAACTATATCTGGAGCAAAATTGGCAAATGCCGCGCGGCCTGTTGAATATTGAAGAACAAGACCCTTCAATTACTCATATGAAGAGTATCAACAAGCCAAACGCGCCAAAGCCAATCCAAAGGCCATTAAACAAACGTTTCAGGATTGTTGTTCGTGTCCGATAATGTCAGCACTTTTGCCCATGCTATGGAAGAGCGGGGTTATTATCTGGCAAAGGGTGACAGGCGCGGCTTTGTCGCCGTTGACTGGCGCGGTGAAGTTTATGCCATCTCAAAATGGATAGGACTTAGAACCAAAGAAGTAAGAGCCAAACTTGGTGATCCAGAGCATTTGCCGTCCATTGATGAAACCAACCAGGAATTGGCTAAAAAATTTACAGACAAGCTACGTCAATATGCCAATGAAGAAATCAATCGCTATCAAAGGGACGCATCAGCCCTGCTTGAAAAACGCAAAAGCTTGACACAACTTCATAAACTAGAGCGCAGCAATCTGGAAGTTCAGCAGGAAAAGATACGAATTAGACAAACCACACAGAAAACTTCGCAACTGCCTAAAGGCATTAAGGCGCTATGGATCCGCATTACTGGCAAGTACGCGAAAATCAAAAAGCAAATCGAAGAGGAAGCGCGTAACGCTAAATCTCATGCAATCAATGAAATGCAGAAGCTAATCGAACAGCAACTATCTGAGCGCCGCATTCTTCGGCATGAAATCCGACAGGAGCGCCACCATCATGCTCTTACATTCAAAAAACTCAATCGGGACATAGCAACGCAATTGAATTCATATCCTGGCGAGCAAATTCAAAGCCAACTTACAGCCAGCACGCCAATTCTAAATCAAAGGCGTGAGCGCAGACAAAAATAGGACTTCAGTTGAAGTTGTTCGCATTTCCGACGTCCGCTTAGATCCTATATTGACCACCGAACTTGCGCTAAATAGTTTGTCCGCCCGACGATTTGCTTTCGCTTGCTACACACAAAGCAATCGACTCAGGTATTATCAACCTAGCGGCGCATCCAGTGCTTAATCATGGAGCCAGTTTAATTTCGTTCCTTAGTTTTGTCGCTGATATGTTAAGCATTTCATGTGGCAATTTGATTTCGGTCAGATCATATCCGACATCTCGCCCATAGAAGATATGCGAAATGTTAGGCACTAAGACGACAGAAAATTGGCCCCTATAGTTTTTCAACCCAAGTTCAATTCGCTGTTTTACCTCGGAAAAAGAAAAAGGATTCCCGTCATCAATATTGTGTGTATCTCGCACTGCGATGCACGCTTGCCCCACTCGTTTTAGTCCTTCTTCAATCAACGCCAAATGTCCATCATGAAATGGCTGAAATCTCCCAACAAACAGCGCAGTTGGCAATTGTGGATCAAACCTATTTAGCAAAAGAGCGGCTATCATTTCGGCCCAATACCGCGGCGACCCCTCAGACGTCACACGAACATCGAAAGTGGTGGGTGGCTCAAATAATGCGTTTGTGTCGCTAAATCTACTTTCTTTGATTCTATCCACCCATATTGTAAAATCTGCGTTGAAACACTTTCGTGTCAACATCGTGGGACACACGAAATCGGCAACAGCAAAAGTGTGAGCTTCAACAACACGGTCGCACAACCAACTCATCCTGCGTGCTTGTTCAACTCGGTCTTGAAGTGAAAAACCTAAATCAACGTTGATGTTTTGCCGAACTTGATCTGCGTTGAATACAACTCCGTCGATCAATTTGGATAGCTCTTTTGCTAAACTTGTCTTACCGGCGCCCGGGAGGCCCATAATAAGTATTTTTTTTGACATTATGCGTTCCTAATTTGAATTATGTAACATCATCAGTCGATCGGTTTTGAATGAAGTCGCTCTAACTGGCTCCAATTTGCCAAGCAAATAAGGACTACTATGAAAATAGAGACAGCAACAAATCCATCCAAAACTATTCCATCCCAAACAGGTAGCGCAGGCATTAGCAGGGCAATGCCACCAATTCCCAATTTGAGAAAATTGCCGCTAGTAAAAATACATGTAGAAACGCAGAACCTCGCAACCCCTGACGTTCCAATTCCTCGAGAGAATGTACCAACAGACGTAACCAACGCGACAGTTTGAATTGTGAGAGTTTGTATCGCAATTAAGGAAAACGACAACATGTACACAGGGAGACTTGATAAGTCAGAGCTAACATCGAGCGCAAGAATGAGAGGCGGGATCAAGACTAGGTTCAGAAGACAAATAGCTCGCAGCAAGTGGTGTTCGCCGAGCTTGTCAGTTAACCTGCCTATCAATGGGGAACACAAGGACACAAGTGATTGTAAAGCTATGTAAGCCGTCAAAATGAAAACAGGTGAAAGACCAATTCTGTCAACCAAAAAAATCGGGAGCAACGCAACACCAAGAAGTCTTGCTGAAAAAAATGCACCAAAAAACGGCCTATTTTCCGCACTAACAAGTGCTTTTATGTATTCTCGCGCACCTGGGGGATCCCCCAGTTCTTTGGCAATTTCGTTATCACCAATATCTAATAATAATCGCCTGATTACAACAGCGCTATACGTCAACAAGGCGCACATTATCGTAATCACAATCACAAAATCTGACGTCGATATTCCATCTATTGCCAATACTATGATGCCGATAGAAACTGAATTCTTTACCAGTCCAGCCCTTTGTCGAGTTCGGCCGAAGAACATTCCCATCTGCCGTTTGTGAACTATCGATCTGACCAATGGAAACCAAGCGAATGTAGAAATCAATTGATTCAACAGACACAGACCAACAATTAGAAACATTGCGCTGTATCGTAATACAGGCTCGTTCAAGAGAAACACCGTTGGGATGAACATAGCTACGATTAGGGGCCGCAACACGTAGCCTTTTCGGACCACCTTGTTAAAACCCCATATGGATATTATGTAGGGCCCAAGCAAAACGACAATATTGGTGAAGACCAGCAAACTCGAGAGCAATACAAAACTCCCCGCGTCAAATCCAAGAATCTCCGCATAGAAAAGTTGAGCACTTGGTCCAACAACTACAAAAAAGACGGCAAACAACTGAATGAACACGTTGGAGTTACTCGCCGAGATAGCGTTTTTGCTCAATTGGCCGCCGTCCATGATGGCTTTATATCCAGTCATCCAACTCGCCTCCTAAAGTGTTATCAGCGGAACTACACATTCGGCAAACCTTGACCGGTGCAAGTTCTGCAATTGCCCAAATGCAAAAGGCTGAGGATTTCTCGGTGAGTAAAGGATTTGAATTCACGCGGAGCTGCTTAACCAACTAGTGGACGCGGAAGGCAAGTCAAACTTGCGCCCTCTGGATAATGCTGTTCAACCCAGCGTTCCGCTTCACGAATTTCAGTCTGCAATAGATGTTCAAGTTGGGCATTCTCCGAGATCTTCTTTTGGTGGTCAAATTTGGCGGAAGTGTTTTTTGAGTGTTGGCTGTAAGCACCGTTTTCAATGATCTCTTCAATGATCTCACCGGCAACAGACATATGAAAAAATTCAAAAGCTTCGGCTAAGACTGATCTCGGGCGGTCGAATATTTCTTTTGAGTTTAGCGATCTTACATTCAAATTGGCATCCATCAAAAGGTCCCTATAGTAAGTCATTAATCCTGACCAAACGACAGCAGCGCAAATTGCATCATTGGAAACCGAATCTATTGGAATTCGAATTCCAAAAACCTCCAAATCCATAATCGCCCTAGTAAGCATCCTGCGCACATACCTGCGGCGTTTGGGATGTTTAAGCATTGACGTAGTGAATGTTCGAAGCGGAGCATAAAGTAAAATCGCTGCGGACTCTTCATGTTTTGACAGAAGTTTTTGGGCTAAATTTATGCACGAGTCAGAAGGTTTGATTATCGGCTGCTCCGATCGCACATAGGTCCGGCTGAGCAATGAAATTGCCAAATCTAGCTGTTTTTCAAGGCCCGGATAAAGCTGTCCGTTATAACGTTGTTCGCGACTAGCATTCGCTATTTGATGAAGTAACATTGGCTCTCGGTAAACTAAGCTTTCGCCTGGGACACTTAAACAACGACTAAGCAATGTCGATCCACAGAATGCGGTATGGAATATCAGATTTAGCGCGCTTGCCTTTATTGGCAAAGAAGCATGAGCTCCTAAAATCTCTTGAAGGCCAAGTTGGCTGGGTTCACTGTTGCTTAAAGCGCGGTTGTCTAGAAATGTTGACTCCATGTAGTTTTCACGCGTCATTTCTAGCAATGCCACTTCATTGCTTTCCCAACTAATCGATTGGACAAATATGGATGGATCGCTAAATAACTTTGCAGCATTAATCATGTTCGTTCCAGTGTTCAATAATAGAATTGGGTGTGGGCAAATCAATCCTACGCGTCATGGAACCAGCCGCTGATTGTATATCTCTTCTTGCCGTTGGCAGCGCTTGTAATCGGCGCTACCCAGTGCATTTGGTCCGACGTCACATCAAAAATCGTCAAACTGTTGTATTCACAAGGCAGCCTACATTGGTTCCCCGAGCTTTGTCGGTACATAAAGTCGCCGCCATATTCCTTTTGCCAATCTTTTGATAAATACAACACGAACGTAATCCTTCGGCTTCCATCACGGTCATTATGAGGCGCTAAGTAATCACTCTCCTCCATTGCTTTTGCCGATAGACTAGCACTTTGTTTGAGATCCAATTTAGAAACCGCCGAGAACCAGTCATGTATCGCTGGATCACTCCTGAATGCTTCGAGTATCGCCAAAAAAGCATCCAAGTTTTTGCCCTGGCGACCAATTTTATTCGGTTCAATATTCGAGACGGACAACAGCTTGTCTTCGAAATTTGCATTTTCCCATTCTTCAATACTGACATTCCTCCTATCAAATAGATCCCGTCGCGTAGGCATCCACGTGGCGTCGAACTCTAAGAAGTTGCTCAGTGTGTCCGCTTGCTCGGGAATCAGAAACTTAGGAATATGCACCAGTGGGAAACTTGCATTTCTGAGTGTGTTTCCAAAATCGTCAATTGCACTTGCTGAAAGATGCTGCGAATTTATCCATTTGTGTAACATCGAGTATCCCTTTAATTTATTTGAATAGTTGGTGTGTTTTTGAAATATTTGAGAGAACAGACAAAACACTCAGGTGTCCGTCATATTTCTTCCAAAGTTCAATTGATGAATTTGTGAGGGGCTTTTTTACTTGAATCGAACTTAAAGTATTGATGGGTCTATGCTGCTTAGACTGCCGCCCATGAATAGGCTCGAATGGAAGGCCGCAGAAACTCAACACCTCCTCTAAAGTTTCCTTTGGTTTCAAAACTAGGTCTTCATACGAAACGTCAAAGATTGTATTAGGCAGGACACGGTGCCAGTGTTCCATTATTTTTTGGTATTGCAAATAGTGGGATACGATCCCATCTTCTGTTTTCGAATAACTGTGAAACCTCGAAAAATAGTTCTTGAAAATGGAAAGGCAATTGTCCATCGGGTTGCGATGGCAATGGAGAATTTTCGCATTTGGCAGCGATGCCTTGATCAATCCAATATTCGCAAAATTGTGCGGTAATTTGTCCGTGAAACAGCTATCAAAATGCAATCTACCCTTTACTCGTCTTAAATACTCATTTCCGATGTTTGAATATCTTTCGACTGGGTTTGGCCGCCCCTCAGATGATTTCGTCGAACTAATGAGCGTCTCTTGACGTGTTAGCTCATCCTCCAGCTGCTGCATATCTGCAAGTTCACCGCCTGCCGAGACCATGGAATGAAACGACATGAACTGCTCTAGCAAGGTGGTGCCAGAACGAGGCATCCCGACGATAAATATTGGAACGGCTTGAGTAGTGGAACGTGGAACTGAGACCTCAAAGAACTGCGGAGAATAATGAAGAATAGTCTTGTCAATTTTGGTTTCCCAGGCCTTTTGTTTTGAGCAGTCTTCGCCTTCTATCAAAAGTTCATTTGCAGCCCTAACATGGCTAATCGCTAGATCGTAGTCGCCAAGTTTCTCAAATACCCTGCCCAATGCAAACCCTAGAGTTGCGCGATCATGGACGCTTTGCTGCAAGTCATTCCAGGCATCGGTCATGGCTTTGACGACCAATGACGTTTGGTTTTGTGGTGGGTCGAGCTCTGCGATCGCACTTAGGCAATACGCGTTTGTGGGTAACTTTCCAAGGACAGTGCCAACCTCAGAGAGGGCTTTATGGCTTTCTCCCGTGGCAATAAACAACTCTATCTTACCAAGATTTGCGTCCAATGAACCTGGGACATTTTTGGAGAGATTATTGTATACGGTAAGCGCAGAATCTACATTTTGGTTTCGAAGATGCATTCTTGCGAGCGTGATATAGTCTTCGCTGCGACCCGGAAGTAGCTTGATGACTTCGGATTGCGCTCGAATTGCTTCGCTAACTCGACCACACCTATCTAGCACAATGGAAAGAGTCCTCCATATCGTAGGTTCGGCCTCGTTTTCCATAATTGCAGCATGAAGGTGCGCAATTGCAGCACTTACGTAGCCGTGTTGCAACAATACCTTTGCAAGTTTGTACTGTAGTTCAACATGCTGCGCGTTTGGAGATAGTACTTTGCGGAAATGCTCAATCCGGGTTTCAGCGCATTCGCATTCACAGATTAACTGAATCTGTGTTTCGTCTAATTCTCTATTAATGCGCAATAAACCATTCCTTGGATAGGCACACCTTAAAACACAGTTATGCAAGCGCTCAAACGTAAAGACGGACCCAAAAGCACTCTAAGGTATGCATCGTCATTCTTAGCTCACCCGCCTACTCACATATACGACGGGAGAACGGCGGTGCAGCAACAACATCTCGCTGCTGCACCGTGTGCGCGTAGTTTGCGATTTCTATTTGTTGGCTAGGAGCCTAGAAAGAAGGACGCTCGGTTGATGCCGGTTCGGCCATCTCAACAGGACTAAAAGAAGGACGCTCGGTTGATGCCGGCTCAGCCATCTCAATTTTACTACGGAGTTGTTGCGAAGAGAATACTGTCATTATTCTTCCTATCAATAATTTGTGACGCTTCGTATGAAATCCGAAACCGTCTTATGAATTTTATGAGCAACAGGCCCAAAATTATGAATTGCGCTAAAAAACTTTAGCGTACTAAAATAAGTTAGCACGCTCGAAGATTGCCACTAGACGGAAGAATTGTCTACTGTAAATTTCTTAGTACGCACATCACCAAGAGCGCAATGTTCATAAGAGGAGCTTCCTCAACGAGGTTGGCTCCCCCACACTTCAACCAGCCTAGCGTATACGAGACTTGGCGAACTCTGGTAAGGCATGCGATCGTTTGTGTAGCGCGCAGGAAAGGTTACGCAATAGCGCCATTCCAAAAGGCAGGTTTGAGGATTTTATCGAACACGCTCTCAATTTTCTTGCAAACCCCTACAAACTCTGGGAATCAAGCCAACAGCACTTGCAACGCACGGTGCTTGGATTGGCGTTTTCGGAGCATTTAGCCTATTGCAGAAAAGAAGGTTATCGAACACCAAAAACATCCTTACCGTTCAGGATGTTAGGTCAAATTCCAACGTCAAATGTTGAAATGGTGCACCGGGGAAGATTCGAACTCCCGACCCCTTGATTCGTAGTCAAGTACTCTATCCAGCTGAGCTACCGGTGCATTTTCGACGGTGGGTAGTGTCTACCCTCATCAGTGTGGCAAAGGCATATACCGGGCTGATTTGGAATGCAAGTACCTCATTTAGTTCTTTTTTATTTTTCTGCCATTTTAGATGTACAAAACCTTAGTGATAGATGCTCAAGCACAGTTTGACGGCAATTCAATCGAGAAAACAGTTCCTTGATCACTATCCAAGTGACGTAGCGTTCCGCCATGGGCCTCGGTGATTTCTTTAGCAATCACCAGTCCTAGTCCGGTGCCCCCGGCTTTTCCAGATCCATCAAATGCCACGAACAGGTTGTCTTTGGCGCGCGGTGGCAGGCCGGGGCCGTTATCGCTGATCAAAATTTGATAAAATTTGCCACTGGTTTGTACTTTGACCGTCAATGTTTTGACGCCCGTTGGCGCTTCATAGACTTCTAAAGCCTCACGGGCATTTTTCATGATGTTGATAAATACACGGGCGATTTGGTCTGGATCGACATTGATAACCAAATCATCTTCGACCAAATTCTCAAACTCGATTGATGGATGCGACCGCACCCCGGCGTCAATCGCCGATTCGTCAATCAAAAGGCGGAGGTCAGCCTGCATGAATTTGGGTGGAAGAGTTTTTTGGCGTCCATAATCAAGCACGGATTGGGCGAAATTAATCGCCCGGTCCAATGTCGTCACTAAGCGCGGCGCAAGTCGTTGAACCTGCGGGTCTTCCAACGTTGCCACTTGATCGGACAGAAGTTGGGCAGCGCTTAGCGTGTTGCGCAGATCGTGATTGATTTTGGCAACCGCTAACCCAAGATCTGCCAGATGTTGTTTTTGGCGTAGCATTGAAAAGATGTCTGTTTCCATCATCGCCAATTCGCGCTCGGCAATGCCAACTTCATCGCGGCGTTTTGAAGGCATGATGATGAGGTTGGCATTTTCCGGGGTTTGCCGAAAAGCAATCATGTTGGCGGTCATTCGCCCGATGGGGCGTACCAGCAGCCGATTTAGAAAAAAGAATATAGAAGCAGCTGTAACGATGGCGACCAACAAAGAGAGCCAGAAGATGTTGCCCGAATAGGTCAACATCTCTTGACGCAGCTTGGATTCGCTCATCAAAACCTCGACGACAATATCGGGCGCGTCGATGGGCGAACCGATGATGCGCATAGTTCTATCGTCGCCGTTAAATATAACGTCGAGGGCACCCGTTATCAGCTCTAAAGATCCCCGCTCCCGGGTGTCAGCTTTTGTCACCGCGACGGGCATGGGCATATCCATGCGTTCGATTAGCTGGGACTTGCCCTCCATCCGAACAACCAGGGCTTCAGCCTGAGCTGATTTGAGCAGGTTCGAGATCATATCAGGGGTCAGATCCATGGCGTCGGGCACGGTTTCGATTACCCGCGCGGCGACACCTGCCACCTGCACACGATCATCCAGCCAACGAATGCGGAAATTTGCGACGGATGGTAGATAAATCACCACCTCAACAATCATGATCATTGCGATAATCATCGCGATGAGTTTGACAGAAAGGCCAAAAATTACGCGCCTATATTGTGGATTGACTGTGTTCGACATGGGCCAACTATATTCTGATTTTGATCAACCAAACAAACGGTTTAGTGATAACAGCCCTTTGAGTAGTGGGTTGTCCAATTTATCCTTATAAAACTCATAACTGACGCGCTTGGTTACTTCGAACAATGTTGGATAAGGCGAGATCATTTTGGTGAACGCGCCAACCTTGTGTCCGTTGGCGATGGCGAACGCATACATATTGATCAACTCATCTGCGTGTAGACCAACTGCGCCGGCACCCAAAATCTTGCCCGACTTATCGGTCAGCACTTTTACCAAGCCGTCAGTTTGCTTTTCGGCTCTGGCCCGGTCATTCTCTTCAAAGCTCCAACGCAAAATCTTGAAATTGTCGCCAAATTTTTCGCGCGCCTGTTCTTCGTTCATACCAACCTGGGCGATGGTTGGCTCTGTGTAAGTCGCCCACGGAATGATGTTGGTGTTTTGCTTTACCGGCATACCGAACAGTGCATTTCGGACCACAAGACCTGCTTGATAACCCGCTACATGGGTGAATTGCAGTCCACTAGCGACATCCCCAATGGCATATACGCGGCGGTTGGAGGATTTAAGGCCATCATTGATCTTAATGCCTTTGTTGGAATGTTCGATTTCAGCAGCGCCAAGATTTAGTTTTTCAATGTTGGGTACGCGCCCTGCGGCTACCAGCAGGTGCGAGCCGACAATCGTCTCAACTTCTCCTTCGGGCGTCTCCACTTTGATCGAAACGGATTTTGCCTTTTTGGCGACTTCGAGCACTTTTGTTCGGGAACGAATGTCCACGCCTTCACGCCGAATATGGCGCAACGTGATGTCGGTAAATTCCTTATCGTCTTTGCTCAGCGGTTCGAACATTTCAAGCACGGTGACGTTGGAACCAAGCCGTTGGTGGGCTTGAGCTAGCTCCATACCAATTGGACCGCCGCCAATGATAATCAGGTCAGCCGGCTTGCGACGTTGTTCAAAAATCGTCTCATTTGTTAAAAAAGGAACATCCGAAAGGCCGGGAATTGGTGGCACCATCGGGCGGGAGCCCGTCGCAATGACAAATTTGCGCGCGCGGATCATCTCGTCGCCAACTTTCACGGTCTTTTTGTCGACGAAGCTCGCTTCCCCCTCAATGACATTGACGCCTAACCCGCGAAACCGCTCGACGGAATCGTTGGGTGCAATACCAGCAATGACTTGTTTAATGTGATCATTAACACGTCCAAAATTGACTTTGGGCTCTTCCGCTTGAATACCAAATTCAGGCGCTGTGCGCATCGCTTGCGCCCTTTTGCCCGCAGCAATCAGCGCTTTTGAAGGGACGCAACCGGTATTTAGACAATCACCGCCCATCTTGTCGCGTTCAATCAAGATAACTGAAGCGCCTAATTGTGCGGCGGCCGCTGCAACCGTCAGGCCACCCGAGCCGCCACCAATCACACATAAATCAGGTTTCAAATAATCGTTCATTTATGTATTGGCCCTTTGAGTTAGCTGGCAACTTTGTTTGCACGGATACGTTTAACAATGATCGGCAATAATGACACTAAACCTAAAACGGAAAACGCGATCAACAATTCTGTAGTGATCAAATCGCTTGGGGCAAGTGACACGCCACAATTTTCACCGCTATTGGCCATGCAGTCAGCGAATGCACGCGACTGAGCTTGTACCAATGAAGCAAGTCCCTCCCCTGCATAAGAATATGCAAATGTGCCTGGTGCGATGCCCACCAGGGTAGTCCAAGCAAAGGTTTTGAATGGAACGCCAAGAATCGCTGGTACAATATTGATCAATGTGAACGGAAATGCAGGTACGAGCCGCAAAAATAGCATGTAGCTGACCGCATCTTCTTGCATGCCGGCGCGCAATTTCTGAACAAAGGCACCGGCGCTTTCGCGTAAATGGGCGCCCAATGATGAACTCGTTATCCAAAATAAGATTGATGCGCCAATTGTTGCGGCTATAATTGTGGTAAAACCAGCAAGCCACCAGCCAAAGAAAATGCCGCCCGCAATTGTGAGTACCCACGCTGCGGGAAAGGATAAAGCCACCGCCACGATATAGATGAGCGCGTAAAGCGCAATGGCGATCAGAAAGTTCTCTGAAATGTAGGATTGCAATTGCGCATAGTTGCCGACAAGTGCTTCTATCGACAGTGCTTTATAGACGCCTGAAAACGCAATGATGGCGACAAGGGCGGCAAAAATTGCGAGTGGAAGCCAGCGGCCCCAGTCCTTTTTTTCCGGTTTTGATTGCTCATTATCGTTCATTTGTGTTCTACGCTGTTATTACTGTTAAGGTGCAACATAGAGGTAAAACTTGAAAAGTCTTTATGGCCTCACCTCAATTTTACAGCACGTGAACAGCGGCTCAATTCCGTGTGATGTGTGCGTTGATGTAAAAGGGCACGATATACACCGATCTTTCAGGGCTTTGAGATTGACTTAATGCTGTAATTTGCATATACACCGCGCAACTCGGCCGCAATTTGTGGTGCGACAGCATTTATGCATGGCGTACTGTAATTTTTATTGATGGCATACATGTAATTCTAATTCGAGAGGAGCAGTGCCCCGAACGGCACTGTGATTGAGCAATGAAGCGTACCTTTCAGCCAAGTAATCTTGTGCGTACTCGTCGTCACGGTTTCCGTGCACGCATGGCAACAAAAAACGGCCGTAAAATTTTGAACGCACGCCGCGCACGCGGTCGCAAGCGTTTGTCTGCGTAAATCGTTTTTGTGACCCGGTGCATGATGTTGGGTCAGAACATTGCAGGTGGAACGATGCGCCGTTTAAAAAACCGGGCGCAGTTTTTACAAGCCGCGCGGGGACACAAATCTGTCCGGCGCGGCTTTGTGCTGCAAGCAACACCGTGCGATGATCAAGAACCCGGAATTGGGTTTACTGTTACTAAACGTGTCGGCAACGCGCCTGAGCGTAACCGCATCAAACGCCGACTTCGCGCTTTGTGCGATCAAATGGCGCCAAAATTCCAGCCTAATTACAACTATGTATTGATTGGGCGCAAAGAAGCGCTACATGAACCCTTTAGCCTTTTGCAAAAAGGTCTGGGTGAAGCGATCAAGAAAATTCACAGTCCACGCAAATCCAAAGCGGACTTAGGGGAGCGGAAAGCAAAATCATGAATGGTGAAGGCCGCAATTATATTTTAGCGATCGGCTTATCGATCTTAGTGTTGGTTGGTTGGCAGTTTTTTGTCGCAGGACCGCAGCTAGAAAAATCACAACAGCAGGCACAGATTGCTGCAGAACAAGCTCAAAGTGAGGCTACAGCAGATCTTCCGACGCCCGGTACGGCAAGTGACGGCGCTGCTATCGCAACCTCCTCTCCTGCAATTGTTGGTACGCGAGACGACGTGATTGCCGCAGGCAGCCGCATTCAAATCTCCACGGGCGCGCTCGTTGGCTCGATCAATTTGCAAGGTGGTCGCATAGACGATTTGCGCCTAACCCAATATCGCGAGACCATTGATGAAAGCAGCCCAATCATCACGCTGTTTTCACCGCAAGGTTCTCCTAAACCCTATTATTCTGAGCAAGGTTGGGTCGGAGCAGCCGGTTCAACAGCGACATTGCCAAATTCGGATAGCGTCTGGGCGGTTGACGGCAACGCAACGCTAAATGCGGCTTCACCAGTGACCCTGACGTTTGACAATGGAGAAGGTCTTGTTTTCAAACGCACGTTTGAAGTTGACGAAAACTACTTGTTCACAGTCAAGCAAAGCGTTCAGAACAACACGGGCGGCGACGTTGCCCTTTACCCTTATTCATATGTGACACGGCAGGAAACACCTGAAACATCTGGCTTTTTCATTTTGCACGAAGGACCGATCGGCGTTTTGGGCGATGCCAACCTTGTAGAGCTTGGCTACAACGATCTGGTTGACGATAGCCGCAAAGACTATGAGGCAAATGGCGGCTGGCTCGGCTTTACAGACAAATATTGGGCTGCGGCTGTCTTCCCTGAAGCGAACACAGCAATCAACGCACGGTTCTCTTACAAAAAGGCCGACGCCCGTGACACGTATCAAACCAGTTATGTTGGCCGCGAACCGCTTGTAATTGGCGCTGGTGCCGCCGCTGAGCACAAAAGCTATGTTTATGCTGGTGCAAAAGTTGAGAGCATTATCGACAGCTACGAAAAAGGCTTCGGCATTGATCGCCTAGAGTTGCTGATTGACTGGGGGTGGTTCCACTTCATTACGAAACCGCTCTTCTACGTTATTCGGGCTCTAAACGATCTGTTGGGCAATTTCGGTTTGGCTATTCTGGCTGTGACCGTATTGATCAAAATCCTATTCTTCTGGTTTGCCAATAAATCATACGCTTCGATGGCGGGCATGAAAAAAGTCCAGCCTGAAATGAAGGCAATTCAGGAACGCCACAAAGAAGATCGCATGGCCCAACAACAGGCCATGATGGAATTGTATAAGCGCGAAAAGATCAACCCGATGAGTGGTTGTTGGCCAGTGCTTATTCAGATCCCAGTATTCTTCTCGCTCTATAAGGTTTTGTTCGTCACCATCGAAATGCGTCAAGCGCCATTCTTTGGCTGGATTCAGGATTTGGCTGTGCCAGACCCAACGAACCTGTTCAACCTATTTGGATTGATCCCACTTGACCCAACTGGCATTCCATTGTTGGGCAGCTTCTTGGTTATCGGCGCGTGGCCATTGATCATGGGTATCACCATGTTCGTTCAAATGCGTTTGAACCCACCACCAACGGATGCGACCCAAGCTGCGATCTTTGCTTGGATGCCTGTGATCTTTACATTCATGCTTGCAGGCTTCCCTGCTGGTTTGGTGATCTATTGGGCATGGAACAACTTCCTATCGATCTGTCAGCAATATTTCATCATGAAGCGCCACGGCGCGGATGTGGACATTATTGGCAACATCATGGCTACCTTTAAGAAAAAAGAGCCTGAAGGCGACGCCAAATAAGTTTTTGGGTTTTTGATAGACCCAATAAGAACTGAAGTTTAAAATCGCGCTGTATTTGCAGCGCGATTTTTTTTTGGTGAATTCTATGTATGGTCCCGACCCCAACAACCCAACGCCCTTACCCAACACAGATCAATTGGTGTTTTTGAAGAACTTCATTACCCGCGACGGCATATCAGTTGGGGATTACACCTATTATGATGATGTGGACCATGCGGCAGAGTTTGAAAGTCGCAATGTCCTTTATCACTATGATTTTGTTGGCGATCAGCTCATCATCGGCAAATATTGTTCTCTTGCCACTGGCTGCACGTTTTTAATGAACGGCGCAAACCATCCCCTATCCTCATTCTCAACCTACCCGTTTGCGATTTTCAAAAATGGTTGGGGCGAAGGGGATGTTGCCCAGTTGGCAGAACAAAACAAAGGCGACACGATTATTGGCAATGACGTCTGGATTGGACGCGATGCCGTCATATTGCCGGGCGTGAATGTTGGACATGGCGCGATCATCGGTGCCAGGGCGGTTGTCAGCAAAGACGTGCCGGACTACTCGGTTGTCGTTGGTAATCCAGCAAAAATTGTCCGCCAAAGATTTGACGATCAAACCATTGCAAGCCTTCTCAATGTTGCTTGGTGGGACTGGCCCGCAGATAAAATTACCCGAAATCTTGATGCGATCACCAATGCAGACCTAGACGGGATGATCAATGCGGTATAGACCGCACGGATGACCGAATTTAGCACTGCAGAAATTGAAGCTGGCCGCCTTTTATTTGCCCGACCGTGGCAATTCATAAAGGGGTGCGTGCGCGTAGATGACCTTCCGCCTGGCGACCGCTTAGAAATTGCGTTTGCTGGCCGTTCTAACGTCGGCAAATCTTCGCTGATCAATGCGCTAACAGGCCGGGTCAATTTGGCGCGTACATCCAACACACCGGGCCGTACACAAGAGCTCAACATATTTGAAGCCGACAACGCGCCAGCACGCATTGTGGATATGCCGGGATATGGATTTGCTAAGGCACCGAAAAAGGTCGTCGAGAAATGGACGCGATTGATCCATTCCTATTTGAAGGGTCGAGCAACCCTGCGTCGCGTATTTGTTCTGATCGACGGAAGACATGGCCCCAAGCCAGCAGATATTACCGTCATGAATGAACTGGATGGTGCGGCTGTATCGTATCAGATTGTTTTGACAAAAGCTGATAAACCAAAGGCGAACGAGTTAGAAAAAGTGAAGCAGGAAACAGCGAAGATCATTTCCAAACATCCTGCCGCGCACCCAGAAATGCTGATTACGTCATCGGAAAAGGGTGAGGGAATTGACTTATTGCGCGCAACAATCGCGCAATTCTAACCGACACGTTTGGATGGATTTTTCACCCAAGAATGTTCAGATAGGAAACGCGTTAGCTCGCCAGCGGCCATAGGTTTGGCGTAAAGGTATCCTTGCAATTCATCAACGCCAAGCTCGCGTAGTATCTCTGCTTGTTCTGGCGTTTCGACACCTTCTGCCAGAACACGAATGCCCAACGACTTGCCCATATCGATCATTGATTTGACCAATCGTCGCTGGTCAACAGATTCTGTAATGGACGACACGAATTGTCGATCAATTTTAATCCGGTTGGGTTCCAGGTTTAGCAGACCAACAATCGAGGCGTGCCCAGTACCGAAATCATCAATATCGATATCAATGCCCATCGCTTTGATTTGAGCCAAATTGTCATCAAACATCGCATCACTATCATCGATAAATATAGACTCAAGTAGTTCGAAGGTGACCCGACCAGGCTCGATATCAAGTTCGTGCAGCCGGCGTACTAGATTTTCGTCACGCAGCCTTGGGGAAGAAATATTGACCGAAGCTTTGTCAACGCGGACACCTTGTTCTTCCCAATATTTCAAGTCGTTCAACACAGTCGCTAGAATCTCGTGGTCGATTTCATCAACGACGCTGATGTCCTCGGCAACCTTTAGAAATTCGAACGGACCTAGAATACCTTTGTCTGGATGATCCCAGCGTGCCAGCGCTTCTACACCAATTACCTCGCGCGTATTGGCATCAAACTGGGGCTGGTAGAACGGCACAAATTGCCCCAGTTCAAGGCCCCACAATATTTCTTCAGCGACCTCGCGCGCTTTGACGATGCGTTCTTGTTGTTCGTTTGAGAAAAACTCAAAACAATTACGTCCACGCTCTTTTGCTCGATACAGCGCAATATCTGACTGGACCATGAGTTCGTTTAAACTTGCGCCGCTTTTTGTCGAATGAGCGATCCCGATGCTGGCGCCAAACCGACATGGCTGGCCATCAAACATTACGGGTTCCTTCAATGCCTCAATTATGCATTCAGCAAGATTGATCAGTTTTTCGTCATCGAATGGGCGTTGGACAATTAACACAAACTCATCGCCGCCCACCCGTGCCAGAAAATCACCTTCCGCTACACACTGTTTCAACACTTCTGCAACATGGCGTAGTGTGGCATCCCCAGCCAGGTGCCCCAATGTGTCATTGATTTGCTTAAATCGATCCAAGTCCAGCGCAAGCATAGCCACAGGCTTTTCGGCCTGGCCGCGCTCACCAAATTGCTCAATAGTTTGATCCAAGAAACGCCGATTGGGCAAACTGGTAAGCGCGTCATGCAATGCGAGATGCTCTATGCGTTCTTGCATCTGTCTCAACTCAACATTTTTGCTTTCTGCCAAACGCGTCGCGGCTAACAACTCATTTCGCATCGTCACATCTTCAGTGATGTCCCAATTTACGCCAACCATTTTTGGGTCGCTACCTGGAGGATGATAATAGGCACATCGAGATTGCAGATGTCGAATATTACCATCAGGCAACATGATCCGAAATTCAGTGCTCAACTGCGATTTTCCCTCAATCGCTTCATTGAAAGACTTGGAGACGCGCTCTACATCATCAGCGTGAAGTGCTTCCGTAAATGCATTTTCAGGTACAGTTGCACCATTGGATTCCCATCCAAACAACAAAGTTGTCCGCTTGTCCCAATAGCGTTCACCGGTTGTTAAATTGGCTTCCCAAACCCCGACATTGGACGACGCGAGAGCTACATTTAGGCGCTCTGAAATTAACCCAATTTTTTGCTCCCGTTCGGCCAACTCCATATTCTTCAGATTGCGCTGCCGCATTAAGTGTCCCGAGTAGGCTGACGGAATAAAAATCAAGATGCCCGCAAGGAACATAATCATTCTGATCGAGGACAGGTCCGGTTCGTAAGCATCCCAACCACCTCTTGGCTGGGCAAGCATTTGCCAGGTGCCACTAGGCAGCGCTACGTCCAATTTAACAGACCTTGGATCATCTCTAATGTCAGACCCGAAAAACACATTGCCAGGTTCCCCCGGCGCACCGCTGCCCACCAACGAAACCTCTACGGGCATGTTTTCGTCCAACAGACCGCTATTTTCATAAAGTTTTTGGACATCAATAACGGCAGAGACAATGCCCCAAAACCATTTGCTGCCGTCACGTGTGCGCACGAATACCGGATAACGGCCAATAAATCCCTGCCCGCCCTGAACCAGGTCCACAGGACCTGCCAAAACCAATTCGCCGCTATCGCGCGCGCGCAGAGCTGCATCGCGTTGCGCTACATTTTTATTGTAATCAAGGCCAATGGCCTTCTCGTTCCCCTTCATCGGGTAAATCATCGTAATAACAAGCTTTGGCGCACCCGCAACTATTGTCAGTTCAGAGTGATCACCAAATAGGTCAGACAAAAGAGATTCGAATTCAGGCTGCGTCGTATTGGGGCGTGCAGACAAAACCGACACAACACCACGCACCAATTGCAGATTGGAATTGAGTTTGCCTTCCAAACGGGACTGCAAAACACTAGCATTACTAATGACTTCTTCGCGGACAGCATGTTCTTGAATTGAGCGTGATTGGTATTCAGTATATTGCCAAAAGCAAACCGTGAAGACGAGGGCAATTATCGTCGGAATGTTTGTAACACTCCACACATTTTGTTTGATGGCAGATAGAAATCGTCCTGTCATAATTGCCTATGAACTCATTCTGGTTATTGACGACAACTTTAGTGTTGGAATGATTAACGTTCAATTTAGCGCAAACATCTTAAAAAACCCGAAAACCCTAACCTTTTCCGATATTTTACTTCGTCAAACGTTATGTCATCTCATCCAATGTAATTACATTTGTCAGTATCAGTCGTGTATTTTCCGAATTGGCGTCATATAATGCAGTGATGAAATTTAAATACAGGTCAAGACAAGCCACCCTTTTTTGTTTAAGGGTGTCAAGGTTTGTTGGACCGTTTTGAGAACTTGCCCCATGATTGACAAAACAAAAGAAGCCGCCATTTTAGCCCAAGCGCTGCCCTATATGCTGCGGTATGGACACAGAGTTGTGGTCGTAAAATATGGCGGCCACGCGATGGGAAATCCTGAGCTTTCACGGGCGTTTGCGCGCGACATCGTATTGCTCCGACAGTCGGGCGTAATGCCGATCGTCGTGCATGGCGGTGGTCCACAGATTGGCAAGATGCTCGACCGGCTTAATATCGAATCTGAGTTTAAAGATGGATTGCGGGTTACGGACCGGGCAACCGTTGATATTGTCGAAATGGTCTTGGCGGGTGCAATCAACAAGCAAATTGTTACGGCGATCACACAAGAAGGTGGGCGCGCTATTGGGCTGTGCGGCAAAGACGCTGGTATGGTGCAAGCGAAGAAGCTGACGCGCACATCCATGGACCCGGACAGCAATATTGAACGGATTATCGACCTTGGATTTGTTGGTCAGCCCGAAGAAGTTAACCCGGAAATTTTACATCGTTTGATTGGCGAAGAGATTATTCCGGTAATCGCCCCTATTGCTGCGGGCAAGAATGGCGACACATTCAACATCAACGCCGACACATTTGCCGGCGCAATTGCATCAGCTATGGACGCCAAGCGCTTTTTGTTGCTTACGGACGTTGAAGGTGTGTTAGGCGCAGATGGCGAGCTTATCCCTGACATGGACGTCAATGGCGCGCAAAAACTAATCAATAATGGCGTGGCCAAAGGCGGGATGATCCCAAAGCTTGAAACCGCTATTGACGCTGTTGAAAGCGGCGTCGAGGGCGTGGTGATTGTGAACGGGAAAACAGAACATGCTGTTTTATTGGAGCTATTCACCGAGCATGGCGCAGGAACCCTTATCCATCACAACGATGATGTTAGAGAGGACAACTGATGCCATTAAAGGACGTTCAATATTGGGTATTTGATTTGGACAACACGCTTTATCCGCGTGAATGCCAGCTTTTTGCACAAATCGACAAGCTAATTACAGCCTATGTTGCAGATGTCACCGGACTTGAACCTATACCGGCTCGCCAATTGCAAAAAGAGTTCTTTGGACAATATGGGACGACTCTGCGTGGTCTGATGGCAACGCGTGACATCGACCCAAACCATTTTTTGTCCAAGGTTCACGATATCGATTACAGCTCGGTGTTACCCGACCCCGATTTAATGTCTGCTATCCGCAACCTACCGGGTAAGAAGTTGATATTTACCAATGCTGATACCAAACATGCAGAAGCGGTGATTGATCGACTTGGCGGCAACGACGTATTTGACGGCATTTTCGATGTTGTCGATGCTGATTTGGAACCCAAACCATTTGTTGGGCCATACAAGAAGTTTCTCAACGACCATAATGTAAACGCAACAGCTGCTGCTATGTTCGAAGATATGGAGAAAAACCTTCTCACTGCACATGAACTTGGCATGCGCACAATTCACGTTGTCCCTGGTGCAGATTTTAAAGATGATAGTCTTGAAGCGTTTGAATTGGAACGCAAAGATGATCATGATCATATTCATCATGTAACAGACGATCTTGCTGGGTTCTTAAAACCATTTGCAGCATAGCGGCGCAATCAATTGACCCGTTTATGTTCGACAAACCCAGCATGATAGTCGTCTAACCGCTGACCCACGGCCTGCTCAAACAGTTCCCCTGTTGGGCTAAAGTCACGTAATCGATCGACGCGGAACTCGCGAAAATCATCCCGTTGCTCGCACCAAGCGGTGAGCAGCCAAATGTGGCCAAAGCTAATTAGTCCCAGTGGTCGTATGGTGCGTTCGCTCAATTGTCCGGATAGGGCACTATAGGAAATCGCTAATTTCTGACGTCGTTCAATCGCCTCACGTAGCTTGCCAATAACCTTTCTTTGCTGCTCTGTACCGCTGGCCGGGTAGGAAAGAAGCGAGGTATTTTCGAGACGAGCGCGATGATCTGGCGGCAAAACATGTCTCACCTTTTCCAAGGCTTCGCGGGCGGCATTTGCCAGATCCTTATCGGCCAGTGCAGCCACAGCCCGCGCCCCAAATGCTAGAGCCTCCAACTGCTCAAATGTAAAGGTCATAGGCGGTACATCAAATTCATCGCGCAGCATAAAACCGACGCCGGGCTCAGAATCAATAGGTGCGCCCGAACCAATTAGGTGGGCCATATCGCGATAGATGGAGCGTTTTGAAATTTCGAGCTGATCGCCGATTTGTTTTGCGGTCAGAGCCCCATTTGCTTGGCGCAAAATTTGAATAATTCTGAATAATCGTTCCGCTCTGCGCATAAACCTCTCCATTGTGGCCACAAGGGTGGCAACAGGGGGATGATAGAGGATCAGCATCACACAAGAAAGGTACTATTATGAGTGACAAAATTGTTGAGCTGGTTCTATTTAAGGTCAAAGATGCCAAAATCGCAGAGCAGGCGCGGAAAAAGGCGATGGCATTCGCAAAGCGGCAAAAAGGCTTTATCAGCTATTCCGCCCTTACCGATCAGAAAGATGCGACCCAATTCGCAGATTTAGTTAACTGGGAAACGCTGGAAGACGCTTTAGCGGCGGCTGAGCTGGTGCCAAAAGCCCCTGAATTTGCTGACATTATGGGTCAAATTGAAAGTGTTAGCACCATGCAACATTTCAAAATCAGCAACATCGTAAGTTAAGAAAAAGGCCCGGCAAATGCCGGGCCTATTTACTTGGTTTCAGCGACGATGCCTATTTAGTAGCTTCGTCTTCGCCATTGTCTTCAATATTTGGCAAGTTGTAGGCTTCTCGCACAACAGCCCATGCCTCATCAGCCGTATCCACGGTTTTGAACAAATTCACGTCGTCAGGGGAAATTGTACCCTCTTCAGCCAACGCCTCAAGATCAATCACTCGGTTCCAGAAGTGAGTGCCGAACAACAATACCGGCACTCTTTCCATGCGGCCCGTCTGAATAAGCGTAAGCGTTTCAAAGAACTCGTCCATGGTGCCAAAACCACCGGGGAACACTGCGATGACCTTTGCGCGCAACAAGAAGTGAATTTTACGCGTTGCGAAATAGTGAAAGTTAAAACTTAGGTCCGGCGTGACATAGACGTTTGGCGCCTGTTCATGTGGCAGCACAATGTTGAGACCAATCGATGGGGCACCAACTTCGCTCGCCCCTTTATTGCCCGCTTCCATAACGCCCGGACCGCCACCAGTTACGACAACATATTCTTTGTGGTCCAGCGTTTCAGAGGTCAGCGATGCCAAGCGCGCAAATTTTCGAGCTTCATCATAATATTTGGAGTTCTTTTCCAAATTGGCTTTCTGAACGTCATTTTTGGCCGCCCATGCATCTGCTCCCGGCGCTGGCAATCTCGCCCCGCCAAACAGCACCACAGTCGAATTGATGCCCCGCTCCTGCAGCCATAGTTCTGGCTTTAAAATTTCAAGCTGCAGGCGAATGGCCCGCGTGTCTTCTGACGTCATGAATTCTTCGTCAGAGAAAGCCAATTTGTAAGCAGCTGATTCTGTTTGAAGCGTTTTGGGTACGCGCCTTGTAACGCTGATATCTTCTTTCGAAGTGCGTAACGCGGTGCGGCGGCGTTTTGACATAGAAATCTCCAAAGTTTGTTTGTAACTATCATTCGCACAATCCAGTTAACGAGTAGTGGAATGCAAGTGCATCGCGCAATCGTCATTTTTGTGTGAGCGAGAGGATTGCTTTCGTCACCGGATGAGTTGACACCAATGGTGACGGCGCTAATGTCGCTCACAAAATCTTGGATATTTGCTGGAGAGTTTGGAAATATGTCTTTTGCCGATTTGGCGTCAACAATTGATGCCGCTTTTGATGACCGTGACAATATTAACCTCGCCACGACCGGCGCAGTCCGCGAAGCCGTTGTTGACGCCCTAAAACTGATGGATGATGGTAAGTTGCGCGTCGCAGAGCAAAATGATGCTGGCGAGTGGACGGTCAATCAGTGGGCTAAGAAGGCTGTATTGTTATCCTTCCGACTAAACGACATGGAAGCAATTCCAGGCGGCCCCGGTGGCTCGCACTGGTGGGACAAAGTTCCTTCAAAATTTGATGGCTGGGGAGACAATCGTTTCCGCGCTGCGGGTTTTCGTGCAGTGCCGGGCGCAATTGTTCGCCATTCCGCTCACATCGCACCAGGCGCGGTTTTGATGCCTTCATTCGTCAATCTTGGTGCATTTGTTGGTGAAGGCACAATGGTCGACACATGGGTTACCGTTGGCTCATGTGCACAAATCGGCAAAAATGTTCACCTTTCCGGCGGCGTTGGCATTGGTGGCGTGTTGGAACCGTTACAAGCTGATCCTGTAATCATTGAAGATGATTGCTTTATCGGCGCACGTTCTGAAGTTGTTGAAGGCGTTCGTGTGGGCAAGGGCTCTGTGATCTCCATGGGCGTGTTCATCGGCCAATCGACAAAAATCGTAAATCGTCATACTGGCGAAATTCATATGGGTGAAGTTCCGCCATATTCTGTTGTGGTTTCTGGCTCCATGCCGGGCAAACCACTCCCAGACGGCACACCAGGCCCTAGCCTATATTGCGCGGTGATTGTTAAGCAGGTTGACGAGAAAACGCGCTCGAAAACTTCAATCAATGATCTTTTGCGAGACTAATTGATGTCTGACGCGCTGGAACTGCTTTCCGACCTTATTCAATGCCGTTCAGTCACGCCTGAAGACCGCGGCGCGCTCGATGTGCTTGAAGCATATTTGAAGCCTTTGGGCTTTACATGCACTCGCACACCATTTGAGGGCGATGGAAGTTACAAAGTGGAAAATCTGTTTGCGACCAGAGAAGGCGGCAAGCCGCATCTCTTGTTTGCAGGACACACAGATGTTGTTCCAATTGGCGATGCAAACGCGTGGACGCATGATCCGTTTTCGGCTGACGTGGTCGATGGCGTGATGTGGGGCAGAGGCGCAGTGGACATGAAAAGCGGGGTCGCAGCTTTTTGCGCTGCCCTACCTTCTTTCATTGAAAGCGGTGCGGCAGACAAATGCACAATTTCGTTGCTGATTACCGGCGACGAGGAAGCCGACGCCGTAAATGGCACGGTGAAGGTGCTCAAATGGGCGAAAGATCAGGGCTACGAGTTTGATTTCGGGTTAGTTGGCGAGCCATCAAGCGCGACCGAGTTTGGCGACACCGTGAAAATCGGTCGGCGTGGCTCAATGAGCTTCACCATCACTGTCTCTGGCGAACAAGGTCATGTGGCATACCCAGACAAAGCGCGTAATCCATTGCCTGTTCTAGCGAGCATTGCCCAACAGCTATCCTCAGCAAAATTGGATGATGGAAATGAGAATTTCCAACCGACAAATCTAGAACTCACCTCGATTGACGTTGGCAATGCTGCCACAAACATCATCCCAGCAAGCGGCGCAGTGAAAGGCAACATTCGTTTCAACGATATCTGGGATACGCAGAAGCTCGAATATTGGCTTTCAACACAAATATTGAAAGTGCCAGCCCACGGCTGCGATGTTGAATTGGATTTCAGACAGCCTGTATCACGCTCATTTGTGTCGCATGGATCAAAACACGTTGATATGTTAGTTCAAAGCGTTGCGGCGGTTGCTGGAAGAACACCAGAACGTTCAACCGGCGGCGGGACATCGGACGCACGATTCATTGCTGATTATTGCCCCGTGGCCGAATTTGGGCTGGTTGGGAAAACCATGCATCAAGTTGATGAGCGTGTGCCAACACAAATGGTACTTGAACTTGAGAAGGTTTACGCCCATTTCTTGAATAGCTTTGCAAACCAAGGATGATTTTATGAACCCGCCAAATCTGATCGACGAATTGGTGGCGGCGGCCCGTGGGTGCTTCGGCATTTTGTTGGGCCGCGAGCAAGAAATCAAATATTTGGATGGCAGTTGGTCTGGCGTTATCAGCTCAGTTATTGCTGCATTGTTGGCAATCGGCGTGCAAGCAATGCTAGAATTGCCTTTGCCGCAAGACGTAGTTGCGCCAATGCCTGTGTTGGTTTTACTTCATTTAGTGGCCGTAAATGTTGCTGGATTTTATGGCGTTTATCTATTTTTGCGTGCTAAGGGGCGAACAATCGACATGCAGCGATATATCGCCGCGCACAATTGGTCGAACTTATTCTTCCTCGCATCCACACTTGTTTTGGTGTTCGTCTTGCCAGGTTTGTTGGGTAGCTTAGCGATTACCATTGCTACAGCGGTTTTTTATGTCCGCGCCGCACTCCATCTATTAAACATCCGTGGAGCTGATCTGATCTTGATGATCGGCGCTCAAATATTGGCCATGCTGGCCTGTATCATTTTGCTGATGATTATCGGTAGCCTTATTCCAGGCTTGGGATTTTACATCCCTGCCTAAACCAATTCGAATTGGCGTTTAGGACCTAAGGGTAATCCACATGGGTTAGATATAACCCATGGGCCGGTGCGACGGGCCCACATGCTTTTCTGTCTTTAGCTTCCAGCGCGGTTTTGACATCGTCTGGTTGCCAACGGCCTTCACCTACGGCTTTGAGAGATCCAACCATCGAGCGCACTTGATTGTGCAAAAATGCTCGCGATGAAACATTGATGAAAATCGTTTCACGATCCCGAGTCACCTCAAACCGATCAATAGACCGGATCGGCGATTTTGCTTGGCAAAACTTGGATCTAAATGTCGAGAAGTCATGCTCACCTAAAAAGTATTTGGCCGCCTCCGCCATTTTTTTATGATCAAGTTCGATAGGAACGTGCCAGACACGATTTGCATCCAACACCGGCCGCGAACGGCGGCAAAATATTTGATATTCATAATGCCGAGCAGTGGCGGAAAACCGCGCTTCAAAGCTCTCATCTACCTTTTCAACATCAATAATGACAATGGTGTTGGGCTTTAGATGAAAGTTAATGGCCTGCATGACGCGAAACGTGTCGTGGTCTTCATCCATGTCGAAATGAATAACTTGCCCTAAGGCATGGACACCGGCATCCGTACGGCCTGCGGCCTGTGTGCGTGTTTTAACACCGCAGAATTTTTCAATGGCACGTTCGATTTTGTTTTGGACAGCTTTGCCGTTTGGCTGCACCTGCCAACCTGCATAAATTGTACCATCATATTCAACGAGCGCTTTATATCGTGGCATTAGGCCAGCACTTTGGATCTAAGCGAGCCTGTTCCGCGGATGAACGTTTCCGCGTCCATCTTGCTTTTACCCTCGCGTTGAACATGGGTTATCGCAATGGCGCCCTGTCCTGTTGCGACGGTCAATTGGTCATCAATGATCGTGCCGGCGGCGCCTTGGCCGTCAACAAGAGCGGATTTAATCACTTTGACCCGCGTTGGTTTGCCATTCAGCTCAATCTGAAACCACGCGCCGGGAAACGGCGATAGACCACGCACCTTGTTGTGGATTTCAATCGCGCTGGCCGACCAATCGATCCGCGCTTCCGCTTTGTCGATTTTTTTGGCGTAGGTAACGCCTTCTTCGGCTTGGGGCACAAAATGAAGACTATCCCGCTCAAGGGCTGGCAGGGCCCGCCCTATCAGATCCGCACCACGGATCATCATTTCATCGTGCAATTCACCCGCAGTCATGTTCTCAGAAATAGGAATTTCGTCGACAAGGCCAACGTCGCCAGTGTCCAACCCTTCGTCCATCTGCATGACCATTAGGCCGCTTTGCTTATCACCCGCCATAATGGCGCGTTGGATCGGGGCTGCACCACGCCAGCGCGGCAGTAATGAGCCGTGCAAATTCAGGCAACCTTTTTCAGGCGCATCCAATATGCGTTTTGGCAACAACAATCCATATGCCACAACAACAGCAACATCTGCTTCCAGCGCTTCAAACGCTTCAATGTCAGTTTCGTCTTTGAAGTTTAAAGGCGTGCGCACTTCAAGGCCAAATCCTCCAGCCAATTCATGGACAGGTGATTTGCGTTCTTTCTTGCCGCGGCCTGCAGGACGCGGCGGTTGGCTATACACGGCAACAACGTCGTGGCCACGCCCGATAATTTCGCTCAATGTTGGCACCGCAATTTCTGGGGTGCCCATGAAAATTATCCGCATGAACTATTCCACCGCCCGTCTGGCCAGTTTCTGAAATTTCTTTTTTACCCGATCTCGTTTGAGCCGGGAGATATAGTCGATGAACAATTTGCCGTCCAAATGATCAACTTCATGTTGCACAATCGTTGAGAGCAACTCTTCGCACTCTTGTTCTTGACGCTGGCCGTTCTCATCCAAGAACGTCACTTTACACCGATCAGGACGCTCAACATCTTCGTAATACTCGGGAATTGAAAGGCACCCCTCTTGATGAACGCGCAATTCGTCAGAAAACCAGGTGATTTCTGGGTTGATCATGGCCAACGGTCTTGGTTCTTCTTCTTCGCCCGCAGGGTCCATCACGATAACCCGATGCATCACGCCAATTTGGGGCGCAGCAAGGCCAACGCCGGGTGCATCATACATGGTGTCGAACATGTCCTTGACCAAGGTTTTAATCTCGTCATCAATGGTCGCGACGGGTGTAGCCACTTCACGCAAGCAAGGGGACGGGATATGTAGAATGCGCCGGATAGCCATGGGGTCGTTTCACCTTTAATTCCAATTCAGTCGTGTCGATAGGATGAAAGGGCTTTACTGGTCAAGGAAAGCTTTCAAACACGCCTATCGTTCTCTCATAATATATGGTGATTTTTGCTCTCAATTTCCAGTTCAAATTTGCCAACGCCGCACACCGAATCACGATAAAATAGCAATATGGAAAGCATCTTATTCTCTGCATTTGGCCGCGACTTCAGTGGTTTTGAAACGGTTCTTATTATTTTGGGCCTATTGCTGCTCGTCTCGATAGCGGCAATTTTTACCTCAATGGCCGCGAACAGGAAGCGGCGCGACGATGCGATTGCTCTGGTCGAACGCAATGCAGAAATGGAACGCCATATGGCGGACCTTATGCGTGTTCAGTCTGAAATGACTGGGCGCATGCACACCATGTCAGAAATATTCGGCTCGCGCACATCTGACCTTGCGCGGCTATTGACCGAGCGGATTGAGGGGGCGAGCCACCGCACCAACCAGTCGGTCAATGAGACCCGAGTTAAGACCGAAGAGAGCCTTTCCAAACTCAATGAACGCTTAGCGGTGATCGACCGGGCACAAACAACCATTGCTGACCTTTCGACCGAAGTTGTTTCCTTGCGCGATATTTTGGCGAACAAACAAAGTCGTGGTGCGTTTGGTCAGGGTCGAATGGAGGCTATTGTTGCGGACGGCCTGCCTAACGCTAGCTTTGACTTCCAAGCCACTCTTTCCAACAACAATCGACCCGACTGCCTAGTGACGTTGCCCAACGATGCGCCAAACTTAGTGATCGACGCCAAGTTTCCGCTCGAGGCGTGGCAGCGGCTGCATGAGGCAGAAAATACGGATCAGACAAAGCAGGCGCTGGCTTCGTTTCGAAATGATATGAATGTGCACATAAAAGCGATTTCGGAAAAATATCTAATCCCTGGCGAGACCCACGACACCGCATTTTTGTTCGTGCCATCTGAGAGCATATTTGCGGATATTCACGAGAAATTTGAAGACATCGTGCAAAAGGCTCTTCGCCAGCGTGTGGTCATCGTTTCACCGTCATTGCTGATGTTGTCCATCCAAGTGGTACAAGCACTGCTTCGGGACGTTAAAATGCGTGAGCAAGCACATATTATCCAGCAGGAAGTCGCAAATTTGTTGTCAGACGTTGGTCGACTTTCAGATCGCGTTACAAAACTGCAAACTCATTTCAGCCAAGCCAATAAAGACGTCGAGCAAATTCTCATCTCAACGGGCAAGGTGACGAAGCGCGGTGAGCGCATTGAGCAAATGGAGTTTGAAAATAAATCCGAAACTGACGCCACCGAATCCGTATTATCTGAACCACAAAGTGCGGAACCATTGTTGCCCATTTCTCGCTAGATATCGGTCATAATCGGGTCGCTTTCCCCGTGAACAGACCTTACTATATCTACAAGCTAGTGAGGCTATCTAGATGTCGTACGTTTTACCGCTAATTCTGTTTCTAATTCCGTTGGCATTTTCACCGGGACCCGGAAACCTGTTCTTTGCGGCGCTAGCCGCTCGATTTGGCGCAGCAGCCAGCATTCCTGCGCTTGCAGGCTATCATGTCGGCACGATGGGTATCACATTTTTGGTTGGGTTGGGATTTGAGATCGGCACTTCCAACAATGAAGGCTTCACGAAGCTACTCGCATCAGTTGGGGCAATCTATGTCCTATATTTGGCCTTCAAACTCGCCACATCAAAAATCTCAAATACGCCAGATGTGAAGAATGTGCCGAGCTTTATGGACGGATTTTTGCTTTTAGCATTCAACCCAAAAGCCTATGTGATCATTGCCCTGCTGTTCACACAATTCCCAACAGCAAGATTACTACCTGAGAATCCAATGTTAGCGAACCTGATGATTTCGAGCTTCTTCACCATCCACAATCTGTTTGCTTTTATCGTCTGGATCTTGATCAGCGACAGGTTGGCAAAAGGCTTCAGATCTCCGGAGAACTTTCAACGGATGAACTGGTTGTTTGGCGGCATGCTTGGAATTGTTGCGGTTTGGCTGTTCGTTACGAACTGGACTTAGAAGTCTGTTCTGGCGCTAAGGGCTTGGGTCAACGTACCTTCATCCAGATAGTCGAGTTCCCCACCAACCGGCACGCCATGGGCCAAACGGGTAATTTTGACGTTTAGGCCTTCAAGCCTGTCCGTCACATAATGGGCTGTGGTTTGTCCATCAACCGTTGCGTTAACTGCAAGAACGACTTCGCGCACATCGCCTTTACTCACGCGATCGACGAGCGGCGCGATGTTCAAATCTTCAGGTCCAACCCCATCAAGCGGCGAAAGTGTGCCGCCAAGCACATGGTAAAGCGACTTGTTTGCACCAGCGCGTTCCAATGCCCAAAGATCAGCGACATCCTCAACAACGATCAGAAGCCCGGCGGCCAAGCGACGGGGGTCGGTGCAGATATTACAAGGAGACTTTGTGTCCACATTGCCGCATTGTACACAGGTCACAACCGTGTCGACAGCACGATCAAGTGCCGAGGCAAGCGGCACCATGAGCGTGTCTTTTTTCTTGATTAAGTGCAGTACCGCGCGGCGCGCAGAACGTGGCCCCAGCCCCGGCAATCTTGCCAAGAGCTGAATGAGTTGCTCAATTTCGGGGCCACCGTTTTGATTGTTCATCTATAGACCATATCTTGCCTTAAAACGGCAATTTCATGCCCGGAGGAATGGGCAGACCGGCTGTCATTTCCTGCATTTTGGTCTGGCTGATTTCTTCAGCCTTCTTGCGCGCATCAGCATGGGCGGCGATAAGCAAATCTTCCAAAATCTCGGCTTCTTCTTCCTTTAGGAGAGAAGGATCAATTTTGACACCACGCATATCGCCCTTGCCTGTCAAGGTGACCGTAACCATGCCAGCACCAGCAGCGCCTTCGACTTCAGTCGCCTCCAGCTCAGCCTGCATTTCGCCCATTTTGGCTTGCATTTCCTGAGCTTTCTTCATCATGCCCATCATGTCTTTCATTGATCTGTTCCTTCATCATCTTGACCATTTTCCAGCCATTGTTCGACTGGCGGCTCATTGTCTGTAAGTGATTTCTCGTTGACCAAACGCGCACCCGGAAAAGCTTCCAAAATTGCTTTAACCGATGGGTCCTGCATCGCTTTTTCGCGCTGTTCTTCAGCTTCGCGGTCTTTTTGCTGGCGGATCGTGTTGGTGGCTTTTTGCTTTGAAATTGTGACCATCCAAGGCTGGTTGGTCCACTCTTTCAATTTTTGCGACAATTGCTGGGCAACACTTGGGTCCGCGTCTGGCGTCAATGCAATTTCAATGCGCCCATCAGCAATTGAAACAGGGCTTACATGGGCTTCCAAAGCATGTTTGAGAATAAGCTCACGCCGCTCGCCGCTCAAAGCCACAATCGCTTCAAAGCCATCCAACTTCATTGTCGGCACAGGCGAGGCAGAGGCCTTTGGCGCATGATTGACGCTCACCGCCTGCAATTGTCCGCCATTTGCCGCCTGTTGTACGGCACCGCCGCCTCCGCCACCAGATGGACGGGATGGTGGTGCACTGTTGCCGGATGGTGCACTCGTTGCACCGGCTGGCATATTCTCTAGCTTCTTGATCAACTCGTCAGGCGAGGGCAAATCGGCAGCATAGGCAAGCCGGATCAGCACCATTTCTGCGGCCTGAATAGCATCATGGGCATTATTGATTTCTTGAATGCCCTTATTCAAAATCTGCCAAGTGCGCGATAGAACCCGAATGTTGAGTTTACCTGCCATTTCCTTGCCACGGGTCTTTTCGTCAGGCGTCAAAACCGGGTCTTTATCGGCGCCAGGCACAACTTTTAGGCGTGTCACAAGATGTGTTGTGGCTGCAAGGTCAGTAACGATGGTCGCCGCATCTGCGCCAGCATCATATTGATGGCGCAATTGTTCTAGCGCGCCAGCCGCATCGCCCTTCATCAAGGTCTCGAATAGGTCAAGGGTCAATGCCCGATCTGCGAGCCCCAACATCTGACGTACAGTTTCGGCTTTTATGTCGCCACCCGAATGGGCAATTGCTTGGTCAAGCAAAGACAGGTTGTCCCGCACTGACCCTTCGCCTGCGCGGATGACAAGTTGGAGTGCATCAGGCTCAAAAGTGATGCCTTCTTTTTCCAGAATGCCGCCCAAATAGTCTGCCAAGGTTTCCGGCCCAACACGGCGCAGATCGAAACGCTGACAACGGGAAAGAATGGTGATCGGCACTTTGCGAATTTCGGTGGTCGCAAATATAAACTTCACATATGGGGGTGGTTCTTCAAGCGTTTTCAGCAGCCCATTAAAGGCCGCTTTTGAAAGCATATGCACTTCATCGATGATAAAGACTTTATAGGGGGCAGAAACGGGTCCGTAGCGCACACTGTCGATAATCTCGCGAATATCATCGATACCCGTGTGCGAAGCGGCATCCATCTCGATAATATCGACATGACGGCTTTCAATGATCGCGCGACAATGTTTGCCTTCAACATCCAAATCCAGCGAAGGATGCGCGCCACTATCATCTTCAAAATTCAATGCGCGTGCCAAAATTCGCGCGGTAGTTGTTTTACCAACGCCGCGCACGCCGGTCAGCATAAAGGCATGGGCGATGCGGTTCGACGTAAACGCATTTTGCAGCGTCTGCACCATGGCTTCTTGGCCGATGAATGTGGAAAAACTTTCAGGGCGGTATTTGCGGGCAAGTACCAAATAAGATTCTTGTTTGTCCGCCAATTTTTGCTCCGCCATTTGAATGAGAAATACGAGCGCTATTTGACACCGATTCTAATCTGATGTCCTAATTTTTTGCGCTAAGCAAAGGCAGAAGGCTGGCAACGACCCGTTCCAAACTCGTTAGGGCTGCTTCCTTCCGGACCTGACCCAGTTGGCGAGCGGTTCGTCCGCACCAACCTTCCAACGCGATATATCGGTTATCTTTAGCTAGATTGCAAGAGCTTGATTGGATTTTGAACATGACCAACGCCACCCAGTGCCCATCACCCGTCGCGATCTAGCTTTTCTTTGACGGATAGACACCCAAAACATTGATGTAGTCTGTGAAGAACTCTAGCTCTTCCATCGCAAAGCGCACCCCGCGATCGTCTGGATGGCCTTCAATATCCGCATAAAACTGCGTCGCAGTGAAATTGCCGTCCACCATATAGCTTTCTAGCTTTGTCATATTGATCCCGTTCGTCGCAAAACCACCCATTGCTTTATATAAGGCAGCGGGAACGTTGCGCACGCGGAAAACAAAGGTAGTTTTAATGTCCGGCGTGCTCGCCTCAACTTTAAGCATTTCGCGCGACATGATCAAAAAACGTGTTGTGTTGTGGTCTTCGTCTTCGATATCTTCAGCCAAGAGATCAAGACCGTAGATTTCACCCGCCAATTTCGAAGCGATCGCGGCGCGGCGCTTGTCATTATGTTCTGCAACTTCGCGAGCTGACCCTGCGGTATCCACTGCGTTGATGGCAAGCAAATCGTGGTCGCGAATGAACTTGCGGCATTGGCCCAGCGCTACTGAGAGGCTTTGCACTTCCTCAACTTCGCCCAGTTTCGTACCTTTGATGCCAAGCAGACACATATTCACGCGGTGATAATGCTCACCGATGATTTTTAGCCCGCTTTCGGGCAAAATGTGGTGGATATCTGTAATTCGGCCGTAAAGTGAATTTTCCACAGGCACCATCGCATAGTCTGCATCACCATTTTGCACAGCGGCAATTGTGTTTTCAAAAGTTACGCATGGCAAAGCCTCATCATCGGGAAATACAGCATTGACCGCCGCGTGTCCGAATGCACCTTTTTCGCCCTGAAATGCCACTTTTAACATGATGTAAACCTTGATCTATCTTTGAATTGTGCAGCGCAATATCAACAAGCGTTGGTTAAGAGTCAATGCGCTAAACTGACGGCTAAATTGGGACGGCAAAACGCGTCACAACGACAAAATTTGGTAATCTGCAGGCTCAAATGTCGCAGATTGCATGTAGGGAGTTGCGCCATGCGAGCCTAATATATAAGGTCCGCGCGCGAATAGCTGGTTTCGTAAATCACTTGCGGGAATCAGTTTGGTTTGGATAGTGGTATTCAAGCAATGCAAATTTGCCATCGGAATTGGGGCGATGGCGTGGAGAAGACATAAAATGAATTCGATTGACCTGCAGAAAATTTTTGGCGCGGTTCTAGGCACGTTTTTGTTCATCATGGGCGTAGGCTTTTTGGCAGAGGCTGCGTATCACACTGAACCCGGCGCCGGCGGTGGTTACACACTTGAAGCTGAAGCCGATGGGCATGGCGGCGACGCTGGTGGCGAAACGGCAGAAGAAGTTGTTTCAATTGCCGCGCTTTTGGTGGGCGCAGATGCAGCCAAAGGCGAAAAAGTATTTAAAAAGTGTTCAGCATGTCACACAGCTGAAGCAGGTGGGGCAAACAAAGTCGGTCCAGCACTTTACGGTATCGTTGACCGAGCAATGGCCGCAGTTGAAGGTTTTGGCTATTCGGACGTTTTGGTTGACTATAAGGGTGTAGGCAAAATTTGGACATATGCCGATCTGAATGACTTTTTGGTTAAGCCAAAAGATTATGCACCGGGTACTAAGATGAGCTTTGCCGGTTTGAAAAAAGATGCCGACCGGGCAAATCTCTTGGCCTATCTGCAGACATTGTCAGATACCCCTGTTGCATTCCCAACAGAGTAAGCGAACCAATTCCGCTTTAAGCGGTTAGACGAATAAAAAAGGTCGTTCCATAAATGGCGCGGCCTTTTCTTTTTCTTGGAGATTTTCATGACCCTGTTGATGCACCTGGCTGATGTCAGCGAACAAGAATGGGCGAACGCTTTTCGCGCGGCATTGCCTAACCACAAGGTTGTGACCCGAGCGGACGATTATGATCCAGAAGACATCAAGTACATTTACATCTGGAAACCCGAAGATGATGCGTTTGATGGGCTTGAAAATCTTGAAGTGATATTTTCATTGGGCGCAGGTGTCGACGGCATCGTCAAGCATCCACGGCTGCCAGCCGGCGTTCCAATCGTGCGTTTTGTCGATGACGAGCTTACCCAGTGTATGACCGATTATGTCGTAACGAATGTCGGCATGCATCACCGACAAACTACCCGTTACTTGCGTGAACAAAAAGCTAGGGCTTGGGATCAATATTATCCCGAACGCGCCTCTACCATTAATGTGGGCATTATGGGGCTTGGTCAGTTGGGCAAGGACGCGGCCGAAAAGCTCAGCCATTTGGGGTACAATGTAGCCGGTTGGTCACGCAGTCCGAAAAACATCGCTGGCATAGAGGAATTTTCAGGTGCAGACCGGTTTGATGCTTTTTTGAACCGGACCGATATCTTGGTTTGCCTGTTGCCCTTCACACCACAAACTCAAGATATTTTGTGCATGGACAATTTCAAAAAACTGCGGCGCGGACATTTGCCGGGCGGTCCTGCTATTGTCAATGCGGCGCGCGGCGGACATCAGAATGAAGATGATATTGCCGTCGCGCTGCAAGACGGCACACTTGGGGCTGCCAGCTTAGATGTCTTTAAGACGGAGCCCCTGCCCCAAGACAGTGCATTGTGGGCGCTCGACAATTGCTACATCACGCCCCATATCGCCGCGATCTCAGGCACTGATGCTGGCGTCAAACTGGTTACGGCGCAGATCGCAAGATATGAAAAATCTGGCGAATTGTTACATATTGTAGATGTGTCGCGCGGCTATTAAACCACGCGACTGATTGTCATAGCTTTAGCTTTTGGGGAACCGCTTTTTGAGCGCCAAATAAGCTGCACGCTGTCCTTGCTCAGTGCCGCCCAAAGGACGACCGGGGCGTAGTTTATCTGCCCAGGCCATCATATCGATATGGCTCCAGATTTTGGCGTTCTTGACAAACCTTCTTAGGAATAACGCCGCTGTGATCGAACCGGCGAAGCCTCCGGCAGAAATGTGATTTACGTCGGCAATGGAAGAAGAGAGCATATCATCATAATTGTTCCACAATGGCAGTTGCCACAATGGATCGGACGAAGGCACGCCTTCGGTCATAAGTTCACTAGCAAAGCTGTCGTCAGTTGAGAACAATGCGGCAAGTTCCGTACCGACCGCTACACGGGCCGCGCCGGTCAGCGTCGCCATATCAATAATGATTTCTGGACTTTCCTCATCCGCCAGACTGAGCGCATCAGCCAGCACTAGGCGACCTTCAGCATCCGTGTTACCAATTTCCACACTCATACCGTTGCGCGAGGGCAGAATGTCACCGGGTCGGAAAGCTGAGCCAGAGATAGCATTTTCAACAACTGGAATAAGCACCCGAAGCCGAACAGGCAGTTTTGCGCTCATGATGGAATGGGCAAGACCCAAAATATTGGCCGAACCGCCCATATCCTTCTTCATCAAAAGCATGCCTGCGGCTGGCTTGATATCCAATCCACCGCTATCAAAGATCACGCCTTTGCCGACCAATGTGACCTTTGGCGCATCTTCATTTCCCCATGTAAAGTCCAGCAGGCGCGGCGCCTGGGCCGAAGCGCGACCAACAGCATGGATCATTGGGTAATTCTGCTTCAGCAAGTCGTCTCCAACAACTGATTTCACATCGGCGCCGTGCTTTTTAGCGAACTCGCGAATGTATGTCTCGTAATTGTCCGGTCCCAAGTCATTGGCAGGCCGATTGATGAGATCCCGGGCGATTTCAGCTGATTCTGCCATGATCGAGACTTGTGCACTATCCGCACCAGAAAGTTTTCCAAGCGAAACAGAGGCGTTGCTTTTCTTAAAATTATTGAATTGGTAGGCGCCCAGACGAAATCCTAGCGCTGCAATTTCTGGGTTGTCGAATTCGCCAACAAGATCAAATTCACCGTCTGTCAATTTGCTCGCTGCAAGCCCGGTGACCATGGGGTGCGATTTGCCCTTTTCCCCCATGCCAAAAACATACTGATCGATACTACCATTATTAGAAGGCACAGCGAGCAAGCTACCGGCCTTTCCTTCAAATTCGTTGGCCTTTAGCCACGCCCGTTGCGTTTGTGTAAGTGTCGCCAATTGGCTCTGATCGCCTTGCCAGACGCATGTGATGGATTTGGTCATAATATCCCGTTTTGTCTTTGTTGTTTGGTAACAGAGTTATCGCTGATTTCAGCGATTTGCAAATGGTTCAACCAAAGCAACTTTAACGCCCTGTTAGGGTTAATGATTTATTGAATTTGTAAGCCTTTTTGGATTGGCTTGCGTCTAGTTGGAGAGAATTTGAACCAAATGTTTCGCTCATCTCACCTGAAAAATCTGCGCGTACTGGCCCTCGCCGGTGTTGCAGCAATTGCCTTAAACGCATGTGCTGCCAGCAGGGGCGGAAGTGCCATTCGGACGCCGGATTTTTCTGGCATGACGCAAGCGCAAAAGCTTGGTGCTGTCCAAGACTTGGGCCAAAAATATCAACAGAACCCTCGCGATGTAAGGATCACTGTATATTATGCAGCGGCTCTTCGTTCTGCAGGACAAGCTGGACAAGCGGTATCGGTGCTCGAAAAAGCACGGCTCAACAATCCTAAAGACCGAGATATTGCTCTGGCCTATGCAAAAGCATTGGCTTCTAGCGGACGGTTCCAGCAAGCGTTGAACATCATCGATGCGACAATTCGCATTGAGTCCCCGCATTGGAATGTACTGAGCGTCAAAGGCGCCATCCTTGATCAGATGGGGCAAAACACGCAAGCACGTGCCCTTTATGCCCAAGCGCTCGTATCAGCGCCAAATGAGGCTTCAATATATGCTAATATGGGTCTGTCCTATGCGATGACAGGCGACCTAGCCAAAGCGGAAAACAGTCTTAAACGTGCAACGACCCTGCCTGGCGCAACAGGCAAAATACGACAGAACCTTGCCCTAGTGATTGGCTTACAAGGTCGGTTTGACGAGGCTCGTGGCATCTATGCGCAAGAGCTTGAACCAGCTGCGGTTGAAAGCAACATGGCTTACATTCGCGCGCTGTTGACCCAACAGAATAAATGGGACCTTATCAAAGGTAAGAAGTAGCTCGTCGATCTAAATCGGTGCGCCACATTTTCTGTTTTGATTTCAGAAAATCATTGCGTCTTGGCAAAGTACAAAACTCAAATCCTATTCACCCTGACCGTTTCTAGATACCGTCTTTTCATTCAACTGAAGGCTGTGAGCAAGGCGGGTGTCATAATCATAATGAACAAAACTGGCAAGAAGAACAAAATGAGCGGCACTGTTAGCTTAGGCGGCAATGCTGCAGCCTTTTGTTCGGCCGCCATCATGCGCATCTCACGGCCTTCCTCGGCCATTACACGCAGTGAGCTACCCACAGACGTACCATATTTGTCGGACTGAATTAGTGCGGTCATCACATTTTTCACAATGTCCAACCCAGTTCGGTCAGATAGATTTTCAAACGCACGCGCTCGACGATCCAAGAATGATAACTCCGCCGTTGTAAGTGTGAGTTCCTCGCCAAGTTCTGGGCTTTGAATCGCAATCTCGTTGGCCACGCGATTAAATGCATGCTCAATCGACATGCCACTTTCCACGCACAACAATAAGAGATCCAAACAGTCCGACCATGCAGACTTAATGGACTGTTGGCGCTTGGTGGTTTGGTTTTTCAACAAGATGACTGGTAGGTAAGAAGAGACAATACCTACGCCAACAGCATAGGTTAGAGATAGATATAACGGCCCATCTTTGTTGAAGATGAAAATGAAGTAAAACGCAGCTAAAACTGTCATGCCGAGTGGGACAACAAACCTCAAAAACACAAATGTCGTCACGGCCGTTGGCCCCCGATACCCTGCTCTTGCAAGTTTTTTCGCGGTTTGCTCATCAGCAAACGCCTTCTTTAAGTCGAACCGCTCAACGATTTTAGTAACAGTTTCAGAAGACTCTTTTTTTCGACGCGCGTTCTTGTCTTCGCCCCGCAATCTCGAAATTTCATCGACCCGCAGCCGTTCCCGCTCAATTGCAACCTTTTTGATACGCGACTTTACATCTTTTTTGTCGCTGAATTGCATGCCAAACGTAAACACAATTGCTGCGGCAGAAATTGCAGCTAGGGTTGCAACAATGAAATCCGGATTTGTGACAGTGCTTACAATACTCATAGAGCTGTTCGTTTCAAAGTTTTGAATTTAATAGTCAAATTGGATCATCTTGTTCATTACAAAGACCCCGAAAGCCATCATGCCCGCCGCAATCCCCAAATACATGTTTCCAGTCGGCGTCGTGAACAAGGGCAACATATAGGTTGGACTGACCACAGAAATGAGGGCCGACACAACAAACGGCAATGAACCAATAATGCCAGCTGAGGCCTTTGCTTCGGACGAAACGGCTTTCACCTTTGCTTTCATCTTTTTTCGGTTGCGCAATACCGTCGCAAGGTTGTTCAAGGCTTCAGATAGATTGCCACCTGATTGTTGCTGCACCGTGATAACAACCACGAAAAAGTTCACTTCTGCAATTGGTATACGTTCAAACAAAATTGGCACGGCTTCGGCCATGTTCTTACCAACAGCCTGTTGCTCCACAAGACGTGTAAACTCTGTTTTAACGGGTTCTTTTGCTTCACTGGCGACCAGGCGCATTGACTCGTTCAACGGCATACCAGACTGAATACCCCTAACAATAGAATCCACTGCATTCGGAAATTCATCGAGGAACTTTGCTTGATATTTACGCGTACGTCGCTTTACGTACCACATTGGCACCACATAAGTGCCGGCCGCACCAAAGACAATCGCGAATAGTATTGGAACACCTGTCAGCCAAGCAACGACAAACACTAAACTGCCGAATATCACCGCATTGCGCCAAAACGCCCCAACAGAAATCCGCATGCCTGCATGGGCAAGCTTCTTCTTTAACGAAGGTCGCTTGTTCTTCTTATTCGTGTCATTTTGCTCATCAAGAATGTCTTGAAGAGACTTACGACGGTCGGTGAGCCGCTTCTGCGGATCGTTGCGACCTTTCCGACTATTCGTACGTTCTCCCGCAGAAAGTGCTTTGATGCGTTTGTCTGCCCGTCCTCCACCGGACATGCCCGGTGCAAACGCCAAACCCACCGCACCGAGCGCGAAAACAGAAAGCAAAATAAGAACAAGCGGTGACATGATTTAAGCAGCCCCCGCATCAGTTGCATTTGCTCGTTCAAGTGCCTCAACGAGGTTCAACTCTTCGCCATAATAGCGTGCACGCTCAGCGAATTTTGGTTTTGTAATGCCGGTTGATCTATGACGACCAATCAAATCGCCATTCGCATCTTCGCCGACAATGTCGTAGAGGAAAATGTCTTGGGTCACGATAATGTCACCCTCCATTCCCATAATTTCGGAAACATGAGTAATCCGACGAGACCCATCGCGTAAACGCGCGGCCTGCACCACCACATCAATAGACGAAACAATCATTTCCCGAATGGTGCGGGAAGGAAGTGAATATCCTCCCATGGTGATCATGGATTCCAACCGAGAAAGCGCTTCACGGGGTGAGTTTGCGTGCAACGTACCCATGGAACCATCGTGGCCTGTATTCATCGCCTGCAACAAGTCAAATGCCTCAGGTCCACGAACCTCACCCACAATGATGCGTTCTGGACGCATCCGCAAACAGTTCTTCACCAGATCGCGCATCGTGATTTCACCCTCACCCTCTAGATTTGGTGGGCGAGTTTCCAATCTTACGACATGGGGCTGTTGAAGCTGAAGTTCAGCACTATCTTCACAAGTAATAATGCGTTCATCTGGTTCGATGTAAGCGGTTAAACAATTCAGTAATGTCGTCTTACCCGAGCCAGTACCGCCTGAAATCAATATGTTGGCCCGCACTTTGCCCAAAATCTGCAGGATCTCTGCGCCATCTGGCGAGATCGAGCCAAAGCTTGTGAGCTGATCAAGGGTCAACTTGTCTTTCTTAAACTTCCGGATGGTGAGCGAAGCACCATCGATCGCCAATGGTGGCCCGATCACATTCACACGAGACCCATCAGGCAGACGCGCATCACAAATCGGGCTCGATTCATCAACACGACGGCCGACTTGGCTTACAATTCGCTGACACACATTCATCAAATGCGCATTGTCGCGGAATTGGACATTCGTCAGACGAACCTTGCCGTCCACCTCGATATAGGTGCGAACGGCGCCATTGACCATGATATCTGCGATGTCATCTCTGGCTAGTAGCGGTTCAAGTGGGCCATATCCCAAAACGTCATTACAAATATCTTCAAGCAAATCCTCTTGCTCAGAGATCGACATCACAATGGATTTCAGCGCAATAATTTCGGAAACAATGTCGCGAATTTCTTCGCGTGCTGACTCAATCTCCATGGTTGCCAATTGGCTCAGATCAATAGAGTCGATCAGAGCATTGAAAACCGAAGACTTGGTTTTGTAATATTCAGAATCTGCGCCACGATTTTTGATGTCACCGTCTACGTCCAAGACCTGCTCGGTTCTTGGTTTGGCTTTGGGCGCTTTTTGCGCGGGTACTGCAGGCTTCTGCAATTTTGGCGGGGCAGCGCGCTCTACCGCAGGCTCTGGCTTCGCCGGTGCTGCCGCTTTCGGCGCTGCGCCATTCGTATTTCCGCCAAAACTAGTGCGTTTCCCAAACATAATTACCCTAACTCAAAGTCAAATTTACGCGAGCTTTAGTTTCTTCAACAATTCTGGCAAAACACCGCCTCTAGCGGCGCCTGCCTGCTCATCCCGGCCTGTGGTTTTCATCGCAAGCCTGTTAAAAGTGTCATTAATCTTATGCGATGCACTGATCTCTGCGATCATTTGCCCATTATTGGCAGCAGATCCGAAAAGCGCGGGTTCAAACGAGATTTCAGCGAAGCACTCCGCATCGATGGACGCCGCAAATTCATTTGTCGCAATTTCAGGTCGTTTTGGAACGCCAACTTTGTTCAAAACCAACAATGGCTCAGCCTCACCTTGGCGTAGCTCTTTTAGCTTGTCCAACATGGTCTTTGCATTTCTTAGATTTGCGAGGTCAGGTTCTGCGACCAAAACAATTTCGTCTACTGTGGAAAGTGTGTGGCGCACCCATGCATTCCAAGTGTGTGGCAAGTCGAGCACGACGATGGGGATATTCTTCTGGCAAATTTCGACGATCTGCTCAAACGAACGTTCTTCGAAATCATAGTCCCGATCAAGTGTACCTGGAGCCGTCAGCAAATTCACATGATTTGCACATTTGGACATCAAGCGTTCAACAACCACATCATCGACGCCGTCAGCCGAGAATACGGCATCGGCCAATCCATGTGGTGGCTCCTGATTGTAGTTTAACCCTGCGGTCCCAAACGGTAAGTCCATGTCCAAAATCAACACATCGCGACGGACAGCCTGTGAAATTGCCCAGGCCGTGTTGTGGGCAACTGTAGAGGATCCCGCGCCACCTTTGGTCGACAAAAATGCAATGGTGCGGCCGATTGGTTCAGATGAATCCGATGCAAATTGCTCTGATATTGTATCCACCAGGCTTGCACTTGCGATGGGCATAACAAGATATTCAGAGACGCCAAATCGAATGAGTTTTCGATATAATTCGACATCGTTTGCATGGCCGACGACGACGACTTTGGTCGACGCGTCACAAACGCCCGCCAAAGTTTCCAACGCCGTCAAAAGTTCGTCACCCGGCAATGAGGACTCCAACACGATTAAGTTTGGCGTTGGATTGACCCTGTAGATCTCGATAGCTGCGTTTATGCCACCATTATGGGTGGTCAACGCCACCTTGTTCATTCGACGATCAGCGACCGCTTGTTCCACCATCTGGGCAGTTTTGGCGTTCTCGCAGAAAGCTTGAATGGTAATGTGCGGCACCAAGCGTGCACCGGTCATCGCGGCACTTTCCTGTCCACTCAGATCATCATTGTGATCACTCATCTTAATACTCCAAATTCAATCTGTGCACGCTTAATCAAGTACAAAGCCAACTGAGCCTTGTAGGTCGCCATTTTCTTTGTTGCCAACGCCATACATTTTTTCCATATGGCCAAGGAAATTGGCTGCAGCATCGTCTGCAAACTCAAACTTGTCTGTTGGCAAGTCAAAATCATGTTTTTGCCCAGCAGAAGCTAAATATGGTGTGACCAAAATCAGCAATTCAGTTTGAGAACGAATAAAGTCACGAGACCTAAACAATGTTCCCAAAATCGGAATTTTGCCCAAGCCTGGTACTTCGTTGAATTGCTGACGTTGTTTGTCTTCGATCAAGCCAGCTAACGCCAACGTTGAACCAGACGGCATTTTCACAGACGTTTTTGCTTTGCGGTTTTTGGTCGCCGGAATGTTGACCGTCCCAACAGTAAACCCACCTTCAGCGTTCAATTCAGAAACTGAAGTTTCCACTTCAAGAGAAATGATGCCACCGGTGTGAACAACAGGCTTGAAATTCAGTTTTACTCCAAACTCCTTGAACTCATAAGCGATCTCGCCATCTTTGAAACTAACCGGAACTGGGAACTCACCGCCTGCCAAAAACTCGGCTTCAGCACCCGACAAAGCAGTCAGGTTTGGTTCTGCCAATGTGCGCAAGGCACCGCGGCGTTCCAGCGCTTTGATCGTCGCATCAATTGCTAAATTACCAAGAGAAAAACCTGAAGTAACCGTGTTTGGTGCAACCAGTCCGGAAACTCCACCAAGGCTGTTACCCGTTATCAGTTTCGTAGAGAGGCCACCAACCGTCAATGAACCACCTAGGTTGATACCCAATTGCTTCACAGTATCACGTTGAACCTCGGCAATTGTCACCTTGAGCATGACTTGTTGTGCGCCGTCGACGTCAATCACGCTTGTTACAAATGCTGGGTCTTCAGCGAATTTTCCGGCAATTTCCAATGCACGATTGACATCGTCCGCACTCGATGCCTTGCCGGATAGCACAAGGCGCCCATCAAAGTTCTCAACGTTAATGTTGCTCGTTGGAATTAACCGCTTTATCGTGCTTTCAAGCCCCTTGCTTGATTGACGAACTACAACATCAACTACAGCGATGGGTGTCCCATTATCATTTAAAAACAATATATTAGCTTCACCTAAACTAACACTTTGAATTATGGCGCGTCGCTTGGATCGCATAATTCCGCTTACGACTGTCGGGTTTGACACAATCATCTCTTTTACATTGAGCGGAAGCTCAATAATGAGAGACTTATTTTGCCCCAATTCTACGCGGTGCTCCTTGCCTACCTGACTGCGTGAAATCCTGAGCTGCCCGGCCGCGGCATAGGCTTGTGGGATCATTGCACCAAGAATTGCCAACAAAACGCTAACCAACATCATCCAACGCGTCATCGCATTCAGGTCAAATTGCCGGTTTGCAACAGAAACAAATTTTGCCATCGAGTTTACTCCTATTGCTGTTGTGGTGGTGACTGACCATCATCGACATACGTTCCCGAATTTCCTTGAGGAAGTGCGCTTGAGGTCTGGCTGAAAATTGGTTGAGCAGCGTTCAGTACGACGGTTGTATCAGCCGTTGGGGAAACACTTGTTCTAGACGATGTTGACCTTCCCGCTTTGATAAATTGAACGGTGGAGTCGTTGCTGAGAGCATCAGTTGCTGGGCCATCCGCAAAATCCACTATCGAACGCAGGGTCAGGGACAGTTCGCCAATTTTCAATGCATTCACAATTGTTTCAGCTTGTACCGGCGTTAACTCCAATGTCGCAATGGTATCCGCTTCAAATACAACTTCCTCATTGGGGTTCTCACCTGTCAGACCTTTTTCACCGATACGCGGTCCGATCGCCAATACTCGAGCATTGGTCAGCACAGTTTGAGAAACTTCTCCAAACTCTGAGGGCTGAGTAACAATGACATCGACCCGATCGTTTGGAACAATAAAGCCACCTGCGCCAGATTCTGCAGATACCGTAATCGAGACGCCGCGCATGCCTTGCCCAATCACTGCTGACAAGTATCCTTGATCAGATCGCACCAATTTGGCTTCCCGAACAGGTTCACCAACAAAAATCTCAAAACGCGCAACAACCCCGTCAAGCTGACTAATTGCATCGGGGAGGGCCTTGTCAGTCACGAACTCTGACCGAATGCCGTCTTCCGGCCAAACTTGCCAACTAAGCATGTCAGCGTTCAAACGTTCACCAATACCGATTGTTCTGTTGGCGACCAGAACTTTTGTCTGTTCGACAAAAGGCGCAGCAACTTGTTCAGGAGCCGGACTAGAAGATCGACTATTTAAGGCAAAAAATGCGGCTAGTCCGCCTGCAATCAAAGCTACTGCTAGTAAAAGAATACGCGCCGGTTTCATTACACTCATACCCCGGTTGAAACACAATAATGCGCAAGAGTTCGCACATCACTTTCACAGGAGTATCGGTTCAAAGGGTCAAAGTTTGGTTAACCGAGTCTTGGGAATTAGCGTTAATAGATACTAAATTGATCAGACTTGTTGACCAGCAAAGCTCTAAGGCAACATCAACCCAAGGTAAATTGCCGAATTGACATAGACAATCATAGCGCCTGCGGCCAGTGCAATTCCGTATGGCGCACCGATGGATTTATCATGCAATCGCAGTATCCATTCAACATTTGGCAGGGCAGCCTGCGGCACCAACCACCTAAACAAGAGTAGCCCTAGTGTAAGTATGCCACCAAAAAACGCGGAATAAACAAGAAATTCCACAATATTTTCCAATCCAACCCACAAACCAATTGATGCCGCAAATTTTGCGTCACCGCCGCCAATCCAACCAGGTATGAAAAGCAAAAATGCCACCACCAGTACTGCAAAACCAACTAGCAAGTGCATTCCGATTTGTTGAAAAGGAAAACCGATTACCAAGCTTAGGCCAACAAAACCAGCAATCAATGCTATGGAAATCCAATTTGGGATACGCATTGTCAGCAAGTCATAAGCTGCTGCAAGAGCCATAATGAATGGATAAAATATCGCCAAGATTGAGAAAAACATCCAAAATTCCGCTGTTGTTAAAATACCGTATCGTGCGAAAATTAGTTAAAAATAGTTATACTGGCGTAAATCACATAAAAAAAGAGGGGCCATTCGCCCCTCTAAATTACATTCGCAAATTGAATGGCGATAAACCACTCATCAAAGATTACTTCTTAGTTGCTGCAGTTCCGCCTAGTTCAACAGTGATTTTGTTGAATGTTGCGAATAGCGAGTCACCAAGCGCTGTAGCCGCGCCAATGATTACCACTGCGATAAGTGCTGCAATCAAACCATACTCAATTGCTGTTGCACCAGATTCGTCATTCAAAAACTTTTTTACCAAAGTCATTATATTGCTCCTTGCTCCATGCCACAACGTGACAAAAATATTGTCCGATCCTCACCATCGAACTCGAGGTCAACACTATGCCCGGTTTCTTGAGATTGAGTTAATTTGACCAATCGACATTCGAGGCAACTCATTGATTTTACTTATACTTACCAGTTCATTACCAAACATGATTACTAGATCGTTAACAAAACTGGGGAGCGACAGCGCAGATGTTACGCTACGACGCCGGAACTACAATTTACAAAATCTGAATGACATTACGATAATTTGCCATTTGTTCACCATTATTGGTCATCCTTAGGCAAGAGTTCTAAGTAAAGCAGGATAAATCATGTCATTTACAAAAGCAGTTTTAGCGGCTTGTACGATCGTGTTGGGGTTGATTGTTTCTAGTCCAGCATTAGCGTCTGACGCACAAAGCGAAGTAAAGGTCATGATGAATATGGCGCGAATTTTGCGGTTGCCGTCGGCAGCGTCTACCGTTGTTATTGGGAACCCCGTTATTGCCGATGCGGTAATACAGGACCCAAGAACACTCGTCCTAACGGGTAAGGGATATGGTAGCACCAACCTTATTGCATTGGATTCCGTGGGCAATCCAATTGCCGACATCATCGTGCATGTCAGTGCGGACAACAAGAACGTCGTGACCGTGTTTCAAGGCATGGCGAAGACTTCAATGTCCTGTACGCCAAATTGTCAGCCAATGGCAATTGGTGGAGACGACCCCACCTTTGTTGGCCAAGTGGCAAATTCACTTTCCACTGCGGCAAGTGTCGGGACCGAGAACTAGAATTACAAATATTGAGTCAGCTTCGAGCGTTTAAATCAATTCAATTGTAATTCTTTTGATGAATACTGGATTCTGACGAAAATTCCTATTTGGGAAATAAGTTGATGCAGATCTTGTCGTTCAAGAGATTACTTCTACGCAAAGCCAAATTGCTCCATCGCGAAGACGATGGGGTAACTGCAATTGAATTTGCTCTCTTGGCCGTCCCATTCTTTTCCATACTTGGCGTCATATTTGAAACTGGATTATATCTATTAAGCAGTCAGGTTTTTGATAATGCCGTGGACGATGCAGCCCGCCTAATTATGATCGGCGAAGCAACGACAGCAGGCTATTCACCTGAGACATTCAAAAACAAGATATGTGACAATACCTTTGGATTGCTCGACTGCCCTCAGATAAAACTTCGTGTTCGACCCATAGCTACTTTTGCCGACGCAGATACAACTCCTCCTGTGGACAAAGATGGAAAATGGACTTTGGTCGAAGAATTTCGCTCGGGGCAACAGACTCAGGTCATTCTTGTTGAAGCCTACTATAAATGGAACACGTTTTTTGGCTTCGACTATGGATTTTCAAAATATGGAGACTCTCTGATATTCTCTTCCACACGTCTCTTTATGAACGAGCCGTTCTGATGCACAAAAAAATTAGAAACTTCGTTACAGCGTTGCTCTTTTCATTCCGCAAAAGCGAACACGCCATCGCCGCGGTCGAGTTTGCGTTGATTTTGCCCGTCATGCTTTTTGTTTACATTGGTGGTGCGGAAGCAAGCCGTCTCGTCATCATGGACAGACGCCTCGCCGTCGTGGCCGGAACGGTAGGCGATCTGGTTGCCCGGACAGATGGGTCAATTACACGGAGCACACTTGACGACTTTTTTGAAGCCGCAGACTTCATAATGGAGCCTTACCCATCAGCTAAGCTCAAGCAAATTGTTACAAGTGTTGCAATTGACAATAACGGCGTAGCCAAAGTTGTTTGGAGCCGAGGATATAATGGCGGAGTGGCGCACTCCGTAGGAAAAATAATAGACGTTCCAAATCGCCTTGCTCAACAGTCAAAGTTGAAAACAATAATCGTAGGTGAGGCCACCAACGAATGGACACCAATTGTCGATTTTGTGTTCACATCAGGTGTAACCCTAAACAAACGGTTCTTCTATTGGCCGCGCCATGATGCTGGCATTTCATTGAACTAGGTCAACCTTCAAATCTCTATAAACTGAAAGCAAAATAATGACGGAAAATCTTATTCCGGTCTTTGACCTTGGCGGTGTGTTCCTTGACTGGAACCCCATGTACTTATTTCGCAAATTGTTTGATGGGGAAGAAGAAGCGCAAGCCTTTTATGACAATGTGTGCACTGGACTTTGGAACTTGGAGTTTGACGCTGGCAAGACATATCAAGAGGGCGTTGAGGAGAAGACCAACCAGTTCCCTCAGTATTTTGATCAAATTAGTGCGTTCAACAAACGTTGGCATGAAATGCTGGCGGGGCTTTATGATGGCACGATTGACATTCATAATGAGTTGATCGCCGCAGAAATCCCAACATTTGCCATCACCAATTTCTCACGCGAAAAGTTCCATGAGTGTTTGGAAAAGTTCGAGTTTTTGCAAAAATTTGATGGGATTGTTGTTTCAGGCAACGAACGGCTGGTTAAGCCAGACTATCGCATTTACCACCGCTTTTTAGATCGGTATGGCTTATCAGCTGATCAATGCGTGTTCATTGACGATAGCTACCCCAACATCGCTGCAGCGCGATATGTGGGCATGCAGGCAATTCATTTTCAGTCGCCTGAACAATTGCGCGAAGAACTGATAACGTTGGGACTGCCGCTTAGAGCGCTAGCTAGCTAGTCTTTTATAGGTTTCGACCAAGTAGCCATCTTTGTCCGCAAAACCTAGCCGCTTGAGGGGGTATATCCCCTCTTGTGTTAGCACATCGTCGACATAAGTCAGTTTGAAGGCAATCGATTGGCCTTCATAATTCGGGTATGAGCAAAAATCCACATGCTCGATATAGTCCTGCCCGTTAAGGTCATAGCGACCAGCGCCCGCATCGAAGGACTTCGCTCCTTCTAAACGTTCCTCGTCCGTGACGGCAGGAGAATAGGCATCGCGGTCAGGTACACCCGAGAAAAACGAAAAATGGTTACGGGTGAACAGTTTGATGTACTTTCGCCGCGGATCAAGAATAGACGTCGTTTCACCATCCTTGGTGATTTCCGCTGACATCAATGTCCATTCGCCAAGCAGGTCATCTATGTTCATCGATGCTAATCCTCGTTAGCGTGTGCCGTACATCCGGTCACCTGCGTCCCCAAGCCCCGGCACAATGTAGCCCTTTTCATTGAGCTGCTCGTCAATGGCAGCCGTGAAAATTGGGACGTCAGGATGTGCCTCTTGAAAGCGTTTGATCCCTTCAGGCGCAGCCAACAAACACAAAAAGCGCAAGTTATTCGCGCCGCGGCGTTTTATGCGATCTACGGCTGTAATGGCAGAATTTGCCGTTGCAAGCATTGGGTCGACCACCACCACGAGACGATCGGCCACATCAGATGGGGCTTTGAAATAATATTCAACAGCCTCAAGGCTTTCAGGATCACGGTAAAGCCCAATATGGGAAACCCGGGCTGCGGGCACCAGATCAAGCATGCCTTCCAGCAATCCGTTTCCTGCCCGCAGGATCGAGGCGAAAACAAGTTTCTTGCCCTTTAGCTTTGGCGATTTCATGGGCTGAATTGGGGTCTCAATATCAATATCTTCAACTTCCAAATCGCGGGTAATTTCGTAGCACAATAGATGCGCTATTTCGCGAAGCAACCGGCGGAAGCTGGCCGTCGATGTGTCTTTATTCCGCATAATCGTCAATTTATGTTGGATCAGCGGATGATCAACAACTGTTACATTTCCCATAATTCTATCCCTTGCCCATTCTTAGATGGCGCAATTAGATAAAATTACGCCCATGTGGCCCTGCTGGCAATTTTAGCCACGCCGCTACTGTTTCACCTATATCAGCAAATGTCGATCTTGCACCCGCTGATCCTTTGGTCAAATTTGGGGAAAACGTTAAAACGGGAACTTGTTCGCGTGTGTGATCTGTTCCGCGCCAGGTCGGATCACAACCATGGTCGGCGGTGAGCACCAGCAAATCATCTTCATTCATCTTGGTGATAAATTCAGGCAAACGACGGTCAAACTGTTCAAGCGCTGCCGCATATCCCGGCACATCTCTCGTGTGACCAAACAGCATGTCGAAATCGACAAAATTTGTGAAAATCAAATCCCCGTCACGCGCCATTTCCATCGCATCAAGCGTTGCGTCAAACAAGGCCATATTGCCTGTGGCCTTGATTTTGTGGGTGACCCCTTGTGCGGCGTATATGTCTGAGATTTTTCCGATCGCAAACACTTGACGCCCATTGTCTTTCGCACGATCAAGCAATGTCGGTTCGGGTGGTAATATGGAGAAATCCCGACGGTTTCCTGTCCGTACAAAATCCGCATTGGTTTCACCAACAAATGGCCGCGCGATTATGCGGCCAATATTGTATGGCTTAACCAGATCATAGGCGACTTCACAAATTTCATACAAACGCTCAAGGCCGAAATGTTCTTCATGCGCTGCAATTTGGAAAACGCTGTCTGCACTTGTGTAACAGATGGGCTTACCCGACTTGATGCTCTCTTCGCCAAGCTCCCCGATCACCACAGTACCCGAGGCATGCTTGTCACCCAAGATGCCCGGCAATTTTGCACGTTTTATGAATTCTTGTGTTAGTTCCTCAGGGAACGTAGGCACTGTTTCCGGGAAATACCCCCAATCAAATGGAACCGGCACGCCAGCGATTTCCCAATGACCTGAAGGTGTGTCCTTGCCTTTTGAAACTTCACTTGCATGGGCCCAAACACCTGCTCTGTGTTCGCCAGAAAGACCTGCGGGTAACTCGCCAGAGGCTGCTTGAGCTGCAGCGCCAAGGCCCAGCATATCCATATTTGGAATGATCAACGGACCCTTGCGCAAGCCGTCTTTGTCGCCATTGCCGTTCGCGCAGGCTTCAGCAATGTGCCCCAGCGTATTTGACCCCTCGTCGCCAAATTCTGCGGCGTCAGGCGCTCCGCCAATGCCAAAACTATCGAGTACACATAGAATTACACGGGGCATATAGGCCTCCTTCTTCAGGGACGCAAATTGAAGACAATTAGGCCGTAATCAGCCCGTGCAACAACTCGCTGTTCGTTCTTTCGCCGTCCAGCTGGTATGCCTTGCGCAGCCGCATTGCCGCTTCAGATGCAATATCTTCGTCGCTGGCGTGGATGCGTGCAATTGGCGTTTCATTGTCCAACATAGTGCCGATTGAGGCGATCTGGTCAAATCCAACCGCATAATCCAGCTTGTCGGTCGGGGTCGTGCGACCGCCACCAAGCACAACAACACCCATGCCGACGCCACGTGCATCGATGCCTGTCACAAGGCCTGACCTTTCAGCAAACACATCACGGATAATCGGTGCTTTAGGCAAATATTGCGCATGATTTTCCATGAAATCCATCGGACCACCGAGCAACGCAACCATTTTGCCGAACCGCTCCGCCGCTGCACCATTATTCAAAACTGTACGGCATTGTTCGCGCGCAGCGTTCATATCGCCTTCAATGCCAGCCAGTCCAAGACCCAAAGCAGCAAGTTCAATTGTTACATCCAACAACCGCTGATCTTGATGAGCGCCTGTTAGAAACTCAACCGCGTTTCGCACCTCAACGGCATTGCCCGCGGCGCTGGCCAATGGCTCGTTCATATCGGTGATTAGAGCCGACGTTTTCACCCCTGCGCCGTTGGCCACATGCACAAGACTTTTTGCCAACTCGTCCGCGTCATCCGCTGTGCGCATAAAGGCACCGGTGCCGACTTTTACATCAAGAACAAGTGCATCCAATCCTGCCGCCAATTTCTTGGAAAGAATTGACGAGGTGATGAGAGATACATTTTCCACGGTCGCGGTGACATCACGAATGCCGTACATCATTTTGTCGGCTGGGGCGAGATCAGCTGTTTGGCCAATAATCGCGCACCCCGCTTCGCGTACAACTTTGCGGAACAGCTCATTGTCTGGGCTGGTTGTGTATCCGGGGATGGCATCAAATTTGTCAAGCGTGCCGCCCGTATGGCCAAGCCCACGACCAGAAATCATGGGAACATAGGCGCCAACGGCGGCCCAAATCGGCGCAAGCATCAGGGATACATTATCCCCCACGCCGCCAGTTGAATGCTTATCTAAGATCGCGCCATCAAAGTTTGACCAATCCAGCACTTCGCCGCTGTCGCGCATAGCCTCAGTTAGCGCGATGCGTTCTTCCAGTTCCATATTCTGAAAAAAAACGGCCATCGCGAACGCTGCGGCCTGTTCAGGCTTAACCGCTCCTGACACCATGCCCGCGATGAAGTCGCTGATTTCTTCTTTAGAAAGTCGTTCTCCATCGCGTTTTCTGGCGATCACTTCTTGTGGCAAAAAGACCATAATACATCACCTTTATGCGCCGTAGGGCACCCAAACATTTTTGATTTGGGTCGTGCGTTGCAAGAAATACGGGCCATCGCAAATTTGCTTGTTGGTCCAGTCAATCTGCTTACCCTTGTTGGTCCAAGTTTGCTTGAGATTGTGGATTGAAAGCTCTTCAACGCGCTTTCCACCCGCTTCATCGCCAACATAGAATTGTGCGTCCACGCCATCATGCTCAACTAAGGTTTTGGTCAGGCTGTCTTTTTCACCGGTTACGATGTTCACAACGCCACCAGGCAAATCAGATGTTTCCAAAATTTGGTAGAAATCCGTCATCGCCAAGGGTGCATGTTCAGATGGCACCAACACCGTGGTGTTGCCCATAGCAATGGCTGGGGCCAACAGTGAAATAGCGCCAAGCAATGGCGCTTCATCTGGTGCTGTAATTCCGATTACGCCAATCGGCTCGACCATTGCAACCGTCATATTGCGCACAGGTGGGTTGTGCACCGCACCATCATATTTGTCTGACCAGCCAGCAAAGGCAAATAGGCGTTCGATGGAAAGATCGACTTCTTTGTTTGCAGCAGCAGCCGTCGCGCCCGTCATTGCCCGCAAACGATCCGCAAATTCGCTTTTTCGATAGTCGAGATTTTCACCCATGTAATAAAGGATTTGCGCGCGCAGGTGGGCCGTCTTGTTGCCCCAACCTAAAGAACCGCGTGCCGCTTCCACCGCATTTCGAATGTCTTTGCGGTTACCTTCACCAACTTCAGCAATAAGCTTGCCATCTGTTCCGGTGATTGGTCGTGCATATCCGCCATCAGGGCGTGACTGTTTTCCGCCAACATAAAGCTTCGCGGTACGGTCCACACCATCAGTTTCGAACAGTTTTGGTGCGGCAGGTTTCGGTGTCGCTGGAAGCGGCTTGAGTTTGGTTTCCCAAACCGGGCGAAGATAGGCCGCCATGCCCTCTTTACCGCCCTCGCGACCGAAGCCACTTTCTTTGTAACCACCAAATCCACATGCGGCATCGAATTGATTTGTGGAGTTAACCCACACAATCCCAGCCTTCACGCGCGGTGCGATATCAAGCGCTAGATTAATATTTTCACTCCAAACACTGGCCGCCAATCCATAACGAGAATTGTTAGCCAAAGCGACAGCTTCGTCTGGCGTGCGGAAACTAATCGCCACCAAAACGGGGCCAAAAATTTCTTCGCTAGCGATAATGTTGGCTGGGCTGACATTGGTGAACAAGGTCGGCTTCATGTAGCAACCATCATTTGGCACATCGCCATCTGGCTGATACTTAATCGCGCCTTCTGCTTCACCCTTTTTCATCAACTCAGTAACGCGCTCAACCTGAATTGGCGCAATTAGAGCGCCAATATCGATGGCTTTATCCAGCGGATCGCCGACCCGCAATTTGGCCATGCGTGCTTTTAGTTTTTTGATGAAACGCTCTTCAATGCTCTCTTGGATGAGAAGCCGTGATCCAGCACAACATACTTGCCCTTGGTTGAACCAAATGGCATCAACAAGCCCTTCAACAGCGCTATCTAAATCCGCATCTTCAAATACAATAAATGGCGACTTGCCGCCCAGTTCAAGCGAAATGCCTTTGCCTGATCCGGCCGTTGCTTTGCGGATAGCTTTTCCGACACCTGTTGATCCCGTAAACGCCACCTTGTCGATGCCATCATGTTCCATGATCGCCGCGCCGACTTCGCCATTGCCTGTGACGATGTTCACTACACCGGCTGGCAAATCAATTTCCTTGCAAATTTGAGCGAACAGTAATGCAGTAAGAGATGTCAGTTCCGCCGGTTTAAGCACCACCGTGTTGCCAGCAGCCAAAGCAGGCGCAATTTTCCACGCCATCATCAATAGGGGGAAATTCCAAGGAATAACCTGCCCACACACACCGTATGGCTGATGGTCAGGGAATTCGCGATCAATATGCTGTGCCCAACCTGCATGGTGATAGAAATGGCGAGCCACCAATGGGATGTCTAAATCGCGGCTCTCGCGAATTGGTTTTCCGTTGTCCATTGTTTCAAGCACCGCAAACAAACGCGCATGTTTTTGCAACTGACGCGCGATGGCATAAAGATATTTAGCGCGTTCAAATCCCGACAAAGCCTGCCATGGGCCCGTTGCTTTGCGCGCAGCCTTCACCGCGCGGTCAAGATCCGCTTTTGTGCTCTGTGTGATTTTTGCCAGTTCCTTGCCATTGGCAGGGTTCGTCGTCGCAAAGGTTTTGCCCGGTTTTGTAAAGTCGCCATCAATGAAGCTGCCGAACTTGCGGCCATGGCTTTCAAGCCACGCCATCGCTTGCTCATCACCCTCTGGGGCTGGACCATAATCTAGGTTCTTAAAAATCTCAGGAATGTTCATTGTCCCGCCTTAGACCATCGGTTGGCGATAATCCGCCGCATAGCGACCGGTCGCGTTATGTTCGAGTTGTCGTTCGATATCTGTCAAAAGGCTTGACGCGCCAAAGCGGAAAAGGTGTGGCTGCAACCAATTATTGCCCAGTTCCTCTTTCATCAACGCCATGTAAGTCAGCGCATCTTTCGCCTTCGAAATACCACCGGCTGGCTTATAGCCAATTTCAATGCCGGTTTCTTCATGGAACCAGCGGATCATGCGGATCATCGACAGGGATGTTTGCAAGTCTGCGTTGACCTTTTCCTTGCCCGTCGATGTTTTGATGAAGTCAGCGCCCGCCAACATGCAAACCAAAGAGGCTTTTGCCACATTGGTTTGGGTGGCTAATTCGCCAGTGCCCAAAATGGTTTTCAAATGCGCTTCACCGCATGCTTCGCGGAAGGCCTTCATTTGATCGTAGAGCGCTTGCCAATCACCGTTCAGCACATGATGACGTTCGATAACGACGTCGATCTCTTTCGCCCCCGCAGCAACAGAAGCTTCAACTTCTTTCACTCGGGTTTCAAACGGGGTTAAGCCCGCAGGAAAACCAGTGGAAACCGCAGCAACGGGAATGTCAGATCCCTTCAACGCCTCAACGGCCGTTGCAACAAAATTGTGATAAACGCAAACTGCACCAGGATTAACTTTGAGCCCGTTGGCACCCACCGCATCCAAAATCTCTGGACGCACCGGTTGGCGTGCTTTTGCGCATAGTCGTTCGACACGCCCCGCACTGTCGTCGCCATTTAGCGTTGTCAGATCAATCATGGTGATCGCCCGCAGCAACCAAGCGGCTTGCCATTGTTTTTTAACCGAACGGCGGGTGCCGATGGTTGATGCGCGACGCTCAAGTGCTGAGCGGTTCATGCGTACCTGACGCATCCAGCCCAAATCCAAATCAAAACCCGGGTTTCGTTTGTGATTGTGGTTGTGCGCGTCGATTTCTACAGCTTTTAGGGTCATAACTCCCCAACCAATCTCTCAAGCAATTGCTCGAGTTTTTTCGCGCCTTTAAGCGCCATTTCTTTCGTGTGGTGGTGCGAGATATTTTCGTCAGAAAGCCCCGCACCCATATTCGTAACCGATGAACATGCCCAAACGCGCATACCCAAAAATCGTCCCAATATCGCCTCAGGTACCGTCGACATGCCGACTGCATTTGCGCCGAGGGTTTGAAACATGCGAATTTCAGCAGGCGTTTCAAATGTTGGACCCGAATACCAAGCGTAAACGCCCTCTTTCAACGTGATCCACAGTTCGTCGGCAATGGCTTGCGCCTGTTTGCGGATTTGTGGGTCATAAGCATCAACCATATTGACGAACCGGTCGTCGGTTGGCTCGCCAATTAGCGGGTTGGTGCCATTATAATTGATATGATCGGCGATCATCATCAATTCGCCCGGCGGAATGTCTTTTTCCAATGAACCAGCAGAATTGGTAAGCATCAGCGTGTTCACGCCGACGGCCTTCATTGTTTCAAGCGGCACGCGCATGACGTCCGCTCGACCTTCTTCGTAAAAGTGCGCGCGGCCAGTCAAGATTGCGATGCGTTTGCCGTTCAACAGACCAACAAGAAGCGACTTGCCGTGTCCGGAAACGCCACCGGTTGGAAAACCAACCAATTCGTCATATGCGATTTCGATGCGATCACTTAAAAGGTCGCCGACGCCGGATAAGCCTGAGCCGAGCACCAAAGCAATTTCAATTGGCTCACTTCCCGCATGATCATGAATAATCTCGGCATTTGCTTCTGCAACACTCATTTTACAGCCTCTAGGCTTTCCGGACCAAAACTATCCGGCAAGATTTCATCCATCGTATAGCTTTTCTCGTCGCCGTCTTCGCCTGTGCAAATGATGACGGTGTCCTTTGTGGCGAATTCCCGAATGCGCTGGCGACAACCACCGCATGGTGTCACAGGATCAACCCCCTTGCCGATCACAAAAATGCGGTGAATTTTCTTACCGCCTGCGCCAACCATGGCAGAAATTGCAGATGCTTCAGCGCAATTGCCCTGCGGATAAGCAGCATTTTCAACATTGCAACCGGCATAGACGTTACCATCGTCAGCAAGAATTGCCGCACCAACAGGAAATTGAGAATATGGCACGTGTGCATGCTTGCGTACCTTTTGGGCCGCATCATAAAGGGCTTGCGTTACCGCATCCATTTTATCTCTCCTTGACGTAGGGAACACCCACCGCTTTTGGTGGCACCGCACGGCCGATAAAGCCAGCGAGCAACACAACTGTCAGCACATATGGCGCAGCCTGAATAAATTGCACTGGCACCTCGCCGATCAGCGGGAACTCAACACCCTGCAGACGAATTTGAGCTGCACTGAGGACACCGAACAACAGGCACGTCCACAGTGCGTTCCAAGGTTTCCACTTCGCGAAAATCAAAGCCGCAAGCGCGATAAATCCACGGCCAGCAGTCATGTTATCGCTAAAACTCGCGCCCTGTGATGTCGATAGATAAGCCCCTGCAATACCGCAAAGCACGCCAGTGACGATCAAAGCCTGATAACGCAGCGCGAACACCGAAATACCTGCTGTATCCAATGCTTTAGGGTTTTCACCCACAGCGCGAAGGCGAAGGCCAAAGCGTGTTCTAAACAAAATCCAGGCGGTTATCGGCACAGCCGCAAAAGCGAAATAGACGATAATTGAATGTCCAGAAATCAGTTGTTCATAGATTGGGCCTACAAACGGAACTTGTCCTATTTCTTGCGCAAATGGCAATTCAATTGGGCCAATACGCGCGTCTTTGGGTAGGTTTGGCGTACTGCCGCCGCGCTTAAAGAGCCAGTGACCAACAAAAACAGTGCCGCCTAGCGCCAAGAAGTTCAAGGCGACCCCTGAGATCACTTGATTACCACGCAAGTTAATCGACGCAATCGCGTGGATCATCGACATGCAACATGAAACGAAAATCGCTGCGAGCATGCCTAGCCAGACATTGCCTGAAATGGCTGCAACGGCGGCAGCGGCGAACGCCGCGCCCAGCATTTTGCCTTCAAGTCCAATATCCACAATGCCTGAGCGCTCAGAATAAAGGCCTGCGAGACAAGCGAGGAGAAGCGGTACGGCAAATCGTACGCTGGAATTAAGCAGAGATAGAATATCGTTCAAGTCCATTTACGCCTCCTTCGCTTCAGTCTCAGCGTCGTCCTTCGGTCGTCGAAACACACCAAACACACGTTCCAGCATCGGCTTAAACATCTCGTCCATAGCGCCAGAAAACAGGATAACCAGAGCTTGGATCACCACGACTAGATCGCTTGGCACTGATGGCATCACAAAGGCCAATTCTTGTCCGCCTTGATAAAGTCCACCAAACAACAAAGCAGCAAGCGCAATCCCGATTGGGTGCGCTCGTCCCATAAAGGCCACCGCAATCCCCACAAATCCAAAGCCTTGCACATAGCCGACGACCAATCGTTTTTGCACACTAACGGCTTCGTTGACCGCCATTAGACCTGCAAGCGCGCCAGCGATCGCCATGGCAATCATAATGATTGTAACAGCAGAAATACCCGCATAGCGCGCAGCATCTGGGTTTGAACCCAATGTACGAATTTTGAAACCAAGTTTGGTGCGCCAGATCAACACATAGACGAAGAACAAAGCCAAAATACCAAAGATGAAAGTGATATTGACCGGAGAGTGTTTGAAGAACTCAAAATATTCGGACAGGAGTGGAATGCGTCCGGTTTCTGCAATCGTTCGCGTCTCAGCATTTGCACCCGGATTGGTGATTACTTGGGCGAGCATGTAGCTCATGAATGCTGACGCAATAAAGTTGAACATGATCGTGGTGATCACGATATGGCTGCCACGCTTAGCTTGCAAATAGCCAGGTATAACTGCCCACAGCGCCCCAAGCGTCATTGCACCAACTGTGGCGCCAACGAGCACGAAAACCCAATGGGTTTGATCAAGCCACAAAGCCATCATAATCGCGCCAAGTCCGGCCACATAGGCCTGCCCCTCGCCACCAATGTTGAATAGCCCAGCATGGAACGCCACAGCGACCGCCAACCCCGTGAATGTGAGGCTTGTGGCATAGTGCAACGTGAACCCTAAATTGTATCCGCTGCCGAATGCGCCATAGGCCAGCACTCTCATGGCTTCAATAGGATTTTCGCCGATAATTGCGACCGCGAGGCCGCCAACAAATAGTGCCAACAGCACATTCATGGCTGGCATCAGGACGTTCAACGCCCAATTTGGCAATGGTTGTCTTGCGCTCATTGCTACTCCCCGACTTATTGTTGGGCTGGGTCTAACCCGGCCATTGCCAATCCAAATTCTTTTTCGCTGGCTGTTGGTGGCAGCTCCGTGACGACTTCGCCGTCAAACATCACAAGCACTCGATCTGACAATGCGCGGATTTCATCCAGCTCGACGGATACGAGCAGCACTGCTTTTCCTTGATCTCTTAGTTCAATGATTTGTTTGTGAATGAACTCGATGGCGCCAATATCAACACCACGTGTGGGCTGACCGATCAGCAAAATGTCCAGATCCCGGTCCATCTCCCGCGCCAGCACAATTTTTTGCTGGTTTCCGCCAGAAAAGTTTGCAGTTTTAAGCCGTGCATTTTGCGGACGAATGTCGAATTTTTCGATACGCTTGTTCGCTTCAGCACGGGCAGCATCCAGTGACAGAATAAGACCTGATCCATATTTATCTGCGTCTTCATAGCCCAGAAGGGAATTTTCCCATTCCTCAAATTGAGTAACCAGGCCCATTTTGTGACGATCTTCAGGTACATGGGCAAGCCCCATGCGCCGCACTTCATCGGCTACACCATCACCATCAAAAACGATGGGTTTCCCATTAATCCGTACTTCACCCAGCAGCGGTGCAAACATGCCTGAAATGGTTTCAAGAAGTTGGCTTTGACCATTGCCGGCGACGCCCGCAATACCAACGATTTCTCCTGCGCGCACATCAAACGACACGTTTTTAACGCGCGGCACGCCAATATCATCGGTTACGGAAAGGCTTTCGACCTCAAGCACTTTATCTGTCGGTTTTGCTTCAGTTTTTTCAACTTTCAACAACACACGACGGCCAACCATCATCTCAGCCAATTTGTCTGGCGATGTGTCTTTAGTGTCCACGGTTCCCACCATGGTTCCACGACGCATTACGGATACCGTGTCCGTAATTGCCATAATCTCACGCAATTTGTGCGTGATCAAAATAATGGTTTTCCCCTCGTCTCGCAGTTGCTCCAAAATGCGGAAAAGCTGATCTGCTTCGGTAGGAGTCAAAACACCGGTAGGCTCATCTAAGATGAGCACATCTGCGCCACGATAAAGCGCTTTTAGGATTTCGACACGCTGCTCTTGGCCTACAGAAAGATCCTCAACAATCGCGTCAGGATCTACATCCAGACCATAATCGTCAGCTAGTCGCGCCAGTTCTTTGCGCGCCGCAGCCTTGCTTGGTGCGAGAAGATTTGACCCTTCAACGCCCAAAATTATGTTCTCTAAAACCGTGAAATTTTCAACCAACATAAAATGCTGGTGCACCATGCCAATACCCAATTCGAGCGCATGGCTTGAATCTTTGATTTTCACCTTTTCGCCATGGACATAAATGTCTCCGGCGTCGGCCGTGTAGAAGCCGTAAAGGATTGACATCAAGGTCGATTTTCCAGCACCATTCTCCCCCACGATACCGTGGATTGAATTGCGCTTAACCGTCAAGTTGATGTCTTTGTTGGCCTGCACCGGCCCAAAGGATTTTGAAACGCCCTTTAGGTCAATTGCAGGAACTGACCCAGCAGCCTGATGAGGCTGCTGGGCTGATTGTGTTTGGTTCTCAACCATGTCGAGTTACCGTTCCCAAGTCCAGATTAAGAAACTGGGCAAGAATTATCTGAACGATAATCGTGCACTGCAATTTCACCCGAAATGATATTCGCGCGCAATTCTTCTAGAATCTTTTGCATATCAGCAGTAATGAGGTCCGCATTGTAACGATCCACCGCTGCATCAACACCACCTTCGGCCAAACCAAGCACCTGAACGCCAGATGTCCACTCATCGTTCAGCTCGTCTGTGAATGCAGATTGCACAGCCAAATCAACGCGTTTAACCATTGAAGTTAGCATGTTGCCTGGGAACAAATAGTTTTGGTTGCTATCAACGCCAATGCCTAACTTGCCTGCATCAACAGCGGCCTGCAAAGCGCCTTCACCAGCAGCACCTGCCGCGGCATAAATTACATCTGCGCCGCGCTCAAGTTGAGAACGTCCAACTTCGCCCGCTGTGTTAACATCGTTAAACGCGCCGAAGTCAGTGCCAATGAAGTTTTGCAGAACTTTAACATCAGCATTTGCTGCTTTTGCACCCTGCACATATCCGCAACCGAATGCCTGCAACAATGGAAAATCAAACGCAGTAACAAAACCGATTGTACCGCTTTCAGATTTCATTGCAGCCATGGCACCAACCATGAATGAGCCTTCTTGCTCTTTAAACAACACTGAACGCACGTTTGGAAGGTCAACAACACTATCGATAATGGCGAAGTGTGTATCTGGGAATTCCTGAGCAACAACTGTTAGTGGCTCTGCCCATGTGAAGCCTGGCACAACGATTGGGCTTGCGCCTTGTTGTGCGAAACGACGAAGCGCTTGCTCACGTTGGGCGTCTGTTTGAATCTCTAGATCTTGATATGAATTGCCGGTTGCTTTGGTGTATGCTTCAGCACCATTCCAAGCCATTTCGTTGAATGACTTATCGTTTTTGCCAGCCGCGTCATAAATTAGCGCAGGGTCAGCAAAAGCTACCCCGGTCATTAGAGCTGCAAATGTCGCTACGCCAAGAACGGCTTTCGCGCCACCTGAAATTTTCTTATGGACAGTCATTGAATTCTCCCTTGTCACATCTTCATATGGTTAAGCTCCCCAAGTAGGAATACTTGAAAGGCGTCCATCTGATATTTTTAATTCAAGCGCTTTATGAGTTCCTCCGCAAGCAAAAACGCCAACTTGCACCCCTCAATCGATAACGGGTGAAGAATTCAAATTCAAGTGTTTTTTGACCGAAAGGTCAAATTCATTGTCAATAATGTGCGATTTCAGTGTGTTTTACCGTATGGTAAAACTTTACAGTGTGATGATCTGGCCACCGGATTTATCTGCGTCGGCCTGATCGTGCGTGACCAAAAGTGTGGGTAAATTTTTTGCTTTTGCTTGGGAAAATACAAAATCCCGAACTTTGTCACGCAATCCAGAATCAAGGGCCGAGAATGGCTCGTCCAGCAAAAGCGCTTTTGGTTCAGAAAGCAAAACACGAATGAGTGCAATGCGAGATTGCTGGCCGCCTGATAACGTCATTGGATCACGATGACCAAGATCCGCCATATTTACCGCCTCAAGCGCAGCGTTCACTTTCGCGCATCGTTCCATTCGGCTGCCCTTGGCAGGTAAACCGAACAGCAGGTTTTCTTCAACGCTAAGATGCGGAAACAAAAGCGGGTCTTGAAACATCAAGCCGACTTTGCGATCCGCTGGGTCCGCATGCGTTATGTCGGCGCTCGCAAGCATTACAGACCCCGTGAACGTAAAGCTCGGCGGAAGAAATCCCGAAATCAGGTTGAGCAATGTCGACTTACCAGACCCCGACGGCCCCATAATCGTTACCACTTCGCCTGGTGAAATATCGACGTCCAGCTCAAAAAGTTTTTGCCTGTCCTGAAACAAAACAAGTTCTTTGAGGCAGAGGGCGTTTTTGTGCGGCTGATTTATGGTCATTTACTTGAAAAATACTCTATTGGGATAAGCAAGTCGCGGAATAAGCGCTGCCGCCACAAATCCAATGGCTGGCAACAATGTCTGCACAAGCGCGTAAATACCGATGATACGCCTGTCGCCACCCGATGCCAATGCCACAGCTTCAGTTGTTATGGTCGGTACGCGCCCAGCGCCGATTAACAAGGTGGGCAAATATTGTGCAATCGAAATCGCCACGCCAAGCGCCGTCGCAAGCAAAATTGGTTTTAGCAACATCGGCAAACGCACCATAAACAAAGCTTTATTTTCACTGGAACCTAATGATGTCGCGACACGCAAGTAACGCAGATCAAAGTTTCGATAGGGCGCTGCGAGCGACAAGAAGACATATGGCAGAACAAAGACGGTGTGCGCCAACGCGACAGGCCAGAAACTTCCATCTAGGTTGAACCGGACAAGCAGCACAGAAATGCCGAACAGGAATGCAATTTGAGGCACTATGAGTGGCAGATAGAGAATGCGCATGGCTGTCGGCGTGAAAGTGACATCGCGCCGATATTCGTTTTCAAGGCACGCGACGGTCAAGGTGATAGAAATTAATGTTGATGTGATCCCGATTGCCATGGCGTTGGTTGCCGGCGTCAGAATTGCCGGCAAGTTTGCAACCCATCGGGAGATCGTAAACGCAGATGGCAAGGCGTTTGGGAACCGCCAAAAACCTGCAACTGACCATATTGCTAAAATCACCAATCCAAGAATTGAAGTCAGCACCGTTAGACCCATCACGCCCGTGGACGCTGCCTTGAACCAGACGTCAGATTTATGCCGATGTCCATTGATGATGGCGCGACGTCCCACATAGGAAACGACAGCTTCGCCAATACGCCACAGCACCAAAGCGGTGACGGTCGCCCCCAATTGCCAAACCGCACCAGCGGCAGCAATAAAGCGCATTTCCAACTGTGGATCGTTCATCCAGCGCAACAACTGAACCGGCAGCATTGCAGGGAAATTTGGCCCCAAGATCAAAGCCACGTCCACGACAGAAGACGAAAAGGCGACAACCGCATAAATAGGTAGTCGCATTTGCTTGTAGAACGAAGGAAACACCGTCGAGAACCAAGCCCACACTTGTCCGTAACCGAATGAACGCCCAACTTTTAGACGTTGATCGACATTAATCTGGCTGGAGACTGACAAGCCTACCAAAAACAGAAACGGAATTTCCTTCAGCACCAAACCCCATAGCAACGCGTTACCAATCGGATCGTTGACGATCAGCCAATCAGGCGGGTGGTGGGTGAACCCGGTTGCCCACGGCGATAATAGTCGAACGATCCAGCCTGAAGGAGCGATTAAAAACGCGAAGCCGAACGCTGCTGCTGCATGGGGCACCGACATAAGGGGTGAAATGAAATGGGTGAGCGTGCGAAATAGTTTGTTGCCCCATTGGGACGCAAAGAAGCTAACAACGATGACCAACGACAAAAATGTCGTCGCCAGACCGATCCAGATCGACAGATGAACCGAGTGCCAAAAGCCCGGTTTATGGGTCACGTCATGTAGATATGTGAACGTGAGCTGTTCGCCACCAAGAGAAGGAAAGAAGCCAAATGCAGGCAATAGAACGCCGACCAGCCCCGCAACCAGCGGCCCAATCAGTGCAAAAATCATCAAGACTGGGGCAAAATCCAGCGGCTCTTTGCCCCAGCTTTTCACGTGTAACTTCATAAGGGTCTAGGCCCTAATTTGCACGGACGTATCTTTTTGCCCATTCTTCTTCAAGCTTAACAGCCCAAGTGGCGTCGGGTTCAAGCAATGTTGCGCCAAACTCATCGGCGGCCAAAGTGGCAGGTCCACGCACCAAGGCATCAAACAATGCTTTGCCTTCAGCAGGCAATGCGTTGATGTTTAATACAGATGGGTCACCCCATACATTCTCGTCAGCCTTCTTGGCTTGCGCTTCAGCGGACAAAAGGAAATCTGCCACAACCATCGCGCCTGCCCTGGCGTTTGCATTATATGGAATGGTCACAAAATGAGAGTTACCCATTGAGCCATAATCAAGAACGAAGGAACGTACAGTATCCGGCAATTCAGATGCCGCGATCGCAGATGAAGCTTCACCTGGGTTAAACGTCATCGCAATGCCAATTTCGCCATCTGCCAGCAAATTCTTCAGTTGCGTCGTATCGGCTGCATAGACTTCGCCTGAACGCCATAGATTCGGTTTTAGACGATCCAAATAAGCCCAAAGGGGCGCCGTCACCGCGTCAAAATCTGCTTCGTCTGCTGAAGTGCGCAAAATAGCTTGGTCTTCAACCAAACCATAAAGCACTTGCTTTAGAAAAGTTGTTCCGATGAAGTTCGGGGGAGCTGCGTAAGTGAAACGACCGGGGTTTGCTTCAACCCACTTGGCCAAGTCTTCTAAGTTCGTTGGCGGTGTTTCCATCCATGCACTATCGTAATAAAAAGTCAGCTGCGCCATGCCCCATGGGCTCTCTTGCCCATCAACTGGCACGGTAAAATCATAAGTCAGCGTTGGTTTGCCGGCGACATCTGCATATTGATAGTTAGGCAATTTTTCGGCCCAATTGCCGCCCACCAGCAGGTCCTGACGTTTCATCGAAGCAAAATTTTCACCATTGATCCAGATTAGATCAACCGATCCGCCTTCATCGCGCCCTGCAGCTTTTTCTGTCACCACCCGGTTTACCGCGTTCGCAGTGTCGTCCAATTTCACATGATTGAGGGTGACGCCATATCTGGCTTTCACTTCGTCACCAACCCACGCGATATAGGCGTTGATATTAGGCGCACCGCCCCACGCATTGAAATAGACCGTCTGCCCTTCGGCTGCTTTGGTGACTGATGCCCAATCGGATGGATCAAGCTCTTGTGCAAGGCTCGTTCCAGCGAGTACCGTCGATGCTGCAATGCCCAATGCAGCCACTTTTTTTACAAGTGTTTTCAAGATTTTCCCTCAACAAAGTTCATTTAGTTCGCTGCACAAAAGCACCTGCGCGTAAAAGAATGCAACACACTTTGATGTTATAGCAATGTGAGCAGAAAAACTGAAATGGCTTTCAGCAACGACCGTTAATCGTCGTCTTTGTTGACTGGCGTCGCGGTTGCGCCAAACTCGGCGGCAAATGTTTCAAAGAACCTATCGATTACCCCTTGGGCAGCTCCGCTTACCAGTTTTGAGCCAATTTTCTCAACAGAACCGGATAATTCACCAAAAGCGGAGAACTTTAGTGTTGAACCATCTTCATGGTCCCCAAGTTCAATGTCTGCAAAGCCTTTGGCAAGGCCTAAAATACCACCCCGACCTTGCCCAGAAAGCGTATAACTTTGCGCGGGTTTGATGTTGGAGAGGACCAAGTCGCCAACGATCTTGGGCTTGAAAAGGCCCAAATTGACTTTGATAGTTGCCTCAAGGGCGTCATCTTCAATCCACTCAATTCTTTCACAACCAGGAATACAGGCTTTAAGGATATCGGTGTCATTTAGGGCTTCCCAAACAGCCAATTTGGGTGCGGAAATGATGTAATGTCCAACAAATTTCATGAAAGCCCTTTACCTCTGCCGATAATGACACAATATCTCCAACACATGGTAACATGGTTGCAAGCTGTCAATTGTTAGCTGTAAAAAGCTTTGAGGGCATTAATTTTTAAGGGCGGAACGCCCAAACATTTGGGAAACATCATCATGGCAAATGAACTTGCAGAAAAGCCGTTGCAATATTTGGACAAAGCAATGGGCGCAATTCGCGAAATGGGCTTGTGGCCCGAAAATACCGAAGAAGCACCAATTACTGCGCTTCTGGAACAAATTACAGAGTTGGACGAGACCCGAGTCATTCTGATTGGTCGAACGTTAAACCAGGCCAGCATCTTCAACGAAGTTGTTCGCACCCAAATCGCAGCGATGAGCATTGGTGAGCGTTACGAGGATATCACCAACGGGTTTGATTCCATTCGTGACGATGCCAAAGGCATGGTTGACCAACTCGAAGATGGCAAGTTGGACATTTTTGAGCGCGCGTCGAACGTGTGGATGAAAGTTTCTCGCGGCGATATTCCAACGCGCTTTGATAAAATTCGTGACATTTATCTAGCGGTTACCGCCGACACTAAAGATCAGATTGATCGCGAGCACACCATTTTGGAAGCCTACCGTGATTTCCGTGGTGCGCTTAAGCAATCCGAAGTGATGGCACTTGAAGTGTTCGAAAAGGCTGAAGTTGCTTTGCAGGAACGTAAAGACGCTTTGTCTGCTGCAACAAAAAAGCTTGAAGATTTTGCTGACGGCACCCCAGCTGACCGTGCGCGCCTCGAAATGGGACGCGACGAACGCCTTCGGGAAATGCAGAACGAAGAACGTCGTTATCAGATCGCGAAAGACCTTTCCGACAACCTGACCATTTCTTACAACACTTCAGAAGTTGTGATGGCGCGTTTGATGCAAACAACGAATGCAAAAGAGCGCGTATATCAACAATCGATCTCGTTCTTCTCTACCAACGAGACAGTTTTGACTGCCCTAAGCGCGTCATTTACCGGTCTGTTCGGCTTGCATGAAAGCACTGAAACTTTGAACGCGATGAAAGAAGGCATGTCCAAAAGCCTTGAGACATTGGCTGATATTGGCGACACCGTGCAGGAAGAAGCGCTTAAAGCAGGCTATGGTCCTACTATTCGTGCCGATGCTGTCACCAAGCTCGTGGATAGTGTCGTGAATTTCCAAGAAAAATCTCGCACCATCATCAATGAAATGCGCGATCAGGCGACGAAGAACTCTGCCGAAATTCGCGATTCTGTAGAAGATGGCAAGCAGCGCTTGGCGAAGCTGGCCGCCGAAGGTAATACAATTATGCTTGAGCAAAAAAGCTAGTAAAACGAAAAAGCATCTGGCGTGTTTTAGCGAACGCATGGTGAGTTGAGCTGAATGAACAAAACCAAAACAAATAATGCAGCACCGCTTGATGAGGTGATGTTGGCAATGGATGTGGTGGACACACTACGCCATAGCGAGAAACTTGTGGCTCGGGAATTGAGCGAAGAAGATCGTGCCAGCGCGCTAACAGAGCGGCTGCGCGAGGTTTATCGTCAGCAAGGCATCGACGTGCCAGATCGCATTTTAAACGAAGGTGTGGCCGCGCTTAATGAAGCGCGGTTCGCCTATACCCCACCGTCTGGCGGTTTGGGCTACATGCTGGCACGGCTTTATGTTTCTCGTGCCAAATGGGGGAAGACCTTTTTGGGCTTGGCCCTAGCCATAATCGTTGGCGTAGCGGGATACAATTTCGTTTATAAACCATTTGTCGCCGGGCAATCTGTGGCAGAAATCGCGCGGGTGCAAGTCGAACTTCCGGCGCAAATGGACGGCCTGTTGGCTCAAATTCAATCCATCTCAAAGGTTGAAAGTGCCGTCGTTTCTGCTCAACAAACGGTGGACCGTGGCAAAAGCGCAGCTGCCGCTTCAAACAAAGAACGCGCTGAGTTAGCTCTCGCAACGTTGACCGGCACCCTCACTCAATTGCAAGACGAATACCGGCTGCAAATTGTAAATCGCGAAGGCGCGGATACTGGAGTTTGGACATTTCCAGATGTCAATCAAGAGGCACGCAACTTTTATGTAATCGTTGAAGCGATAGGAAGCGATGGCAGTGCCCAATCGCGCAGCATTACCAATGAAGAAACAGGTCAGGCTGAACAAGTTGACCAATGGGGTGTGCGTGTGAGCGAAGTTGTTTTCAACGGCGTGCGCGACGATAAGTTGGATGATGGTATCATTCAAAATAACATTCTTGGACTGAAGCAATTTGGCTATTTGGATGTCGATTATGTCATCCCAGTTTTGGGCGGTGAGATAACGCAATGGTAAAAAGACGCAAAAAAGTTTCCGGCCCCGAAGCGCTGCGCTCGCTTGATCGCGCACTTGACGAAATTCGTCACGAAGAAAAGCAATTAACTCGGCTATCGGCCGACGCATCGTCGCGCATTGGACGTTTGCGCGAAGTTGAAGCAGAACAATTCCTTTCCCTGGCAGAACTGCGCCTTGATCCGGCCCGAAAAACAGAAGTCTCCGGCGAGCTATCTCGCGCTGAGAAACAAGCACGTTCGATTCTTGAAAAGCACGAAAGCCAAAGCAAAGATATTGGCGAACGTTTAGACGCCATCGATGACGAAATTAAGAGCATTTCCGCCAAACGCGATGACGCGCAGGCCATTTATGAAAAAGCGGAAGCGGAACTCGATGATCTAAGCGGCGAAGTTTTTCGTGGGTTGAAGTCTGACGAGAAATATCAGGCGCAACTAGCAAAGTCTGACGAAGCGAAAAGCATCGCGGAACATGCTTTAAAGAAAACTGAGACTGCCGAAGCCGACAGAGAAGAAAAGGGTCGGCCATATCGGGAAGACCCACTTTTCATGTATTTGTGGGAAAATGGCTATAACACCAGTTCCTACAGCGCCAACAATCTGGCTCGGTTCTTCGACAAAATGATCGCCGATATGGTGCGCTATCATGATGCGAAACCAAATTTTGCGATGCTCAACGAAATACCGATGCGCCTGCGCGAGCATGCGGAGCGGTTGCTGGTGGAAGCCGATGACGAACACCAAAAACTCAAAAAGCTAGAAGACAAAGCCTTTGATGCTGCAGGGGGTAAGACTTACCGCTTAAACTCGGAAAAAGCGGCAAAGGAAATTAGTGCTATTGATGAGGCGCAAGTACGGCTTGAAGATGAACGCGACGACCTTGCACGTAAGCAGGCCAAACTTTCTGACGGTAGCGATGGCGCCTACAAAGAAGCTATAGAGACATTAACAGACGGACTTCAACGCGAGACGTTGGACGAACTCTACGCGGCGGCACGCCAAACTTCGTCTAGAGAAGATGATCTAATTGTCCGCAAAATCGATGCAGTACGTGATCAAATTGTTGAACAAGAAAATGAGATATCTGAATCAAAAGGCCGGCTGAAAACCCTCGCTTCGCGTCGCCGTGAGCTGGAAGACATTGAATGGGAATTCAAGAAGTCCAACTTTGATGATCCGCGGATGAAATTCGACGATGATCTGGTTGAAGACCTGTTGGGCGAATTCCTGAAGGGCGCAATTTCAGCTTCCGGATATTGGGGTCAGTGGCAAGACGCTCAGCGTGGTTCGGGCTACTCCAAATCCAAGAGTAAATCCAAACGCTCTAAATCCGGCCCTTGGAGCAAGGGCAATTTGGACTTTGGTTCATTCGGCACGCCCAGCGGTGATTTTTCACGTCCGCGCAGATCGTCGCGCAAGGGATCAAAAGGCAGCCGCAAGCATGGAAATTTTAAGACAGGCGGCAAATTTTAGTCTGGGGAAAATATGACAGGTGTCCATGAAAGTGCGGCAGCGGGATATCAGTCTGCTGCAGAAACCTATCAACGTGGACGCCCCACTTATTCACCGAAAGTTCTAAATTGGCTGCGCGACGAGCTTGGTATCAAGCCAACAAACATTGCCGTTGATTTAGGCGCCGGCACCGGAAAATTCACGCAACGCCTTATAGAGATTTGCGACAATGTCATTGCAGTCGAGCCAGTCAACGAAATGCGCCAGCAGCTAACGAAAGCTCTACCCGACGTTGGAACATTTGAAGGCACGTCAACCAAGATCCCACTAGAAGATTCATCTGTTGATTTTGTGATCTGCGCCCAAGCATTTCATTGGTTTGCAACTCCAGAAAGTCTGACAGAAATTGAGCGTGTCCTAAAACCTGGCGGGCGACTTGGCTTGGTGTGGAATGTCCGGGATGAAAGCGTTGATTGGGTTGCCGAACTGACTAAAATCGTCACCCCTTATGAGGGTGACGCGCCGCGTTATTACAAGGGCGATTGGAAAAAAGTGTTTCCGAGCGATGGTTTTAGCTCGCTCAAAGAAACCAGTTTCGTCCATGCGCAAACTGGCACCCCCGCCGACGTCATCCGAAATAGGTTCATGTCCGTCAGTTTTGTCGCCGCACAAAACAAAGAAACGCGCGCGTCAATTAAAGGTCAAATTGATGAACTGATGGCAACACACCCAGCGCTTATAGGCAAAGAAGAGATTTCTTTCCCTTACGTCACAGAGTGTTTTTGGTGTGAGAAATCCGCTTCCTAGCAGTCACGAACCGATTTATTTTTCGTTTGTTCCAACAGCTTCTTGAGAGAAAAATTCTCTAGGAGTGGCATAAGGTCTGATGAAGGTGAACGCGCAATATAGATGCTGAATTTTTCGCGATCATAGTTCAGTTGCACCGTTTTACAGAAGTCTGGTTCAACACCGATAGACAGGCTTGTGCCCTTGGTCCTCTTCGACTTCATGTCGCGCATCAAAGCTTGATGTTCTTTGACCTTCACTTTTGCATCTTCAGAGAATTTGAACAGGTGTAGAACTTGATTGCGATCTTGTGGAAGGTTTGTCAGCGCTAGGCCGCTGGCTTTAACAGGTACCAGCGCAAATCTAGTTTCAACCGGCGCGCCGCCTTCCGCCTCAATATTCATTGTGAATTTTGTCGTTTCAGGGTGCACTTCCAACATTGGCGAAGCCTGAACGCCAAATATCATGCTAGCGATATCATCTTCCAACGGATCGAAACTCGACATGGCATGCATGGTTCGTACTGTATTTAGGGACATACATGCGCTTAGCGTTAGAGCCAGCGCTGCTGCTGAAATCAATTTAAAGTATAACAAATTTTCCACCCACGAAATTATCTTTCGCGGGTGAATTAATCTTGCAATTTTGACTTTATTAGGGCGTTACCTAAACGAGTTCACCCAATGCACTAGCGCCTTTATCCGCAGAGCCTACCATCGCACGGAATCCAGAGAACAATTCACGACCAAGTCCATGGTGCGAAGCGCTGAGATCTTGTGTCGCCAAAGGACGTGCGTTGAACTCGTGTGCATCCACAAGAACTTCCAGCGTGCCCGCTTCTGCGTCCAGCCGCAGCATATCGCCGTCCTGAATTTTTGCGATAGGGCCACCATCAACTGCCTCTGGTGTAAGGTGAATGGCGGCAGGGATTTTGCCTGATGCGCCGGACATACGTCCGTCGGTCACCAAAGCAACCTTGTAGCCACGACCTTGAAGAATACCAAGCGGTGGCGTCAATTTGTGTAATTCTGGCATCCCGATAGCTTTTGGACCAGAGAAGCGCACTACGGCCACCATATCGCCCTCTAGCTCGCCTTTTTTGAACGCCTCCTGCATTTCATCTTGTGAATGGAACAAACGCGCTGGGGCTTCGACAAACCTATGTTCTTCTTTCACCGCAGAGATTTTGATCACGGATTGACCAAGATTGCCGTTGAGCAATTTCAGGCCGCCAGTTGCAACAAAAGGTGCTGAAGCTGGCGCTAGGACTTTATCGTTGCCCGAAGTCTTTGGCGCGGCTTCAAATCTGATTTTTTCACCATCCAATTTTGGTTCCTGTGCATAGGTGCTCAGGTTCGAACCCCAAATGGTTTTTACGTCATTGTGCAACGCACCATCATTGAGCAATTGATCAATCATGAAGCCCATGCCACCTGCGGCGTGGAAATGGTTCACGTCTGCCATGCCGTTCGGGTAAACCCGCGCGAGCAAAGGTGTGCAGTCAGAAAGATCTGACATGTCTTCCCAAGTGATTTGTATACCTGCTGCAGCAGCCATCGCAATCAAATGGATCGTATGATTGGTCGACCCGCCTGTGGCGTGCAAACCGATCATGCCGTTGACGATGGCTTTCTCGTCGATCACTTGACCAGCAGGTGTAAACTCGTTGCCAAGCGCCGTAATGGCCAGTGCCCGTCGTGTCGCTTCCTTGGTCAATGCAGCACGCAATGGCGTGCCCGGGTTTACAAAGCTAGAGCCGGGAATGTGCAAGCCCATAATTTCCATGAGCATTTGGTTGGTGTTGGCCGTGCCATAGAATGTACAAGTGCCGGGCGAATGATAGCTGTCGCTCTCAGCTTGCAGCAGTTCATCCCTGCCAATTTTACCCTCAGCATATAGTTGGCGAATGCGTGCTTTTTCGTCGTTCGGCAGACCAGATGGCATAGGGCCCGCTGGCACGAAAACGGCCGGGATATGACCAAAGGTAAGCGCTGCAATAACCAATCCGGGAACGATCTTATCGCAAATGCCCAAGAACATCGCCGCGTCGAACATATTGTGGCTCAAACCGATGGCCGCTGACATGGCAATTACATCGCGCGAAAACAGCGAAAGGTCCATGCCCGGCTGACCCTGGGTCACCCCGTCACACATGGACGGGACGCCGCTTGCCACTTGTGCCGTTGCGCCTGCTTCACGCGCTGCCGCTTTAATCACATCAGGATAGTCATAATAGGGCTGATGGGCGGATAACATGTCATTGTATGACGTGATGATACCGATATTTGGGGTAATGCCGTCCGATAGCTTTTCTTTGTCTCCGGGGGCGCAAGCCGCAAAGCCGTGGGCTAGGTTGCCACAAGAAAGCGCTGAGCGGTGAACACCGCGTTTAACCTGCGCATCCATGCGATCAAGGTATATGCGGCGGGTTCGTTCGCTGCGCTTAATAATCCGGTCGGTGACGTCCTTGATTTGTTGATTAACGCTCATCGGTCATCTCCATCTATTTGATTGTGGCACCAACTATGGGCACCAATATACATTCAGTGGTGTCTGGTTTTGGCGCAAAACGGCGCGAACTGGCATACCCTGCGTCGCGCCTTCACCAAGCGCATTTTCAAGAACTTCAGCTTTGGCATCGCCTTCAATATGAAGCGCCAAAAAGTCTGTCTTCAACAAGGCCGGTAGCGTAAATGTGATACGTTCTTCACCCGCACCTGCGGCGCGCATAGAAGAAAACATTGCGCTTGAATTCATGTCTATTGAAGCGTCAAGATTATCGCCACCGGGGAAGAAACTTGCCGTGTGGCCATCTGTTCCCATGCCCAAAATCACGACTGACACTGGTTGTGCCATATCATCAAATTGAGCGCTTAGTTCAGGAATGCCCTGATCAGCAGACTTGCCCTCGACAAACAGCGGTTCAAACCGTGCCGCGGCGGCTGGACCTTGCAGCAGGTTATCTTTGACCAATTTTGCGTTGGATCGGTCAGAAGTTGGCGAAACCCAACGTTCGTCTACAAGCGAGATAAACACTTTAGACCAATCTAACTCCGCCGTGCCGAGATGTTGAAACAACAGTTTGGGTGTTGAGCCGCCGGACACCAAAAGGCTTGCCTTGCCATTTCGGGCAATTGCGGACGACAACGCTGCAGCAATATCGTTTGCTAGCGCTACAGCCAATAGATCTCTATTTGCAAATTCTGACTTAGAGGGCTTGGGGGTCATCAGATTCCTCGTGCCATGTGCGGCCATCTCGTTCAATTAGGGCGATGGAACTGGTTGGTCCCCATGTCCCGGCCGTATAGGTGTGTAGCGGGGAGCTATCGTTGTCCCATGCTTCACGGATTGGATCGATCCAACGCCATGCGGCTTCTAGTTCATCACGGCGCATAAACAATGTTTGGTTGCCACGTACTACGTCCATCAACAAGCGCTCATAGGCTTCAGGTGTCCGCTGCACAAATGTATCGGCGAAACTCAAATTTAGTGGAACCTGACGCAAGCGCATGCCACCGGGACCGGGGTCTTTAATCATGAGGAACATTTTCACGCCCTCATCAGGCTGCAATCGCAACACTAAACGGTTGGCTTTTGGTGCACCTTCAGACCGAGAAAACATCGAGTGCGGGATCTCGCGGAATTGAATGACAATTTCAGAAGCCCGCGTTGCCATCCGTTTGCCGGTGCGCATGTAAAACGGCACGCCGTTCCATCGCCAGTTTTCAACTTCAGCCTTAATCGCAACAAAAGTTTCCGTGTTTGATGTCGCGCCTTCGCCCAACTCTTCAAGATATCCGGGAACTTTTGTTTCCTCAGAAGCAACGCCGCGATATTGGCCGCGAACTGTCAGTTTTTCAACTTCGTCGCCGGTAATGGGCTTAAGGGCACGCAAGACTTTTAGTTTTTCATCGCGCAACGCATTTGCCTCGTCAGAAGCAGGCGGCTCCATCGCCACAAGGCACAAGAGTTGCAACATATGGTTTTGCACCATATCGCGCAGCGCGCCTGATTTCTCGTAGTAACTACGCCCACCAGAACCAACGCTTTCAGAAACCGTGATCTGAACATGATCGATATGGGCAGAGTTCCAAATCGGCTCAAACAGCGCGTTGGCAAATCGCAGGGCCAACAGGTTTTGCACTGTCTCTTTGCCCAGATAATGGTCGATCCGATAAACCTGCTCTTCGCTGAACACTTTCGCCACTGTATCGTTGATGTCGATCGAAGATTCCAAGTCCCGGCCAAGCGGCTTCTCCAGAACAACCCGAGCATCAGGCGTCCAGTAATTTCTGGTCGCTAAATAATCGCAAATTGGTTCAAATAGGAAAGGCGCAACAGCCAGATAAAAGGCCCGTACAACTTCAGGGTCATCGCGCAAAGCATTGTCTAGTTCTGACCAACCATTCTTGTCAGTAACGTCGTTCGCAATGTAGGAAAAACATGACGTAAAGACTTCGAGTTGCTCTTCATCAACCGCATCGGCTTCTACAAATTGATTTACCGCATCTTTGGCGAAGGCACGAAACTCATCGTCTGACATTTTAGTCCGCGAGACGCCGATAATGCGAGAATTATTGTCAAATTGGCCATCGACAAAGCGGTGATACAAAGCTGGAATAAGCTTTCTTTGAGATAAATCACCGTTTGCGCCAAACACCACATAATCAAATGGCTTTACTGGAATTATTCGGCTCGACATATCTTGCCTCCTAGCTCTGTTGAGCGGCTTTTGCCATCAAAAGCGCTCCATGCTGTGCATCTGCGCGCGCGCCCAAAACGAAATTGGGGTGACGTTCTTCTAAAACTGGCAGCAACCGCTCACCAAATCCACCAACGATGGCCAACTTCTTAGCGCCGCGTGCCTTGAACCAAGTCGCAAATTGATCGATTTGTGCGAACTCAAAAGCCATCATTTCATCAGCGATTGGATCGCCTTTTTCATAAAAATCCATGAACAATGGCACCAAACTGGCAAAATCTTTCGGCCAAGCCTTAAACGACCAAGCCATAATTTCATCACAAGAACCGCCAAGTTTTTTCGCGATTGCATCTGTTAGTGGCGAGCCGGAAACCAACCCGTCCAAAGCCTCAATTGAGCGACGTGCCAAAGCGCGGCCCAAGATCGCTCCAGAAGCTGTATCTGAGATATGAAATCCCCAACCACCGACAGGATGAAGCTTGCCGTTGACCTTAGCCAACCCAGCGGACCCCGTGCCAACGATTAGCACGGCGCCATCTTCGCCCATATGCGCGCCTTCGCGTGCTGTCTCTACATCATTGTGGACAAGCGTTTGCGCAAACGGATAGCTGCGGGCGGCAAAGTCGCGGCGCGACGATTCAAGGTGTGCGCCAGCAAGCCCCAAACAAGCAACCGTTTTGCTCATCTCGGCTTCGCCCAATCCGGCCATTTCAAACACTTTTTGGCCGACTTCGATTATTGAACCATACGCTTGCGAGCCATCACCAATGGTGGTGTTCGCTGGACCGCCACGGGCTTCCGCAATTGTCTCAAGATTTTGATTGGCAAGTCTGGCGCGGCAATTGGTGCCGCCGCCGTCTATTCCGAGGTAATAGTTTTGCCCATTTTTTTGGTTTAGCACCTGGCGCTCTCCTGCATTGTGCGCGGGTGGGAAGACACGATGCGATACATAATGGCAAATCATCTTAGACGAAAGTATTATTCGCGCCTTTTGTAACAAAAAGTCCACCTCTTGCGTTTTTTTACGTTTCGACGCAGTTTCAGCCGCTGATATCACCTCTTGACCCACCGAGTAGAAATTGACCCAAAAACTAACCATCTGCACCACCTGCAAGTTCTCAAAAGAGAGCGCATTTGATCAAAATGGACAAACCGGCGGTGAGATATTGCGCGATAAGTTGATCCAAAAACGGGATGAGCGGGAACAGCATTTGGAGATCATTGGGCACGAATGTTTATGGGCTTGCAAACACTCCTGCGCCATATTGTTAGAAGACGAGACACGCACCGGCTATCTTGGTGGATATTTTAGACCCGAGGACGATGACGCAGAAACGCTGTTGGACTGGTGCGAGGCCCACGCCAAAACGAGCGACGGCAATGTGCCGTTTATCGAATGGCCCCAAGGTATGCGTGGTCATTTCATCGCGCGTATCCCGAATTATGATAAAGGCAATAAAGAATGAGCGGACACCATCTGGTTTTAGGCGGCGCAAAATCGGGCAAAACTCGTTTTGCAGAAGAGTTGGTTTTAAATGAAGGCGAAAAGCTCGCCTACATCGCCACCGGTCGCGCATGGGATGACGAGATGACATCGCGCATCAGCAACCATCAGCAAAGCCGCTCCTCAAGATTCAAAACTATTGAAGCGCCGATCAATCTGATTTCAAGTTTGGAAGAAGCCCGGCGCAAGAAATTCGACATGGTGTTAGTGGATTGCCTAACACTTTGGATCACCAACTTAATGATGGCGGAAATGGAACCGGGCGAAAGCGTGGACGCTCTCGTTCATTGGCTTGAGACAAACACAAGCTTGCGCGTTGTTTTGGTTTCAAACGAAGTTGGTCAAGGCATTGTGCCCGACAATCCAATGGCCCGCGCATTCCGCGATCATGCAGGTGCCAGCCACCAAAAACTGGCCAAGATTTGCAGTGAAGTCACTTTCGTAACCGCTGGCATTCCCCAACGGCTTAAGGGCTAACCAAAGATCAGCGCCAGACCGAGCAATAGGGCCAATGTTAGCGTTAGCATGTGTCCATAAAGCTTTAGTGCGCGATCAATGTCGTCCGCTTCGAGCACGTCTTTTCCCTCACCCATTGTCGCCAACTCAATGGTTTCACCATCATAGGCACGCGCGCCGCCTAGTTTCACGCCAATTGCACCCGCAAGTGCGGCTTCCGGCCAGCCCGCATTTGGCGAACGATGATGCTTTGCATCTCGTTTCACACTGCGCCATGCCGCATCGCTATCCATCTGTTTGGAGAACCGCGCTGTTGCCGCGAACAGGAATGCACTCAGGCGTGCGGGGAGAAAATTGGCAAAGTCATCAAGTTTCGCGCTTGCAAAGCCAAAAGCAGAGAACCGGTCATTTTTATGGCCAACCATGGAGTCTGCAGTGTTAATCGCCTTGTAAACAGCGATACCCGGCAGCCCGAAAAAGAAGAGATAGAATATCGGCGCGATAATGCCGTCTGAGGTGTTTTCAGCTAGGCTTTCAATAGCGCCTCTTGCGACACCATCTTCATCAAGTTCTTTCGCATCGCGCCCAACGATATGTGAAACAGCCTCACGCCCCTCAGTGAGCGAGCTACGCAAACCTTCCGCTACTGCGCCAACCGCCCGGCCAAGTTCTTTTTGCGCAATTAGAGTACTGGCGAGGAAAATCTTGATGGCCAAACCTATTGGCCCTTCTGGCAACAAAGCCGAAATAAAGAGCGTGATCACAAGCGTGACAGCAATGAGCACAGCGAGCATGATATAGCCATTTCGACGGCGACGCTCTTCAGAAAGAAGCGGATCATTGCCGCGCTGCTCCATAATATCAATGAGCTTACCCATCCACATAACTGGGTGGCCAACTGTGTTGAGCAACGGTCTTGGATAACCGATCACCCGCTCCAACAGTGTCGCCGCAAAGACTGAAATCACACTCAACATTTATTTTCCCGTCGCTTTTCGCATTGTGTTGGCAATGGCATTCAAATCCACATGTTTTTCAAGATGGGCCGCGAACCCGTCTAATATCTGGTCTATCCGGCGCTCATATTCAAGCGTTTGCGCAGTTTTGGCACCCAACTCCTGCAAATAAGCACGCCTAAACTGATCCGAGCCAAATAGACCGTGCAAGTAGGTCCCCATCACCAAGCCATCTGCCGACGTGGCGCCTTCAGCCTGTTCGCCAACATTCGCGAAAGGGGATTTAGTATCATCCCCAGCTGTTTCACCCATATGCATGTGATAGCCGGTCAGCGGAATAGACGTAGCGCCGTAGGACGCACCTTCAAGCCGCAATTGTTTTTGCTCTGAAAGCACGGTTTCAACATGCAGCAGGCCCAACCCATCAACCTCGTTTGGCACACCCTCGATCCCATTTGGATCAGACAGTCTTTCCCCAAGCATTTGATATCCGCCGCAAATCCCCAATACCGGCTTACCGTGGCGATGATGGGCTTTGATATCAATAACCCAGCCTTGCAGTTTCAAAAATTCCAAATCGGAAATCGTGGATTTTGAACCCGGAAGTATAACTAGATCAGCATCAATTGGCAGGGGATTGCCCGGCTCAATGATATGAACACTAACGCCTTCTTCCTGTCGAAGGGGATCAAGATCGTCAAAATTCGCAATTCGGGGCAGGCGTGGAACAACAATTTTGAAACCACCCGACACTATGTCAGTGGGGTGATCTAGCGCCAACACATCCTCAGGCGGTAGCAATCGCGCATCTGGATAATCCGGCAATGGCCCCCAACATGGCAGATTGGACCGTGATTGGATGAAAATCTTTCCATCCTCGAACAGGCTTGGATCACCATGAAAACGATTAATCAGAGAGCCGACCAGCAGGGCTTTGTCATCTGGATCGATAACCTCTAACGTTCCAATAATCGAGGCGATCACCCCGCCCCGGTGAATGTCGCCGACCAACATCACCGGCAGGTTTAAAGCACGAGCAAAGCCAAAATTGGCGATATCGGAACTACGCAAATTGATCTCAGAAGCGCTACCAGCGCCCTCAACAAAGATCAGGTCTGCTTGGTCTTCCAACTCGCGAAACGCTTCGATTGTTTGCGGCAAATATTCGCTGCGTTTTTTGAAATACTCGCGGGCGGTCATTGACGCAACCCGTTTACCCCGCACCACGACTTGCGCACCGGTTTCTTTTTCGGGTTTCAACAAAACGGGATTCATCGCTGTAGTCGGCTCAGTTCTGCAGGCACGCGCTTGCAGGGCCTGCGCCCGACCGATTTCCCCCCCATCAGCAGTCACCGCAGCGTTGTTCGACATATTTTGCGGCTTAAACGGGCGAACTATCAGCCCTCGATTGGTGAAAGCGCGACATAGGCCCGCGGTGACAAGGCTTTTGCCAACGTCTGACCCAGTGCCCATAATCATCAGCGCTTTGGCCATCAGCTCTGTTCCATCACTTGATCGATTATATGAGCGTATGAGCCCATAACGTTTTTGCTGACGCAACCCATAGTCTTCAGATTTTCGCCCTGCGCGTCACTTGCATCAAATAAATGCTTGGATGCGCCCCCGGATTGGGACGAATAATGAAATTCATGACCGCGCAGATTTTTAGGCCAAGGCAACGGACTGTTATGGGTGAGCTGTCGATAACCAAGTTGGCGTCTGGGGCGGTCAATCGCTGAACTATGGGGCAAAAGGCCAAGCATGTTGAATGTCTCGCCAGCCTTGTTTGTTAGCGCCTGCCCCAACACCATATAGCCACCGCACTCGCCATAAATAAGGCTTCCGCGGTTCGCCGCATGGCGCATCATTGTTGAAAAATTGCTGGCATTCGCCAGTTTTTCACCGTGTAGTTCCGGATAACCACCCGTCAGAAAAACAGCATCCGCATCAGAAGTTGGCCCTTCATCTGCAAGGGGAGAAAAGAAAGCCAATTCAGCACCACGGGAGCGCCAGTCGTTCAAGATATGCGGATAGATAAAGGCAAATGCCTCATCTTTCGCAACGGCAATTTTTTGCCCCAACGGTGCGAGGGATTGAACTTCATCGTTTGTGGCAATCGGCTTGGACAAAGATTGCAAGGCAGCTAGATCGATTTGTTTTTCGATCCGATCAATTGATGCTGTGGCAACGGCTTGAGCAGCATGAAAATCATGCGGCAAGGTGAGGCCTAAATGACGCGATGGAATGCTCAATTCATCATCACGACCCAGCGCACCAAGATAGGCTATATCGAGCGGCTTTAATGCAGACTTCAGCATTTGCTCGTGCCGTGCGCTTGCAACACGATTGAGGATAACGCCTGCAACATCAATGTCTGCACGTAGGGTTGAAAATCCATGTACAAGTGCGGCGATGGATTGCGCCATTGATCCAACATCGACAACCAAAATCACTGGCAAGTTTAGCGTTGCGGCGAGATCGGCAGTTGAACCGTCGCCGCTTACCGCGCCGTCAAATAGGCCCATAACGCCTTCGATCAACAGTAAATCGCATCCGCTTGCAGCCTCTGCTGCACGGGCGCGGAGTTGGCTTGATGACATGGCCCACGGGTCTAGGTTCGTCGCCGTTTTGCCTGTCGCCAACGCATGAAACGACGCATCAATATAATCAGGCCCTGTTTTGGCTGACCCTACTGATACGCCACGATTTTTCAACGCGCCAAGCAGCCCTATTGTGATCAGGGTTTTGCCAGAACCAGAACTAGGTGCAGCGATGATCAATCCGTTAGCCAAGACGGTTCTCCGATGGCTGATACCAGTTCAAAATTTCCCGGTAATTGACAACATCGCCCACCACGACGATAGCAGGGGTTGGTACGTTGTCTTGTTCCACAAGATCACCAACATGGGCCAGTGTTGTTGTCAGCACCGTTTGCTCCGGCAATGTCGTATTAGAAAGGATCGCTAGCGGATCGCTTGGTTTGCGGCCTGCATTCACGAGTTTTTGCGAAATTGATCCAAGATGTTTGACGGCCATAAACATAACGATCACTGGCGCTGCGGTGGCAATCGCATTCCAATCCACAGCTTGAGGCACGGCGCCCGTTTCATCATGTCCGGTGAGGAAAATAACCGCCTGATTAGTGTCACGATGGGTAACGGGAATGCCAGCATAGGCCAACCCGCCAATGCCTGAAGTGATACCCGGCACGATGCGGAATTTAACGCCTGCTTTAGCGAGGGTTTCACTTTCCTCACCACCACGACCAAACACGAACGGGTCACCGCCCTTTAGCCGCAATACCTTTTTGCCCTCTTTTGCCCAATCAAATAGGCTTAAAGAAATATCTTTTTGCTTAGGTGAAGGTTTACCGCCGCGTTTACCTGCATAAATGCACTGTGCTTTTGGGTTTGCATATTTAAGCAGTTCTTTGCCCACCAAAGCGTCATAAACAATAATATCTGCCTCGCCCAGCGCGTAATATCCCAACATGGAAATCAAACCAGCAGCGCCGGGGCCCGCGCCAACAAGCCAAACGGAACCCGTCTCAAATGGCGGGAACTGCGCGTCATCCATACGCGCAAAATGGCCTTTTGGCTCATCTGCGGCGAATAGATTTTTAATGCGGTTCCAAAGGCTCATCGAAAGTTCTTTCTTTGCGCTAAATACCTATCGCTAAATAGGGGCATGGCGCTATATAGATTATTGATATGAGTGCTGACCAAGAAAAACAAGCTGATCAATTGCGCCGTGGCTGGACGACGGGCGCATGTGCGACTGCCGCGACCAGCGCTGCTCTTGAAGCGCTTTTGAGTGGTGAGTTTCCGGATTTCGCGGCGATCACCCTGCCCGGTAGTCAAACCCCTAGCTTTGCTTTGGCTATTGAAGAGTTGGGCCAAGATTTCGCGCAATGTGGGATTGTAAAAGATGCTGGCGACGACCCGGACGTTACCCATGGCGCAATGATTATCTCGACTGTTCGCCGAGCGGCCAAAGGTTCCGGCATCATTTTCAAAGCTGGTGTTGGTGTTGGCACATTTACCAAACCCGGTTTGCCATTGCCGCCTGGCGAGCCCGCGATTAATCCCGTTCCGCGCAAAATGATGAGCGAACATGTCACGGCCATCTGCAAAAATTTTGACATCGTGCCGGATATTGAAATCACGATTTCCGTGCCAACCGGCGAAGAAATGGCGCAAAAAACGTGGAACCCACGGCTTGGCATTTTGGGCGGCATTTCGATTTTGGGCACCACGGGCATAGTGATCCCCTATTCCTGCGCGGCGTGGATCCATTCCATTCACCGTGGCATCGACGTGGCCAATGCCATCGGGCTCACCCATGTCGTCGGCTCCACCGGTGACACATCCGAGAAAGCAGCGCAGGCGCACCTCAAATTGCCGATTGAGGCCTATTTGGATATGGGCGATTTTGTTGGTGGCTTGCTGAAATATCTCAAGAAACACCCGGTGCCTAACCTGACCATTTCTGGCGGTTTTGCAAAGCTTGTAAAACTGGCGCAAGGACATTTGGATTTGCATTCAGGCCGTTCCCAAGTTGATTTCAACTGGTTGGCAGAAAAAGCCAAACTGCTGGGTGCGTCGGACGGGCTTTGTGGTGAAATAACTAAAGCCCAAACGGCGAAACATGTTTTGGAACTGTGTCAGGATGACGGCATAGACATTGCTAGCCGTGTAGCGAAATTGGCCAATGATAAAGCGCAAAAGACCCTGAGCGGTACCGGCATTAAAACAAGTATTTTGGTGGTTGACCGAAAGGGCGTTATAATCGCACAAAATTAATCGAAAACGGGAGATAAGCGCATGAGAATTTTGATTTTTGGCGGTACCGGAGAAGCGATTGATTTGGCCGATGCGATGGTTCGACAGGGTCATCAAGTCACGACTTCGTTGGCCGGTCTCACCCGTAAACCCAGATTGCCGAATGGGCATATCCACACTGGTGGGTTTGGCGGCGGTGACGGCTTGGCGGACTATATTTCGCGCAATGGTTTTGAAATGGTCGTGGACGCAACTCACCCATTCGCCGCGCAAATGTCGGCCAACGCTGTAAAAGCGTGTGCGCAATTGAAAGTGCCGATGCTGCGTTTGACGAGAGAAGCTTGGCAGGCCGGGGTGGCAGACAATTGGCATCATGTGCCCAATATTGAAGCAGCGGCAGAGCTTTTGGACGCAGGATCCCATGTTTTGGTGACTGTTGGTCGCCAACATATCGAACCGTTTGTTCTGCGCACTGATTGCACAATTTTCATCCGCGCCATCGAGCATCCCGAAGTAATTTTGCCTGCTCATGTCAATGTGATTTTGGAGCGCCCGCCGTTTCGCCTGTCCGACGAGTTGGCGTTTATGCGCACCCATGAAATCACCCATTTGGTGACCAAGAATGCCGGTGGCGTCCAGACCGCTGCTAAGCTGGAAGCCGCACGAATGGTCGGCGCGAGCGTGATCATGATTGAACGCCCAGCGCTTCCCGAAGCGGTTGAAGTCTATTCTGTTGAGGCCGCGCTGCAACATATTGGCGATCATTCGGCCTCTGCAGCCTGACGCTTTTTCTTTTTGCCTTTGTTGCGCAGCACATGGGCAAATTCAGCACTGTAAAGTTCGCTATCGCGGAATTCTTTTTGGCCGAAAACCTTGCCGACAAAAATCAACGCTGTTCGGGTAATCTTTTCTGCCCGCACGTCAGCACGCATATCTTTAAGCGACGTTGTGATGAACTTTTCATCTGGCCAAGTCGCGCGATAAGCGACCACTACAGGACAGTCAGCACCGTAAAATGGTGTCAGTGTTTCTTCGACATATTTCAAATTGCGGATCGAAAGATGGATCGCCAATGTGGCCCGCGATTGGCCGAGCACTTCAAGCGTTTCATGCTCTGGCATGGAAGAGGCTTTGCCGGAAGTGCGCGTGATGATGATGGTTTGCGCAATCTCAGGCAGCGTTAATTCGGTTTGCAGTTTCGCCGCTGCACCTGCAAATGCGGGTACACCGGGCACAACTTCATATGGGATTTCTAGAACATCTAGCCTGCGCATTTGCTCGGCCACAGCTCCATAAATCGATGGATCACCAGAATGCACCCGCGCGACATCTTCACCCCGGTCATGGGCGGCTTTCATGTCATCTATAATTTCACCCAAATTCATCGGCGCTGTGTCTTTCACCAATGCCGTATCAGGCGCAGCTTCAACGATTTCTGCAGGCACCAGAGATCCAGCGTAAAGGCACGTCTGGCAGCGTTCGATCAGTTTAAGGCCGCGCACTGTGATGAGGTCAGCCGCACCGGGCCCCGCCCCTATGAAATAAACGGTCATGATGCTTCTTCCAATTTGGCGGCTTTTTTCGCATAGCCGCGCGGGGTGTAGGCGACATTTTCGCCCGAACCGCGTTTAAAACTTTTCGATTGAGACGAGCCGAACATCACAATGGTCAGCATATCGATCTCTTCGGGATTGAAGGCACTTAGTTCCACCACACGCACTTTCTCCGCTGGGCGCCCCAAGTTTGAAGCAATCACTACTGGGGCGTTTGCAGGGCGATGCGCCAAGAATTTTTCCTTAGCGATTTCGATCAGGTCGGTGCGGCGCATGGATCGCGGATTGTAAAACGCGGTGACAAAATCCCCCGCTGCTGCCGCGTCTAATCGTTTCAGAATATCTTCGCGCGGGGTCAAAAGATCAGACAATGAAATGCAACAAAAATCATGGCCAATCAACGCACCCGATTTCGCCGCTGCTGCTTGGAAAGCGGAGATGCCCGGACAGGTTTCAATCGCTACCCGTTTCGCCTCATCCGAAATTGCCCGCTCGCCAGTAGCTGCCAGCAATTCATAAATTAGTGCGCCCATGGCGAAAATATTCGCATCACCTGAACAGATCAGTGAGACCTGTTTACCGCCCCCTGCTAACTCCAACGCATGTCGCACCCGAAGCTCCTCTTCACCCAAAGCAAAACGATGTTCGACTTGATCCGTTTTCGCGTCAGAAGCAAGGTCAAGATATAGGCCATAACCGACCCAATCCGTCGTACAGCGCAAAGCCATATCCGCAACAGGCGTACGCAACTGATTGGTGCCCGGCCCAAGCCCCACGAGATAAAGTGCGCCCGGTACTGCGCCAAACACTTCAACATCAATCGGCAATTCTGAAATGCCAATTGCGCAAGTTGCCTTGCTCGTTTTTTGTTTTTCAACCAGCAGTGTTCCTGCCTTTATAGCAGCCGCTTCGGCAACAGACGGCGTGCCAACTTCTCCCATAACAACCGTTGATGGGTTCGGCACCCGTTTGGCTTCTTGTGCCAATTGATCAGCACTGAAGGTACGTAGAGGAACGCCAAAATGTTGCGCGGCACCCAACAAGCCCGCCTCGTCCGACTTCAAATCGATTGACGCGATGGCTGCAATAGCCTTTGGCGAGAGATTGTTGGCTTCCAACACCTGCTCGACCAACTCAATCACATGTTCTGCCGGGCAGAACCGTTCACAGCCAATGCCGACAACAAGATTTTGCGGCACAAAATGCACTTGCTCATCTGCCTGTTTGAAATGACTAATGGTAACCGGAACAGTTCCAGCTGGATCAACAAACTTGGGTTGCTCCAACCAAGGTGAGGCGCCACTCAATTTGATTTTTTCACCTGCCAAAAGTTTGGCCATCGCTGGTTTTGCAGCATTTGGGTTTGCGAGCACATATCCAACAGGCGGTTCATCAAGCGAGAAGCCAAGAGCGTTATCGCTCGCCGTGGTGATCGCGGCGTTGCCAGTTAGCACTTCAGCCAGTTCTACCGCCAGCCCATTTGCACCATGATGCCCGCCCAGCAGTGGCGCAATGTTTTTGCCGTCTGGCGAAACCGCAATTACCGGGGGTTCTGACTGTTTATTAGTCAGTAGCGGCGCCAAAAAACGAATGAGAATACCTGCGGCGCAGACACCGATGACCGGCTGATCTGCGCTAAACGCGGCGGCAGTAAGCGCTTTTCCATCACGCCCATCGGCAGCACTTTTTAGCCAAATTTTGGCATCTAAATGCGCAGCGATTTTTTGCGCGGTCTCATCACCGGCGACTGAAAATGAGACGACCAATGGTGGGTTCATTTGCCCCATGTTTCATCTCCTTTGTAACATAAAATGGTTGAGAAATAGGGACGCTCATCAGACACAAACTCAAGCAACGGCGTGATCTTTTGTCCGTCTTGGGTCGCCCGTTCAACAATCATCGCGTTCTGCGCATGGCCCGTAGTCTTAAGTACGTCGCGCACCCGATCAAAATGCCGACCAACTTTGATGATCGCGGCACTTTGTGTGTTGTTCAGTTCCATTGCCAATTTTTCACTTGGCAGCGGTGCAGGTAAAATTTTCAATGTCTCATTGCGTGCCGCCAGTGGGCGACCAACAACCGAGGCCGTCGCGGTTAGCGACGTGATGCCCGATACAATTTGAATATCTGCATCTTGTAGGCGCTCAATCAAATACATGGCCGAACCATAAAATAGTGGGTCGCCTTCACACAGATAGACAACAGTTTTGCCAACTGCCAGATGTTCCTCAATGTCACCTGCGATCCGATCATAGGCACGCTGCGCTGGCTCACGCTCAACTTTCATGGGTAAGTCAATCGGCAAACGCTCAGCACTAGTACCTATATGTTGTTCAGCAATCGAGAGAGCCAAAGACGGCTCGTCTGGTTTTTGCGGGAACACAACAATATCTGCGGCGCCAATGACGCGGACAGCCTTTAGTGTCAATAGGTCGGGATCGCCCGGCCCTACACCGACAAGGGTAAGTGTGCCGCTCACTTTTCGTCACCCACCGGTTTGGTAACATTCCATTGTGTCACGGCCATACGCGGTCGAAGTGTTTTATGCGCACCAATGGCGTCCAGATGCGACACTTCGATGCGCGCAAAATCTCCGCCAAACTTTTCAAGTCGCGCGACCAATGCAACTTCGCCATCAAGTGTCACCGCGTTTGCCACCAACCGACCGCCGGGTTTTAATGCTGCCCAACAGGCCTCAAAAAGTTCTTCCTTGCCAACATCTCCTCCTATGAAAATTGCATCTGGAGGCGCGATGTCCTGAAAGCTTTCTGGTGCCTGACCAGAGACTATTTTTAGGCCCGGCGCACCAAGTGCCATCCGATTTTTTTCAATCATCTCAATACGGGCACCATGACGTTCAAAACATGTCGCAGTGGCACGCGGAGCGGCCCGCATCCATTCAATTGCAACCGAACCACTGCCGGCACCAACGTCCCACAGATGTTGGCCAGGCAATGGGCAAAGCTTTGCCAACGTGGCGGCCCGCACTTCGCGTTTGGTCAATTGTCCATCATGCACAAATGCGCCGTCTGGCAGGCCAGGGAGCGGTGGTAAGATCGGCGCGCGTTCATCAGCCACGCAATCAACTGCAACCGTGTTAAGATTGCCAATGCCTTTGTTTGAAAAGTTCTTTGCTAAGAACTCTACGCGGCTTTCCGTTTCGCCACCCATGGCGTTTAGAACGGTGATTTGGCTTTCGCCATAGCCACGTACATTCAGAATATTGGCGATGGATTGGACCGTAGTTGCGTCGCTGGTGAGCGCTAGAATGCGTTGGCCCGGCACAATATGGCTGTGCAATATCTCAACCGGACGTCCATGAACGGATATGCATTTGACGTTTTGCAATGGCCATTTCATCCGCGCGGCAGCAAGCGAAAAAGCGCTCGGCGCAGGGTGAATGGCAAACTCGTCTTCCTCTAGATATGCCGTCAGCGTTGCACCAATGCCATACCAGGTGGGATCACCGGTCGCCAAAATGACGGTCGGCGAGCCTCGATATGACAGAATTTGCTTGACCATATTTTCTAAGGGAGATTCCCAAACAACAAACCGATCATCGGTGTCGCGGACCTTGGGCAGGCTGCGCGGCGGACCCACAATAATCTTTGCTTGATCCAACAATGTCTGTTGTTCAGGCGCGAGGGAATGAATACCACGGGCGGTCACGCCGACAACATTTAGCCAACATTTACTCATGCCCATTTACCCCTGCCCAATCCTTCTCAATCGTCATGGCGTTCAGCGCGGCACTTGCCATGGCGGAACCACCACGACGACCAAGCACAGTGACAAAGGGTATATCCAAATTGGCCTGTGCCAAAGCTTGTTTGCTTTCAGCGGCCCCAACAAATCCAACCGGCGTTGCAATAATTGCGGCTGGTTTTGGCCCCCCCGCCTCAATTAACTCAAGCAGTTGAAATAGCGTGGTCGGCGCATTGCCAATCACCACAACTGCACCCTCAAGTTGTTCGCGCCACAATTCGACGGCAGCGGCAGAACGGGTTGTTTTTAGTTGTTTCGCCAATTCAGGTGTTTGTGGATCATTCAAGGTACAACATGGCTCAAACCCATCGGGCAAAAACCGTCGAATAATCCCCGACCGAACCATCTCACAATCACAAAAAATCGGCTTTCTTGCATCAATGGAGGACGCGGCGGCAGCTGCCACGTCGCCATGCCAACGAATGTCTTTTGTTAAATCCACCATGCCGCACGCATGGATCATGCGTACCACGACAGAGCGTAAGGACGCTGGAAATTGATCCAGCGCCGCTTCACGTTCAATGGTTGCAAAGCTTTCCATATAGATCGCTTGTGGATCTTTAAGCCAATCCACCCGCCTATTCCTTGCCCGTTTTCTTTTCCATGGTTTTCGGCCCCAATGGATGATCAGCAAATGGATAAGGATGGTGCGCATGGTCGTGAGCATGGTCATGCGTATGCTCGTGATCATGACTGTGGTCGTGGCCATGATCATGATCGTGTGAGTGAACCGGCGTCCACTCTAGGCCATGTTTTTTGCAAAACTCTTCGTCTCGACAAGACGCATCGCAATCGCCCTTACAGGGGCAATTTTCCATGCCGCCGCCAATGCCTTCAACATGGTGGTGATGGCTTTCTTGGGCCAACCCAACTTCAGCTTCAAAGCCCAAAACTTGCTCTCGATATTTGCACATCTGGCAGTTCATTTTGTTTTCGCCTTGAAGCGTTTCTTCAATGCGATCAATGAACGTATCCACCACCAAATCATGGTCGTTGAGATAACCAGCTTTGATAAACTCAATGTCAGGATATTCAGCTGCGACTTCATCCGTGTAGCTATGTATCCGTTTCACAAGCACACCGGTGAAAAGGAAATAGGGGAACACCACAATGCGTTTATAGCCAAGCTTGGTCGCGTGCCGCAGTGCAGGTGCGGTCAACGGGAACGTCACGCCAGAATAGGCAACTTCGCCCCATCCAAAGCCCATACCTTCCCAAAGCATGCGCATAACTTTAGCGACGTTTGAATTGGCATCCGGGTCCGAGGCACCCCGACCAACCACCACCAAAAGCGTTTCTTCGCGCGGCACATCACCGCCGGCTTTTTCAAGCGCTTCTTCAATACGAGCACCTGCAGCGCGGATCATTTTAAGATCCACACCCAGTTCACGCCCATAAATCACTTCCATTTCAGGATTTTTCGCCTGATAGGAATTAAGCACCGATGGAATGTCGTTTTTAGCGTGGCCAGCAGCAAACAACATGCCTGGAACCGCCAGTACTTTTTTGATGCCCTGATCTTTGAGTTTATTCAGCCCATGATGAATGACCGGGTCTGCAAATTCGAGATAGCCATATTCAACTGGTACATCGCCCAGCTTAGCTTGAAGCCGGTCTTTAAGGTGGGCAAATTCGCCAACTGCAAGTTGGTTTCGGCTGCCGTGCCCACACAGCATTACAGCTGTGTCGGCAGGTAACTTGAGACGACCGCTCACGACTTTCGACCACGCACAACTAGGACCAGACCAAAGATGGCGAGCCCCAATGCAACTGGTGCCAGCCCCATCAATGCAAGATCAACAAGCGTGTGGGAGTGGCCGTCAACAATTTCGGTGTGACCCGAATGCGCGTTGGCATTGTTGATTGTAATCGAAACAGTGCCAAGAAGAGTGGCGGTGGTGAGAACTATATTTTTCATTTTCTACCTCTGAGATTTAAAAAGAGGCAGAGTTCACTTATGTCAAAACATCGAGCAGCTCTGGGTTTGGTCCCCTATTTGGGTCAACCGCACCGGAATCGCTTTCAGTTCCTAGTTGGAACGCTGCGAGGTTTTTGTATGCGGTTGAAAATCGGCCGTCAACAATCGATCTGCTGTGACATCCGGTATTTCATGTTCTTTTACTCTTGTACCGTAGAGTTCCTGCTGACTTTGAAACCCAATTGAGCTCAAATTAGGTGAACGGAAGGGATACAAATTGATCAATACGGCAGCAACGCTTTTGGGCATTCCATCCCAAGACCGCAAATACGTTTATCCCACTCTTGTGAGAGCTTTACCGCTTGTTCTTTTTTGTTTCATCGCCGTTGAGGCTTTGGTTACCCTTGTTTACTGGCATTTAGGCTGGCCTCAGCTTTTTGCTGAATGGCTAATTTCCGGATCTATCACCTTGTTGGTCGCCACCCCAACATCTGTGTATGTTTGTTGGCAACGCGTGAAGTTATGTGACCTAACAAAAAAACTCGCGCACCTCGCAGCGACAGATCAGTTATCGGGATTGATGAATAGAACGGCATTGTTTGACGCCGTCGAAGACGCTCTTCATACACCGTTAGCCGGCCCAACTGCTGGAAGCTTTTTGTACATCGATGTTGATAATTTCAAATCACTGAACGATCATTTTGGTCACGCACGTGGTGACTATGCCATCCAGCTCATCGCTTCTGCAATCAAAGAACAAACGTCACCAGACGCATTTGTTGGTCGCATTGGTGGGGAAGAATTTGGTGTGTTTCTGCCGCGAACAAATAAAAGCGTTGCATTATCAATTGCCGAAAACATTCGCTCAAAGGCAAACGAGATCACATTTGAGGATGGAACCTATAGTCAACGACTTAGTGTTTCAATCGGCGGCGCATTGCACCAGGCGTCCCAATCGCTGAGCGATTTTGTCCAAATGGCGGACGGTCGGATGTATTTGGCGAAAGCAAACGGGCGAGATCAGGTTATCTTTGACAACCCTACTCAACCTGAAATCATGCACGCCGCAACCGCCTAATTATTTGCAGGTATGAACCCAAGCTCAACGCATTGGTCGATGGCGGAGCTGGCCAACTTCCACAGTTGATCCGACCCATCTCCAATGACGACAAGTCTTTTGCGGACGGTAGCTGCGCTCACCCCAAAGCTCTGCCACCGCACACCCTTGGTGTAAAAGTTGTTCAGGAGTGGCGAAAGACGATCCATGGATCGTCCGAACTGGGCGTCGGCAGTTTGGTGAGCCTCAAATTCTGACCACAGCTCATGCAGATGATCTCCAATGTCTTTTGGCAACATGCCAAACAAACGCTCGGCCGCGGCAATCTCGCGATCTTCCTTGCCAACTTGCGCATTTGAATCGTGAAGTGGTGCATCTCCGGCATCTATTTCCACAATATCGTGGATCAGAAGCATCTTGAGCACACGCAACAGATCGACCTCTGTATTTGCGTATTCGCGCAAGATCACCGCCATAATCGCCAGATTCCAGGAATGTTCCGCGTCATTTTCTAACCGATCAACACTGATCAGTTGTGTCTGCCGGATGATGGATTTTAACTTATCCATCTCCATTATGAATTGAAAACGTTGCGTGATATCCGGCGTTGAGAACTGGGTATCTCGCATATATTTGGCCAACTGTTCGTGCTGATTAGCTGGTTCAATGGATGGGTTTTTGCTGTCACGCACGACCCCGAACTTCTGGTAGGTGCTCAGCAAGGTTTCATACAATTCTTTTAGAGCCGGAGATGCATCATCCAAACTCACCATTTGTTCGCGTACCATGGCGTCGTCAACGCCCTGGCCGACCCAACAGCCCTCCCCTGCAAACCCATAATAGATGAATGGCGACAAGCGGTCGATTGCCTTAGCAAACTTGGCCTCGGGCGTTTCGCGTGCTTCAAACTCGCGCCATAAGGTCATTTGCTCTTCGGCCTGCTCTTCAGGCAAAAGACCAAAAATACGCGTTGCAGCTTTTAGTTCTGTTTCAAACTGTTCATCCGCATCAGTACCAGCATAAATGTAGGTGTCACCGGCATCGATCTCGACCACATCATGCACCAGCAACATCTTGATGACCCGCTCAATATCTACGTTTCCGCCCGCATAGGGTTCAAAAACCAACGCCATAAGCGCCACGTGCCAAGAATGTTCTGCGTCATTTTCCACCCGATCCACGCAGATGATTTTGGTCATCCGGTCGATGGACTTAAGTTTGTCCATTTCCATGGTGAAGGCGATTTGCTTTTGCAAACGGTCATTTGGAATGGAGAGGCGAGGCAATTCAGTGGGCATTTCGGTGGGCAATTCGGTGGTCATGGGGCCAAGGTCCTTGATCTTTGAAAAAGCGGAAATGTCCCTTCAATTTAAAAACTGAAGAGAGAAATTAGTCACGAGGCGCAGCTGCGTCTAGTGCTCAGTTTGGCAATGATTGTGGTCGCCTAAGACTTGCAAGATACGGCATTTATTTACCGTGCCATGCTGACAATCATTCAACATAGATTGAAGCTCATCCCTTAAGCGCTCAAGCTTTTGAATACGTGTCTGCACATCGTTTAAATGACGTTGTGTGATTTGGTCAAGGTCCTCGCATGGCGCATCTGGATGTCCGGCTAGGCGATTAAACTCACGAATAGCATCAATTGAAAATCCTAAATCCCGTGCATGGGCAATCATGTTGAGCCGCTCAAGTGCGCCTTGATTATATCGGCGCTGCCCGCCATCCGTCCGCCAAGGTTCTTCAAGCAATCCGATTTGCTCATAATAGCGGATGGTCGGCACTTTTACGTCCACTAGTTTTGAAAGTTGGCCGATTGAATATTCTTTGAAATTTTTGTCCATTTGGGCTTGAACCTCTAGTCGCTATAGCAATTACAAGTAGCATCAGAAACGACAAAAATAAAGAAAGACCGTTCCAAAATGAGCGAAAGTTGTTGTGGCAAAACCAAAAATTTTGACGGCATGTCCACTGAATATAAAAAAAGGCTGATTTGGGTCACCATCATTAACTTGGTGATGTTTGGCGTTGAAATGGCCGGCGGCCAACTTGCCGGTTCGCAAGCGCTCAAAGCGGACGCTCTGGATTTCCTGCAGGACGGCGTGACCTACGCAATCAGTTTTTGGGTGATTGGTCGCCCACAATCGATACGTGCGAGTGCGGCGCTCTTTAAAGGTTTAACCTTGCTCGGCATGGGGCTTTGGGTTGCAGGTTCAACCGCATATCAGTTCTTTTATGTCGGCCTGCCCCACGCTGAAACAATGGGCGTCATCGGCTTTTTGGCCCTTGCGGCCAACCTTGCCAGCGTGTTCTTGTTGGTCGCCTATAAGGACGGCGATGCGAATGTCCGCTCGGTTTGGTTATGCTCGCGCAATGACGCGATCGGCAATGTCGGGGTGATGCTAGCCGCAGCTGCGGTTTGGTTCACCACCAGCGGCTGGCCCGATCTGGTCGTCGCGATCATCATGGCCGGGTTGTTCCTATCCTCCGCGTGGCAAGTGTTGGGACACTCCCTTCGTGAATTGCGCGAAGGCGAACCAGCGCACGAGCATAATCATTAGAGATCACCTAGCATCTCAACCAACTTAGTGATGGTGCGTCGGTTACGAATAGTGATCGGCGCGCCAATTTTTTTGGCGAAATTTAGGGCGCCCAACTTTGAACGGCCAGACCCATTGCCAAAATAAAAATGCACGTCTTGGCCGTCAATATTCACAAGCTCGCCTTCAACCGCGGCCCCATCTAAAATATCCATTGCATCTTCATTCAACGTGCCGCGCGCAAACCCGGTCATCATGAATTTAAGTTCACGCGCATCGTCGAAATAGGGATAGCCACCAAGGGCAGCCTGCAGCTCCGCTTCATTTCGGATCACTATGCTAACCCGATAGCCAAATTGTTTTTCAAAAATGTCTTCTAGTTTATCCTGCAATTCATTGCCGGATAACTCGTGTAAAAACACCGCATTTCCAGATTGAATATATGTCGAAACTTTTTGGCAATTTGCTTGGGCTAACATCAATTTAAGATCTGCCATTGTTATTTTGTTGTGACCGCCCACATTTAGGCCACGAAACAAAGCCACATATTTGTTCATTATTCTGTCGCTTCCTTAAGGCAGAAACTGATTTGAAATCCAAATACTCGTTTTAAGAAGTGAAACATGAACGCTATCGACAACGCAATTGAAAACCAGCTTGGTAATTGGCCTGATAAGGTCGATGCGGTCATTTTTGATATGGACGGACTGCTGCTCGATACGGAACGGGTATATAAACGCGTCATGCAACAAATTTGTACAGAGTGGGGACTTGAAATGACCCACGATATGTTTGCTGCATTTGTTGGCATTCCACAGACTGAAAACGTCGCGATCTATCATCGGTTCTTCGGCACAGATTTTCAGGTTGAAAAGTTTGAAGATATATTGGTCACACGTGCCCATGAAGAAATGGCACAAGGCATTCCCCTTAAGCATGGTGCTCAACAATTGGTCACAGGGCTAAGCACACGGGGCGTACCGATCGCAGTTGCCACATCAACTGGCGATGCGGCCCACAAGCATCTCAAACAAGTTGGCCTGCACGACTATTTCGACACAATTGTCACCCGCGTGGATGTCACTAAAGGCAAACCGCACCCCGAGCCATTTTTGACCGCCGCGGCACGACTTGGGGTAAAACCACAGAACTGCATCGCGTTCGAAGATAGCCATAATGGCGTTCGATCTGCCAGCGCCGCCGGGCTTGCCACAGTGATGGTGCCCGATATGCTTGACCCAACAGACGAAATCGCCGCCATGTGCGTTGCGATCCTGCCAAGCCTTTTGCATTTTAAAGCAGAGATCGATCACTTTTTTGGGCCCATGCCGAAATGAAGTAATTTGCCTAACGGACAATGATCTCAAATGAGAATTTAAAACCCAAATTAGGGGCCGTCTTAGCGGCCCCTAATTCATGGCAGGATTTTTGTTCAACAAAATATTCCTACTTCAAAGAGTTCAACCCAAAAATATTACCCTCGGTGTCTCGGCACAGGCTAACCCAACCGAACTCGCCGATTGAGAATTTGGGCCGAATGACCTTGCCACCGGCTCCGGCGACTTTTGCTTCCTCAACCGAACAATCATCGACAGAAAAATACACCACAGTGCCACCAACGCCTGGGCCAGCATGTTCTGACTTTGTCAACGCGCCAGCGGCGCCGTAGGAATTCATGTCCGCTGGAAGGCTCATCATTTGAGTTTCACCTGTTGGGTCACCCATTGCTTCAAGCTTCTTGCCCAAAACGGCTTCATAAAAAGTTACCGCACGGTCCAGATCATTTACATAAATGTCGAACCATCCCACTGCATTCATCATTGCCATATCAAACTCCTTTTGGCGTTGGTTATGGCAGATGATTAGCAAGCGGGGATTGGAGTGTATTGTAGATATCAGACATCGAATTTCTTGGCATATTTGCCAGGTGTGTATCCGGTAGCATTTCGAAACGAGTGAATGAAATGGGACTGGTCTGCATAAGACAGAGAGGGCTCGCCATTTAGCGCTTGTTGCAAACGTAATACTTTCAGAAAGTCGTGTGGTGCAAACCCTGTTGTTTGTTTGAGGATGCGTTGCAATTGTCGAGCTGAAATGCTGGAAACTTCAGCCATGTCGGCGACCGAATGAATATCATCAATATGCAAAAATATCTGCTCAGTAACGGGGTTCGCTACAACCAATTTTTGATCAACTAGTGTCTCCACAAACTTGTTTAACAGCGTTTGTCTTTCAACAAAGTCGACACTGGAAAGTTCGCGATTGATATCGATGAGAGGCAAGTCCCCGTCATATGGCTCAGCCACCATGCCGTAAGATACCGGCAACTTGTCCCGTTGCCACACGCCGGGCAAAAACCTGATATTTGTGAAGTGAAATGCTTTGCCCAAATTTAGTTCTTCGGACGAAGCTCGTAGTTTAGTAAGGCCCGTCACTTCTGAGTTTAATTGATCGAAAACAATATAGGTACAGGCATCCGGTAACGCGTGAAACCGATAGTCAGCGATAAGTTCACCTTGAGTTTTCACATCCAAATATCGATGAACAATACTCCGCAAGTGGCTTGGAGGTTCCACCTCAACAAATTGCACTTCTTGAACAGTTTTTTCTCTGCTGTTCCCTTTTGGATTGTACATGTTTGCGGTGCTTCTGATGCTCTTTTATTCAAGTCCATTATCATATTGTTATACCCGAGGCGACCAGTACCCTGCACCACAAAAAACAAAGGGCCGCAAGAGCGGCCCTCCAATTCGTGCTGGAACTGTCCGTTCTACATTTGCGAAGGCAAGAACAAAGACAAAGCTGGAATACCAACCAAAAGGGCGAGCCGGATGATATCGGCTACCCAAAATGGGGTCACGCCCTTAAAGATTGTTGCAGTGGATACATCTCCAACAACGTTTTTTAGGATAAACACATTCAGCCCGACCGGCGGGGTGATGAGGCTGATCTCTGTTACCACCACGACAACCACACCGAACCACACGGGGTCAAACCCTAGACCGACAACAAGTGGGAAGAAGATCGGTACTGTGAGCAGCAGCATTGAAAGACTCTCAAAGATCATGCCGAGCATGATGTAAATACCCAAAATGATGGCCATGACCATCCAAGGGGCGAGATCATATGACGTGATCATTTCACGCAAGCCTTCGGTCAGTCCCGCAACATTGATGAAGTTGGAGAAGATCCACGCGCCGATCAACACGCTGAACAGGGACGCCGTTGTGATGGCTGTTTCTTTAAGCACCTCAAGCACCGCACCAAAACTTAGGTTTCCACGGAACAAAGCAATTAGGAAAGCGCCCGCTGCGCCCATTCCAGCCGCTTCCGTCGGCGAGAATGTCAGGTGAATTGGCCACACATCTAGCGCGCCATAAAGCCCACCAATAACGATGAAAAACAAAAGCAAAACGGCCCAAACGCCTTTCAGCGCGCCAAACCGTCCGACCCAATTGGTCCGCTCGCCTGCCGGACCAGATTCTGGGTTTCGCGATACGGTGAACCCGACGGCGAATAGGTAAAACAAAATACCCAGCAGGCCCGGGATAATGCCCGCGATGAACAATTTGCCGATCGATGTTTCCGTCAAAAGTCCATAAATCACCAAGATAACGGACGGCGGAATAAGAATGCCAAGTGTGCCACCAGCGGCAATTGAGGCCGTTGATAGACTATCCGCATATCCATATTTGCGCATTTGCGGCATCGCCACTTTTGACATGGTCGCTGCGGTTGCCAATGACGATCCACAAATCGCAGCGAAGCCGCCACATGCGAGAATTGTGGCCATGGCGAGCCCACCACGAAGGTGACCTAAAAAAGCGTAGGAGACTTGATAAAGCTCACGAGCGATGCCGCCCTTGTTGACGAAAAGCCCCATGAGAATGAAAAGTGGAACAACCGACAGCCCGTAATCTTGAGACGTGTCGATGATCAATCGTGACACCATGGAAATGGCACCACGAAAGCTTGTTTCGTGCATGTAGCCGACCATGCCGACCAAGCCCATTGCAAAGGCGATCGGCATACGCAACAGCACCAAAACCAATACGGCGGCAAACCCAATAGCTGCTTCAATCATTTGGCTGCTCCAACAGTTGAGGGGCAAACAAGGTGATCAGCCCACGCGCGATCAAAACAAAGGCGCTAAGAAATGTCATAATGGCGATAAACCATCCGATATAGAATTGAGGAATTGCAAGATATTCTGTCACGTCTCCGTAAGACCGGGCACGCTCTGCAAGAACAACCACTTGCCGTGCTGGCAAAAACAACATCGCGCCGCACGCCAAATTGATGATCGTGTCGCGAATGCGCACAGACCAGTCGCTCTTAAAAAGTGGATCTGCAAGATCAACGACAATATGTTCCTGACGGCCGCTGATAATCGGCAGGATCAAAAACACAATGATCGCGATAAACATACGCGTTAATTCTGTGGCGGCTTCAATTGGCGAATTGAACGTTGACCGCAAAACGACATCGGCGAATGTCATCGCCATCAACAAAAACAAAACTGCCGATGCGAGAAGAATGGGTATTTGCGAAAGTCTACTGATCAGTTTCAGGACAGAATTCATGCGAATTTCCTAGGGTCTACAATAATTGGGCGCAGGTCAAACAGACCCGCGCCAAACCAATTAGTCAAATCAACTGCACTTATTGTGCTGCCATATCTGACTTCACCATGTCGTAGGCTGCTTCAGCATCGACACCTAGCGCACTAATTTCAGCAAAAACTTTCTTCCTGATTTCGTTCGCATGCAAACCGTAGAGTTTGACATCTTGCTCGCTTGCAACGGTGACAACATTGTCGCCAGCTTCGTCTGTCGCTGCGCGACCAATATTGTCGATCTCGTCCCAAGCAGCGCCCAGCATGCGACTTGTTGGTGCACCAAACACTTTTTCGTCCAATGCTTTTTGAATGTCAGCTGGCAATGCATCAAATGTTTCTTGGCTCATAAGGAACGCAAATGAACCACGGTAGAAACCGCCAGGCATTTCGTAAACATTTTTCGCAACTTCAGTTAGCTTAAAGCCTTTACGACCTTCCCATGGCATAGCCACGGCGTCAGCACTGTCAGATGCAAGTGTTTCGTAAACCTTTGGCGCAGGCACTTGTATACCGATCAAACCCAACTCGCGACCAACATCACTTGCAACACCACCGCCAAGACGTGTCTTAAGACCATCTAGATCGGCAAGCGTTTTCACTTCTTTGTTGGAGTGGATTTGCCCCGGGCCGTGGGTTGTAAGACCAATCAACTTCACGCCGCGGTGCTCGTTTAGCTTTGCAAGATGCTGCTCATAAACATTCCAGTAGGCAACGGAAGCGGCTTCTGCATTGCCTTCATAACCAGGCAACTCAATCAGTTTTGTACCGACAAAGCGACCGGGCTGATAGCCGTGGAAAATGATGGTCAAATCGGCAGCGCCATCCATCACCAAATCCATTTGGGCAGGTGGCGGGGCCAAACCAAGTTTCACTTCCGCGCTAACTTTGCCGTCAGTCGCTTCTTCGATCATCTTAATAAGGTTTGGCCACATGATGGCGTTGATGCCATGGCCTGGACCAGTCCAACTAGAAATCGTTAGGTTGTGATCCGCAGCAAAAGCACTTGTGCTTGTGGTAATAGCAACGGCGGCTGCCGCTGCGAGTTTAACAAATTTGTTCATTACTACCTCCCTGAATGAACTCTTCTCCGTGTGGAAGAACCTAACAAATTGGTTCATTCCGCTTCTTTCGTGAATCGTGAAACTCAGCGTTTCTCCAATCCTCTTATTCCGCCCAAAAGCAAATCAGTTGCTAGATCGGCGTAATCTGAACGCGTCATTCCTTTGCCGCGCCGATACCAAAGATAGAACCAATTTAGCATACCGAATAGTGACATGGTGATTGGTCTTAGCGTCTCTTCACGTTGCTCAAAACACATCGGAGAAGTTGCATTGATTGCATCCGAAAGTGTAACTACCAACTGTCTTTGCATATCAGCGAGTGTTTTTTGATTGGCCTGTGGCAATGAGGTCGTGGCTTCAAGCTGCAATTTATGCTCGGCATCCGCATCACGATATTGATCTAGAATTGCATGCACCAAATTGCGCAGATGCTGTTCGGGATCTTCAACTTTTGCTACCACTTCAACTGCATCTACAAGATCTTTAAGGTGAGTGTAGATGATATCGTAAAGTAACACTTCTTTGCTTTGATAATAGTGATAAATCAAAGCTTTAGAAACACCGCATTCAATGGCCAACTGGCTCATCGACGAACGATCAAACCCGTTTTTCGCAAAAAACTTAGCGGCCTTCTTCAAGATGGCCAGGCGCTTTTCTTCGTGATCTTTCGCGATAGTACGAACCACTATACTGCCCCCTTGGCCCGATTGTCGATGACGCGAACGGCTTTGCCCTGTGATCTTTGAACACCGCCGGGCGCTTTCACACTCACTCGGGCTGAAACGCCAATATTGTCTTTGATCTTCTTGGTCAGCATTTTACCCAATGCTTCACGTTGCTCGTTCGAGGCTGCTGCAGGGGTTGCTTCTACATGAACTGCCATAGCGTCCATGCGCCCAACTCTGCTCAATTCGATCTGGAAATGTGGTGAAAGTCCTTCGACCGCCAACACCTGCACTTCAACCTGTGTTGGAAACACGTTGACGCCGCGCAAGATGATCATGTCGTCGGATCGCCCAGTGATCTTTTCCATTCGGCGCATGGAGCGAGCAGTGCCCGGCAAAAGCCGCGTTAAATCACGTGTACGATAGCGAATGATAGGCAGTGCTTCTTTGGTTAGGGATGTGAACACCAGTTCACCCTCCTCGCCATCCGCGACCAGTTCGCCCGTTTCAGGATTGATGATTTCAGGGTAGAAATGATCTTCCCAGATGTGCAGACCATCTTTTGTTTCGACGCACTCGTTAGCGACACCGGGTCCGATAATTTCAGATAGTCCGTAAATATCAACCGCATGCATGTCGAAGGCATCTTCAACTTCTTTGCGCGTTGCATTCGTCCACGGTTCAGCACCAAAAATGCCGACCTCCAGCGAACTTTCGCGCGGATCGATACCTTGTTTGCGGAACTCATCCAACACGGCCAACATGTAAGACGGCGTGACCGTGATTGCATGGGGCTGAAAATCTTCGATCAGTTGAACTTGACGCGCAGTCATGCCGCCCGATACTGGCACAACAGAACAGCCGAGTGCTTCCGCACCATAATGCGCGCCTAAGCCGCCGGTGAACAGACCATAGCCATATGCGTTATGCAGAATATCGCCTTTGCGCACACCAGATGCACGCAGCGACCGGGCAACAACAGACGACCATGTATCAATGTCGTTTTTGGTGTACCCAACAACTGTCGGCTTACCCGTTGTGCCGGACGAGGCATGGATACGAACGACTTCTTCGCGCGGCACCGCGAACATGCCAAACGGATAATTGTCACGCAGGTCAGATTTAACGGTGAACGGAAACTTGGATAAATCCGACAAGGACTTCAAGTCATCCGGGTGCACACCAGCATCGTCGAACTGTTTCTTGTAAAACGGCACATTGCCATAGGCGTGCGCCAACGTGGCTTTCATGCGCTTCAACTGAAGCGCACCAATTTCATCACGCGAAGCGATTTCAATCGAATCCAGGTCAGCCTTGTTTGGTGTTAAGTCTTTCATTCTTCCTGCCCCGATTATTCTACGCGCTCAAGCATCAAAGCGATGCCTTGGCCAACACCTATACACATTGTGCACAAAGCTCGTTTGGCCCCAGAATTTACCAATTCAGTCGCCGCGGTTAATGCAAGTCGTCCGCCTGACATGCCCAACGGGTGTCCCAGCGCGATGGCGCCACCGTTCGGATTTACGAAATCAGCATCCTCAGCAACCCCCAATTGACGCAAAACGGCGATGCCTTGGGAGGCAAACGCCTCATTCAATTCAATCACATCAATGTCTGTGATTTTAAGCCCCAAACGATCCAAAAGCTTTTGCGAAGCCGGCGCAGGCCCGATGCCCATAATGCGTGGTTCAACGCCTGCTGTGGCCAAACCAGATATTTTTGCTTTCGGCGTAAGCCCATATTTTTCAACCGCTGCTTTTGAAGCAATGATCATCGCAACTGCACCATCATTCACGCCAGACGCATTGCCCGCGGTTACAGATCCACCTTCACGGAAGGGCGTGCCAAGTGATCCAAGTTTTTCAAGCGAGGTTGCGCGTGGATGTTCATCCTGCGCAAAGATAATCGGGTCTTTTTTACGTTGTGGAATTTCAACTGAAACGATCTCTTGTGCCAATCGACCCGAAGCAATGGCCTTTGCTGCCTTTTCTTGCGAGCGAAGCGCAAAAGCGTCTTGGTCCTGACGTGAAATGGCAAACTCCTCTGCAACATTTTCACCGGTCTCTGGCATCGAGTCGATGCCATATTGTTTTTTCATCAGCTTGTTGACGAAACGCCAGCCGATGGTTGTATCGTGGATTTCTGCCTTGCGCGAAAACGCTGCGTCTGCCTTTGGCATCACAAACGGAGCCCGGCTCATGCTTTCCACACCACCGGCTAAAATGACTTCAGCTTCACCCGCTTTAATTGCCCGCGCGGCCATGCCAACTGCGTCCATACCAGAGCCGCAAAGTCGATTGATCGTCGTGCCGGGAACAGAAGTTGATAGGCCTGCAAGAAGCGTCGCCATGCGTGCAACGTTGCGGTTGTCTTCGCCCGCTTGATTGGCGCAGCCCATATAGCAATCATCAATGGCTTGAGCATCAAGGCCGGGTGCTGCTTCCATTGTCTTCTTGATCACGTGCGCCAGCATATCGTCTGGCCGCACGGATGAGAGGGTCCCGCCAAATCGGCCAATCGGCGTTCTAAAACCCTCGCATAAATAGGCTTCGTTCACGCCTCATTCTCCTCAAAATGTGTTCCCTTGATGGTGCGCGAATGGCCACGAAAATGTGCCAGCGCCTCATCTTTTTGATTTGTTACAGTGACATCATATACGCCGGAGCGGCCAGTACGCCCGACCTCAATTGCTTTTGCAGTCAACACATCTTCCTTATAGCCGGGTGCGGCAAAGGTGATTGAGTTCTGATGCGCTACAGCCAGTTGATTGTAGCTGTTGCACGCAAAGGCAAATGCACTGTCTGCCAACATGAAGATAAACCCGCCATGGCAAATTTTGTGACCGTTTAGGTGATCATCGCCGACAGACATGGAAAGCGTCGCTGAACCCGGCCCGACGGCTTCCAGCTTCATGCCCATGCGCTGAGATGCAGAATCATTGTCCCACATAATCTGACAAGCTTTTTGCGCCCGTTCTTGTGGTGACATTATTCGACCCCACCAAAATTTGTTGGTCTCTTATCCAAGAAAGCGCTTACGCCTTCTGCATAATCTTTAGACCGTCCGCAACGCCCCTGCATTTGCGCTTCAACATCAAGATGCTCGTCCAAAGTGTGATCGAATGAGGATTGCAGCGCTTGCTTCATCATCCCCAAACCAAAGGTTGGGCCTTGAGCCATCTGCGCCGTAAATTCGCGCGTTTCTTCCATCAAATCATCGTTTGCAACGGCTTTATGAATCATACCCCATTCAACCGCTTGGGTTGCAGCAACCGGGGTCGCGGTCATGCAGATAAATTTTGCGCGCGCTTCGCCTATCAGGCGAGGCAAAATCCAACTTCCGCCTGCATCTGGCACCAGTCCAACCTTGGCAAATGACTGAATAAATTTTGCACTTTCAGCTGCAAAAACCACGTCGCAACCCAAAGCGATGTTGACACCAGCACCAGCCGCCACACCATTCACCGCACAAACGACCGGTTTATTGATGGACCGAATAAGGCGAACCAGAGGATTGTAAAAATTGGAGATGGTCGCCTGCAGATCCGGCGGCGAAGTCATTTTGCGCGGATCTCGCGCATCCAAATCCTGTCCGGCGCAAAAGCCACGACCAGAGCCGGTTAGCAAAATTGCCCGGATGCTGTCGTCTTCATCTGCCTCACGCAGCGCCGATTGCAAAGCTGCATGCATTTCATCATTGAACGAATTTAGCCGGTCAGGACGGTTGAGCGAAATCTCGACCCAACCTTCATTCTTGGCAACCTTAATTGTCTCGCTCACACGATCCTCCCCATATACTCAAGCCAATCAAGTGCTTAGCTCAAGCAAATTCCTCATCGTTAAATTTAGCTTTACATAAACCGACTGGTTGGTCAATATATGATCGAAATTTGAATTTGACCTGCTTGGGGGAACAATATTGTCGGACGTGGTTCAGGTTAAAATTGAAGGCGAATTAGCACTCGTTCAAATCAACAATCCACCGGTCAATGCGACTGGTGTTGCGGTGCGCATTGGTTTAGCAAATGCTGTAAAAGAAGCAGAAGCCGCTAGTGTAAAAGCTGCGATTGTTTATTGCGCGGGAAAGACATTTGTTGCCGGAGGCGACATTTCAGAATTTGGAAAACCGCCTCAACTTCCCCACCTGCCCGATGTTTATCAAGAGATTGAAGATAGCACTGTTCCTTGGATTGCAGCCGTGCATGGCACGACCCTTGGCGGCGGGTTTGAACTGGCGATGGCTTGCAATTTTCGCATAGCACAAAAAGGCACACGTTTCGGCCTACCCGAAGTGAATTTGGGCCTTGTACCAGGCGCTGGCGGATCGCAGCGCCTTCCGCGTCTGATTGGCATTGAAGCGGCAGTTGAATTGGCAACCACCGGCCAACTGATTGATGCGCAAAAGCTCTATGATTTGGGTGGATTGGATCTTGTTTTTGAAGGTGACCCCGTCGATGCCGCGCGTACATTCATATCGGATTTACCACCTGTTCCTTCACCGCTAAGTGCCCGTACACCAGCTGCCGTTGCGCCGGATTATTTTGAGACTAAGCGCAAGGAAATAACAAAACGGGCCAAAGGCCAAACATCGCCACTGGATAATTTGCGGGCAATTGAATGGACTGCATCCCTGCCCTTTAGTGAAGGCCAACCAAAAGAACGCGCGCTACATCTTGAACTGCGCGACAGCGCGCAATCTAAAGCGTTACGCCATGCCTTCTTTTCTGAACGCGCGGTAGGCAAACCCAAAGCGATCGATGGCGGCTCGCCAATTGATGTGAAGAACATCACGGTTGTTGGCGGCGGTCTTATGGGTGCCGGCATTGCTTTTACGTGCCTTAACGCAGGTTATCAGGTCACACTCATTGAACGTGATCAAGACGCTGTAGATGCAGGTCGTGAACGCATTGAAGGTCTAATCGCGGGTGGCGTAAAACGCGGCAAAATTTCTGCTGACAAGGCTGATAGGTTTAAAGCTTCTTTGATCGCGTCAGACGACTATGCGGCATCTGCAAATGCAGACCTTGCCATTGAAGCCGTGTTTGAAGATTTGAGCGTCAAGCAACAGGTTTTCCAATCACTCGCCGCTCATATGCGCGAAGACGCCATTTTGGCGACCAACACATCCTATATAGATCCGACCCAGATTTTTGATGGGATCACCAACCCATCGCGCTTTATTGGACTGCACTTTTTCTCGCCAGCACACATCATGAAGCTGCTGGAAATTGTGAAGTTGCCAACGACATCAAAAGATGTGTTGGCCACAGGCTTCTACCTTGGAAAAAGGTCACGCAAGGTTGGCGTTTTGTCCGGCATTTGCGATGGATTTATCGGCAATCGCATCCTGTCTGCCTATCGTCGCCAAGCTGACTATTTGCTGATGGACGGTTGTACGCCCAAGCAAATCGACGATGCAATGCGCGGATTTGGCATGCCGATGGGCCCTTATGAATTGCAGGATTTAACGGGCCTGCAAATTTCATGGGCCAACCGTAAACGCCAAGCCCCAACACGCCCTGCTGATGAGCGCTATGTGCGCATCGGCGACCTCTTGTGTGAGGCAGAACGATTTGGCCAACGCAGCAAGATGGGTTGGTACAGATACGAAGACGGCGACCGGAAACCGCACGAAGATGGCTACGTGACGGAATTGATTGAACAAGAAGCGAAAATTGCGGGCGTGAACCGACAGGCATTTACCAACGAGCATATCATTGATCGGTTGCTCGCCGTCATGATCAATGAAGGCGCGCGAATTGTCGAAGAAGGTATTGCCGAACGCGATTTGGATGTCGATTTGGTCAAAATTCATGGCTATGGATTCCCCCGCTGGAGGGGCGGCCCGATGCATTATGGCCAAGAGCTAGGCATTGAACGCATCAAAACCTCGATGGCGGATGTTGTTGCGCAAAGCCCAAATAGCTGGACCGTTTCGGAGCGATTAAAATGAGCGAAATCAGTCGTGAAATGATAGAAGAATTTGACCTTACAAACCCGCCCGAAGGGTTTGTTCAAGATCCATTTCCTTTCTATCAAGCATTGCTGAAATATGCACCGGTTTGCCCACAGCCGGACGGTTCATTTCTTGTGTCACGATATGCGGATTTAGACCGAATTTATCGCGACACGACCCTTTATTCTTCTGACAAAAAGCAAGCCTTTCTGCCCAAATTTGGTGGCAGTGCGCCCTTATATGAGCACCATACAACGTCTCTTGTTTTCAACGATCCGCCTTTGCACACACGCGTTCGCAAAATCATGGTTGGCGCGCTAAACGCAAGAGCCATCGCGAATATGGAGCCTGGGCTGATCGATACAATCGACATGCTTTTGGAACAGATGGCTGGCCGAGTTGAAGTTGACTTAATCGAGGATTTTGCCAGCAAGATCCCAATTCAAATTATCGGCAATATGTTTGATATGCCAATGGCAGATCGCGAACCATTGCGCGATTGGTCGCTTGCGATATTGGGTGCGCTTGAGCCGACCCTCAGCGAAGAACAATTGCGCATTGGCAACAAGGCGGTTGCCAATTTCAAGGCATATTTGAAAGACCTTGCAGATGATCGCCGAAAAAATCCGGGCAATCCTGAAACTGATGTGTTGACCCGCCTCATCCAGAGTGAAGAAGGCGAACTGTCCGAAACCGAGTTGCTACAAAACTGCATTTTTATTCTCAATGCGGGCCATGAAACAACGACGAATTTGATTGGCAATGCCTTGGCAGCACTGCATGAAAATCCGGGGCAAAAATACGCGCTTAAGTCCAATCCTGACATCATTAAAACCGGCGTTGATGAGTTCCTACGTTATTTGTCGCCCAATCAATTGGGCAATCGCGAAACGACGGCAGATATAGAGATTGACGGGATCAAAATTCCAAAAGGCACCAACCTTCACCTGATCATCGGCGCGGCCAATCGAGACCCAGCGCAGTTTGAAGATCCGGACGAGTTAAAATTGATGCGCAAACCAAATCGCCATTTGGCATTTGCAGGCGGACCACACCTTTGTGTCGGGTTTTCGCTCGCGCGGATGGAAGGGCGAATTGCGGTAAATCGCTTCCTTAAACGTTTTCCAAATTACAAATTGACTGGCAACGCAGAACTGGGTGGCCGATTGCGCTTCCGTGGTTATGCGAAATTGCCGGCGACACTGAACTAGGGGTTAGAAATGACGTTGATGCAACTTGAAAGCTATGCGGGCGGCCAATGGGTTGCACCGTCCGGCCGAACCAGAAAAATCTATTCTGCGGTAACGGGCGCGGAACTGGCAGAGGCTGGATCAGACAGTTTAGATTTCCAAGGCATGCTGGATTTCGCAAAGCAAAAGGGCGGACCCGCTTTGCGGGCCATGACATTTCATGACCGGGCGCGGATGCTGAAAGCACTCGCGACCTATTTGAATGATCGTCGCGACCCGCTTTATGAACTTTCATACAAAACCGGCGCGACACTAGCGGATAGCAAAGTGGATATCGATGGCGGTATCGGCACCATGTTTGTGTTCGCATCCAAAGGTCGTCGCGAAATGCCAGACGCCCATATATATCCTGATGGCAATCTAGAAATTTTGTCGCGCAACGGCACTTTTTTGGGCCAGCATTATTGCACGCCAATGCTTGGGGTTGCGGTGCATATCAACGCCTTCAATTTCCCGGTTTGGGGCATGCTTGAAAAATTGGCACCTACATTGCTCGCTGGCGTACCAGCAATTGTAAAACCTGCAACCTCCACCTCATACCTCACAGAAGCATGTGTGAAGATGATGGTGGAAAGCGGCATTTTGCCTGAAGGCGCGATTCAACTTGTATGTGGCGGCACCGGTGATCTTTTAGATCGGCTTGATTGCCAAGACGTGGTGAGCTTTACGGGTTCAGCAGCCACTGCATCTTTTCTTCGTGCGAACAAAAACATACTTGATAATTCTGTGCGCTTTGTTTCCGAGCAAGATAGTTTGAACGCCTCAGTTCTTGGCCCAGACGCTACACCGGACACGCCAGAATTTGATTTGTTCATCAAAGAAGCCTCACGCGAAATCACCACGAAAGCGGGACAAAAATGTACCGCCATCCGCCGGATGATTGTGCCGAACGATCAGGTGCAAAATGTCATCGAGGCGATGAGTGCACGGTTGGACAAAACAACAATTGGTGACCCATCAGTTGAAGGCACGCGCATGGGTGCGCTCGCGTCGTTGGATCAAAAACGCGACGTGCTCGAAAAGGCGGCCGAGATTGGCACTGAATGTAAACTTGCCTATGGCAATCAGGATGGTTTGAACCTGAATGGTGAGGGGCTGGAAAATGGTGCGTTCGTCGCGCCAATGCTCTTCCATTGTGAAGACCCGGACAGCGCTTCCATCGTGCATTCGACAGAGGCATTTGGCCCCGTCGCAACGGTGATGGGATATCGCGATCTCGCCCACGCAATTGAATTGATGAACAAAGGCGGCGGCTCTTTGGTCGCTTCTGTGATGACGAACGACCCTCAAGTTGCGCAGGAAATCACCATCAAGGCAGGCCCGTTCCACGGGCGTCTATATTTCAACAACCGCGCTTCAATGAATGAGGCGACCGGTCACGGCTCGCCGCTTCCTCATATGGTTCATGGTGGCCCAGGTCGCGCAGGCGGCGGAGAAGAACTGGGTGGCGTCCGCGGTGTGACCCATTATATGCAACGCCTTGCGGTACAAGGCAGCCCAGACATTCTAACCGGCATTGGCGGCACATATGTGAAGGGTGCGGCCTTTATTGACCCACCCGCACACCCCTTTACGCGCACATTCCATGAGCTGCAAATTGGCGAGACAGTGCATACCGCCTCACGCAAAGTGAGTATTAAAGATATCGAACATTTCGCCCACTTCACCGGCGATACATTTTATGCACATATGGACGAAGATGCGGCTCAAGCCAATCCGTTTTTCCCGGGGCGCGTCGTCCATGGGTATTTGCTGCTCAGCTTTGCCGCGGGTCTATTTGTTGAGCCCAATCCTGGCCCTGTTTTGGCCAATACAGGCCTGAACGATTTATCTTTCCAAAAGCCTGTCAGCCCCGGCGATGCAGTGCGCGTTAGCCTAACCGTGAAACGCAAAACCAAGCGAACTGACGAGTATGGCGAAGTGCGTTGGCACGTCAATATGTTCAACCAAGAAGATGAACAAGTTGCCGAATATGAGCTTTTGACCATGGTCGCATTTGAGCGTACATAGGAGGGCATGAGCCCAACGAACCAACTGATTAAGCCGTTGATCGACCATCTACATTCAGATAGTCGTTTGCGCGTGTGGTCTATGGTGATCACCATTTTTGGCGACGCCATTCAGCCCCGCGGCGGGGTGGTCGCCATGTCAGACTTGCACGATATTCTTGGTGCCCTCAGCGTCGAAAGCGGTGCGGTGCGAACGGCCATGTCACGGCTAGCGAAAGAAGGCTGGGTGACCCGCCAAAAGCAGGGGCGCAATAGTTTTTACCAATTGTCAGAAGCAGGTTTGAATAGTTTTGTGCCTGCGACACAAAAAATCTATCACGCAGAATACGCACCTGCCCCAAAAGCAATTTACCTCGCCATTGGTCCAAACGTGGTTGGCCATGCGCGCGAAGCTCAAAACTCGATTTTGACGGAAATGGGCGGCCTGCCACTTCGAAACGGAGTTGCCTTGTTTGCTGATCCTAATGATGCAACACGCAGTAAGATCCGCGATGCGGATTTGTTGTTGGTCGAATGCGCCGAGCACAATTTACCCAATTGGATCAGCGCACGATTGGAACTTGATCAGCTCAAGAAAAATTATGCGGATATGACCGAACGGTTCGCGCCCGTCGCAAATGCTTCTAGTGAGTTGGCATATTTCACTCCACTGGAAGCACTTTGCACGCGTCTATTGCTTATTCACGAATGGCGACGTTTGATCTTAAAGCAACCACCACTTCCACATGAGTTATTACCTCAGGATTGGCCAGGTGCTGATTGTCACGCAATGGTGGCAAAACTCTATCGCGCTGTGCTTCCAAATTCAGAACATTGGTGGGATGGCGCAACAAACAAAACGGCGCAAACTGAATTGTCGCGCCGCTTTTCCGTTTGACTAATGCGAGAAGATTTTTGATCTGGACCCTAGTCCTCGATGTAGGCAAATACGCCCGTTGAAGTCGTCGCAATTTTTTCGCTGCTCTCGGCCCGAATATCGATGCGCGTGGTGGCCAACCTTCTGCCGTTCGAAAGCACGTCGACGTCGTAAACAACATTGCCAGCCGGTAGAGGCCGCATGAAGTTGGTGGCCATATCAACGGTCACGCAATCACGAAAACGGCCATTGAGGTAACTCAGCGCCAAAAACGAAACCGTATCAGAACCCGCCATCAGGGCCTGCCCGCTCACCAAAGCGCCGTTCGGACCTTTGTGCCGCAAGATTTTTTCCGTCGCTGGCATGATGAATTGTATCTTGTCATCATCAAGCGTCAGCACCTTAATACCCAACTCTTGCACCCACGGCGCACAGATCTCGCTAATCAATCCCTCAAGTTCAGCTGAATTTAGCCGATTTTCCATCCCATCTCTCCAATATGTTACAAAATTTACTTGATATGTAATTTTTTGTCACATATTATTATCAGGAACGTAAGGGGATGCCAATATGTATTCACAAGGATTGATTGGTGCGGACGGAAAGACAACAGAATCTGAAGAGTTTCTGGCCGCCTTCCAAGCCCGTATTGACCGGGAAGAAAAGATTGAACCAAATGATGCGATGCCAGAAGGCTATCGCAAAACATTGGTACGCCAAATAGGGCAACACGCACACTCCGAGATTGTGGGCATGTTACCCGAAGGCAATTGGATTACACGTGCGCCGTCGCTGCGCCGCAAAGCTGCTCTGCTTGCCAAAGTGCAGGACGAAGGCGGGCACGGACTTTACCTTTATTCTGCAGCAGAAACACTTGGTGTCACACGCGAACAGATGACCGAAGAATTGCATTCGGGCAAAGCGAAATACTCGTCCATTTTCAACTACCCAACGCCTACATGGGCGGACATGGGCACGATCGGCTGGCTGGTTGATGGCGCAGCCATTATGAACCAAATACCGCTTTGCCGTTGTTCATATGGGCCCTATGCCCGCGCCATGATCCGGGTGTGTAAAGAAGAGAGTTTTCACCAGCGCCAAGGCTATGAAATTCTGATTACACTTTGCAATGGTACGGACGCGCAAAAAGAAATGGCGCAAGACAGCATCAACCGTTGGTGGTGGCCCGCCTTGATGATGTTCGGCCCGCATGACGCGGATTCAAGCCATTCAGAGCAGTCCATGAAATGGAAGATCAAACGGTTTTCCAATGACGAATTACGTCAAAAGTTCATCGACGCCACCGTGCCGCAAGCCGAGTTTTTGGGCCTCACTGTTCCTGATCCGGACCTTAAGTGGAACCCGGAAAAGAATGGCGGCAAAGGCGGATATGACCACGGTAAAATTGATTGGGACGAGTTTTGGCGGACAGTAAAAGGCGGCGGTCAAATGAACCGCGACCGCATCAAAGACCGCAAGAAAGCTTGGGAAGACGGAGCATGGGTACGCGAAGCCGCGCTTGCTCATGCAGAAAAGCGAGCCGCACGCCAAACCAAACAAGCCGCTGAATAGCGCACAAGAATTAAGGACAAATCATGTCAAACGAAACACCCCTATGGGAAGTATTTATCCGCCCACGCAATGGCCTCTCACATAAGCATTGTGGTTCGCTGCACGCTGCTGACGAAGTGATGGCACTAAACGCTGCACGCGACACCTACACGCGCCGTGGCGAGGGCCTGTCGATATGGGTTGTGCCTTCGAAGTCGATCTTTGCTTCTGACCCAGATCAGGCAGGTGAAAACTTTGAGCCGGGCGTTGATAAGGTTTACCGCCACCCAACATTTTATGACATCCCAGACGAAGTGGGGCACATGTAATGTCTAGCGCTTTGTTTAATGCTTTACTCGAATTGGGTGATGACCATTTGATCCTCGGACACCGGATTTCTGAATGGTGCGGACATGCGCCCATGCTTGAAGAAGATCTTGCCATGCCAAACATGGCACTTGATCTGATCGGCGCATCACGCAGCATCTACACCTATGCGGGTGAAATTGAAGGCAAAAACCGAGACGAGGACCAACTGGCCTATCTCCGCCTTGATCGTCAATATAAGAACTGCCTTTTGGTCGAACGCCCCAATGAAGATTTTGCGCACACTATGCTCAAGCAGCTCTATTTCGCTACGTTCATGGAACCCTATTGGCAAGCCGCGCTTTCTTCAAATGACGAAACGATCAAGGGCATTGCCGGCAAGTCGGCCAAAGAGATGGCCTATCACATTCGCCATGCTGGCGAATGGGTCATTCGCTTGGGTGATGGCACTGAAGAAAGTGCAAACCGCATGAAGGAAGCTGTTAGCTGGCTCCATCCCTATGTGGAAGAGCTGTTTGCCATGTCTGAAGATGCGCAAGCCTGTGCGGATGATGGTGTGTTACCTGACAGATCAGCACTTCGTGGCCAATGGGAACAAACGATCTCTAACGTTTTCGATCAAGCCTTGCTTGATATTCCAGAGGTTCAGTTCACGCAGATGGGCGGACGGACCGGTCATCATGGTGAGGAATTTGGGCATTTGCTATCGCAATTGCAGTATGTCCAACGCGCCCACCCCGGTATGGTTTGGTAAGGCAAGTGACGCAAGCCCAATTCGACACGCCAACACGCGATCCCCTCGCCCAAAAGGCTTGGGAAGCGGCGTCACTTGTGCCCGATCCAGAAGTGCCATGTGTGAATGTGGCAGAGCTTGGCATTTTGCGCGATGTTGAGATGATCAACGGCCAAGCAGTAGCCTATGTCACGCCAACCTATACCGGTTGCCCAGCAGTTCTGGCCATCGAATTAGCGATTGAAGTTGCATTACGCGAAGCGGGGTTCGATCCAATAATAGAGCGGGTGATTTCCCCGGCTTGGACAACCGATTGGATCAGCGAAGAGGGCCGCGAAAAACTGCGTGCCTATGGCATTGCCCCGCCGGTAAATGGGTCAAATTCAAAACTTGCCCTATTTGGTGAAACCATTGTCGCCTGTCCAAAATGCGGCAGCTCCACAACAGAAAAACTATCCGAATTTGGGTCAACAGCCTGTAAAGCACACTATCGGTGCAAAGACTGTCTAGAACCCTTTGACTATTTCAAATGTATTTGAGGTCCGACCATGGCACCCACTTTCCACACGCTAAAAATTTCAAACATTGAGCAGCTCACGCCAGACGCGAAAGCGATTAGCTTTGCACCAGATGAAAGCCTAAACGGGGCCTACCGTTTTGTGCCAGGTCAGTATCTAACGTTACGGGCTGACATTGATGGGAAAGACACACGCCGTTCCTATTCAATCTCTTCACCGGTCGGCACCGATCAACTTACCGTCGGTATTCGCCATGTTGAAGAAGGTGTATTTTCTTCATTTGCCATGAACGATCTAAGCGTGGGGCAAGAATTGCAAGTCATGACCCCAGAAGGTCGTTTTACGGCCAATGTGGGCGCTGTAAAAGATGCGCTTTTGATCGCTGCAGGCTCGGGCATTACCCCAATGATGTCGATCGCCCAGTCATTGCTCGATGGTGACGACGAGGCGACGGTCACGCTGGTTTACGGCAACCGTGAAACGTCTTCGATCATGTTCCGCGAACAGCTGGAATTTCTCAAGGACCGTTACATGGATCGATTTACATTGATCCATATTCTAAGCCGCGAAGACCAAGACGTGCCAATTCTCAATGGCCGCATTGACGGCGACAAAATCAAACTGCTGACCAAGACCGCTGCAATTGACCCCTTATCTTGTGATGGCATTTTTGTGTGCGGCCCGGAAGAGATGATACAAAATGTTCGCGCCACTTGCGAGGAGATGGGTGTCGAAAAATCCAACATTCACTTCGAACTGTTCACCCCAGCAGATGGCCAAGCACCGCGCAAAGCGCCGACCAAAGAAATGCTTGAGGCAGCAGAACAGGGCGTGTCCGTTGAAATTATCCTTGACGGCACAAAACGCAATTTCAAGCTTACAGATGCGAATGAAAGCGTGCTGGAAGCCGCGAACAAACATGGTCTTGAACTTCCCTTTTCATGTAAAGGCGGCATGTGCTGCACTTGCCGCTGCAAGGTCGCTAAGGGCAGTGCGGAAATGGCCGTGAACTATTCGCTTGAACCTTGGGAAATTGAAGCCGGGTTCACCCTTGCCTGCCAAGCACGCGCCACCAGCGACAATCTTACCTTGGATTTTGACGAAACGTAGAAATTTCAACCTCTTAAGCTTGTTGATCAACCCGTTATTTGGTAGACGCTAAAAATGGGAAACAAAAACTATCTTATTCGCGGTGTGTCATGCACTGGCAAAACAACAGTTCACCATGAATTGGTGCGCCGGGGTTTCCACTCGTTCAATGGGGACAAAGATTTAGCATATCAAGGGGACCCTAAAACCGGCATACCCTTGCCGGGCACTGGCCATGAACACCATATCTGGAATGTTGAAAAGGTCCGTTCGATCATGGCAGACCAACAACATCGCGCATCATTTTTCTGTGGTGACTGCAGAAATTTTAGCAAATTCATCCAGTTTTTCGACAAGGTGTTCGTACTAAATATTGATCGGGCGACACTGGATCAACGACTTAAGAAACGTCCGGCGAACGAATGGGGCGGGAAAGAACAGGAGCGTCAAGTCATTCGGCAACTCCACGCCGAGCAAGAAGATTTTCCCAAGAAATATATTATGATCGACGCCACCGCGTCACTTACTGAGGTGGTCATGTCGATTTTGAATGAACGCGACCTAACATATTCGCGTTAGGTATCGATCAACGTAGTTCTTAAGCCAATCCTCAATCGTCACCCTCGGGCTTGACCCGAGGGTCCACCTCACAATTTATGGTTCTGCCGTGCTAAGATGGTTGCTCGGATCAAGTCCGAGCATGACGAAGAAAGAGGCGTGGTGCCTATCCCCTAGGCAAGCGTTTTGAGCTTCTTATAGTAAGCAACCAAATTCGCTTCTTGCACCACGCCGTACCCTTTGACCATGTCAACAAGCCCAGCACGCTTCATTGCCGCAGCATGATTTTGTGCGTTGAGATCTTGCAGCAACTCATTTGCAAGCTGAATATAGTCATCACGTAATTGGCGTTCATCGCGCCTGTCTTTTGCCCAGCCAAAAACATCTAACGCTGAGCCGCGCAATGGCCTCATGGCATTGAGCAATTTTAATGTTGGGATTGCAATGCCACCTGGAATGGCAAACTTTTTCGGACGGCCGTTTGGTTCTTTAATCCAGTTCAACATTGGCGGTGCCATGTGGAATTTAAGCTTGCCACCATCTTTAAAATTCGTGCGCATTTCACTCAGATGAGCGGTTTCAAGATGCAGCCGAGCAACTTCATATTCGTCCTTGTAAGCCATCAACCGCGCCAAATGATGCGCGACAATTTCAGCTAGCCCCGTTTTGCCAATTGCTGCCTCTGCATCTGCAACATTGGCGACAATCGACTTATATTGATTGGCGTAGGCTTCATCTTGATAATCGGTCAAAAACGCAGCGCGATCCTCTATCAGTTCTTCAAGTGTTTGCTCACCTGCCTCCTCTTCATCAGCCATAAAAATTTCTGGCTGTTCAGCAATAAGCCGACCTAATTCGAAAGCCTCAATGTTTGCATCTACGGACTTTCCGTTAAGCGTAACTGCCCGGCGAATAGCATCACCATCCAAGGGCACATTTCCCTTTTGCCAAGCCATACCGGTCAGCATCATGTTCGAGAAAACGCTATCGCCAAACAGTTGAACGGATAGATCTGTAACGTCAAATGAAGTCACTGACTTCGCGCTTTCAGTTAGCTTTTTCAGGCGAATTTCTTCTTGGAAATCGGCAAGGCCGCGCAGCACAAAATCTGCCGTTGGCAAAATTTTTGTGTTGGCGATGACGTTGGTTTTATCCATCGATAGGCTCGCCATAGGCTCCGCCATATTGGCTACCACCAGGTCACAAGCGATAAGCGCAGTTGCGCTTCCTTTGTCGATGCGAACTGGCGTTTCAAGTCCCGGCCTTTCGAGCACTTTGAGGTGCGAAATGACCGCGCCGCCTTTCTGGGCAAAGCCCATAAAGTCTAGCACCGACGCGCCCTTGCCTTGCAGGTGCGCTGCCATCGCCAAAACAGCACCAACAGTCACAACGCCGGTTCCGCCAATGCCGGTGATCAAAATCTCGCCGGTTTTGGCGACTTGAGGCTCAGGCAATGTTTTGGTGTGCACCAAGAGATGTTTGCGGCGCGTTTCATCGCCGGTGGCTTTTTTCTCTTCACCCTCAACGGTCACGAAGCTGGGGCAAAATCCTTCAACACAGGAAAAATCCTTGTTGCAAGACGATTGGTCAATCGTTCGCTTCACACCCCATTTCGTTTTCAAAGGACTGACGGAAATGCAGTTTGATTGCACAGAACAATCACCACACCCCTCGCAAACCGCAGGGTTGATGAACACCCGCTTTTTCGGATCTTCGATCAGCCCGCGTTTGCGTTTGCGGCGTTTTTCGGTTGCGCATCCTTGATCAAAAATCAGCGCGGTAACGCCCTTAAGTGTTTTCAACTCTTCCTGTACAGCGTCGAGGTTTTTGCGGTGATCAATGCTCAAACCTTCGCCGCGCATCAAATCCCATGCAAAGCGGTCGGGTTTGTCGCTCACTAGAGCAACGCGCTTGAGGCCTTCTGCGCGCAATTGAGCAATGATGGATTCAACGCTCAACTCGCCATCTACATCTTGCCCGCCAGTCATCGCAACCGCATGGTTGTAGAGCACTTTATACGTCACATTTGTGTTGGCGGCGATGGACTGGCGGATGGCCAACAGGCCGGAATGGAAATAGGTGCCGTCGCCCAAATTTTGGAAAATGTGCTCACGGCCAGTATAGGGTGACATGCCAATCCAATTGACGCCTTCCCCGCCCATTTGCACGATGCCATTGGTCTCGCGCCCCATCCAAGACGCCATAAAATGACATCCAATGCCCGGCAACGCCTTGCTGCCTTCTGGCAGATTTGTGGATCGATTATGCGGACAGCCTGAACAGAAGTAAGGCGTGCGTCGCTCAACGTCCAAACCGGATAGGTTTGGCGCAGGTTGAGGAACAGGAGGTGTACCCTCAAGGTTCAAGAACTGATGAACCACCTGCGCCAAAATGGAAGGACGTAACTCGCCTGCTTCGGGAAGCAGCGGGGTGCCATCCAATGACTTTTTACCGATGATTGAGAAGCGATTGTCCGCATTGAAAAACAACTCTTTAAGCTGCGTTTCAACGACCGCACGTTTTTCCTCAACGACCAACAATTTTTCAGCGCCTTGCAAGAATGTTTGATATCCGGTCGGCTCAATCGGCCAAACTAGGCCGACTTTGTAAATGCCAATGCCAGCGCGTTTTGCAGCCGTTTCTGAAAGGCCGAGGTTTTTCAGTGTTTGCATCAAATCGGCAAAGGCTTTGCCAACTGCTACAATGGCCAGTTTTGGCTTTTTTGCACCAAACGCAACCCTATCGATTGGGTTCGCGCGGGCGAATGCTTTCATCGCATCAAGTCGCGCCAACAGCTTTTGCTCAAGCACAGGGCCAAAGCTTGTTGCCGGATCATGGCTTAGCTCAAATGGCGGCGTATATTCATCTGGCGTTTTGAATTTACGCGGATGCGGCACTTCAATCGCCGCACTAGATTCAAGTACTTCCGATATGGTTTTGATGCCAATCCAAGCGCCAGAATAGCGCGACGCGGCAAAGCCATAAAGCCCAAACGGGATATAGTCAGCGACCCCTGCCGGGTGCAGCACCGGCATCATGAAATGTTCGGCGGCTTGATCTGACTGGTGCGGCATGGAAGACGATACACATCCGTGGTCATCGCCTAAAAATGCCAGTACGCCACCATGTTTTGAAGAGCCCAGCGCATTGCCGTGTTTTAGCGCATCACCAGACCGGTCCACCCCGGGGCCTTTGCCGTACCAAATGCCAAACACACCATCCACGTTTACAAGTTCGTCACTTGATACCTCTTGCGTACCGATCAAAGCGGTGGCTGCTAAATCTTCGTTGATCGCTGGCTTCACCGTGATGTTGTGGCTATCCAAGGCATCCTTGGCTTTGAACATTGCTTGGTCATATGCACCAAGGGGAGAGCCGCGATAGCCGGAGACAAAGCCCGCAGTGTTTAAACCTGCCGCTTTGTCAGCCTTTGCCTGTTCAATGGGAACGCGGACCAGAATGTCAGTGCCGGACAGAAAAACCCGCTCTTTGACCAGGCCGTCGGCCAATTCATAATCTGGAAACGCAAAAATGTTGGCATCTGCCGGTAACAGGTCCATGTCTCAACTCCCTCTCTCAGAGGTAGTATCATTCAATTTTCTTGATTGATCCGGTCAAAATCCATATGATTTCAACAAATCTATGCACGTTTGGTTCGACATTGGAGGAAATTATGGCAAATTCATTCGAAATCGATCAAATAGACCGAAGAATCCTTGAATTGCTGCAGTTCAACAGCCGCTTGTCGAACCAAGAAATTGCCACACAAGTGGGCAGTTCTGCTTCCTCTGTCTGGCGGCGCATCAATGCACTTGAAGAAGCCGACATCATCACGGCGTACGGGCTTACCGTTTCACCGGAAAAAATGGGCTATGGCGAGTTGGTTTTGCTCCAAGTCAGTCTTAATCAACATAATGATGATTATTTGGAAGAATTCACTCAATTGGTGAACTCAATCCCTGAAGTTTTGGAGTGTTATGCCACCACTGGCGAGTATGATTATGTGATGAAAGTGCTGGCGACCGACATGCGGTCCTATCATCGGTTTTTGCGCAACAGACTGATGAGCCAGCCCTTTATTTCAAAGACATTTTCGCAAGTCGTGATGGAAAAAATCAAGTTTCAAAAGGTCGTGCCGACCGCGTCTGGCTAATCTTTTGTGTTTTTGGGCGCATCCAAAATCGGTGCGCCTGCATCTCGCCAACCACCAAACCCGCCTTCAATATGGGCGACATTTTCAAATCCCATTTGTTTAGCCGTCTGGGTTGCCAGTGCGGATCGCCAACCCGCCGCGCAAAAGAAAACCAGTTTCTTATCCGTAGCCAATTCTTGTTTATGATACGGGCTTGTCGGGTCAATCCAGAATTCAAGCATACCGCGTGGCACATGCACCGCGCCTTCAATCTTGCCTTCGTGTTTCAGCTCGCGTACGTCGCGCAGATCAACCAGCAAAATCTCATCATTTTCTAAAGCCCGTCGCACGCTGGAAACCGACAAGGTTTCGATCTGAGCCATAGCTTCATCAACAAGTTGCTTCGCCGATTTCATCTCGTGCTTCCTCTAATCAGCTAGTACATCTGCCCATTCTTTATGGCGTTTAAACTGCACCACAACATAGGGACAAACAGGCTTAATCTTACGCCCATTTTTACGCGCGAACTCGACACCCGCGACCACCAATTTTGCTGCGATGCCTTTTCCTTCAAAGGGCTTGGGCACCCCCGTATGGTTGACCACCATAACGCCATCGCGGCGGATATATGTCATTTCCGCTTCATATCCATCGCCTAAATCGGCAAAGAATCTGCCATTTTGGTCATTCTCTTCAAACTGGATATTCAATTCAGGGGTCATATCTGATCCTTTGAAAGCAACTTGATGGCCAATTTCATCACCGGATTATGGGAACGCACAAGTTCAATGTGGCCCAATTCGACTTTTGGCACAAACCTAAGAGCTAAGGATTCTTCGCTCAATATCAGTTCAGGCATTTTGTCCACGCGCGCTCTAAAAACAGACATATGCGTTTGCACGACATTGCCATCATCATACGCGCCAATGCCGCCCGGATCGTCAAACAGGGCTACAAACTCGAGTGCTATCCCAGCAATACCAGTTTCTTCTTCTAGTTCCCGCGCGGCGCAATCTATTGGTGCTTCACCCGGCTCCGCCTTGCCACCAGGAAATCCCCATTGACCGTTGTCACTTCGCTGTTCCATCAAGACACCCTCGTCAAAAAAGACCAACGAAACCGAACCGTGGGCTAACGGTTGGTTGATGGTTGGGGCATCTTCCAGCCGGTCGAAGAATTCAGCCATTCTGAGTGTCCAAATAGTCGATCGCGGCAGAAAGTGCGGCGACTTCTGTTCCGGCAAGACCTGCGGAAAGAAACAGCGTGATGTCGCCGTCGCCAGTCGAGTATTCTTTAGCACCTAAGTGCTGAATTGAGATATCTTGACCATAAAACATATGCCGCTCACCCTGATCTTCAATCTGTTGCGGGCTGTCTGAAACGATCAAATTTGCGCGCTCCAAAAAATCCAACGGCAGCTCATGCCGATCGACCGACTTTGGCCCCACTGTCGTGACGTGGGCGCCGGTTTTGATCCAATTCATGTCAACAACAGGTGAAGATGCGTTGGTGGCCAAAATCACAACATCAGCATCACGAACAGCGCGCTCAGCATTGGCGCTTGGGGTGATGTTTATGCCATATCGAGAGGCCAATTTTTCAGCAAATTTGGTTCTGTTTTCCAATGAACGGGAGAACACGCTGATTTTTGCGATCTCACGCACGTTCAAAATGGCTTCAAGTTGGGTAAGTGCCTGAACACCTGTGCCAACCAGAGCAAGCTTTTCAATTCGTTCCTGTGGCACCAGCCGGTCAATTGCAACGCCACCCAAGCAGCCTGTGCGGATCGCGCCAAGTCGCTCGCCGACGGCCACGCCCTTTAGCTTGGCGCTTTTCCGATCAAAGGCTATTACCAATTGATCTTCTGCTTGGTCATCAGTTTTTGGGAAAGTGTCATAAACACGAAACCCTGCGAGCTCATAGTTGCCGCCGCAGGTGAAAACGAGCGCGCCAGGGTCAAATTCAACTCGATGACGAGGCGGAGCAATTGCTTCACCGTTTGCGTCAGCAACAATTTGATCACGCACAGCTTCAAGGAAGATCCGTGTCGGGACTTGATCAAGATCTTGCTCTTGCAAAATACGCACTTTGTCTCCTTAGAATTCGATCCCAACCTGTGCTTTAACGCCAGAGCGGAAGGGGTGCTTTACTTGGGTCATGTCGGTCACCAAATCGGCAAAATCAATCAGTTCATCCTTGGCGTTTCGACCAGTGATAATAACGTGCTTCATTTCAGGTTTTTGCGCCAGCACTTCAAGGATTTCTTCGACGGGCAGATAATCGTAACGCAGCACAATATTCAACTCATCGCACAATACCACGTCGTGCTTATCGTCCAAAATGAACTGTTTGGCCTGCTCCCAAGCGGCGCGTGCGGCGTCGATATCGCGCTGGCGGTCTTGGGTTTCCCAGGTAAACCCTTCGCCCATTGTGGCGAGTGACACTTGGTCGGGGAACTTGTCCAACACATTGCGTTCACCGGTGCCCCATTTGCCTTTGACAAACTGGACGACGGCCACCTTCATATCATTGCCAAGGGCGCGGAAAACAATGCCAAAAGCGGCGGTAGACTTGCCTTTTCCCTTGCCCGTATGGACAATGGTCAGGCCTTTTTCAATTGTTTTGGTGGCGATGATTTTATCCCGCGCGGCCTTCTTCTTCTTCATTTTGTCAGCGTGGCGTTCATTAAGTTCTTCTTCACTCATATTGTCGGTTTTCTTGCTCATAGCTGATCCTCGCTCCCGTCTAAAAAGGCATAAGTTGAATTGCGTTTTGGCGTCCAGAACCCGCGTTCCATCGCCTCCTTAAATTTGGCAATAAGCTCATCATAGCCAAATTTATTGTTTTGTTGAATGAATGTGCGCACATCATCATTGGCGACGAACGCGTCAAACGCGATATCGAAATGATGCGACTTCACCGCGCCAGTGGTTGCCGCAAACGCAAACATATAATCAGTTGTCGCGATAATCTCGAATGCGCCCTTATAGCCGTGACGCATAATCCCTGAAATCCACTTTGGATTGACCACCCGGGATCGCATGACTTTGGCAATTTCTTCGTCCAGCGTTTTGGTGACCGGGCGTTCAGGGCGCGAATGATCATTGTGATAATTGACCGGCTGTTGACCGGACAAAGATGTCGCTGTAGCGGTTAGCCCACCTTCAAACTGATAATAGTCATCGCTATCCAAAAGGTCGTGTTCTCGATTGTCCTGATTGTGCACAATCGCATCAACCGATTTCAGACGTGAAATGAGTTGCGCACGGGCTTTGGTGCCTTTGGCCTTGCTGCCATATGCATATTGCCCCCAATTTAGAAACGCGGTGGCGATATCATCAATATCCTGCCAATTGCCACTGTCCATAATGCCTTGCAGCCCTGCGCCATAGGCACCCGGTTTTGATCCAAAAATACGATAACCTGCCTGCATGGCAGCTGCATCTTCGGGCGCACCATTATCCATCAGTGCCAGCGCATCAGTGCGCATACGTTCGGCAATTGGGTTTTCGCTTGATGGTTCATCAAGCGCCCCGATAGCGCGAATGGCTTTATCGAACAGCTCGATTTGGGCGGGAAATGCATCACGGAAAAACCCGGATATGCGCAGTGTTACATCAACGCGCGGCCTGCCCAGTTTAGCCAACGGAATAATCTCATATCCCGACACCCGGTGCGACCCAACATCCCATTTCGGTTTCACCCCGATCAATGCCATTGCCTGCGCGATATCATCACCTCCCGTGCGCATGTTGGACGTGCCCCACACCGATAAAGCAATTGCCGACAGATAAGTGCCGTGATCCTGAAAGTGCCTTGTGATCAGATTTTCAGCCGACTTCTTGCCCAACTCCCACGCGGTTGGTGTTGGCACTGCGCGGTTATCGACAGAATAAAAATTGCGCCCTGTCGGCAACACATCTAAGCGACCGCGCGTCGGCGCACCAGATGACCCGGGTTCGACAAATTTTCCGTCCAAACCTTTGAGCAAGTTGGCCCGTTCAAGTGCGCCTGATTGATCCAATTTTGGAGCAATGGAACTGATGATTTCTGTTAGGACAGCCTTTGTTGCGGTCCAGCTTTCATCTGGTTCAATTTCACCATCAACCAATTTCACCGCCAGCAGTTCCAGCCGCTCGATTGTGTGCCCGACATGTCGCCATGTTTCAGCCGAAAGGTTTTTCAATAAATCGGGCTGTGGGCCGTCCCACTCTTCGCCCATAGGTGCCGACAATGGATCAAACCCCAATGCCAGATCGTCAGCCAAGGCGCGAATAAGTGATTTATCTTCTGCCCGATCTTCGCCGCGCGGCACTCTGGCAAGGGCAACCGACAGATCCGTTTTAAGGCTTCCTTTCGGGGCTTGGCCAAATATATGCAGCCCATCTCGAATTTGAGCCTCCTTCAGCTCGCACAAAAACGTGTCGATGGTAGTTAACGCATCATCTTCGGGCTGACCATCAAGCCCCATGTCCTTATCAAGGCCTGTGTCTCGGCAAAGGTCAAGAATGCGGGTTTTGAGGTCTTTCAACCGACGTTGGTCCAGACCTGACGCGTTGTAATATTCGTCAGCAAGTGCTTCCAGGTCCTTGAGCGGCCCATAGGTCTCAGCACGGGTAAGCGGCGGAGTTAGATGATCTATGATCACCGCGCCTGTGCGCCGTTTTGCCTGAGTTCCTTCGCCCGGATCATTGACGATAAATGGATAAAAGTGAGGTAGATTTCCCCATAGCATTTGCGGATAACAACTCGAACTAAGCGCGTTGGCTTTGCCCGGCAACCATTCCAAATTCCCGTGTTTTCCGTTGTGAATAATCGCTTGCGCACCGAACTGATGACGCAACCACAGGTAGGCAGCGAGATAGGCGTGCGGTGGCACTAGATCCGGATCGTGATAGCTGGCTTCAGCATCTAGGTGATAGCCCCGCGCGGGCTGCAACATCACCACAGCATTGCTGAAATTCAGGACCGGCAGGTGGAAGTTTCCATCGCGTACAAATGGATCGGCGCTGGGTTCGCCCCAACGTTTAGTGACGTCAGTTTGCACATCTGTCGGCAAGGCTGAAAATAGCGCTTGATATTCATCGAGTGACATTTGCGCGGGGCTGGTCCCACGGGTCGGGTGTGCATTGGTCGGCCCAGCTTGCAGCTGTTCAATCAGCGCATTGCCATTTTCCGGCAAGCCTTCCAGCGCATATCCTTCGCTCTGCATATAGCGCAAGATTTGCACAGTGGATTGCGGCGCATCATAGCCCACGCCATTGGCAATGCGGCCATCCCGAATTGGATAATTCGCCAAGATAATTCCGACCTTGCGATCTGAAACATCAGTTTGCCGAAGTGTTACCCAATTCGCCGCGAACTGGGCGGCGTCTTTGATCCCATCCATATGGGGTTGGTTTGCCGACAATGGGCACTGGGTGCGTTCGTGCCATATGTCTTGTTCTTTATGGGCGATCAGAATATCGCCAATACGGCCATCAAGTTCAGGCAATACAACTTGCATTGCCAAATCTTTGGCGCTTAAGCCCTGAACATCCTTTTCCCACGCTTCTGAGGGACGCCCCGCCTGCACAAGTTGAATGATCGGTGCATCACTATTCGCAAAGGGGTTTTTCGCGTCCTCAAGATCGGTCAAACCAAGCGCAAAGCCTGTCGCGTTTAAAATCACATCTGGTGGGTGCTTTTCAAAGGTGCTTTGCACGAACTCAACGCAAGATTGTTCTTTAAGCGAAGCCGCAACAATTGGCAGTGCTTGGATGCCCTGCGCCTCCAACGCATCCATAAGGGAATGGATTGGCGCCATGTTGCCGCCGTCCAGCAACGCGCGATAAAAGATAATCGGCGCAACCGACGCATCAGATTTCAGTTCGACTTGATCAAGCGTCCGCACACCTTTTGCTCGGTCATAGACACCGGCCCGCGCTGTTTGTTTTGGTGCAGGGAGTTCCCCTTCCCCATCAACCACTTTGCGCATGGCTGTCAGAACGCCAGCGATGTTATCGGCACCGCCTGCTACAAACAGAGCGTGCAATGCGTCATATGCATTAGCGTCCAAAGTGGAGCGCGCTTGTAAGTCAGGGTCTGGGTTCGCATCGCCGGGTAAAAGCGCCAGCTTTATACCATTGTCGGCACAAAGCGCGGTGAGCTGATCAACGCCATAAGTCCAATAGGCGCGCCCGCCCAAAAGGCGCACAACAATCAGCTTGGCGTGAATGGCAGTTTGCTCCAACCATAGGTCCACAGAGAAATTGTGGCTGATGCGCATGGTGTTTGCCAGACGCAACTGGTCAAAAGTTTGCGCATCGGCAGCATTGGCCAAGGCGGCCAATTCCGTATCGGCGGCGGAAAGGAACAGAATATCGGCAGGCGACTGACCAAGGTCAATCGCTTCGCCTTCTTGCTGTATCTCGCCCGCCTGTGCGGTGAGAAGGTGCATTATCCCAGCGCCGCTTGCAACTCAGCTGTAATTTGATCGCGGTTTAGTGGGGCTTGGCCAATCACCACTAAAGACGTGCCGCGCTTATCCGCCTCAGCCCATGGGCGATCAAAGTAGGTGTCGATACGCGGGCCAACTGCTTGAAGCGACAAGCGGGCTGGCGCATCTTTAATCGCGGCAAAGCCTTTAAGGCGCAAAATATCATGTTTGCGGATAACCCCTTCAACTGCATCATTGAGATGCTTTTTGCTTGCCACTTCTGGCAACGAAATCGAGAAACTATCAAAATCATCATGCTCATGATTGTGGTGATGGTGACCATCACCTTGCGCTGCGTGATGGCGTTCATGGTGAGACATGCGCCCCTCCATGTCCGCTTCACTTTCGCTCTGGATACCCAAGAGCGCCGCCATATTGATCTCACCCTTTTGGGTGCGCACGAGCTTCACACCATCGCGCAAATGATGGCGCAATTCGGCTTCAACCTCGTTCAGTTTCGCTTCTTCAACAAGATCAGATTTATTGAGCAAGATCAGATCTGCACACACCAATTGATCTTCAAACAGTTCACCCATTGGCGTATCGTGATCCAGCATCTCGTCAGACTGGCGTTGGGCGTCCACGGCCTTTTCGTCCGACGCGAAACGACCTGCCGCAAGCGCTGCGGCGTCAGCGACGGTCACTACCCCATCAACGGTGACATCGGCTTTAATTTCAGGCCAGTTGAAGGCACGCACTAAAGGCTGTGGCAGGGCCAAGCCAGATGTTTCGATAACAATGTGATCAGGTCGCGGTTCACGCGCTAAAAGCTGCGTGATCGTTGGGATAAAATCTTCAGCCACGGTGCAGCAGATGCAGCCATTGGCCAGTTCAACCATATCGGTCTCGTCACAAGCTTCGTCGCCGCAACCTTTAAGCACGTCGCGATCAACGCCAACGTCGCCAAATTCATTGATGATCAACGCAATGCGCTTGCCCTTGGCATTGTTCAAAACGTGCCGCACCAATGTGGTCTTGCCTGCGCCCAAAAAGCCAGTGATTACCGTCGCCGGTATTTTTGAATTCATTTTCGTTCCTTCTCCGTCCGCCCGACGGGTTAAATAGGTATGTGTTTCGCGCGAAAATGCGCCTTGTTGTGTGGCAGGTCTCCTGGCTCACGATTTAAACAATGCTTTTCCGCCTTCCCGACTTTTCGGTCAGTGGCAAATGGCATAAGCATCTCATCGCTTACAGTTGCGGGGGCAGCCATGGTTTTGGTCGCTTTTGCGTACGCCGCACCATGTTCCCTTTTCATCCCGTCAACGTACTACGCTGACAAGAACCACGTTTGTGATGTGACATTAAAGAGTGAGTGGCGTCAATCGCTAGGTTGCAATCGACCACGCATCATTTCACGTTTGCCTGCATGTCCGGGACATTTTCCAACTTCAAATCCTGCGGCTTGCAAATTGCGCCGCACCCACCCTGCGGCGGTGTAGGTGGCGAATGTGCCCGCGGGGTTCGTTTTTTCGGCGATGGACTTCATCAAATCGTCTTCCCACATTTGCGGGTTTTTTGAGGGGGCAAATCCATCCAAAAACCAAGCACCTGCCTTTTGAGACCAATTGGGCAATTGTTCGCGTACGTCACCGACCATCAATTGAAACTGGGTTTGATCATCCAGCTGAACCGATTTGCCCGCTTTGGCATCAACCCAATGCGCCAACAATTGATCACGCAACGGATGCAATATGGGCCAAGGCTCAATCGCTTTGTCAATTTCCTCGCCAGCAAGGGGATAAAGCTCAAACGACGTGAACAGCAATTGCTGACCGGTCTGCCGCAACTCAATCCATTGCCGCCAAGTCTCCAATAGATTTAGCCCAGTTCCAAACCCCAATTCGCCAATGGAGAAATGTTGCGCGTCGACCCATCGCTCTTGTACTTCATTGCCGCGCAAAAACACATGGTCGCACTCCATGCGCCCGTCAGCACAGGAATAGAAATGATCGTCAAATTCTCGCGAAAATGGCAGATCATTTTCATGCCACTCGAGATTATTGTCTTTGCTCATGTCTCACCAATTGCCACAAAAAAGGACGCATCATAGATGCGCCCTCCAATTCTCTTAACTTGAAACCGCTCTACGCGGTTGCGTAAAGGCGCTTTTCAAACAGGCCGCTATTTTTCATGCCTGATAGGAATTTCGCGCCAGCGAGTGCACCAAGGTCAACAAGAGGCTCGATGATGATCACCGTCATATAAGCAGCGCCGAACGAGAGAGCGCTCGCCATGTTCTCAGCGCCAAAGCCTTGGCCGTAAAACGCCCAGAACATCACCCAAGCGACAATGCCGCCCTGATACAGGGTAGAAAGCTGCAAAGCTTGGCCATAGCCAATATCTTTGTAGGCAGTGTTTGCTGGGATAATTTTTTGTGCGATTGCCGCCATGGCGAACAGTGGCACCAACAATGTAGTTACATTCATGCCGAACTGGGGCAGATCAATCGGTGCGAACAGCACGCCCTGCAAAAGCAGGCCAGCCATCAAGCCAATCGCTGCCGGTGCGGCGCCAAAAAGCAAAAACAGGGTTGAGCCCATAATCAAGTGCACTTCAGAAATACCAACTGGGTGATGTGGCAGCACTTGGAAATAGATAAAAACCATCGCGGTTGTAAAAACAGAGCGAATGGCAAGCGAAGCTGCGCCATCTGTTTTGACCATGTCCCACGCCAATTTGGCGGAATAGCCCAAAGCGCCTGTGGCTGTTGCATAAGAAAGCGTAATTTTTGCACCATCAACGATGCCTGGTTCGATATGCATATCGAATGTCCTTTAAACGTCGCCGCACTTTCCCCGTGCGGTCGAGTTAATTTTCGAGCAACCTGAAATCAGATCACCAGTTCACACTTTAGGCCGGTCTCCGGACTTATGAGTGAAGCTCTGTGCTTCGGACCGATCGCCTTCCCACGAAAACGCAGTGGCTTTTTGATCGGCTTTTCTCATCTACCGTTGCGGGGGCAGTGTTGGATTTGTTCCCCTATTTGGGTCGAGCGCACCAACTTCCCGTTTCATCCATTCAAATTAGCTTTTTCGCCAAATGGACACCTGAAGTAAAAGCGAACCTAAAAACTGCGCATACGCTTGTCAATGAAGATTGAATGTGATCAACCCAAAACGATGAGCCATTCAGACACCAAAAGTTATGATTTAGCGATTATCGGCGGCGGCGTTGTGGGGCTTTGGTGCGCCTATTTCGCCAAACAGGCCGGCTTGCGCACTGCCCTTTTTGAAGCCAATAAAATTGCATCTGGGCCAAGTGGCGGCATTTTGGGGGCACTTATGCCCCACATGCCGACTCAGTGGTACGAGAAAAAACAGTTTCAGTTTGAAGCACTGATTGACCTGGAAACGATCACCGCGACCCTTGAAGCGGAAACCAAAATTGATTGCGGCTATGCGCGCGTGGGTCGCATTTTGCCGCGTAGCCGCCCTGAACATGAAATTGAAGCCAAGCAAATGTGTAATGCGGCGGCCATCCAATGGGCGCGGCCGGACCACAAATATGAGATGCGCACGATCTCAGCGCCCCTGCACACCAATTGGCCCCATGTTGACGTGATGCCCCACGGCGCAATTTTTGATGATTTCTCCGCCCGGATCAGCCCGCGCGGGGTTACGAAAGCGCTGCATACGTCCATCACAGGCCATGCCGACATCTTTGAAGAAACGCCCGTGCAACTGTCAGGCGAAAGGCAAGTCACTTTACCTAATGGGGATATTGTAGAAGCTGACAATATTGTCGTGACGGCTGGCCTCAATTCATTTGAATTGCTCGAACCTTTCGTCCCTTCTCTTTCTGGCCGTCCGATTAAGGGACAGGCCGCGATGCTGGACACCAAGTTAGATCCAAACTTGCCAGTGGTGCATCAGAATGGCGTATATCTGATTGTTCATAATGACGGGCGCACTGCGGTGGGTAGCACGTCGGAGCGTGAATTTGAGGATGGCTACACAACAGATCAGTTGCTTGAAAACGTGATTGAGCAAGCCCGTCAAATTTGCCCATTGGTTGGCGATGCGCCTGTGGTGGAGAGATGGGCGAATTTGCGCATGCAGCCCTATGGACGCGATCCATTGGTCGGCCCCGTGCCGGACCATGATGGGTTACATATTTGCACTGGCGGCTTTAAGATCACCTTCGGCATCGCCCATCGGATGGCCCAAGCCACATTGGCACCAATCACTGGAAAAGCCCCACTTAGCATCCCGCCAAGTTTTCAAGTTGAAAACAGGGTTAATCACATCTTTACAATGGCTTAGACCATCAAAAACTGCAAATTCTACTTGCTTTGTTAACCCTTTGAGCAACAAGAACGCCGTTTCAGCCTCCCCCAGGTTACACTTTAACCGCTCATTTACAGCTTACGCGCCTTTATCTTTGCGAACGATACAGATGGGGCAACACCCATCCTTAAAAAGTTATCAGGGTAACACGGCGGGCATAGAGGAGAAAATTATGGGACGCTGGACACAAGTAGATCAAGGCGGCGCTGACAATTTTGGCAAAGGCCAAGTTAGCATTCAACATAAACTCAACGATAGTGGATTTTTCACCGACGAAGCGTTGGCTGAGTTGATCGACAAATATCCACGCGAATATTACATGCTCAACACCATGACGAAAGTTGGTGAAGAGAAAGTTTGGCGCAGCGGCGACAAAGGCGACCTAACGGGCGCTGAAATTGTGAAAGCCATTCATGATGGCCAAGTTTGGATGTGCCTACGTCGCTTTGACGTAGTGGCACCAGAATATCACAAACTGATCGACGATTCCTTTGAAGAGCTAGAAGACGGCAATCCTGAGCTTAAAACATTTAAGCGTGAAAGCAGCCTTTTGATCTCATCACCAAATGCACGCGTGTTCTATCACACAGACATTCCGTTTATCTGCCTATGGCATTTGCGCGGCAAGAAACGCGTTTGGCTTTATGATGCGGACAATAAAGCGCATTTGCCAGACGAAACACTTGAAGGTGTTATTCTTCGTGAGACAGAAGAAGAAGTGGCCTATGATGAAGCTTGGGACAAAGAGGCACAAAGCGTCTTATTGGAGCCAGGTCAGGCCCTATCTTGGGAGCTCAACGCGCCACACCGCGTGGACAATGTTGAAGGCCTCAATGTTTCGATCACGACTGAGTTTTTCACCCCAGAAGCACAACGCAAATATGGTGTTTATTACACCAACGGTTATATGCGCCGCTATATGGGCATGGAGCCAAAATCAACTGAAACAGATGGTTTGGGTGCTTATGCCAAATGCGCAGCTGCGTTGGGTATTAAGAAACTTGGCCTACTAAAAGGCAAAGAACGCAAAATGATGTGTTCGTTCACCATGGACAAAAACGATCTCACAAAGATCATTGATATCCCTGCCAACGAGCAGTGGGAAATCAAACAGGCTTAATGTTTGATTTTATATAACTCTTAGAGGCTGGCCATTGTGCCAGCCTTTTTTGTTCAGCCAATTCTCGCCTAAGCGATGTGCACGAGATCTTCCACCCATCTGGGAAGCAGTGTCGTCGTCAATTTCAGCCTAGTTTGAACATCCCGATCTAGCGACCATGCCCGATCAAGAATGTCGGCTTCCTTTAAAGACGGGGTAAGCAATCACTCTTCGTCGAGGGATTAGAGTTTGCAAGCATTCATCTCTTTTAAAATAGCGATGGCTGTGAAATGGCCAAGTCCATAATCTTTCTTGAGGATATTTACCAACTCTTTATGGCTGTATTCGCTATGTCCGGCCCGAACGGTTTTGATCCATTCATCAAGGCCTTTGCCCGTTTTCGCATTTAGATTTTCAACAATGCGCACATGCATTTCTTGCGGAGAAAGTGCCATCACGCCGCTTCCATTTTAGTCGTTTGGATTGCTGTTAATAGCTTTTTACCAATAATCGATCTCCACCCCAGATTGAGGATGAAATAGGGCAAGGCATTTTTGAGCTTGAACCCTGTTTGTTTAAATTCGATGGATGTGCCGGTGCCCACCGGACTAAGCTGAAATGATACGACGGAATCGATACCGCCGCCCTTCCAGCTAAATGCCAACTTGCTCATCGGGACCAATTCAAGCACTTCACAATAAATTATGCCGTCAAAACCGGGGCCCGGTTTGCTACGAAATTGAAATGTATAACCAATTTCAGGCCGAAAATCATTTGGCATCAACCATTCCTCCATTTGCGTGCTGCTCGTCAGCGCCCCCCAAACCATTTCGGGTGGAAACGCGAGGCGCCGGATGATCGTTATCGTGTTCATTCAAGTTACCTTTCGTCAATTCTTACTGCGTTCAAGATGCTGCTCGAGTGCGTTCAAATGTCTGGGCCAATCTTGTCTAAATGGGGCAAGCCAGTCATCAATCTGCATAAGTTGATCAATACAGACGCTGTAATATCGGTTGCGCCCGACTTTACGGTCCCGCACAAGCCCCGCATCTTTTAACACTGCAAGATGTTGCGAGACCGCAGATTGCCCAATCGACACCTGATCGGTCAGTTCGGTAACTGTTCGATCTCTTTCAATCATCTGGACTAAAAGGTCACGCCTAACATCCACGGCCAGTGCCCTAAACAATTCGGAAGTTTGATTCATCAATTTTCCCATTAGCAAATACTAATGTATTAATATATTAGCACTGACTAATGAGTCAAGAAATTTCAACACGCGAACTGGTCGACGTCATAGGAACATTTTCCGCAAACTTTAGAATCGTTCTAAGTTATTGAAAATTATGTTGATTTTATATCTGGATTATGTAACTCCACTTACATCTCGTCGAGGCAATGTCTTTTCGGCAGCCTGAAATTTACACAAAGAGTTGGAGCATTGGCATTTTGAGGCCATTGAAATCAGATGAAACAATTTAATATTTTAGCGACAGCGGGCGCATTGGCATGTCTTTTGACATCGAGCGTGTTTGCTGGCGGTCATGACGTCAAAGGCGTATTGACCAACTACGCAAACATCGCCCATGCAGGTTACGAAGATAGCTTGATCACTGCAAAGTCGCTTGATGCAGCAATTGACAAATTGTTGGCCGAACCAACAACAGCAAATCTAAACGCCGCCCGCGCTACATGGTTGGCCGCACGTGTGCCTTACCAGCAAACTGAAGCTTACCGTTTCGGCAATGCGATTGTTGATGAGTGGGAAGGCAAAGTAAATGCGTGGCCACTTGATGAGGGCCTGATCGATTATGTTGATCTTGGCTATTATGGCGCTGAAAGCGACGAGAATGCCTTGTTCACTGCCAACGTGATCGCCAATAGCGAAATCCTCATCAATGGTAACGCCGTTAGTGTAGAAAAGATCACGGCAGACTTCATCGGTAATGAATTGCACGAAGCGGGCGAAGTTGAAGCCAATGTGGCCTCTGGCTATCACGCCATTGAGTTTTTGCTTTGGGGCCAAGATTTGAACGGCACTGGACCGGGCGCAGGCAACCGCCCTGCAACAGACTTTGATGTGGCAAATTGTACCGGCGGCAATTGTGATCGTCGTCGCGATTACCTAAAAGCTGCGTCAGAACTCACAATTTCTGATTTGGAAGAAATGGTCGCGAACTGGGCCGACAATGGCGCGGCACGCGAAGCTGTTCTTTCTGCCGAAGAAAATGCTGGCCTTTCCACCATTCTAACCGGCATGGGCTCTTTGTCTTACGGCGAGCTTGCCGGCGAGCGTATGAAACTTGGTCTATTGGTGCATGATCCAGAAGAAGAGCATGATTGTTTTTCTGACAACACCCACAACTCGCATTTCTACGACGCTAAAGGCATCCAAAATGTATATTTGGGCAGCTACACACGTGTAGACGGTTCTGTTGTTTCTGGCCCATCTCTAGCAGATTTCATCGCCCATATTGATGCAGACTTAGACGCTGAACTTCGCGGCAAATTGGATGCGACAATGAGCTCGATGCAAGTCATGGTAGATCGCGCAGCGACAGAAGCCTATGACCAAATGATTGGCGAAGGGAACGCGGAAGGCAATGCGGTTGTACAGGCAGCGATTGACGCCCTTGTTGACCAGACACGGTCAATCGAACGTGTTGTTGCAAAGCTTGAATTGGCAGATGTTGCCATTGAAGGTTCCGACAGCTTGGACAATCCAAACGCTGTTTTTGAGTAAACGAAAAATGGGGCGCTTTACAGCGCCCCTATCCTATTGGAGTTAAAATGACCCGCACCATTTTGGCATGGGTCGCAACGTTTCCATTATTGGTTGGGCTTGCGGTCGCACAAGAGAACAACTTCCCTCGCAACGATCTTTCGCAAAAAGATCGCGAGCGGGTTGAACAGGTTACAAAGCCAGCAATAGATTTTTCAAAAGCTGAGCGCTTTGAAAATATGCAGGGCGGTGCTGCAACCTCGCGCAAGCTTGTATCTAAAGATTCATTTTCTCAGTCCTCCGCAAACATAACCTTTGCAGAGGAAGAGAAGTTCAAACTCGGCAATGCGTTTTTCGATAAATTATGGGTGTCATCCCCCGCTTCAACTTTTGCGTCAGACGGTTTAGGCCCGCTGTTTAATGCCCGCGCCTGCCAGTCTTGCCACCTAAAAGATGGACGAGGTCATCCACCCGCGAACGCTCAAGACAGCCGCATTTCGATGTTTTTGCGCCTTTCTGTTCCACCAAGAACTGAAGAGGAAAAAGCCAAACTCGCATCAGGCGAACTGCAAGTCATCGAAGAGCCAACCTATGGCCGTCAGTTGCAAGATTTAGCCGTTCCCGGCATTCCCGCTGAAGGCAAAATGCATATTGCCTATGAAGAAATTCCCGTCGAGTTGGACGATGGTACAATCGTCAATTTACGCAAACCAACCTATTCAATTTCTAACCTGCAATATGGGGCGATGGACCCTGATGTTATGCTCTCTCCCCGGGTTGCCCCGCAAATGATAGGGCTTGGCCTGTTGGAGCAAATTCACCCATCCGATCTGCTCGCCATTGCAGACCCTGACGACCAAAATAGTGATGGCATTTCGGGTAAAGTAAGTTGGGTCAGCTATCCCGGACAAGACAAACAAATCGGGCGTTTTGGCCACAAAGCATCCCACGCCAGTGTGCGGGCGCAAAGCGCGGGCGCATTTGCCGGCGATCTGGGGCTTTCCACGCCCGATGTGCCAAAACATTGGGGCGAATGTACACCCAACCAAGCCGCGTGCCTTGCCGCTCCACATGGCGTACAAAAAATACAAGGCGACACTGAAGTGCCTGACCCGATAATGGAATTGGTCAGCTTTTATTCTGAAAATCTAGCCGTGCCGTTGCGCCGTGATGTTGATGCACCAGATGTGCTACGTGGCAAGGAACTGTTTTATCAAACGGGTTGCGCGAGCTGCCACACGCCAAAATTTGTGACCCGCCGCGACGCGCCAAACAAAGCCCAACAGTTCCAATTGATTTGGCCATACACCGATTTGCTGCTGCATGATATGGGCGATGGGTTGGCCGATGGCCGCCCGGTTGGTGACGCGAATGGTCGTGAGTGGAAAACACCACCCCTCTGGGGCATTGGCCTAACCAAAACTGTATCTGGTCACACCCAGTTTTTACATGACGGGCGAGCCCGCAATTTACTCGAAGCGATATTGTGGCATGACGGGGAAGCACAGGTCGCCCGTGACAAAGTTGCACGTATGAATAAGCTTGACCGGTCCTCGCTTCTGCGCTTTTTGAATTCCTTATGATGAGAATTTTTGCCCTATTCGCCACTTCGCTTATTTTAGCTACGCCATCCTTCGCGCAGTCTATTGAAGAACGCGCGGTTTATGACTTTATCGTGCCCGGCTATCAGGCTCTTCAACAAAGCGCGGCTGATCACATATTGGATATGGGAACCCTGTGCACCAATAATGACCAACATAGTTTAGACGCGGCCCGCTCTTCGTTCGAAGAGTTGGTGAAAAGTTGGAGCCATATCGAAATCATCCGATTTGGTCCTGTCCTCAAAGAAAACCGTCTCGACCGGATCCTGTTTTGGCCGGATCGTAAATCAATTGGTTTGAAGCAAGTTCAGCGCGTGATCGCCCAGCAAGATGAAAGTGCAACCAGCATTCGTTCGCTGCAAAAAAAGAGCGTTGCGTTGCAAGGATTAGGCGCTCTTGAATTTGTTCTGTTTGGCACAGGGGCCGACACGGACCTTTTGGAGCAGGCAAATTTTCGTTGCCATTTTGGGCTAACCATTGCCTCGGCGATCCATGATGTCGCCGACCAAATTGTCAAAGATTGGCAGGGAGAAGACGGATTTGGCACTTTGCTGATTAGTCCCGAACCAAACGCGGAACTGTACCGGAACCAAAGCGAAACGATGCGGGACATTCTGGGCGTCGTCGCGCATGGTCCGGGCATATTTTTTGATACGCGATTGAATAAATATCTGGGAAGTGACGCATCGTCGGCCAAACCAAAATCAGCCCTATTTTGGCGCAGCAATTTGAGCTTTAAAAGTCTGGCTGCAAATATTTCTGCCCTGAGCGCATTCACGACAATCGTTGATTTCAACCAGCAGTTGGACGATGAAAAACATTGGGTTGCAGATAGCTATATCTTTGAAGCGAGCAACGCTTTGCGGGCACTTGATGTTGAAGCTCCAGTGCTTGAAGCGGCGCAGTCAGACGAGCGCAGCAAACTTGAATATTTAAAACTTGTCCTCCATTCCATGGGGGAAATCGCAACGGATGATCTAGCGCAAGCCCTTGGTCAGTCTGCCGGTTTCTCCTCGTTGGACGGGGACTAATATGTGGTCGCGGCGCGACTTTATCCGCATGGCGGGGGGTAGCTTTGTTGCTTCGCTGTCCCTGCCAGCCCAAGCCACCCTCACCCAATCAAACCAACTGTTTGCGGCAACATGCAAATTCAACGATGGCAGATTCGGTCTCGCCATCCTTAGCGAGACAGGCGACGTGATTTCCGCTCAGGTTCTCCCCGGTCGCGGCCATGATGTTGTGCAATGTCCTGAAACGAGCAATCTTCTTGTTTTTGCCCGCCGGCCGGGCCTATTCGCAGCGCTGTTTGACAGAAACGGCAAACCAATCGGCCAGATAGATACCCCCGCCGGGCGGCACTTTTATGGACATGGAATTTTCGCCCAAAATGGCAAGATATTTTATGCGACAGAAAATGATTTTGAAGGCGCTCGTGGCATAGTCGGTATCTACCGTGTTGGCGCGCAACAGATTGAGCGAATTGGGGAATTTTCTTCAAACGGCGTCGGCCCACACGATATCCAACTTAGTGCCGACAGTCAGTATTTGATTATTGCAAATGGTGGCATTGAGACCCACCCAGACTTTGCCCGCACCAAACTAAACCTATCCACCATGCGCCCCAACATTAGTTGGATCAGTACAAAAGACGGCTTGGTTGCAGCCAGTTTTGAAGCACCCGCTGATTGGCATAAATTATCTTTACGCCACATGGCGACCAACAATGGCAACGAGGTTTGGGTTGGCGGTCAACAGCAAGGCAACCTGCGACCTGACATGCCATTGGTTGCCCGCGTATCGATTGATCGCGGTATCGAGTTTGTTGAACTGGCAACAAAAATTCAACGAAATCTAGAGGGTTATGTTGGTTCAATCGAAGTCAATAATGACGGTAAGCATATTTGCATCACGTCCCCCAAAGGAAATCACATCACCATCATCGACCGGCATGGAAATCTTATTGAGTCTAATCGACAAATTGATGTATGTGCATTGGCCCCAAGTGGACGAAGCGCCTTCCAATTCGGCACAGGGTTTGGCGCATTTGGTGTAACACGTGGCAGGATAGTTGAAATCGACAACATCCAATTCGACAACCATATGATTGCGATCAAATCGCCTATTTAATGTCCCGCTAGTGGATGAGAGCTGACCCAGAGTTCTACGGTCTCGATGTCGCTCACAACTTTTGAGTAGTGTTCCTCGGTCGTGTCATGGTGGATAGAGTCCCCGGCGACAAGATTATAGACTTTGTCTCCAATATGATACTCAACTTCTCCAGCGACCAGATAACAAAACACCTCGCCTTTATGGCTCATCCGTTCAGATACTCGTCCTGGTGGTCTGTGGATTATGCAGGGGTAGAACAGTGCGCCGGAAAAACCAGGACCGAGCTTTTCGTACCATCGTCCGGACTCACCAAGACTATAGCTTTGGCGATGTTCAACCTTCGTAACGACCTCATAGGTCTCGCTGACATTGAGTAACTGCTCGATGGTCGTGTTTAGCGATGTTGCAATTCTCATGAACGACGAAAGTGACGGTGCGCAAATACCCCGTTCGACTTGAGAAATAAACCCAACTGTCAACTCTGTTTCTGCGGCAATTTGCATGAGTGTTTTGCCAAGAGCCTTACGCCTGCGGCGAATTACTTTGCCGATCTCATCATTTGTTGGTCCAGATCTTTTGTCTGTCACTATTGTTCCCGTCAAATTCATCTACAGCCTGTCGATCAATGTCAGATCAGCTGCGGCAATGTGCATCGTCATATTTCGCAAAGCAAGCCCTGAGATTAATAATAACTAAAATAAATTATAGTTTGACTTCAATTTATAATAGTGTCTATCTTGGAATTGGATACAATCTACGAAGCGCGCAAGCGCTACTCATCTGTGAGGGAGGAAATGCACGATGAAAAAAATCCTTTTAGCTACAGCTGCAGCTGTTGCGTTGGTATCAGCGGTACCGGCGTTGGCTATAGAACGGGGCGGTTCACTTACGTTCGCTCGATATGACGATTCTACATTGATCGATCCGATCTATGCAGATCGCAATCCAGACATCTGGATGGTTACAAACCTGTTTGACACTCTTCTACGTACAGAAGCAGACGGCAAAACAATCACATCCGGATTGGCATCAGAATATTCAGTTTCTGAAGATGGTACGAGCGTTTCGCTAACTCTACGCGATGGCATCAAGTTCTCAGACGGCTCGCCAATCGAAGGTAAAGACGTTGTCTTTTCACTTGAGCGCGCCTCAAATGAAGAACTAAGCCCTTGGGCTGGTCTGTTGGGTTCAGTTGAAAGCGTAACTGCTGACGGCAACGCGATCTCAATTCAGTTGAAAAACCCAGATCCGACAATCGTTTCAATGTTGGCAACTTTTAACACCGCAATTGTTTCTGCTGACGCGTTTGAAGCTGCTGCTGGTGGTTCTGACCAAGAAAAAGCAATCTCTTTAAGCTCTGAGGGTTTTGTAGGTTCTGGTCCGTTTGTTTTGACAAATCACCAAAGTGGCACATTGATGCAATTTGCAGCCAATGAACACTATTGGCGTCAAGGCGAAGACGGCAAAGCATTGCCTTATATTGATGGCATCAATTTCCTTATCATCCCTGATGATGCGACACGGATCTTGAAATTGCAGGCTGGTGAAGTTGATGCGGTTGAGTTTATTCCGTTTGCCCGTGTTGGCGAATTGCAGAACGACGCAAACATCAACATGGAATTGTTCCCATCAACACGGATCATCTACTCGCCAATCAACACGCGCCCTGAAAAAGCTGACGGAAGTGCAAACCCACTTTCTGACGTAAAAGTTCGTCAGGCGCTAAACTATGCAACAGATAAAGACGCATTGGTTCAGTTGGTGTTGCACGGCGCGGGTAAGCCAGTAACTTCTGGTTTGATGGCCTCTACGACACAATTGGCAACCGACAATGGTCCACTTTATCAGTATGACCTTGAAAAAGCGAAAGCACTGATTGCTGAAGCTGGAATAGCTGACGGAACTGAAGTGCGGCTCACCACATTGGCAGGTTCTGCTGACGACGGCATCATTTTGGCTGCATTGCAGCAAATGTGGAGCCAAATCGGCATCAAGCTTAGTGTCGAGCAAGTTGACGGCCCAACACGTGGCGCGAAAAACCGCTCTGGTGAATTCGACATCCACACATATGGTTGGGTAAACGATGTGAACGATCCAGCTCAGGTTTCTGGCTGGCTTGGTTACTACCCAACGCGTAAAGCTGTTGGTACTGGCTGGAACAATGATGAGTTCAATGGCTTATACGAAGCGTCAAACACCGAAATTGACCCCGCAAAACGTGCAGAACAATATGCACGCATGCAGGAAATTTATGCGGAAGCTGCGCCATTGTTGTTCATGTATGAAACACCATTTGCTGTAGCCCTTTCCAACGACGTTAAAGGTTATGTCCAAACTCCACTTGGCAACAACGAGTTTGCCACGACTTGGATCGACCGTTAATATTCCTCCCCTGACCAAAACCAATGTGCGGGCGCCTCGGCGTCCGCGCATCACTGGGAAAACCCTATGTCGTCAATTTCCTACCTAATTTCCCGACTTCTGCAGATCATCCCTACATTTTTGATTGTGATGGTGATTATCTTTTTGTTGGTGCGCGCCCTTCCAGGTGACCCCGCAATCGCGATGGCAGATGCTAAGGCTACTGATGTGCAGTTGGAGCAAATTCGACAGCGGTTAGGCCTAGATCAGCCGATCTGGGTGCAATTTGGCTACTTCGTGAAGAATGTCGTCACCGGCGATCTCGGCGATTCAATTTTGAAGAAAGCGCCCGTCACAACTGTGATTTTGGAGCGCCTGCCAGCTTCCGGTTTTCTCGCACTTTATTCGGTTATTTTTTCGCTGCTGATTGCGGGGCCGTTGGCGTTTGTCGCCGCGCTCAATCGCAATGGCTGGGTTGATATTACCATTCGATCGGTCTTTCAAATCGGCCTATCCACACCTGTTTTTTACATAGGGCTTTTGCTTCTGACGTTCCTAGCTGCAGGCATGCGCTGGTTCCCGGTTGGTGGATATGGAGTAACGTTTTGGGAGCATATGCACCACCTGTTGCTGCCAGCCCTTACCGTGGCGCTTTACACATCGGCGATCATTATGCGGAACTTGCGTTCCTCGGTGATTGAAGTCGTGGACGCAGAATATGTACAATTCGCGCGCTCAAAAGGCCTGTCAGAACGGGTTATTTTGGGCCGCCATGTATTGCGCAACGCCCTGATTTCCACCGTTACATTGTTGGGCCTATCAATCGGCAATTTGATGAGCGGTACATTGGTTACTGAAACAGTGTTTGCTGTGCCGGGCGTCGGCCGCTTGATGCTCGAAGCCATTTACGCACGGGATTACCCACTGATCCAAGGCCTGACGCTAACATTTGCAGTTCTTGTTTCAATGATTTTTTTGCTTACAGATTTAATACAAGCTTGGCTTGATCCAAGATTGCGGGTGTCGTGATGTTAAAGCGTTTCTTGCCACATAAATCTCAATTGATGGTGCTAAGCCGCCCAGGTTTTCTTGTTGGCGTTGCCATATTGCTCAGCTCAATCACATTGGCGATCTTTCCATCAGTGTTTGCGCCATTTGACCCCAACGCGTTCAATTATTCGGCCCTTAAGCAACCACCATCGCTTGACCATTGGTTCGGCACCGACAATCTTGGCCGCGATACGTTTTCACGGGTTGTCTGGGCCTATTCGGTCAACATTCAGATGGCGTTTGTCGCCACCATATTTGCTTTGGTCATTGGCGTAACTGTTGGCTCTCTTGTTGGATATTATGGCGGAATAGCAGATGCTATTTTCGGCCGCTGCGTTGATGCGATCATCACATTCCCGTTCCTTGTTTTGGTTATCGCGGTTGTTTCTGTTCTTGGGCCGGGCCTAACCAACATGTATATTGCGATCACCTTGGTGGGTTGGGTCTATTATGCCCGTCTCATGCGGGCCGAAATTATGGGCCAAATGGCAAATGACTACGCCGCTGCCGGTAAAGTGATGGGATATTCAGACCGCCGGATTATCTTTCGGCACCTTTTGCCCAACGCGATCACCCCAGTAATTGTTTATTGGATGACCGACATGGCGCTGGCCATTTTGCTGGGCTCGTCGCTGGGTTATCTCGGCTTAGGCGCCCAGCCGCCCACCGCGGAATGGGGTGTTCTCATCGCTGAGGGGCGCAACTTTATCACGACGGCTTGGTGGCTAAGTTTGATGCCCGGTATTGCCATTGTGGTCACCGGTCTAGGATTTTCGATGGTAGGCGATGGTATTGCCGATCTGATGCGGCCAAGAGGGTAAGACTGTGGTTGAAAACGAACAAAAAACAGGCACGCGCGACCATCTATTGGACGTCAAAGGCCTTTCAACAAGTTTTGCTGTCGCCGGCAAACAACTCAAAGCCGTCGACGATGTTAGCTTTCACCTCAATGAAGGCGAAGTGTTGGGTATTGTGGGCGAAAGTGGCTCGGGCAAGTCCATCACCTTGCGCTCAATCATTGGTTTGACACGCAGATATGGTGATGTCGAAGGGCAGGTTAAGTGGCGCGGAACAGATCTTGTTCCAATGCCGGAACGTGACATGCGCAAAATTCGTGGCAAAGAAATTGCCATGATTTTCCAAGAGCCCATGTCTTCTCTAAACCCACTTCTGACCGTTGGACTTCAGATCGGCGAAAGCCTTGTCGAACATACAGATCTCGACAAAAATGGCCGAAAGGCCCGTGCGATTGAACTGTTGGACATGGTTGGCATACCCGACGCATCGAACCGGCTTGAAGACTATCCACACCAATTTTCTGGCGGCATGCGCCAACGGGTGATGATCGCCATTGCGCTTGCGTCTAATCCAAAGCTTTTGTTGGCAGACGAGCCAACGACAGCCCTTGATGTGACCATTCAAAAACAGATTTTGAAGCTGATTTTGGACCTGTCAAAAGATTTGGGCATGGCGGTTATTTTGGTGACCCATGACCTGGGTGTCGCGGCACAAACATGCGACCGCCTTGCGGTTATGTATGGTGGTAAGCTGGTTGAAACTGGCGATACGCGAGACGTTTTGCGAGACCCGCAGCATCGTTACACGATGGGTCTTTTGAAATCTGTTCCTGAAAATATTGAGCCGCGCACGGAGCTTTATTCTTTGCCCGGCACACCGCCAAGCTTGGTGAATTTACCAGTCGGCTGTGCCTTTGCACCGCGTTGTGACCATGCGGTTGATGCCTGTACCGCTGGCAAGCCAGAGCTGGTTGGTCAGTCGCACAAAGTAGCATGCTACAATCCGGTGGGAGCAGCTTAGATGACAAATCCTGTTTTAAGAACCGACGATGTTGTTCTGCACTTCAAAAAGAACTTGTCGATCGTTGACTTTTTGTCCGGCAAAAAACGTCAAGCGGTAAAGGCCCTAAACGGCGTGAGCATCTCCCTTGAAAAGGGCGAGACGTTGGGTGTTGTTGGTGAAAGTGGTTGCGGCAAGTCCACATTGGCAAGGGCTATTGCAGGGCTCTATCAACCCCAATCTGGCACCATTGAATTTCATGGCACCCCCATCACCAAGCAAAAGGGTGCCGCAGCACGCGACTATAACCGCCGTGTGCAAATGATTTTTCAGGACCCCTATTCTTCGCTTAACCCGCGTATGCGTGTGGGCGACGTGTTGCGTGAAGCCCTGAGCGTGCACAAAATGCGGCCTGAAGCTGAAATCCCAGCGCGCATTGACGAGTTGCTAGATTTGGTGCGCTTACCACGCGATGCGGCAGCAAAATTGCCGCACGAGTTTTCGGGTGGGCAACGTCAACGGATTGCGATTGCACGTGCCTTAAGTGTTGAGCCCGAAATTTTGATCGCAGATGAATTGGTGTCCGCGCTTGACGTTTCGGTGCAGGCCCAAGTGGTCAACTTGCTTTTGCACTTGCAGGATGAACTTGAACTTACCGTACTTTTTGTAGCGCATGACCTTCGTCTTGTTCGCCATGTTTCGCATCGGGTTGCGGTGATTTATCTCGGGTCCGTTGTGGAGATTGGGCCGTCTAGAGGCCTATTTCAAAGCCCTAAACATCCCTATTCACAAGCACTTTTGAGTGCTGCACCCTCGCTTGATCCTGACGATAAGGGCAATGCCATTCAGCTGTCCGGCGAATTGCCCAGCCCGCTCAATATTCCATCTGGTTGTGCGTTTCACAGCAGGTGCCCAATCGCAACTGATCTGTGTAAGAAGGAAAAGCCTTTGCTAAAAGGCGAGCCAAGCACGGGTCAAGTTGCCTGCCATCACGTCTAAGTACAAAACGGTATACGCCATAAATGACGCTCAATATCGCTCAGCAAGCAGCTACACTAAAACTCATTCGCAATGCCATTGACGCGCAAGGTTTTTACGGCCTAATCGTGCCGCGTTTTGACGCGCATATGGCCGAATATATTGCGCCTTGTGATCGACGGTTGGAATGGGCAACAGGGTTTTCTGGCTCCGCTGGCGTTGCCCTGATTACGCTTGATGAGGCGATCCTGTTTATTGACGGTCGATATACGGTTCAAGCGGCGCAAGAATGCTCCGCGGACCTGTTTAGCTTTCGCCATTTGCACAATGAACCATTGGCAGATTGGTTTGAGCATTGCTCTGTTCGAAACAAAATATTTGCGTTCGATCCGATGCACATTCCCCTCACTTGGCATCAGGATTTCAAAAAGGCGTGCAAGAAATCGCACAATAGTCTGGCGGCAACCGACACCAATCTGATTGACCAGCTTTGGACTGACCGACCAAATTCATCAGACACAAAAGCTCGTCCGTTTGGCAAAGACAAAAGTGGGCTGGATTCTTATGCAAAACGAGCGCAGATTGCGCAGGAACTAAGATCCACCAACACCGACATCGTGGTGGAAAACCAACCCGACAATATCGCCTGGCTGCTCAATATCCGGGGCGACGATATCGCTTACAACCCTTTCGTCAATTCGTTTTTGACCATTGATCAGCAAGGGGACGTCAATTGGTTCGTCGATCAAAACAAAGTGCCACAGGATCGCAGTGAATTTGAACTTGATGGGGTGAACATCAATTCGCCGGACATGTTTTTGCAGACGGTTGAACGCCACGCCAAGGACGGCAAGGTTCTAAGTTTTGACCCCGCCATGTCGCCAGTCGCGGTGGAGTTTGCGATAGGCAATGATGTTGACGTCGTTCAGCAGCGCAGCCCAATCACGCTGGCCAAAGCCAAGAAAAACTCAACCGAACTCGCTGGGATGCGCGATTGCCATCTTGTTGATGGGGTCGCTTGGGTTCAATTCGCCCAGTGGCTCGAAGATGAAGTGCCAAAGCGCTCAGACACCGACAATCCAGTGAGCGAAATGGAAGCTGCGCTTAAAATCGGGGCGTTGCGGCAGGAAGCGCCAACCTATGAGCAGCTCAGCTTCGATGCGATTTCAGGTTCCGGTGGAAATGGCGCAATGTGCCACTATAATGTGAGCGAACAATCAAGTCGCCCCGTGAGAACATCCGACGTCTATTTGCACGATTCTGGCGGACAATTCGTCAACGGCACCACGGATGCCACGCGGACATATTTGTTCGACAAACCGTCCCGCGAATTTTGTGAAAACTATACCGCAGTGTTAAAAGGCTTCATTGCCCTTGCCGATATCAAGTTCCCACAAAAGACATATGGGCACCATCTAGACGCGATTGCGCGCGCGCCACTTTGGACCATTGGCAAAGATTATGATCATGGCACCGGCCATGGCGTTGGGCACAACCTATCGGTGCACGAGCAGCCCCAGCGCATTGGCCGCGCCATCAATGAAGTTGAACTTGTTCCGGGGATGGTCTTGAGTATTGAGCCAGGATATTATGTCGAAGGCCAATATGGCATTCGCATCGAAAACTTGTTCGAAATCGTGGAGGCTAGTGAAGGCTTTCTGAACTTCAAGACCCTCTCGATGATCCCGATTGCGACTTCCCCGATTCTAACTGATCGCCTCACCAGTACGGAGCGCGCTTGGTTAAATAATTATCATGACGCAGTCCGAAACAGCCTCGCCCCGCTGATGCCAGACGACCAAAAAGAATATCTCAAAGCAACCACCGCTCATATTTGATGGTACGTGCACTCTAAGTTACTAAAGAGGTTGACCTTTTCGCCGCCGTGGCACGCGCGAAGTGCACAACAAATTCAGCTTCCAGTGGACGCTAAGCAGTACCAATTGTGAAAAAGCCAATTGACAATTTGAGCGCGCCAATCTATTAGTTCGGTAAGTTGACGAACTAATAGATTGGCTCTATGACCGAAGCAGCAAACAACATACGCAAATTGAACAAATGCAATGTGTTTGAGACAATTGCCCACGAAGGTCCTATTTCGCGTGCGGCAATCGCCAAGCGTTTGGGGCTCTCGAAACAAACCTTGTCAGAAGTTGCAAAGCAACTCGAAGATGAGGGTTGGGTTCGTCAGGTCGGGCTAAACAAAGGCTCTGTTGGTCGCGCTGCCATGAATTATGAAGTCGTTCCTGATGCTGCATTTGTTGCAGCAGTGGATTTGGGCGGCACCAACGTGCGTGTGGCAATTGCGGACTTGTCCTGTACGATATTTGGCGAAGCATCTGAAAAGACCAACCCAAACGGTGGCAGCGATGTGGTGCGGCAGGTCGCAACCCTTTGTCGATCGGTCATGGTCGAACGAAATTTGCCTCTTGGAAAACTTCGCCTTGTCGTCGTTGGTGTTCCCGGTGTTCCCGACACTGCGACTGGTGCGGTCCGTATGGCCCCGAATATCGCGCATCTAGACGAAATAGACTTTAATGGAGAGTTGAGAGCGGAACTGGGTGTTGATGTCGTTGTAGAAAACGATGTCAATCTTGCCGTTCTGGGCGAACATTGGGGCGGCGTTGGGCTTGGGTTCGACGATATTGCCTATATTGCGATCGGAACCGGAATTGGCGCGGGTATTATGGTTGGCGGTGAACTCGTCCGCGGCAAAAATGGCTCTGCTGGCGAACTCGGTTATTTGCCGTTTGGGGCCGACCCATTCGAGGAAGAATCCTTGCGTCAAGGTGCCTTAGAACGGGTAACTGCAACCGACGGTATCAAAGCACACTATCTGGAATTGACTGGTGAAAAGCTTCAAGTTCCTGAGATTTTCGACCGTCTTGAGCACGATCAAAACGCCCGGACGGTCCTTGATCGGGTTGCACGAGAAGTGGCGCGCGCATGCGCCGCGATTATGGCGATCACCGATCCAGAGCAAATCATATTTGGCGGCTCTATCGGACGGCGTGTTGAACTCGCGGAGCGGGTTCAACGTCAGTTATCACGTCTTTCTCGCTCAAATACCGAAATTGAAATCAGTAATTTAGGCGGACGTGCGGCATTAATCGGCGCAGCTTCTGTTGGATTGAGCCAAGTGCATGCGACGCTTCTGTCAGGTGGCATACCAGGTGCAGAAATCAGCTTGCCACCCGCGAAATTGTCGAAGTTGGAGGCGCTTGTCGATGGCTAATCTGACCCAGAAACTTCAAGGGCACTTGAACCGAGACAAAGCGATATCCCTGCTGCGTGGCGCGGTGGCGAGAGACAGTATTACGGGCAATGAAGCCAACTTCGTTTCTTACTTGAACGATCAAATGAGTGCACGGCAATTGGCACCATCGCTTGAAGAATTCCTGCCTAACCGACCCAACATATTCGGCAAACGGGCTGGTTCTGGCGGCGGGCAAAACCTGCTCTTCGTCGGGCACACAGATACAGTACATGTGGATGGATGGCGCGAGAAGTGGACTGGCGACGAACGCGAGGACCCATTTGGCGGCGCTATTGTCGATGGAGAGATGTGGGGACGCGGCACTGGCGATCTTAAAGGCGGGATTTGCACAAGCCTTGCGGCCCTCGACCTGATCGACGCTGCCGGGATCACCTTGAAAGGTGATGTTTCGTTTGCCTTTATTGGTGACGAGGAAAGTGGTGAAGAAGGCATGGGCGTAAGCGCCGGCATTAACCACCTAACCCGATCAAATGCGTTTCTTGCCGAAAACAATCCCGACTTTGCTGTCTATGTGGAACCAACGCAGCTCCAAGTTTTCCCTGCCCAAATGGGTTTCTTCATCGCTGACATTGAGATTATTGGAAAGTCTGCCTATTTCGGCGTGCCGGAGCAAGGTGTTGACGCCCTAAAAGCTGGGCACAAAGTACTAGAACAAATCTGGTCGCTTTCGGACATAATGGCCGAACGTGCGAACCATGAATTGGTGGGTCGTCCTTTCATTCTTGTGACAGAGGTAATGGGCGGTGGCTACATTGCCGTGCCAGGCGAATGCAAACTGTCTTTGATCTGCAAATTGTTACCCGGCCAAAGCCTTGATGAGGCCGTGGCTGAGCTTGAAAAGTCGATTGAAAATGGCCTCGTAGATACGGGCTGTTCCTTCAAAATCGCCTACCCAGCAGGTAGAGATCACAAGTTCGGTGGCTCCCCGACTGATATCTCGCCCGCACTACCGGCGATTACGCACCTCGCAAAAATCATCACTGAACATATGCCCAATCGGGGCAAAATTGACGGCGCGCCCTATTGGTCTGAAGCGCCGTTTCTCATTGAACGACTTGGGTGCCCCACTGTCTATTGCGCCCCCGGAAATATCGCCAATTGTCATACGCTGGAGGAGCGCATTTCGATCGATGAATATCTTGCAGGCATAACCGCGTTTGCAGAATTCATTGTCAATTTTTGTGGCGTTGAAAATCAATAACAAAGAGGAGAATTAATATGCATTATCTATCAAAAACTGCACTGTCGGTGATCGCCGCCGTTGCATTGGCCGGCTCTGCCTGGGCACAAACGGTTGGCCCAAGTGGCGAGGCTGCGACCCCTTCATCTGAAGTTACTGTTGCAGATAGCGACGTGTCTGCGCTTAAGGCTGGCAACTATAAAGCCGCGTTCGTTTGGCACGATCAGTCTGATTTCGTTAGTGCTGTTTCTTTAGGCGCGACGGACGAATTTGATCGTTTGGGCATCGAAGTTGTGGCCACAACAAATGCTGGATTTGATACAGCAAAACAACGCAGTGACATTGAAACGGTGATGGCAAAATCGCCGAACATTGTGTTGGCATTGCCGCTTGATCCTGTGGCGTCTGCCGCAGCCTTTAAAGAAGCGACCGAAACTGGCGTGCAATTGGTGTTCTTGTCTAACGTGCCAGCAGGGTACGTCCATGGCGAGCAATATGCATCAATCGTAACCGATGATCTTTTCCAAATGGGCAAGCAAGCTGCAGACGCTTTGGCGGCTGATATGGGCGGCAAAGGCTCTGTTGGTTGGATTTTCCATGATGCGACATATTATGTGACGAACCAACGCGACAATGCGTTTAAGACAACCATTGAAAACGACTATCCTGATATGGAGATCGTCGCGTCAGCTGGCATTAGTGACCCAGCACGGGCCGAAGAAATCGCCAACGCCATGTTGCTTAAGCATCCTGACCTTGGTGGCGTCTACGTGACTTGGGCCGGACCTGCTGAAGGCGTGTTGTCTGCACTTCGCTCAAACGGAAACAAGACCACAAAAATTGTAACCCTCGATCTTTCAGAGCCAATTGCTTTGGACATGGTACGTGGTGGCAATGTGAGTGCCTTGGTCGCTGATGAAGCTTATGAGCTTGGTCGTGCGATGGCAGCATCTGCCGCGCGTGGTTTGCTTGGCCAATCTAGCCCAGCATTTGTGGTTGCCCCTGCTGTGACCGTGACGAGTGAAAACATAAAAGAAGGCTGGATGCTTTCGCTACATCGCGAAGCACCAAAAAGCCTAACCCAATAAACTCCCTCCGACCTATTGGGGGCGGCAATGCTGCCCCCATTCTTGCGGTCTAACACCCAGTTGCTCCATACAGGATTTTGCAGATGCAAAAGCTAACTCAACTTTCACAGAAACTAAATTTGACGCAATATGTCGTCTATATTGGCTTTCTGCTGATCTTCTTGTTTTTCGCCATAACCCTTGGTGATGATGGGTTTCTGACCCAACGTAATTTAACAAACATCGCTCTTCAGACTGCGCCCACAACGATTATGGCGATCGGACTGGTGTTTGTTCTAGCAGCCGGTGAAATCGACCTTTCCTTCGGCTCAATTGTTGCCGTTTCAGCGCTGGCCAGCGCGGTAGTACTTGGCGAACAGCCATTGTTCTTCGGTATTTTGGCAGGCTTGGGCGTCGGTGTTGCAATCGGCTTCTTCAACGGCGTTCTCGTTGCCTATCTACGCCTTCCATCCTTCTTGGTGACCTTGGCGACAATGGGCCTGTTTGCTGGTATCGCGCGTACAATGACTGACTTGCGATCCGTGCCCGTACTGAATTCAACATTTACTGACCTATTCGGTTCCGGCTCTTTGTTTGGCATTCCATCTTTGGTCCTTTGGACAATTGGTGCTGTCGCTCTAGGGCACTTCGTTTTTCGCGAAACAAAATTCGGTGCGCATGTATTGGCGACAGGTGATAACCCCCGCGCAGCACAAGTTTCTGGCATTAAAGTTCCTCGCGTTCGCATGTTGGTGATGATGGCATGTGGAGCATGCGCAGGGTTGGCTGGACTGCTTTATGCGGGTCGCTTGCAATCAGCACGATACACATTGGGCGAAAGTGATTTGATGACCGTCATCGCTGCTGTGATCATAGGCGGCACGGCCCTAAATGGCGGCAAAGGAACGATCATCGGCGCCTTGGTAGGCTCGTTGATGATGGGCATGCTCAATAACGGCCTCATATTGATGGGGCTTTCAGTTTCAGACCAAATGATTGTCCGTGGTCTCATAATTCTAATTGCCGTCGCGATTTCATTACGCGACGTGAACCGATAGGAGAAATCATGTTTCTCGACCTCATTCGAAGAAGAAATCCAAAGCTGATTGAAACCGCAATTGCACTGCATCAGGCAGGTGAAATACCAGCCAATGCCTATGTGCTCGATTTAGATGCTGTAGAGCATAATGCCGCCATTTTGCGCGCGGAAGGCGACCGTTTGGGCATGAAAGTTTTCGCAATGACCAAACAGGTCGGCCGAAACTCAGCCTTTTGCAAAGCCTCAATTCGCGGCGGTGTTGACCGCGCAGTTGCCGTTGATGTGGCGTGTGCCGTTGCCTGCACCCGCGCTGGCCTAAAGGTCGGGCACGTTGGGCATCTTGTTCAAGTGCCGAAGTTTGAAGCCGATTTGGTCGCTGGGTATATCAAGCCAGACTATTGGACAGTTTTCAGTATCGAAAAGGCGAAAGAAGCTGCCGCCGCTGCAAAGAAGGCTGGCCGCATACAAGACATTCTCGTTCGCATCAAAGCCGATGGGGATACCTTTTATAAAGGCCATGAAGGCGGGGTAAAGGCCGAGCAAATCGTTGAGTTCGCCCGGTTGGTTGACGGGTTAGATGGCGCAAGATTTGCAGGCATCACAACATTCCCCGCTTTGCTTTTTGATCAAGACAGCAATGAGGTTTTGCCGACGCATAACCTTTCAACGCTTGAAGCTGCGGCCATTGCTCTGGTTGACGCGGGTTACCAAGACATCGAGATTAATGCGCCCGGCACCACATCGTCCGTAGTGCTCGAGGCGCTTGCAAACGCGGGTGCAACACAGTGCGAACCGGGGAATGCATTGCATGGTACAACGCCGTTGCATGCGATCAAGGACCTCCCGGAATTGCCAGCAGCTGTCTATTTGAGCGAAGTCTCACACTTGCATGAAGACAAGGCATATTGTTTTGGTGGCGGATTATATATTGATCCAGTGTTCCCCGATTACGATGTGAAAGCGATCGTGTCATCGACACCAACCGCAGACGATGCTGCCTTGGCGAGCGTTGAAATTCCACCCACAACGGCCATCGACTATTATGGAATGATTGATGCGACGCAAAATGTGTCACCCAAATCGGGCGACAGTGTTGTGTTTGGTTTTCGTGGGCAAGCGTTTGTTAAGCGAGGCTATACGGTTGGTATCTCGGGTATTTCCAAGGGCACACCAAAAGTGAAAACAATTGAAAACATATTTGGTCAGGCAGAAGCTTGGCCCAACTTGAGGTAGTCAAATGAACAATCAATCTGTTGATGCGCCTCGAGATGTGCTGCGGCTTGAAAATATCCATAAATCTTTTGGCGGCGTTGTCGCGATCGAGGATTTTTCGCTTGATTTAAAAGCGGGCGAAATTGTTGCACTTGTTGGTGACAATGGTGCGGGCAAGTCTACCCTGATTAAAATCATATCAGGTGTTTATACCCCCACTTCGGGCACGATTTCTTTTGATGGTGACCAAGTGAATTTCAAAGATGCAACCCAAGCAAGAGCATCTGGAATTGAAGTTGTTTATCAAGATCTCGCGCTAGCGGATGAGCAAGCCGTTTACATGAATATGTTCTTAGGCCGCGAACAAACACGTGGTCCGCTCGGCCAATTGGACCGCAAGAAAATGATCGCGGAAACAGAACAGCTCGTTGAAGAATTAGACGTTCGCATTCCTTCTGCGCGCACAACCATCCGCAACTTATCGGGCGGTCAACGTCAAGGCGTGGCGATTGCACGGGCAACACATTGGGCAAAGAAGTTGGTGCTTCTGGATGAGCCGACCGCAGCGCTAGGTGTGGCGGAAACAGCAAAAGTTGAAAAACTTGTCGCTAGCCTAAAAGAACGCGACCTCGCTGTCCTCATCATTAGCCATAGTTTGGATCAAGTCTTCCGCCTCTCGGACCGCATTTGCGTTTTGCGGCGAGGCAAACAAATTGGCATCCGTGAAACGGCAAAGACCGACAAGAACGAGATCGTTTCAATGATCACCGGGGTTTAGACGAACTTGAATTGAGCCCCGGCGCAAGTTGCCCCCAAAGATGACTTTTGATCCCTGGTTGTCGGTTTTTTGACCAACAAAAGGCGGTCGATTGCCAATTGCCTTTCGCCCTTGATCCCTCAAACGCTAGCATTGAACATTGCCTTTCGACATGGGAATTGCGGCGCGCTCAACCCTCGCAAATCCAATTTAGCTACTTGTCTGATTTGCTCGGCTCGCCGATGATTTTGTTGCGAATTTTGCCACTCAGCCAATCGATCAAATAGACCATCGCGATGATCAAAAAGATGATCGACCACGCCTCGCCCCACTTATAGGCGGAGATGCGATCTGACAGCAAAAATCCGATGCCGCCCGCACCAACGATACCCAATATTGTGCCGGAGCGGACGTTGGATTCAAAGTTATACAACAGGATCGAAATAATGACCGGGCTAACCTGCGGCATGATCCCGAAGCGAATGGACTGGAAACGAGAGCCACCTGATGCCTTGATCCCATCAACTGGTTTTTCCGATGTGTTTTCAATCGCTTCTGAGAACAATTTTGCGAATGTACCAATTTCGGAAACGGCCATTGCCAAAATGCCTGCCAGCGGTCCAAGACCGAAGGCGCGAATGAAAATCAGGGCCAAAATCAACGTTTCAAAGGCACGCACAATGTCAAACCCGCGACGGGCCGTGTGGCGCAAAAACGGAATTTTGTTGATGTTCTTCGCGCCTAAAAAAGACAATGGAAATGCAACGACCGCACCCAGAACGGTGCCCAAAAAGGCAATCGCCAAGGTTTCCAAAAGACCTTCAGCGATAGGCGCGAATTCAGCCCAACTCGACCATATATAGGGCGGAAACATGAAACCCATTACGCGTCCAAAGCGCTCCATTCCGGTAAAAATGCGGATAGGAGAAAAGTCAAAAACCACCAAACAGTAGATAAGTAGGATGATGATCGCCGCCCATACACTGGTACGCTGAAGGCGCACAGTGAGCGGTTCTTTAAACAGTTGGGGAGACGTTGAGCGGTAGTGCTCTATATCTTTTTGTGTCACGTTCATGTTCGTTCTCCCATGCCAATTATGCGGTGCCGTAGTTTTTCTGAGAGATAATCGATGATCATTACGGTGAAGAAGATGATGACGAATAGTGCAGACAGGTCTGTATATTCTTGGAAGCTCATGGCTGTGCGAAATTCCTGGCCAAGTCCACCAGCTCCAACATATCCGATGATGGAGGAGGCACGGACATTGATCTCAAATCGCAGCAAAGTGTAGCTGATGATGTTGGGCATGATTTGAGGGACCGCCCCATACCGTATTTGATCAAACCAACTTCCGCCCGATGCTTTGACGCCCTCTAGCGGGCGCATATCGATATTCTCGTTGACCTCGGCATATAGTTTGCCCAGCGATCCGGTGGCGTGAAGACCAATCGCCAACACCCCGGCCATTGGCCCAACCGAAAAACAAAATACAAAAATCAGCGCCCACACCAGTTCAGGAACGGTGCGTGCAATTTCTAAATATCGACGACTTGCCCAGAATACATATTTGTTGGGTGTTAAGTTTTTTGCGGCCGGAAATGAAAGGACAAACCCGCCAAAAACACCAAGTGCCGTTGCCATGAACGCGATCAAAATTGTTTCAAACAGCAAGCTCAGCCAAATGGGCCAACGCCAAAACCAGTTGGCAAGATCAGCGCCAAGCGTTTCAAATTGTAAGGAAGGCAAGGTCAGCGATAAATATTCGCCTAGTCGTGGAATGCCGGCCGCAATAATCCACATCCATTCACGCGAACCGTCTGGCAGCGAGACCTGCGTGACTTTGAAAAAATCACCCACCCATGCAGTGACATAAAAGACCAGAAAAAATATCAATAGGCCGACGGTCCAGTAAATCCGGGATTGCCGACGATCTATTTCATACTTGCGTTCGAATTCATCGATTTTGTTTGATGATGTGATGTCGTTGGAAATTACGGACTGAACAGCCAATTTCTTCATCCTATAGCAAAAGGGACGGCGCTAATTGCCCCGTCCCGGTTTTGTTATTGCGATTAGCCCTTGCGGCGCTGTTCCTTGATCCACTGACGCATATCAACGATCCATTGATAGCGCTCGTGATCTACTGGGTGAAATCCAACTGATGGATTTGCATCTTCTTCGTTCCAGTCAGAATAGATTTTGTAACCTTCTGGGTCAGCCTGCGGGAAAGCTTGAATTGCTGCAGAAACATCTTCGATCATGTCTTGAGGCAAGTTAGCGCGGAATGTCCAAGGGCCCGACGTGATTTCAGGGCTTTCCCAGACTTTGCACACTTGGTTATCTTCGATCATGCCTTTGGCGATCATGCGCTGATAAACACCACTTGCATCATTGTTTTGGTAGGTTGAGGCGGTATCAAACGTGCCATTCACGACGCCCTGTACACCGGCTTCATGCGAACCAGAAAAAGTCACGGTGCCAAAATGATCTTCGGGCTTAAAGCCTTCACGATTGACCATATTGTAGTATGGCACTGCATAGCCGGAAGTTGAGTCTGGGTCCGCGAAGGCATGTACTTTGCCCTTCGCGTCATCAAGATTTTTGATACCGCTATCGCAACGAGACACAACGATTGAGTAATAGCCTGTTGTTCCGTCCTGTTTTTTGGTGGTCAGCGTTGGCACAATATTGCCATTTGTTGCCGTAAATGCCGCTGCATAGGATGACGATCCAAAACGCGCAATTTCAATTTGATCAGCTGAAATCGCTTGGATAACACCATCATAATTGCCGGCCGTGAAAATCTCGACTTTGATGCCTAGCTTGTCTTCCAAATAGACCCGCAATGGCTCATTTCGCTCCAATCGATCTTGCTCATTTTCACCAGAAAGAATGCCAAATTTGACGACTTGATAGTCTTCTTTCCAACCGTTCGCAAAAGCAGGCGAAATCATTAGCGCCAATAGCGCTGTGCTTGTTAGCAACTTCATTTTAGGTTCTCCTAGGTGAGATATTTTGTTTGGGGGGATAGGTTTAAGCGGCGACCTTGGTTGGTTTGCCCACGGATGTGGAGGTGACCGCTTCGTTGAAATCTTCGAGCCCTTCGGCACCATAAATATCACGCACGACAAGGTCTGTTAGTTCAAAGGCTGGTCCGTCAAACATGATTTGACCTTCGCGCATGGCGATGACACGGCTGCAATATTCACGGGCAGTATCAAGCGTGTGCAAATTGACCAGAACCGTCAGGCCATCTTGATTATTGATGGTGCGCAATGCTTCCATCACACGGGTAGCATTGCCCGGATCAAGTGAGGCAATCGGTTCGTCCGCCAGCATAATGCGTGGATTTTGCACCAACGCCCGTGCAATCGCGACCCGTTGCTGCTGACCACCAGAAAGGGTTCCCGCCCGTTGCAGAGCAAAAGGGATCATGTCCAACCTGTCCAAAGCTTTGGCGGCCATGGCGCGTTCTTCGTCAGAAAAACGCATGGCTGTAGAAGACAATATACCGTGTTCAGCAATGCGGCCGACAAGCACATTAGTGATGACATCTAGACGATCAACGAGATTGAATTGTTGAAAAATCATGGCACAGTTTTTGCGCCATTGGCGCAACTGCTTGCCTTTTAATTGGGTGATGTCTTCACCATCGAAAAATATAGAACCGGTTGTGGGCTCAATTAGTCGATTGATCAGGCGCAATAGTGTCGATTTTCCAGCACCGGACCGGCCAATAACACCAACAAATTCGCCGCGCCCGATCTCTAGATTGGCGTCACTAACCGCTATAGTTGATCCAAAATGTTTGGATAGTCCGCTTATTTTCAAAGTGCTCATGACTTCCTCCAATTTAGTTCAGACAGCTCGTCCGAATGAGTTGAGGAAGTGATATCAAGCGTAGATGACGCTAGCTGCGCAGAATTGTAAAACTTATGTCAAAACATCGAACGAATTTCATCTATTCGTTCGATGTAGGTTTATGCAGCCCGTCCCAATTGAATTAGACCATCAGAATAAATTACCTGACCGTCCCGCATGCTGGTGACGACATGCCCCATGGATCCGGTTTGCGCGATGACAAGGTCAGCCCGCTTACCCACTTCAATTTGTCCACGATCATTCAAACCTAACGCCTTTGCCGGGTTTGCTGTTGCCAAGCGCACGGCCCCTGCCAACCCGTCCGGGTCGGATTGTGCCAGAATAAGAATGGCAGGCAAAATTGAACTGGGATGGTAGTCAGACGCAAGAATATCAAGCACACCAGCCTGGTGGGCACCGCGCGCAGACAAGTTGCCGGAATAGGACTGCCCACGTAACGCATTGGGTGCCCCCATTGCGTTAGCCAACCCTTTTGCATGGGCTTCTTTTGCCGCGACCATATCAACTGGAAACTCAGAAATCGCGACGCCCAAGGCGTGCATGAGCGATACTTTTTCAACACTATCATCATCATGGCTGGCCAAAGTTACATTGTTAGCATGGCACAATTTCGAGATTTCATTCAGGGTCGTTGAAAGGACCTCAGCGGGCTTACTGCGGTCTTGGATTTTCTTTTTGACGGCCACCTGTGCTTCTTCAACTGATATGCCGCGCATATGCGCCACATTGTTCACATGGCGTTCAATATCCCGATATTGGCCTTGGCCTGGCGTATGATCCATCAGCGATACCAAATCAAGTGTATCGTCTTGGATGAGGTCACGAATTACCGCCAATGAATTATCAAACGTAATGTCAAAACGGGCGTGGATGCGATGATCAACATGTAAGTTTTTACGCAGCGCATGAAGCTGCCGTATGACATTGCCGGTATGTTCAAATGAGCGCAATTCGCCCCCTGCGGCACCGGCGGTAAAAGAAACGGCGGCATAAGCAGTGGTTACGCCTGAGCCAGCTAGCCTCCGGTCGAGTTCCCGAAACGCAATTTCGGGGGGCATGTTGACCCGTGGTCTCGGCTCCAATTCGCGTTCAATCATATCTCCATGCATATCGACAAAACCGGGCATTAAGGTTAGCCCGTCGCCGGCAACACCACCAGAAACTGGTTCATCACGGATTTCAGCGATCAGGCCGTTTTCAATTCGAACCGACCCACGCTCGATGACGTGGTCACGTTTGACAATTCTTAGATCAGACAGCCACATTTGCCGGCTCCATTTTTTGTTCTTCTATTGCGACGCGTAATTCAACTTCACGGTCGACCAATTCAGCCACATCGCCGGGATGGTGAAAAACACCAATCATGGCAACACCACTTGATTTCAATTCCGCCAACCGGTTGGTCAGTGCTGCACGGGCACCCGCATCCAGGGACGCGGTTGGTTCGTCCAACAACAACAAACGACGCGGCAAAATAAGGGCCCGCGCCAAATTCACCTTCTGCTGCTCACCGCCAGAAAATGTAGTTGGGTAAGCACGCCATAATTTTTCTTTCACGCCAAAAATTTTCAGCCAATGGCGTGCTTCAATAATTGCCTCTTGTTGGGACATACCATTTTGAATGAGTGGCTCTGCGACAATTTCTTCTGCCGCAACACGGGGGCGTGCCACCAAAAACTGGGTCACGAACCCAATTTCTTCGGCCCGCAAAAGCACAATGTCGACATCTGCTGCGCGGGCCAAATCTATTTGTCCCCGCTGTGAAGAAAACATCATCTCACCTTCAACGGGCAAATATGTCCGATAAATGGTGCGCAGCATGGTGGATTTACCAACACCATTTGCCCCTTTTAGCAGCACAAATTCACCTGGATCAAGACTGAGATTCAAGCCGGAAAAGGCATGAAGTTGATGATCAAAATGGTGCATTTGAAAGCTCTTTTCGAGCCCTCTAATTGTTAAAATCGGTTGTGTCATGATGGCCTAGAGTTTTGCGTGAACCAGTTGCTGGGTATAGGGATGTTGGGGATCTTGGAAGACCTGATCAACAAGGCCCTGCTCCACAATTTGTCCCGACTTCATCACAATCACCCGATCCGCCATGGTGCGAATAACACCAAGATCGTGGCTGACGATGACCATGGTAATTTTGCGTTGTTGCTGAAGCTTTTTTAACGTGTCGAGCACCAAAGCCTGCACAGAAACGTCCAAACCGGTTGTAGGTTCATCCAGCAATAATAGTTCGGGTTCTAGCGCGATGGCTTTTGCAAGCTGCACCCGCTGTTGCATCCCACCGGACAATTCGATCGGCGGCGCATCCATGCGGCTCAGCGGGAACTCACTTGAAGCTAAAGCATCTTGTGCCTTTTCCCGAAGCACCGCAAAACGACGTTCGCCCGCGATCAGCAAACGCTCGGCCACATTGCCAGAGCTTGAATGTTTCATCAGCAACCCTTGATGCGGGTTTTGATAAACGATCCCAATATGACGCGACCGGATTTGCAACTGGGCAAATCGATCAAGTTCAAACAGGTTCGTCACGTCTTTTCTTATGTCGAGTTGATAGTCGCCTATATCAGGTTGCTCTTGTAAATTCATCATGCGTAAAAGCGTTGACTTGCCGGACCCACTTTCGCCCACAATGCCCAACACTTCGCCACGATATACTTCAACCCCGACATGGTCGACCGCCACCACATCACCATAGCGCTTGGAGATGTTTTGCATGGTTAGCACGGGGTCGTCCGCAACAAATAAGGGTGCATTTAGCGCATTTTGGTTCGCGTTTTTCATGATTGCCACTGCCCTTCTTTATACCATGTGTCCCCAATTTTGTTAGGTTCGCCGCTCTTCGCGTCTAAATTTTTGATGCCCAGATTGCTGTCAGATACTTCGAACGACGACGATCCATCATCATTTGGAATTTCATTCATAAAGAAGCCGCGCAACCTTGAGCGTTCGCACACAAAATCATGATGGTCTTCAACTTTGTATGGCACATCTGAAAACACCAGCGGCTCGACCTTGGTGTATGGCGGCACGGCAAAAATACGCTTTTCACGGCCTGCTGAAAGAATGGTGAGATTGTCCGCCATATTCAATTTTGGCACGTCCCACCGCGGAATCGGCGAAGGGGTCATAACGTGTCGATTATTGACCATTGAGGGATAACTCGCCCCCTGCATTACCCGTCCGGAGCGTACAATTTGCTCGTAAAGCTGCAACCACATCCGGCTATAGTTTGCGTCCGCATGCATTTGCCTGGCAATCGACATGTTTGGTTCTACAGACCGCAGGGGTTCCGGGTTTGGCACCTGCAAAACAAGCACCTGATCGCGGGTTAACTTTTCTTCGGGTATACGGTGGCGAGATTGAATGAGGTTTGCTTCAAGCGTGTCCCATGTCGAGTTCGCATCGGTCACCGTTGTGAGGAACTTGCGAATTGAGGCGGCATTCACGCTGTCATCTGCCCCTTGGTCGATGACTTTGACCACCGATTTGGGATTTAACAGGGTCAGGGAAATCTGCAACCCGCCTGTGCCCCAACCGCGCGCCATTGGCACCTCTCGGCTGGCATAGGGCATTTGACAGCCTGGCACGGCCACGGCCTTTAGCATTTTACGCCGAATTTCGCGCTTTGCGGATGCATCTAGAAAGCCGTAACTAAGCGGCTCCCACGCTTTACTGAGTGATTTGAGTTTCATTCTGCTGCCTCCATTTTGGGCACGCTGTTTTTCTTGTTCGCGTCCCGCATCGCATCAAGGCTAGATTGGAACGTCACGTAGTGCGGCAGTTTGAAATGAATACAGAAACCAGAGCTTTCCACGCCTTCTGTGTGATAAAGGAAGAATTCTTCCTCAACCGCTGAGTTCTTCTCCGCCCCATCCGCATTCAGATCCAATGTCGCAGCAGAGATGCATTTGACTTCGTTCCACCCAAATGTCGCTGAAAATCCGCGCTCCAACTTGCCGCTTTTGGCCTTAGAGACGACCTCCGCTTGGCTGATTTTGACACGGCCTGCGCTGAATTTGGTGCCCGAGGGGTGTTCCACTTCAATTTCTGCTTCGGACAGTCTCAACTCGCTTACTGTTGGGTGCGCTTGTCCATATCCGCGCATGGCGGAATATCCCAAAGCAAGCACGCCGCCTGTGTCTGCCCTCGCCAGACTTTGCAAGCGATGGGCGCGCTTTGCCGGAAACAGCAAAGGCTCGCGTGTTAGATCGGGAATGTCTTCAATTGGGGTTTCATCCAAGTCGCTTTGCGCCACCAACTGCTGATCCGCGAGCCAAGTGCTCACGCTGGGCTGGTGTCTGGGCGCTGGCTTTTCTGCTCGCTCAACTGGCATGGGTTGAACAGTTTCCCCGGTGAGAACTTGGGTGGCAAGCAGCCGGTGTGAATAGTCAAGTGATGGGCCAAGCAACTGACCACCCGGAATATCTTTAAACGCTGCGGATATGCGGCGCACCACATGTGTACCGCTTTGGGTAACAGGAGCAGCTATAGCAATTCTTGGTTGCGTTGTGCGCCAAGCCCGCAACAGCAAAACAGCCTCGTGCAATTCGCCGCCTGCCTGCGCCAGCGCAAGCGCTGCAACATCGCGATCATAAAGTGATGCTTCGCCCATCAGGCGATCCACGAGATAGGGCAATGCATCACGTATTTTTGAAACTTTTTCGAGCGTTAAGTCTCCAATTTCCTCGCGGAACAAACGCTCGGATTGCTCGATTGCGCGCTCGCCGCCACGCGTTGCAACATAGGCCATCTAACCCACCTCAATTTGTGTTGAACGCGGCAGCGCCACGATTTGATTTTTGTAAATGATGACCATGTCAAAACCCATCGGGTATCGGATTTGCTGTGCCCGCAGGTGCCAAACCGTTTGTCCTAACCGCCAATCGCTAATGTTTGTTTTTCCCAAAATACCCGGTCCTGAAAGGGACAATGGAAGACCATCTTCGCCGCTAACATTCACAATCAATGTCGCGCCATCATCTGGATAAAGGTCAGAACCTAACATCAGCTTTGGGATGATCTGCGCCGCATCCACCGCATCGCAAAAGACATATTCAGCCCTTTCAGCGGGCACTAAATGAGCCCCCGTTTCCAAAATATTAGAGCTAAGAGCGGCGTTTGCGGTGAATGCAGTGCATTCACGATCCAATAAAGCCAAGATGATGCTTGAAACCCCGGTTTGGGGAATTTCAAACGCCTCGCCAGGCCGCGACATTGCTTTCAATAACGCGTCAAAAGCCGCATTGGCGATGACTTCCTCATCATTTCTAATCGGCACGGCCATGTTAGAATGTCTCCATATTCACGCGCGTCGCTTCGACGGCCCGCATCTGATCATCGTCAATTTGAGCAAGGTCTGATGTTTGTCGATCAGCAAAGGCATCTATGCGATCAACGCCTAGTCCTGCTTGCCAAGCCACATCGATAACGGCCATCGCCATTGAGGCTTCCAGATCACGCCCAGTACGCATGCCATAACCATCAACATTGTGCGCTTTGATGTGGGCTTCGCTGACCAATACTTCGCCGAGGTGAAACGATGTCCCAACCACCGTGTCTTGCATGGGCAACATGACAAGGCCAGTGCGATTTTGAATGACCTCCACCTCGCCAATTTGCGCAAGCAACTCTTCTGCTAGGCTTTTCAATGCGCTGGCTTCAGCACGGGCCAATATGTTCAATATCGCGGCATGGCGTGTCTGTTTTTCGGCCATTCTAGGACTCCAAGGTATTTTCGTTTACGTCTGCTTTAAATGTGAATTTCACCCGTGCGCCTGCCCACGCGACTTGCGAGTGGTTGATCGGCACGCCGTCCAATGTGGCGTCTGTAGCGCTCACGACCATCACGGGCATCTGCCGATGTTGTTCAAGCGCATTGGCTTCATTTGCCCGCGCCTGCCTTGTGTAAATTGAAGTGTCAGTGCGGACATAATCTTGAATGCCGTAGCTCTTATAAGTGTCCGTTAAGGAGCGAAACTGAGCACGCTTATTGACAAAGTCTGGAAATAATTCGACCGGCTTATAAGCGGTGACGAAGGCTACGGGGATGCCGTCCGCGGTCTTTAAACGCTCAAGGCAATAGACTGACGCGCCGGGCTTGATGTTCAGCGCATTTGCGATCTTTTCAGAGGCGTCAACAACACAATGGCCCAGCAATTTGCCACCCGGAGCAAGTCCTTGCTCAATCAGGTTTTGGCGGAACCTTGTGCGGCGGCCAATGACGTATTTAATGAGTTCACGCGTTTCGACATAGGTACCGCTGCCCTGATGGGTTCTGACTTTACCTTCAAGCGCCAACGCCGCCAGCGCGCGCCGTACAGAATGGCGACCCGCATCAAATCTCGCCACTAGCTGCGGCTCGGTCGGCAATCGCTCACCCGGCTTTAAGACGCCAGTTGCAATATCCGCATCAAGCGCATTTCGAATTATCATCCATTTGGAGGTCATCTGATTTCTCAAATTCATTCGGATGAATTAATCATATCGGTTGCACGCAACATTTATGTGACGTGCGGCCGAAATTTGAGAAAGGCGTGATCAGTTTGTCGAGAAATGTGACGCGTTTATCCGTGGTGCAAATTGTGCGTCACCTGCCTTTGATGTATCGCATCCAAGCCAATGAAGATGTCACCGCACCAAAAACGAAATTCTGGCGCGGTGACATTTACCGCCCTACAAGATCGGGAACTATGACTTGTGGGAGCCAAAGTGTGATGCCGGGCACCTAACCGGCGATAAACAATGCACCAATGGAAACATTTGCCGATGCCCAATAGATTACCATCAGAATTGAATACAAAAGCTTTCGACTAAGTCTATCGCGCGCTGGACGATGCAGATGCGTGGGACGAAAAAGGTTTGGTAAAACTGCAATCCGGCGCTTGGTGATTTTCGGTCACTTGAAGAAATGCGAGCAGCAGCCGTTCGGGCGCAGCATATGCCCGCATTCGAAAGCACGTTTCGCAATCTCTACCTCAATCAGCGCATTGATGCTGAAGCACGGTTTTTCAATGGTGCTGAGTGGAAAGAATGCGATGGTGAGGTTGATTTAAAGGCACTAGAGGGTCGTCCCTGCTATGGCGACCTTGACCTCTCTACAGCGCGAGATTTGACCGCCCTTGTGATGGTGTTTCCAGGCGATGCAGGCGGATTTGATGTGGTGCAGCATTTCTGGTTACCTAAAGAAGGTTTGCGCGACAACGAAGACGAAGACCGCGTTCCCGACTGCACATGGGCGCAACAAGGCTTTTTGGAAACGCCACCCGGCAAGTCAGTTGATTATCGGCATGTGGTGCAGCGCATGGGCGAACTGGCCAACAAATACGACATCAAAGCTATTGCCTATGACCGTTGGCGGATAAACGACCTCATGCGCGAAATGCACGACGAGCACGTGGAAATTGAACTGAGCGAATTTGGCCAAGGTTACAAAAGCATGAGCACGGCCATTGAAGAGTTTGAACGGTTGATGATCAACGCGCGGTTTCGGCATGGTGACCAGCCAATATTGAAATGGAACGCCAGCAACGCGGTGGTGACGATTGATCCAACAGGTGCGAGGAAGCTTGACAAATCAAAATCCCGCCAACGGATTGACGGGATTGTGGCGTTGGATTTGGCGAGACGGCATGAATTGCAAGAAGCACCAATGTGTTTAGTAGATGGGCCACTTGTTTTTTGACGCATGGGTCTTTGTTTTCTGAGAAACTGCAGATTATTTCGGAATTACTTCCTTTTGATTTTTCGAATCGCTTTCAGAATACTTGGCTTGTGACCCGCCAGCGATCTTTGCTGGTTGATGGTCCAATATTATTCCCCTCAGAATGCTTAGTGCCTCGTCGATATAAATCCTTGTGTTGCCGCCCTTTTTGCTTACGTCCAAAGCGGTTTTTAAGTTTCCCTCGGCGTCGGTGATGTCCTTCCCAAACGACCAAATTTCTTCACGCGCTGCTTCTTGCGCCAATCCTTTCATCTCCTCGAACTCACGCGGTGTGGGTGCAATTTTTTCGTAGGCTCCAAGTAAACGAATTGCATTTGCAAGTTTGTCCGCTGGTTGCTCCAATCTGGCGAATTTTTGAAGTTCCGGCTTCAGACTTTCCAGTTCAGTTTTAAGGTCATCTCGCTCATTCGCGACTGCTTCATACTCCGCGTTGCCGTTCTTAATGCGTGTGAGTTTTGCTTCTTTAGATGCAATCTTAGTTTCTTCGTCGAGCTCATGTTCTCGGTGTTTCAAACGAATATTTACACGCCTGTTTTTTGGCATAGACGTCAAAGTCTCAACACCGACAGCGATCCACGGCATTAGCAGTAGAAGCGCGGTCCCAGCAACAAGTGGGATTATAAATGCATTTAGAAAGTTCAAAGAGGCAGTGAACTTTTCGAGACGGTCTGCGGCTTCACCGCCACCCCAAAAAAGCAAGAATATCGCACTCCAATTGGTCGCGATCCATGAAATTCCAAATGATGCATAAACTGGATTGCGAAGGCGATCAGCCATCGCATCGGAGACTGGTTTTAATAAGCTATGCGGCATAAAATGACTTTCAAAAAAACTTGAACGGCTGTTTTTGGCTTAAGTTCTTAGCGGAATATCAGATAAGAATATCTTGTCTTCGGGATTAGGGACGCCCAACTCTTTCAACAAATCCGCAAAAACTGCCTTCAATTCATCTCCACGATTTGTTGGTCCAATTATGATCCGGTCCAAAAGTGTCGCAGGACTTAATCCCGGGAACGTGTCAATAGCTGGCCAAACCAGAGACAGCTTTTGGACAACCTGTAGAGTTCCCCCAATCATCTCTTGTTCTGTTTTGACCAATTCTGTTGGCTGTGTGTAGGTTGGCATGTTGATTACACGCCATTCCTGCTCTTCAGCGAAACCCGGATGTTTCACACAGATAACGGTCATCAGAAACGCCCAAAAGACCCTATTCAAAAATTCGCCCCGCTCCATCTTTTTTAGGACAGCAGAGCTGTCTTCGAAATTTTTTGCGAGTCGGGCAGTTTGAGTTTCGAAGTTCTCGCGATTCAGGTACGCGACAGGGCTTGAAAAAACATTTGTGAGATTGGCTTCCGAAAGGAACGGGGAATTGTTTAAAACTAGGGCAACTCCGTTGCGAGAAGCATACGCTCGCCACATTGAAAGTCTGCCCATTAGATTTTCGGGTTTTTCGTGCACTGAGAGACAAGAAATGTAGCAGTTGGTAGCGATGTTCTCGACCCAACCGTCAAAGTGTTTTTCGATTTCCTCTGAGATGCCATCGTGAATTGAGGCGATTGCCGTTTTCAGTCGGTTGCCGACCTTGGTTTTTGCATAGGTTGACGTCAACAGTTCAAAACCGTACTCTGCCTCCTTGTAATCATTAATCAGGCGTAGATTACGAAGCCAGATTTCCTTGTGTTTCAATATCTTGTATGCGGAATCTGCGGCACAGTAATGAACTAACCGTTTGTTCAGTACCTTAACATTGCGAGTTTTTTCTGCGGCATAGGGGTGAAACAACGCAGCGTAAAAATCGTTGTTGTAATCGTTGCTAGCCAACCTCGTTACTTCCTAAGTCTTACGCCCGGCCCTTCGCTGTTCGATTCTAAAAATATGATGCCAGCTTTTTCTAAAGCGCGACGAACTGCAAGTTCGTTAGAGTCGGTCATGCCCAACTTTCGGTCCGCAGTTCTGCGCGTCGGATTGTTGCGGCGCCTATTGAAGCTTTGTCAGTCAATTCCTAAGCGGTGAATTTCAGCAATGCACGAACTGCTCTAATCTTTCACAGCGCGATATCCACACCAGACAGCGCCTGCATTAACATGCCTTTTTGGCCATGATCGCGTGTAAGATTGTAGACGCGGTGCCAAATGACATCTTTGTTCAGTGGGTCTTCCCCCAAAACCATCGGCGCGATAAGCGTTTCAACAATCGTCTTATTGACCAGGGCCACATTGCCCGGGCCGAAACATTCACCCCAACCTGTAACACCTTCGTCTGTGCTGACTTCGACCAAGTGGGCTGTGCGTTTTTTGTAAAACTGCTGCGAATAGCCCAATTCCTCTGGCAAGTCATACTGCAAGATGTGGCTTTTGATTTTTGTGATTTTCATCATCGCGCCCTTGGAAAAAGCTGCACAGAAGCGATAGACGTCGGCCAGCTCACGCAGGGTTGCCATGGGTGGCAAACATGATTTCGAATTCTGCTCTGCATCTATTCCTCGCTAACTGTCCTAATTTTGGCCGAGAACGACCCTCTCCAAAACTGAACGGTTTGGAGTTTTTGCAATTTTCTCGTTGTGCTATTCCAGATCAGGCGGAACTCAGTCCGCCGCGTGACCGCGTCTTGCCAGACGCACCTCTCCCGTGTCGCAAAGTTGCGAAAACGCGCACATGTTTTGCGTTAGTTTTGGTCGGTTATGAAGAATGACTAGTTGTCGATCCGTCGTCCCAAACGGTCGCTAGCATCATTCAACAATTTCCTCATTCGTTCTTCAGCCACATCAGGCTGGTGTGCAGCAATCGCTTCATAGACTGACCTGTGAAACGGAATTGAGTCTTCATTTTCACGGGGATCCTTATTGGTGAGCCTTATGCTGCTCAAAAGCGCAGAAAAGATCACCCCTTCCATCGCTGCCAAAAACTCATTATTGGCAGCGCTAAGCACAGCCCGATGGAATTTCGCGTCGGCGATGACAAATCCCTCGACGGACGAAATGTCCTTAGACATAGCGTCAACCGCTTGTTCAATTTTCAACAAGCTTTCAGCGTTTGCGCGTTCGGCGGCCCAACGCGCCGCCATAGGTTCAAAAACGACCCGAACTTCCATCAATTGCTTGAAAGTTTCAGCGTTTGGCGGCGCGGATTGAGACCACGCCATAACATCATCGTCCAGCAGTCCCCAACTCGTTCGGGATTGAACCCGCGTTCCAATGCCCCTTCGAACTTCCAGCAGGCCTTTGCCAACCAAAATTTTCACAGCATCACGAACCACAGAGCGGCTCACTTGATACTTGGCCGCAAGTGCTGTTTCATCCTCAATGAGGTCGCCAGGGCTATATGCACCGCCAACCACCCGCCGCCCCAGCTCTTTTGCAACCTGCGTAGAAAGGCTAGGCGTAAGCCCAGCGATTTGCTTTAAATCGTAATACATCATCTCTGTCATATGATTATATTAAACATATGATGTTTAATGAGTCAACACGCAGTTGAAGGTTTGGCGCTGGCAGTGCAATTTGGCACGGCGCAACTCAATTGACATAATTGCTTAAAAAGGATGGCGGAGAGACAGGGATTCGAACCCTGGAGACAGTTACCCGCCTACACGCGTTCCAGGCGTGCGCCTTCGACCACTCGGCCACCTCTCCAGCGCGACAGTAAACTGCCAGAACATATTAATGGACAGGCATAGATCCTATCCATTTTTCGTTGAACGATTTTCTGATTGGGCGAGGCCAAAGAGTTTTGCGTCCATAACATTGCTGTGGCAAATCAATTGAATTTACGCCTGCAATCGGGCGCACTATACTGATCGCGAAACTGATCGCAAGTGTTCACTTATCCGTTGGGCGCTTGAAACGCGTTTTTTGCGCCCCTATTATTGAATTAACGCAACAAAAGCCCCCAAGAAAGTTCACCATGAAGATGATTACGCGCCTTATCGGCTCTTTATTTTTGGCGTTAATGCTGATTTTCATTGTTATGGATGGCGCTAAAATTCTTAGCTCAAATGAATTGGTGTTTTCGCCGCTTGGGCAGGTATGGTTCCAAATTGACCGGGCCGTTGGTAGTTTGACCTTGAACACTTTCCAAGCCGTCGTGCAACGATATGTGCATCCGTTTATTTGGGATCCGATTATTGTAACGGTTCTTGGCGCACCAGCTTGGTTGTTCTGTGCCATATTGGGTGTGTTTTTCCTTTATCTGGGACGCACAAAAACACGCGAACGCTATAAGCATATCGACGAACTATAAGCGAGGCCTATCAATGGATATTAGCGCGACAAATTTTGCTCATCATGTGAACGGCAATCCAATTGAGGGCCCCTATCCTGAAGGCAACCAGTCCATCTATTTGGCATTAGGGTGTTTTTGGGGCGCTGAGCGTTTATTCTGGCGACTTGACGGCGTGTGGGTCACAGCCGTTGGCTATCAGGGCGGGCAGCATGAACACCCGACCTATCAACAAGTTTGCACGGGCAATACTGGACATACAGAAGCTGTTTTGGTGAATTTTGATCCAAACCAAATTTCTTTGGAAGAAATTCTTGTGCATTTTTGGCAAGAACACGACCCGACCCAAGGCAATCGTCAGGGCAATGATGTGGGCAGTCAGTATCGGTCTGCGATCTATTTCACATCACCTGAACAGGAAGCTGTGGTACGCGCAAGTCACGATGCATATACTGCTTCTCTGAAAGCCGGGGGTTTTGGGCCCATTACCACTGAAATCGGCGCTGCGAAGCCATTTTATTTCGCAGAAGAATATCATCAGCAATATTTGTCCAAGAACCCGGGTGGATATTGCGGCCTTAAAGGCACAGGCGTTAGTTGTACAATTGGTGGCGCATAATTGATGTTGTCCAGAGAAGAATTCGAAGCCTATTGCTTCACGCTTCCGCACACGACGCATGTTGTGCAGTGGGGCAATGCATCTGTTTTTAAGATTGGTGGCAAGATATTTGCGCTTTATAGCCGCTGGGACGACGCAGATTGCGACGTCATCAATTTCAAATGTTCTGATCAGTCCTTTGCCATTTTGCCGACTCAGGAGGGCATAGATCCCGCTAAATATTTGGCGCGCGCAAAGTGGGTGCAGGTGCGCGAAGAGGCCGGATGGGACGATGAAACGTTCCACGCCTATATAAAACAAGCCTATGATATTATCGTAGGCAAACTCACTAAAAAGACGCGGTCGGAATTGGGCCTATAATAATGCTTGTGCCAATTGGCACCAATTGATTAAATGCCGCGAAATTTACATTTTTGCGGGTAAGATTTATGAAATTGGCTAGTGCTGTTTTTGGTTTGTTGTTTTTGTTGGTTCTTTCGGGCTGTGCAACCCTGAGCAAGTCACAATGTCAAACTGGGGATTGGCGCGCCATTGGTGAAAATGATGGCCGGGCAGGCTATTCATCAGTTCGCTTCGCTGAACATAATGAAGCTTGTGCAAAGCATGGTGTCACGGCAGATCGAACCCTTTACGAACAGGGGCGTGCGATAGGTCTGCGATCTTATTGTACCCCTGCAAATGCTGCAAGAACTGGGCTAGCAGGGAGATCTTATGGCAATGTTTGTGAAGGTGAAATTGGACTGAGTTTTGCCCGCATTCACCGGCAGGCAAACGACGTTTATTCAATAGATCAAGATATTGAACGCATTCAGTCTCAGATAAGCAGCCTCACAGACAAGTTGGCAAATCCGGCAACACCGCAAACTGAACGGAACCGCCTTGCAAGCGACATCAGGTCTTTGGGTTATGACTTGTCGTCAAAGCAGCGTGAGCGCGCTCGGGAGGACGCAGAATTGCGTCAGGTGCTGCTTGAAGAACAAGCCAGATTATCGAGCTAAAGAAAAGGCGGCCATAGGCCGCCTTTTCTTTTTGTAATGATGGACTTCGAATTTTAAGAAGTTGGTTGTTTAACAACCCGCAAATATGGCTTCACTTCATTCCATCCGTCTGGAAACTTCTTTTTCGCATCGTCGTTTGAAAGCGCTGGCACGATGATAACATCTTCGCCATCTTTCCAGTTCACGGGTGTTGCCACTTGATGTTTGGCGGTGAGCTGCAACGAGTCAACTACGCGCAATACTTCATCAAAATTCCGGCCGGTTGATGCTGGATATTCAATTTTCAGTTTGATCTTTTTGTCCGGCCCAACAACGAAGACAGAACGCACAGTTAGTGTGTTATCCGCTTGTGGGTGGATCATTGAATAAAGATTAGCGACCGATTTGTCTGGGTCCGCGATCAATGGGAAGTTCAGCGCTGTGCCTTGGGTTTCTTCAATATCGTCAACCCAAGCGCGGTGATCTTCAATAGGGTCAACCGAAAGGCCAAGCACTTTAACGCCACGTTTCTCGAACTCAGGTTTCAGCTTTGCTGTATAACCCAACTCGGTTGTGCAAACAGGAGTGAAGTTTTTCGGGTGCGAAAACAAAACCGCCCAGTGGCCGTCAATATAGTCGTGAAACTTAATCCGACCTTCTGTTGTGTCTGCTTCAAAATTCGGGGCTTCATCGCCAATTAGCAATCCCATAATCATATCCTTTCTTAAGAAGTTCTTCTGTCTTTAATATGTGGTGTTGCGCACCAAAAGAGAACATATGATTTTGAGATTATTTTTGCCAAGTTTTGACGATCGCTGGGATTTTATTTTGCGAGCGTTGCTGTGCGTAATTTGCGTTAGAAAAACATGCGCGTGAAGTCCGCCAACACGCGGTCTTGAAAGATCAAAAAAATGACTGCGGGCAGCAGGAATATTGTGAGGGCGAATAGTCGACTGGAAGACACAAATCGGGCCAGCATGTAAGCTAGAAGGCACGCTACCGCAAGGAACAACAGGTCGTTGCCATGCAAGCTCCAAAACCTAGAAAAGCCGCTCATTCGTCTTACACCTAATCTGCCCCCACAGTTGTGATCAAGGATCAGACTAACAATGATGCATGTGTAAGTTAAAAACGAAGCCGATCAGGTTTAATCCAAATTCGCATTAAACCTGATCAATATCGGTGTTTTGCAAGTGTTGCTCGCTAGTGACCTGCGTCTAGGCGTCCAGTTTGCAGATCATAGTCAGTTGCGACCGCATATTCTGGATCGTCCTCAGCGGGCTCTACCAATTGGCCCGCATTTTTCAGCAAAGTCTTACAATCGTTTGATAGATGCCGAAGTTTTAGTTTTGTGCCATTGGCTTCATACTTTGCGGCCAATGCTTCGATCGCTTGTAGACCCGAATGGTCCACAACCCGGGAACCGGCAAAATCAATAATCACGGTCTCTGGGTCTTCTTTCGGGTCAAAGAGAACGCTGAAGCTTTCAATTGAGCCAAAGAATAGCGGCCCTTCAAGCTTGTAGATCTTTTCCTTGTCGCCTTCATGATAGCCCGGCGTTGTTGCATGCATGCGCGTGGATGCGTTCCAGGCGTAAACCAGCGCGGAAACGATCACCCCAACCACTACTGCCGTAGCCAAGTCCGTTGCGACGGTAACCACAGTCACCAACACAATGACAAATGCATCGGCACGCGGAATACGCATCATGATTTGAATGGAGCGCCAAGCGAACGTGCCGATCACGACCATAAACATGACGCCGACCAAGGCAGCTAGTGGGATCAATTCGATCCAGCTTGATGCAAACAGGATGAAGGCCAAAAGGAACAATGCCGCGGAAATACCCGACCAACGGGTCCGTCCGCCAGATTTTACATTGATCATTGACTGACCAATCATCGCGCAACCGCCCATGCCGCCAAAGAAACCGGTGATGAGATTGGCAAGGCCCTGGGCAATGCTTTCTTTAGATGCGCCGCCCCGCGTTTGCGTGATTTCGGCAACAAGGTTCAATGTCAGCAATGATTCAATGAGGCCAATGGCAGCGAGGATTACAGCATATGGCAAAATAATCTGGAAGGTTTCTAATGTCAGCGGCACCATCGGAATATGGAATGAAGGCAAACCACCTTTAATCGATGCCAAATCGCCGACACGCGGCACGTCCAAGTTGAGTACGATCACAGCAATCGACACAAGGCCAATGGCGAGCAGTGGCGCGGGCACAGCTTTGATGTATTTGCCGCCCCAGTGAATAATCATCATGGTGATAACAGTAAGGAAAAGCATCAGGACAAGCGGCATACCCGTCATCCATTCGCCGCCAGCGACCCCATGTCCACCGCCGCTTGCAGTGCCGGGTACTTGGAACTGGCTGAGTTGGGCCAAGAAAATCACAATCGCCAAGCCGTTGACGAAACCCAACATCACAGGATGAGGGACCATGCGGATGAATTTACCCCATCGCATAATGCCGACAACAATCTGAATGAGGCCCATCAGCACCACGGTGGCGAACAAATACTCAATACCATGTTGGGCAACCAGCGAAACCATCACCACCGCCAACGCACCAGTTGCGCCTGAAATCATGCCCGGACGACCGCCTAATGTCGCTGTGACCAGACCAACGATGAACGCTGCATAAAGGCCGACAAGTGGGTGAACTCCTGCAACGAATGCGAAAGCGACCGCCTCTGGCACGAGAGCCAAGGCAACGGTCAGCCCTGCAAGCACGTCAATGCGCAGTTGTGATGCGGACGGCACGCCAAATCCATCGGCGCTTGCGGCTAGAAAACGGTTAAACAAATTAGTGATCTCGCTGATGTGATTGTGGGACAGATCCCACGTTAAACCCCTGAGTTCAGGCGTTTAGCGCAGATTATGCCCGATGGCAAGGAACATCGGGCTATTCGCCTATGAGCACTGGACAAGCGAGGCCGCCCACCAGCATTGTGTAGATATATTCAATATAGTGCGATTGGCCCCAGCCTTTATTTCGCACAAGCTCGAACCATCCATCAAATGAGATGGTAACATAGATCATTTCTGCTGCAGATTTTACGGTCCAGCCGCTCGAAAGTTTCCCGTCATTTTCAAGTTTTAGCGCTATATTTGTGCAAACATCCAAATGTTCGTCTAGGCATTCTTGCCACGCTTGGCCAGCGGCTTGGTCTGTCGCTGCGCCCAATTGCATAGCTCTAACAAGTCCAAAAATATGCGGTAAATATTCCGCCCAGAAAGCGACGTATTCGCGCAACGCTTGCATTGCCGAGCCCTGATCCAAGATTTTTGAGATCCTTTCGTCTACGCCGTATAGTTCATCGACATAGTTGCGCGTGGCGCTGACAAGGTTTGCCCGATTTTCAAACTGCAAGTAGACAGCTTGGCGGGAGACATTTGCAGCGCGCGAAATGTCCACCATGCGCACTTCTTTGCCCGCCCCTTCTTCCAAGAGTTTTCGCGAAGCGTCCAAGATTTTGTTCCGGGTCGATTGGGCTGAACTTGACATCATGTAAAGCAAATACCATATAGCGCCAGCAAGTCAATTTACACGGTGTAAAGTGACGCCGATGTTGAAAGGATAAATTATGTTGGGTTTTCGAGCTCTTTGGATGAAAGGCTTGCTTGGAGTTGCAGGCATCACAGGTCTTATTATTGGTGTTATGGCACTATTCATCCCCGATCAGTTTCACGCTACGGCAGGTATCATCTTGGGCGAAAATGCAAGCCTAAGAAGCGAAGTTAGGGCACCTGGTGCATTACTGATCGTTATTTCCGCCAGCATATTGAGTGCACTTATAGTTGAAGCTTGGCAACGAACCGCACTAGTAGCGACTGCTGCGGTATACCTGTCATATGGTGTCGCGCGCATTTACAGTATCGGTGTGGACGGTATGCCCAGCACGTCGATTTTGAGTGCAATGATTATTGAATTGGCCATTGGGGCAGCCGCGGTTGGCACGCTGTATCTCAAGGAACCCGTTCGGGTTTAAGTTGCTTTTGGCAGGGGGTGCAGAACAGGGCACCCCTGCTTGCAATGCATTCTAGCTAACGCTTGCCCAAGCGACCTTGTTCTTGTGTTCGTCCCATTGCGCGTTCCAGCCATCGCACAATAAGGGTCAGCGAAATGGTCATAACCAAATAGAGGAACGCCACGACATTGTAAGTTTCGAAAAACTTAAATGTTGAGGCCGAATAGACTTTGCCCAACTGGGTGATGTCTTGCACCCCAAGCACAGACACCAAGGCGCTATCCTTGATCATGGCGACCAACTCGTTGCCCATGGGCGGCAAGATCAGTTTGAAAGCCTGCGGGGCAACCACAAGGCGAAAAGTTCGCCAGCGACTTAGGCCAAGTGCCTTTGCGGCCTCAACCTGCCCCTTATCTACGGACTCGATGCCGGCTCGGAAAATTTCGGCAATAAAGGCCGAATAAGATATCGTCAGCGCGATAATGGCACGCCATGTAAAATCAAAGCCACGCACCGTCATTTTGCCAAATAGGCCCATCTCGATCAGCGGCGCGCATATCTGGTTGAAAATATCGACAAACCAAGGTGCGCCGACAAAGGCGATGTAAAACAGCAAAACCAACATGGGCACGCCGCGCACAATTTCAATGTAAAAAGTCGCTATCTCACGCAAAATACGGAACGTCGAAATGCGCCCAAGCACAACAATAGTCGCCAAAATCACACTAAGAGTAAAGGCAACCAGCGTTACATAAAGGGTTGTTGTGATGCCCCGACTAAGAGCGAAAAATATGGTTTGATATCCCTCGTCCGCCACCAGCGACCAAAAAACGAGCGCAGCGCACAATATGGCGACAAGCAACCAATAGGGCACTTCGCGCTTGGACGAACTTCTGGTTGGGGACATCAAATTTTGATTCTTTATCGGAAGAGGAAAAGTGCCCGCTAGAAGCGGGCACAATTGGGTCTATTGATTTACTTTATACTCGAAGAACCACTTCTGGTTCAGTTTTTCCAATGTGCCATCGTCCCGCATTGACTTAAGCGCTGCGTTTATTGGTCCAACAAGATCTGATCCCGGCGTTAGGATGAAACCAAAATCTTCAGTACCCAGCGCATCGCCAACAACTTTGAACGCACCCGGGTTCGCGCCCATATAGCCTTGCGCCGATGTGCTATCCATCAACACTGTGTCCACGTCGCCGGTTTTAAGCGCCTGCACACTTGTGCCAAATGTTTCGAACAATTTGATACGCGGGTTCGCTTCGTCGCCATCCAGCATGTCGTACACCGCCACATAGAAATTGGTCGTGCCCGGCTGTGCGCCAACCAGCAAACCGCCATCCGCTGCAAATGATTTTGCATCAGCAAATCGTTCCTCATCCGCGCGAACCAACAAGAATTGTTGTGATGTCATATAGGCTTCGGAGAAATCGATCTGGGTCGCGCGCTCCTCGGTGATGGTAATGCCGTCCATACCAACATCAAACTGGCCGTCTTTCACGGCTTGGATCATTGTGTCCCAACTTGAAATCTGCCAATCGACTTTTGCATTTAGGCGTTTTGCGATTTCGTTGAATGCATCATATTCCCAACCGATGCCTTCGCCGGTTTTCGGGTCTGCAAAGTTAAGTGGCGTATAAGCGTTTTCAGTTACCGCAACGATCGTCCGCCCGTTCAAGTCCGGCAGATCGGCTGAAAATGCCATTGATGTAAGGCCAATGACAGCCGCTGTCGCTGCCCCGATTAGTGTGGTGAATTTCATGATGCACTCCACATGTTGTTGTGTTGGTCTGCTTTTTGTTGTTGGGTAAAACCTTAAAAGGTGAAACCGCACTTGAAAAGCCCAATTGCGACATCACTCAAATTGAGGCTCGTTCTCAAATTTCAGATTGACAACCACAATGCTTGTCTGATTTGGAATTTCTCTGCACGCTGGCAAATTTTGAATGGCCGTGTTTTCCCAAATTAAACTGGAGATCATAGATTGGAAACTGAATTGGGCGCCGACATTTATGGCATAAGCAAATGGGGTCATAAGATCCTCACCGTCTTGCCAAATGGCGATGCGGGCTTGGTCGATGTTCAAAATTCCAATGCAACGCCTGTCAGCATTCCTTCGGTTGTAAACGACCTTTCTGAACGCGGCATCAAGTCCCCAATTTTGTTGCGAGTGAACTCGTTTCTTGAGAACTCATTGATCGAACTCAACAATGGCTTTGCTAATGCCATCAAAGAATACGAATATGATGGCGCTTATCGCGGCGTGTTTCCTATTAAAGTCAACCAACAGGCCGAAGTGGTTGAGCGGATTGTTGAGACCGGACGCCAGTTTAATTATGGACTGGAAGTTGGCTCGAAGCCCGAATTGCTGATCGCGTTGTCGCAAAATCTTGCGAAGAAAAGCTTGCTGATCTGTAATGGGGTAAAGGACGAAGAATTTATCCGCCTTGCCATTCTGTCCTGCAAAATTGGTTTCAACACCATCATCGTGCTGGAAAGCCCCAAAGAACTTGACCTTGTTATTCGGGTTTCCAAAGCATTGGGCGAAAAACCAAAGCTGGGTGTTCGCATCAAACTGACCCATCAAATTCAAGGCTTTTGGGCAGAGAGTTCGGGCGACCGTTCAAGCTTTGGCATGACGACCGACAATGTGGTTGCGGTTGTTGAAAAGCTCAAGGCTGAGGGTATGGACGATTGCTTGATCCTTCAACATTCCCATTTAGGCTCACAAATTTCGGACATCATCGATGTACGCCGCATCGTAAATGAAGCATGCCGGTTTTTCACTGAGTTGAAGAATTTAGGTCTGCCGTTGGCGTTTTTGGATCTGGGCGGCGGTCTTGGTGTCGACTATACGGGTGAGAAACAATCCAACGAAAACTCGGTCAATTATAGCCTGCCCGAGTATTGCGAAGCGATCGTTGAAACGGTCAAATACGCGATGGATGAAGCTCGAATTCCGCATCCGCATTTGGTCACCGAAAGTGGCCGCGGCGTTGTCGCCCTGTCTTCGATGCTGATCTTTGATGTGTTGGACACGACGCTTTATGACAGCAAAACTTTGCCCAAAGTTGAGGCCGATGACCATCACCTGATCCACGATCTGTTGGCTATTCAAGAATATCTATCTTCCAAGCGATTGCAGGAGAGCGTGAACGACGCGATTTATTATCGCGATGAAGTGCGCGCCCTATTTCGGCGCGGCAACATGGACATCAAGTCATTGGCTCAGGCCGAAACAGTGTTTCGGTTCCTTGTCGCACGTTTCAAAGAACTTGCTGCTAAAGACGAAATCGCGCCGCAGCTTGAAGAACAGCTGGGCAATTTCGCCGATATTTATCACGGAAATTTCTCGCTTTTCCAATCGCTACCGGACGTATGGGCGATTGATCAGCTTCACCCCATTATGCCGCTGCAACGTCTAAATGAAGTGCCGCACCGGCGGGCTGTTCTTTCCGATATCACTTGCGATTCAGATGGCAAGATCGACAATTTCGTGTTGGCGGATGGCATTTCAAAAACCCTACCCGTGCATGATATTGCGGAGGACGAAGCCTATTATATCGGCGTGTTCTTCGTAGGCGCTTATCAGGAAACGTTAGGCGATTTGCACAATCTGTTTGGGGACACCAACGTGGTCACGATAGCGCTGGGCGAAAACGGCGATTTCGACCTTTTACACGAGGTTGAAGGCGATACAATTGCTCAAGTTTTAGAATATGTTGAATTTGAAACCCAAGCTTGCTTGGCCGCCTTTAGAAAGCGCGTGGACAATGCGGTTAGCCGGAAAGAATTGACCATTTCTGAGCGACGTGTGTTGATAGCAGCATATAAAGACAGCCTTAGCGGCTATACCTATTTCGAAAACGAATAGATACCTCAGGAATGAAGGACAATTTGATGGGCAAAACACTTGTCATTGGCGCCGGGGGCGTAGGATCAGTAGCCGTTCATAAAATGGCGATGAATAGTGATATTTTCACCGACATTACCTTGGCCAGTCGGCGCAAGTTTAAATGCGACGACATCGCCGCCTCCGTTAAGGAGCGCACTGGGGTTGAGATTAAGACAGCCCAAGTGGACGCAATGGATGTGGAAGCAACCGCTGCACTGATCAAACAAGTGGGTGCAGATCTCGTGGTCAATCTGGCGCTGCCCTATCAAGATTTGGCGATCATGGATGCGTGTTTGAAAGCTGGCGCCAACTATATGGACACCGCCAACTACGAGCCAGAAGACAATGCCAAGTTCGAATATCACTGGCAGTGGGCTTATCAGGACAAGTTCAAACAAGCTGGTTTGACCGCCATTTTAGGTTCTGGTTTTGACCCCGGTGTAACATCCGTGTTCGCCACATGGTTGCGCAAACATAAGTTAGAGACGATCCGGCAGATTGATATTTTGGACTGCAATGGCGGGGACAATGGCAAAGCCTTTGCGACCAATTTCAATCCCGAAATCAATATTCGCGAAGTAACGGCACCAGCCCGACATTGGGAAAATGGCGACTGGGTTGAAAGCCCTGCCATGACGACAAAACATGCGTTCGACTTTCCCGCTGTCGGGGAAAAGAACATGTATTTGATGTATCATGAGGAACTAGAAAGCCTAAAAACCCACTTCCCGGAAATTGAACGCGCCCGTTTTTGGATGACCTTTGGTGATGCCTATATCAACCATGTCACCGTACTACAAAATGTTGGCATGACCTCCATTGAGCCAGTGATGCATGACGGCAAGGAGATCATCCCTTTGCAGTTTCTCGCGTCGGTTTTGCCAGACCCAAGCGATTTGGGCGAGTTGACCAAAGGCAAGACATGTATTGGCGATATTGCAACTGGCAATGCACGCGATGGCGACGGCGAAAAGACCTTCTACATCTATAATATTTGCGACCATGAAGAATGCTATGCAGAAGTTGGATCACAGGCTGTGGCCTATACAACTGGTGTACCAGCAATGATCGGAGCGGCGCAGTTCCTAAAAGGCAATTGGACCCAACCCGGCGTTTGGAACATGGAACAGTTGGACCCAGATGACTTTATGGACATGCTCAACCAACATGGTTTGCCGTGGCAGGTAAAAGAGCTGGACGGCCCAGCATCGTTTTAACCGGAGGAAGGGCGCGGACATGAGTGAATTTGGGTTGCCCCAGTCGGGCGATGAAGGCGCATTTGCTAAGTTCGATTTATTCAGTGTGCCCTCGCCTTGCTTTGTGGTCGATGAGGTTGCGATTGAGCGCAACCTCGCCATCTTGGCTGACGTTAAAAAGCAATCTGGCGCTAAGGTGCTGTTGGCGCTCAAAGCCTTTTCCATGTTCTCGCTGGCCCCGCTGGTCCGCCAATACTTGGATGGCACATGCGCTTCCGGCCTTTTTGAGGCCAAGCTCGCGTCCGAGCATTTTGGCGGATCGCTAACGACATTTTGCGCTGGTTATAAGGCTGAAGACCTGCCCGAAATTATTGGGTTAAGCGACCATTTGATTTTCAATTCTGTGGCACAGAAAAATCAGTTTATGCCGATAATTGAAACGGCACGGGCGAATGGTAACGGTGTTAGTTTGGGATTACGCATCAACCCCGAACATTCCGAAGGCCATACCGAAAAATACGACCCATGTATGCCCTGTTCGCGTTTGGGCATTCCGGTTTCGCAACTCACCGAAGACGACCTTGTCGGCATTGATGGGTTGCATATGCATACATTGTGCGAGCAGGGTTTTGAGCCGCTGGAGCGCACTTGGCAGGCGGTTCTGCCAAAAATCGAACCCATTTTGAAAGACATCAAATGGATCAATTTCGGTGGCGGGCATCACATAACGCGGGCTGATTACAACCGGGACGGATTGATTGAATTCATCAAGACCATTCGCTCGACTTATAATGTTGATGTCTATTTAGAACCCGGCGAAGCCTGCGCCATTGATGCAGGTGTTTTGGTGGGGGAAATATTGGACCTGCCCGTGAACGACAAGCAATTGGCGATCACCGATATCTCCGCAACATGTCATATGCCTGATGTAATCGAAGCGCCTTATCGGCCAGCCATGCTTGGGGAAATCGAAGATGGTGCAAGCTATTTAATGGGTGGCCCTTCTTGTTTAGCCGGGGACGTAATCGGCGACTATCGCCCCGCCAAGCCATTTGAAATTGGCGATCGCTTCGCATTTTTGGATCAAGCCCATTATTCGATGGTCAAGACCAACACGTTTAATGGCGTACCTCTGCCCACAATCGCGATTTGGAATTCAACCACAAATGAGGTCCGAATTGTGAAGCGATTCGCCTATGCGGATTTTGAACAGCGTCTCTCATAATTGGAACCGATATGGCCGACTTTCTGGATAGTGAACTGACCTCCGATGAACGCGAAATTGCTGGCGCAAAATTTGTGATTATCCCCATGCCGTTGGAGCGCACCGTTTCGTATGGCGCAGGCACAGCGAAAGGGCCAGATGCGATCATTGAAGCATCCAACGAATTGGAACGGATTTGCCCTGAAGGCGAACCTTGTTTGGGCGGTATTACAACCGTTGAACCGATTGGTTGCGACGGCCCGTTGCCAGAAGTGATGCAACGTCTGGCGACACAGACACAGATGGTGGTTTCCCAAGGTAAAATCCCGGTCACGCTTGGCGGTGAACACTCATTGACCTACGGCGCGGTAACAGGCGTCGCAAAAGCACTTGGGCGCAAAGTTGGTATCATCCAAATTGACGCCCATGCAGACTTGCGCGTTGCTTATCAGGGTGAAAAGCACTCCCACGCATCGGTAATGAACCTATTATGCGAAGATGGGCATTCACTCGCTCAATATGGGGTTCGTGCCCTTTGTCAGCAGGAAGTAGAGGCGCGGGCAAAGTTCGGCGTCACGTTTATTGATGGCGAAAAATTGGTCACTAAAAATGTCAATTCAATTCCACTACCCAGTGACTTCCCAAACGATATATATATCAGCTTTGATGTGGATGGGCTCGACCCTTCCATCATGCCCGCAACAGGCACCCCGGTGCCGGGCGGATTGGGATATTATCAAGCGCTAAACATTGTTAAGTCCGCACTTCGCGGTCGGCGCTGCGTTGGCATGGACATTGTGGAACTCGCGCCTAATCGCGATAGCCAAGCGTGGGACTTTACGACGGCGCAAATTACTTATCGAATGATGGGCATGGTAGCTTAATATACCTCGCGGTGCGCACCGTATTTTCGATGACGCGCTAAACCCGCGCTATCGAAAATCCTGCACCTCCGGCGGGGCGGCGCAAAAGTGCGCCGACACAACCGCTGGCTCAGTATAAAAGAAAAAAGCGTGGCTTACCTCACGGTGCGCACCGTATTTTCAATGACGCGCTAACTCTCAAACACACCATCAAAGTCCGCAAAGCCTTTAATCTCGATGGGGTTGCCCGACGGATCGACGAAGAACATCGTGCTTTGCTCTCCCGGTTGGCCAACAAATCGGGTTTGCGGTTCCAGGATAAACTCTAGGCCAGCGGCTTTCAGTTTGGCGGCGAGTTCATCCCACTCTAGTTTCGGCAGGATGACGCCCAAATGGGGCATGGGCACCATATGCTCACCAACTTTGCCTGTATTAGCGACAGGAAATGGTTCACCCAAATGTAGAGATATTTGGTGTCCGAAAAAATCAAAATCCACCCAGCTTTCAGTGCTGCGCCCCTCAGTGCATCCAAGGAGGTCACCATAAAATGACCGCGCTTTAGCCAAATCTTTCACGTGATAGGCGAGATGAAAGCGCGATTTGACCATTTTAGCTATCGCCCATCTTAAGCGCTTTGATGAACGCTTCTTGTGGAATTTCGACTTTGCCGAACTGGCGCATTTTCTTTTTACCAGCTTTTTGCTTGTCCAATAGCTTACGCTTACGTGACGCATCACCACCATAACATTTTGCGGTGACGTCTTTACGCAACGCAGAAATGGTTTCTCGGGCAATCACCTTGCCGCCAATGGCCGCTTGTATTGGAATTTTGAACAAGTGCTGCGGGATCAACTCTTTAAGCTTTTCACACATTACCCGACCACGTGCTTCAGCTGCATTTCGGTGCACCAACATGGAAAGCGCATCGACAGGTTCGCCATTGACCAACACACTCATTTTGACCAGATCGCCAGCGCGATAGTCTGAGATTTGGTAGTCAAAACTTGCATAGCCTTTGGAGATTGATTTCAAACGATCATAGAAATCAAACACAACTTCGTTCAATGGCAGATCATATTGCACCATGGCGCGTGTGCCGACATAGGAGAGGTCAGTTTGCACGCCACGACGATCTTGGCAAAGCTTTAGAATGCCGCCCAGATATTCATCTGGCGTTAGAATGCTGGCTTTGATCCAAGGCTCGCGAATCTCTTCGATTTGCATCACATCTGGCATGTCTGCCGGATTGTGCAATTTAGTTTCTGACCCATCGCGCATGCCAAGTTCATAAACCACACTTGGCGCCGTTGCGATGAGGTCGAGGTCAAACTCACGGCTCAGACGTTCTTGAATAATCTCAAGGTGCAACAGCCCCAAAAAGCCACAGCGGAACCCGAAGCCAAGGGCTGCAGACGTTTCCATCTCATAGGAAAAGCTTGCGTCGTTCAAACGTAACTTGCCCATCGCGGCGCGCAAATCTTCAAAGTCGTTAGCGTCAACTGGGAATAGACCACAGAACACAACTGGCTGGGCCGGGCGGAAGCCTTCAAGCGGTTCCGCACATGGCTTTTTCGCGTCAGTGATCGTGTCACCAACATTGGTATCTGCCACTTCTTTGATCGACGCGGTGATAAACCCAATTTCACCGGGCCCAAGTTCGCCAGTATCGATCAATTTTGGTGTAAACACCCCAACACGATCCAAATCATAGGTCGCATCGGCATTGATCATCTTGATCTTTTGGCCCTTCTTGATGGTCCCGTCGATCACCCGAACAAGCACCACCACGCCAAGATAGGCATCGTACCAACTATCAACCAACATCGCTTTTAGTGGCGCATCGCGGTCACCTTCTGGCGACGGCAAGCGCTCGACAATAGCTTCAAGTACTTTGTCGATTCCCAAACCAGTCTTAGCAGAAATCTCGACGGCGTCTGTCGCATCCAAACCAATAACGTCTTCGATTTGCTGTTTCACCCGATCTGGTTCAGCCGCAGGCAAATCGATTTTGTTCAATACGGGCACGATCTCATGATCGACTTCCATCGCCTGATAAACGTTGGCCAATGTTTGCGCCTCAACCCCTTGGGAGGCGTCGACGATCAGCAACGAACCTTCACACGCCGCGAGCGAGCGGTTCACTTCATAGGCGAAGTCAACATGTCCTGGCGTGTCGATCAGGTTGAGAACATAGGTCTCGCCATCATTGGCTTTATATTCAAGCCGAACGGTTTGGGCTTTAATGGTAATCCCGCGTTCCCGCTCAATGTCCATATTGTCGAGAACCTGCTGCTGCATTTCGCGTTCAGCAAGTCCACCGGTCGTCTGGATTAGACGATCAGCCAATGTGGATTTGCCATGGTCAATATGCGCCACGATTGAGAAGTTGCGGATGTTTTTTAATTCAGTCATAGGGCGCTGATTACCAGCTTTATGCCGACACGAAAAGCAAAATTAGCAGCCATTTCACCTTTACGTGATTTTGAGCGTTTTTTGGAAGATTTGCTTGACCTTCCTCCTACTGGAAGTGGTTCAACTTGCATGTGAAGCGAGGTGCAAATGAAAAGTAAAATCACAGTTCTAGCTGGCATCATCATATTGATTGGTTGTGTTGCGTTATTCATGAGCTTTCAAAGCGATGACGCAAAAACAGATCCAGTGGTTTCTTTGCCCGCTGGGTTCGTTTTGCCCGAGCTAAATGTTGAACAAATCAAAGGACAGCAGAGTTTTGAACAGTTTTGCCAAGCTTGTCACGGCAATTACGGTTTAGGGTCTGCAAGTGGACCACCACTAATCCATCGGATCTATGAACCAAACCACCATGGTGATGGAGCATTCTACAATGCTGCCTTAAATGGCGTGCGAGCGCATCATTGGAAGTTCGGTGACATGCCACCTGTCGAAGGTATAACAGAAATGGAAATTGGTCCCATTGTGGCGTACATTCGCGCAATACAAAAAGCTAATGGCGTGTTTTAGGGCGAAAGAGAGATCTAAAATGATAAACGACAAAAAGCTACTCGCCTGTATCTTAGGATTAGCATTATTCGTGACGCCTGCTATGTCGCACAAAGGCGCGAGCGGGCCGACTATGGAACGCATGAATGCAATGTCAGACATTCAAAAAACACTCAAACAATTGCGGCCAGCTTTGGCAAGCTCAGCCGCCAACAAGGCCGAAATTGATATGGCCTTTGAAAAGCTTCGTGCGTTGGGCGAAAGTCTGCCAAAATTGTTTGAAGAGAAACACATGATGGATGTGAGTGAAGCGTTGCCGAACATTTGGTCTTCGCCAGAAATGTTCGCTGACGAGATAAAGTTCTACAATATGCAGATCGAAAAAGCTGCGGCTGCGGTTGGTTCTGATCCAAAACTCGTGATGGGAGAAATCGCCAAATCGTGTCAGTCCTGCCATACTCAGTTTAGAGAAAAGAAAAACTAGTATTAGGTTTAATCGATGAAGCAGGGTCCAGTGTTGTTTTCATTTATGGCCATAACCTGCATGCTCCTGAGTGCAACCGCTTTTGCGCAATCTGGCCCAAGCCTCATTCCTCTGCCTATCCCACGCCCGAATGTCCCCGCCGTGGTTGCACCAGCAAAGAAGGCCGAAGCAAAACTTCGAACCTATCAAGCAGCCTGTTCCGTTGTTTTGTCGGGAACGGCAATTGGTGAAATCGCCAAACCGATCGTTGACGGCAAATGCGGCACACGCTCCCCGTATCAAATTAAAGCCATTCAACTTAATACCCGTCGGATCGAACTTTCCTCACCAGCAATATTGAATTGCGGCATGGCGACGGCACTGGTGACTTGGGTCGAGGGGCTAAACACCTTCGCTCACGCCAATACAGGCTCGGGCATCAAGAAAATCAGTATGGGCACAAGCTATGCATGTCGGCGGCGGAACAATCAGCCAACTGGCAAAATCTCAGAACATGGATTTGCAAACGCAATCGATATAACCGGTTTTGAACTGGAAAATGGTGACAGGATTGAGTTACCGCAGGCGTGGAACGGCAATGATAAAGCAGCACGACTGATCAAACAAAGCCATCAAATTGGTTGTGAAATTTTCACCACAGTTTTGGGTCCGGAAGCAAACAGCTTACATGAAGACCACTTGCACTTTGATATGGGCTGTCATGGTGAAACCTGCGCCTACAAAATCTGCGACTAATTGCTTCATCTCACCACAAACTGACAAACATCATTGTTATCCCTTTTTTTCGCGATTAGATTGATGTCACTAACAATTTTTGATTTGGGAATTTTTGATGCTTCGAAGTGTATTGGGATGGCAAAAGAGGCGGTTCGACGATCTGAGCGAAGCGGAAATTTTGGCGCTTGCCATTTCTTCAGAAGAAGATGACGCACGAATTTATGGTGCGTACGCACAAGTTTTGCGCGATGAGTTTCCGGCGTCCGCCGCTGTATTTGACGGCATGGTTGAAGAGGAAAACGAGCACCGCCATCAACTTATCGCGTTGTTTGAAAAGAAGTTTGGCAAAAGCATTCCGCTGGTTCGGCGCGAACATATTCGTGGCTTTTTGGACCGCAAGCCATTTTGGTTGATGCAAAACTTGCCGCTTGAAACCATTCGCCAACAGGCATGGGAAATGGAAGAAGCGGCGCAAAACTTTTACCTCGAAGCCGTGAAACGCACAAAAGACTCGAGCATTCGCAAGCTTTTAGGTGACCTCGCGATTGCCGAGCAGCATCACAAACGCGCCGCCAACGAGCTTGAGGAAGAGCATCTGCACGAAGATGCCGTCGCTGAGGAGAAAGAACAGGAACGGCGAAAGTTCTTGCTGACCTATGTTCAGCCTGGCCTTGCTGGGTTGATGGATGGATCCGTTTCCACCCTCGCACCGATTTTTGCTGCCGCGTTTGCGACGCATAGCACATGGCAAACTTTCCTGGTTGGACTTGCCGCCTCCATCGGCGCGGGTATTTCCATGGGCTTCACAGAAGCGGCATCTGACGATGGCAAATTGACGGGTCGTGGATCACCGATTAAGCGCGGGTTTGCCGCTGGCATTATGACCACCATTGGCGGGTTGGGACACGCGCTGCCTTACCTCATTACAGATTTTTGGACAGCGACAAGTGTTGCCGTAGGTGTTGTCTTTGTTGAGCTTTGGGCGATTGCTTGGATACAAAACAAATATATGGATACGCCATTTTGGCGGGCGGTATTGCAGGTTGTGTTTGGCGGGTCACTCGTTTTTGCTGCTGGCATCTTAATCGGCAATGCCGGATAATCCTGAAGAGAGAAATTCAATAATCATGTCGATACAAGATAACTCGTCAAAGCCGACGCTAGAATTACTTCCAGCGAAATCCATCTCGCGCGGCAAGTTTGAAATTTCCTATTGTGATGTCGGGGATAAGAACGCGCCCGCGATTGTGCTGTGCCATGGGCTTGCTTCCAGCGGACGCCAATTTAGCGACGACGCTCATTATTTTGCTGAGCGAGGGTTTCGTGTGATTTTGCCGGACCTACGGGGACATGGGCGCTCAAGCGTTCCGGATCAAATCAGCGAAGAGGAATTTGCCATTCACGAAATGGCGGCGGATCTAATTGCCATCTTCGACGACGCCGAGATCGACAAGGTTCATTATGTGGGCAATTCACTTGGCGGCATTTTGGCGCTGCATCTGCTCCCAGAGCACGGGCATCGATTTAAGACCTTCACAACATTTGGCACGTCCTACGCGTTGATGACGCCGAAGTTTCCAGCGGACGCGGTGCCGATGATTTATGATTTCATTGGTCCTGAATGGGTCGATAAAATCATTGCTCGCAGCACATCAAAGCGTCGCTCTGCCCAAGAGCTCGTGCACGAACTGCTAGATGATTATGATATTAACGTGGTCAGCTATGTGGCCAAGAGCGTCGGCAATTACGATTTTATTGAAAATGGGCGTCAATTTGACGGGCCTATGATGATGCTTCGAGGTGGACAGGATGGGCTGGTGAACGCCGCACTGATGACCACTATGAACGTGATGAAAAAGCAACCGAACTTCATCTATTTCGACATTCCAAAAGGTGGCCATTGCGCCAATCTAGATGCCACTGAAGAAGTGCGGGTTGCCCTGCTGGGTTTCTATTCAGCGCACGGCTAATTCCTTTGCTAGCTTGACGGAAAATCACATGACGCGGTTTGAAGAATGGTGTCACTCTGCACCAATGGCACACATGTTTGATCGAGATGAGTTTTCGCTCGCGTATTACGATGTTGGCCAGGAAAATCAAAACACAATATTGCTTTGCCATGGGCTTGGTGCAGGAAAGTTGCAATTTTCCGAAGACGCTAAATATTTCGCGGCGCAAGGCTATCGCGTCATCGTGCCAGACCTACGTGGTCACATGGGGTCACAAACGCCGGAAGAATTCGGCGCGGATCGATTTAGCTTGGACGCATTCGCAGGTGACCTTATCGCGTTGCTTGATCACCTTAAGATTGAAAATGTCAGATTCGTCGGTAACTCGTTGGGTGGGCTAGTCGGATTGACGGTGTTGGACATCGCGCCTGAACGCATCAGCCAACTGGCAACTTTTGGCACAACATATTCTCTAAAAGTATCTGCGTTCGCCATGAAACTTGTGGTTTGGAGTAATAGACTTTTGAAACCGGAATGGGTTGCCAATATTGGTGCGTCCAGCATCTCTAAAAACAAATTGGCGCAGGACGTCATGAGGCACTTATTGTCTCAAACAAACCCAGATGTATCCACAAATTCGATGTCGCACATTTCAAATTATGACCTAATTGATGTCGCGGCAAATACAACGAAACCGCTGTTCATGCTCAAAGGTGAGTTTGATGCGCAAATAAATAAGGCGCTCGGCCCCACGCTAAGTCGATTGGCTGACCAGCCCAATTTCAAGCTGGTTGAAGTGCCAGGTGGCGGACATTGTGCGAACCTTGATGCAACCGAAAAAGTGCGTTTAGAATTGTTGAATTTCTTCAAACACTCTAATTCTTAACTGACCAACTATTGCCCTGCCGCACCAATTTCATTGGCATCAAGCCAAATGGTTCCGGCACGATATTTTGAGAGAAGTCCAGAACTTCCAGCTCGTCGGCCCGCAATTTGATCAATATGTAATCGTTCCCTTTTGGCCCATCGGGAAAAAACAAATGCCAATAGGGTTTCCAGTAACGGAGGCGCAGCGGTATTTCGTCTACCAATTCTGCGCGGCCTTTCACGATCAGGTTGGAATTATCATTCTGATTGGAAAATAAAAGGGTCACCGCACAATTGATTTGAATCTGTTGCACCTTGCGTGATTTGGGGCTTACCCCCATCCAGAACGTGAATTCTTGCTGGTCAAATATCGGTTCGACAAGCCGTGCATCCGGCGCTGCACCACCACCAACATCGGTAATAAGCGCCGCATATTTCGAGCGCTTAACTTGTCGTTTTGCACTATCCAATGTTTGGGATTGATGGTTTTTGAATCCTGCTCGTTTTCGGGCTTTGTAATTATCAACGATGGAGCCGAACATGGCTTGTTTGATTTTCTTGAACATCTCAAACCCTCTCAACTCTACGGTATTTTACTGCCACAAATAGTTTGCAAAACATTCACAAATTTGAGTGTTTTCTGTCACGTATTCCAATCAAGTTCTGCGCTGTTTTGAACATTTGATCAATTGGTTGGAGAACCTAAATGAACCATACAGTTTGCGCACTGTTTGCGGGTGCGCTTATTGCCGCATCTGCCCCTGCTGCATTTGCCGATAATCACGGAACACACAATGCGCAGGTGGGTGTACGCCCAATGTTCCTTGTGGATGCGATGAAGCCAAGCGCCCTAAAAGACAAGCTTGCCGCTTGTGAAAATGGTCCTTTTACAAAGAGCCTATTTTCAATCGGTCACCGTGGCGCTGCAATGCAATTTGCTGAGCACACAAAAGAGAGCTATGTGGCAGCAGCACGTCAGGGCGCTGGCATTATTGAGTGTGACGTAACATTTACCGCAGACAAGCAGCTTGTTTGCCGTCACTCACAAAGCGACTTACACACAACAACTGACATTTTGGCCCGCCCTGAATTGGCTGCAAAATGTACCACTCCGTTTAAACCAGCTGACCCTGCAAATGGCGTAAAAGCTGAAGCCAAATGTTCAGCTTCTGACATCACGCTTGCCGAGTTCATGACCTTGAACGGCAAAATGGATGGCGCCAATGTTTGGGGCACCACTGTTGAAGAATATATGGACGGCACATCGAAAAGCCGCACAGACCTATATTCAACAACAGGCACTTTGGTCACCCACGCGCAAAGCATCGAGTTGATCAAATCGCTTGGTGGCAAGTTCACCCCGGAACTGAAAACACCAACAGTTGATATGCCTTATGAGGGCGGTTTCACCCAAGCTGACTATGCCCAAAAAATGATCGACGAATATAAAGCTGCTGGCATTCCGGCATCCGATGTTTGGGCGCAATCATTTTTGCTTGATGATGTTCTATATTGGATCAACAACGAACCAGAATTTGGCAAGCAGGCGGTTTATCTAGACGGCCGATACAATGTTGAAGGTTTTGATTTCCGCAACCCATCAACATATGGCAAAAGCATGCAAGAACTTGCCGATCTTGGCGTTCAATTTATCGCGCCACCAATGTGGATGCTTGTAGATCTTGAAGGCGACAAAATCGTGCCTTCTGTCTATGCCAAAGAAGCAAAAGCGGCGGGCCTGAAACTGATCACATGGACACTTGAGCGTTCTGGTCAGCTTTCAAATGGCGGCGGTTGGTACTTCCAGTCCATTAAAGACGTAACCAACAATGACGGCGTTACATTTGAAGTGCTTGACGTGTTGGCACAAGAAGTTGGTGTTGAAGGCGTTTTTTCTGACTGGCCCGCAACAACAACTTACTATGCAAATTGCATGGGCCTTTAGGTCACGATCAGTTTCCGACCAATTTGAAACGGCCTCAATTTGAGGCCGTTTTTTTGTTGCGATACAATCCAACAATCGACAAAGCAGAAACAGTAAGGAAAAGCGTCCATTGGGGCATGGTCCAAACATCGCCAAACTTATTGAGTCCAGAAAAGAGAAACAGGGCTGTTATCCCCAAATATAGAAGAATAGTGGTTAGCGATAATTCCAAGGCCACGGCGGGTTTAGTCGCAGCCAGTCCAAGCATTGCGCCAGCCAAAATGCACAATAGCGTGATCTCATTCCACATTACCTCGGCGATGCCCTTGCTCAATTCTGGTGTGTTTGACGCATAAAGGGGATCCATAATCTCTGGCGTTCCGCCAAACACGTGCAATCCGGAAACGGCGATTGAAAGCAGTCCCGCGCTCATTAGCCACATATTTGTTGATTTGAAAAAGCTGGTCATTTTGTTGGCTCCTTGCCATAACATACGCAAACGTATCTAAACGAGCGTAACAACAAATACAATACGGCAGCGTATGGTAATATTGTCGCATGTAGGAGCAGCCAATGGGGCGCAAAGCAAAGCACACGAAAACGGACTGGATACTCGCTGCATTTAAAGCGCTAGGCGAAGAAGGCATTGACGGTGTGCGTGTTGAACGTTTGGCGAAGAATATTGGCGCGACCAAAGGATCATTTTACTGGCACTTTACAGATCGACCCGCCCTGCATGTGCAAATGCTAAATTTTTGGGAACAAGAGGGCACCCAAAAGATTATCGCTGAGCTGGATGAAGCGGACATGACGGCAAATGAAAGACTTCGCATGCTGGCCAGATCCGCTGTGGAAACACAGGTCATGAAATTAGACACAATTGCCATTGAAGGGGCATTGCGGGCATGGGCTGGCCAAGAAGGTTGGGTCGCAGACAGAATTAGAACCGCAGAAAATGCGCGGGTTGAATATGTGGAACGATTGCTTGATGACATTGGGCACCCGACGACCCAAACAAATTTACTAGCGAACCAACTTTACCTGCTGCTTTTGGGGTTTTATTCAATTTCGCGGCACGACCCAAAAAAGGTACATTCGGATGCTTTTATTGCGCTTGCTGATCATCTAGCGATTTCGCCGGGCAGCAAATAGGTTTAGCCAAAACCCTTCCCAACGATAATATGCGCCTACGCCTAAAACTATTGTTGCCACGATTGCCATAGGTATCCACTCCAAATCTTTTGTGCCAAAAATCACTGCAAGTACGCGGTCCGGCGCGAGAGCAAATGCGAACGGAATGCACAACGCCCCCCAATACATTGATCGCATCGAGGCGCGATGTGCACCAATTCGTCCGGCGCGTGCGTGTCGAATGCCCTCGTAAAGGCCGTAAAAGGTGATGGGTACGAAAATATGAATTGGGCTAAACACCCAGATCATGCGCAATTGGTGAATGAATGCGGCGCTAATGGCAGCCCCCAACATCATTGCGACCCAAACCTTGCCGAGCACCCGGTGTATACGTGTGCCTTTTTCGCGTACGAGCATATAGCAGCCCAACAAAAGGCTAGTGATCGCGCAAACCATATGTATTTGCACCGCCACAGGTGCCTCAAAGAATACTGCTGGATTCATCACCACATGCCTCACTCACAAAGAAAAACTCAACGTCACTTGCATTTGGCCAACTAAGACGGCACAAATCGGCACAACAACCATGTGTTCGTGAATGAAAGGGCTAGTACGTGATCGGTAATGCACTGCAACTGACGCTTCGTGAAATGCGCGACACATTTACCGCCCATAAGCCACTGACGGCTATGTTCATCTTGGGCATTATGTTGGGGTTGATTGGTCCGTTCGGCACTTTCGACATATTCCGCCCCCTTCCGCGCCTAGCATATTGGATGGGCATGGTGTTTTTCGGCTATGGCGCAGGCTCGTTTGGCGGCAGCTTTGTGGTCAATCTGATCTTACAAAAATACAAGAAGCCGAATTTGGTTCTGTTGATCTTGGCATCAGGCCTAGGGGCAGGCATTCTGGTTTCAATCGTTGTCTATTTGGTGAATTCAGCCATTTTGGGCGACTGGGACCTTAAAGGTTTTTCTGGTGTACTGACCGCTGTATATTGCATTTTGATCTCCATTTGTGTGTCAGCATTGCATGTGCTTTTCATCCGCGAAGAACAAGCACTGGCCCCTAAACAAATTGAACTTCTTGCCCGGCTGCAGGTACAAAACCGTGGGCCACTTCTCTATCTCTCCATGCAAGACCATTATGTGAATGTGGTGACGGCAAAGGGCAGTGAATTGGTCTTAATGCGGATGGGCGACGCGATTAAGGAAATCAACGGCGTTGATGGCCTCAAAATTCACCGTTCGCACTGGATTGCACGCGACGGAATTAAAGCCGTCACGAAAAAGAGCGGTGCATATGTTGTTGAGATGCTGGACGGCACCCAATTGCCGATCAGCCGCGGGCAAATCCAGGCCGCCCGCGATGCTGGTATTTTGACCTAAAAGCTAACTTGCCTTGTTGGCTTTCTCATTGAGAATACGTTGCTCTTCTCGCAACTCTTTCATTCGCTTTTTATTTTGTTCAGCGAATTTTGCGGCCTGATCGCCAATATGTTCCTGCCCGCGTTCCGCGGCGAGACGAATTTGCTTCTCGCGCTCTGCCGCACGAGCCCGACTTTTTTCACTAATCGTTGCTGCACAGTGATGGCATTGTTGACCTTCAATATAGTCAGCGTGTTGCATGTCTTCAGGCGTCAGTGGGAACCGACAGGCACGGCACAACGCCAACTCACCCTGCACGAGGCCATGACCGACTGAAACACGCTCATCAAAAACAAAGCACTCGCCATTCCACATGCTCGTGTCCTCAGGCGTATCTTCCAAATATTTTAGGATACCGCCCTTAAGGTGGTAAACTTCTTCAAACCCCTTCGCCAACATATAGGAAGACGCTTTTTCACACCGGATGCCACCGGTGCAAAACATGGCGACCTTTTTGTTTTTCTTCGGGTCGAGGTTCTTTTCCACAAAGTCCTTGAACTGGGTGAAGTTTTCGGTTTGCGGGTCAAGCGCCCCTTCAAATGTACCGATAGCCACTTCGTAATCGTTACGCGTATCCAACACCACCGTCTCATCATCTGAAATGATGTCGTTCCAACCCTCCGGTTCCACATAAGTGCCGACATTTTTTGTGGGGTCAGCTTCGGGCGCACGCAAGGTGACGATCTCTTTTTTCAGTTTCACTTTCATGCGCATGAAGGGCATTTCACGGGCGTCAGAAAATTTGACTTCGCCGCCTTTGAAGCGCCCTTTGAACAAGTTACCACGCTCTAGGTATTCCATTAGTGCATCAACATTCTCTGGCGTGCCTGCGACCGTGCCGTTTATGCCTTCTTCTGCCAGCAACAATGCCCCTTTGATGGAGTGGTTCACGCAGAACTCATAGATAGGCTCGCGAAGTTCTTTAAAGTCTGGCAGCGCTACAAATTTATAAAGCGCGACAACCTTAAATTCGGACATGTTGGTCAATCCTGTTGATCTAACTCGACGTAGGGGTGTAGCAAAAGCTAGCCCATTCGCCAAGGGGGACGGATGATCTTGATCAAGAGAACTCTGATTTTGTCATTTGTTTCGTTTTTGGATTTGCCTTGGACCAACTCCAACATGATACTAGTGCTCAAGACGCTTTATTGATGGAGAAATTTATGGCCTACCGCGCAGCTGACAATCGTTATGACACAATGCAATATCGCCGGTCTGGGCGTTCAGGGTTGAAACTACCAGCAATCAGCCTCGGCCTATGGCAAAATTTTGGTGGCAACCGCGACTATCCAAGTGCATTTGAAATTCTAGCCTATGCATTTGATCAAGGTGTCACACATTTTGATCTCGCCAACAATTATGGTCCACCTCCGGGCTCGTCGGAAGGGTTGTTCGGCCAAATGATGGCGCGCGACTTCGTCCCCTATCGCGACGAGATGATCATCTCGTCCAAAGCGGGATATGATATGTGGCCGGGCCCCTATGGCGAATTCGGCTCGCGCAAATATCTAATTGCCAGCTGCGACCAAAGCCTGAAACGCTGCAATGTTGACTATTTTGATATTTTCTATTCACACCGTTTCGACCCAGAAACACCACTAGAAGAAACAATGGGCGCCCTCGCTTCTCTCTACAAACAGGGCAAAGCGCTCTATGTTGGTGTTTCGTCTTACCCACAAAAAGAAACGATTGAAGCCCATCGCATTTTGACTGATATGGGTGTGCCACTGACCATCCACCAACCAAGCTATTCCATCTTAAATCGCTGGATTGAGGAAGACGGCACATTGGACACGCTTGGCGAACTTGGTGTTGGCTGCATCGCATTTTCACCTTTGGCGCAGGGCGTTTTGAGCGGCAAATATTCAAAAGACAAATCCACAGGCACGCGTGCAACCGAACCCGGCTCTTCGCTTTTTGGACGGCATATGGAAGAAGGCGTGCTTGCCGCTGTTGACAGTTTGCAAGACCTTGCAGATCAACGCGGACAGAGCCTTGTTCAATTGGCACTGGCGTGGGCGCTGCGGCGCAGCGAAATGACATCGGCCCTGATCGGAGTGCGTACGTTAGAGCAGCTCAAAGACAATCTTGGCGCATTGAATAACTTGGAACTATCGACAGAAGAGATTGCAATCATCGATAAAGCCGCAAAAGGCGGTATGATGGACCTTCATCCACAACCGGGTGGATGGCTACGCTAGGCGAGAGTACGGGTGAGGCAATAAATGGAAATTCGTGTTGCGAAACCAGACGAGTTGGACACAGTCAGCGCGTTCTACCACAAGATTTGGCACGAGACGCAAGCGTCTATGCAACATAGTGATATCGCGAAATTTCGTGATATCGGTTTCATGCGGGCACGAATTGACGAATTTTACCCCCACATTATTGTTGCCGTAGAAATCACAACAATCGTTGGTCTCATCGTCGCGCAGAACGGCCGAATATCCCAACTATTTGTCGACCCTAAATTTCGCGGTCAAAGGTTGGGGGCAAAGCTTCTTGATTTAGGTGAGGCAAAACTGGCGGCCGAGAGCACGATCATCGCCGGCCTAAATTGCCTTGTAGGTAATGATGGAGCTCGTCGATTTTATGAACGACATGGTTGGCATGTTGAGCGGCAGCTCACCAAGATGGGGCAAACCCACAAAGGCGAAGTAGAAATAAGGGTCTGGGAAATGATGAAGCGGCTGGCGATTTCTTGAACGCCAGCCATTTTCTTTAATGGCTACAATCAATCACGTAAGTTCTGGCAATTTGCCGATCTTTTTGCGCCAAATAGCCGGTGCGATATTGTGTACGCTCTCCCCTGTCGAATCTACCGCGACAGTGACCGGCATATTTTCGACGTCAAATTCATAAATGGCTTCCATGCCCAGCTCTTCAAACGCAACAATGCGGGACGAGCGAATGGCTTTGGAAATCAGATAGGCAGCGCCACCAGTGGCCATCAAATAAGCGGCCTTGTGTTTCTTGATCGCCTCAAGACCTGCAGCCCCGCGCTCGGCTTTACCGATCATTGCCACAAGACCGGTTTTATCCAACATCATCTCTGTGAATTTATCCATACGGGTCGCGGTGGTTGGGCCAGCAGGCCCCACTGCTTCATTGCCCACGGGATCAACCGGTCCAACATAATAGATCACGCGATCCGTGAAATCGACACCTTCGGGCAGACCTTCGCCGCTTTCATAAAGCGATTGAATTCGCTTATGCGCCGCGTCTCGACCCGTCAGGATTTTGCCGTTCAGCAGCAATCGATCGCCTTGTTTCCAAGTCGCCACTTCTTCTTTGGTCAATGAGCTCAAATCAACTGATTTTGCCTGCGCCGAAGGTTTCCAACCAATATCAGGCCACGCGCTAAGCGGCGGTGGGGTTAGATCAGCTGCACCCGTACCGTCCAATGTGAAGTGCACATGTCTGTTGGCGGCGCAGTTTGGCGCAAGCCCAACGGGTTTAGACGCCGCATGGGTTGGCATATCCATCACTTTAACATCAACGACGGTGGTCAACCCGCCCAACCCTTGGGCGCCAATGCCAAGTGCGTTGACTTTTTCGAACAGTTCCAACCGCAATTCTTCCGCTGTCGAGTTCGGGCCGCGATCCATAAGGTCTTGAATGTTTACTGGTGCCATCAGCGATTTTTTGGCCATATACATGGCTTTTTCAGGCGTGCCGCCTATGCCCAGACCCAAAACGCCAGGGGGACACCAACCCGCACCCAATGTTGGGATGGTTTTGAGCACCCATTCAACAATGTCATCAGATGGGTTGAGCATGGCCAGTTTGGCTTTATTTTCAGAGCCACCGCCTTTTGCGGCAACGGTCACGTCTACCTTGTCGCCCGCGACCATTTCATAGTGAATAACCGCCGGAGCATTGTCGCCCGAATTGTTGCGTTTACCAGCCGGGTCCATCAAAATTGACGCGCGCAGCAGGTTTTCATCAACGCCGGTATAGGCTTGCCGCACCCCTTCATTTACCATCTCTTCAATGGTCATATCCGTATCCCAGCGCACATCTTGGCCAATTTCAAGGAACACCACCGCAATGCCAGTATCTTGGCAAATGGGGCGGTGCCCTTCGGCGCACATGCGAGAGTTTGTCAGGATTTGCGCAATCGCATCTTTTGCCGCTGGGTTTTCCTCACGCTCGTAGGCTTTGGCCACGGCCTCCACGTAATCAAGCGGATGATAATAGGAGATGAATTGAAATCCGTCGGCGATCGACTGGATGAAATCTTCTTTTTTTATAGCAGGCATATTGGAACCCTTGCGGCAACAGGACGTGTGTGTTGTTCGCTTGTCCCATGAAAGGTTCTAAATTTCAACCAAGCCCAAAGTTGAATTAGTTCACAATTGGGGGATTTGGTTTCGCTAAACGCAAGGCAATCGCGACAATAAAGAAATAGCAGACCGTCAAAACATCATAGCTAAAGGTGATATCCGTTAGACCAAATGCTAAATATGAAACTGGAATTAGTACGAGCAAATAACGTGCGCGCTGCTCTGCGCCTGTTGGCCAAAAGAAAATGGCACGTAGCAAGGGCGCGAAAATAAACGTCGCCCAAGTTGCAATTCCAACAATTCCACCGCCGACGGCAAAATTAAAAAAGTCATTATGCAAATGGCGGAAGCCGATCAAACTCGAAACACTTGCATCCGGCGACAAAGTTCGATCAGCGACCACCACAATATTAGGCCAACCATAGCCAAAAAATGGACTTGCTAGGAGGGCATTCCATCCGGCCCAATACATATCAGTTCGGGTATCAGTTGAAGAGCCTGCGGACTGCCCAGATAAAACTGCAGACACGGTGCTGCCGATTTGCGACATGCGATCAGACATGGAAGCAAACACAATCACGCCAAAAACAACTGCAACGCCAGTAAGCAATAATAACTGTGCATGCTTTTTCTCTCGAATAAGAAGGACGGCAAAGTAGATCATGAAGGTTAGGACCAACGGCGGAATGGCAATGAAAGTGCCTCTTGAGCCGCTGAGAATGACAATAAATAGCCCCAAAAGCGGTCCAAGCAACAATATTCCTGTTTTGCGCCAACGCTGCGTACTGAAGCCAATAAGGCAGACAAAGCCACTTAATAGCGCAACCCGTGCCAATACATTCGCGTTACTTGTCCAGCCTTCCGCACGGCCAATATTTTGACCCCACACTTGATAGACTGAAATAGCCAAAGACAGGGCAACACCTAGAAATGCAACCCAGGCGATGAATTGTAGAAGCTTAGGGACCTCAAACCGTTGCAAATAGACATAGAATATTACAGCCAAAGGAGCTGCCAAGAAATTCACCGCGTGAAGTGAACCTGACGCGTCTCGCATGGCAATTGCAAAGGCCAATGCGAGCGCTGCAAAGGCAATAAGGTTCGCGAGTAAAATAGGTTCACCCAATATTAGGGTTCGCCAATCTTCTTTCCAGACAAAAGGCAATGCGCAGAGCACTAGCACTTGGGCAACGGTCGCGCTGATCGAGCCTAGCGCTCCCATTGTTACAAACAGAAACAGCGCAATGAGAACCAACAATGGCGACTTTCGCATTGTCTCTAACATTTCAACTAACCCCGCAGCACTGCGCCGGTGGCTTTTTCGACGGCGGCGATGATTTTCTTGCTCACCGCATCAATTTCTTCGTCCGTCAGCGTTTTTTGGCGTGGCTGCATAACGACTTCTATCGCCACAGACTTTTTACCTTCGCCAACATGTTCACCTTCAAACACATCAAAAATCGAGGTGGTTTGGATCAGCTTCTTATCTGCCGAGTTCGCGGCTTTGACGAATTTATTTGCCTCAACTTGCTTGTCCGCAACAAATGCAAAATCTCGTCGCACAGGCTGCAAATCAGAAATATCTAACGCGCCTTTCGCCTTGCTCTGCTTCTTGCGCGATGCAGGAATTGCATCCAGATTAAGTTCAAACGCAACAACAGGGCCAACAAGATCCAGCTCGTTGATCAAAGCGGGGTGAAGTTCGCCGAACCAGCCAAGGATCATTTTAGGACCCAATTGCAAACGGCCTGCGCGACCCGGATGGGCCCAGTCTGCAGGTTCTGCGACGACTTGAACATTTCCGACATTCATACCCAATACTTCAAGCGCAGCCAAGGCATCGGCCTTTGCGTCAAACACGTCAACCTTGTTGGCTTTGCCCTGCCAGTCACGCCCGACTTGAGCGAACTTTGCGGTTCCCGCACGAACACCTGTCGCATAGTTTAGTTGACCGTCCATTTTGTCGTTTTTAAAGACTTGGCCAATTTCGAACAAAGCCACATCGCTAAACCCACGATTGGCATTGCGGCCAACAGCACCCAATAGTCCGGGCAAAAGAGACGGGCGCATATCTGTTAGATCAGAAACAATCGGGTTTTCGAGCTTTAGCTCTTCGCTGCCGCCGCCAAAAAGATTTGCTTCTTTTTCAGAAATGAAGGACCAAGTTACCGCTTCATGGAAGCCGCGCGCGGCCAATGCCCGGCGCGCAACACGACGACGGTTTTGAATTGTGGTCAGCATATTTGGTGCAACACCAGATAGGCGTGGCAATGGATCCACCGGCACCTTATCGACGCCAACGATGCGCATCACCTCTTCCACCAAATCAGCCTTGCCTTCAATATCTGGACGGAATGATGGCACATTGACCTTTACCACGTCGCCCGTGCCAGCAACCCAAAATCCAAGACGCGAAAGAATGGCTTTGGCTTCAACGAATGGCACCTTTAGGCCTGTTAGGCGAGTAATCTCTGCCAATGGAAAATCAATGATTTTGTCGGCGGATTCGACTTGGCCTGTGACGACGGTCTCATGCACCTCACCGCCGCAAATCTCTAAAATCATTTTCGTGGCCAGTTCCATGCCCGGCAACACGAAGTCAGGGTCTGCATGGCGTTCCAAGCGATAGCGGGCGTCAGAAACGATACCTGTTTTGCGACCAGCTTGGGCGATGAGAAGTGGTTCCCACCACGCACATTCCATGAAGATATTTGTGGTTTCTTCTGAACACCCACTTTCCATACCGCCCATAATGCCGCCAATACAAAGCGGTCCATTATCGTCAGCAAGCACACACATGGTTTCGTCCAGTGCGTAGGTTTTGCCGTCAAGCGCGACAATTTCCTCGCCCTTCTTGGCGTTACGGGCATGGAATTGACCATTGATCTTGTCTGCGTCGTAAGCGTGTAGCGGACGACCGCGGTCGTATGAGATATAGTTCGTGATGTCCGCCAGCGCATTAATCGGGCGCAAGCCAATGGCGATCAATCGCTTTTGCAGCCATTCTGGAGAAGGACCATTTTTAACGCCCTTAAACAGACGTCCCGCGAACATTTTACAGGCCTGTGGTTCGCCTTCGCCAAAGCGGAAATCAACTGATATCTCGCCTTGCCCATCCAAGGTTGATGGTACGGCTTTGACGGTGCCGTCTTTCAACTCACCGATACCAACAGCTGCCAAGTCCCGTGCAATGCCATAAATGCCGGTGGCGTCGCCACGGTTGGGGGTGATTGCAATATCAACAACCACATCGTCAAGACCAGCATAATCGACATATTTGGTGCCGACGGGCGCGTCTTCCGGCAAATCAATAATGCCATCATGCTCATCAGAAATCAGCAGTTCGCGCTCTGAACACAACATCCCATTGCTTTCTTCGCCGCGAATATTGCCTTTTGACAATGTGAATTCCGTACCTGGGATGTACGTGCCCACAGAGGCGAACACGCCCTTCATGCCGGTGCGTGCATTTGGTGCACCACACACGACTTTCACCGGATCGCCCGAGCCTGTATTGACCATGCAGACCCGCAATTTATCAGCATTTGGATGCTTTTCGGCGCTAATAACTTCGCAGACCGTAAAGTCGTTGAGCACCTTTGCTTGGTCTTCAACTTCTTCAACCTCAAGACCAATCATGGTCAGGGTTTCAATGATCTCATCATTTGATGCAGTTGTATCAAGATGATCTTTGAGCCAATCAATTGTGAATTTCATCGGTCTACTCTTTTGCGTCTTTTTCAGCGAATGTCTCGATTAATTCGAACCGTTCGCAAACCAGTTTCATATCAGGTGAATATCCGCCATTGCGGGTAAAAAATTCTATGTGTCCGTCGCGCCAAAACTCGTATGACAAGTCACCCTCGCCTTCAGCACGCGCAAAATCCTCGTCCACTTCGTCAAAGCGTTTCACTTCAACTGATGTTGTTTGGATTATAGCCTTTGGATTGCCCGCCCAATCGGGCACGATAAATAGCTCACCAATTTCAGGGAGTTTTTCGCCGGCCTCTTCGTAAAATGCCAGTGCGCCACATGTTGCTGTTTTGCGGCCTGATGAAATCAAATCCACCAACTCATCACGCAAGATCTCACCATCGCCAAATTCTGCGATTTCGAGGGCACGATATTTTAGCGGCAAATCACCAACAACGAAGAAGCGCTTCAACAGATGCGCAAAGCCGCGGGCATCATCAATGGCGAGATGGGTATGGGGCTGATTGCCAATCCAACTATCTGGAATGCCGCGCGTGGTCCAACCATCATGTGGCGCACCAGCAACTGTCCCGGCCATCGTGTAAATATCGACACCGCCACCTGCGAAAATGCGCTTCTGGCTTCCTGGGCCACCGAATGCGCGGGTGTTGGCAAACGTATCAAGGTAATGATCGATAAAGGTACCATCAAAAATCAACGGGGCTGATGCGAAAGCTCTTCGCCCTTCAAAAGCTTCAACCCAATCAACATACGCTGACATCGCTTCATTGGGTGAAACAGCGTCTGTAGTTGCCGCTTTATAGGCATCGGGTTCTGTTTGCCACCATTCCATGGTTTCAGGATCCGCCTGACGATCTGGCCGAGGCTCCAAAACCACTTCAAACTCACCCAAAAAATCCCCGCGACGATTCATCGCCACAGATGCAAAACTCAGCATCGAGTTGCGCAGCGGACTTGGGCCATCTGTTTCAATGTCTGTGACGATATAGACGGTGTCGTCTGTTAATCCGTCAAGCTCGGTTGTCATTTAAAAGTTACCCATCAACCAAATATGATAATGCCAAGAACTCGCAAGACAAAAGCGATGCCTAACAACATGAGTAATGCGGCAAACATGTTGAATACAAATCCAAAATTTCTATTGGTGACAAATGGTACCCAACTGCCTGTGGCTTCAATACATTTGACAGATTCAACGTCTGCTGCAGCTCTGTTGATATATACTACGTCAAGAATCACAAGTTCACGAGGAGCAACAAACGGCAACGAGACGACAAGCCTACCATCAGGATTTAGCTCCTTAGTATACTTCCGGCTAGGCCACACTGACAAATCGTCTGGTAATTGTCCCCGCAGTACAAACTCAACATCTGTAGCGCCTTTTTTCCCTGTGTTTTGCAAATAATACTTCTCTGCATAAATATTCGCAGACCCTGTTTCAGCACCCTCGTCATTTAGGATCGGAACATTATGCAAACTACTGTTGGACCGGCCCCAAATTAGTTTTACCTGCGGTCTCAATACCGACGCAACAATGCTACCCAGTACTGCAAGAGCAAAGGCTATTAGTTCGCCAGAAAATGGTTGAATAACGCCCCACAGTTGATTCACAATATTCAAGATGACAAGCCCCCGAACAATGTTGGGAGATCAAGTGGGCGGAAGCCATAATGCTCCATCCAACGCTGATCAGCATCAAAGAAATCACGCAGGTCAGGCATGCCATATTTCAGCATTGCGATCCGGTCGATGCCCATGCCCCATGCAAAACCTTGATAGATATCTGGATCAAGTCCGCAATTGCGGATGACATTTGGGTGAACCATGCCGCAGCCTAGGATTTCAAGCCAGTCATTGCCTTGCCCGATTTTCACTTCGTTGCCAGAGCGATCGCACTGCACATCCACTTCCATGGATGGTTCGGTGAACGGGAAGAAAGACGGACGGAAACGGGTTTTGACGTTATCGACTTCGAAATAGGCTTTTAGAAATTCTTCAAGCACCCAGCGCAATTGACCAATGTGAGACGACTTGTCGATCACCAAGCCTTCAAGCTGGTGGAACATTGGCGTGTGGGTTTGGTCGCTATCGCAACGATAGGTACGGCCCGGGATCACCACGCGAATGGGTGGCTCTTGGCTTTCCATCGTGCGGATTTGAACTGGCGAAGTGTGCGTGCGCAGCACCATCTTGCCGCCATTACTTTCTTCGCCTTCACTTTCGGGCTTAGGTTTCATGAAGAACGTATCATGCATTTCGCGGGCCGGATGACCTTCGGGGAAGTTCAGCGCGGTGAAATTGTAATAGTCGCTTTCAATGTCCGGACCTTCGGCAATTGCAAACCCCATATCCGAGAAGATCGCTGTGATCTCGTCCAGTGTTTGGGAAACCGGGTGGATCGAGCCGCGTTGCATTGGGCCGGGCTGGAGAGGCAGGGTGACATCAACTTTTTCAGACGCTAAGCGAGCTTCCAACGCTGCCTTTTTAAGAACTGCGGACTTGGTTTCAATCAACGCGGCCAAATCATTCTTCAATCCGTTGATAGCTGGGCCAGCGGTTTGACGTTCTTCAGGGGACATTTTGCCCAAAGATTTTAGTTGGCCCGAAACAGAACCCTTTTTGCCCAATGCGGCGACACGCACGGCATCGAGTGCTTTTTCATCAATTGCATTTTCAATGTCTGCGGTGATTTGCTCGCGGAGCGCATCAAGTGAAATGGCGTCGTTCATTTTGGACCTCTGTCCCCTCAAAATGCATATTTTCGGTTGAGTTCAACCAATGTGTTTTTGTAAGCTTGTTCGTAAGATCCCAGCTACGATTCTGGGCGCACCTTACAAATGCAGAAAGCCTTGCGCCACCCTTTTGAGGGAGGCACAAGGCTTTTAATTCGGCCTCAGATAGGAAGAGGTAAAAAGCTTTAAGCTGAAACCCGCTCGTGGGTTACTGCGTCAACTTCTTTGAGGTAATCAAGAGCTGCCTTAGATGCATCAACCAAAGCTTTGAAGCTTTCTGGGTTGCGCACCGCCAAGTCTGCCAACACTTTACGATCTACCGCAATCTCAGCCTTGCTGAGGCCGTCGATAAATCGACCATATGTTAGGCCGTGCTCACGCACAGCGGCGTTGATACGCTGGATCCACAAAGCGCGGAAATTGCGTTTTCTCGCCTTACGGTCGCGATATGCATATTGACCGGCTTTTTCGACTGCCTGTTTAGCAATACGGATGGTGTTTTTGCGACGGCCATAATAGCCTTTAGCCGCTTTGATTACTTTTTTATGACGGGCGTGGGAAGTTACGCCTCTTTTAACACGTGACATGGAATGGGTTCCTTAGAAGTCGTTATTTAGGCGTATGGCAGGAATTTTTTGATCGTACGTGCATCTTGATCGCACATTGCGCTGGTACCACGGTTTTGACGGATATATTTACCGTTGTGGCTGATCAAACGGTGACGTTTACCTGCTGCAGCGGCCATAACTTTGCCAGTGCCAGTCACTTTAAAGCGCTTTTTCGCGCCTGACTTTGTCTTTAGCTTGGGCATTTTGCTCGTCCTTCTTGTTGCCTTTGGTTTTAACACCAATGGCGGGTTCAGCATTTTGGATCAACACGGCATACCCTTCGGCCGGCCGACCCGCTTGAAGTTGTGGTTTATAATCGCACAGTTTCTAATATGCAAGTCTTGAATCGCGCATGTTTGCCAACTTATTCACTCATCATGTTGGTCGATCAAGATGTCATTTCCATCGGGGTCTTTAAACGCGGCCATTTTGGGATAGTCTTCTCCCCCCATCTGGCGCGAATATTCAATACCTAACTCGTCCAACTTCTTGTGGATCGGTTTTATGTCTTTGGGGTTGAAGGTCATTATGTTTTTGTCAAACATGCCCTGGAAAATGCCAATTTTCGCATCACCCTGACCAAGGATCAGCCAACCTTGCTCCTGCACGCCTGCGATCACTTCAAATCCTAGGCCTTCGTAGAATGCTCTTGAGACTGCAATATCTTTGACGTTCAAACTTAGAGAAAAGCGTCCGAGTTCCATGTTGTATCCTTTAAGCGTTTTGTGTTGAGTTGCGACGTGTCAAAAACCAGTGGCCGACACTCGCCAATATCGAGACAACAATACCAATCATCCAAACTGTTGCTGCCATCACAAGGAAAATCATCAACGGCGTTCCAAACATCTCGCGTTGGCCTTGCAGCTCCTTAACTTTAAGATCGTATTCGGGGCCGGGCTCCATCTGCAAGTTATCGATGTAGTAATTGTAGTAGGTGTCCATAAATTCAGGATTGATCCAGAACGTATAGATATTGTTGGTGAGGCCGAAGATCGCGCCGGCAATAAATGTAATGCCAAGGCCAAGCTTTAGCCGTTGCCAAATGCTTATGTCTGGGCCTGCATCTTTAAAATGCGTGTTAATCGCAAGAATAATGATCAATAATGACGCGATCATCCCGACATAGCCGGCGATCTCGGCAACCGCAAAGTTTTCTGGCTTGTCCCCAAGTATGAAAATTTGGGGCACATACATGACCACGGTCATAACAGCGCCGCAAATTAGCCCCCATCGAATGATCGATTTAATCATTTGCCTGCTCCCAATGTTTCTTGTGGCCGAAGCATGGCAAATTTGACGGGTTCTGTCCTCACTCAAATGGGTGATTGGAGCAAATTCAATCCAAAATACCGAGCAATTTGGCCTCTGCGGCAGCCTCTGTGCGGTTGGAAACGTCCAATTTTTGAAACAGGTTTTTGATATGGGTTTTGACCGTATTTTGACTCACCCCAAGTGATGTCGCAATTTCTGCATTGGTGTATCCGTGTACGAGATAGGATAAGACATCCCGTTCCCGTCCGCTCAAGTCCAAACTCGCCGCAACTTTTGCCGGGCCGCGACGCAATCGCTTAGATTGTTTTTGAGCAAACGACCAAGCTAGAAAAAAACCACCAATCAAAAAGATTAGCGCGATTATACCCAAATAGGCTTGTTCGTTTAAAATTCGGATAGCGTTCGCTCGACGCAAAAACTCAAACAGGCCCAGCAGGACACCAAGCACGAGCCCATAGCGCAACATCTGCTTCACCACTGGCTTGTCATCCTTCATCACATTGGCCTGAGACTAAATGTTGCTTGGCTGGCACGAAATTTCAACCCGCCAAATAAAAAACGGGCCCGAAAGCCCGCCTAATTCAATCAAAACTGATGTTGCACTTATTTCTGTGCAGTTGGCGACAAGATCATGATCATCTGTCGACCTTCAGTTTTTGGTTGCGCTTCAACCTTTGAAATCTCGGTGACCTGATCACGAACTTTGTGCAGCAATTGCAGGCCAAGTTGCTGGTGCGCCATTTCACGACCGCGGAAACGCATGGTGACTTTTACTTTGTCGCCATTTTCCAAAAACTTCACAACGTTGCGCATTTTAACATCAAAATCGTGCGTATCCGTGTTGGGACGCATTTTGACTTCTTTGACGTCAATGATCTTTTGCTTTTTGCGCGCTTCAGCCGCCTTCTTTTGAGCAGCATATTTATACTTGCCCAAGTCCAAGATTTTACAAACCGGCGGTTTCGCGTTTGGTGAAATTTCCACGAGGTCCAAGCCAGCTTCACGGGCACGTTCCATAGCATCACGCGTACTTACCGTACCGTGGTTGGTGCCTTCATCATCAATGAGCTGAACATCTGGGGACGTAATTTCTCGATTTGAGCGTGGCCCATCTTTTTGGGGCTGCACGGGTCTTTGTGGACGACGAATGGTGACTTTTCCTTCTTTTGTGAAACCAATCTGAATATGCGCATAAAATCTGGTTAAATCGTTCCAAAGTCAACCTTGAAACACAAGAATAGCGCATAGATTGCGAAATAGTTGCCGCTCTTTTATCAAAAGATACTGTTTACCTACGATTCGACGGGCTTTCATGACACTTTTGACCGACAGAATTCAGCTTGGCTCTGACAAAACGCAACGCGACATCGCGGTCGCACACCGCAAGGGCGAAGGGCCAGGTATTTTTTGGCTTGGTGGATACAATTCTGACATGCAGGGGAATAAAGCATTAGCGCTTGATCAGATTGGGCAAGATAACGGTTTAAGCGTGACCCGTTTTGACTATATGGCGCATGGCAAATCTAGTGGTGATTTTTATGAAGCTTGCATTTCTTTGTGGCTTGAAGATGCAATTGCCGTATTTGACCAATTCACAAATGGTCCGCAGATATTGGTGGGCTCCTCCATGGGCGGATGGCTTGCTCTGTTGCTCAACAAGCATTTGCGACAGCATGGCGAAAACCGAATTTTGGGCATTGTGCTTATTGCCCCTGCTGTCGACACGTCACGGGAACTGGTTCCATCACGATTTTCAGACGAACAGCTCGCCCAAATGAAAACGATCGGGCACATTAAAGTGCCTAGCGCTTATTCCGATGAGCCTTATATATACACGCAGAAATTGCTAGATGATGGCGAGCAACACCTCATGTTTGGCAATCCCATTCAAACAGATTGTCCGGTCCATATCATGCACGGCCAACAAGATCCGGACGTGCCGCCTGCCCACGCCCATAGGTTGCTTCAACATCTGATGCTAGATGACGCTTGCTTAACGCTGGTGCCAGACGGCGACCACCGCCTTTCGCGGCCACAAGACTTGGCAAAACTTGAAGAGATTATTCGTTCTCTATTGCCCAAATAGCGTCCAAGCCCTCACGATAAGTCGGGTAACGTAGCGTGATGGCGAGGTCTTTTTTAAGCCGCGCATTACCGCATCTTTTATTGTCACCATAAAACGACCGCGCCATTGGCGTAATTTTAGCAGTCTCAAACGGCTCGCTTGGTGGCGGGTCGATGCCGAGCATTTTCGCCCCATGCTCGATGACGATGTTTGGTGGCGCAGGTTCATCGTCTGCACCGTTGAACACACCATCTGCCCGTAACTCTGCCGCTGCGCACAAAATCTGGGCAATGTCCGCGACGTGGATGCGGTTGAATACCTGGCCGGGCTTTACGATGCGGCGGGATTTACCACCACGCAATTTATCAAAGGTTGACCGGCTCGGCCCATAAATCCCTGCCAAGCGAAAAACGGCAAAATCGACCTCGCAGAGTGCCGCCAATTCTCCCCATTTCTTTTCCGCTTCCACCCGCCAATTTCCCCGTTCTGAAACGGGCTTTGGCGATGTTTTTTCCGAAATCCAAGCGCCATTGAAGTCGCCATAAACACCAACGGTCGAAAGATATCCGATCCATTCCAACGCCTTTGCCCTATCACCAAGATCGGGAATGGCGTTGAGCACCGGATCCCCATCTGCGTTGGGCGAAGCGGAAATAATGATGTGGGTCGCTGTTTTGATGTGGTCGGCAAGCTCATCGTTCAATTGTCCATCGAACAGAACGGCATCCAAGCCCTTAGAATTCAGGACCTGCTGTTTCTCTAACGTTCGCGTCGTGCCCACGACTTCGTGCGCCCACTCATGTGCGATGGCTTCACCGGAATAGCCCATGCCAAAAATCAACAATTTCATTTGGCTAGCTGTTCCATTCTGCGATGACATCATCGTCGATTTCAGTTTGCAATGCATCCAGTTTGTACTGCGCGAAACCGGAGGGGCTTAGATGTTGCGCCAATGCCCAAACGGCGGTGGCCCGCACAATTGGGTTAGCATCATCTAAGTGTGGTTTGATCGCGTGTACCATATCATGCCCTGCTGCATTACCCAACCCGATCAGTACATTTCTGATAAATGCATCCCGGCCAAGTCGCTTAATGGGTGATCCAGCAAAGTGTTTGCGAAACGCTGCATCGTCCAGTTTAGCCAGTTCAATTAGGTCTGGCGCGCGTAGATCTTCGCGCATTTGCAGTTTTGCATCGGACGTTGTTTGCGCGAACTTGTTCCAGGGGCAAACCGCTAAACAATCGTCACAGCCATAGATGCGATTACCAATGGGTACGCGATACTCAACAGGGATAATGCCCTTATACTCATTGGTGAGATAGGCGATGCATTTTCGCGCATCTAACTTATATGGCTCGGGAAACGCGTTTGTGGGACATATATCCAGACATTTTGTGCATGACCCGCAATGGTCAGATTCTGGTTCATCGGCGGCTAGTTCTGCATCTGTTAGGATAGTGCCAAGGAATAGCCAACAGCCCTCATCCTTTGAGACCAAAACACTATGCTTGCCTTGCCACCCGATGCCGGCATGTTGTGCTAAGGGCTTTTCCATCAATGGCGCTGTATCCACAAATACTTTGACCTGCGCCTGCAATTGCCGGGCCATGACGCCAGCGAGCTCCTTGAGTTTGCCCTTAATGATGTCGTGATAATCGCGATTGCGGGCATAGACGGAAATTATGCCCTTGTCCCGCTCTTCAAGCAAATCCATCGGGTTGCTATCCGGCGTATAGTTATAGGCAAGTACGATTGCTGATTTCGCTGCAGGCCACAATGTATTTGGGGAGACGCGCCGTTCTAAAGTATCGGCCATCCATTCCATATCACCATGCCATTGTTGGCCAATTGCGGTTTGCAATCGTTCGCCCCACAAGGCAGGCACGTCAGTGCTTGTGACACCAAAATGGACAAAACCTAAGCGTTCTGCACGCTTTTTAAGGTCCGCAAGAATTTTATCCTCTTGGGGTAACAATCAAAAATCCAAATCCGCATAGTTTGCGGACGCTGGCATGCCAACGACACGGTCCAAAAGCAAGGGGCGGAAAGCCGGGCGTGACTTCAAGCGCTGATACCAAGCCTTAACTTCGGCCACATTGTCCCAAGGCATTTCTGAAAGGTAATCCAGGGTTGAAATTTGCGCTGCCAGCGCGAAATCTGCCAATGTCATTTCGCTTCCGGCCAACCAGGGGCGGGTCGCTAGGACATAATTGAAATAACTAAGATGCTCGCTCAAGTTGGCGCGCGCCGCACGCAACACTGTGGTGTCTGGTGTGCCACCGGGACGATCGTTTTTGATAAATTTCTCTTCAACGATATAGCGCGACACATCATCAGAAAATGTGCCCAGCGCCCAATCGGTCAAGCGGCGGGTTTCCGCCCGCAAAATGGGCTCTTTGGGCAATAAGAGGGGCTCCGCGCCGAATTGCTCTTCGACGAAATAAATCACAGCGCTTGAACCAACCAACGTCAATTGATCGTCGACATTTAAGATAGGCACTTCGCCTGATGGGTTCACATCAAGAAAGTCTTGTTCCCGACGCCAAGGCTTGATGTGCACCAATTCGATATCTTTGCCATATTCCGCGCACATAAGGCGGACCAAACGCGATTTAGGATCAAGCGTGTAATGTAGCAATTGTGGTACAGACATTTTCTTGACCCCTTTTTTTTGGCTTAGCTTTTTTTGCTTGGCAGGAAGCGTTAGAACGATGATAACGTCTTAACGTTAATTTGCGCCAAATTTTCATCGATTGATAGGAGAACTCATGGCTGTTGATCAAGGCATTTTTGTGCCCCTTATACTTGGCGTGGTCGAAGGGTTAACAGAGTTCTTACCTGTGTCGTCCACCGGACACATATTATTGCTTGGTGAATGGCTTGGGTTTGAGAACCCCGGACGCTCGTTTGAAGTACTTATTCAACTCGGCGCGATTTTGGCCATCGTGACAATATATTTCAAAAAGCTATTGGATTTGGCACTGGATGCATTGCGCGGCAAAGCTTACGCGCTGAAATTTGCCGCAGGGGTGATATTGGCATCTTTTCCCGCGGCGCTTGCTGGCGTGTTACTGCACGACTACATCAAAACCGTTCTCTACAATACGCCCCTCATTATTTGTTCCATGTTGATCACAGGTGGCATCATTCTGTTGATCGTTGATCGCATGAAATTGGAACCCAAATATACTGACATTTACGACTATCCGCTGCCATTGTGCTTTGGCATTGGCCTTTTTCAAATGTTGGCCCTTGTGCCCGGCGTTTCACGATCCGGCGCAACGATTGTCGGCTCGATGCTGATGGGAACTGACAAGCGCTCCGCCGCTGAGTTCACGTTTTTCATCGCCCTACCGATTATGACAGGCGCGTTCGGGTACGATCTATATAAGAACATAGACCTGATCACTGTTGATGCTGGGCTCGACATCGCCGTCGGCTTTGCCGCCGCGTTTATCGTCGGGGCCATTGTTGTGCGCTATTTGCTGGATTTTGTATCGCGCTACGGGTTTGCGCTGTTCGGCTGGTGGCGCATTATTGTGGGTGTGGTTGGCTTGTTTGCGCTCGGCCTGATTGGCTAGGCGCAAACCTATTCACTAAGCAGAATTCAAGTTTCTAGCTTGCAGTTGGCATATTCTCTTCGAACTGGCCATTTTTGCGGAAGCGCCACATATAGCTGGGTAGAATAGCGTCCATTGTGGTCGGCTCGATGCCAAATGCACCCAATGTGCGCTTTTGCTTTTTCGCTTCGTCAGAAACCACATTATCGCTCTGCAACAAAACAACCTGATCGGCGGTGAGCATCGGGTTTGGCAAAATCTGCAAAACAGAGCCAACCATTTTCGCAATTGGGGTCGGCAAAGGCAGAAGCATGTTTGACCGGCCGGTTTCGCGCAACATTCGTTGCATCAACTCAGCCATCGTTTCTGTTTGCAGCCCGCCAATTTCATAAATCTTGCCGCCCTTCACACCACCATTTGCAGCAACCGCGATCGCTTCAGCAACATCGCCAACATAAATGGGCTGCATTTTGGTTTCGCCGCCAACAAGGGGCAAAACAGGAAAGATGCGTGCCATCGCGCCAAACAGGTTGAAGAAACCGTCACCCAGTCCAAAAATGATTGATGGGCGGATGATAATTGCATTTGGGAACTCTTGAAGCACCGCTTCTTCGCCCAAGGCCTTTGAGCGGGCATATGTGCTTTCAGATGCTTTATCGGCTCCCAATGCAGACATGTGCACCAGCGTTTCAACACCAGCGATCTTGGCAGCTTGCGCCACCGTTTTGGCGCCTTCAGTTTGAACAGAATCAAAACGTTGCTTGCCGCCCTCAGACAGAATGCCTGTCAGGTTGATGACAATATCGGCGCCTTTTACGGCACGAATAACAGAATCAGGAAAGCGAACATTTGCCTGGATCGGCTGAATTTGACCAACAGTGCCAAGTGGTTTCACATCACCCGCTAAATCGGGACGACGGACCGCAACACGGATACGGTGTCCATGCTTTGCAAGTTCCTGCACCAATTGACGTCCTACAAAACCTGATCCACCAAAAATAGTGATCAATTTGCCCGCATTGTCGCTCATTTTTTGAACCTTTGCCATCTGTTGCACTAAGGCTGCCCACAAGCCTTACTTCACTAAAGGTTGTTTAGCTTGATCCTACGGGCTTTGTCGAGCTTTATAAGCGGCATTTATCAACATCGGATTAGCGTTACCGCGTGAACTCAAATTGGTGTTAAAGACCCAGAAGCTTCTTGTAGCGCATAAGGTGGCGTCGCATGGCATTTTTTGCCCCATCAACTTCTTGCGCTTCAATGGCCCGCAAGATCGCTTCGTGGTCCAATAAAGGCAATTCGGCGTGCTGCTGCAAATCTGCTTTATCCTCCATTGCCCGCATCAATGGCGAGCGAAGGCCTTTCCAAAGGAACCGTGCAATTCCAGTATTCAAAGCATTATGCGAGCAACCTGCGATTGCGCGGTGGAACTGCCCATCCGCATCGCTGGCAAAACTATCGCTGCGGATGATTTTTGTTTCAAAATCTTCCCAGCCTCGTTTTACGGCATCACGCATCAGGTCTAAATCGCTGGCCTGAGCCTGCAACGCTGCGATTCCTGCCAACTCCACCTCAAAAATGAGCCGCGTTTCTATGATCTCGCGGGCGGAATGGCCAACATCAAATAGTGATTCAAAATCCAGCGCGGCTTGGGGCGTCGAACGCACATAGGAGCCCGAACCACCCTTAATTTCAACCAAACCCTGAATTTCTAACGCAATCAATGCTTCACGAACTGTTGGACGCGAGACTTCTAGTGTCTCAGCGAGCTTTCGCTCTGTCGGCAACTTAGACTCCAACGGAAAATCGCCATCATGGATGCGTCGCGCGATTTGCGCTGCTACTTTTTGATAGAGACGGTCAGATTCGTGAGTGGCTAACATGGGGCGTTCATAAATTCATTTTGAGCTGAAATCAAATCCTGAGTTGGGTTGCATCGTCAAATAGGGCGCAATGTTCGATATCAATGGCAATTTTTTGCGCACTGCCAATCGTTGGTTGGCGAGCTGATTTGTAGCGGCTACGTAGATCCTGTCCCTCAAATTCGAAGAGCACATTTGTATCACCGCCAGTCAATTCACGAGACTTTGCAACCAGTTCCAGTTGCACATGTCCCATGCCGCTTGGAACGGACTGTGCTTCATAGATATCTTCGGGTCGCACACCTAAAATTATCTCTTGTCCCTGCTCAGGCATGTTTTCGAATTCGTACTTATCCAGCGCGATTGTACTTTGACCAATTTTGATCGAAGCTTTTCCATCAATATTTGCGAATTGCCCGTGCAAGAAATTCATTTTTGTTTGACCGACAAAGGCCGCGACGAACAGGTTTTGTGGCCGATGATAAATATCATATGGGGTTCCAAATTGTTGAACCCGACCCTTATCAAGCACTGCAACCTTGGTGGCCATGGACATCGCTTCGATTTGATCGTGTGTCACCAAAACAAATGTAGCGCCGAGTTGCTTGTGAAGATCACGCAATTCTTCGCGCATTTTATTGCGAAGCTTCGCATCCAAATTCGACATCGGTTCATCAAGTAAAAACAGTGCTGGATCGCGGACTAGTGCACGCCCTATGGCGACCCGTTGACGTTGTCCGCCAGACAATTGCCCCGGACGTCGATCCAATAGATCTGAGATGTGCAGCAAGCTTGCAACTTGGGCGACGGCCTCTTTACGTTTTGCTTTAGATACGCCCTGACATTCGAGACCAAAACTGATGTTTCGCGAAACACTCATCGTGGGATAAAGCGCGTAGCTTTGAAAAACCATGGCAACATTTCTGTCGCTCGCGTCAGTTTCGTTGACCCTTTGGCCCTTAATCTGAATTTCGCCGCCAGAAACTGTTTCAAGGCCTGCAATGCAGTTGAGAAGCGTCGACTTCCCGCACCCGCTAGCGCCGAGCAGCACTAGAAAGTCGCCTTCTTCAATCGTGATGTTGATATCGTTCAACACTTCTACGGCGCCGAAGGATTTCGAAATATTTGTGAGTTCGAGTGACATAACTAACCCTTTACCGCGCCTTGAGTGAGACCGCGCACAAAGAACCGACCAGCGACTAAAAACAGAAGCAAGGTTGGCAGCGCAGAAATCATCACAGCTGCAATGTTCATATTGTATTCTTTGACGCCATAGGATGACGAGACGATGTTTTGTACGGCCGCCATGATTGGTTGTTTGCCTGCCTCACCAAATGTGAGCGCAAACAGAAAATCATTATAGACACCGGCAAAGACCAAGATCACCGACACCATCAAAATAGAGGGCGACAACGGTAAAATGATATTGAAGAAAATCTTGAAGAAACCTGCACCATCCATAATAGCGGCTTTTACCAACTCATCCGGAATATTCACATAATAGTTGCGAAACAACATGGTTGTGAGCGGAACGCCATAAATAGTGTGAATGAGGATCAGGCCAATTGACGTGCCAAAAAGATCCAGCTCGCGAAGTGTGATCGCCAATGGAATGAGGAACAGTTGAAGGGGAATGAAGCTTCCGATTAACAACAGGCCGAACAAGATGTCGGCAGCCTTGCTGCGCCACTTGGCCATCACATAGCCGTTCAAGGAACCAAAGAAAATCGCAAAGATCACAGATGGAACCGCAATTTCAAATGTGGCAACAAAATAGGGTCTGATGCCCGTGCAGTTTTGCCCCGAACATGCGCCGCTCCACGCTTTAACCCATGGCTCGATTGTCCACTCGGTCGGCAGTGCAATGATGGATGAATTTCGAATTTCCGTTAGTGATTTAAACGAGGCCACCAGCATCACATACATGGGTGCTATGAAATAAAGAGCGATCAAAAATAGCGTCGCGTAGAGCAAGGCGGTTTTGAAGGTGCGTTGTTTTTGCATCAGTCTTTTCTCCGCACTTCATAAATCAGATATGGCAGAACAATCATGATCATTGTTGCAACCATGATCACAGCACCGGCAGCGCCCTGCCCAATTCGTCCGCGTTGGAAGAAATATTCAAATACGTAACGCGCAGGCACATCAGATGCGAAGCCCGGCCCACCGTTTGTGAGTGCGACCACCACATCAAAGCTGCGCACAACCTGGAACCCAAGCAACATCACAGCGGTTAAAAGAGTGGTGCGCAATTGTGGTAGAATAATATTGAAATAGACGCGCCATGTGGGCACGCGATCAATCCGCGCAGCCTTCCACATTTCGCCGTCAATCGATTTGATGCCGGAAAGAAACAGGATCATGATCAGACCTGTCCCGTGCCAAACGGCGGCAAAAACAATCGTATAAATCGCGAAGTCGGGCGAGGCTAGCCAGTTAAATTGGAAATCTGCAAAGCCACCGTCACGCACAATTTGCTGAATGCCACTTGTCGGGTTTAACAGCCATTGCCAAGCAAGACCGGTCACCACCAGAGAAAGAGACATTGGGTACAAGTAAAGCGTTCGAAACAACGTTTCTCCAATCGTTACCCGATCCAGCAAGATCGCCAGCAGGATACCCAGCGTGATACACAGTGACAGATATAGGCCGCCAAAAATGAACATATTTTTGTAAGCCACCCACCAGCGTGGATGGGCAAACAATGCTTCAAATTGAGCAAATCCGACCAATTCGTGCTTTGGCAAGAACGTGGATTTCGTGAAGCTTAGAAAAACCGTGTAGGCGCCGAACCCCCAAATAAAGTAAAGGGCGACAACAGCGCAGGGCAGCAGAACCAACCATGCCATCAGCCAATTTTTGGAGAGTTTGTTGTTCACTTGATCGACACCTCAAAAGGAGTCCCGGACACCAAATGACGCCCGGGAGAATTGATATATTATTGCATTGCAGCCACAAGTGCTGCTTGACCGTCCGCAGCGCTCATGTCCGAGTTCCAGAATGCAGTTACTGTGTCTTTTACCGCATTGCCTGTATCGCCATCTCGACCATTCCAGTGAGTCACTGTTTGACGTACTTGCATTGCTGCAACTGCTTTAGAGGCACAACCTGCAAAGTCTTCCTCTTTCGCGCCCTTAACCGCAGGCAATGTGCCTTTGGCTTTCGCCGCTGCAATTTGGGTATCTTTATCCATCACAGCTTGCGCAAATAGTGCTTGAGCTTTTGCGTCATCACCGTCGACTGCAATGAACTGGAAGCCATCAGCAACAGCTGTCAGGCCATTTGACCATGGGGTCACGCGGCAAGACCATGCGCCGCCCTCATCGCCCAAATCGCCATATCCACCAGCGGCCCAAGGACCCATGAAGAAATAGGCCGCTTTACCTGAAACCATAAGCGTATTGGTATCGTTCCAAGAACGGCCGGTTTTGCCTTCGTCTGTATATTGACGCAAGCTACCCATTTGCTCAAACACTTTAAGCGTAAGTGGGCTGGCAATAGCCGCGCCGTCGCCACTCATAATCGCATCGTAAAGCTCAGCTCCGCCGACTCCTAGAATGATGTGATCAAACAGAATGGCTTCCTGCCAACTTTCGCCACCAATCGCGAGTGGCGTAAATCCAGCCGCCTGAATTTTTGGCAACGATGAAACGAAATCGTCAAATGTCTCAGGGGCTTCTACACCAGATGATTTCAACACATCGTTGTTTGTGTACATCCAGTTGATCACGTCCAAGAATACTGGAGCGGCAACATAATGCCCGTCATATTTTGCGACTTCAGGGAGACCTGGAGACAAGATATTGTCCCAATCACCTGCTGTGGCGACTTCGTCCATATTCTGGAGTAAGCCTTCTTCAGCGAATTCCTGCATTGTGCCACCAAGGGTGCTTTGCAACGACATTGGTGGCTTACCGCCAATGATCCGTGTCTTGACCGATGATATGCTTTGCTCAGTATCTGGGAAAGCTGTTTCTTTCCATGTACCGCCCAGCGCTTCATATTTGTCGCGGAAAATTTTCATCGCCGCGGCTTCATTTTCAGCGTTCCAGTTGTGCGACACATCACTGTCGGCCAAGGCGCCTGCGCTCCCCAACAATAATGTGCTCAAAGCAATCAGAATGCCTTTTTTAAAAGATCTCATTGGTTCCTCCCAATATGCCGGCACTGTCCAAATGATACATGTTCACCGGCATTGGCCAAATGACCAACTTCAACACGCATCAAACTTCGTCGTTACCCAATGGCTATCCCAAATTGTTGTGCCAAGCGGCGACAACGTTTCTGGTCAGTTCCATTTCCTCTTGAGTACCGATCGAGAATCTCAATTCATTAGCGTCGCCTGTTACGGGCCGCGCCAAAATTCCGTTTTTTTGAAGTTCCTCATCCAACAAGCGCGCTTCATCTCCCCCTTTTGGGAAAACAAGCAGCACAAAATTTGTCTGACTTGGAACGGTTCGAATGCCCAGATCTGCCATCTCATTTGCAAACCATTCGCGGGTCGCAACGATCTGCGCCGATGTTGCTTCTAAATAAGCTTGGTCTTTTATCGCCGCTGTCGCCGCAGCAAGCGCAGGTGCATTTGTATTAAATGGTGTGCGCAATCGCGAAACTGCGTCTGCAACATTGGATGGCACTGCCGCCCAACCGATACGTTGGCCGGCCAAACCATAAGCTTTTGAGAAAGTGTGTGTTACCGCAACACGACCATCAGGCTTGAACAGGGTTTTGATGCCACAATCATAATCGCTGGCAGTTACAAATTCTGCGTAAGCCGCATCCAAGATGAACAAAATGTCCTTAGGCAGCGCATCATCAAGCTGCTTGATCTGATCTTTTGTAAGATAAGTCCCAGTCGGATTATTCGGCGAACATAGATATACGATCTTGGTGTTCTCATCTGGCGCGTTTAGGATTGCATCAACGTCGAATTGATAGTTCTGCTCCGGCACTTTAATGACGTCTGCGCCGCTTGATCGCGCATAAATCTCAGTCATGATGAAGCTGTTTTCACTCACAACAATATTGTCACCCGGCGCCAACATTGACCGCACGATCAACCCAATAGCCTCTTCCGATCCATTGCCTGCAAATATGTTTTGCGCCGACATCTCATATTGCGCTGCTATTGCTTCGCGCAGTTCTTTTTGTGATCCGTCGGGGTATCGCCCGATATTTATTGGCGCATTTTCCAGCGCAGTCACCGCGTCGGGGCTAGGCGGATAAGGCAGCTCGTTTGACGAGAGTTTAATCGGCTCATCAACGCCTGCAATTGCAGATTGCCCTTGTTTGTAAGGCGCTACATTTTTCAATGATTGTTTTGTGCCGATAGACATTACGCATTGCTCGCTTTAGGGCTGATGTTCAACATGATTGATTTTGATTGCAGGTATTCGCCAAGCCCAAGTTGGCCGAGTTCTCGGCCCCAACCGGATTGGCCGTAACCACCGATGGGCATTGCGAGATCTGGAATGTTGTGGGTGTTAACCCAAACGATGCCGCAGTGGAGTTTTCGCGAAACACGAACGGCGCGATCAATATCTTTCGTCCAGACGCTTCCCGCCAACCCGAACGATGTTCCGTTCGCCAAACCAACGGCTTCATCCTCATTGCCAAATGATGAGACGCACAGGACGGGTCCAAATACTTCTTCTTGCACCAATGGGTTTGCTTGATCATCGACCTGCAAAATTGTAGGTGCGTAGTAGCTGCCGTTTTGGTCTAAACGTTCGCCACCACACAAAAGCTTTGCGCCATTTTTTACGCCGTCGTGCACACGCTGATGAATTTCATTTAAGTGATTTTCAGATGCGATTGGTCCCATCTGATTATCAGCATCCAACGGATCGCCAACTTGCAGCGCGTTCGCAAACACCGCCAGCTTCTCAACGAAACCATCAAAGATTGACTGATGGACATAAAGGCGTGACCCGGCAACACAGACTTGGCCGGAGTTTCCGAAAATGGCATCCGCAGCACCTGCAATTGCTGCATCAACATCCGCGTCTGGCCAAACCAGAACTGGAGATTTTCCACCGAGTTCAAGCGTCAATTTTTTCAAGTTGCTATCGGCGGCATTGCGCACCAGCCCTCGCCCCACAGATGTGGAGCCCGTGAAGGCGAGCTTATCCACGCCATGATGACTGGCGATTGCCTTGCCAATGACAGAACCTGGGCCAGTTACGATGTTAATGACACCGTCGGGAACGCCCGCTTCTTTCGCCAATTCCGCAAAACGCAGCAAGCTTAATGGTGTGGTGTCAGCTGGCTTGATTACACATGTGCAACCTGCCGCCAAAGCTGGGGCAATTTTCCACCCAGCGATCACCAAAGGACCATTCCAAGGTAAAATCATGCCGACGACGCCGACCGGTTCTAACAATGTGATGCCGTGCAAATCGCCAACTGGGAAAGAAAGAGGTGCTGACGTTCCCTGAACCTTGGTGCACCAGCCCGCAAAATAGCGGAACGTTTCGCCAAAGAATGGCACTTCCCCATGCACGGACGCGCCAATTGGCTTGCCCATTTGCAAAGTTTCAAGTTCACCAAGTTCTTGGGCGTGAATATCCACAAGGTCAGCCAGACGCCACATGATTTTGGCGCGTTCTGAAGCCTTCATGTCGGCCCACTCAGTGCTCTCAAATGTTTTGCGTGCCACTTCAACGGCTACGTCAACGTCCGCCGTCGCGCCAACGCTAACAGAAGCGAATTTTTCCCCTGTCGCTGGGTTGGTGAGGTGACGTACATCATCACGTGATTGGCTTTGGCCGTTCACCCAAAATGGGCGCGGGCTTTTGAGCCAATCAAGCGTTGCATTTGAGATGGTGTGGCGGCCCATATCGTTTAACCCTCGCTCGGCTTGTTCGGGCCGCGAACGGGTGCTTCCAAAATATATTGCCAAGGTGCAGGCATATCTTTTGGCTGATGCGCTTCAATGATAACTGGTCCGTCATGAGCTAGCGCTTTTTCCAGCGCCACACGCAACTCATCAGGGTTTTCTACTTTGATCGCCATCGCACCAAAACTTTGAGCGAATTTCACGAAATCGGGATTGCACAAGTCCGCCGCGATAAAGCGTCCGTCAAACCATTCTTTTTGCTGACGATAAACGTTAGCGTATCGGTTGTCGTTGAACACAATCGTCACGAGATTGATGTTGTACTCAACAGCGGTTGCGAGTTCTGTTGCGGTGAACAAGAACCCACCGTCGCCAGAAACGCTAACCACCGGTTTATCCGGGTTCGCAACTTTGACCCCAAGAGCCGTTGCGTAACCATAGCCCAGCGTGCCCTGAAACCCGCAGTTTACGTGTGAACGTGGATTGTAAATTGGCAACCCAAACCATGACGAAAATCCTACCTGAGTAATCTCGTCACAAAAAATGCCATCTTCGGGCAGCACATCACGGATGGCTTTGAGATAAGCCAATTGTGGCCCCACATTTTGCGCCATTTCTGCGTTGAGTTGCTCTTTCAACGCGGTCAATTCTTGCTCACGGGAGGTAGGCGTTGACCGCATTGCAGCTACAAGAGCAGGCAACATGGCACGAAGTGTCGCTTTCGCGTCTCCGTGTAGGGCCACAGCTGGCGCTTCATATCGACCAAATTCCTTCGGATCGATATCAAGACGGATAATCCTGATGTCTTTATCGACGCCCCAATAAAGTTGCGGATATTTAAGACGCGTACCAATGGCAAACACCACGTCCGCATCTGCCCACAACCGACGACCAGCAGGGAAAACTTGCGCGTGATAATCGCGATCATCAACCACCCCACGACCTGAACGGAAACTTGAAACCGGCGCTTCGATAATGCTGGCCAGTTCTTTGACCTCATCAGACGCATCCATTGCCCCGCCACCGACATAGATGAGCGGACGCTTAGCGCGGGCGAGAAGTTCAATCGCACGATCAATTGCATTTTCATCTGCAGGAAGCGCTTCTGGCAAGCGTGCAGGCGCACATTCCACCACTGCACTATTGTTGCCCATTACATCAGGTGACATTTCTAAATGCACCGGACCCGGGCGACCAGTTTGCATGGCAACGAAAGCGTCATTGATCATTTGAGGCGCTGAGTGAGGACTATCGATACGCTCAGCATATTTGAGCATAGAGCGCATGGTTGCGAGTTGGTCTGGAATTTCATGCAGATAGCCACGGCCTGAGCCAATAGCGTCTGACGGGATTTGCCCACATAGACTCATAACTGGTGCGTTAGCCGCCCATGCAGTTGAGAGCGCGCCCATCGCATTCATAATGCCCGGGCCCGGAACAACCGAAAACACTTGTGGTTTGCCAGTTGAACGTGCTGCGCCAAATGCCATATAGGCAGCGCCTTGTTCATGACGGGAGCGAACAATGTTCAAACCGCCATTGGTGCGCTGAATTGAGTCAAAAAAGTTGTCGAGTTGCCCGCCGGGTAGACCAAACATTGTTGAGATGCCATTGGCGCGCAAAGACGCAACTAGGCTGTCGGCACCGGTTCTCACGGCTGTCGTATCCATTAAATTTTCTTTGTTCATTTTCTTCACCATGGATGCGGAGTTGGATGTTCAACTGTGTTGGATTGCGCTTGAACCTCTTGGTCTTTTACGAGACCAAACAGACAGCGAATGCCGAAAAACAACACACTTGGACGAAAGAGAAATCCGAATAGTTTTCGCACATCGGTTGGGGTCATTTCAGCTCGGGTTGGCATAGCGTCGCCTTCGCCGTTTTGCATAACCAGACGTGTTCCAACCACCGTGAGACGGTCAATTGTAATGTCCATATCTGCAATGGGGGTTGTAACGCGCATGCTCTAATCCTTGCGCAACGTGCCACGCGCCTGAGCGCTAGCAATACGTTCTTTAAGGAGATCAGAATGGCGCATGCCTTCTTTATCGAATGGCATAACGAACTGACCGCGATCATACATCTGATCCATCGACGTATAGGCACCCTGCATTTTGTGCGCGAGGTTCTGCGGTGGATTGCCAGATGGGAACAAGTTTGGCGGGTAAATCGGGTTTTCGTAGATCTTACGGAACGCCTCGGTACGTACATCAACCCACGTGTTGTGGTTGATCCGAGTGCGATGCTCGCGTTGCGCTTCGATATCGATCGTAACCGAGAGAACCTGTTCCTCAGGATAAGGCGCGTGACGCAAAACTAGACCCGTGTAATCAATTGCGAATGAGTTGCCGGCGCAAAACGCTTTTGGATAATACTTGTAATCCACTGTGCCCCAGTTCGAACCAAGCACATATGCCATATTGTCATGGGCACGGGTACGGCGCGTGAACATCCAGAAATCCCAAGGCTCAGAAACACCCTCAATTTCTTGCAATGCAACCGGGTGACAAATGACCTCAACACCATTGTAGCCAAGCGCCCGTGACGCTTCAGGCGTGCAGCCATCGTGACACGTCATGCAACCCAATTTACCGATTGGACTGTCTAGAACGGGGAATAGATCTTTAATATCGCTGCCAAATACTTCTGTATATTCGTCCCACATGTCGTGTGGCGAAGTGCCAAGCCCGATTGAGGCGGGAACATGGTATTTGTGATATTTCAACTCAACGCCGTTCGGGCCAAGAATGAAGGCAGTATTGAACCAGCGGTCTGGGAACTCAGGCACTTTCTCAATCACGCCGCCACCAGAAATGTAGATATTATATTCTTTACATTTGTCGATTAGCGCAACGATTTCTGGGTCTTCAAAGGTGATGGCCTTCTTCATAAAGTCAGCTAGGCCGTGCTCGCCTTTGCCCGGCGTTGTTACGCCTTGCAAGAAATATTCTGGAAACACCACCAGCCGCACCGGGGTTTCCCAATGATAACCAACGCCGAAATCAATCATATCGAGAGCGCGCTGTAGGTTTCGTTTAATGCCGTCACGATCAACCGCAACTTCCACGTGCGGCTGGATGACAAGGGCGGTGTATTTTTCAATTGGCTTGCGCATAGTTACAAGTTTCCTAGCTAAATGAGCGATGTTCCATGCCAAAATCATTCAACATGACGTTGGCGGTGATGGTGCCCATTGCGGTAATTCCACCGCCGGGGTGGCAACTTGGCCCCGTCATGTAAAGATTTTTAATCGGCGATTTATATTGGGAGTAGCCGGGCAATGGGCGCATATATCCCATTTGAGACAGCAAGCGTTCGCCCCCAGTTGTATTTCCGCGCACAAATGATGGATTGGCCTCTTCCAAGCTCACACGCGTTTCATAATAGGCGCCCAAAATATTTTCAGGCCCCATATTCGTGGTGTAGCGGCGCAACACTTTAAGAAGCACGTCTTCGACATAATCTTCAATTATGTCATCCCAATTAGAGCCATCGCTAAGCGTGGACGGCACAAATGTATCCAGAATGAGGGTATGTTTTCCTTCTGGTGCGCGGGACGGATCAAGTTTCGTCCAACCAGCACTCCAAAGGAACGGATTGGTGGGTGGCTTGCCCATCATAATTTCAGCATATTGCACATCGATGTCGTGAAGATTGCCAAAGATGCGGTGGAATGCACACGAGTCCATGTCTTTGCCATTTTTATATTTTGGCAGTTCGTTCAGGGCGAGGTGAACACGGGCAATCGACACCGTGCCGTATGAAAAATTGTCGCAAGCCTCAACAAATTCAGGCGCGAGATGCTCTTTGTCCATACAATCCAAAAACGACACTTTTGGCCCAAGCCCTGTCACGACTGCTTTCTTGCCAGAAATGATGTCCCCATTTTCCAACTGCACGCCTGTGCACTCACCATCCTTGACAACAAATTTGTCGATTGGTGCGCTGGACAACACTTTTCCGCCGTTTGCCTCAATATAGCTAGCGAGCGCAGTCGGCAGCATCATCGACCCACCCTTCGGAATAGCAGCGCCGTAGGTGTGAATGCCGGGAATAAGGATGTAAAATGACTGCCCTGTACATTCTGTGTCCGGGAAAATTTGCGGTGCTAATGCCCACCCAAGGATGAAGGCACGAACCGTATCATTTTCGAAGTTTTGCATGACAAATTGGCGTGACGACAAGTTGAATTCTTTGAGCTTTAACAGCCCTTCGTAACTGTCTTGCATCGCGGTTGGCATGAGACCCGGCTTTGCCGGTGGAGAGAACATGCCTTTGATAAAACCATCTTTAATCTCAGCCCACTTGTCATAAATCTCGCGATAGCGTTTGGCGTCTTTTTCGGAATAATGAGCAATGCTGGCGCAAGTTTTTTCGATGTCTTTATAAACAACGATACCGGGGTCTTCTAAGTTAGGATGACCGGTAATGTGATCCTCTTCCCATATATATTCGAGGCCATGCTTCTCCAGCTCAGGCGCCAATTCTTGGAAATCAGGGTTCGCGTGGATCCACACATGTGATGAGCCGAACAGATCATGCTTGAAACCAGGCATGGTGACTTCGCGCGTTATACAACCACCACCTATCCAGGGGTTCCGCTCTACAACGCAAACGCTCAATCCGCGCTTTGCTAACAATGCGCCGCAAGCAAGGCTATTATGCCCGCCGCCAGCAATTACAACATCAAACTCATTCGTCACAAAGGTGCCTCACCATTTATTTGGTAAGGCCAGATTATCAGCAACTTATTTTTGGTCAAGCCAAAAAAGGCGTTATTTTGATTATATTTCAGGCCATTGACCCATTTGGCCGCATTAAAAATGACATGGGGTTACCTGAGGCAGTTGCACATGCATTCTGCCTTGCTCGAAGCCAAATCGGCCGAGAAATTTGAAGAGCCTTAGCTCTTATTTGTGAGGGCGCGTTCCGCCCCCCGAAGTTCTGCCAAACCGCGCATGCGCCCCAAATAGGAATATCCTGGGTTGGTTTTCAGTGTCGCATCGCGATCAAACAGATGGCCGTGGTCAGGCCGCATTGGAATTTGAGCCCCACGACGTCGCTCTTCTTCCACGATCGCACTCACCAACCCAACCATATCGACATCGCCGCCCAAATGTTCAGCTTCAAAAAATGACCCGTCATCGTCCCGGGTAACATTGCGCAAATGCAAAAAATGCACGCGAGAAGCAATGTTTTCAAACCATCCTGTTAGATCTTTTTCAGCACCAGCGCCGAAGGAACCAGTGCAAAAAGTGACACCATTTTCAATCTCCGGCGAAGAGGCCAACAACCAGTCAATATCCGCTGGCGTCGACACAACCCGTGGCAATCCGAACAATGAAATTGGCGGATCATCTGGATGAATGGCGAGTTTTACATCGAGCTCTTTTGCGACCGGCGCAACCGCCTTAATGAACTTGCGCAAATTCTGGCGCAATTGATCATGGCTTAGGCTTTGATAAGCATCGAGCAATTTCATGAACGATTGACGATCGTGATGCAGTTCAGCGCCCGGCAAGCCAGCTATAATGACCTGTTCAATCTGCTTAATTTCTTGGGCTGACCAGCCTTCAAAAAGTGCACGCGCTGTCGATATCAATTCTGCCGAATAGTCATTTTCTGCATTTTGGCGCTCAAGGACACATATATCGAATGCTGCAAATTCCGCCACATTGAATGACAATGCGCGCGAGCCGGTTGGGGTTTGCATCGATAGGTTTGTGCGCGTCCAGTCCACCACTGGCATGAAATTATAGCACACTGTTTTCACGCCGCTGCCGGCAACCGTTTTTAGATTTCGGATGAAGATATCGATATATTTTGCTGCATCTGGCCCACCGATTTTCACCGCTTCATGAACCGGGATGCTCTCCACGACCGACCATTCAAGCCCAGCTTGAGAAATTTGAGCGTGACGCTCCGCCATATCTCGGCCCGACCAAAGCCCACCAATTGGAACATGATGAAGCGCAGATACAATTCCAATTGCACCAGCTTGCTTGATATCTAAAAGGGAAATCGGGTCAGCAGGTCCGAACCAGCGCCATGTATGTTTCATAAGACCCCCAACTCTACAGCAACTTTGCAACAGCACGGCTCATCGCGACATTGCCGGATTGATGAAATTGTTCGTGGTTTTGTTCAAGCTTATCTAGGTCATAAAGGTAATTGACCATAACCCCGAATGATTGCTCAACACCTATACCTGACATGTTGGCTTCAATATTGATCGCATGCAATAGAGCACCATTGCCAAGGTGAAACCGCGCAACAGGATCCAGCAATTGACCTTCAACTGATTGTGTCAGATATCTTGCTGCCAGCTTGCCAACTGAAATGTGTGAGATTTGCTCGTCTGCAATGTCTGCATCTGTCTTGAGCAATTGCTCAACTAGCGCTTCACCTTCTTCATCCAACACCACCTTTTGCTGACGGAGAGCGCGGCGAAGGCCGGGCAGTGGCGACAGGGTCATAAAATGTTTCAGGTTTGGCAGCTCTACATGCAGCTCTTGGCTAACTTGCTTGATTAAAAAACTACCAAACGAAATACCCCGCAACCCATCCTGGCAATTTGAAATAGAATAAAAAATCGCATGAATTGCTTCGCTTACATCTTCAAGAATAGCTTCTTGATTTAGGATATGTTCAATGTTCGAGCTCCGCTCTTGTGTGAGGGCAACTTGAATGAAAATTAGCGGTTCATCGGCCAGTGCCGGGTGGAAAAATCCAAAACATCTCCGGTCGATCATCAATCGACGATGCAGGTCATCCCAATCTTCAATCTTATGGACCGCTTCGTATTTTTGCAGCTTGGACAGAATATTGGCTGACGTATTCCAATCAATACGTCGCAATTCCAAAAGACCACGGGTAAACCACTGCTGAAACAGCACCTTCAGATCCAAATCAACTGGCAAAAAGTACGGATGGGGCTTTAGAAACGGCCCAAGATCGGCACGCAGCTGAACCAAAAAGGCAATGCCCTCCGGTGCAGCGGATATGCGCTGAAACAGAGATTGTCGGCGGGACGTTGTGACACCAACAAATTCTGCGTATTTTGTCGGATCAGTCGCTAACTCATCGTAACTTTGCACATTGCAGGGCAGGCCAAAATCTCGTGCCAATGTTTCGAAATATTGCTGCTTCTCTTGCAGTGAAGCGTCGTTAAATGCGGATTGCAAAGCGTCGACCAGCGCAAGCGCAGACGCTTCTCCCCTACAGGTTAGAATCTGTTCGCTTAGTCGCGCTAAGCGCTCACTGTTTTGTTCAACGCCTTCACTTCCCAACGAAATGAACCGCTGGCCAATACGGGCAACGGAATGCAGAAAACGATCAAATGTTTGCGTGCGGTTTTGAGCAATCATTGTTTGGTTTAACCTAGGGGCAATTTGCCGAGCGACGCGTCAGCACTTTGAGCGCATCCTTTAGAATACGCACTTCATCCTCGCTATATTCCGCCAAAACGGAATTTTCATGCGCCTGCGCCCGTGCAACAAACTTTGCTGCGAGCTCTTTGCCGTGCGCTGTGAGCGAAACTTTTACTTCGCGACGGTTTTGTTTGGAATAGACACGAGCAACGAGCCCATCCTCTTCCATACGATCAACAATTCGGGTGAGTGTTGGCTGTTTTTGTATGCAATTGCGCGCCAACTCACCGACACGTTGTTGCTTATCTGGGTAAAGGCTCGCCAAAATCCGCCATTCAGGAACACTCATCCCTTCCTGAGCCAAATTGGCGTGAAACTCTCCGCTGGCCGCAGCGCTTGCCTGAGCAAGCAGATAAAGCAAATAGTCATTGATGAAGGAATGATCTTGAATCTCGTCGGCTATCGATGTTGACACGGCTTGCATCTCAGTTTGCATGACTTGCTGTCCCATATTTACCAGAGAAAAACAGTAGCGGCGCACGGTCGGCTTCGTCGTAGTTTAGCACTTTGCCGAAAAAGACCGTATGGTCTCCTCCCTCAGTTGCCCAAGCATTTTCACATTCAAAGCAGGCCAATGTGCCTGAAATTTTCGGCACACCACCAAGACCGATATTGCAATCAACATTGGCAAAACGATCTTCAACGGGCCGCGCAAACTGGTTGCTTACGTGCTCTTGATCACTCGCTAGAATGTTTATGACAAAATGCGAAGCGCTACGAAATGTCTCCAAATTTGGAGATTTGTTCGTAAGCGACCAAAGCACAAGTGGCGGGTCGAGTGAAACGCTTGAAAATGAATTTACCGTCACCCCAATAGGGTCGCCGCTTTCATCCAAAGTCGTCACAACAGCAACACCGGTTGCGAACTTGCCCAATGCATCCCGAAACTTTCGTGCGTCAGTCATCAACATACCCATCAAATAGTTTAGAGTTAAATTTATTACTTTTCATATATTCCATATTCATATATAAAGCAATCAATATTTGCCTGACCAATTAAATTTGGGTCAAGCCAGAACGAAGGAGAATGGTATGATTGTCGACAGAATCGAAGCCAAGTGGATCGACGGTTTTTGGGAGACAATTGATCTTTGCAAAGTCGCTAAAGATCAAAAGGCCATCATTCTTTCTGAAACTCAAAGCCGAGATGTAAACGTACATCTAGCTGAATTGGCATTGGCGCGAACAGGTGCCGAGTTCTTCCATTTAAAGGTACCAACACCCAACCAACAGAACATGCCGATTATCCGATCCTGTGGCGCATCACTTGCTTTGGACCACCAACCAATCGCGGTCAAAGCGCTTTGCGAAGCAGACTTTATTATTGATCTAACGGTCGAAGGGTTGATGCACGCGAAACAAACGGGCGAGATCCTTAAAAGTGGCGCGCGCATCCTTAACATTTCAAATGAACATCCAGACGCATTGGAACGGTGTCGCCCTTCTGAAGATTTAAAAGAACGCGTGAAAGCGGCAGCAAAGCAGTGCCGACAAGCAAAACAAATGCGTGTGACCAGCGATGCGGGCACTGACCTCACCGTCAATATGCAAGACGCGTCGACAGTTGGCGTTTGGGGCTGGACAGACAGGCCGGGCACATTGGCCCATTGGCCCGGCGGGATTGTTGTTTCGTTCCCTGCAAAGGGCACAACGAATGGCCGCCTCGTTTTCCAATCCGGCGATATGAACCTAACGTTCAAGCGCTACTTTGAAAGCCAAGTCACATTTATCCTTGAAAATGATTATGTGGTGGATGTCGAAGGCACTGGCGTCGATGCCAAACTTATGCGCACTTACCTCGCGGATTTTAATGACCCGGAAGCATATGCAACCAGCCACGTAGGATGGGGTCTACATAAAGGCGCTCGATATGAAGCGCTGACCATGTATGACAAGCGCGACTGCAATTGCACCGAGCTACGAGCGGTGGCCGGCAATTTCCTTTATTCCACCGGCGCCAACGAATTTGCAAACCGGTTCACCCAAGGCCATTTCGATCTACCCATGATGGAATGCACCATCTCGCTTGATGGGCAAAATGTCGTTGAAAACGGCAAATTGGTAGATTGATGCAAAACTTAATCGATCTCACTTTTGAAGATTATGGGAAGGGTGAAACACCCATTATTTGCCTGCACGGTATTGGTGGCAACACCGACAGTTTTCGCCCGCAACTGGATGAATTACCAAAATACACCCGTGTGATTGCGCTGAATTTGCCTGGTTATGGCGGATCGCACCTCGTGAATCCTGCCACGTTCGAAACGCTGTCGAACAAGCTGCATGATTTTTTAAACGCTGCGGGCATTGAACGTGCTGTTTTGCTGGGCCAATCCATTGGCGGCATGGTCGCGATAGATTTTGCAATTCGATTTCCTGAACGGGTCGAAAAACTAATTCTCGTTGCCACCACGTCGGCATTTGGCGGGCGAGATGAGAGCTTTAAAGATGCGTTCTTAAAAGCGCGGCTTGCCCCATTGAATGCGGGTAAGTCAATGGCAGAACTCGCCAACGCGTTTGTGCCTGAGATTGTCGGCCCGATTGCAAAACCTGCTGATATCGCAAATGCGGTGAACTCCATGAGTGAAGTTCCGCTGGAGACGTATCGTGCAATCATTGAGTGCCTTGTTAGATTTAATCGCCGTGAGGAATTGGGCACGATCTTGCATCCAACATGCCTAATCGCAGGCGACCACGATCGCAATGCACCGGCAAAAACAATGGAAAAAATGGCATCAAAAATGCCGAACGCCACATTTCACTTAATTGAAGGCGCAGGCCACTTGGTCAATTTGGAAGCGAGCACCGCAACCAACGCCATCGTGAAGAATTTTTTGAGTTTGGGAGGATAATATGACCACTAAAGACAAGCCAATGTTTACGCCCCAGGATTGGGGCCTCACTGAAAAACAGGCAAACCTGACCACCAAAGCTCGGGAACTGAGCCAAGCCAAATTCGCGGACCGTGCTGAGCGATATGACCGTGAAGCCATTTTCCCGACCGAAAACTACGAAGATTTGCGCGACGAAGGGTTGCTTGGTGTTTGTATTCCTGAGCAATTTGGTGGGCTAGGTGCAGACTTTAAAACCTACATGCTGACAGCCGCCGAAATTGGCCGCTATTGCGGCGCCACGGCACTAACGTTCAACATGCATGTTAGTTCCTGTCTGTGGACCGGCTTTTTGGCAGACCAATTGCCAATGGAAGATGACATTCGTGCAGAACATGAAAAATATCGCACGCACCATTATGCACGCATTCTAAATGAAGGCGCGATTTACGCTCAGCCCTTCTCTGAAGGGGGCGCTGCCGCTGCTGGTTTCAAGGCCTTTGGCACAACGGCCCTTCGAACAAAAAAAGGCTGGATCATCAACGGCAAGAAAATCTTTGCCTCATTGTCCGGGCACGCAAACTATTACGGCGCACTTTGTTCTGAAATCAAGACACCAGACGAAGAACCATCACGTCGTCACACCATGTATATTGCGGTGCCAAATGACGCCGAGGGCGTAAGCGTTGTTGGCGACTGGGATCCACTCGGTATGCGCGGCACCGTCTCGCGCACCCTGATTTTCAAAGATGTATTTGTGCCGTTTGAAGAGCAATTAATGCCACGGGGTATCTATTTCTCTGCTGCACAAAAATGGCCGCATATGTTCATGACCCTCACCCCATCCTATATGGGGATCGCGCAAGCGGCCTATGACTTCACCGTAAAATATCTACGCGGCGAAATTGAAGGCATGCCACCTGTTAAGCGCCGCATGTATCCAACCAAACAGCTTGCTGTTGCGCAAATGCGCCTGATGCTTGAACAAACAAAAGCGATTTGGTTCCAGTCAATTTCTGAAGCGCGGCCAGAGCCTTCAAAAGACGCATTGCTGCGCGCTTGGTCGGCTCAATATACCGTCATGGAAAACGCCAACGAGATTTCACAACTCGCCATCCGCACATGTGGTGGCCAGTCCATGTTGCGTAGTTTGCCACTAGAACGGCTTTATCGCGATAGTCGTTGTGGCTCACTGATGTTGCCGTGGACCGCTGAGTTGTGCATGGACAAATTGGGCAAGGGCGCACTTTACGAAGATGGCGAAACAGATGACGCCTAAGCCGCACGCAAAAAAGCTTGGTGCGCAAACCGTCAATCCAGAGACGCAGCTAAAGACAATTGATCATTGGCTGCGTCGCCATGCTGAAAATTCCCCCAATAAAGTTGCACTCAACTTTTTGGGTGAGGAGCATGTGCCCTATAGCTACCTGCAGCTTTGCGAGGCGGTAGACCGAACTGCGTCGGCGTTGCAACATGATTTAGAACTTCGGCATGGTGATCGCATTGCCTTTTACGGCAAGAACAGCGACGAAGAGCTGATTTTGATTTTTGCCGCCGCCGCGCTTGGCTTGATCTTCGTGCCTCTCAACTGGCGTCTTGCACCACGCGAGTTAAACTATATAGCCAAAAACGCCGATATTAGCGCCCTGTTTTTTGACGACATGTTTGCCCAACATGTAGAAGATGTTATTGCTGATGTTGACGATGTTCGCGCCGTTGGCACAGGCTCCAATATTGACGGTAGTGCCCTCTACTTAGGCGTGCTGCGCGACGCTCAGCAACAAGAAGCCAACTTGGGCGACGCATCGATCGATGATCCGTTTCTGATCGTATATACGTCCGGCACAACCGGCCGACCAAAGGGTGCTGTGCACACACAGAAATCAGTTCAGTTTAATGCCTACGCAAGCGTAGATGCATTCGACATCAATGAACACGACCATACATTGACGTTCCTACCGCTATTTCATGTCGGTGGAATCAACATTCAAACGCTACCGACATTGTTCGCTGGCGGCACGGTGACATTGGCGGCACAGTTTTCTCCTGATATCTTTGTTCACGGGGTCACGAATGCGAAGATTTCGCTGGTGACGGTGGTTCCAACAATTCTGAACGGTCTAATGCACATGCCGGACTGGGCACAGCTCGACATCTCATCCCTCAAGTGCATGGCCATCGGGTCAACGGATGTGCCGGTCGCATTGATCGAGGCAGTACATGCCAAAGGTGTGCCAGTCATACAAATATACGGCGCAACTGAAACTGGGCCTGTCAGCATTTATCAACACGCTGAAGAAGCATTTGATAGTGTCGGTTCAATCGGACGAGTTGGTTTGAATAGTGCGATCAAACTCATGGCTGGAGATCAAGAAGCACCCCTTGGTCAACCTGGCGAAATATGGGTAAAGGCACCCAATTGTTTCGCCGAGTATTGGCAAGATGCTGCCGCGACCAACGACTCGTTCGTCGACGGCTGGTTTAAAACCGGCGATATCGCCTCACTTGATGAAAATGGCCTTTACTGGTTCTGCGACCGCAGTAAAAACATCATCATTTCTGGAGGAGAAAATATCTATCCTGCCGAAATCGAGCGGGTTGTCAGCCAGATTGACGGTGTCAGCGAAGTCGCGGTTGTTGGTCAGCCCCATGAGAAATGGGGCGAGGTGCCGGTTGCGGTCATCAATGCATCCAAGGAGGTCTCAACTGAACTGGTGCTCGATCACTTGGACGGGCGCATTGCAAAGTTTAAACGTCCCAAAGCCGTGAAATTTGTTGATGAACTGCCCAAAAACGCCATGGGGAAAGTCGTTCTCGATCAGGTTAAGGCGCTCTTATAAGGTCTTGCTCCGTACGGAGCACTTTGACTGCTTTATTATTTTTCATGGTTTGGCTAGAAGATAGTCTACGCCCAATTGCAAAGCAGCACCCATTGTGAACAACCACATCCACGGGACCAATATAACCCACCTCAGCGAGAAGCTCATTCGATGGTGGGCAATGCTCGGCGGCATTGCCTTATTTGGCGTCGTGGCCGTCAATGGGGTCTCGGTGGTTGGAGGAATATTTGGCACGCCATTTCCCGGCGACTTTGAATTGACCGAAATCGGCGTCGCGATCGCGGTGTTTGCCTTTTTGCCTTATTGCCAATTGCAAGGTGCAAATGTCAGCGCTGATATTTTCACCAGCAAAGCGAAGCCGCGCACCATCACCATTTTCAAACTCTTAGGATCAATTGTCGCGCTGATATTTGCCTGCATCCTATTGTGGCGCATGAGTTACGGGCTGATGGATCAACTCAATTATGGCTACACGACCTCTATATTGCGCCTACCACACTGGATCGCCTTCGTACCTATTTTGGTATCACTATTACTGTTGGCAATCGCCAGCCTGATCACGAGTGCGAACAACATTTCCAGCCTTCGCGTGGGGCAAACCGATGGTTGATGCTCTCACCCTTGGCTTTGCAGGCTTAGCGGCGCTCGTCGCCCTCATTATTGTGCGGATGCCGATTGCTTATGCGATGATTTTGGTTGGCGGTATAGGCGTTACGCTGCTCAATGGCGCCGACATTTTCATGAGCCAACTCAAAACCCTGGCCTACGGACAATTCTCGATCTACGATCTGTCCGTCTTGCCCATGTTCATCCTGATGGGCGCACTGGCAACTCGGGCCGGATTAAGCCACGATCTATTTCGCGCCGCCAAAGCTTGGTTTGGCTGGGCGAAAGGCGGCACTGCAATGGCGGCGGTCGCTGCGTGTGCCGGTTTTGGGGCCGTGTGCGGTTCTTCGCTCGCAACCGCATCAACAATGGGCAAAGTCGCTTTACCCGAGTTGCGCAAGCAAAATTATTCACCAGCCCTTGCAACGGGAACACTTGCCGCAGGCGGTGTTCTGGGCATTCTCATTCCGCCTTCCGTTGTTTTGATCATCTACTCGGTGATCGTTGAAGCCAATATTGTCACCATGTTTATGGCCGCATTTGTGCCTGGCATATTGGCGGTTTTGCTGTTTTTACTGACCATTGCCATTTATGTGCGCATTTTTCCCAATGCAGGGCCGAAAGGCGAACATGTCAGCCGAAAGGAATGGATCGGCGCCACTATCGGCGTCATTCCTGTTGTTACCATTTTTGGGTTGGTGATCGGCGGGATCTATTTTGGCCTTTTCAATCCAACGCCTGCGGCCTCCATTGGGGTTCTGCTTGTTTGGATATATGGCACCATTCGCGGCAAACTTAGATGGACCACTTTGCGCGAGGTTTTACAAGAAACCGCAAAAACCAGCGGCATGATCTATTTGATCTTGTTGGGCGCAGAAATGCTGAAAATTTTCATGTCGCGAGCTGGCGTACCCCAAGCCATGGCCGATTGGATGGTGAGTTCAGGACTGCCTCCATTTGTTATACTCGCGTGCCTTTTGCTTGCACTCATTATATTGGGCTGCCTGATGGATTCCTTATCCATGATCCTTTTGGCCATCCCGTTCTTCTGGCCCGTTTTGCTTGAATTGAACGGCGGTGATTTCCAGTTGGCCGCCGGTGCCGGGTTTGGCATGAGCAGCGATGACCTTAAAATCTGGTTTGGAATACTGGCGCTCATTGTCGTTGAACTCGGCCTCATCACGCCACCGGTGGGCCTTAATGTCTTCGTGATCTCATCAATGTCTGAAGACATCCCCATGAGTGAAACATTTAAAGGCGTGATGCCGTTTTTTGCAGCAGAACTGATCCGCGTCCTGCTGCTCATCGCAGTGCCGTCGCTTGTGCTGTGGTTGCCGCATTTGTTGGCGGGATAAATATGCGCATTCTGTTAGGCTAATCGCAGCCAAGTTTTGCCATTTCTTACCTACCTTAGTCGAATGGATAGGTGGATCGTGATGTTTTGTCACCATGTGATGTTGACGGGTGTTGCCGGGCACGCCACAACAGGAGAAAAACAAAAAATACCTCTGGGGATTTGGGTATGAATATCAAAGAGCTTAACGCGCCGGGCTACGAGCGGGTCATTTATGCTGAGGACAGTCAGTCTGGTCTCAAGTCAATCATCGCCTTGCACAGCACAAAATTGGGTCCTGCCGCTGGCGGGTGCCGCATGTTCAAATATGAGAGCATAGAAGCGGCAACGACCGATGCGCTGCGCCTAGCACGTGGCATGACGTATAAGAATGCGGCGGCAAGCCTGCCACTTGGCGGCGGAAAATCTGTCATAATTGCTGACCCTAAAAAAGACAAAACGCCCGAGCTTATGCAAGCGTTTGGTCGTTTTGTTGACGAACTTAAGGGCAGCTACTACACCGCTGAAGATGTTGGCATTTCAGTGGATGACATCGCTGAGGCCGCGAAGTTCACCTCGTTTGCCGCCGGTTTAACTGATGGTCCCTATGCCAGCGGCGACCCTTCGCCTGTAACGGCAAAGGGCGTGTTTTTATGTATGCAAGTTGCTGCGAAACACGGCTTGGGCTCGCCCGACTTAACGGGGAGAACTGTCGCGCTGCAAGGATTGGGACATGTTGGCATGCATCTATGTCGTTACTTGCACGAAGCGGGCGCTAAAATCATCGCCACGGACATCAATCCAATCGCCATTGACGAAGCCAAAACCCGGTTCAATGCGTTAATCGTCGAACCAGATGCAATTTACGCCCAGACCGCCGACATTTTCGCGCCATGCGCAATGGGCGCATCCATTTCACCATCTTCGATTGAAAAGCTTAACGTAAAAGTTGTTGCCGGGGCTGCCAACAATCAACTTGCAGACGACAATTGCGGACAATTGCTGGCTGATAAAGGCATCCTTTATGCCCCGGACTACGTGGTCAATGGCGGCGGCATTATCAACGTGGCAGCCGAAATCCTTAAAATTTCAGATCAAAGTTGGGTCAAGGGGAAAGTGAAGCAACTTGGCGAAACAACCGAACAGATTTTGCATAGGTCCCACCAAACCGGTGAACTTCCGCACATGGTGGCGGACAAGTATGTGGACGATATTTTGGCTGCGACTTAGAGAATGGGCATTTGTTGAGCGGGGTCGGAAAACCGACCCCAACTCGAATTGATGAGATAACTTATTTCTTCGCCAATAGATCGCGAATTTCAGTCAACAATGTTTCTTCTTTTGAAGGCGCGGCTGGTGCCTTAGGCGCCTCTTCTTCTTTCTTTTTCATCGAATTGATGCCCTTGACGACCAAGAAGATCACAAATGCCACAATCAAGAATTTTACGATCGCATTGATGAACAGACCGATATTCATGGTGACGGCGCCAGCTTCCTGCGCTGCTGCCAAAGTCGCATAATTGCCAGCGGCCTCATCTTTCAAGATGATGAACATGTTAGAAAAATCAACGCCGCCGAGTAGTAGGCCAATTACTGGCATAAACACATCGTCGACCAATGACCCGACGATTGCACCAAACGCTGCGCCAATAATGACACCTACTGCTAAATCGACCATGTTGCCCTTCATGGCGAATGTCTTAAATTCCTTGAGCATAACTCGTTTCAACCCCTATCTAAATCTGAAGACTTGTTCACACCCTCTGCTGTAAACATGTCCGAAATCATAGACAATTTAACATTTTAGGCAATCGGCCATGTTTTTGTTTGCCAAACGCCGCCATCCAATAATGTTCAGTTTATCAATTTGCCTTCGAATAAACCGTTTCAATTGAGAGCTTTTGCAGGTAAAGATTGAAACCAAACTGCACAACGAACAGGGCCCATTTCATGACCATAAGACTGCACAAAGGCGACCTGCCGAATTTAGATAATTATGGACGCCAAGTGGCCATCGACACTGAAACAATGGGCTTAAACCCGTTTCGGGATCGCTTGTGCGTTGTTCAACTTTCAGCCGGTGATGGCACTGCTGATGTTGTACAAATCGAGCTGGGTCAAACAGAAGCGCCAAACATTCAGAAATTGCTGGCCGATGAAGACGTAACCAAGCTTTTTCATTTTGCTCGATTTGATGTCGCAGCCCTTTATAATGCGTTCGGCACCATGACGACGCCATCCTATTGCACCAAGATCGCGTCTAAACTGGTGCGCACTTACACAGACCGGCATGGTTTGAAGGAATTGTCGCGAGAGCTTTTGGGCGTGGATATGTCAAAGCAGCAACAGAGTTCAGATTGGGGCGCCGAAGAACTGACCAGCGCGCAGACAGAATACGCTGCCAGCGATGTTCTATATCTGCACGACATCCGTCGCCATCTTGATCGTATGTTGCGCCGCGAGGGACGTCTCGAATTGGCCAAGGCTTGCTTTGATTTCTTGCCAACCCGGGTGCAGCTTGATCTCGCGGGCTGGCCAGAAACTGACATTTTCGCGCATAGTTAAAACAAACAGGTATTCTTGATGCTCGATGCAGGCTCAAACACCCTTCAACCACAAATTGATCAGATGTTTAACGCGATTAAACAACGTCGATTTGTGGTGCGGGCGTTGCGCATATTGGTCCCGCTCGCCGGCATCTTGCTGTTTTTAGTGCTGATCACACCCATTTTGGTCGGTATATTTTTTCCTTCGGCCCAGTTTGATGCAATCCGCATATCCGACAATCGGCTTATTGTGGATGCCCCCCGTGCAAAGGGTAATTTAAGCGATGGGGGTAGGTATGATGTATCCGCACATAGCGGAGAAACCGATTTGATCAACCAAAATGTAGTGACTCTGGTTGATTTGCTGGGTGATCTATATTTCATAGACGGAACGACTGCCCGCGCGACTTCGGCTGACGGCATTTATACATTCTCCACAGAAGAATTAGAGCTGCTTTCTACGATCAATATCCTAGCCAGCAATGGCGACAAAGGTACGATAGGCAGCGGCGTCGCAAAAATCGCTGAACAGATTTTTGAAGGCCAAGATGGCATAAAATTTCAGTTTGCAGATGGAACAACACTTGATGCTGACACAATGTTTTATGATGCTGGCCGAGGACTTTGGACTTTTAAGAAATTTACCCTGAATTTCACACCACAGGACTGAGAGTTGCTGCGATGAAACCAATATTGAAGGTCATAAAACTTGCGCAAATAAGCTTCTTTGCCCTCGTTCTATTTTGTGTTCCTGCAATTGCTCAAACTGATGGACCAGTAAACATAACCGGTGATCAATTCGATATTGATGAAGGTAAAAGCACCGCAACTTTCACCGGCGATGTGGTCGTGGTTCAAGAAACATTTACACTTTGGGCCCCAAGGGTCATTGCCTATTACGGCGAAGGTGGCCCCTCGGACCTGAAGGAAATAACCGCGGACGGGCGTATTCGTATTGAATATGGTACGCAGACAGCAATTTCAGACCATGGTGTTTATGATCCGAAAACAAAAATTGTTCGCCTACTCGGTGACGTGTATGTGACTCAAGCTGATGGCAGCAATGCCGTGAATAGTGAAGAAATGACCATCAATCTGGCGGATGACACCACCCGTTTTGTTGGTAGCGGCGATGATAATGGTCGTGTGACCGCTGTGTTTGGATCGGACAATTAGACGTGAGCACTGCTGAACTCGACCCAACAGGGTGGCTGGTTGCCCATTCATTGGCCAAATCCTATGGCAAGAAAGTTGTCATTCGTGACGTATCCGTTGCGGTAAATCGCGGCGAAGCTGTTGGGCTATTGGGCCCAAACGGGGCCGGTAAAACCACGGTGTTTTCCATGATCATGGGTATTATCGCGCCGGATCAGGGTGAAATTCTCCTGCACGGGCGGCCCATTACAAAATTACCGCTTTTTCAACGCGGTCGTTTGGGCATGGGATATTTGCCGCAGGAGCCGTCGATTTTTCGCGGCATGAGCGTGAAGAACAACATCCTCTCCATTCTTGAAGGGCATGTAAAAACCCGCAAGGCGCGGCAGGAGCGCCTTGACCAACTGCTGGAAGAGTTTTCGATCACCCATATTCGAGATGCGGACGCGCTCGCCCTTTCTGGCGGCGAACGTCGACGGGTTGAAATTGCGCGTGCGCTCGCGGCTGATCCGGTTTTTATGCTGCTCGACGAGCCTTTTGCAGGCGTTGACCCAATCGCTGTGGGTGAAATTCAAGCGCTGGTGCAACAGCTCACCAATAAAGGAATTGGGGTTTTGATCACCGATCATAATGTGCGTGAAACGCTTGGATTAGTGGATCGCGCCTACATCATTCATGGTGGGCAAGTGATGATCCAAGGTCGGCCAGAAGCCATTACCGCAGACCCCGAAGCACGTCGGGTTTATTTGGGCGAGGATTTTGCGCTTTAAGCGACACGATCAATCATTTGCGCGTAGGATCGCGTTTCCAAGTTGTTTTTCGGCAAACCCAATTTTTGCGCGGTGTCATCGACCAGTCTTTTCGCCTCATCAAGCTGATCCTCTTCAACCATAATCGCCACCTCCACAAACGTGCCAAAACCGGCCAGCCGGTCTAACGTAACATGACATTTGCCGAGGAAGTAAACATCCCTATCCTTCACAATTTGTCGAACTTTTCGAAAACCCAACCCAGCAAACATCTGACAGACATCTGCAAAGCCCTCTGTTTCAATGGAAGTACACTCGTCAACGCCCGGACCTTTGGAAATAATCAAAACTCGATTACTGGGCACCATCTCTCGAATGACCAGCGCTTGATTGTTGCGCGACAGCGTTTGGTCAGCCAGATCAAAATAAATATCGGTTTCTGTACCGCCGAGCATAAACGGCTGAGCGCCCAACGCATCTAATCGCGCTGCGATTAGTTTCAAATCGGCGCATCTGAATTTTCGCTCCACCTCGAACCGACCAGTAAAATGGTCACCTGTTTCAACTTTCATGACGCCTTTCCTGCATCTAACCAACGTGGTGCTTTAAAGAATTAATTACCCCGATTCGGAACTTACTTAAATTCTGGCACGAAACTTGTATATGCGGCTTGTGTCGGTTGGCCAAATCGTGGCAATTTGAGGCTCGCAACTGACCCGCAGTGGAGCATTAACTGATGGCGCTCATGCCACGTCTTGAACTCAGACAATCTCAAACGCTCAAATTGACGCCTCAATTGATGCAGTCAATCAAGCTGTTGCAATTGTCCCATCAAGAATTATCCACATTTGTTGAAAATGAATTGCTGCACAATCCGTTGTTGGACCGGGCCGATCCAAATGCCGACCAACGTGGCGACAATGAAGGTGCACAAGCCGAAGCTCCCCAATCAGACCAGGCGGATGCGGGACCAACAGATATTGTTAGTCAAGGCGAGCAGTTCGAAAGCGCAACCTCGTTGGCCAGCGAAATGGATACCGATGCGGCCAGCTTGTTCCCAGAACAGGTCGGACAAGACAGCGTTTCCCAATCCACCACCAATTGGCAAGAGGGCCGTGGGCAAAGTTTAGGTGGCGGTGTCGGTGCTGAGAAGGCAGAGATCGACCAATATGTGTCCTCCACCAAATCGCTTGGTGACCACCTGATCGAACAGGTTCAGTTGATTTTGCGCCACCCCGGGGACTTGTTGATTGCCAGTGCGATCATCGAAAATCTAAATGAAGCCGGATATATCAATATTGGTCTGGAGCAAATTGCGGACCAGTTGGGTACTGAACTTGGACATGTTGAAGCGGTTCTTGAAGCCATTCAGGGTTGCGATCCCGTCGGCATATTTGCCCGAGATGTGCCCGAATGTCTTGCCATCCAGCTCAAAGAAAAGAACCGTCTCGACCCGATGATGCAGGCCTTGCTCGATCATTTGGATTTGGTCGCGGCCCACAAATTCAAAGAGTTGATGGCGCTGATCAATTGCGATCAGGACGATCTAAAAGACATGTTGGATGAAATCAAGCGGCTCAATCCAAGGCCTGGCGTTTCATTTGAAGGCACTGCCATTCAGCCGGTTATTCCCGATGTTCATATTCGGGCTGGAAATGATGGCGGTTGGCAGATTGAACTCAATAGCGAGGTTTTGCCCAACGTTTTGATCAATCGGACTTACTATGCAGAAATTTCGGCGAAGGCGAAAAAGGGAGAGGAAAAGAACTACCTCACGGATTGTTTGCAAACAGCGAATTGGCTGACCAGAAGCCTTGATCAGCGGGCACAAACAATTTTGAAGGTCACGAGCGAAATTGCGCGGGTGCAAGACGGGTTTTTGCTGCATGGCGTTTCGCATCTAAAGCCGATGACCTTGAAAATGATTGCCGAAGCGGTGGATATGCATGAATCTACGATCAGCCGGGTTACGGCCAACAAATATGTGGCGACGCCGCGCGGATTGTTCGAATTGCGAGACTTTTTCACCAGCGCAATTTCGAGCTCGACAAGCGGTGACGACGATCATTCGGCTGCTGCGGTCCGCCACGAAATCAAGCAATTGATTGATGCCGAGGACCCAAAGAAGATTTTATCTGACGATAAGATCGCCGTCATTTTGAACGACAAACATCAAATGGGCGTAGCGCGCCGGACCGTTGCGAAATATCGCGAAGCGATGAACATTCCCTCGTCAGTGCTCCGCCGTCGGCAAAAGCGCGAATTATTGGGTTAAGCCATTGGCTTGGCAACGTCGCTGAGTAGCTAAAACCCTGTTACCTCAAGAACATAAGTGTCTTTGCTTAGACCGTGGCGCATGGCACCAAAATTCAACTTTGCTTCAAGCAATCTGTTTCAAATTAGCGTCAAATCTTGAGAAATTTGCAAAACACTAGATGCGCCGCGAAATGCGGTGTGATTCATAAGTGCATAGCTATAAATACTACTCTTTTTTTTAAGCGCAGGGAAGTGAAATTGAGCTGATAATCTAACAATTGAGCGATTGCTCTTTGGCCATACTCGGCGTTAGACTTTGATTGTGAGGATATTCTCCTCGGCTCTAGAGCCCTTCAAATAAATCCAACGAAATGGGGTACATAATGAACTTACGTGTTTCAGGAAAGAACATGGATGTCGGCGATGCATTGCGCACAAAGGCATTGGACCATCTTGAATCTGCGATCACTAAATATTTTGATGGCGGATATGATGGGCATCTCACTTTGGAACATGAAGGCAATCGTTTTAATGCAGATTGCCACATTCATTTGGACACCGGCATGGTTTTGCAAGCAAGTGCAGATGCTGGTGATGCAATTGCCGCATTTGAGACAGCTGCAGGACATATTGAAAAACGGCTCAGGCGTTATAAGCGAAAACTGAAAAATCACCGCCGTGTTGCCGGCGTTGCAGCGACCAGCCAATCTTACATTCTGGCGTCGCCTGAATTGGAAGAAGAAGTCGACGAGGATTTTTCCCCCGCTGTGATTGCTGAAAGCACATCGAACCTACATTCCATGAGCGTGGGCGAAGCCGTAATGGAGCTGGATTTAGCTCAAGATGACGTGCTGGTTTTTCGTCACGCTGGACATGGCGGCGTAAATGTGGTTTATCGCCGGGCTGATGGCAATATAGGCTGGGTTGACCCAAAGCCACAGGACGCTTAAGACGCGCTTTTTCGATTTAACGAAGAGAGAATTCATGGATTTGGTTGATATCCTTTCAAAGGATGCCATCGTGCCTTGTGCTAAGGCAACTTGTAAGCGGCAATTGTTGCAAATCGCTGCGGACAAGGCAGCCGAACTGGTTGATGGCAATGCACATGAAATCTTTAAGACGCTTACAGAGCGTGAGCAATTAGGCACTACGGGGCTTGGCGATGGAATCGCCATCCCCCACGGCAAAGTTGCGGGCCTTGGCGGTGTTACATGCATATTTGTGCGACTTGATCACCCAATCGACTTCGAAGCCGTTGATGAAAAGCCTGTAGATCTGGCATTCGTGTTGCTCGCACCCAAAGGCGCAGGCGCCGATCACCTAAAAGCACTTTCGCGTATTGCGCGCTTAGTACGATCTAACAATATCGCAGAGCAAGCACGGTCGACTCGTAACAGTGAAGAGCTCTACGACTTGCTGACCCGAACACCGGGCCAGTCTGACGCTGCCTAATTAAACCAGTTGAACGATGGTTGCTGCGCGGCAGATTAATGCCGAACAGCCATATCTTGCCCTTTTTCTGCCAACCATTGATGGATGGCATCGTGATCGTCTGTGATCAATAAGGGCGTGCCGTCCGCACCAAAAAGCGCTTCAAATTCCAACTGTTCCGGCGCGTCTTTCGCTTCTGGAAACATGGCTTTGAGCTGTTTGCCTGTTAGTTGGCGGCTATAAACAATTTTGTCTTCACCCAACGCGCGAAAGTCTTCGGCGCTCATGGGTCGGGTTGACTGAATTGTGTTGATAGAATTGGCCATCTTAAACTCCTATACTCAAATTTTTGGCATCGCCATCCAGCGTCTTAGCTGGTTGACTTGATTTGGATGCGCTTGGCGACTTTTTCGACATTTGGCCGTTTGATCATGACGTTCAAAAGCCCGTCGCGTAGATCTGCGCCTTCAACCAGCATGCTTTCTGCAAGCAAAAAGCTGCGCTGAAACTGCCGCGCTGCAATGCCGCGATGCAAGAATTCGCGCTTTGGATCATCTGATTGTCGCCCTCGGATGAGTAGCTGACTATCTTCCAGCGTTATTTCCAACTCATCTTCTGAAAAGCCAGCAACCGCAATGGAGATCAAAAAAGTCTCCGAACCGTCTTCGGCGCAAACCCGCTCAATATTATATGGCGGATAGCCATCGGCAGCTTTCGCCAACCGATCAAGACGCTGCTCGAACTCGTCAAACCCGAGGAGAAATGGAGAGGAGAAAAATGACATTCGTGACATATTCTTTTCTTGGAGTATCTGCCCTTGGCTAAATCATTGGGCCAAACACTCAACCGTCCTTTTTAAAGCAACAATTTGGCCCGCTTAGCGGCACCAGTTGTTAAAGATATGGTTAGCTCGCGAATAAGTTCAAGTGAGAAGTTGATTTCATGGCACACAAATGAGTTAATTGTAGGCGTCCGAATTATCTATCCCATCCAAGCAACAAGAAAATGCCAATGTTCATTTCAATCGTTATGCCAGCTTACAACGCGCGAAACACGATTGTTTCGAGTGTGCAGAGCGCCCTTGTTCAAACGCACAAAGATTTTGAGCTGATCATCTCTGTTGATGACCAGTTTGACTATCGGAACCTATTGGATGAGAACGGCATCAACGACCCCAGGATTAAACTTACCCAAACCGATGGCGTAGGCACCGGATCGTCCAATGCCCGCAATGTGGGCATGGAAATGGCGAGCGGGCGCTACATTGCCGTGTTAGATGCAGACGACCAGTATGTGCCCGAAAAATTGGAAATGGTTGCTGGCGCATTGCTGGAACATCCATTGGTGACGACGGGTCTAGAGGTTGTAACCGATAAGGGAGCCCATCTAAGATTTGTGGGTTGCGATGGCGAGGATCGACAGTTGAGTGCCCAATCTTACAAGCGCACAAACCTTTCTATGGACAGTATGGTTGCCCATGACCGAAAACGGGTCCCGGTGAAGTATGATACAGACCTGCCATGTTTGGTTGATTTGGGTCTTATGCTGGACGCTTATTGCCATGTCGAAAATGCATTTCATATTGCCCGTCCGCTGCACCGATATTTCAAACAAACCTTATCCATTAGCACCGGCCCTGAAGCCAGTGAGCGCTATATTCGAATCAAGAAGCAGTTAATTAGCCGCCTTCAATCCGGCCACTATGCGCTTGTTGGCGGTGAAAACGCGGCTCAAGGCATGATTTCCTTTCTAAAAACGACCCTTTTGGCAGAAGCTGGGTTCGAAGAAGCCAAACAAGACAATCCTTCTCTGATATTTGAGGATCACCTCGAATCAACGCTAAGTCATTAATCGTTGGGACAGATTCAGGAGTTCGTTTACAAATTATGAGCTTTGTCGGACAATTCCATCAAAATTCTTTTGATTTACGGTTGCGCAAAGCGACAAAAGCGGTTTTGTTTACCAAGCGGCGTCCGAGTGCCGTTAAATGATAATTGGAGGGATACAATATCATGAAAAAATTCTCAAAGCTGTTGGCAGCAACAGCATTGATGAGTGCAACGGTCATGGGTTCTGCCTATGCCAAGACACTTGTCTATTGTTCAGAAGGCTCACCAGAAGGGTTTGACGTTGCACCTTATACAGCGGGTACAACATTCGATGCCTCTTCTAAGCCACTTTACAACCGTTTGGTTGAATTTAAGCGCGGCACGTCAGAAGTCATTCCAGGCTTGGCTGAAAGCTGGGAAGTATCAGAAGATGGTTTGGAATATACATTCAACCTTCGTAAAGGCGTAAAATTCCACACTACAAGCTTCTTTACACCGACGCGCGACTTCAATGCGGACGACGTATTGTTCACATTCAATCGTCAACGCAATGCTGATCACGCATGGTATGAATATGTACCAGGCATTTCTTGGGAATATTTCAACGGCATGTCTATGCCTGATCTTATCGCTGACATCGTTAAAGTTGACGACTATACAGTGAAGTTCATGCTGACACGTCCTGAAGCACCAATGGTTGCAAACCTTGCAATGGATTTCGCTTCAGTTGTTTCTAAAGAATATGCTGATCAGCTAGATGCGTCTGGCACAAAGCAAAACTTGAACCAAGAGCCAGTAGGCACCGGTCCATTTAGCTTTGTTGCATACCAAAAAGATGCTGTGATCCGTTATGCGGCACACGGCGACTATTGGGGTGGCAAGCAGCCAATCGACGATCTCGTATTTGCGATTACAACTGACGCCGCTGTTCGCGCGCAAAAGTTGAAAGCTGGCGAGTGTCACGTTGCTCCATATCCTAACCCTGCTGACATTGAAGGCTTAAAAGCCGACAGCAACTTGGTTATGATGGAACAACAAGGTTTGAACGTTGGTTACCTTGCATACAACACGCAAGTTGAGCCGTTCAATAACCCTAAAGTGCGTAAAGCGCTTAATATGGCTGTGAACAAGCAAGCGATCCTTGACGCGGTATTCCAGGGTGCTGGTTCTGCTGCGAAAAACCCAATTCCACCTACCATGTGGTCTTACAACGACGCGATTCAGGACGACCCATACGATCCAGCAGCCGCAAAAGCAGCACTTGAAGCTGAAGGCGTAACCGGTCTTGAAATGGAAATCTGGGCAATGCCTGTTCAGCGTCCGTACAACCCGAACGCTCGCCGTATGGCCGAAGTCTTGCAAGCTGACTTCGCTGAAGTTGGTGTTGAAGTTGAGATCGTTTCATTCGAGTGGGGTGAGTACCTTGCACGTTCGAAAGAGCTAGATCGCAAAGGTGCGGTTCTACTTGGTTGGACTGGTGACAATGGTGATCCTGACAACTTCCTAGCGGTTCTATTGGGCTGTGACGGCGTTGGTGGTTCAAACCGCGCACAATGGTGTAATGAAGAATTTGACGCTTTGACACTTAAAGCGAAACAAACTTCTGACATTGCTGAGCGTACAAAGCTTTATGAAGAAGCACAGGTTGTGTTTAAGCGTGAAGCGCCTTGGGCAACTATTGCTCACTCAACAGTGTTCATGCCGATGTCTACAAAAGTCAAAGGCTATGTAATGGACCCATTGGGTGGCCACTGGTTCGACGGCGTTGATCTTGATCAGTAGATCTTGATGACACTTTAAATGGACTTGAGCAGGCGCTGGATTTTCAGCGCCTGTTTTCTTAGGAAAAAGAATGTTCAAATTCATCTTAAATAAGCTGGCACTCATCGTGCCAACATTCTTCGGCATCACCATCGTGGCTTTCGGTTTCGTGCGTGTTTTGCCGGGGGATCCTATCCTGGCGCTTGCAGGCGAACGCGGTGTTAAGCCAGAGCGCTACCAAGAACTTCTGGTTCAATTCGGCTTTGACCGCCCCATATGGGAACAATATTTCACCTATTTGGTAAATCTGTTCCAAGGTGATTTTGGGACATCGATTTCGACAAAACGACCTGTTTTGGACGAATTTATGACCCTGTTTCCAGCAACCGTAGAGCTTGCGCTTTGTGCGATCATATTTGCGATTGCCTTGGGCATTCCAGCCGGGATCATTTCAGCGGTAAAGCGCGGATCATGGTTTGATCAAGTCGCGATGGGCACTGCACTTGCGGGCTACTCAATGCCGATTTTTTGGTGGGGGCTTTTGCTCATCATCTTCTTCTCGGGCACATTGGGGTGGACACCGGTTTCTGGTCGGATTTCCCTTCTGTACTTCTTCCCACAAGTCACCGGCTTCATGCTGATCGATAGTTTATTGTCGGGACAACAAGGCGCGTTCAAATCCGCATTCATGCATTTAATATTGCCAACCATTGTTTTGGGCACAATTCCGCTTGCGGTTATTGCCCGTCAGACAAGATCGGCGATGCTTGAAGTGCTTGGCGAAGATTATGTGCGCACGGCGCGGGCAAAAGGTTTAGGCCAGTTGCAGGTTATTGGCGTACACGCGTTGCGCAACGCGCTCATACCGGTAATCACAACCATTGGGTTGCAGGTTGGTGTTTTGCTTGCTGGCGCCATTCTGACGGAAACCATCTTCTCTTGGCCGGGCATCGGCAAGTGGATGGTTGATAGTATTTTTAGACGGGATTATCCGTCTGTGCAGGGCGGATTGGTGCTGATCGCATTGATTGTTATGGTGGTGAACCTGACAGTTGATGTGCTTTACGGCTTAATTAACCCACGCATCAGGCATCAGTGAGGTACTTAGATGACTGATTCACAAGTAACAAAAGTTGACCCATCTCAGGTCAAAGCAGAGGCGCGCAACGCGCAACTGCAAATGCTCAAAGAGTTTTGGCACTATTTCAGTGCCAATAAAGGCGCGGTCATTGGCCTCGTCGTATTTGGGTTCATGATATTTGTCGCAGCATTTGCGCCAATATTGGCACCACACGATCCCGGGCAACAATATCGCGATGCGTTTTTGATGCCACCTGCTTGGTCTGAAGGTGGCAGCTGGACTTATATACTTGGTACAGACGCTGTTGGCCGCGATATGCTCTCGCGTCTTATACATGGTTCGCGCTTTTCACTCTTCATCGGGGTGGTCGTTGTTTCGATTTCCTTGACCGGTGGCATTATCATCGGACTGGTTGCGGGTTATTTCCGCGGCTGGGTCGATGGTATTATCATGCGGGTGATGGACATCATCTTGGCATTTCCATCCTTGCTGATGGCTTTGGTGCTCGTTGCTATCCTGGGCCCAGGCCTTGTGAACGCGATGATTGCGATCGCGATCGTTTTGCAACCCCACTTTGCCCGGCTAACCCGCGCAGCGGTGATGAGCGAAGCCAACCGCGAATATGTAACATCCGCACAAGTTGCAGGTGCGGGGCATATGCGGCTTATGTTCAAAACCATTTTGCCAAACTGCCTGGCACCATTGATCGTTCAGGCGACACTGTCGTTCTCTGCGGCGATCTTGGATGCTGCGGCTCTTGGCTTTTTGGGCATGGGCGCTCAACCGCCGACCCCTGAATGGGGCACTATGTTGGCCGAGGCACGGGAGTTCGTGCTGCGGGCTTGGTGGGTTGTTACGTTCCCGGGCATTGCGATTCTAGTCACCGTTTTGGCGATCAATTTGGTCGGCGACGGCTTGCGCGATGCGCTTGATCCAAAACTCAAGCGGAGTTAGTGGCATGAATGTATTAGAAATCCAAAATCTAACCGTGACCTTTGACACCGCAGACGGCCCATTTAAGGCTGTTGATGGGGTCAACTTTAAGGTCGATCAAAACGACATTCTCGCCATTGTGGGCGAGAGTGGATCGGGTAAGTCTGTATCAATGCTTGCTGTGATGGGCCTACTGCCCAATACCGCAACCATCACGGCCGATAAGATGACGTTTGAAGGCAAGGATATTCAAAATCTGAGCGAAGGCGAACGTCGTAAACTGATCGGCAAAGACATTTCGATGATCTTCCAAGAACCCGTAGCAAGCCTTAATCCGTGCTTTACTGTTGGTTTTCAGATCAATGAAATGCTCAAGGCACATACTGAATTAAGCCCAAATGAACGCAAAGCGCGCGCAATTGAATTGTTCGAACTTGTGGGCATTCCTGATCCGGCGAAAAAGCTAAAAAGCTATCCGCACCAATTATCTGGCGGTCAATGCCAGCGTGTGATGATCGCGATGGCAATTTCGTGCAATCCAAATCTTTTGATCGCTGACGAGCCGACCACAGCGCTTGATGTGACCATCCAAAAACAAATCCTTGATTTGCTGTTGGATATTCAAAAGAAAAACAACATGGCGTTGATCATGATCACCCATGATATGGGCGTTGTGGCGGAAACGGCGCAGCGGGTTGTGGTGCAATATAAGGGACGTCAGATGGAAGAAGCTGGCGTGCTTGAATTGTTTGAGAACCCACAAAACCCATATACCAAGGCTTTGCTATCTGCGCTGCCAGAACGTGCTGAAGGCGATCGATTGCCAACCGTTTCTGACTTTGCTGAAAGCTTTGCCGATGAAGGAGCCGCATCATGAGTAATGTGATCCTGAAAGCTGAAAACATCTATCGCGATTATGTCACTCAGGGTGGCATGTTCAAAAAAGGCGATATTGTTCACGCTCTAAAAGGCGTCAGCTTTAATGTCATTGAAGGCGAAACACTTGCAGTTGTTGGTGAAAGTGGATGCGGAAAGTCAACGTTGGCACGCATTCTAACATTGATTGATGCCCAAACAGCCGGCGATCTTGAGATTGAAGGTGAGGACATCAATATCAAGAAACAAAAGCCAACTGCCGACATGCGTCAGCGGGTTCAAATCGTGTTTCAAAACCCATATGGCTCACTCAACCCCCGCCAAAAAGTTGGCGACGTGTTGGAAGAACCATTGGTGATCAACACGAATATGCCTGCTGATGAACGACGCAAATTGGCGATGGAAATGCTTGAGAAAGTTGGACTAGAACCAGTACATTACGGGCGCTATCCGCACATGTTCTCTGGTGGCCAACGTCAACGGATTGCGATTGCGCGGGCGCTAATGTTGCGGCCAAAGATCTTGGTTTTGGATGAGCCTGTTTCCGCACTTGATCTGTCTGTTCAAGCGCAGATCTTGAACTTGCTGGCGGACTTGCAGGACGAGTTCAACCTCTCCTACATCTTCATTTCGCATGATCTATCGGTGGTCAAATATATCGCTGATCGGGTGATGGTGATGTATTTTGGTGAAATCGTCGAGCAGAATACGCGGGAGGAGATTTTCTCTAACCCACAGCACGATTATACCAAAACATTGTTGGCAGCGACGCCACGGGCGACGGTGGATTCGATCAAAAAACGCTTGGGCGTGAACTAGGATCAAGCTTTGATATCAGTTTAAGAAGGCGGAGACATTGTTCTCCGCCTTTTTTGTTAACCTTTGGCAGATCAGTAAGGCTTAGTTTTTATGCAGCCATTGATCTGTTGGACGCGCCACCGGCGCTAAAGAAATCTGCCAACTCCGTCAGTTTTTGAATATCTGCCACAAATTGCACCGTGGATTGGCTGGTTTGTTCTGCCAATGCGGCGTTGATTTGGGTCATCTCATTGATGGTGCCCAATGAACGCATGATATCAAGAAGCGTCGTGGCTTGATCGTCAGAGCTTTGCGTAATGCCCTCAATACTGGTGTGCAAGATATCAGTTTGCCCGATCATGTCGCCAAGCTCGTCGCCCAAATCATGCACCATCTGCACGCTTGATTGAATTTCGGCAATAGCTTGTTCCACTTGGCGCTGAATGTCCTTGGCCGCTTCGCCAGAACGAATGGCAAGACCACGAACTTCACCGGCCACGACGGCGAACCCTCGGCCAGCTTCCCCGGCTCTTGCAGCTTCCACAGAGGCGTTAAGTGCCAAGAGATCGGTCTGGAACGCCATTTCGCCCACCTGATCGGTAACGGACGCCATCTTCTGAGAATGGGCCCGTAGCGCATCCATTTGTGCGATTGTATTTTGCAGTATTTTCTGACTTTTTTCGGCAGATTTCGCTGTTTTGGTTGAAATACCAAGCGAGTCTTGTGCGGTATCCCGGTTCGATGCTGCAGCAGTTGAAACACCTGAGGCAGCGTCGGTTGTCGTTTTAACCGTTTGCGCTTCCCGTTCAGCTTGCTGGGATAGTTCCCGGGCCGTTTGATTGAACTGAGAAAAAGCAGAATCCATATTGCCAATGCTGACTTTTAGTGTCGACACCACGTTGGAAATCGAATCTGCGCTTGAGTTAAGTGCTTTTGCAATTTCGCCAAATCGCCCCGGTCGATCATCATCAACGCGCACGGTTAGATCACCCCGCGCCATGCTAGAAACCATGTGGTGAATTTCATCCAACACGGATTGCAGATTATCGCCCAGCTCGGTTACAGCGCCGCAAACTTCGTTGGAAAATGCTAGGCCGTTAACCGGCGAGAGGTCATTTGAAAACTCACCTGCGCCAAACTTTTCAAATTGATGGCGCAAGTCCGCGATAAAACGTGCAGTCGCCTGCGCTTCTTGCTCCAGCTTTTGCTTGCTGGTGAAATCGAGCTTTTCTTGCTCGGATTGCAACTCCAATCGCTCTTTCGCATTCTCACGAAACACCAACAGTGATTTCGTAATCGCGCCAATTTCAGTTTTAGGATGGTAGTTGGGTAGCTCAATTTCCAAGTCACCATCTGCAAGGCGATCCGTTTGTTTGGTAATATGCGATAATGGACGCACAATCGAAACAATGATCGATATGCCCATAATCAAAATGATCGCCGAAAACCCTGCAACGCCCGCTAACATTATGGTTTGAGCCTGTGCGGCTTCATTTGCAGCCTCCAAAGCCGCGGTATGAGCTGCCTCCTGAGAGAGATCGGCAAGGCTAGAGATTTGCATGCGCTGACGCTCGGAATTATCAACCAAGCTCTGCACAGCTACATCGAGCTCTTGTTTTTTGCTCCACCACGCGGTCATTTCCGCCATATATGTCGCGAACTCAGCGTCAATTTCAGACCAAAAATCTGGATCAAGGTCAGCTCCCCCGCCCTCACTTTTGAATTTGGCGACCAATTGGCTGAACGATGTCCAATTGTCGTCAATCGGTAGCCCCGTCAGATTGGCCTCGGCGCGGCGGACATTGTTGAACAACCCATTGAGCTGCGCAATTTCCACCGTTTCATCGAACTCAAACTCTTCCGATATGCGATTACTTAGACGACCAGCCACATTGGAAATGCGCACGGCGAGATTGTCCACGGTGTCAATGCCTTGGCCCTCAGTATATTGAACCGCATATTCGGTCACCAATCCCAAATCGGACTGGATAGTGCTGACATCTTGCAGCAATTCGAGCTGTACAGACAGGCCCTGCAATGCGGTCGCAATGGCATCTGGATTAGACAGTTTCTGGTCTTGGATCGCAACCAGTGACGCCTCAGTTTGCTTGAACGCAGCTTGAAGCGTAGCAAGCGCTTCGGGGCTTCGCGTGCGCAAGAAGCTTTCGCGCAGATAGTCGAAATTCTTATATTCCACCAAGGAGCTGCTATAGCTCTGTGCCAACTCACTCAGCTCTTTTTCGGCAGTCAGTGCGTTTTGTGCTCTATTCAGCCCAGAGACATAGGTTGACGCAATCAGCGCTAATCCTAATGCGATCAAGCCGATGAAGAAGATCAGTTTATTGCGGATCGTAAGAAGTCGCGATAGCTGGAAGAACATAAATTTGAACCACGCATGAATATGACGGTGGTCGAAGAATGCGTTGACATGGTTTAAAACATATTAATTTTTGCATATCTGATAAATTCTATATATCGATTTTGCGCGTACCGCTTGCTGCCACGGATTTACGCACACAGAATTGATTTCGCACTTAATGGGGTTTGCTGTTACCAAATCAGTTCTCGTTCGCTCCAGCAAAAGAATTGGGTTCAATTTTGTCCGCACACAACGCACCGCATTTCGGCAACCAATATGCTCAGCTACCAGAGCGTTTTTATGCGCTGCAGTCTGCAACGCCGGTTTCGGCCCCTAAATGGATTGGGTTCAATCATCCCTTGGCGACTGAATTGCAACTCGACGATGCTGCCTTGTCTGGCGACGAAGGATTATCCATTTTCTCGGGCAACATGACCGCGCCGCATACGACGCCATTGGCCATGGCCTATTCAGGCCACCAATTTGGCCATTGGAACCCGCAGATGGGTGACGGCCGCGCATTATTGTTGGGTGACGCTTGGGACAGCAACGGTCAGCATTTTGATGTTCAGCTAAAAGGCTCCGGCCCCACCGCCTTCTCACGAAATGGCGACGGGCGCGCAGCGCTTGGGCCTGTTCTGCGCGAGTATGTTTTGTCAGAAGCCATGCATGCCCTTGGTGTGCCCACTACCCGTGCATTGGCCGCGGTAACGACCGGCGAAATCGTGCGCCGAGAAAAACCATTTCCCGGCGCGATTATCACCCGCGTGGCCAAGAGTTTTGTGCGGGTTGGCACCTTTCAGTTCTTTGTTGCACGCGACGACAAAGATGGGCTGGAAGCATTAGCAGAATTTTCAATTGCACGACATGCTCCGGATATCAATGGACCGAACAAATATGCTGAGTTTCTTGATCGTGTCGTAACGTCACAGGCAGAATTGATCGCCAAATGGCAATTACTCGGCTTCATTCACGGCGTCATGAATACCGACAATATGTCTATTGCGGGCGAAACCATTGATTATGGGCCCTGCGCATTTATGGACGAATATGACCCGGCGACAGTTTTTAGTTCCATCGACCAGTTCGCACGCTACGCCTATCAAAACCAACCCAAGATCGCCCGTTGGAACCTTGGTGTTTTAGCCCAATCCATGTTGCCAATATTGAGTGATGATGAGGAGAAAGCGCTTGAAATTGGTCAAGCAAGCGTTGATCAATTCGCGCCCCAATTTGATGCAGCCTTCCGCTCTGGCATGTTGGCGAAAATTGGTATCAAAACAGAACAAGATGGTGACTTCGCATTGGCAGTTGAGTTGCTCAATCTTATGAAAGAAGCGCGTGCTGATTATACCAACACCTTCCGCGAACTCTCTCTGCTTAACTTGCAAAACCCAGAAATTACTGGTGCGCAACTGCCGCTCACTGAGTGGATCAATAATTGGCTGCGCTATACCGAAGCAGGAGCACGCATTGATCAAACTTTGATGCGTTCTGTGAACCCTGCATTTATCCCGCGTAATCACCGCGTGCAAGCGATGATCGACGCGGCGGCTGAAGGTGACTTTTCACTATTTGAAGAACTTATGAGCGTTTTGAGTACACCCTATCAAGATCAGCCTGTTCATCACGCCTACACGCTGCCGCCGGAACCTGATGAACGCGTGCACCAAACGTTTTGCGGCACTTAATTTGGATCAATTGACTTCTAAATTTTTCAGATAGGGTCTGACAAATCGGGAGTTGGAAAATTGCACACAACAAAAACTGAACCTGTAAAACTCAAACGCTCTTTATCACTGCCGATGTTGGTGTTTTACGGGGTCGGTGTAACGGTTGGTGCTGGCATTTTTGCCCTAATCGGCGAGATTGTCGGCATTGCTGGCCCCCAAGCTCCCATCTCATTTCTACTTGCCGGACTTATTGCAGGTGCCACCGGCTTGGCATACGCCAAACTTGCTTCAATGTATCCGCGGGCAGGTGGAGAGGCTGTTTTCGTTAAAATTGGTTTGGGTGACAATTGGGGGCGTTTGGTTGGTTTTGGTGTCGTCGCAACTGCAATCATTTCAAGCGCTGTCGTTTCGCTTGCGTTCTCCGGATATTTTCAACAATTGATCGATATCCCGGCACCAATCACAACCAGCTTTGTTGTGATGATTCTTGCCGGAGTTGCTTGGTTTGGCGTGCGAGAAAGCGTTCTTTTTGCGGCGCTAATCACCGTTCTCGAACTCGGCACCCTTGCCTATATATGCTTTCTCGGGTTTCCCAACCTGGACGCTGACGTCATTTTCGCCCTCAACCTCAACCCACTTGCGGTTGGCGTCGATGTTTTTAGCCTAAGCTCTGCTGCAATAATCGCCTTCTTCGCCTTTGTTGGGTTCGAAGATATCGAAAATATGGCTGAAGAAACAACGGACCCACGCACCGCGGTGCCCCGTGCGATCATCATCACACTCGGCATAACTGTAGCGATATATATGCTGGTTGCACTCGTTGCTGTGACGAGTATGGATTTGTCAAAATTGGCAAATAGTGACGCGCCAATTGCGGATCTATATAGCGCGCTTTCCGGCGGAGATGGTAGCGCAGTCGCAGCGATTGCCGCCACTGCGATGATCAATGGTATTTTGGTCCACATTATTATGGCGTCTAGGGTGCTTTACGGCATGGCTAAAGAAAACCTCGTGCCACAATTGTTTGGGCAGCTAGATCGAAAACGCCAAACTCCGGCATTTTCAACATTGTTTGTTGCCGTACTAACGATCATTTTGGCGCTTACATTCCCACTCGTCCATTTAGCGCGCGCCACAAGCATCATGATCCTTTGTGTGTTCATGATGGTCAATTTTTCGCTTTGGCGCATGGGGCAAAATTCAAAGCACGCCCAAGAATTGAAAAACTGGAAATGGTTAGGGCTGTTCGGCACCACAGTTTCGGGCCTGTTGCTGGCGAGCGAAGCGATCAGCCTGCTCTCGGCTTATTGAAGTCAATTCAGGTTCGCCTAGCTAATTTCATGCCTATTTCACCCGCTCAAACAGATAAGCGAAGGGCGATTTGGTATAGGCAATACCGCGCCCAGATGCCATCAGCTCTTCAACCGCAATTGGCTTTGGTTTCTTGGGGATCATGTAGGTATCAAGATCGTCTCGAGAAACTTTATACCCGTCAGTAGTGGACTTAATCACGCCTGCCAGTGCAAAACGCGGATCAAGTGCTGCCAGTGCGGCATCGCCATGGCTTGAATTGACCAGCAACGTTCCCCCAACTCGCAATAAATCACCACAAGCATCGGAAATGAAACCGGCATAAAGCGAAATCAGCAAATCAAAACTATTGGCAGGCAATTCGAGGTTATAGAAATCACCGTGAATGAACTGAAACGCTGCATCGGTGCCGCCACAATTGTCGGAAATAATCTGGCGAACACCTTCAATATCGGCGAAGAATTTGTTCGCCCGGTTGTCCATGTCTGCATAGGTCACATCGTCAAAGGTGAAGGACGGCGCCACATCGACATAGCTCCCCGCATAAAGAACTTTCTTCGCGGGGATGGCCTCGCCAACGGCTTGAAACAACCGTCGCCGATCGCCTTTATGGCGATCTTGTTTTTCCCATAGCAATTGAGTTTTCGTCTGGCTCACGTGGTAACCTCCCCAAGCGCATTCCAGCGTTCCATTGCTAGTTCGTGCACCATCATTTCGACGCAGAACCCGCCCTCAGCTACCGCGGCCGCAATACCAGAAAACCCGATGCGGGCATCGCCAACGACATAGAGCCCCGGAATCTTGGTTGTGCCGGATGCGCCTGCAAGCTCTTTCATGCCCCAATCGTTCTCCTCGGTTGGAATGACGCCGAGCTGCTCGGCAAAGTTGGTCGCGGGCGAAGAGAACTCTTCAACCACAAAGCCACTTTGGCGGGCGACCTTGCGGCCATCTACAAGTTCGACGTGGGTCAATTTTCCGTCAGCCGAAATGAGCGCGGTTACCTTGCCCTCTTCAACCGGCACGCCTTTACTCACAAGATCAGCCTTTACGTCAGCGTCCAATACCTGTCCGTTGGTGAACACGACAAGGTCCTCAGACCAGATCCGCATCATGGGCACGAAATGTTCGACAGCACTTGCGCCGAAAATGGCCAGTGCCTCGTCTTTATGTTCAAACCCATCACAAAATGGGCAGGGGTAAACGGACTTCCCGTAAACCGCTTCTATGCCGGGTAATTCCAATTCCGCCAAATTGTCCCTGTGCCCGGTTGCGATCAGCATTTTCTTTCCATGCAATACTCGGCCATCCGCCAAGGTAGCTGAAAACCCTGATGATGTACGCTCAACGTCACTCACCCGACTTTTGACGTACTCGACCGTTCCATATTTTTTCAGCTGATCTTTTGCCACCGCCAAAATCTCACTTGGATGAGCGCCGTCTCGGGTTAGGAAACCGTGCGAAGCGGTGGTGACAAAATTGCGAGGCTCTTCTGCGTTGATGAAGGCTGTCTTCAATCTAGTGCGCCCGGCAATTAGTGCGGCCGATTGGCCGGCAGGTCCGCCACCTATGATGATAAGATCGAATTCCGTATTTCTCATAATGACCTCTGAATTTGAACGCTCCATGCCCTCAATTTAGGCCCATTCACCTGTTTGCTTTAGAGCGCCGATTTGGGTATTATCGGCTGATCTTACGGTTTTTCGGAAACATCGATTGTCCAGCAGCTCCAAACTAGAACCCGTGCCACACCCGCTATGTTATGTGATCCATGAAACTGGGGCTGTTACAAACCCGGCGCCTGTAACTGTACATTCGGAACATGGTCTGCTTTTCGCACTTGATGGCTGGTTCACCATGGAACAACGATATGAGGCATTGTCATTGCCCGGTAGCATTACCATTGTACCCGCTGGCGTGCCCCATCGTCCCCTTGCGGGGGAAAATCTTGACTATTGGCTGCTTGGCTTTTCTGCTGCTGGATTTGGGTTTGATGAAACACAGGCCGTCATGCGCCCTTTTGCGGATGTTCGCCTTGGGGCGATGCCAGTGGTTTCACTCCCAGAGAAAGCACAAAAATCAATTCAGGTTTGGTTTAAAGCCCTTGCAGAAGAAACCGAACGGCAAACAGCAGAAAGCACAGATGTGCAACGCAGTTTGATCACGTTGATTTTGGCCGAAGTCGCCAGGGCCACCCCGGCAATGGGCGAAGAAGCAACAGGTTCGAGATTGGTCGCAGAGGCTCTACGTTTCATCCAACAACATAGTTTCACCCCCATTTCTCTGACCGACGTGGCAGAAGCGGTTGGGCGCACCGCTCCCCATGTGGCAGCACGGGTAAAAAGCGAAACCGGATTTACAGTTGGCACTTGGATAGCATCTGCCCGGGTAGCAAAAGCGGCGCAGCTATTGCAGCACACGGACTTAGCCGTTGATCAAATCGCACCCCATGTCGGCTGGCAAGATACCACCCACTTCATTCGTCAGTTCCGCAAGATTTACGGCACCACGCCAGCCGCATGGCGAAAGAAGGTCAAGTCTCAAACCTGACCTTCTTTTTGATTTGCCTATCGGGTCACAATCTCTGGCCCCATCAACGCATATGGCAAGGTGGTTGAAAGTGCGGGCCAGTAGGTCACGATCACGAGGAAGAGCATCAGCACGGCGACAAATGGCAAGGCTGCCTTGACCACCTGGATCAAACTCATCCCCGTTATCCCCGAGGTCACAAACAGGTTGAGCCCAATGGGCGGGGTGATCATACCGATCTCCATGTTGACGACCATGATGATGCCCAAATGGATTGGGTCTACACCTAATTCAATCGCAATGGGAAAAACAACTGGCGCAACGATCAACAAAAGACCAGATGGCTCCATAAATTGACCGCCGATCAACAGCAGAATATTCACTGCTATAAGGAACGTGAACCAGTTGAACCCAGCGTCAAGCATCAAACCAGTGATGACTTGTGGGATACGTTCTGACGTCAATACGTGCGCAAACAGCAACGCGTTGACGATGATGAACATCAGCATCAATGTTGTTTTCGACGCATCGACAAGCACTTTGCGGGTGTCGTTGTGGAACATGGCTGTTGGGAACTTACCGATAATCAGCCCTAAGTTTCTGCCCCAAATAGGCAGCCCAGCAATCAGGTGAGCGGGAACACGTGCAAGGCTTGATTGAGGATCGCGCCACATGGTGTAAGAGACCATTGCCGCAATACCTGCAATCAATCCTGTCCAGAACCGCGCAGCAAAACTAACAGTTCCACTGTCACCAAAAGCAAAGAATGATAACGTCATCCAGATGCCGAAAAGCGATAGGCCATAGACTGTGGCCGAGAAGCCAATTCGTGTCTGGCGCGGCGCGTCTTCAGGCACCCATGGAATGTCTTTGAGCGGCCCCATATCGCGGTAAACAAAGATCGCGATGAGGAATGCATAAACCGCTGCAACCGAAGCGGCTTCCGTTGGCGTAAACACGCCACCGTAAATACCGCCAATAATGATGACGATCAAGAACAGGCCCCAACCGGCTTGCTTGCCGCCCTGCAATATTTCCCCATATCCCTTCCAGGGTTCAGCAGGCAATTTTTTGATCCGCGCAACGATGTAAATTGCGATCATCAACATGCCACCGGCAACAAGCCCGGGAATTACGCCAGCAAGGAACATCCGGCCAACAGAAACGTCTGTCGCCGCCGCATAAACCACCATCACGATGGAAGGTGGGATGAGAATGCCGAGCGTTCCCGCATTGGCGATAATCCCAGCAGCAAACTCTTTGGAATACCCAACTTGGATCATGCCTGCGATGGCGATAGTGCCGATAGCAACGACCGTCGCAGGGGACGAACCGGAGAGCGCAGCAAACATCATACAAGCCAAGACCGAGGCCATGGCTAACCCACCACGAAAGTGGCCGACTGTTGCGATCGCGAAACGAATGATGCGTTTCGCAACGCCCCCGGTCGACATAAAGGATGCAGCCAGAATGAAGAACGGAATGGCCAACAATGTGTAATGCTGGGCGGCGGTGAACAATTGCAATGCCACGGACGACATTGAATCATGGGATAAAAACGTGATCACGATGATCGACGAAAGCCCAAGAGAAACCGCTACGGGCACCCCCAAAAACAATAGCAACAATACGAGTGCAAATAGGATTGAAGCAACCATTATGAACGCTCCTCTTTTAGAACGTCTTTGTTCTCTGCCACTAACTCTTCAGCTTCATGACCCGCGATGATGAGTTCGCGTTCGCCGCGAATAATTTCGATCATTGCTTGCAAAGATCTAAAACCAAGCAAGCCAAGCCCGACAGGCAAAATCAAATAGGCCATCCAGCGCTTCACGCGTTCATCAAGCCCAAGCGACTCGTAAACCCATGTGGGATACTTCAAATCTTCAAGCCCAAGTTGCAACTGGTACATTTTGGACCAGTAAGTCACTGCGCCGCCTTTTGAAGTGGCGCCAAACATGTGCAACCAATCAACCGAGATCAGCATTGTTGCGTATAAAAGGGTGGCAGCCGCGCCAAAAATGGCAACCGCACGCAATCCCTTAGGCGGCAACATCCGGATAAACGCGTCAACGCCCAAATGCGCCCCAACTTTCACCCCGTAAGACATGCCAAATAGGATGAGCCAAGCAAAAAGGATGCGGGTGAGCTCTAGCGCGCCGCCGAAGCCGGTATTGAACCCGTAACGCATGACAACTTGAACGAATGAAATCAGGGTGATCAGCGCCAACAATGTCGCCAACACGTTTTCTTCCATCCGGGTTATTTTTTCAGGCCAACGCCGTTCAGCTAAAAATAGCCCAACAATCAACAAGCCAGTGCCAGCATAAAGCCAGATCGAAGCCATGTTCTTCCCCCCGTAATTCTCGTGATGTTTTGTTCTGGCCATCATGCCAGATAGATGAAAGAGCGCGAAGGAGCGCGCCCTTTCACTTTGGCCGGAGCCGTCTAACTACATGCCAGCAGCAACAGCTGCGTCGATAACATCTTGACCGATATCATCAGCAAATTTAGCCCAAACTGGCTTCATAGTGTCGACCCATACTTGACGTTGCTCAGGTGTTAACTCACGCACAACACCATTCGCCGCAACAATGTTGTCACGTGCTTGCGCGTTCAAGTCTGTTGCCTTTGCGTTTGCCGCAACAACTTCTTCGTTGAAAATGGTAAGGAACTGCTCGCGAACAGCTGGGTCTAGACCGTCCAACCACTCTGTTGACGTGATCGCAAGATATGTCAGCAACTGGTGGTTGGTAACCGTTACACCGTCCTGCACTTCAAAGAATTTCTTTGAATAGATATTTGACCAAGTGTTTTCCTGTCCATCAACAACGCCAGTTTGCAAAGCACCATAAACTTCAGAGAATGCAAGTTTTTGTGCTGAGGCACCCATCGCTTCAATCATTGCAACAGCAACGTCTGACGTTTGAACTCGGAACTTCATGCCCGCAGCGTCGGTTGGTGCAACCAATGGCTTTTTAGCTGAGAAATGCTTTAGACCATTATAGATGTAACCAAGACCAACATAGCCTTTGTCGTTGATGGCGTTTAGCAAGTCTTTGCCAACTGGGCCTTGCGTGAAATTGTTCACGGCATCCATGTCTGAGAACAGGAATGGCAAATCGAACACGCGGTATTTTTTGGTGAAGCTTTCGAATTTTGAAAGCGACGGCGCAGCAATTTGAACATCGCCCAACAGCAATGCTTCCATCACTTTATTGTCGTCAAACAATGTCGAATTAGCGAACACTTCCATACAGGCCGTGCCGTTCATTTCTTCATTGATGCGCTTGGCGATGGCCGCGGCCGCTTCACCCTTAGGGTGCCCGCTTTCCGCAGTCACGTGGCTAAATTTAATAACGATTTCGCCGCTATCGCAATTCGCGAGCGCCGGAGTTGCCATAAGGGCTGCAGTAAGCGTCGCCCCAACGAGTAATTTTTTGAACATTTTGTCCTCCCAAGGAATTTATTGCAAAGGCACCAAGTGGGTGACCTTCTCTAAAGACATTGCAATCCCCATGCCAACTCGTTCCTTGAGATCCAACTTGTTATATTTCAAATACTTACTGGACTTTTCGCCAAGGTTGAATACGATCACTCGATTGAGGTGGGTAGATTCAAACCCACTAAATCGCGACCTTTGTGTCGATTTCGACACATGCACATACCGAGAATAAATCAGTCCGGCGTTGAGATATTGTACTTTTTCATTTTCTCGTACAGAGCTTTGCGCGAAATACCAAAAGCTTCATATGTCGCTTTTAACGATCCGCTTTGTGCGGAAATTTCGGCTTCGATCAATGCTTTTTCGTAAGTCGCCATTTTGTCCGGCAGGGACTGATCTGACGCATTGTCCGTGGCTACTGCATCGAGCGGCAAACCAAGCCCCATCCCCAACACAAATCGATCCGCTGAGTTGCGCAGCTCGCGCACGTTTCCTGGCCACTCATAAGCGTGAAGTTGCCCAATGATACTTGGCGTAACGTCCGGGATGTCTTTGCGGAACCGTGCGCGCGCTTGTCGTGCAAGTCTGTAAAACAACATCAAAATATCCTCCTTGCGGTCACGCAAAGGCGGCAAGTCAATTGAAGCGACGTTAAGCCTGAAATAAAGGTCTTGGCGGAAATCGCCACTTGCACTTGCGGCTGCTAAATCCAGTTTGCTGGCCGCAACGATGCGAATATTGAGCGGGATGGTTTTGTTTGATCCCAATCGTTCCAGCGAACGCGTTTCCACAACCCGCAACAATTTCACTTGCAAATCGAGCGGCATGGATTCTATTTCGTCCAAAAAGAGCGTACCGCCATCCGCGAATTCGATCTTGCCAATGCGTTTTTGCGTTGCACCCGTAAAGGCGCCTACCTCATGGCCGAACAATTCGCTTTCGATAATCTCCTTTGGCAATGCCCCGCAATTTACCGCCACGAAGGGTTTGGACTTCCTCGCGCTATGGTCATGCAAGGCTCGGGCGACCACATCTTTGCCCGCGCCGGTTTCACCATTTATCATTACGTCAATATCGGCTTCGCCCAACATGCTTACTTGCGATCGAATGCGCACAACATGGGTGGATTTGCCCACAAGCGTCTCATCCAACATCCCATCAGCGTCAATCTCTTCGCGCAAGATACGGTTTTCCATTACCAGGCGGCGTTTTTCGATCGCCCGCGAAATCACTGCTGACAATTGGGTGGGCGGGAACGGCTTTTCAATAAAGTCGTAGGCGCCGTCGCGCATAGCGCGCACCGCCATCGTTACGTCCCCATGGCCGGTAATAAAAATCACTGGGATGGCTGGATCAACTTCCATAACCTTTTTTAAGAACTCTTGCCCCGTCATGCCCGGCATGCGTACATCGCAAACCACCACCCCATTGAACAGAAAAGTAACAGACGACAATGCGATCGTTGCGTTCGCGAACGCTGTTACATCCATGCCGTCAAGTTCGAGCGCTTGCACCAGCGCATGGCGCAAATCGCCATCATCGTCAATCAACAAAACCTGCGGGGAAGATAGCGTCACTTAACTGGTTTCCTTATTGGTGTTGGGGAACTGAACGTAAAAAGCCGCGCCGCCGAGTTCGCTCGCGCCCAATTCAATTTCTCCACCAAAATCGTGGACGATATTGTATGCGATTGAAAGCCCTAACCCCAATCCTTGGCCAACTTCTTTCTGAGTGACAAATGGGTCGAATATGGTTTCGCGGTCAGTTTCACTGATGCCGACCCCACTGTCTTCGATCGTGAACACCACACTTTTTGGATCGCTGCTCACGGATAATTTCACCTTTGACGCTTGGCTGTTTGCAGCGGCGTCAATGGCGTTGCTCAACAGGTTCACCAGCACTTGCGATAGTCTGACACTGCCGCCGCGGACGGTTAATGCTGGCGCGATAGGACCAATTTGAATGTCGACATTTTTGTCACCCGCCTGCAGCTCGACCAATGTCAGCGATTCTTTCACCAAATTGGCAACATTCACATCGCGTAGGCTGGTCCCTGGCTTGCGGGCGAAGGACTTTAGCGTTTTAGAGAGTTTCGCCATGCGTTCGGTCATCGACGCAATGCGTTGCAAATTTTCGCGTGCGGCATCGTCTTTATCTTGATCAAGAAATTTGCTGGCATTGTCAGCGTAGGCGCGAATGGCCGCAATCGGTTGGTTATATTCATGCGACAAGGCCGCAGACATTTGCCCAATTGAGGCCAGTTTGGCAGATTGCATCAATTCAGTTTGCGCTTGCCGCAGTGCAGCTTCCGCTGCAATACGCTCGTCATATTCTTTGCGCAATTCATTTGTGCGCGCCTTTACGCGAGTCTCCAGTTCACGCGCTGTTGCCTGCTCCGCCGCCAAGCGCGTCGCAGAAATGTGCCGACGCTGTAGCAAAACATATAATAGGCCGCCCAATATGATCGCGATGAGCATGATGATCACCATGAACTGATCTCTTGAGGCTTCAACCGGCGCGTAGCTCTTCATCACATTCAAATGCCAATCAAAAAGTGGCAAATATTCCCCGTGAGCCAAATAGGTGAGGCTGTCGCCTCTCACATTCAGGCGCACAATGGAAGGGCTGGTTCCAAACGGTTTCAGTGCGCCTTGTTCCATCACCTCGGCGAGTTGGTTGGCAACGATTTTTTGACCGCCTTGCGTTGTCACATATATGGGCTCTCTTAGAAGCCCCCATGCATCGCCGAGCTGTTGCAAATCAACATAAACGACAACGATGCCTATGATTTTGCCGTTCCAACTCACCCCGTTTGAAAAACCATAAGCACTCGCGCCAGATGCAGTTAAAATTGTTGCGCGGCCAAGTCGGCCTTCCGCCGCAGCACGAATAAGGCTAGCGTCGATTGTATCCGGCGCAAATGGGGATTGGTTGGATTGAGCGAGTACCACGCCATTGGGGTGCGCAAACTGAATATTGGCAGCGCCTGAAAGCCCGGCAAGCTTCACCACCAAATCCCGCGCTGTGCGCGTCGCAAGATCCTCGTTGCTTGTTCTGAAAACCATTGCCACATTTGGCTGACGCGCCGTGATGCCAGTCATCAAACGAAATTTGTCAAATATGCCGGTGATCGTTTCTTTTTGCAGCGCCAGCACTTCGCTAATTTCAGCATCCAGACGCTCACGGTCTCGTGCTTCTGTCCACGGCACACCGAAATAGAGCGCTATCTCGGCGCCTGCAAATACCAAAAAGACCAACATCGTAACTTGCAGGCGAAAGTTTTGAGATATTTGATCAATCGTACTCATCGCGCGACTATCACTTGTGTGTCGCAGCAAAGTCAATCGCACGCTGTATGTGCACCGGCGGGATCTACGTCGCTTTTACGAAGCGGCCTTCGCGGTCAGCACTTTGCGCGGATCGAAATGGGCGATAACGGACACGTTGATTTTGAGTTTGCAGTAATAAAACAGCAATGCCGAACGAATGATCTGGGATGTGGCGGTGCCTACAGCAGCGCCTAGGATGCCCATGTGCGGCACAAGTGAAACAGAGACCGCAATATTGATGATCAGCGAATATGCGGCGATTAAGACATTGAGCCGTTCACGACCGACAACGATCAACAAGTTAGACGCCTGCCCGACGACGGACTTACCGATCAAACCAAGACCGATGGCCAACATGATCACTTGGCCAGAGGCGAACTCTTCGCCAAACAGCGAAAGCAAAAACGGTCCTGCTGCCAAAGTCACCAGAACAGCGGGAATGGTCAACCAGAATGTCCAAGTCGACGCCATATGAACGCGGGTTTGCAATTCGGTTTTGTCGCCTTCCGCATTGGCTAACGAGAACTCTCGGGCAAACACCATCATAAAGGCATAGTGAATAAAACCGGCGATCGCCATACATCTGAGGGCCGCGAAGTAAACGGATACATTTTCAGACGGCACCATAAAGCCGAGAATGACAATGTCTGACCAGTAAAGCAGTTCTTCAACACCGGTGACCACGACCAAAGGCAGCGCCGCGTAAATCCAATATTTGCGCAGCCGTTTGCGGTGGCTTGGGCTCGTCTTTGGCTTGATACGTTTGACGTGAAGCTTGATAAATATGGCTTCTAGACTGATCAAAAACAGCGTGACGCCAACGGTTGTGGCGAGGGCCAATTCTGCGGTCAGCGCGATCCCATTGATACTCATCACAAACAGGCTCGCCATCACGATGATTGGTCGGATGATGAAGCCGGGTACGATGGCCATCATGTACCAACCGATGCCGCGGGCGACGCCCTCAATGTATAATTCCAGCGCCAAAATGGGTAAGCCGATGGCAAGCACAATGGCTGAGCCGGTCATATTGTCCGCTAGCAAACCACCGAAATAGTATAACCCTACCCCACAAAGCATCGCGGTTGTAAAACTCGTAACCAGCACGAATTTGAGCCCATTGCTCATGAACCCGTAAATCAAGTCCTCGCGCATGCGGGTTGCATATTTGGGCAAGAAACGCACAGCGCTTTCTGAGAAGCCCATCACCGAGATATGGGTCAGGATGACCTGCCAAGTCCAGAAGGTGACGAAAATGCCGTAATTCTCGATGCCTAGGCATTTCGCCAGATAGATTTGGAAAATATAGGCAAGCCCTGCCGCCAAAACACGGGTTGCAAGGGCTGACATCGCTTGGATCACGGCCTGAAGTTGGCCCACCCGTGCGAGCATCGACTGCAACTTGAGGCGTAGGTTTTTGATCAAGGTCCCGACGCCTTAGTTTTTTGAAACAGCGCGGCGAAGGTTCAATATTTTCAACCGCCACTCGCTGGGGATTGAATTGAAAAGCGTCTTCACTTTGGGGCGCAGTTGAATTTGCCAAACAACGCCGATCAAATAGCCTTTAAAGCTCTGCGGGAAGACCCGACTTTGCAGCGGCACTTGATTATTTGACCAACTGTCTTTGTACCCGGCGGGTTCCGCCAACAAGTCATATTTTTCAACGCCAGTTTCAATCGCCCATTTCAGCGCTTCTTCAATTTGGATTTTGCCAACAGAATGTTCTGCCATGCTCCATTTGAAGGCACCAATATAGGAATAGTAATGGCCGTTTTGCAAAAACCCAACTTCAATGGCCACCGGTTCGTCATCTACCATCAATGCGCCAACAACCGCGCCCATGCCGTTCCTGCTATCGCCATATAGGGTGGAAACACATTGCTCAAGTCCGTTTATCGTAAGCTTGGCATCATTTCGCCCGGTTTGCTTTAGCCAGTCGCGTTTCATCTCCAATGCCAACGCCACAAGCCAAGCATATTTGGGATGGTCTGCAAAAAACACCCGATAGTCAACCTGGCCTAACCGGGCCAACTTATTCTTGCGCTTATTGCGGTTGCGGCGGGTTGATTTGGACGTATTGGCTTGATATTGGGCAAAATCTTCAAAACCCGTCAAATCAAAAATCGACGCCACTTCGTCTATTGGCGCGAGCCGGCCCTTTCCTTGGACGAGGCTTTGCAACGGTGAGCCAACTGGAATTTTGGGCAAGCTCAATAGGTCATAATCTGTAAGTTTGCGCACATCATCAATAAATTGCTCAACGTCGGTCCGACCTAGCAAATCTTTATCGACCAGAATGTTCGAATATTCAGCATGCGGCGACGTCAGGGGCAGCAGGGTTTTGGTGCCCAGCGCCATCTTGTCGATCATAAGTGGCCAAACGGCCTGCATTTCGCGGCCCTGCCAAAGTACGAATATGGACAATTTGGCGTTCGCATTGGCGCGGCCAACCGTGCACCACCAGCGGTAGCACCAGTCAAAAGTTTGGAAGAAACAAAAATCTGTGTTGGCACGTTGTTCTAGATTTTGCCATTGTTCGGCAAGTTCGGCAAAGCGTTCCTCACCAGTGACGCACTCAACTTGCATCAAGGAGGTGCCTTGGCTCAGCGCAGCCCTGCGATTGGGGCCATTTGATCCGGAAAGATCACGATCAGACACTGTATTTTGCACCACATTCATCGACTACACCAACTATGCGCAACATGTTTTTGTCCATCGCGCTCAAATGGGCAGCCACGTCTCGGCCGCCCGATTTCGAAATTCAAGCTTACAAATGCATTATTGCCGTCAAATTTGTGTTAAATTGCACCGAAATCACAAAGCATGGTTACCAATGTCCTTCATCCTACATCGCGCTGTATGTCACAGTGTGGAGCGACGATATTTCGGGCAGCGTTTTGGCCGAAAGCTCATTCTTTTTTGCATTGTTGTCGAACCCGGAAATGTTGGAATTGGCGATTGCTCTGCAGCCGCCGAGCCCGATTATCTTAACCTTTCCAATTAACTACACCAAGCGATTGACTGGCAATTTCACCCCAATCCGGTCGAGTTCAGATCACGAACATGTTATAAACGTGTTATTAACCATTTAAGTTTGGGGATGCCAGATTGTTCAGTGTTTTGCGTATCATTGCTGTCTTTTTGCTGTTGTGTAGCGCCTGCTTTGCCGACAACGCCAAGAACATGCAGTCCTTGCGAAAGGACTTCGCCGTGATTGCCTATGGCTATGCCATTGATCAAATTTGCGACATCACCCCGAATGACCAAAAAGTCTCTTATTTGGCCGACTATATTGATGCACGTTGGTGGCTTTGGCGTGCCCGTACTGGCGTGGGCAAGACGATCTCTAAAAAGATGGCTGAAAAGGCTTGGGTGAGCACAAAGGCCGGCGAAAATTGCGACGATATTGCTACGGCTGATGTTACAGCGTCACTTATGATGCTTAAGGATTTTCCGGACCGTGCGGAAAAATTGTTTGGTACCCCATCAAAAAGCCTTTTGAACCCAAAACCGAACCAAAAGCACATATTTGCAACCTACCAATCCGCTCGATTGGGTTGGATCATCGCCAAGAAATGTGTGACCGATCCAAAAATTGCTGATGCCCTTTATGCAGGCCTTATGGACGCCCGAAAGTTTTTGTTGGGGACATTTAGGCCAGATCAATTGGCGGGATTGGAAAAGGCTACTTCTGAAATGAAAACTTGGGGAACCATGGGGCCATGCACAGCCAAGCGATTGGCATTTGCGGATATGGCCGATGGGTTCTTAGTTGAGTTAACAACCGTCGCGCAAGCAAGGTCGGTCCAGCAGCCCAATCCAGATGACAGTGAGCAGGCATCAAGCCTAGCTGAAAATCAACAAAATTCTTAAGAAGCGTAAAACCCATGATGAACTTTAAATATTTGACATCAAAAACAATTATGTCCGGTTTCGTCCTTTATTGGATGGTGTTTTGGCTGTTCAATGGTCTGGACAAATTCCTAAATCGCTCATCTGTGGGCGCCATCACCTGGTTCGGCAAAGACCGAAGCTGGCAGTTTGGTGTCTATCTTGAGAATTTGGGATTGCCACTGGATTATGTGCCTGGAATTCTGACATTTGCTGGCTTTTGGGAACTCGGCATTGCTGTCATTTTCCTATCAGCACTCAATGTAATGTTGATTGTTGGCAAACGCGAGCAGGAAGCCGCGGATAGGCTGTTCATGATCGGCTTGTTCTTTTCAACACTCACATTCGTTGCGTTCTGCGCATTTGATACCGTGGTTGGCGACCGTGCCGAACTGTTGGAACACAGCACTTATATTGCTGTGATCGCGGTTTCCTTTATCGGGATGGCTGTCGAAAACATGCTCGCACGGCAAAAAGAAAGCGACACGGCGTCGCCCGCCGGCGATCGTCAACACAAGAACAACACATCGTTCAACCAGGCTGACGATTCTAAGTTCTTAACAAATCCGGCTCATACTCCCGCTGAGTAAGGCACTTGCCAAGCTTTTTTGGCATCGTTGTGTAATGTTTGGAACATAGTTTGATCAGCAAGAAGCGTCTAAAAGATATCGCAGACTTTAGCGACAGTAGAGACAATAACTTCAATCTGTTGCGGTTTTTGGCAGCATTTGCCGTGGTGTGGAGCCATGCCGCGATCGTTGTCGGTGGCGACCATGCTACAGAGCCATTGATGGTTGAGACCGGCTATACGCTGGGCCATCTCGCGGTGAATGTGTTCTTTGTAATCAGCGGATTTCTGATTGCCCAAAGTCTAATGCGTTCAAGCGACATGATCTCCTATTTCTCAGCTCGCTTCTTGCGCCTTGTGCCCGGCTTGTTTGTCGCTTCGATATTTACGGTGTTTGTGGTTGGTCCACTGTTCACCAATTTGGGCTTTGTTGACTACTTCGCGCACCTGAGCACTTGGCTCTATGTGCCCCTCACCAGTTCCATGCTGATTGACAATGGCACCCTGCCCGGTGTTTTCGCCAGCGCACCCTTTGCCTATGAATTGAATACGCCCCTATGGACATTGCGTTGGGAGGCGCTTGCCTATGTTGGTTTGGCCGTTTTGGGCACGCTTGGCTTTATGGCAACAAAATCGCGTTTTGCGATCATATTTGGCCTATTTGTAGCTCTGTATTTTGCTGTGACCATCATGACGGATCTGCGCCAAACAATTGCACCTGCAGACCATGTGATGCGGTTTGGCTTGTGTTTCTTGGTTGGCTCTGGCGCCTTTATTTTCAGGGACAAAATCCCCGTAACGCTAATTTTGGTTGTGCCACTATGTATTCTGCCGGTCGTTCTGCGGGATACCGTATTTTATCAATTCTCATTGATTTTGGCGATTGGCTATACGAGTTTTTGGCTTGCTTATGTGCCCGCAGGGCCCATCCGTCAGTTCAACAAAATTGGTGATTTTTCCTACGGCATTTACATTTACGGGTTCTTGATCAAACAAATGGTCATCTCGGTTTTCCCAGCGGTGGATGTTTATACATTGATGGCGATCTCAACACCGATCATCCTTCTTATCGCAGCAGCATCGTACTATTTCGTCGAACGCCCAGCGCTGGAAAAGCGCAAACAGTTCGCCGCATTTGTGCGCGGTTTATTTAAGTCCTCATTCAGCAAACCCGCTAAGGCGGCTGCCGATCAGCACCCGCCTTCCTAACATATCTTCGGATTACCCCTCACGCGGAGCAGGCTTTGCTCCAGCCAGCATCGCGGCGCCAGCCGCCAGAATTGAAAGCGCGGTTGCAACACCAATATTTACCTCAAAGACCGAGTAACAAGTATTGTATGTTGTGTGAAAGATGACCGCGGCAAAAACACTATTGCCCGCATTTTTATAGATCCACACCACAAGAAAGCGCAGGGATATTGGAAACAATATTTGGATGGCCAGCGTCAACTTGTCGTCGATCAAAAAGTAATAGAGCGGGATGTGAAATGCAAAAATGACAAGCCCGAGGATCATCGTGGCTTTCAATTGCCCCCATTTCCGCTTGAGCGGCTCAAATGCATAGCCCATCCAAGCAACTTCTTCAAACGCGGCCCCACCAAAAAACATAAAGAATACCATCGGAATGGCGATGAACGGGAACTGAGCGGATAGCATTGCAAGGCCGAACACCGAGGCGATTATCCATGCAAGGCCAACAATAATTGGTGGCGTGATCAGCGCAAAAAGCAGCCAAATCTTGTTCTTGGTCCGTTTGAAATCAAATGTGCGCCAAAGAAGTGCTTTTGTTTTCGCCCAACCGCCTTCATAAAATGCAAGTATGAGGGCTGCCAAAAACGGTGCCAACGTGGCTAAAGGCACAAAAGCAAACGCCATTTCTGGCGACAGAATTTTGCCGTTGGCTGTCAACCCAAGCAGCACAAAACTGGGAAGGGCGAGCACAAGCGTCAGAGCGAAAAACACGTTCATCGACTTGTCAGTATGTTTGTTCATTGTGGTGTTCCTAAAGCCGGGTTTTCGTGCTGAGTGCGTCTAGATATGTTCCAGCCTGCAAATGGTGTTGCTAATGGAACATCGTCAGCGCCATTGCGGTGAGCAGAATTAGAATGACGGCCTCGATTGGTCGTTCTCGCAATTTGAACATCATAATTTGTCCTTTGAACATCAGGCGATGTGATCATTATATTCACCGCCCCTTGCAACAAGGAGTGGAATACCGCATATACAGACCAACGGTCGGTTATGTATTTTTAGATACAGACCGGCAGTCGGTTTGTAAAGTGGAAAATTGCTCGATGACGAAAAAACGTACAAACATGCAGCCAACCGAACGTCGCGCGCAATTGTTAGATTGCGCACAAAACCTATTTTTTTCAAAAGGTTATGACCTAACAACAGTCAATGACATCATTAAGTTAGCCGGTGTTTCAAAAGGCGGATTTTATCATCACTTTACCTCCAAGGATGAACTGCTTGGCGGTATTATCGAGCGATTTGTTCAAGATTATGAGAAAGAATTTGAACCGGTACTTGCAACTGATGGCCTTTCGGCGTTGCAACGCTACGAGCTTTATTTGAGCATTTTGCGGGAGCGACAGGATGATGAAATGCAGCAAACCGTACTGCCACTCATCTTGGCCTTGTTTCGAGATGAAAATGCAATTTTGCTCATGCGTTTGACAAATTCGTTGCTGGACGTTGTTGAGCCTTTATTCTCGCGCGTGTTAAAACTCGGAATGGACGAAGGCACATTCAAGATCACTGATCCGGTTGCGAGCGCAAGGTTGATCGTCCAATTGGGAAATCATCATCAATATAGCCTAAAGCTCGCTGCGGATGCACAAACTGAGCAGGACTTACAGTTCGCGGCCAAACGGACCATTGCGGCGCTTAAAGTGCAAGAACTGGCCACAGATCGACTGTTGGGCATACCTGATGGCACAACCCGTTTTAGGTCAGACGACTTTGTGCCGACCTTTTCAAAACATCTTCAAGAGATGAAATTTCAGGGGAACTAGTGCGGGTTGTTTGGTGGAGCCAGACGGGATCGAACCGACGACCTCTTCGCTGCCAGCGAAGCGCTCTCCCAGCTGAGCTATGGCCCCAAACAAAGGGTAATTGCGAGGTAAAATCACCCTAGCAACTGGAGGCGCAAATTAGTCACAACATTTACATGTTGCAAGAGGGAAAATGCGCCACAGCAAATTTTCTTATTCTTCGTCTTTTGTTACCGGAACTTCGAAGCCGATTTCATCATCGTCATCGTCAGTTTCTAAGAACGTATTGTCATCTGCGGCAACGATAGGTTCATCGTCATCTTCCAGATCAACATCCGGAAGGTTTTCAATGACATCATCTTCGTCATCATCGTCAGCATCATCCAAAGAGATAACTTCTGCACCAACTACGATTGCTGCTTCTTCAACAACAACCTCTACTGGCTTCTTCTCTTCTACGACTGGCGCGACGACTTCTTCTTTTTCAACTGGTGCCGCTGCGACAGCAAGTTGGAATTCCGTGCCACAACTTGGGCACAGAATAGGGTCTCTGCCTAGGTCGTAAAATTTGGTTGCACAGCTTTGGCACTGGCGTTTGGTTCCGCGATCTGCTTTGGCCACTATTTTACCTCGTCAAAAACTTAAGATGTTGGCTGGTTGGGTTACGTACTCGAACCAGTTCTGTCAAATGCAAAATTGCAAAAAACGCGAATGAGGCTTCTCTGCCCATTGTCGAACCCATATTTTGCGTGTTAGATGCGCAAGCGCAACATCAAAAACTCAAAAGAACAACTTTTACATGTCTAATCATTCTTCAAGCCTCACCCCATTGGCATCAATGCGGTCGCAAGGGCTTAAGGGCTCTATTGCCATGCCCGGCGATAAGTCAATCTCTCACCGTGCCTTGATGTTTGGCGCTATGGCAACGGGAGAAACCGTTATTTCTGGTCTGTTGGAGGGCGAAGACGTCCTTGCCACAGGCCGGGCGATGACCCAACTTGGCGCAACAGTTGAAAAACGCGGCGAGCATTGGCACGTCAACGGCGTTGGCGTTGGTGGGTTCAAAGAACCTGACGCCCCACTCGATTTTGGCAATGCAGGAACCGGCGTTCGTTTGGCCATGGGTCTTGTGGGCACCTACAATTTTGTTTCTCGCTATATCGGCGATGCCTCTTTGTCTTCGCGCCCCATGGGTCGAGTGCTTAACCCATTGCGCTCGATCGGTGTTGAAGTGCTGGAGGAAGTTGAAGGCAAATTGCCCATCGCGCTTCGTGGCCCTTCTAAGCCGGTGCCTATTACCTATCACACGCCCGTCGCATCTGCCCAGGTGAAGTCTTGCATCATGCTTGCAGGTTTGATCATTCCTGGGGTCACAACGGTCATTGAGGACGTTTTTACTCGCGATCATACAGAAAAGATGCTCGCTGGTTTTGGCGCCGAGGTTGACGTGACAACTAACGCAGACGGCCAACGCACCATCAAGGTTGGCGGATTGCCGAACCTAACTGGCCAAGACGTACAAGTGCCGGGCGATCCAAGCTCTGCTGGCTTCCCGATGGTAGCTGCGCTGATTGTACCAGGTTCTGACATTACCATCGAAAATGTATTGATGAACCCCACCCGAACCGGGCTGCTGATCAGTTTGCAAGAAATGGGCGGCGACATTCAGGTGTTGAATGAGCGGGTTTCAGGCGGCGAAAATATTGCAGACATTCGCGTGCGCTCTTCGAACTTGAAGGGCATCACCGTTCCAGCCGACCGCGCTGCATCGATGATTGATGAATATCCGGTACTTGCCGTCGCGGCCGCCTTTGCCGAAGGCGCAACGCATATGCCGGGCATTGAAGAACTTCGAGTTAAGGAAAGTGATCGGTTAAGTGCGGTCGCCGCTGGCCTGCTGGCCAACGGGGTTGAATGCATCGAAGGCGAAGACTTTTTGACCGTTGAAGGCGGCGCGGGCAAAGTGACCGGCGGCGGGAAGGTCAAAACGCACCTAGATCATCGAATCGCGATGTGTTTTTTGATCATGGGCTTGGCATCTGAAAAAGATGTAACCGTTGATGACGGCAACATTATCGCCACAAGCTTCCCCACATTTACCCCGGAAATGACCCGGTTGGGGGCTGAATTTTCTCGTCCGAACCAATAGATAGAACTTATGGAAGACCGAATGCTAGTCGCTGTTGATGGACCTGCCGCCTCTGGAAAAGGCACAATCGCCAAACGATTGGCGGCCCATTACGGCTTGGCGCATTTGGATACCGGCCTGTTATATCGGGCGGTTGGATTAGCCACCATAAATGATTGGGAACGGCCAGACTTTGATCGCCGCGCCATTGATGCGGCGATCAACTTAGATGCCACCAATATGGACGAAGATATCTTGTCCACCGCGGAGGTGGGTGTTGCGGCATCCAAAGTGGCGCGTATCCCAGAGGTTCGCAAAGCGCTGAATGCGGTTCAACGCACCTTCATGGAACAGCCCGGCGGCGCGATTTTGGATGGGCGGGATATCGGGTCGCGCATTTGTCCCCATGCGGACGTGAAACTTTTCATCACCGCAACCCCGGAAACCCGCGCCAAACGCCGCACAGATCAACTTTTGGCACGCCAACTTGACGTGACTTATGAGGACATTCTCGCCCAAATCGCAAAACGGGATAAAGATGACCGCGAAAACCCTGCTGGTGCTTTCTTTCAAGCCCCAGATGCCCACTTGCTAGATACATCAGAATTGGGTATAGAAGCGGCATTCCTAGCGGCTCTTGAAATTGTTGAGCGCGTTATGGCGCAAAAGTCTGGCGATTAAGTTCGCTAAATCATGTCTTTTCGCCTTGAACGTCAGTGGCAAACAAGACATGAGATATTGGCTCAACCGATAGAAATAAATCGTAGCACTAAACGCGAAATGCGGGCCCTTACGTGCCGGACTTGTTGATTTCAACAGTCAGGGCGATGGCAGTTCGAGTTTATTGCTTTTTGAAACCTTTAGACCAAAAACGGCACATTGATCGGAGTACACATGACAGACACTGCTGTCACGATGGAAGATTTCGAAGCACTATTGTTCGAAAGCTTTGAAGTTAACGAGCCTGCTGAAGGCCACGTTGTTAAAGGCAAAATCGTTGCGATTGAAAAAGATCTCGCAGTTATCGATGTAGGCCTAAAAACTGAAGGCCGCGTGCCTTTGAAAGAATTTGGCGCAGCTGGCCGTGATGGCACGCTTGAAGTCGGTTCTGACGTAGAAGTTTATGTTGATCGCGTTGAAAACGCGATGGGTGAAGCTGTTCTATCACGCGAGAAAGCGCGCCGTGAAGAGAGCTGGGTTCGTCTTGAAGAGTTGTTCGAAAAGAACACACGCGTCGACGGCATCATCTTTAACCAAGTTAAAGGTGGTTTCACTGTTGATCTTGATGGCGCGACTGCCTTCTTGCCACGTTCGCAAGTTGATATTCGCCCGATCCGCGACATCGCACCTTTGATGAACATCTCACAACCATTCCAAATCCTGAAAATGGACAAACGTCGCGGAAACATCGTTGTTTCTCGTCGTGCTGTATTGGAAGAAAGCCGTGCAGAGCAACGTTCAGAAATCGTTGGTAAGCTTGAAGAAGGCCAAGTTGTTGATGGTGTTGTTAAAAACATCACTGACTATGGTGCATTCGTTGACCTTGGTGGCATTGACGGCTTGTTGCACGTTACTGACATCGCATGGCGTCGTGTGAATCATCCTTCTGAAGTTCTTACAATTGGTGAGACGATCAAGGTTCAAATCATCCGCGTGAATATGGAAACACACCGTATTTCACTTGGCATGAAGCAGCTTGAAGCTGATCCTTGGGAAACAATTGGCCAGAAGTACCCACTTGATAGCCGCTTTACAGGCCGCATCACAAACATCACTGACTACGGTGCGTTTGTTGAGCTTGAGCCAGGTATTGAAGGCTTGATCCACGTTTCAGAAATGAGCTGGACCAAGAAGAACGTACACCCAGGCAAAATCGTTTCAACATCTCAAGAAGTTGAAGTTAAGGTTCTTGAAGTTGATCCAGAGAAGCGTCGTATTTCATTGGGTCTTAAACAGTGCCTAGACAATCCTTGGGAAGCATTTGCAGCTAAGTACCCACAAGGTACTGAAGTTGAAGGCGAAGTTAAGAACAAAACTGAATTTGGTTTGTTCATTGGCCTTGAAGACGATGTTGATGGCATGGTTCACTTGTCTGATCTTGATTGGAACCGTCAGGGCGAAGAAGCCTTGGAAGATTACAATCGCGGCGACATGGTGAAAGCTGTTGTGTTGGATGTTGATATCGATAAAGAACGTGTTTCTTTGGGTATTAAACAACTTTCAAACGACCCATTCACTGAAGCAACAGACGGTATGCGCAAAGGCTCAATCGTTACTTGTACTGTTACACAAGTAAATGATGGTGGCATTGAAGTTCAAATCGCTGATGGTGATCAAATCGCCTTCATTAAGCGTAATGACCTTAGCCGTGACCGTTCTGAGCAACGTCCAGAGCGTTTTGCAGTTGGCGACAAAGTTGACGCACGTGTTATCCAGTTCGATAAGAAAACACGTCGCATCACATTGTCTATTAAAGCGCTTGAAATCGCAGAAGAAAAAGAAGCTGTGGCCCAGTATGGTTCAACAGATTCCGGCGCTTCACTTGGCGATATTCTTGGTGCTGCCCTTCAGCAGAACACAGACGACGAATAATCGTTTACCGCTTAATTTGAATTAAGTTTGCCCGGCGCGTCATGATGATGCGCCGGGCTTTTTATTGTTGTGTTACCTGGGCAATCGCTTGCAAAAACAAACACAAGGCAATAGGACTTTTGCCAAGTTGAATTTTCGCGCGTTGGCATATATTGACGCGACCTATCAGATGGAGCCGCACCTGTGAGCGACACCCCCAATTACGAACAGATCGACAATGTGATGGCGCAGCGCGAATTGCGTAGCTCGCGGCGCAAATGGCGTATTCTGGCATTTGTGGCCATCGCGATTGCTGTGATCGCGGTTTTGGGTAAAGCGTTGGGTGGATTTTCAGAGCCCGTACAAAAAGCGCATATTGCAAGGGTGGTTATTGATGGCACGATCGCGTCTGACCCGCTACGTCGCTCTATTTTGAATGACTTGGCCGAAAATGAAAATGTAACGGCTGTCATCGTGCAGATTAACAGTCCGGGCGGCACCACCGCGGGTGGCGAAGAGCTTTATGAAGGTCTTTCCAAGCTGCGCGAAAGCAAGCCTGTCGTAGCGGTGATCAATGAACTTGGCGCATCCGCTGCCTATATGACAGCCGTTGGATCAGACCGCATCTATGCGCGTCGCCTGTCAATTGTTGGCTCTATCGGGGTGTTGGTGATGCACCTAGATGCATCAAAACTGTTCCAAACCATCGGGTTGGATTATGACAAGGTTTCCACCGGTCCGCTGAAAGCAGAACCAGACATTGATGAGCCAATGGCTCCAGAAGTTCGGGCGAGCTATCAAAGCCTCGTGGATGATTCATATGAATGGTTTGTCGACATTGTTGCTGAGCGTCGTGAAATGAACCGTGATCACGTATTGCGGCTGGCTGACGGTCGGGTTTTAACGGGGCGACAAGCGCTAAACGAAAAGCTGATTGATGCCATTGGTGGCGAAACGGACGCGATCGAATGGCTAGAGACAAAACACGAGTTAAGCGAGCAATCTGTTTCAACATATTACCCGTTGCCGGAAAATCAGTGGGATCGCGTGCAGGACCTTATTGGCACGACAGCACAAGAATTGGTTGGATCTGGCTTAAAAAGCGTAACAGCGCTTGACGGTCTGGTGTCTGTTTGGCAACCTACAAAATAGCTAATTCCTGTGGGCTAACAGTGAATTAGTGATATTTTGGGAGGCACTTGTGATTAAATCGGAACTTATTCAGAAACTTGCTGATGAGAATCCTCACCTATTTCAGCGCGACGTTGAAAATATTGTAAATACAATAATCGACGAAATTGGAGACGCGCTTGCTGATGGTGGCCGAGCTGAACTGCGTGGCTTTGGCGCGTTTTCAGTGAAGAACCGTCCCGCCCGTGTTGGTCGCAATCCGCGTACCGGCGAGAAGGTGGAAGTTGAAGAAAAATTTGTGCCGCAATTTAAAGCTGGCAAAGAAATTCGGGAACGGCTGAACAAATAATTCTGCCGACCTAGCTGTCCCCAATGGGGATGCTGACATTATTGGGAATTGATGATGATCAAACGCGTCGTGATGTGGTTTGTGCTGGTGCCATTTGGCGTTCTTTTGGCCGTATTTGCCCTCGCTAACCGACACACAATTGAAATTGGTGTTGATCCCATTTCACCTCAAACCCCATTTTGGGGGCCAATTGAACTGCCCCTATTTGTGGTGATCTATCTGTGTTTGATTTTGGGCGTGTTGCTGGGCGGCGTTGGTGGCTGGTTCAGCCAAGGCAAGCACCGTAAGGAAGAGCGACGCTTGCGGCGCGATCTCAACAAAATACAAAAAGAAACCGAAGCTGAAAAGCAACCTGTGCAACAAGATGATCCACTAGCGCTTTTGGAAACAGACCGAACCTAAGCTCTTGGCCCTAGCCAACACTTAACCCACTCCGATATAACGGTCTGAACATCACAACAAATTTGTGAACATCAACTCTTGTCCAGTAAGGCCCAATCTATGCAAATGACGATAAAAATTTGTGGCGTTAAGTCCGAAGATATCGTTGATGTTGTCGTCAATGCGGGCGCGGATTATATCGGCTTCAACCATTTTCCCAAAAGTCCGCGCTATGTGGACTTGGCCCAAATGGGTGCGTTGATTGATTATGTGGGCAGTCGGTCCCAAACTGTGGTGCTGCTTGTCAACCCAGATGATGAAACAATCGCCGCGGTTGATGCTTTGCACCCGCACTATATCCAGCTACATGGCAGCGAAAGTGCCGAGCGTGTCGCGCAAATCAAAACCATGTGCCGCGCACGCCTAATCAAAGCCCTGCCTGTTGCAGAGCAGGCGGACCTGCAACCCATTGCAAGCTACCTACCGCATGTAGACATGATTTTATTGGATGCTAAACCGCCTAAAAATTCAGAACTGCCAGGTGGCAATGGCGAAGTTTTTGATTGGTCAATTCTTAAATCACTTGACCCCTCGGTCCCCTTCATGCTTTCCGGTGGCCTTAATATCGATAATGTAGCTGAAGCTGTCAGCACTGTTCGCCCGCCCAGTATAGATGTAGCATCTGGTGTAGAACGGACACGCGGAGAAAAAGATGCGGAACTGATCCGCCGGTTCATTTCGCGCGCGACCATCGCCAGCGTTTAGCCCAGTTCAAGGAGTAACAATATGTCTCAGGTAAATAGTTTGCGCATGGGGCCAGACGAGAATGGTCGCTTTGGGCATTTTGGTGGACGGTTCGTCGCTGAAACCCTTATGCCGCTAATCCTTGAATTGGATGAAGCCTACAAAGCCGCAAAGGCTGATCCTTCGTTTAAAGAAGAGTTTGACTATTTGCTCAAGCACTATGTTGGACGTCCGTCCCCGCTTTATTATGCGGAGCGTATGACCGAACATTTGGGCGGCGCAAAAATCTATTTCAAACGGGATGAGTTAAACCATACTGGTTCACATAAAATCAACAATTGCATCGGCCAAATCCTGTTGGCGAAGCGCATGGGTAAGCCGCGCATTATTGCGGAAACCGGCGCAGGGCAGCACGGTGTGGCAACGGCTACGGTTTGCGCGCGTTTTGGGTTTCCATGCACGGTTTACATGGGTGCGAAAGACGTTGAACGCCAAGCACCGAACGTTTTCCGCATGAAACTCTTAGGCGCTGAAATCATCCCAGTGACCGCTGGCAAAGGCACATTGAAAGACTCAATGAATGAGGCTTTGCGCGATTGGGTGACCAATGTTGATGACACCTACTACCTGATCGGCACGGCAGCGGGCCCCCACCCTTATCCAGAAATGGTGCGGGATTTCCAATCCATCATCGGAAATGAAACCAAAGAACAGATGATGGAAGCTGAAGGCCGCCTGCCTGATATGTTGGTGGCAGCAGTTGGTGGTGGATCAAATGCCATTGGATTGTTCCATCCGTTCCTAGATGATCGCGACACAAAAATTGTGGGCGTTGAAGCGGGGGGCAAAGGTTTGGATACCGACGAGCACTGCGCATCATTGACCGCAGGTTCGCCTGGCGTATTGCACGGTAACCGCACCTATTTGTTGCAAAACTATGATGGCCAGATTGACGAGGGAGACAGTATTTCCGCTGGACTTGATTATCCTGGCATTGGCCCCGAACACTCATTCCTAAAAGATAGCGGCCGGGTTGAATATGTGCCGATCAGAGATGATGAAGCGCTGGAAGCGTTTCAATTGCTGACGCGCCTTGAGGGCATTATTCCAGCACTTGAGCCGAGCCACGCTTTGGCAGAAGTCGTGAAACGGGCACCAAAAATGGATAAAGACCAAATCATCGTCATGAACCTATGCGGTCGCGGGGATAAAGACGTTTTCACTGCAGCCAAACATTTGGGCGTGGATTTAAACAGCGACTAGGGCGCTTGTTGAGGAACTTAATATGACGACACGTATGGACGCCCGCTTCGCGGTGCTGAAAAATGAAAACCGCCCAGCCTTTGTGACATTTGTTATGGGAGGCGATCCTGACTTTGAAACGGCGCAAGCAATAATTGACGGGTTACCCGTCGCTGGCGCTGATGTCATTGAAATCGGCATGCCGTTTTCTGACCCGATGGCTGATGGCCCCGCCATTCAAGCAGCAGGACAACGTGCGCTTGAAGCCGGTCAGGACATGAAAAAGACCCTCAAGCAGGTCAAAAGCTTCCGCACAAAAGACGATGCGACACCGATTGTTTTAATGGGTTACTACAACCCCATCTTCATCTATGGCGTTGATCAATTTATCACAGACGCGCTGGCTGTTGGTGTCGACGGGTTGATCATTGTGGATTTACCACCCGAAGAAGATGAGGAATTTTGCATTCCGGCCATCAAAGCGGGTCTCAACTTTATTCGCTTGGCGACCCCAACCACGGATGATCAGCGGTTGCCCAAAGTGCTCAACAACACATCCGGATTTGTCTATTACGTCTCAATGACCGGCATTACTGGGTCTGCTCTTTCAAACCCCACCAATATTGGCGAGCAAGTGAAGCGACTTCAGTCGCACACAGACCTGCCCATATGTGTCGGGTTTGGCATCAAAACCGCAAACGATGCGAAACGCATCGGCGCTGACGCGGATGGCGTTGTTGTGGGTACGGCGCTGGTTAAAGCGGTTGAAGACAGTCTGACAGACGGTAAAGCAACAAAAGACACGCCCGAGGCGGTTCATCGCTTGGTGCGCGACATTTCAACGGGTGTTAAAGCATCACGATCTTAAATTTGGCGCAAACGATCCTTACATAGATTGTCCCTGCGTCCAAAACGCAAAAAACAAGGCTCCATATCGCATCTCGCCAACATTGATGAGTTGCGGTATAATTGGGAAAATTACGCAGGCGCAAAAAGACCGCGCAGTGAAAAGATAAGCAGGAAGGCTATATAGCTTCATGAATTGGATCAATTCAGTTGTTCGCCCAAAAATTCGCTCGTTTCTAAACAAGCGTGAAAGCCCAGAAAATCTTTGGGTGAAATGTCCGCAAAGCGGCGAGATGGTATTTTATCGCGATTTGGAAGCCAACCAATGGGTGGTGCCAAATTCTGGTTTTCACATGAAAATCAAAGCGCGGGACCGCATGAAGAGCTTCTTGGATGATGGCGAATTTACCGAGCACGAAGTGCCTGACGTTGCCCATGATCCGCTAAAATTCCGTGCGACCAAAAAATACGCCGACCAATTGCGTGATTACCGCGCCAAGACAGACATGAAAGACTGTGTGTTGTTGGCAAGTGGTAAACTGATCGGGCGCGACGTAACTGTTGGTGTTCAAGATTTTGACTTTGGTGGTGGCTCGCTCGGCATGGCTGCCGGCGCAACGATTGTCAAAGGCCTTGAGATGGCAGTGAAAAACCGCACGCCGTTTATTCTGTTCACTGCTTCTGGTGGCGCACGCATGCAAGAAGGCATGCTTTCTTTGATGCAAATGCCGCGCACGACAGTAGCAGTTGCGCGACTGCGCGAAGCAAGCCTTCCCTATATTGTTGTCTTCACCGACCCAACAACAGGCGGCGTAACCGCATCATACGCGATGTTGGGCGATGTGCAGATTGCTGAGCCGAATGCGCTCATCGGTTTTGCGGGTCAGCGGGTGATCGAGCAGACCATTCGCGAAAGCCTGCCAAAAGGCTTCCAGCGCTCCGAATATCTTTATGACCATGGCATGGTCGATATGGTTGTGCACCGTCATAATCTGCGCCCGACTATCGGAAATCTAGTTGGCATTTTTTCCAAATCACCATTGAATGAAATGGAATTGGAAGCGCCAAAACAACAAACGGTACGTGACGCTATTGTTGCTGCGGAAGGCGTTGAAGAGGCAGACAATGCCCCGGCTGAAGGCACTGAAGATATTACGCCGCCTCCTGTTGCACACGCTGAATAAGCTTCGTGACCAGAACTGAAGAAATTACGCAGCGCCTATTGGCGCTGCATCCCAAAAAGATGGACCTTTCCTTGGGTCGGCTGAACCGCTTACTGGGTCAGCTTGATCACCCAGAAAAACGCCTTCCCCCTGTTATCCACGTGGCTGGCACCAACGGAAAAGGTTCAACCATTGCCTTTATGCGCGCCATTCTTGAAGCGGCAGGCAAGCGGGTTCACGTCTATTCTTCGCCCCACCTCACTCATTTTCATGAGCGGTTCCGACTAGCTGGCAAGTTTGTAAGTTCAAGACGATTGAATGAGTCACTGGAGCGAATTGAACGCATAAATGCGGGTCAGGCGATTACATTTTTTGAAATCACCACCGCCGTTGCATTCGATCTGTTCGCTCAGGTAGATGCAGACTATGTATTGCTTGAAACGGGCCTTGGCGGTCGCATGGACAGCACCAATGTAGTACCCAACCCGCTTGGTTGTGTGATCACGCCTATTTCAATCGATCATGTGGCGTTCCTGGGCGATACGATTGAAAAGATCGCGTTTGAAAAAGCGGGGATTTTGAAAAAAGGCGCGAAAGCTGTTTTCTCCCGCCAATCCCATGACGCAATGCAAGTGCTAGAAAAGCAGGCTGCAGAATTGAACATTGTGCCGTTCATTTGCGGACAGGACTTTGATGGCTATCCCGAACGGGATCGGTTCGTTTATTCGGATCTAAACGGCTTGGATGATTTACCTAAGCCAAGCCTGCACGGCATCCACCAGATTGAAAATGCCACAACGGCCATCGCCGCACTCAAACATTTTGAAACGGGCGTTAGCGCTGAGGCAATTGCCAAGGGCGTGCAAAATGTTACTTGGCCGGCACGCATGCAGCCCCTACCCGGCCTGTTGCAGGACATGTTGGCAAGCGGAAGCGACCTATGGCTCGACGGCGGTCACAATGTTGCTGGCGCTCAAGTTTTGGCCCAAGCTTTGGGTGACCTAAATGAACGCCAATCGCGGCCACTGACATTGGTGCTTGGCATGTTGGGCAACAAGGATGTCGAAGGCTATCTCAACTGCTTTGAGGGCCTGGCGAAAAGCATCATCACCGTGCCCGTTCCTGCCGACGACATGACCACCAATGCGGGTTCTTCGCCTGAGGATTTGGCAGAAATGGCCATACAACACGGGTTTGCTGCAACCTATGCTCAATCGGTGGGTGAGGCCCTTAAGATGGTGTCTCGAGACGAAACGCAACGGGTGGTGATCTGCGGCTCGCTTTATTTGGCTGGTGACGTATTGGCAGAAAACAAAACGCCGCCTACCTAGTCCCAATAAATCTCTATAGTGACACAAGCCTTTCCCCGGCAACATCAAGACGTACTTCCACACCTCGTCATCCTCGGGCTTGACCCGAGGGTCCATGCTGAGACAGCAAATTGACGAAGCCAGCACGCTCAACGTGCTTCTAGAGTTAACCCAAGATGTCAAATGGATGCTCGGCTCAGGCCCGAGCATGACGAATTGGGTTGATTTCAGGCGCAAAAACCTAACCATCTCCCAACACACAAAACGCCGCCCCAATAGTTTGGAGCGGCGCTTCAATTTTCACTCTGAAAAGCGACGTACTTTATGCAGCGTACTCTTCAAGCCATTTTACAAGTCCAACATGAGACAAGGTCGCGCCCACTTTCATGTCGACCACTTCGCCTTTTTGGAACAGCAAATAGGTCGGCATGTTACGCACACCATATTGACTCATGGTTGAAGGATTATCGGCACCATTGAGTTTAACAAGCTTAACTCGACCGGTAAGGTCGGCGGCTGCCTTTTCCAAAATTGGGTCCATGGCTTTACATGGCGCGCACCAATCGGCCCAGAAATCGACCAAAACGGGTTGATCGCTTTGCAGAACTTCAGCCGCGAAATTATTGTCATCAACGTCGTTGAGCATTGCTAAACCCTTTACGCTGCGTGACCTTCAAGCCATTTCACAAGACCAGCTTTTGGCTCGCCAGCGCCCACTTTCATGTCCGCCGCTTCGCCGCCTTTAAACAGGATCATTGTTGGGATTGAACGGATGCCATATTGTGCGGCAACATTTGGGTTTTCGTCCACATTGACTTTGACGATTTTGACTTTGCCAGCCATTTCAGATGAAATCTCTTCCAAGACAGGGGCGATGGCTTTACATGGGCCACACCATTCCGCCCAGAAATCAACCAATACAGGCACGTCCGCGCCTAGAACTTCATCCGAAAATTGTGCTTCAGAAACTTGGGTGGTCATGGCCGCCCCTTTCTTCTCTATTACTTCGTTGCAACGAACGTAAGAAGAGTCGCGCTTTCATTCAAGCAAATCACGACGAGGTGAACCATTTTGTGTTCTCTTAGAAATCACTTTCTAACAAATGCGACATTTGCAAATTTTCAGTCCACAAAATAGCGCAATTTATAGGCCGGTTTGGAAACTGTTTGCGCAATGCGACCCTATATCGCGTGAGTTGTGTGCTGTAATTCGTCGGGATCGCGTCCAAATCTTTTGGTGGATTTGCATCCGATTTGAAGTCAACGATCAGAACCTGATCGTCCGAAACCACCAATCGATCGATGCGCCCGGTGATACGCGAAGGTTTGCCTTCAAACTCGATATCTGCAGCAACGGCCACTTCACCACGCGATTGCGGACCGAACAATTCAACAAACTGAGGTGCCGTGATGATCGCATTTGCCTGCTCAATCATCTTGTCATGCAACTCGTTATGATCCGGCATAAGCGAGACCAACGCCTGCGCAGCATATTGATGGCGTTCTTCCGGCGCAAAGCGCGGCATGAACTGTAGTAAGGCGTGCAGGGTGGTGCCCCGCAGCCTTGCGGTTTCGCGGTCAAATGAGCTTGCCCCACCGACCTGCCTCAAGGTTTCATCATGTTTGGACGGCTCAACAATTCGTCTTGAAATTGGCTCTGGTGCTGGTTCAACAATCCATTTGGGCAATGGCTTAGATTTATTCTCCACTGAATTTGATTTTGAACGTGCATGCGTCACAGCGTCCTTTGGGTAACGCCAAGCAATGACTTCTTCGGCATCATCTTTGATTTCTAAGCAATGTTCTGCCAGCCCGTCATAAACCATCTGATACCAGCTATTTTCCTGCCCCTTTTTGGCGATGCCGGTGACGTAGAGTTCGTCTTCTGCCCGAGTTAGTGCCACGTAAAGCTTGCGCCGATATTCGGCTTGGTCTTTCGCCTTTTCGCGCTCCACGCCGGATTGAACATTTTCAGCCTGATTTTTGGCAGAGCCGGGTGCCCACAATAGATAGGCATTTTGCGGCGCTCCGTGTTCCGCTTGGATCAAAATGGATTTGCTATTCTGCTTGCCCGACGGAGACGATGTTGCGTCAATAGAAAATACAATCGGCGCTTCAAGCCCTTTCGCGCCATGCACCGTCATAACCCGGATGGCGCCACTTGCTTCGCTCAATTCGCGTTTGATTTGGCTTTCACTCTGGCGCATCGCTGTAATAAACCCAAGCATTGAAGGCTGGTCCGTTTGCTCATGGGCCAGCGCCATGTTGAGGAACTCGTTGATCACATCATCAATTTCAGGGCCAAGCCGGGCATGAAATTTCTTTAGTCCCTGTTCTTTGAACAGAACATGGGCGAAAAACTCGTATGGTCGATCTAGATCCAGCCGATTGCGCCATTGGCGAATGGTTTGCGTCGCTAACGCGGCCAACTCGTTGTCGTCTGCATCCACTTGGAGTTGCACCCATAATGGCCAAATCAGTTTTTGCTCTTGCATCCGGCATTTGCTATTTCGCGTGCCGCGCGCAAGGGCGAACAATTGATCTTCACCCCAGCTGAAAAGCGGCGACCGCAACAAAGTGGCCAGCCCCAAATCATCAGCCGGGTTCATCAACACATCGGCCAACACCAACAAGTCCTCAACCGCGATGTGCGTTGAAACCGTAAGCTTATCTTCACCCAAGTTGGGCAGGCCTTTTTGCTTTAGCGCGCGGATCATGGCTTTAAACATTGGGCCACGTGACTGCACCAAAATCAAAATATCACCGGGCGTGACGACCTGATCTCTGGCACCTAGTTGCCTGCCATTGGCGATCCAACCTTCAATGGTGCTGGCAATTTTGTCGGCCAAGATATCTTCGGGTCGGGACCGAGGCTCGCTGGCCTTGGTTTTATAGATTTCATCGTTTTCTTCGGCTTGTGGCTTCTCAACCGGTCGCCAAAGTTCCACAATTCCACCGCCCATGGTGCGAGCTGCCTCGTGCACGGTTTTCTCGTCGTCTGTGGTCAAACCTTCATGGGCAAAGGGGCGTTCAAAAACATGGTCCACGGCGGCGAGAATTGCACCGACTGTCCTAAAACTGGTCTTGAGCGTTATGTCTTCCCAGTCCTTTTTTGCCGTCATGGCCTGCAAACCGAACTTACGTCCGGTTTCAGCAAAAAGGTGTGGCTCCGCGCCTTGGAAACTAAAGATTGATTGTTTTTCATCCCCCACGGCAAATACTGACCTTGGCCGTTCTATCGCGCTTTGCCCATCAAAAAAATCAGCCAACAAGGCCTCAACAATGCGCCACTGTTCGGGGTTGGTGTCTTGGCTTTCATCCACCAAAATATGGGTGATGCCCGCATCCAATTTATAGGCCACCCATTGGGCGAATTCTGATTTGGACAAGAGCTGGCGCAGATGGATAATCAGATCATCAAAATCAAGCAGCGAACGCGCGCGTTTTTGCGCATCATATTGGGCAAAAATCGCTTCAATGACATTGAGCAATGCCAAAGATTGACCAAGGACTTTGGCGGCCATATAGGGCTGATAGAGCCCCACAAGCCGCTCTGTTTCCTGTTCCAACTGCTCCGCCAAAAGCCCATTATGTTTAGCAACACCGGAATGGGCTTCGTGTCCTCTGCCGGGCTTTGTGCCATCTGGTTTGAGGAAAGTGCGAAACATCAACTCGGGACTTGCCGCAACACCTGCAGCTTTAGCCAGCTTTTTGTTGAAATTCTTCGCCACGCCCAAATGCGTAAGTTCAGCACTGACATTTGCATATTCGCTTGGCAGCAGAATTGCGCTATCTAAGATTTCTTGAGAAATTGTCGCCAGTGTTTGCGTTGAAGAAAGGCCGAGAAACTTGCGTAAATTGGTTTCACAACGAGCCTTATTGTCCAACACCATGCGTAGTTTCGCGCCAAACGATAATGCATTTGAAATGGCATTTTCTAATCCATCATCTGACGCGGTGTTGAACAAGATCTCAATGTCGGCCTTTAGTGTCTCGCCACCAACCCGCTGCGCCAAAACTACTTCACGGGCGGCACGCAGCAGGTCAAATCGCTCCGCATCATCAATCACTTGAAAATCAAACGGCACTCCCGCTTCAAGCGGAAAGCGGTGCAAAACGCTTTCAGAAAAAGCGTGGATGGTGTTGATCTTCAACCCGCCGGGCGTTTCCAACGCCTTCGCAAAAAGCTGCCGGGCAAATTTCATCCGATCCGCGTTTGGTCGCTTGCCTTCCAACTCAAAAATAGTTTGGGACAGTTCTTCTGTGTCCAGCACGGCCCAATGCCCAAGCTCCTTCGAAACACGAGAGCGCATTTCAGCGGCGGCGGCTTTTGTGTAGGTCAAACACAGCACTTGTTCGGGCGGCACCCCATTGATCAGCAAGCGCAAAACGCGACGGCTTAGGATGTAGGTTTTGCCGGACCCGGCATTGGCTTTAACCCATACATTTGTATCGGGGTTTGCCGCGCGTGCCTGATTATCTTTGGTCTGATCCGAAATGGAAAGCGGGCCACGGGGATTGTCGGTCATTCTTCATCCCCCTGGTCGATCATCCATTCTTTTTGGCGAGCAAAATGATCATAGTCTCCAGCGAAGTGCTGATTTTCCTTTGGCAATAGTTGCGCCGCCATTGCAGTTTCATCGCGCATCAACATCACGTCCGCGAAGCCCGAAAAATGCCGCCAATAATCATCGATCAGGCCTTCAAGGCTCAGTTTCCCTGCCGAAAAATTGGTGACTTCAAACGGGTTTGGCCCATGGGATAGTTTTATGTAGGTCAGGGCATCCGCATCAGTTTTAGGCACATCCGCAAACCCGGCATGCCGCGCAATAATCGCTTCCATAGGCAATTGCGGGCTGAGGAAATTCTGCATCTCTTTCGCTTTAGGAATGGAGCCGGTCTTAAAATCGATCAACTCAGAACCACCTTCAATTCCGATATCGATGCGGTCTGCATAGCCGTAAATCTCGAACATCTCGCTGCTAATTGGCAGAGCGACCTGTCCGAATTTTTCGGCAAACCTTTGTTTTATTTTTGGGTTCCGCTCTACCTCGAACCCAATCACTTTGTCAGCGATTGAAGAAAAACGGCGTAACCAGATATCCCGGCGGTCCGCTACATCGTCGAGCCGCTGGTAGACCATTTGCGCGATGCCCATCAGTCGGGTGTGGGCATCGGGTGCGGTGAAATCATGCCCGGCCTCAACGAACTTACCCAGCACATCATGGATTAAGTCCCCCCGCTCTGCCGCATCCGGGGCGGCACCAAGGGCACGTAGTTTTTTCAAACCCAAGACATGTTTGGCATAAATCGCATATGGGTCGCGAATAAGGGTTTCGATCTCGGTGATTGATAATTTTTTGGGACGGATTTTGGCCGGTGGGTGAGGCAAGGGCCGAGAGGCAAGTTTTGGATTTTCAACCGCATCGATTTCAACCAAAAGTTCATGAAAATACTCAGTTTTTTCGTATAGTTCCTTTGTGCGTTTCTCCCCCAGAAACGCTTCGAGACGCTGAATAAAGCGCGAGGGATCAGCGGGTGACGTGCCGCGCCGCTTCGCATAAGTTATCAACAATCGATCTGCACCCATGCCCATCAAAAAATCATGGGCTGCGAGACCGACTTTTCGCTCCGGCGGGTCAAGGCTTAACCCCAGTTTCATGCCACGAGAAAGCCAGGGGCCAGGCTCTGCGATTTCGGGCCAAACACCTTCGTTAAGACCTGCCAATATGGTGAGATCAGACTGTAAAAGCCGCGCCTCGATACGACCCCAAATTTGAACATCTTGCCGGGTGGTTTCGGGTGGTCGCACGGTGATATTTTGCATCAACAAGTTGACGGAAGCGATGACATCGCCGGGGCGCGATGTGGGTGAAAAATGGGTGCAACGCGCCAAATCCTCTGCCCATTGCAGCAGCTCTGTCACCCCTTGAAACATGCCGCTTTGTGCCGCTTCAGTGCCGCAAATGTTGTGCACTAGTTCCGGAACGTTTCGGGCAAGTTTCGCGATGTTCCACGTCGTTTCGCCATTGGTGCAAATTGACGCGATTGCCACCTCTATATCGTCAAGCAGATTGGTCAGCGCCGCTGCTTCGTCTTCACTCAGCTTTCTTGGCGCGCGTTTCAATTCTCCCGCTGCATTTTGCGCAATAAGTTCACGCAGGCCTTGCAAACCATTTAACCCCCTTGCGCCACGCAAGGTGCTGACATCGAGCAATTCACGTAGCCTAGAAATTTCCGCTCGCTCGCGCCCAAGCCGCACGCTCCGATTGGCGAGAAATGCGACGAGATCGACCGGCTTGAAGTTGGATTGAAAGGCGGCGAGCAATTGCCGCAACCAACGCCCGGCAGGTGATTGGCTCAGGGGCATACCGGCGCTGTCATCAATAACAATGTCAAAGCGCTCAAGTTCCACTTTGATCCGACGGGCCAGGTCCCGGTCAGGGGAAATGATGCCAACACTTTGGCCCTTATCGACAGCTTCACGCGCAGCCAAAGCGATGGCGCGGGCTTCATGGTCCATATTATCGAGAGCCAAAATGCCCATATGGTCCAACGCTTGGTCCATGGCAGTGTCGGTGATTTGCGCAAGATCCTGATGCCACTCACTGGTGCGTTCTGGGCGCGCCAAGGTGGCGTTCAAAATGGGTGTTCGGGCGTTAGTTTGACTGCCCAATGCTTGAACAGCGGCAGGGCCTTCGCCGATTTTTCTGAGGAGTTTTGCCATGCCATATTGGGGGTGTGCATGACATTCATTTTCGGGATCGATGAGATGGGCTTGCTCATCCGGGGACATGGATACATCAAATCCCGGCAAAACAATCGCGGCATTTGGTAGTTTTGAAATTGCCGTCAAAAACCGCGCCGTAGCCGGAACTGAACCGGTGGACCCAGCGGCGATGACGGGTCGGTCGCCATATCGAATGTGCAGAGATTGACTGGCAAAATCAAATCGCTGGCGGCGCAACAGGGCAGCGTCGATCTGGCCAATTTCAGCCAAATGGGCGGGCCATGCTGCAAATGCAATTTCCAAAAATTGCAATGTCTGCTGCCAATTTTCAGCTAGCTCCTCGGGCACCAAATGCTTGATCCGGTCGAACTCAACTTCTTCGGTCAAAAAATCATCGATTAAGTCACCAAGACTTTGTGCCATTGCCAAAATCTCAACCATACTAGGTGGCGACGAAAAACCTGGCTGGCCGGTCTTTTGTGCGACAGCGGCCCATTTCTCAATCAACTGACTGAGGATCGTTGTGCGATAAAGCTTTGATGTTACATTAAAACTATCAACGTCAGGATCCGTGAAGAAGGCATTTTCTGCATCGTCCCCTTCGCCCAATGTGAAGATGTTGGGCAGCAATTGGGAACCAGCATTTAGCGCCAGCAGTGCGTCGATCAGCGCCAATCGCGCCCGCTTGGTGGGCACGTAAATCGTGATATCGGACAGCCAAAATGGGTGATCACGCGGCCAGTTGGGCAGCAAGTCGCCATCCATCAACGCCTTTGCCAACGTGGGCAAAAATGGCGCATGTGGAGCGATGGAGAATAGCTTTTGATGCTGCATGAACTTGATTGGCCTTGTTGAACCCGCACTGCCAAATTGGCGACTAAGAAATGGACGCGCTGCTTAGATTTACATCTGATCGGGATTCGAGCAATAAGCCAAGTTTTTTCAAATCAACTTTGGTCGCTTCAACGGCTAAATCACGCGCTTCCAACTCGCCTTTTATATTGGTCAAAGTCAGGCTAAATCGCGCTTTATCTTGCAATTCAGGCAATCGATCGGGCCACTCGATCAACATCAAATCAGTGCTCTCAAACAGGCCCAATTCCTCGGCTTCACTTTCGTCCGACAGGCGGTAAAGATCAGCATGAAGGCAATTGATTGATTGGAATTGATAGGGCTGTACCAGCGAGAATGTCGGGCTGGGCACTTCCAATTCTGGATCTTTAGATAAGATACGAAGCAATGAGCGTGCAAAAAAAGATTTTCCTGCCCCCAAATCACCGTTGAGCAGGACGATATCGCCTGGTGCCAACAATTCCGCCATGGCCGACGCCAGTTGAATTGTGCCCTGTTCGGTTAGAATTTTGAATGTCGCCCGGTCCGCCATGTTGGGTCCAAACTATTCCGCTGCACCGCGAGAGAGTTGTTCGACGGGCAAATTGACCAAGACCCTAGTGCCTTTTGGTTGACGTCGCTCGATCTCAACTGTGCCACCATGCATGTGGGCAAAGGTTTTTACAATCGATAGGCCGAGGCCTGCGCCGCGTTGTTTGCCAGCAACTGCCTGCCCTTCAAATCGGTCAAAAATCGAAGATATCATTTCTTCGGGGATGCCTTCGCCTTCATCTTCAACAATGAACATCATACGGCCAGCCCGTTCCACAACGTCAAGGCTGACCTTGGAACCTGGCTCGGAAAAGCGCACAGCGTTGGACAGCAAATTGTACAGCACTTGAACGATGCGCGCGCCGTCAGCAACAAAGGTCGGCAGGTTTGGTGCTATATTGATATCAAGATTGATCGGCACATCAGATTGAGAAACCTGCAAAGTGGCGACGACGCCAGCTTTGGCTTGATCGATTAGTTTTTCTACATCAAGCACTTCACAGTTCAACTCAGCGATACCAGCATCAATGGTTGTGAGGTCCAAGATGTTGTCGATCAGCAAACCCAATGTGGCGCTCGACGCTCGAATGTATTTCGCGTAGCTCAATTGCTTATCGTTGAGATCACCAGCCTCACCCGAACTTAGAAGGTCTGCAAAGCCAATAATATTGGTGAGTGGCGAGCGGAACTCGTAAGACACATTTTGCACAAAGGCATCTTTGAGCTTATCGGCAGTTTCTAGTGCTTCGTTGCGTTCCTTAAGCACCTGCTCGTAGGCGGCGCCTTCTGTCACATCAACAAATGTTAAAAGCGTCTGGCCATCTGGCAGACGCACAATTGCATAGTCAATCAAGCGGCCATCGGCACGGGCAATCCGGCCCGACTTGTTAGAACGGTCTGCACTGATGTCGACGATATGGGATTTTAGCTCAAGCCAAATATCACGCCCATCTTGGGCCAGTGATGTTTCGCACAGATCGACAATATCGGCGATATGGGTTTGTTTATTCAATTCATTGAGCGGCAATTTCCACATGCCGGACAATTGAGTGTTGTGCAGTTTGAGTTGGCCGTCCGTTCCGAACACGGCGACAGCCTCGCGCAATGCGTTCAAGGTTTCATCTTGCACATGAATAAGCGCGTTATAGCGGCTCTCGAGCGCCAGTTTTTCGGTGACATTGTGATAAACATAGATCACGCCGCGGGCGTTTGGTGCGGGTGACGCGATAACATTGATAACTTGACCAGAAGGCAGATGCCACATGTCCTCGCGGGTTTTTTTCAACCCATAGCTTGATAAATGAGTGCTGCGCCATTTCTTATAGTCAGGCTCCAACGGCAATTGCCCCTGCGTCCGCAACCGATCCAAAATGGCTTTTTCGTTCGGGTGTGTATCCAGCCAAGTTGGGTCCAACTCCCAGAATTGGGCAAACGATTTGTTGTAATGGGTGAGCTGTGCGCTGCCATCAAACACAGCAACAGGTGTGCGCAATTCATTGATCGCGGCGGTGAGGAAGCTCACGCGGGGGTCGTTTTTCTCTTCATTCGAAGCAAGCCCCTGCACCGCATAACCGGCCGTGCCATTCGCAAGCTTGAACTTTGTGACATCCAACGTGCCAAATTTGGCATGTTCTTCCGTAATTGAATTTGGGCCATCTCGTGTGCCGATTTCGCGCAGCCGACTAATAGCATTTGAATCGAAAAGCTCTGGCGGCTCTCCGTGGCGCTCATCTTCTTTGACGCCCAGCAATTGATAATAAGCCGCGTTGACTTTAACCAGCTTTCCGCGCACATCGCGCACCCATGCGGGGTGATTGAGGTTCTCAAAAATCTGCGCGCAGCTTTCAATATCTTGAATATTCTTGTTCGCGCTGGGCAAAGCATATGGCGCGTCACCATCTGCAATTCGACGGGCAATGCGCAACACAGGACTGCCAGCGACCAGTTTGCCGCAAACCCGGTAACGCATTTCGGTTGAACCGATGGCAGGCGTTTCAAACTCGGTGCCTTGGGCCAAAAGGTCCGCCAGTTTGAACTTCACTTCAATCGCCGCTTGGGGCTTTAGCCAACTGTCAAAGTCCAAAACAGCATCGTTTGTGGTGTAGTTTTCAATGACTTGCCGCACCTGGCCAACAATCTCAGGCGTGTCGGTGGGATCACGCCAAATGATCGTCACTTCGGCCATGCCGTTCAGGATGTTTTCTTTTTCGTCCAGCGCGGCGCTTAGTTCGCTCAATTGTGCCTGCACTTTTTGCGCCGCACGTTGGCTTTGATTGCGTTGGGTTAGGGCCAAAAACGTTGCGGCCGCGCCAAACAGCACCGAGCCGACAGCAATCGCATATGGCGTTGTTGAGAGAAGTTGGCTGGCTGTCAGTGTTTCCGCCTGAGCAAATGTTGGGCTTGTAAGCATCAGCGCTATTGGTGCGCTTAAGAATCTTGCGACTCCCTTACCGATCGGGAAATTTCCCGGCTCCATGCTTTGCCCCTTAAGTTGCTTGTGAATTCGCCACCAATCCGAATCACCCCACCATAACGCTTTGGCGAATCGCGCAACAAGAGCGAAAATGACTGCGTAAACAAAAAAGGGCAGCCTAAAGCCGCCCTGATCTCTAAATGTTCTGCGAATGAATCGCAGTCGCAGTTTTTGGGTCCAAAACCTAAGGTCTAGACCCTAGTAGCGATATTGCTCTGGCTTGAACGGACCGTCTTTTGGCAGGCCAAGATAGTCTGCTTGTTCTTGAGTCAGCTTCGTCAGCTTTGCGCCCAGTTTTTCCAAGTGCAATTCAGCAACTTTTTCGTCCAAGTGTTTAGGCAAAACGTGCACTGCGTTGGAATAATTTTCAGCCTTGGTCCACAATTCGATTTGCGCCAGCGTCTGGTTGGCAAAGGACGCACTCATCACAAAGCTTGGGTGACCTGTTGCGTTTCCCAAATTCACCAAACGACCTTCAGACAATAGAATGATGCGGCTATCTTCGCTCAAGTGAACGATATCGACCTGTGGCTTTACGTTGGTCCATTTGAAGTTTTGCAACTCAGCGACTTCGATCTCATTGTCGAAATGACCAATGTTACAAACAATCGCCATGTCCTTCAGCTTACGCATCGCATCAAGGGTTACGATGCCCTTATTGCCTGTGCATGAAACAACGATGTCTGCGCGATGTGCTGCATCTTCTAGGGTTACAACTTCAAACCCGTCCATTGCGGCCTGCAAGGCACAGATCGGATCAACTTCGGTCACCAAAACTCGGGCACCAGCGCCAGCAAGTGATTGAGCTGAACCTTTGCCCACATCGCCATAACCGCAAACGATCGCCACTTTACCAGCCATCATTACGTCTGTGCCACGACGGATCGCATCCACAAGGCTTTCGCGACAACCATATTTGTTGTCGAATTTAGATTTGGTCACGCTGTCATTCACGTTAATCGCCGGGAATGGCAATTCGCCACGCTCAGCCAATTGATAAAGTCGCATAACGCCAGTTGTTGTTTCTTCTGAAACGCCGCGCAGATTTTCACGTACTTTTGAGTAGAAGCCTGGCTCTGCCGCAATGCGTTTTTTCGCTTGGGCGGCGAAATATTCTTCTTCTTCGCTTTTTGGATGATCCAAAACGCTTGGGTCAGTTTCCGCCTTCGCGCCTGTGAGCACCAACATGGTCGCGTCGCCACCATCGTCCAAGATCATGTTGGCAGTTTCGCCATTGCCCCAATCAAGAATGCGGTCTGCAAAGTCCCAATATTCTTCAAGCGTTTCGCCTTTATGGGCAAAAACAGGAATACCCGCGGCGGCAATTGCTGCGGCGGCATGGTCTTGGGTTGAGAAAATATTGCAAGATGCCCAGCGCACTTCGGCACCAAGAGCCACCAATGTCTCAATCAAAACCGCTGTTTGAATAGTCATGTGAAGCGAGCCAGCAATGCGTGCACCCTTTAGAGGCTGCGCTGCGGCGAATTCGCGGCGGATGGCCATGAGGCCAGGCATCTCGATTTCAGCCATTTCGATTTCGGTGCGGCCCCACTGGGCCAAAGAAATGTCTCTTACTGCATATTCTTGCGTCAAGTCGCCCATGTGCGCCTCCTATTGAACTGGTTTAGAGCTATCCATACACGGACAATCTTTACAATTCAATGAAGACATAAAGAAAAGTTTATATCCTTAAATGATCCCTAATTTGTGATGCGGACGCGACGTCGGAATGGAAACGCAATAACACCCCAAACCAGCCGAAATATAAGCCATCCGATAAGCAAGCCGATCCCGGCAAAGGTCAAACCTTTTACGGTGAATGGAACGGCAGGCTTATAGTCAGCAAGTGCGTCTGACAGCAGCTTTTGATCCAAATGCTGCGCAAAGGCGGTGATTTCTTCCACCGGCCCGGCATTTTGCAAAGCGGTTTGGTGCGCCTTTAAGTTGATATATCGTGAGATCGTTTCGGACATGGAGCTTCCGCGTTCGACCAAAAACTGGTCTGTTGACGCGTCATATCGCGCGAGCGCTTCGTCGCGGGTTAGCCCCTGACTGGCGGCGTCTTGGTCAAAATTGTCGACGACAACAGCCAATTCTTGGACCGCGCCGCCCAGTCGTTGGTGATATTGTTGGGCATATTCAGGATATTGGGATGCCGTAAGACCGCCCGCTAAGGCGCCAGCTAACAAGAATGGTGATCTCATGGTCGAGCCTCACATTGTGCCATTGATGCATTTCAACATATTTAGGTTTCAATTGTAACCAAACAATGGCTGTCGATCAGCTTTCGAAAAACTGCCGCGTTTGCTCATTTGCTGGATAATAGGATTCTAAGCGCACATCTTGCAAGGTAATGTCTCCGGGCGCGCCGAAGGTTGTGATGGTGGAGAGGAAGCTAAGTTCGACCCCATCCCGCGCAAAGACCATTTCCAAGAACGGCTGCTGGAAACGTTCCAAATTTATGCTGCGCCAATTTTTCGGCACGTGGGGCTGTTCTTCAATCGCTTTGAGCAAGGCCATCGCATTTGGCGGGTGCCCGAGTGCCACAATTTCAGCATCTAGCCTTTTGAGCAGGAAGAGCAATACTTGTTCGCGGTTCTTTAGGAATTGACCCGCACCATTTGGGTTCGACAGCGCAAATATGATGTTGGTCGAAAACTCACTTTCAGGTTGGTCTTGGTCGTCTTGTGAGCTGAGGAAAGAAAGCAATTTTTGCGCACCGAGATTGACCAATTGTATATTGTAGAACGGGTCGAAACAGATAGCAGGCAACGGATTGTGCAGGTGCATCACCCGATCCAGTGCTTTTTGCGCACTGGACATGATGCTTGCAGATAAGGGTGTACGCTCAAAAACGGGCGCAAACCCCGCGCTCAATAAAAGCTCATTTTGCGCTTGAAACGGCACCGACAGAGCTTCAGCCAAAACCAACACCATTTCGCGACTTGGATTGGCACGACCTGACTCCAAAAAACTTAAATGGCGCTGAGAAGAATCGCTTAAAAGCGCCAGTGCAAGCTGGCTCAGACCGCGAGATTGCCGCCAATGGCGAAGCCTACTTGAAAAACTGTCGTGACTTTTTTGCTCTGAAACTGTCGTCATTTGTGCAGGGTAGAATAGCGATAATGCGAAGTCCATTACCTTGCGGGTAATTGATATGACTACCCCTGTTGCAGATATTGGCCCCAGTTTTCAAACTGGAGATACAAAATGATCAATCAAGCGAACGACAAATTATTGCGATATGCGCTTTTTGCCAATGCTGTCACATCCGCTGGATATGCCACTGCCAGTGTTTTGAACCATGAGGGGGTGAAACAGACCATGTTCGAAAACACAACTGTCTGGTTTGGCCTTGATGCGGGGCTATTTTTGTGGGTTCTGGCCGGGGGACTTTTGGCCTTTAGCGCCACACTATTGCTTATTGGCGGTGCGAAACTGCTCGACAAACAAATGATACGCCTCATCATTGGCGCTGACATAGGTTGGGTCGTGGGCACTGGGGCGCTCATCATCATGTTCGATAATGTTTTTACAACCACAGGCCAGACCATAGCGATTGTGATTGCCATAGGCGTAGCAATTTTGGCCCTCTGGCAAACAGTTGGCCTTCTTATCCTTTATCAGGGAGAAACAGACATTCGCATTTCTGGCCTTGGGAAAGGTGCAAAGATATTTGCTCGACGCGACATGGCGGTCAAACAATCTGTAGCTTGGAAGGTAATTTCAGACATGGAAGGTTATGCCGAAGTCGCCCAAAATATTGCCAAAGTTGAAGTGGTCTCGGGAAAAGGCAAAGACACGATCCGCCAGTGCTGGGACAATGATGGTAATTCGTGGACTGAAAACGCAACTGTTTGGGAAGAGGGATCAAAATACGGCTTTAACGTCCATACCCATGCCGATGACTATCCTTACCCGCTTCAACGCCTTACGGGATTATGGTCCGCAAGTTCACGCGGCAACAATTTGTCGTCTATCGAAATGGAATTCGTGGTTGAGCGAAAACCAGGCTTTAAAGCGGGTTTAATCGGATCAATGATGACGATGATGTTCCCACCGGTTTTGGACAAGTTGATGAGCAAGTGGGAAACAAAGATGAAGGCAATAAAGGCCTAATCTGATGCTTTAAGGTCAGCAGGTTCTTCAGCTTCCAGCCCATCTGTGTCTTCGTCGAACCCCGTTTCGACCAGCGAAACGATGGCTTCCAATGCTTCACGAGCCTGTGGACCTTTGGATTGCACGAGCACAGTTGACCCGGGACCTGCGCCTAGCATCATCAACCCCATGATGGACGAAGCGCCAACAGTTACCCCGTCCCGGGTTACTGAAATGTCTGCCTTAAAACACTCGGCCGTTCTGGCAAATCGAGCTGAAGCGCGGGCATGCAACCCGCGCTGGTTGACGATGGTCAGGCGTTGTCCAAATGCTTTTTCTGGTTGGCAAGAATTGGGCATGATCGTTACGCTTTAAACATCCCCAAGCACATCTTTGGCGACGTTGATATATTTGCGCCCGGCTTCTTGAGCGGCATGGACAGCATCACGCATGTTCATGTCGGGGCGCACCCGAGCCAATTTCACCAACATAGGTAAGTTTACCCCGGCGATCACGTCAACTTCTCTGTTTTCCATCACGGAAATTGCAAGGTTTGACGGCGTACCGCCAAACATGTCTGTAAGGATAACGACACCTTCGCCGCTATCTGCGCTGGTTACCGCGTCAAGTATATCCTGACGCCGCATTTCCATATCATCATCGGGGCCGATACTAACCGCTTCACATTGCTCTTGCGGTCCAACCACATGTTCCAATGCTGACCGAAACTCGTCGGCCAACTTGCCATGTGTTACCAACACCATGCCTATCATATAGGGCGCTCCTCATTAAGCCGATTTTTGACAGCCATTTTGTGCTGCCCTGCCGATTTGGTTGATTTTGGCGATGTTGTGTAATGCATGCAAGTCAAAAAATACACATGCTCGCACGCATTATTCTTACGTTTGTCCGATTTAGCCAATGTGCTTGTGCTTCACGCGCTTGAGCGCCTCGAGCACCAATAGACGCTGGTGCACACTATCGATGATGGAGCGGGTTGGCACCGGACAGCGCGGCATTTCAACGCCCATCAATTCGGTTACGAATTCTTCATTTTCTGGCATCCGGTCCAATTCATTGAGCAAGTCAATTACCAAGTGAATTTTTGCACGCTCGATTGTTGGGCGCTCAATAACCCCACAGCCGCGCAATTCAATCTGCCCCGCAATTTGCGGGGGGGAGGTGCAAATCACGACACCATCTTCCACATGCAGTAGCACACGATCATCTGAAATTAGGTGCGCCTCAAACCCACCCAGCGCAGCCCGATCCAAAAGATCTAGGGCCAGCAGTGATTTTCCAGCTCCCGATGCGCCGCGCAACAAGATACCAAATCCATCATAGGTTATGCCGGTTCCGAATACATTTTCTGGTTTCTTTGTCATTTTTGGCCTCTAAACTGTTGTCGGTAGACTGACGGTAAACTCAGCTCCGGTGCGATCTTCGCGATTAACTGCAGCGATAGTACCCCGATGAGCGTCAACAATCTGTTGAGATATTGACAATCCCAAGCCCGAATGGTTGCCAAACCCGTCGCTGGTTGGTCGATCAGTGTAAAAACGTTTGAAAATTTGTCCAACTTCCCCGCGTATGCCGCGCCCTTCGTCTTTCACCACAATGTTCACATTTTTGCCTTGGCGTTGAAGGTTCACCGTTACCAAAGCACCATCTGGGGAGAATGAAACCGCATTGTCAACGAGGTTTGTGATGACTTGTGCGAGACGACTGTCGTGCCCGGGAATTTCACGATGGTTGGGTTTAAGCTGATCAACAAGTTCAATGCGCACATCCCGCTTTGCTGCTGCTTCTGACTGAATATCAACAATTGTTGAAACAAGACCTGAAATGTTCACCTTGCCGAACTCTTCGCGCGCCAATTCAGCATCCAAACGGGACGCTTTTGAAATGTCTGTGATCAAGCGATCTAGGCGTCTCACGTCGTGCTGAATTATAGATGTTAAACGTTCGCGGTCTTTGTCATTGTTGGCAATGGGCAGTGTTTCCACGGCGCTACGCAAGGAAGTCAGTGGGTTTTTCAGTTCATGCGCAACATCTGCCGCAAAACTTTCAATCGCTTCAATTCGGTTATAAAGCGCGTTCGTCATTTCGCGTAGTGAGCCGGACAGCAAACCGATTTCATCTGGCCTGTTGGTAAAGTCTGGAATTTCTTCACGCGCCGTCATGGAGTGGCGCACACGTTGCGCGGCGGCCGACAGACGACGCATTGGCCCTGCAATTGTGCTCGCCAACAGCAAGGACATAATGGTGGTGATCGAGGCGGCAAACAGGAAAATGCGGAACACGTTCCAGCGTTCATTCTCAACCACAAAATCAATATCGCCAGGCTCAGTGGACAAAAGTAAAACGCCGACATTTGTCTTAAGACGTTGAACCGGAACAGCAACAGAAACCACAAGACGGTCATCCTGATCTACCCGAACCAATGACGCCGTTGCCCCTGAAAGAGCTGTCTTTACTTCGGGGTATTTTGCGCCCTCAGCACCGGAATGCTCAATGTAACGCGGGAACTCTCCGGCACGCAGCCAGCGGAAAAACCTGTTCCACCAATCAACGAGGAAGAATTGCTGAACACCTAAACCGTCTGCAGGCAACTGCAACAACACATCACCTCGTGCGTAAATATTGTCGCTGTCTAGAATTAGAATGCCGGAACGATCGTAAATGCGGGCGCGCGTGCCAGTTGGGGTGACAAGATTGCGCAGCAATGGCGCGATACGTTCCGGGTTGATGGGAAATTCAAGCGTCTGATCAAAAAAACTAAGGGTCGAAATTGGATCGTCGCCCTGCAATTGCAAGAATTTTTCGGGGTCAACGGTGATCACATCTGAATCAACGGTAGCAGAAGCTGCGATGGCGCCAGCGATGATTTCGCCCTGCACGCGCAGACTATCGACACGGGCATCAATTAGCCCAGCGCGCCAACTGTTAAGAAACAGAATGGCGATCACCAAGGCCGCAAGCGCGACCAGATTGAGGACAACAATTCGGCGCGTCAAAGACGAGAAAATCGTAAAAGAAAGCAGGCGGGATATTGGCGAAAAGATCTGGTTTACGATACTGCGAGAAGGCGCAGCTTTGCTGTTGTCAGCAGCGGTTGTTTCGGGGCTGTCTGACGGTTTAGCTTTTGAATGTTGAGATGCATTCGAAAGCGCCAATGCCTTCTATTGCTCCTTAAAACGGTAACCAACACCATATAGCGTTTCGATCATATCAAACTCTTTATCCACCACGCGGAATTTCTTTCGCAACCGTTTGATGTGGCTATCGATGGTTCTGTCGTCGACATAAACCTGATCGTCATAGGCCGCGTCCATCAAGCTGTCACGGCTTTTCACCACGCCTGGACGCTGCGCGAGGGCAAACAAAATTAGAAATTCCGTTACCGTCAGCGTTACATTTTTGCCGTCCCATGTGCTCGTGTGGCGTTCTTGATCCATGGTCAAACGTCCGCGCTCAAGTACCGATTTACTCGGCGGTCCATCACTTGCAGCACCAGCCGCACCCTCAGGTCGCGCCTGTGCGCGGCGCAAAATGGCTTTAACCCGCTCTACCAACAAACGTTGGGAAAATGGTTTGGTGATGAAATCATCGGCACCCATTTTAAGGCCAAATAATTCATCAATCTCATCGTCTTTTGACGTGAGAAAAATCACAGGAAGATCTGATTTTTGGCGTAGGCGGCGCAACAGTTCCATACCGTCCATGCGCGGCATTTTGATGTCCAAAATCGCGAGGTCCGGGAGATCTGAGGATAGACCCTCAAGGCCCGACGCCCCATCAGTATAAGTGCTGACATGATATCCTTCTGCCTGCAATGACATTGAGACAGAGGCAAGAATATTCTGATCATCATCAACGAGAGCGATTTTGGGCATGTAATTTCCTTTCAGCAACACCTTATATGATTGACATCAAATGAAAATCAACTTTGCTGGTCTTCTTTGGACCGACAATTACGCGTAAATTGTGACCATGAGGGAAGAATGGCCAATTTGGTCCGAATTTTGAGAACTTGTTTATCCACATGGACTAATGCACAACGGCCGGGCCAGCACTTTCAAATTAAGCATATATTTTAAGCATTTAGGCGCCTTATACAAAGGTCGTACGACCTATCGCCAGATGGCAAACACGCAATTTCGAGCATATTGTGATGCTACCAAACTGAAGAACTAACTCTTTGGTTGGCCATTTTTCATAAATGCAGCAGGAATTGCCCGATGAGCACCATCACACGGCGGGAAATCAACAAAGCGATCAATGCAAACGCAAATTCGCTTTCATATAATGACAAAGCGCCAAAATTGGCGGCGCATGCGATCAAGCGTGACGAGGTTCAGTTTAGCGCAGATGGCGCGTTGGTTGCCGATACTGGCAAATTTACAGGCCGTTCCGCTCAAGACAAATATATCGTTGATGATGCCCTGACGCATGACACTGTGTGGTGGGAAAATGCGAACGGCACTTCCACCGATCAATTTGATGTGCTGCTTAATGACATGCTTGATGCAACAAGAGAAAAAGACCTGTTCGTACAACAGCTTTATGCGGGCGCTGACCTTTCCCATCAAATGAATGTGGAAGTGTTCACCGAAAATGCATGGCACGCCATGTTCATACGCAACTTGTTGATCCGCCCGGCCTTAAACGCGTTGGGTGATTTTGAGGCCAATGTAACCCTTGTCCATTTGCCAAGTTTTAAAGCTGATCCAGCGCGTCACGGCACACGTTCAAAAACGGCTATTATGCTCGATTTCAGCCGCAACATCGTTTTGATTTGTGGCACGGCTTATGCTGGTGAGATGAAAAAGTCAGTGTTCTCACTGTTCAATTTCCACGCCCCTCAAAGTGGCGTTCTGCCTATGCACTGTTCCGCCAATATCGGCAAAGATGGTGACACAGCGCTTTTCTTTGGTCTTTCAGGCACTGGCAAAACAACATTGTCGACCGATCCGGATCGGATGTTAATCGGTGACGATGAGCATGGATGGCATGCCGACGGCGTGTTTAACCTTGAGGGCGGCTGTTATGCCAAGACCATCAAACTATCACGCCGAGCAGAACCCGAAATTTTTGGCGGTACCGAGCGTTTCGGCACCGTGCTTGAAAATGTTGTCTTGGACGAAGAAACGCTTAAGCCAGATTTCGACGATGGGTCAAAAACTGAAAATACCCGCGCTGCTTATCCACTAACCGCTTTGGCAAATGTCAGCCGCACCGGCATGGGCCCCACGCCGAAATCAGTTATTTTGCTAACCGCCGACGCATTTGGCGTTTTACCGCCAATCGCACGGTTAACACCAGATCAAGCGATCTATCATTTCTTGTCCGGCTACACGGCAAAAGTGGCAGGCACCGAGCGTGGCGTTACCGAGCCACAGGCAACGTTCTCTGCGTGCTTTGGCGCGCCGTTTATGTCGCTGCATCCAAGCGTTTATGGCAAGATGCTGAAAAAGCAACTTGGCGATAGTTTGGCTGAGTGTTGGTTGCTCAATACAGGATGGACCGGTGGGCCTTACGGGGTTGGCGAGCGTATTTCGATTAGGGACACACGCACGCTTCTTTCAAGTGCTTTGTCGGGCGAGTTGATCAACACGCCAATGCGGCTAGACCCGATCTTTGGTTTTGAAGTGCCAACAGCGGTTGAAGGCATTGATGCCAGCCTGTTGGAGCCACGCACAACATGGCAAGACGGTGATGCTTATGACGCGCAGGCCGCAAAGCTTGTCGGTCTATTTGAAGATAATTTCGTCAAGTTTGGCGCAAGTGCTGAAGAATTGGCGCAAGCCGGTCCATGTTTGAGCGACGCCGCTTAGGCCGAAAGATTTAACGAATCAAGAGCTTGGGGGTACGCCCCCGGCTCGCCCCCTACTCGACAAACACCCACCATGATGTTATTGATCCCTTAGTTTTATATATTGTTAATAATGTTTTGGGGTCTTGTTTTGCGTATTTTGATCAACGCCGATTGGGTGTTTGGACTGGGCTGGGCATGTTTTACGGGCACACTATTTGTGTTGGCCAGCATATTGGTTTTGGACCAAACTATTGACCTTACATTTTTACTTAGAAATCTCGTGCTCTGGACAGGTGCTGGCGTGGTTATGGCCGTTGCTCTGGGTTTTCGCAAACAGCAAGACCTTAACCGCTAGCCGCTTATCCCAGATATACGTTTACAAATTCAGGCCAACCGAGCGCTCTGCGTCATAGTTTGTGGTCGCAAACGGTAGTGATCCAAAAACTAACGGCTGACCTTGAAGACAATCTCTCGATTTTGAAAGACTTTGGTGGTGAATTTCAATCCTTGGATCATCTTTGTGGCCGCTTCACCTTTTGCGGTTAGCTCGGATGCGCCATAAAACGTATCCTCCCACAAGGTCTGCAACTCATCGCCGCTAAGTTCGGGCCCAACCGCTGAGGCCATTGAGGCAAATGTGTTGAGGACCATGACCGGTGAAATGTTGTCCGGCAACTCGATCGACACCTGTTCCACATTACCCGAAATGCCATCGCTGACCGTTACAATTTCGAGCTTTTTGGCTGTGCCAAATGTGCAAGAATGGCGCCCATCTTCCAACATTATGCAATCACTTTCACCAATCGAAAGCGGCGTACCGAAGAACGCGGTGTGCTTTGCCAAGTCCGCAACAAAATCGTTAGCCGTGTAGTTGTCACGGATCGCTTCTGCAAATGCAGGAAATGACAACATTGCGAGCAATATGGGTGCACAAAGCGCCGATATCATACGAGGGGACATAAGTGGGTCTCTTCAATTCATTTCCGGCATATTGTCGTTATTCTCACTTAGGTCAAGTCCGGCGCAGGTTCAGATCAATCTCGAACAGTTCAGATATTGCTTGACCCTCACGCAGCGTGAGAGACTAGCTCTAGGACCAGCTGAGGTTAGTTGTGATGAAAACGTACAAAGTAAAACAGGTTGCGCAAATGGCAGGGGTCTCCATCCGGGCCCTGCACCATTATGACCAAATTGGATTGTTGGAACCGGCTTTTGTCGGGAACAACAATTACCGCTTTTACACACGGCACGAGCTGGTTCGACTACAACATATCCTGTTTTTCAGAGATATGGGGCTAAGTCTTCTCGAAATTGGCGAGGCTCTCGACAAACCATTGTCAGAGCAAGCCCATTTGCTTGAAACGCACCGCGAAAAACTGGCTCAAGAATCGCGCCGACAACTTCAGCTCCTTAAAACAATTGACCGCACCATTGCGGCATTAAACGGAGCAGAAAAAATGAAGGTACAAGACCTATATAAAGGCTTTTCAGAACAGAAACAGGCCGAATACGAAGGCTGGTTGATTGAAAATTACGGGCCAGAAATGAAAACCATGATTGAAGCGGCGCGCCAAAAACTTGATATCGATGGGCAAGCCGGCAAAGATCAACTCATTGCCCATCGCATGGCCGAGTTGGCCGATATCGAAGGTGAAATCGTACTGGCTCTGGAAAGTGGCGTCGCGGCGAATGATCCAAGTTTGAATGATGTCACTTCAAGACATCACAAATGGGTCGCCCAGTGGTGGGACAAAAGTCCAGATCAAAAATCGTATATTGGTTTGGCTGAAATGTACAAATCCCATCCCGACTTTGTCGCGCGTTATGAAGCATTGGCACCCGGCCTTACTGAATATTTGGTAGAGGCGATGGCGGCATTTGCGAAGCAGCGTCTGAATTAGTTTCCGGTGCGGCCAGTCTCCTATATGCAGTCAAATCCACGGATGTTAGGTTCCCAAAAAACGACTGAAGAGTTTGAGAATGAATTCCATATTGAAAGTGGTTCTGCGAAGTGTTGCAATCTCTGTCGCCTGTTATCTCACGATAGCCGGCGGCTTGTTGCTTTCGCAATGGCCATCAGGCGACATTGATGGCCAAAGCCTAGATTTTGATGCTCTCAACACAGAAGCTCCGGTTGCACAACCAACTCAATCGGTAGCCGTTCGTGATGGCGAAGAGATTTTCTATAGATCTTATGCCGAACCTGACGCAGACCTACCACTGTTGGTGATCATACATGGATCTGGTTGGCATGGTGAAAGTTACATCGAACTTGCAGAAAATATTGCAAAGTCTGGCGCTGCTGATGTTGTGGTGCCGGATTTGCGCGGGCATGGATACGCGCCATCGGTTCGAGGCGATGTGGCCTATATCGGACAACTTGAAGATGACCTTGCTGATCTCATCGCCAAGGCTCAAAAACCCAACCAGCAAGTCTTTATGTTGGGGCATTCATCGGGTGGTGGTTTGGTGATCCGTTTTGCAGGCGGTGAGCATGGATCAATTCTAGATGGTGCGATACTGCTCGCGCCGTTCCTCAAATATGATGCGCCAACAGCGCGTGAAAATTCTGGTGGGTGGGCGCATCCACTGACAAGACGCATCATCGGGTTGAAGATGCTGAACAATGTCGGCATTTCCTTGTTCAATCATCTCACGGTGATTGAATTTGTTTTCCCAGAAACGGTACTAAATGGTCCGAATGGGCATAGCGCCACAACAAGCTACACTTACGCACTCAACGAGTCCTTTGCGCCAAGAGATGACTATCTTACGGACATTGGCGCTTTGCCACGCTACTTGCTCATCGCTGGCAAGAATGATGAAGCATTTCGTGCCGACCAGTATGAGCCGACATTGTCTAGTGCAAACTCAAATGGACGGTTTTTGCTGCTCGTTGATGTCTCGCATCTTGGGGTTGTGAAATCTGTTGCAGCACAGGAAGCTGTCATCGCCTTCATCAATGAGTAGGTAAACTCAACGCGGCAGCGTGCGATAATGATAGCCGTAAAGTTCGGTCGTGAAACCAAGCTTTTGATATAGAGCACGAGCTGCCTCGTTTTGCGCAACAACTTGCAGCGCGGCTTTGGTTGCGCCCAAGCTTCTGCATCGCGCTAAAAGGCTCGATAGAAGTTTTGCGGCTCGACCTTGGCGACGAAACTGAGGGGCTGTTTCCACCGACTCGATAATCGCAATGTCCTCGACCACCACTGCATAAGCAATGGCTGCCAATTCTTGATCGACTTCAATATGGGCAAACAGAATAGGGTAACCTATTTCAAGCAAAGCCTTGAGAAAGCTTTGGCGCCCTTCTTTTGTCCATTGCGCTCGATTGACAGCAAACTCAACCCAAGCTTCATTGGCGTGTGAGGAAACCTCAACATGGCTTTGCAGTTCAAATCCGTTCAGGTTTAGCGCAAATAGTGTCTTGGTTTTTGCTTCAGCTGGGCCAAAGCCTTCTTTGTCCAACAGGGTCTCTGCTTCGCCAATCATATCAGGAACCCGGAAAATTATTGCTTTGTCCAACGCGCGATAGTGCTCTACTGCTTTTTCAACTAGCTCTGAAGTCACCGGCTGGTGAGAACGCGTTGGGTTTACCGAATTGTTCCGGCGGGTCGTGGCACCTGGACTATGTCGAAATTCATATCCATTAAAATGGTCGACATTTTGCGTTGGCCACGCCAAAGCACAAGCCTCTTCAACTTGCCAACATAGATCAAGATTTTGTGGGTTAGACATCAAGGTGCTCCCAAACATCGTGCGATGTTAGAAAGCTAGCAGCGGTTTAAAGCGGTGTATAGAAAATATGTGCGCCAATTTTCTTGACCGGCTGATAGGCAGAAGCCCACTTCGGTTGAACGCGGGTCGCGTGATAGAACAGCGTGGATGCTGGCAACAAGTCCACGGACTTTTCCTGTTGGAACTGCTTATAGGCGTGATTGGCGATCAGACCGGCCTTTACCCAACTGACCCGAACGATGCGGTTGCCGATGCCACCGGAATCTGACTTGCCGTCACAGGCAAAGGAGAATTGGCAACGATTTGCCTTGTGGGCATTTTGATAAACAACGCCGCAAACCGTGTCTGGATATTTATGGTGCTGTACCCGATTAAGGATGACTTGGGCCACGGCCCATTGACCAGCCTCTGGTTCGCCGCGAGCTTCGTGATAAACCGCTTTTGCAAGGCAGTCTTTTTCTGCCCTTGCAAAAACCAGTTTTTCAGCGGTCGGGGTGAATTTGGTTGCTGCGTAGTTCTCAAGCAATTGTGGTGTGAGAAGGTTGGACTGTTCCTGAGCAGAACACGGTAGTGCGGCAAGGAGCACAAGCGCACACGCCAACCCGAATTGCTTTAAGTTAGTTACCACAGCAGTTTCCCAAATTCCCCAACCCGACCGGCTGAGCCACACATTAGATAAGGTTTTAGCGCGAAGCTAGCCTGTTGTTAAGTCATGGTTAACCACATTTTTTCACATTTCGTTAAATAATTGGGATTTGTTAGGTTTTGGCGCTTTCAAAGCTGTAAATGTGGCATTTAGGTATCAAGATACGCCCGTTCGGATGCTTTTAAGCTTGGCAAAACTCAAAATTGGACGTACCAATTTCTCAATTGAAGTGATTTCTGCTTCACCTCTCCCCAATTGCACGAGCGTTCAGCGAATTGCTTGTCACCATTTAGGCCGATCAATATGTCACTTGTCTCACCCAGCCCCCCTTTGCGCGAACTCACCTCACGCCAATGGCAGTGGATCGGTGCTGGTTTTATGATGACGTTTGCGTCGATGGGCGGGCAGACCCTTTTTATCGCGCAATTCAATGCGGATATCCGTGCGTATTTTGAATTGAGCCACGGCCAATTTGCGGGCCTATATACAATCGCCACGATTTTCAGCGCGGTGTTGATCGCCGCGATTGGGCAAGTCACCGATAAATTCGGTCCAAGACTATTGGCCATCATTTGCACCATCGGCCTGGCACTGATGGCGCTTGGCATGTCCATGGTCAATCACTGGATTTTCCTATGCTTCATCTTGTTCGGATTGCGGTTCTTTGGACAAGGTATGTTGCCCCATATTGCACAAACCGCTGTAGCCCGCTGGTTCAATCGCTTTCGTGGACGCGCGCTGGCCTTTTCGCAAATGGGCTATACGGCAGGGGAAGCATTGCTACCGTTCATCATCACCATCGCTTTGATTTCCATGAGCTGGCGGGATGTTTGGGCACTGGGCGCAGGCTTTCTGGTCGTTATTATGCTGCCGCTGATTTTCTTTTTGCTGCGCGATCCACCGGATGGGAAACGCGCAAAGGCCCGCGGCGACATCAATCCAGACGCGGCGGAAGGTAATGCGCTGACTGGTGCTCAGTGGACCCGCAACAAAGTGCTTAGGGACCCTTTATTTTACGCATTGGTTTTCGGGGCGATGACACTTCCGGGGCTAATAACGCTCTATTTTTTCCATCAAGCGCACTTGGTTGATGTTAAAGGCTGGTCGGTGACCACGTACACCGCTTGGTTCCCGATTATGTCGGTAACTGGTGTGACCGTGTCGATTGCAACTGGCTTCTTGGTTGATCGCTTCTCAGCATTTCGTTTGCTGCCGGCCATTTATTTGCCGGTTGGCGTTGCCTGTTTGATCATGGCCAATTTGAACTCCGAATGGGCAATTCCAGTATTCTTGTTGGTTTTGGCCATGGGCAGTGGCATGGCGCCTGCGGTGTTTGGCGCGCTTTGGGCTGAAATGTATGGCACTACCCATATTGGCGCAGTTCGGTCTTTAGCGATTGCGGTGATGGTCTTTGCCTCAGCGGCTGGGCCAGGCATTTCAGGCGGCTTTATTGATTTGGGTATCAATCTAGAAAGCCAGAGCTGGTTTTACGCGGCCTATTGCCTTGGCATTTCCGGGCTCTATTTAGTGTTACAACCTGCGCTGGCGACACGCAGGTTGCAGTTGGAAGCATAGTAACCGAGCAGCATTGATGCTTTAGCTGTCACAATCCTGATAGTGATTGGTGAGAAATGACGCCCAACCAGAGGCGCCCAATTGTTCGGTTTTCTGCAGTTCCAATTTGAAATCGTCATATCCAAGATGGTTGGCAATATTCAACTCGGCCTGCATCAGGTGCCCACCTGCCTTGTCAAACAAGAGCGAACCGAGCGGTGCGTTAGAGCCGTCAAAAGTCAGTTCAAAACTGTTTGCAGTTTGGCCCCAAAGGGCTTGCTCACCTTGAAATTTCGCGTTCACCTTGCCTAGATATGTCAAAGGTTCGGCAGCATTTGGGTCCGCCAGCAATAGCGGCAGCCCGAATGAGAAATCAGCCGTCTGATCAACGACATTTTGGCGCAAAATGGTGAGGCTAGCGAAGTCGAAATCAAAAAGATGCCAAGGCTCATGTCCAATTTTCGTCGACCTTAGAATTGGGTCCATATCAGGCAATTCAACGCGTATAGATAGCGTTTTATCCGCATTGTTGTAGGTCAAAAACGCAAATTCGTGATGCTTAGCTTCAGGAAGCAATTGCCCGCCAGTGATTGATGTCGCGTAGCCAAGTTCAGGATCTAAGACAGCCGTAACCAAAGCCGCTCCCGTGCATTTCGCTCTGGCTTTATAGACTTCAACTTCGGTCGACGATCTATAAAAAACAGATATGTTTTCAGGCAGCGTTCCGTTCGAATTGGAACGCACATAATGATAGCTGTTGCCAATATTTTGCGCCGGATCTGACGCAATTGCGACCGGGACTAGGCTAGAAAACGCAAGTGTGAATAGGCATGTGAGGGCTAAAATTGACTTCATGGCGACAATTCCTTAGTCGAATATATGGGCATGTTTGATGTGAGAGCCAATATGGTGGCTTAGTGCCCAGCTTCAACCACAGTTGGAAAATTGCTTAAATGTCCTTCTCAATCGTTTCAATTAATGCAGAAAACGCTGACATTCTTAATGAGGTCGCTAGCGACGTGTTCGACTACCCGATTTCGACTGAATACCTAAAAACTTACTTGGCACAACCAAGCCATCAACTGATCGTCGCCGTTGGGGGAACACAAGTGATTGGACATGTGCGGGCGATTATCCATTATCAACCCGACGAAGCGCATCACCTTTACATCGACAATCTTGGTGTACAGCCAGAATTCCAACGCCAAGGTGTTGCCCGCGCATTATTTGATGCCATTCTGGCGTGGGGTAAGGCGCAAGGGTGCGGCAGTTATTGGGTCGCGACCGAATGCGACAATGATGAAGGCAACAGTTTTTATCGCGCCATAGGCCTTAAAGGCGAGCAAATGTATTTCTACGAGACGAAGATCGACTAGCGCTTATCGCCCTATCCGCAACAAATGATACGCATGAAATCTGGCATGCCAAAAAGAGCGTAGTAAAGAGCCGTTGCGATAACCGTCAATGTGATAAAAATCTTGACCATATGGTGCCAACAAACAACTCGAACAGATGTGTTTCTCCAAGGTCAATCCAGCGTCGTTTAGCGTTTTAGAGCTTTGAGCACAACAAGAGCTGCCAACGAAATCAGTCCGAATGCCAAGAAAATAAAGGTGACCGGCAAAAAGAAGCTTTCTTGCACAACGCCATTTTCATCCAACCTGCTGCCGTAGAAAATCGCCTCTAACACATATGACAAAATTCCTGCGCCAAAAGCGAGGATAGACGATGCGAGAAAGTATTTAGACATTTGGACCCATTTCACAACTGGAAGATCTTCCAGTTGTGGCTAGCGGACAAATGTGGCCGTATTGTTACTGGCTAATTTTGGCAGCGATCTCCCGCATATGTCGCATATCTGTGCCACAGCACCCGCCAAATATGCGCATGTGGGGATATGCCTTTTTGATCAATCCCAAATATGCACCAAGCTCGGTTGGGTCCCCGTCATCCAATGTTTTGGCATTGTCCAGTTCGGCATGCGAACAGCGCGACGCGTTGACCACAACACCTGCCAATCGTTTGGTCCCACGCCCCTCATCTAAGTTAGGCAAAAAATGTTCTGGGTGAGCGCAATTGATCAAAAAATAATCGGCATAATTGTCCGTCGCGGCATCGACAGCATCTATTGCCTCGCCCAAAGGCATGCCCGTGGGCAACAGTCCATCCGTCTCCACCGTGAAAGAAATTGCCACAGGCAAACCGCACCGTTTTGCAGCGCGGACGATGCCAATGGCCTCTTGTGGGTAGGACATTGTAAATGCGCTAACAATGTCGGGTTTGGCCTTGGCAAGCTGCGCCATTTGCACGCTGTGATATTGCTCTGCCTCCTCATCGTCCATCATTGCATCCGGCTTATACCCATCCCGACGCGGCCCAATTTGTGCACTAAGGACAATCGGCACATCGCCAATATCATCGGCTAACTCTCGGATGAAATTGATCGCATCAACATTGATTTGTTCGAGCAAATGGGTTTGATAGCCAGTAGCCGCAGCACGATCCCTATTTGCAACCCAAGTGGCGCTTTCAAACATCGCGCCGCAGCCAAATTCCCGCGCCACATCGACCTGCGCCATATGGGATTGAGCCAACAGATCTCGTCCAACTTCTGTTTCCAACAATGGAAATGTCGCAAAGCCCGGTAGTTCAACACCCTTGTTGAAAATGAGGTCCGTTTCAATCCCGGTGTAGCAGAGGAAGGGGCGGTTGAGTTTTGCAAGCAGGGTCAATGTGAAGTCTCATGTTGTTTTGCACAAAGTGTCACAATTATCCCCCGTCGTCATGCTCGGACTTGATCCGAGCATTCTTATAGATTTTGAAATGAGGAATTGACCCTCGGGTCACATTTGTGCGCTCGCGCCGCGCAGGCTGGCCCGAGAGTGACGAAGGGATATATGCTGTCCCTAATTTTGCACCGAAGATAGAGTCATTGTAAGAGTGAACACACTTAATGCGCGTCGTTCCAATTGTCAGCGGCACGGGCATCGACCTGCAATGGCACCGACATTGAAATGGCGGGCATTGGGGCGTCGATCATGACTTTGGAGATAACCGGAATGGCCGCGTCAGCTTCACCTTCAGGCACTTCGAAAATCAATTCGTCATGCACCTGCAGCAACATGTCAGCAGGCACTTTTTCAGCCTCTAACACGCCTTCCATTTTGATCATGGCGCGCCGGATGATGTCGGCGGCGGAGCCTTGAATTGGTGCATTGATGGCGGCGCGTTCATAGAAGGCGCGGTGGCCAGCATTTTTGGTGTTAATTTCTGGGAAGTGCGCTTTGCGACCAAAAATGGTTGCAACATGACCATTGTCATGCACAAATTTTTTGGTGTCCTCCATATAGTCCTTGATGCCCGGGAACCGTGCAAAATAGGTTTTGATATAGTCGCCAGCCTCAGACCGTGAAATGCCAAGCTGGTTGGCCAAACCAAACGCTGAAATGCCATAGATAATGCCAAAGTTGATGGCTTTAGCGCGACGGCGCACCATTGGGTCCATGCCTTCAATCGGCACATCAAACATTTCAGACGCGGTCATGGCGTGAATATCCAACCCATCGGCAAATGCCTTTTTGAGTTCTGGAATGTCTGCAATGTGCGCCAGTACCCGCAGTTCAATTTGGCTATAATCGGCTGAAATGAGTTTTTTGCCCGGCTCGGCCACAAAGGCTGTGCGGATTTTGCGTCCGTCTTCGGTGCGCACAGGAATGTTCTGCAAGTTCGGGTCAGATGATGAAAGCCGTCCAGTCGCCACAGCCGCCTGCGCGTACGATGTGTGCACCCGATTGGTATGTGGGTTGATGAATTCGGGCAACGCATCCGTATAGGTCGATTTCAGCTTGGAAAGGCCGCGCCACTCCAAAATGCATTTGGCGAGATCATTGCCTTCAGCCGCCATATCTTCGAGCACACCAGCGCCGGTTTGCCATGCCCCGGTTTTGGTTTTTTTGCCACCCGGCAATCCCATTTTATCAAACAGAATTTCGCCCAATTGTTTGGGAGAGCCGACATTGAATTGCTCACCAGCCAGCTCGTGAATTTCAGCTTCCAACCCGGCCGCGCGTTGGGCGAAATCACCTGATAAACGCGCCAAAATTTGTCGATCAACACGGATTCCACGTGCTTCCATTCGCGCCAAGACCGGCACCAATGGCCGCTCAATTGTTTCGTAAAGCGTGTTGGCTTTTTTTGCCACTACTCTTGGCTTAAGCACCTTCCATAAACGCAAGGTAATGTCTGCATCTTCAGCCGCATATTTAGCCGCTTCATCAATTGGGATTTGGTCAAAAGTCTTTTGTTTTTTGCCGGTGCCCACAAGGTCGGTGAACTTAATCGGCTTGTGGTCCAGCCAAAGTTGAGACAATGCATCCATGCCATTATTGCGCGCACCATCAACAGCGTAGGACATCAACATCGTATCATCAATTGGCGTCATATTGATGCCGTAACGCATCAACAGACCCATATCGTATTTCATGTTCTGACCGATTTTTAAGATCGAACGATCTTGTAAAACGGGCTTAAGCTTTTCGATGACATCGGCAGTGGGTAATTGGTTCGGTTCCATGCCGCCACCCAAAAGATCATCTTCACCGCTTTTATGAATTAGTGGGATGTAGCAACCATCGCCAACCTCTGTGGAAAGGCAAATGCCTACCAAATCTGCTTGCTGATTGTCCAAACCTGTCGTTTCCGTATCAATGGCGACATAGCCCTTATCTTTGATCGCTTCGATCCATTTATCGAGCGCATCCATTGAGCGTACGATCTCATATTTGTCGTGTTCGACGGGCAGGCCGTTTAGTGCAAGAGCGGTCTTGTCGGCCAATGATGAAGGCGTGTTGTCGCCATCTGCGCTCGCGACCTCGTCGCCCTCTTCCTGGGGCTCAGGCATCAGGTTGGCATCGGCATCAATTTGATCCGGATCGGCGTCAATTGCCGCTGCGACTCGTTTGGTAATTGTGGTCAATTCCATTGCTTTGAGGAACGGAATGATCGAAGTCGCACTGATCTCTTCACGGCCCAAATCTTCGAGTGGCACGTCCACCGGCACGTCGGTTTTGAGCGTCACGAGATCACGCGAAACACGGGCTTGATCGGCAAATTCGATTAGGTTTTCACGGCGCTTGTTTTGTTTGATTTCGCCTGCACGTTCTAACAACGTATCTAGATCACCATACTCAGCGATTAACTGCGCTGCGGTTTTAATGCCAATGCCTGGCACGCCAGGTACGTTATCGACGCTATCGCCAGCCAGCGATTGAACATCGATCACCTTGTTTGGTGCAACACCGAATTTTTCGTTGACCTCCTCGGCCCCGATCCATTTGTTTTTCATGGTGTCGAGCATCGAGATCTTGTCAGACACCAATTGCATCAAATCTTTGTCCGACGACACGATGGTCACCCGCATGCCTTTTGCTTCGGCTTGGCGGGCATAGGTGGCGATCAGATCATCCGCTTCAAAACCCTCTTGCTCGACGGACGCAATAGAGAAGGCACGCGTCGCGTCGCGGGTCAATGGAAATTGGGGACGCAGATCTTCGGGCGCCGGTGGCCGGTGCGCTTTATATTCGGGATAAAAGTCGTTGCGAAAACTCTTACCGGAATGATCAAAGATCACCGCCATATGTGTCGGGTTTTCCTCGCCTTCAAAGTCTAATGTCAGCTTGTAGAGCATGTTGCAAAAGCCAGACACAGCGCCGATGGGCAACCCGTCAGATTTGCGCGAAAGGGGCGGCAAAGCGTGGTATGCGCGAAAGATGTAAGTGGAGCCGTCTACCAACAACAGGTGCATTCTAATCCCCTTGGATCAAGTTGAATCATTTTTGATCTGAACACTTAATCTAGTCTGATCGCAATGCGGGGTCTATGTCGTTTTGAGCACTTTTAACGCCAATTGGCGTCGCGCTATTTTAAGACAGCGACAATCTGTTCCATGGATAATGTCCCATCAACCAACTCAACGCCCGTTTCGTGCGCATCAGGCAGCTCCAAAGTCGCGAGCTGGCTATCCAGAAGACTTGGTGGCATAAAATGGTTTTCGCGTTGTTCTAAGCGTGATTGCAGAACATCTTTTGGTACGTTCAAGAGCGCAAATCGCACATTCTCAAACCGGTCGCGAAATACGTCTCGATACTGTTTTTTGAGCGCCGAACAGGCCAACACGCATTTAGGATTGGCATGCGCTGAAACCGCATCACACACATCTCTAAGCCATGAATGGCGCATTGCATCATTGAGCGGTTTGCCGTCACGCATGGTCTGGATGTTGATCGGCGGGTGATAATCGTCAGCATCTAGATAAGCGTCACCAGTCACGGCTGCGAGCTTTTGTGCGATGGTCGATTTTCCAGTGCCGCTGACTCCAATAATGATGGTAAGCGCTGTTTCACTCGTCATAATCTGCGGCATCCTTTTATTCATGCATTATGTCATAATCGCACCATCGCAATTGGTGAAGTGAAATCCGCCATAAGCTGTAAAGATGGGTGATCCTAAAATTGCTTGTTTTGCCCAAAAAAGCCATTGTGATGCAAACCAGCTTGGTTTAAGTTCGCGCCAGTTTCGTGGCGCATTCTATGTTGGGCCCACAGAAGCACCCGTAGCTCAGCTGGATAGAGCGCTGCCCTCCGAAGGCAGAGGCCACACGTTCGAATCGTGTCGGGTGCACCAACCTTTTCAATGACTTAACAGTTTCAGTTAAATGCTCCGCCCCCGTTTCGGCCCCCGAAACGATCTGCACGCGGTGTCACAAGGCTGGACAATTTCATTATTTGTTCCTATTTTGTTCTCACAACAAAGGAGAACAGCAATGCCTAAACTAGTTGTACTCGCCGCATTCCAGCATGGTGAAGATGGCGAACTTGTACCTGCATTCGAACCAAGGGAATTTCAATCCGAAGGCTCTGCCATCACTCAAGCTAAAATACTAAGCCAAGATTGTGCCGGTGTTGTTGCATGGTCACGTGAAGCAGAACCGATGATCGGTGAATATGGTGATCCCGTTAAGCTTTGCAAATATGGTGAAGTACCGGATATGGAATAGCATATTTGCACCACCCAAATGCAATCTCATTCAATGTACAGCTACTCGTGCGCGAGATGTGAAGAGTATAAAGTGATGGCAATAAAAGCCAGCTTGAACAGCGTTTGCTCTCGGTGATAGCATTGGCAACAACGCGGATAACAACTAGCAACAAGACTATCCCGAAAGGTACTTATGCTTCGGCAAATTTTGCAAGTATTAACTATCACAATCGCACTGATAACTAGCGCAAGCATTAGCTTCGCAGACGACACTTTTGCGCAACTGAATAACTTTCAAATGATGGAAGGCGCGAGATGTCAAGGAAAAGGCGGGAATTGGGGAGGCATGTCGTGCAGCGACACCGGTTTTACGTTTAATCCTCAGAAAGCTAGGGAGGCGTTTAGAGCTATTCGAGAGTTTTGGGAAGACGAGTATAAAACAACAAAATGTATTGTTGCACTTGCAGCAGGACGCAACGAAAAAGAGATTATCGAACTTGCTAAGAAGATTATGAAAGAGAAGAACTTAAAGGAGTTAAATATATACTATAATTCAGAAATAGCTCGACCCTGGCCTTTCGTCGTTTCGTTGGACTACCCACCGGGCTATTTCCCCAAGACACGAAGGAAGACATGTTATTCAAATCCCAACATACTTGTAACTGGCTTCAAAGGCGTCATTGCAATTGATGAAGATGATGAACATTTTTTAATAGTCGCCACTGAAAATTTTTTAGAACGGCTGAGAAAGTAGAGTTGTCTCCCATCAGCATTTGATAGACAGATCGGTGCTGTTGCGTAAGAGATGACAATGGGCAGGCCTGTCCGGATTGGTAGAGCGTTCGTCCAGTGAACTCGATCCCTTTGTACATGGAGATGGGGATGCGGGACTTAACGACTGTTGCAATCTTCGAAGAACGTCGTGCTATGTGTCGCCACGGCTTGGGTCAGCAAAAGCGCCGTGCGGTATCTGATGGGAAAGCATCGCGCACTCCACTTACCTCAGGATAACCGTCCATTCTGGCAATTATGCACCGACGGTCTGCGCCTCTAAATCACCTCGATTGGGAGGGCAATTGCGAACACCAAAAAACCAGCAAATTGGAAAAAATTTGCTTTCGGTGTACACTCTTTTCAGCGGCCGGGCCAATTCTCCGCTGCAACAGAAATTGCCCAAGCGTCTAGGAGGACAGAGTGAATTCTGTAAACTGGTTCCATTTCATAGCGTTGGCATTTTCTTCATGCTTTCTCCTGCTCTCAAATAGTAGTTCGATAAGTGCTGACGAGAAAACAAAGGGCCAGGCGATGTTGGTGCTTGATGCTTCCGGCAGCATGTGGGGCCAGGTCGATGGTCGACATAAAGTCGAAATTGCCCGAGATGGTATCTCGGAAATGCTGGGCGCGTGGGACCCAGACGTCAATTTGGGGTTGATGGCGTACGGGCATAGGCGAAAGGGAGATTGCAGCGACATAGAATTGGTTGTGCCTGTACAAAAAGACAGCGCACAGCAGGTATCTTCTGCGGTCCAAAATTTAGGCGCCAAGGGAAAGACGCCAATCGGTGACGCGATTATTCAAGCTGCGGGACGACTGAACTACAAAGAGGCCCCGGCAACCGTAATTTTGGTTACAGACGGCTTGGAAACATGCGGACAGGACCCTTGTTTGGTTTCGCAAGCATTGGCGGAGAATGGCGTAGATTTTGTCGCCCACGTGGTGGGATTTGATTTGAAAGATGGCGAGGCGAACCAACTGTCTTGCATCGCTAAGAATACAGGCGGAATGTTTGTAGAGGCCCGCAAAAGCACAGAGTTGCGTGAGGCACTTGAGCAAACAATTCAAACGACGATGGTCGCGCTTGGCCCTTCCCAAAGCTTCAATGTAGCTCTGTCGCAAGATAGTGAAGACCTGCCGCCGGGTTTTTACGCAAGCACTTTACGCTGGGCGATACACGAGTACGATATAGCGACATCCACATTGGGAGACCGCGTTGCCACTGAAACTGGCACTTGGATGAAATTTGACCCAGAACCTGGGTCCTATGTGGCAGTCCTAAAGTGGGACACGGTAGAAAAACTTTATCCCTTCATAGCTGTTGAGGGCGATCCCCATTCGCATCGCATTATTCTAAATGCTGCAATACTGAATTTGTCCGCCACCCTTTCGGCCGGTGCCGAACCCATGACCGAACAAGTGGGATGGACAATTTATTCACGCGAAGGATCCGGTGAGAGAGGCCCAAAAATTGGGTTCAAGTCAGGCGGAGAAGTCCAAGTCGTGGTTCCGGCTGGTGCACTGGAAATTGAAAGTAAATTGCGCGGGGCTTCCAATCTAACTCAAGTCAATCCTAAGCCGGGTGCACAGGACCAAATCGTTGTAAACCTTGATGCGGCCAACATCACTTTCCTCGCAACGGGTCAAGATGGTGAACCCGCAAGCGGCAACGCAAGCTGGACGTTTTTTGTGCGCGACGACACCGGTGAATTGAAAAAGGTCGACTTTGTCAGTGGCACAAGTGCCAAAACTGTGCTGCCTGCTGGCGAATTGGAGGTCGAGCTTCAAGTAAATGGCATCAAATCGCGGCACACGGTCAATATTGTCGCGGGCGAAGAGAATGCCTTCAAAATCGCGCTAGAACAATAGTTGGATTGTAGTATGAGGAATGCGGTGGTGAACAAAAGTGCTTCAAGACGAACACAGATCCCGTCCCTTTCTTTCACTCTCGTATTCTCGTTGTTGTTGCTTTCATTTCTTTTTTTAGGCGCCAACCCAGTTCTTTCTCAAGAGGAACGTCGTCAATCGGATGCCAGAATTCACGAAGGCGCTACCGAGGGATTTTATGGGTGGGCTGTTCGCGACGAAATTGTTCGGGGAAAATTTTATGAAGCTCGGGAAGCGCTAATTGAATGCCGTGAAGAAGATTTTCGCAGGATTGTTGACGAGCTACGGCAGATCAAAAATGCCATTGAAGATGCTTTTAGGGCAACAAGAGGATCAGCCTTGGGAGACAGCTACGAAAGATACCAGCGTTTGGAGCTGGTTTTTCAAATCGAGGATATGGTCCGCGATTTTTTGATCGAATGGGAACACAAGCAAGAGTGCAAACCACTGGATCTCTTTGGCGACAAACTGATTAAAGCCCGCGTTAGCGTCACCGATGAAATCGATAGTTCAGCCGTGATGCCGCATAAGGCCGCTAGATTGGCCAGCTCTGCCAAGGACGAACCCGAAAAAGCGCCCCGCGAAAAAAACTACACGATGACACGCGATGGATCATCGGTGGATTTCAAATTTCAACAACCACAATCTCCTTACCGTTTAGAGTTTGAGGGGGTGGAAACATCTTCGGGCGCAATCGAAGGAACATTTGCGACCCATCCTGAACCACCGGCGCAGGACCAATCTTCCTCGGAACAGGCTTCATACGTTACATCGGGTCAGTTCTGGGCGCATTTGTCCCCGTCCGGCAGACACCTTTCTGGATGCCGCCAATGGCTAGAAGATGGCACGGAGATACCATTCTATTTAGGGGTTGGTGGCCAATACGATGAGGCGAAGGAGCGTGGCTCTTTGGATCTTATTGTGCGTTCAATAATGTTCGATGGCGCGCTGTCGGGCACAGAACACTGCTCCAACTATCAAGCGGTAATGTCTGGACGCTGGTATTCCGGCCTGCATGTCGCGATCTACAATGAAGCCACGCAAGAGCTTTGGGGATATGCGCGAACGGACAGTCTTGGGTTCTCTGAGTTTAATTTGATGCCGTTTGCAGATTTCCTGGTTTACGTTCTAACCAGCCCGCCGCCGGTTGACGAATTGCCGCTCGAGGATTCGATCGTTTCTCTGATAAGATATTCACACGCATTGCAGCCTAATCCCGTTGGGCAAGAGGGGCCAAACTATAATCTCATCAATGTTCCGCCGAACAATCCTGCGCTGGCTGCAAAACTGCCAGAAGAAAACCCAGAAATAAAGCCCGGCGACGAGGAAGAACCAGACTTATTCGAGCAGCGGGTTATGATCGCTGGGTGCGATCAACAAACCGAAAGACTGCCTGTAAGGTCGGCTGAATACTTTCGTGAACAAGCGCAGCTTCGACAAAACGAAGCAAATTCGCTTATCCAAGAAGCGGCGGCTCAATACGAACTTTTCAAGGAATGGCTTGATCGCGCATCAAATGCAGACGCGGAGGGAGATACCGTTACAGCGTCGATTTATCACGAAAAAGCTGAAACACATCGCGCTCGGATGGAAGAACTACAAGGCCATGCGGCACGGCGGGCAGCGCTAGCGCAAGAAGAGCTTGTAAAGGCCGCCGAGGCATTACAGCAAGACGCAACTGGGGTTTTTCATTCAACTGACATTGATTGCCCCGATATTGGTCCCAAAATTGCGATAGACGATACGCGCCGGCTGATCGCTGAACGACTTGCAAGCCAATTGGCCGAAGGTCAACATACATGTGGTCCAGACATCACCGAAATTGTCTTGGATGCGTTAAGCAAGTTCTACAACGACGAGTGGAAAACGTGGACGCCCGAGTACCAAAAGGCAGCTTGCGAAAGCCTTGTAACAATTCCTCTCGCATTTTCAGCTTGGGATATTAATGCGTTAGCACCTAGCAGCTTTGATCAAATTTTGCCCGAAGAAAAATGGAAACCTTCCCGCCGCTTCCCTGAATATAATGATTACAAATATGGCCAACCATTCTTCTTTGAAAAGGTGGCCGCGAGCTGTGCAATTCCGCGTAATACGGAGTGCCGCAAGTCTGTTACTTTTCTTGGGCAGTGCATGCATGGGCAGGTCGTTAATTACGCGCTTTGGGGGGTTGGAAAAGCCCTGTGCCCGGATATTCGGCGTGGAATGGACGGCACACATCAGGCGCGCAACTATTTGAAAGGTACATCCTTCACCACAAGGGGAAGCCAGAATGTTGTTGTAGATGTCGGTGAGGAGTTTGGGAAAATGCTGAAGGCCAATTCGGTAGGACCGGGAACCGAAGACATCCTATCTGGAATGATGCGCCAATACATGAATTCACCTAATCCGCGATATTCAGGTTACAATCTGCGTCCCGAATTGTCCTGCAATCTTTCTTGCGAACAGTCCGATGTGGAAAAGGAGGAAATGTTGAAAATGGGTTGGGGAATAACATTCGGAATAGTGGATCCAACTTTTGAATACCTCAAATCGAATGCACGGGGCGCATTGCCGACGTTGCTTGATTACGTTCTCGATTGAACTCTGGTGGACAAAAATAGGTAACTCCGGCGAAACAGATCTTCATGCTTGTGCCATTGCACCGCGGAAGCCGCAAATTTGCGGTCAATGTTCAAAAATAATGGGCTATTTAGGTCTTCACAACTCACCCTAATACTGGATTTCACTGGGCTGTCCACCAATGTCGACTTGTCTAATTGGGTGTTCAGATCAAACTCTTATTCCATACTTGTCCGGCATCAAATGAAATGTGTATTTAGCGCTGTTGGCATCAATCCAATACGGCCAAGTTTATTGAATGTTAAGGTTAATAACCCATTATTTTGCATGAGTGAGCAAGTGCTTAGCGTAGTTAGTTTGGGTTAGTGACACATTGATATGGTAAAGTTTCGTCATTTTGTGTTGTTGGCTTGGGCGTCAAAGCTTCCCAATGAAGAAGTTTCAAAGAGCGTTATCAACTTAAATGGTGATTTTTAGCGCTCGTTGCTGGCGCACTCGAATTTTCGTTCGAGACATATTCACTAATAGAGGCATTACGCGCCAAACGGCTTCACATGCCCTCAACTGACCCCAACAAACTTTACGAACAATATCGCCATCTGGAGCCTGATCACGCGCGCACGACACTGCGGATGGTCAATGTGATTGTCAGAAACTAATACGACACGATATGGCAGCAAGTTTTGCTCCTTCACAAGTTTTTGTCGGCCTCATTCAGGATTGAGCCAAGCTCACAATTTGCCATCGATCTAGAAGAAACAACCCAAGTTAGGTCCAGCGAACTCTTTGTGTTTAGTTCATGCAGTGCTGCATGAACTACCTAAAATGCGATTGCTTAACGGCACATTCTTGCGGTGCGTAAATGAACGTCGTCCTACAATATGAACCAACCGTGTTTCGAGTTGTTCTTTGCGCCTGCGCAACGACATTTTAGATCAATCGCTGCATGCTCTGGTTAATTGGAGGGAAGGATGGGCTGATGCCAACACTTGGATTGAGTGACTTGTCTGTTGCAGAGATCATGAACAAATGGCCTGATACCATCAGGGTCTTCAGGTCGTTTCATCTACATTGTGTGGGCTGCCCTATTTCTCAATTTCATTGCGTGGCAGAGGCCGCAGCGGCCCACGATATATCATCCGAAAATCTTTGGGGTGCGATAAAAAAGGTGGTTCATCCACAAGCGTCTAAAGATGGCCAGCCACCTTACCGTCCGCAATAAGGAGTAGCTGATGTGCATCTGTTACCAGCAGTTTTTGCCGCCCGCCTGTCACAAGTTTAGCGGTTTCCCAAGCAACCAGAATGCGAGACACCGTATGCATGGTCGTGCCAGACATCTCAGCAATATCTTGGCGCGAAACCGGGAAATCAATTCGAATGCCTGCCGCTTCCTTTCTGCCGGACTGTTGCGCAAGCCGCAATACGGTATGAGCGACACGACGTTCAACTTCCTCGGTCGCCATTTCCAGCCGATGCGCATGGGCTTCTTGCAATCGACTGCCAACAATTTTGAGAGAATTCACGGCAATTTCAGGACTTTTGTCCAGAAAACCATCCCACATACTGGTTGGCCATTTTAGTGCGTGACATTCCACGGCGGCAATGGCGGTACCGGGATACGTTTTGCGCCCGATTGCCTTGGCAATGCCAAACAAATCCCCCGGGTTGATCATGCGAACAATGACCTGCTGACCTTTAGGCGTGAGTTGGGAAACTTTTAAGCGCCCATGCAGCAAGACAAAAAATAATTGGGCAGGTTCGTCCTGACGAAAAACGGCGGTGCCTTGTTTGAAAGTGATATCTGTCGCTTGCTCTAAGATACGATGCAGCGCTTGATCATCCAGCTTGGAAAACACACTGAATTGTTTGATCTGGTGATGGTATTTGGATGTTGTGGCCACGAAAACTACTTTCTCGCCATGAACCAAATCCATGTGGTCAAACGGCTACATGGTGGTCGATTACAACTGGTCCTGACAATCACCTTCTATAGCGATTGTGCATTGTACAGCAACGCCGACCCTACACATTTGGATCGGCGTTTGAAAGTCAATATGAGCAAAAATTACTCGTTTTGTGCAAAGCCCGCGAGATAAGCAATAACATTTTTGCGGTCGTCTGGTTTTTTCAGACCGGCAAATGTCATCTTGGTTTTTTTGATAAAGTCTTTTGGTTTCAACAAAAACGTGTCTAGCGCTTCGGGCGTCCAAACCAAACCCTCGTCCTTTTTTGCAAGAAATGGTTTTGAGTATTTAAAGCTCTCATTGGCCGCGATATCGGCACCAACAATTCCGTTTAGGATTGGACCAACAGTGTTTTTTGCGCCTTCGCCCACCTTGTGGCATGCACGGCATTTTTTGAAAATTTTCTTACCTACGATAGGGTCTCCCGCTTCTATGGCAGTCTGACGCATTTCAGAAACTGCGGCATCATCGGCATATGCTGTCGGGCTGATTGCAACCAAAGCCGCAAAAACAAGACCAGTCAGAATTGGGTGTTTCAGTTTCATGGTTCGCTCTCTAATTCGTTGTTGCCGATAACGCATATGCGCGCATCAGGCGGTTAAACATTTCGTCTTTTAGACTATTCGGCGGGGATGCTAATTGAGCTATCGCAAATACAGCATCGTTTATTTTGAGCGTCTCAACCAAGCAAGCCTTGGCTTGGTCCCCCTTAGCGGGTTTCATTCAACGGCACTTGCGATAATCACAAAACCTATCTGTACTTTGCTCATAATTGCGCTAGATCAACGATGTGCCGAGCAGAACGCTCTACTCCGCTGTTATGACTTATCGTTATGGCGCAAAATCAAACATAGATGCGCAAGTTCGGCCTCGGCCTACCCTTGCAACAGAGCTGAAGCGTTTTTTCGCTGAGCTTGGTCTCGTCTTGGCGTTGCTGATGCTTCTCGCGCAGTCATTCCCAGCGTTTGGTGCAAACTCCGGCTGGGCGCCGATTTGTTCTGACCAAGGTGTAGTGCTGACCCAGGTACCGTCAGAGGATGGTCAACCGAGCCGTGAGTGCACACGCTGTTCGCTGTGCGTGGTAAATCTTTCAGTGTTTGGCGGTGGATCCGCGGAAATCGCATATGTCGGTTGGCCGCAAGTCGAATTGCACCACTATGGGTCTTGGGCTTTGGAAAACCGCTTCATTTTGCCCGATTATGTCTTGCCCTTCGCGGGCGCTCCCCCGCCCGCCGTTCAAGTTGAGTTTATGCCGACTAATTCACTCGCATCAGTGTTTGGTGCGCCTGCACCAAAGTCCTTCATGCCGGAGTTCGTCTCATGGCTTTAGGCAAATCCACATTCCATAGATTTCCAGCTGCCTGCTTGCACATCTTCGTGTTATTTGCCGCGCTAATCCTCATCAGTGCACCTGCATCTGCGCTGGAAGCTCGTCCATTTGTCGAAAAATTCTTGCCTGAAATCAGTGCTTCAGACCTGATTGAAGGCGCCACAGAATATGGCGCAATCCGCAGCGATATCCCCGCTGCGCCGGTTTTACGCGGCAGCGAATTGCTTGGATATGCATTCATCACAAGTGATTTTGTCAGCACAACAGGATATTCGGGTAAACCCATTCATGTGATGGTTGCAATTGCCCCAGACGGCAAATTGCTGCGCGCTGAACTTGTCAAACATTCCGAACCAATTGTTTTAATCGGTATTCCTGACAGCAAAATCAAAGCGCTGACCAGCAGCTATTCTGGCCTTGATATAATTCATGAGGCACAAACAGGCGGATCTGGGCATGAGCTGGACATTATTTCCGGTGCAACGGTCACCATCATGATTATTGATGATTCAATTGTGCGTTCCGCCATCAAAGTTGCACGTGCTTTGGGTTTGGGCGGCCTCGCGGCGGCTGGTGACGGGCAACCTGCGCGGGAACTCAAAACCGGTGAACCAATAATCAACGACTGGCAAACCCTTGCCGGTGACGGTTCCATCCGCCGATTGACATTGGAAATCGGGCAAATAAACCAAGCCTTCGAAAAAGCTGGTGACGAGCGGGCCATCAAGCGACCAGAACCTGGTGCGCCAGACGATACATATATTGATATGCATACCGCCTTGGTTTCTGTGCCAAGCATCGGCAAAAGCCTGCTGGGTGAAGCAGAATATAACAATCTGACAGATTGGCTGGATGAAGGTGAACACGCTATTCTGGTTCTGGGGCGTGGCGTTTATTCCTTCAAAGGGTCTGGCTATGTTCGCGGCGGCATATTTGATCGCATCCAGCTTATTCAAGGCGACGATTCAGTTCGCTTTAGGGATCGTGGGCACCGCCGGTTGGGCGCGTTGGCAACAGATGATGCGCTAAGATTTACCGAACTCGACATATTCAAAATCCCGGCAAATGTGGGGTTCGATCCTGCAGAGCCGTGGCGCTTGCAGCTTTTGGCCAATCGCGCGGTCGGCCCGATTGAAAAGACATTTCTCACTTTCGACCTCGGCTATAAATTGCCGGAACATTACCTCGTGCCGCGTGCGGCCCCAACGCCCATAACATCTGCTGTAAACGCTGAAGAAGATTTGGCCGCGCGGGCAGAACTTTGGCAACGTATTTGGCGCGATAAAAAGGTGGAAATCAGCATCCTTTTAATCATGCTGACCGTTCTTACAGGCATCTTCTTTTTCCAAAAACAAGTCACCCGAAATGCCAAGGCATTTTACTGGTTCCGAATAGGCTTTCTAACCCTGACGTTAGCGTTTCTGGGCTGGAGCCAAAATGCGCAGCTGTCCATCGTCAATCTAATGGCGTTGGGTTCATCAATATCTAGCGGTTTCAGCTGGGACGCGTTCTTGCTTGACCCCCTCGTGTTCATTCTTTGGAGCTCATTGGCCGCAGCGCTGTTATTTTGGGGGCGCGGCGCATTTTGCGGATGGTTGTGCCCGTTCGGCGCGCTGCAAGAACTGTCCAATCAGGTTGCCCGTTTTTTCAAAGTACCGCAAATCGAACTGCCATGGGGGCTGCATGAACGTTTGTGGCCGCTCAAATATATGATCTTTTTGGCCTTGTTTGGTCTCTCTATGGTCTCGGTGCCGTTGGCTGAGCAATTTGCCGAGGTCGAACCCTTCAAGACCGCGATTATTCTCAAATTCGCGCGTAGCTGGCCCTATGTAATGTTCGCCATTGCGCTGCTCAGCGCTGGGCTATTTATCGAGCGATTTTATTGCCGCTATCTTTGCCCGCTGGGCGCGGCCCTCGCGATCCCAGGGCGTATCCGCATGTTTGACTGGCTCAAACGACATAATGAGTGCGGCAACCCCTGCCAGACTTGTTCAAACGAATGTTTTGTACAAGCCATCCACCCCACTGGGGAAATCAACCCCAATGAGTGCCTGTCCTGCCTGCATTGTCAGGTTCTTTATCAGGACAGTCAGAAATGCCCCGTCTGCATAAAAAAGAGAAAACGGGGAGAGAAACTTGCCCAAAGCAACGCTCAATCGGCAGCCGCTTTTGAACGCATGCTCGGGGACAAATCAATTTTGCCAAAAAGGAGGGCAAAGAATGACCGATAAGACAACCCAAAAAGAAAAAATCTCCCGGCGGGAGTTGCTAACCGGCACTGGCGCTGGCGCTATGTTGGCAGGTGCAGCGGTTATGGGCGGCACATCGCTCGTTTCAACAACGTCGGCCGCTGCGGCAGAAAACAAGACCGCCCTACATCCGGGTGAATTGGACGAATATTACGGCTTTTGGTCTTCAGGCCAAAGCGGTGAGCTTCGTATTATGGGTCTACCGTCCATGCGCGAGTTAATGCGTGTGCCTGTGTTTAACCGTTGTTCTGCAACCGGCTGGGGGGATACCAACGAATCCAAGAAAATCTTAACTGAAGGATTGATGCCCGAGACCAAAGATTTTTTGGCAAAGCGCGGCATGGAAACATATCACAATGGTGACCTGCACCACCCTCATATGTCCTTCACGGACGGAACATATGATGGTCGCTATCTCTTCATGAACGATAAAGCCAATACCCGGGTTGCACGGGTGCGGTGCGATGTCATGAAATGTGACAAGATTATTGAAATTCCGAACGCTTCGGATATTCACGGTCTTCGCCCGCAAAAGTTCCCACGCACTGGTTATGTTTTTGCCAATGGCGAGCACCGGGTTCCCCTAGTCAATGATGGTTCAATTTTGGATAGCCCAGAAGAATATGTGGCGATCTTCACCGCCATTGATGGCGACACCATGGAAATTGCATGGCAAGTCATTGTTGACGGCAATTTGGACAATGTCGACGCTGACTATCAGGGCCGATACGCGATTTCTTCAAGCTACAATTCTGAAGGTGGCGTAAGCCTTGCGGAAATGACTGAAGCGGAAATGGACCACGCTGTTGTCTTTGACATTGCGCGGATCGAAGCTGCCGTGGAAGCTGGAGAATATGAAGTCTATAATGGCGTTAAAGTTTTGGACGGTCGCAAGGGCTCCAAACTCACTGCCTATATTCCTATCCCCAACAGCCCGCACGGCGTGAATACTGCGCCAGACGGCAAATATGTGATGGTGAACGGTAAATTGTCACCAACGGTATCGATCATCGAACTCGATAAAATCGAAGCCGTTTTCCAAGGTGCTGATCCACGTTCATGTATTGTTGGCGAACCTGAGCTTGGTTTGGGGCCTTTGCACACTGCATTTGACGGACAAGGCAATGCGTTTACAACCTTGTTCCTTGATAGCCAAGTTGTGAAATGGAATATCGACAAGGCCGTTCGCCTTTATAACGGCGAAAATGTCGATCCCATTTTGTCTAAGGTCGATGTTCAATATCAACCAGGGCACAACCACACCTCAATGGGTGAAACCAATGAGGCCGATGGTAAATGGCTGATCTCGCTTAATAAATTCTCTAAAGATCGATTCTTGAATGTTGGACCGCTTAAGCCAGAGAATGAACAACTGATCGATATAACCCAAGATGTGCCTGTCGTTGTTCATGACAGCCCAACTTTTGCGGAGCCACATGATTGTATCATTGTGCATCGATCTAAAGTGACCCCTGCAAGCATTTGGACCCGCGACGACCCAATGTGGGAAGACGCGCGCAAGCAGGCGGAAGCCGATGGTGTTGTGCTGGAAGATGGACACGATGAAATCATTCGCGACGGCAACAAGGTACGTGTTTACATGTATTCAGCCGCGCCAACCTTCTCCATGGAACAGTTCACTGTGAAACAAGGGGACGAGGTTACAATTTACCTCACCAATATTGATGATGTGGACGACCTCACCCACGGCTTTACATTGGGCAATCACGGTATTTGCTTTGAAGTTGGTCCGATGGCAACAGCGTCTGTCACCTTCACCGCAGATCGTCCGGGTGTGCATTGGTATTATTGCCAGTGGTTCTGTCACGCGCTCCATATGGAAATGCGTGGCCGGATGTTGGTTGAGCCTGCTTAAGGAAAAGCCCCCGTGTCGCTTCACCTCAAAATCGCAGCGCTGTTTTTGGCCTTCGTGTCAAACGCATATGGCGCGCAAATTACCGTTTCACCGGACGGTGACGCACTGGCACGGGCACTTGAATCAGCAGAGGCGGGTGATCTCATCCGCCTCCTGCCCGGCTCTTATGAAGGGCCAATTACAATCGATAAACCCATTACACTTGATGGAAATGGGCACGCAACAATTGCTGGTAATGAAATAGGGTCTGTCATTTCCGTCACAGTGCCCGATGTCACCGTGCGCGGATTGACCATTATAGGTTCAGGCTCAAAGGGCGATGGACGGGATGCAGGTGTGTTTTTGGGCAAGAAAGCCAAGAACGCTGTGGTCAGCGGCAATCGTATTTTGGGCAATCTTGTTGGGGTTGATGTTCGCGGTTCAAAAAACGCGTTAGTGACAAAAAACATCATTGAGGGTCGCCAAGGCCACCGCATGAACGACCGCGGAAATGGCGTTTATGTTTGGAATGCACCGGGGGCAAAAGTCATCGGTAATGACATCCGTTGGGGCCGTGATGGCATTTTCGTCAACACCTCAAAAAACAACGAATTTTCAGGCAATCGCTTCAGAGATTTACGGTTCGCGGTACACTATATGTACGCGAACAACAGCGTGGTTGCCGACAATGTTTCGCTGGGCAACCATTTGGGATACGCAATTATGTATTCCGACAATGTGCGGATCGAAGGGAACCTTTCCAAAGGGGACCGCGACCATGGCATCATGATGAATTACACCAACGACAGCATCGTCGCCAACAACCACATTGAGCAGGTCGGCGACAAATGCGTGTTTATTTACAATGCGCATAAGAACGACTTTTTCGGCAATCTATTTTCTCAGTGTGCAATCGGCATTCATTTTACCGCGGGTTCAGAGCGCAATGCGTTTAGCTCCAATTCGTTTATTGGAAACCGCACACAGGTAAAATATGTCGGGTCTCGCTGGGTGGATTGGAGCGTTGACGGGCAAGGCAATTATTGGTCCGACCACGCGGCATTTGATTTAGACGGCAACGGAATTGCAGACACCGTTTACCGCCCAAACGATGTGATGGATCATGTTTTGTGGACCCAACCTGCCGCCAAGTCTTTGCTTGGATCACCTGCGGTGCAGCTTATTCGTTGGTCACAATCCGCCTTTCCAGCTCTCTTGCCCGGCGGGGTAATTGACAGATCACCTCTGATGCAACCCGCAATACCCAATATATCCGCATGGGAAGATTTTTGATGTCCGCCCTAGAGTTGAAAAGAGTAAGCAAGCGCTACGGTACGCTTGAAACCGTATCGGACATTTCGCTGTCCATTTCGGCTGGGGAGCGTGTCGCACTGCTTGGTCACAATGGCGCGGGCAAAACCACAATCATTCGCATGATACTTGGCTTGACCCATTTAAGTGAAGGCAACATTGAGGTGCTTGGTCACCAACCCGGATCCCGGGCCGCCCGCAAACGGACTGGTTTTTTACCGGAGAGTGTTGCATTTCACGGCGCGTTAACTGGCCGGGAGCAGTTGCACCATTTTGCGCGGCTAAAATCAGTCGCTACGGCAGAAGCTGACAATTTGCTCGAAAGGGTGGGATTAGCCGATGCCGCGGACCGGAAGATCCGGACCTATTCCAAAGGTATGCGTCAACGGATTGGACTTGCTCAAGTTGTGTTAGGTCGCCCGCGACTAGCGGTTTTGGACGAGCCAACAAGCGGCTTAGATCCAGTTTCACGACATGAATTTTACGATATCGTACAAGAACTCGCAGATGACGGTACCGCGGTGTTGTTATCTTCACACGCTCTAACTGAGCTTGAATTACGCACTGATCGTATTTCGATATTGAGCAAAGGGAAGTTGGTGGCAAATGACAGTTTGGCGCAATTGCGCCGTGCCGCGAGTTTGCCCATCAAGGTAAAAGTGACCGCAACTGCAGAAACAGCAGATGGTGTTGCTATTGAACTGGGCGGCCAGCGCATTAATGGCCAAGCGGTTGAGCTGTTTTGCCAGCCACATAATAAAGTCGCGACCCTATCAGCCGTTACAGCACTTGGCTCTATTGTGAAAGACGTGGACGTAACCCCCGCAAGCCTTGAAGAACTCTATCGCCATTTTAGTGGCCTAAATGGAGGCGCAAATTGATGCCGATATTCACAATTGCCCGTCAAGAGCTTCTGATCGCCCGCCGCAACCTATGGGTGGCCATCACCATCATATTGATGGCCCTGTTCAATATTGTTCTTACCCTTGCTGGCGATTCACCGACCGGTGTCTTGGGCGTGAACCCTCTTACTGTTGCTTTGACATCCATTACTACGCTGTCGGTATATCTTATTCCGCTAATTGGCTTATTGCTCTCTTTCGATGCCATTTCTGGAGAGAAAGAGCGCGGCACGCTAAATTTGAGCCTTTCCTATCCCCTATCGCGGATTGAAATATTGTTGGGCAAATTCATCGCCCACATTTGTGTGCTGGCCGCAGCGATTGGGATTGGCCTGTGCTTAAGTGTTGTTCTGGTTGTTGGGGCACACGGGGTCGGCGTTCTTTCCATTGCACCGTTGGTGAAGCTGTTTTTCACATCCTTGGCACTTGGGGCCACTTTTTTAGGTTTCGGCTATGCGATTTCGAGCAGTGTCCGGCAAACCGGCGCGGCCTCTGGCATCGCAATTTCGGTTTGGCTGGTTTGCATTGTCCTTTATGACCTGGGTTTGCTTGGCGCATTAGTTGCGGATGGTTCAGGCTTTTTCTCAAAAGTCATATTTCCATGGTTGCTGATTGCCAATCCTGCAGATGCTTTCCGCATGCTCAACACTGCGGACCCATCAGCAAATGTGCTCGCAACCGGGGTTGTTGCTGCGAATATTGCGAGCGGGTCCATAGCGCAAACAATTTCGCTTCTTTGCTGGCCAATTTTGGCGCTCTTTTTGTCTTGGTATGTGTTCGAAAAGGTGGAGCCATGAGGTTGGGCAAAACACTATATATGCTTCCCATGCTGGCAATGTTGGCTGCATGCACTGGTGAAAACAGTGCTGACTTGCCCAATCCGGTGCCATTGACCGAAGAGGCCGCGGGATATTATTGCCAGATGGTCATTTTGGAACATGATGGCCCCAAAGCGCAGATGTATCTTGAAGGATATCAACAGCCGCTCTGGTTCTCCCAAGTGCGTGACGGGCTTGCCCGAATGAAATCGGCGGAACGCACATCTGAAATTCTTGTCCTTTATGTAAATGACATGGGCAAGGCGGTTAATTGGAGTGAACCGGGTGCCGACAATTGGATCGACGCGACCACAGCCTATTTTGTTGTTGGTTCGGATGCTGTTGGGGGTATGAGCGCGCCGGAAATGGTGCCGTTTTCCGAACGGGCGGATGCTGACAAGTTTATTGAGACACACGGGGGGCAGGTGATGCGTTTTGCTGACATTTCAGCCGAACTTGTTCTATCGCCAATCGATATTGACCGGCCTACGCAAACCGAAACAGACGAGGCATCACAATGACAACGCGCAGACGGTTCATGACCATTCTGGCCAGCGCCTCCGCCCTTCCAATTATTGGTGGCGCAGCAAATGCGACAACCCATAGCTGGCAGGGAATTGCTCTGGGGGCCAAAGCGCAATTGGTCTTAAATCATCCAGACGCAAAAGAGTTGATTGATTTAGCGGTGGCTGAAATAGATCGATTGGAAAATATCTTTAGCCTTTATCGAGATGATAGCGAGATTTTCCGCCTCAATCGAAATGGTGTTTTGCATCAACCCGCCTTCGAATTTGTTGAGTTAGCATCTATTTGTGCGCAGTTGCATGCGCGCACCAAGGGTGCATTTGACCCCACCGTACAACCAATTTGGGCGCTTTACGCGTCAGCATTCGCGGCTGGACTTCCGCCCACGGAACTTGAGATCGAGGCCGTGCGTCTGCAAATTGGTTGGCAGCATTTAGGTTTTGACGCGCAGAAAATCCAGTTCAACAGACCCGGCATGGGGCTAACGCTAAATGGTGTGGCACAAGGCTATATCGCGGACAAGGTCACCGCATTATTGCGCCGAAATGGTGTGGTCGATGTGCTTGTGAACACCGGCGAAATTGCCGCGCTTGGCCACGCATCGGATGGGGCGCCTTGGCCGGTTAAACTGCCAAACACACAACGAGATCCAGTCATGTTAAGTGATGGTGCCATTGCCACGTCCTCGCCAAATGGAACGGTTTTTGATGTCGGGGGAAAAGTCGGCCACATTATCGATCCTCGTAGCGGCTATCCTGCGGGAAACTGGGAAAATGTCACCGTCATTTCCAATTCAGCTGCACAGGCTGACGGTTTATCCACTGCATTTTGCCTGATGTCACCAGACGAGATTTTGGTTGCCGCGGGAGAAAACAAAGTGATTTTGGACGAGGCCGCACGCCTAATTAAACAGTAAGATTTGGCCAAATCCCACTTTTTGCACTCGCGTTGAAAACCCACACATTATCGGTATAAGTCTGCGCGTTTATGTGTTTTAAGCCGTTGATTGCTCTTCGCCGGTTTCGTTAATCCGGTTTGTAATTTCAGATAATCGCGTCCAACTTTGAAGGGTCATCGGGAGCGCGAGCGCATTTTCGATGAATTCCCAAGAATAGCTGACAATGGCAAAGATCATGCCTGCGGAAACTGCGGGCAGGCTGGTCGAAAAGTGCAAATTGAAAAGGATCATAGCCAAAAGAACGACGAAAATCGCACCATAAAGAATTGCTTCTCTGTCCGAAATTTGAATTTCGGTATGCTTTAGGCGCAAAAAATGTGCCAACAGCGCGCGCGCTTTTCGGCGTTCAAGCAACACCACCTGTTGTTCTGATTGCTTGTTTAAAGTCGCGTTTAGCGCATAAAAACTCTTATGAAAACAGGCGTAAACCCCAAGTGTAACAATGGCAGAAACCCCTGCAGCCAATGCAAGTTGCGGCGCAAAACTATATAGAATGATAAGCGAAACAGCCAACTGGATGCCGGCGGCAATGACCTCGGGCAGCATGTCTTCTAAAAAATCAACAAGTTCGCGCCCCATGCCAAGCCGAGCATTTACAACCGACACCGACACGTCCGGGGTTCTTTCGGTCTGTTCTTTGCTGAAAGCGACCCGCATCGCGCCATAAACCCGCGTATCATACATCCGCCGCACGACCGAGAAGATGATCAATATCCCCAAGAACATTGTTAAGTGCCAGAACGCTTCTTGCTCGCTTTTAAGCAACCCATCAATCGCATAACCGATAAATAAAGGGATTAATGCGAGCAGGCCCGTTTCAACCAGCGTTAGAAACCAGGTTAGCGATATTTTTGCTGCAAATTTTCTAAACAGAAACCCAAGTGATAATGGCTTTTTTGATGAAGCTTTTGCCATATCTATTTCGCTTCCTCTGATGAGGGGGACCTGCGGAACAATGCAAACACATCTTCTGTGATCGCAATCAGCACGGGGACAAGAATGAGCATTAGCGCGGTGCCAAAAAGCTCGCCAAATGCAAGCGAAACAGCCGCAGGAATGAGATATTGCGCTTGCTCGGACGTCTCCATAAGAAGCGGCATTAACCCGATGACTGTTGTCGCCGTCGTCAGGAAAATTGCCTGAAAACGGCCAACTCCTGCCAGATTTAGTGCTTTGGCGACGGTTTCACCGTCATCTCTTGCCTGATTGTATCGGGTGATCATGACAAGACTGTCATTCACCACGACCCCGGTTAGCGCCAACATGCCGAAAAATGAAAACAATGAGAGCGGGACATCCATAATGAGATGTCCCACAGATGCGGCGATAAACCCAAATGGCACAATCGCTAAGATCACAAAGGGCTGCCAATAACTTTTCAGCGGAATGGCCATCAAAACATAGATGAGAACCGCTGAAAGAATGAGTGCTCTGATTAGCCCTTTTTGAATATCGCCGATCTCTTCAAGCTCGCCAGCTGGCAGAATTTTGACGCTGGGATATTTCTGTTTCAGCTCGGGCATCAATCTCTCTTTCACGGCTTGTGCCACTTCAGTGGGCGAAACAAGCCTGCGGTCGATCGATGCGACAACAGTGTTTATCCTATGCGCGTCACGTCGGTGAACGGTTGTTGACGCATATGAGCCTTCAATATTGGCGATGGTGTTCAGGGGCACCCATGCGCCATTTTCGCTTCGCAACCGTGTTTGCATGAGGTCGCTAATGCTCTCCCGGGCTGTGCGGGCGTTCTGCACAATAACGCGGACCTCTTCGCCATCTCTGCGAACGCGGGCAATTTCAATGCCACCAAAGCTGTTTCCAATTTGGCTGGCCAAAGTCTCAGGCGTAAATCCAAGATTTTTGGCATCCGAACGCAATCGAATTTTCAGCTCGGGTTGCCCACCGGTCAGCCCATCGCGGATATTTGAGACACCATCAATCCCAGCAATGAAGCCACGCAGTTCTTCGCTTGCCTGACGCAGCAAAGCGTCGTCCTTGGACATCAGTCGAAACTGAAATCCGCCTGCAATTGCCTCGGATCCCGTGAACTGTAATTCCGTGGCGCCTTCAACCACCCCAACCCGGTTTCTCCACGCTGAAACAACATCAAGAACTTCAATGTCCGGGCGCTCGGCAACCGGCAGCAGTTCTGCGTAGAGCTGAGCAGAACCAGCGTCGCTGATCGTGGTGAAAAAAGTTCGGATGGGCTGTTTTTCCATATTGTGTCGTTTGGCCAGCTCCGCACTTAACTCGCGTCCTTGCGTTTCGATGAAATCGACATTGCTCTGCGTAAGTTTAAAAGGCGCACGTGTATCCATTTCGACGCTAATTGAGATGACTTGGCCGGGAACATCGGGAAAAAATACCGTTTTGATTTTACCATTCACCAATAATCCAATGCCCAGCACAGCCGCTGCTATGAACAAAATCAAAACCGCATATCGATGCCTAATGGAAACATCCAAGGTGGGGCGATATATTTGATCGCGAAACCATCGCAATCCGTTTTGCGCATTATCCTGAACGCTGCCCCACATGCGGCTTAAGGGGTTTTTACGTTCTGAGGTGAGCGGTATGTGGGCCAGGTGAGCGGGCAAAATAAACTTGCTTTCGATTAGCGAGAAAATCAGCGCCAAAATCACAATGCCGGAAAAACTCGCCAATACTTTGCCCAGCGGATTGTCAATGAGCAACATGGGATAAAAAGCGGCGATTGTTGTCAGCACACCGAATACAGTTGCCACCGCGACGCGCTTCACACCGCGCTCTGTGGCCTCAATATTGCCGCCGCCTTTTTTGCGTTCTTCGAACACACTTTCGCCGACCACGACAGCGTCATCCACCAATATGCCTAAGGCAATAATCAGACCAAAGGTCGTCACATCATTGAGTGAATAGTCAACCCACTTCGAGCCAGAAACCGCCAGCGCGCCCATCACCGAAATGGGAATGCCCATGGCGACCCAAAATGCCAAGCGTATGTTGAGAAAGATCGACAACATCAATGCAACCAGCAAAAGCCCTTGAACACCGTTGCTTCGAAGAAGAGCGAGACGGTCAGAAATATATCCAGCGCTATCCCCCCATACTTGGGCATGAACCCTGGGCGGCAATTGAGGGGTAAACTCGTCGACGACCTGCCTGACCACACGGCTAATGTCCAAAAGGTTTTCCTTTTGACCGATCAAAACTTCCATTCCAACCGTGGGGTCGCCGTTTAGGCGAAAGAGAAAGTCTCCATCCAAAAAGCGGTCTTCAACATTAGCCACCTCGGACAGCGGAACAGAATAGCCATCCGCCTTGCGGATGATTGGCAAGTTTGCATATTCAGGCGCATAAAGGGACCGATCGTCCGCCCGAAGGTAAATGGTGCCACCTTCGGTGCGCAATTGCCCTGCGTGAAAACTGAGGGAATTTTCTTGAATGGCAGCGTTTACTTCTGCAACGGTAAGCCCATATTGGCGCAACCGTTCCGGCTCAATGTTAATCCGTAGCTCTCGTGGAATAAGGCCCCAAATTTTCAGGCGCGAAAGTTCTGGCTTTGTTAGAAGATTTTCCTTTAGCCTTTGCGAGAGGGTCTGCAATGCTCCGGGATCAATGTCCCCGTGTAGATTAACATAAAGAGCTGGGAAATCGTAGCCAGAGGCCTGAATTACCGGGCGTCGCACTTTCTCTGGCAGATTACTTAACCCATCAATTCTAATGCGCACGCGATCCAAAACAGCTTGCAGTTTTTCACCGCTCGCGCGGCGTACGGCGATGTGCGCATAGCCGTTTCCAGACTGGGCGCTAACCGACTTCACGCCTCTTAGCCCTTCAAGGGCCTGTTCAACCTTTTGCGTAACAAGTTCGTCGACCTGCTTTGCGGTAGCGCCAGGATATTCAATCGTAATTTGTACATTTTCAGCCGGGATGCGCGGAAACCCCTCAATACGCATCGAAAATACTGTTTGAATGCCCAAAAAGAGGACTAAAACCATCAGCAAGTTTGCGGCAACTGGGTTTCTAATGAACCACGCGGTAAGAGTGTGCATGACTTAGTCTTCCCGCTGCTTTGGTGAAACCGCCTGCCCGGGCAAGAACGATGCAAGCGGGGTCTTGACGATGCTTATGGGTCCATCAAACAGGGGCGGCTTAATTGAAATTTTGCCGTTGTGTCTGAATAGGATTGTTGGCTGCTCGCGCAACAGGCGATCATTGATATCGACAAACCAAATATCGCCTGACCGGGTTAAAACGGATTCGGGCACGGTCAATACATTGTCAAAGATGCGGCCGCTCAACTCGACACGCAAGTAATCCCCGGTCATCAACTCATGTTTGGGGTTTGTCATATCGAGAAAAATTTGTACTTGGCGTGTCTTGGGATTTAGAAAACCGCCGCCATGTCTAATTTTTGCCGTCCCGATGCTTTCCCCGCTTCGATGGAAAACTTGAGCAGAACGGCCGGCGACTGGAAGTTCCAATAGGTTCCAATCTGCCTCGCTCAACGCAACCTGAAGCTCAAATTGCGTGTCATCAGAAAGCGCCACCAATGGCTCACCCGCGGAAATGGTTTGGCCCAGACTAGCCAGGCGTGCGGTCACATAACCCGAAAACGGCGCTTTGACGATTGTATCGTCAAGTAGTTGCTGTGACGCAGCGAGCTGCGCTTGTGCAGCCGTTACCGCGTGCGTGGCAATGTGCAGTTCGGGCAAATGAACAGCAAGATCACTTGGTGCGACCACGCCATCTTGCTCAAATTGACGGCGCGTGATTTGAACTTTGTGTTCCGCGCGACGTTCAGCAAGACGAGCTTGCTCAAGGGCAAGCTGAGCACTTGCCACATCACTTTCATACCGCGCGCGCTCAATTTCAAATAGAGGGGTATTTTTGGCCACACGACTGCCTGCCAATGCGGCGTCATGCACTTTCAGAATACGGCCAGAAACCGACGCTTTAATTTCCGCATTCCAGCGGGCCTTGAGTTCCGAGAAAACAGATATCTGTGCTTTGGTGGATTGTTTGGACACGTTTAGCACGGTTACCGGTTGAGCTAGAGGTTTGGTTTTTGTCGGCTTCACATCTACCGTGTCCTCAGCCAACAACACCACACCAATACAGATTGCTAAAGCGGAAACGGCCGCAAATATCCATAGCCAACGTCTTTTTGGCATTTCGCTACCCGCTGTTTTGCTATCCGACATTGCAACCTCTTAGTTCTCTTAGAATGAGCAAATCACCCCCTTGGGCGACAAAGCTTCGTACATATATAAAGAGAATGATCGTTCTATCAATAGAGAATTGATATTTAATGAAGACGCCAACAGCGCAGCTTTAGGTGGAGCATTGCGATTTGGAACGAAAAATGAAGAGCCGCAGCGACTTGTGAAGTCTATGCAACCTGATGGGGCAAAGCGAAGCGGTGACTCAGGGTTCAACTGTCTTTTGCAACGGCGATAGCGCACAAATCTCTAGTTGCACTGGCATTGTATCGCGGATGCCCAATGGCACGGATGCTTGGTTCGATGGGGAAATTTTGTTAATTTTCCGGACGCCGTAACCCGGAGATTTGAACCCCATATTTGGGTAAAGACATACGTAAATCATGCAGAATTTGGCCACATACCATTAACCAAATTTCGCTAGACTGCCGAAATTGTTGGGTCCACATGACATTGGATACTTAATGTCGACACGGGAAAAAATTGAATCCTTGATGAATGACGCATACCAATTTTATTTGGGTGCTGAGTTCAAAAAGGCGCTTCAGCACAATTTGAAGGCGTTGGAATTAGCTAAAGGGCTAGGCCACGCCCAATTGATTGCGCGTGCTGAAGTTTCAGTGTCCCGCTCTTACCGCTGGATGCATAAACCACAATTGGCGCTGGAACACATTCACAATGGATTGGCCCTTTTCGCTCAATTCAAAGACGCCAAATTATTGGCATTTGCCCGCCTCATCCACGGTCGTATTCTAAACCAACTCGGTCTATCCGATGATTCTTACAATGAACTCGTCAAAGTCCTCGAATGGGCCGAAAAGAATGGCGAATATGAGTTGGTTGCTCGAGCGCTTGATTGGCAGGCCATGCTTTTTGTTCGGGCTGCCAATTTTGAAAAAGCGCAAGAAATGCTTGAGCAAGCAAATGCGCTACAAGACGAACATGACTTCCCTTCATTGCGTTCCGTGTTGCCACTTCATCGCGGCTTTTTCCATACAAGGGCCGGTGATCATGCATTTGAGCAGGGCGACAAGCAGGCTCATTTGGATCATTTCCAAATCGGCCTCATCTGGACGGAAATCGCAATAAAGGCGGCAGTTGAAAGTGGTGACGCTTGGCATCAGTTCATCGGGAATTGCAATGCAGCTGAATGCGCTGCTGTGCTCGAACAGTTTGAGATGGCAGACCGGTTTTTAGCCCAAGCTGACGAATTGCCATCTGGGGTCCTGGAGGTTGGTGCAGTGCATTACCTTTATACAAAAAGTGAGGTCGCAAACCGACGTGGCAACAGTGAAATTGCGATCCAGTACGGACTTGATGCCCTAGATGCTTGCGAAGCCAATCCAGACGCCGACAATGTCATGAATGCCCATCGGCGCGTTGCAGAGGCATACGAAACAGCCGAGCAATTTGAAAACGCATTGAAGGCATATAAAGAATATCACGCCCAATATCGAAACTCTCTCGCACGAAAAGCCTATCTGCAAGACAGAATGGCTGCATATAAGGCGAAGGTGAAGGACATGCGTGACCAGCTTGAACAAGCCAATGTACACGCGGAACGCATGACCGAAGAAGCGTATAAGGATGCGTTGACCGGCCTTTGCAACCGCCGAGCATTTGATCAGGCATTGATGCAATATGATGCTGACCGAAATGCCAAATATGCAATTGCCGTCCTAGATTTGGACCACTTCAAAAAGATCAATGACAATTATTCCCATTTGGTGGGGGATGATGTGTTGCGATTTGTGGCCGACATTATGGAAGAACACACCCGTTCAACGGATATTGTTGCGCGTATTGGCGGTGAAGAATTTGCCATTCTAATGCCCAACACAAACCAAGATGCAGCTATAATTGTGTGCGAGCGCATTCGCAAACATATCAAATCTTGGGATTGGCAATCTATCGAGCCAGACCTAAAGGTTTCCACAAGCGGTGGCATCGCTTTATCGCACGAAGGTCGCGGGTCGCACGATGTATATGCGATCGCGGATACGAGACTGTATCACGCCAAAACACATGGCCGAAATCAAGTGGAAGCCTATGCGCTATCCGCTGGAAGTACTGCAACACACTGGTCCTAAGCCAAAACCGCAGGCCGGCCACTATTCAGCGGCAACTACTTATCTCTTGTAAGACGACGCATCAGGCTAGAGGTATCCCAACGGTTTCCGCCCATGCCTTGCACATCTTTGTAGAATTGATCGACCAACGCCGTCATTGGCAGCGAAGCATTGTTTTGATCCGCCTCAGCCAGGCACATGCCCAAATCCTTACGCATCCAGTCAACCGCAAATCCGAACTCAAATTCGTCCGCGAGCATTGTTTTGCCGCGGTTTTCCATCTGCCAAGACCCCGCCGCACCTTTCGAGATCACGTCAAGCACCGCTTCCCCGTCGAGCCCTGCACGTTGGGCAAAATTCATGCCTTCGGCCAGACCTTGAACGACACCCGCGATACAGATTTGATTGACCATTTTCGTCAGTTGGCCAGCGCCAGCTGGACCCAATAATTTGCAGGAACGGGCGAAGGCATCAATGAGCGGCAGTGATTGATCAAAGACATCCTGATCGCCACCACACATCACCGTTAGGATGCCGTTTTCTGCGCCCGCTTGGCCACCGGATACAGGCGCATCTATGAACCCGATTTCTAGTGACTTTGCATTTTCATAAAGCTCACGGGCAACGCTTGCACTAGCTGTTGTGTGATCAACAAAGATCGCGCCCTTCGGCATTGATTGGAACGCACCATTTTCACCGATGGTTACCGCGCGCAAATCATCATCATTGCCGACACAGGCAAATACAAAATCGCAATCCTTTGCGGCCTCAGCTGGCGTTGTCGCAAACTCACCGCCGTTGGCATCGACCCAGTTTTGAGCACGCGAAATTGTCCGATTGTAGACCGTAACATCATGCCCAGCCTTTTTCAGGTACGCAGCCATTGGAGCGCCCATGACGCCCAAGCCAATCCATGCAATTTTGCTCATAAAAACCCCTCGCGCACGCACAAACTTGCGTGGATCATCTATCATTTCAATTTGAAAAGAAGGCAGGAACAGCCCGCACTCTGCTTCGCATTTTTCGAACCATCTCATTTTCGCTGAAAGAGGTCAAACCACTATTTGTCATGTGCAAACATCAATTGATGATCAAATTTCTGGCCAATTTGGTGGGGCTGCTCGCAACGGCCCTGCCTGTTTTTCCCAAGAAAAATCGACACCATTTATTTTTAACGGAAACCTCAATCGCTTCGCAGCGCCAAGGTGGGTTTGCTCTCGCCGGGTAGTAAAATCTTCGTCGGCGAGCTGGGCAATGCCACCACCAATATGATGACGACTAGTTCGGGCGAGCAAAAGGGCGACGCGTGCGAGGGAAAGACGTGCCGAATAGGCGTGGCCGTCCAATTTGGATTGGGCTAGGGCCGATAAAACAGAAGCTGCGACCAAGTATCCGGTCGCATGGTCCAGCGCCTGCACCGGCAATGGCGTCGGCTTAGCGTGACGTGCCATCTTCATGCCAAAATCCGCGATACCGGTGCTCATTTGAACCAAGCTGTCAAAACCTCGTCTGTTCGCCCACGGTCCGGTCCACCCAAACGCATTGTGGGCGACATCGATCAGGGCAGGGTTTAATTCTCGAAGTTGTTCAGTTGAAAATCCAAGCTTTTCCAATGCATCTGCACGTAATCCATAAACAAGGACATCTGCCCTTCTCAAAAGGGCTGTGAATTGGTCGCGGCCTCTGCGTTGAGAAAGATCAAGGTGCGCGCATGTTTTGCCAATCGTCATTTCCTCATAAAGACCGGGTTCGTCCCACCAAATCGGGTCTATGCGCAATATTGTCGCCCCAAGCCCCGCGAGCGTTCTTGTGGCCACTGGACCGGCAATCACGCGGGTGAGATCAAGCACTTTGAGGCCTTTCAGGGGTCTTTTGGAATTCTGCAGCGTGAAATTTAAAGGTTGCGATGTCTTGTGTTTTTCCCAAGCTACTAAAGGTTCTGAACTGAGGGCAATCCCTTGTGGACGCATCGCCCAATCATCCAAAGATCGCATTTGTGCAGCGCACCCACCAGCCCCCACAATTGCTGTTTCAAGCGCCAATGCATCCCAGTTTTGAACTGCATTTTCAACTTTCTCTCTAGTCCCTTCGACGCCCAGCACCTGTAGGGCCACCTTTTTATGGTGAGGTGCATTTGTGTGAAGTCTGATCCACCCTGTTTTTGCGTGATAATCCCCTGCGACTTCATCCCAAACCTCAGGTTGTTCGTTATCCGTCAGGTATAGGCTTTGGGCAAACCAATGTGAGGCAAGGCGTTGATCTACACTCATTGTGGGGGCCAACTCACCAAGATGTGTTGACATGAATGATCTCAACGCCTCGCCAACGCCGAGGAACGAAGCTGACGCGAGGCCGGATACATCAAACCAACTTGGCAGTTCCTCTCGATTTTGAAGCATGCGATCCAGTTGCCCCGCACCGGCGCCAAGGCGAAGGCTTGAAATAATTTCAGGTAAAAATGGATTGGTCATTGCACATACTCCAGTGTTGGTCGGAGAAAATCAGTGCTTTACGTCGCGGTCAATCTTGATCAAGGTAATCAATATGAAAATCCATGACGATGAAAAACAATATTCTGCCGACGCAATGACGGTTTGTCAGCAGGTCGGCATTTCAGCGGATACACTTTATGCCTATGTAAGTCGGGGTCTCATTCGAAAAATCCCCCACCCTCAAGATGGTCGGAAAAGCTTATATCATCAGGGTGATCTAGAGATTCTAAGAACTCGAAAAACCAAAGGCCGTTCGCGCAAAGATGTGGCTGCTTCCACCATTAATTGGGGAGAGCCTGTGTTGCAGTCTGCCATCACGGAAATCCGGGACCAGCAAATATTTTACCGTGGGCACAATTCCACTATCCTTTCCAAAAACCACAAATTTGAAGATGTTTTTGAATTGCTGGTTGGGGAGAAGTTTCGGGGTGCAGCACCGACGGCTCAAGTAGGCGATCCAACATTCTACAATAACGAGACACCAATCCAGCGCCTCATCATGATGCTCGCCTTAGAATGCGGGAAAGTGGGCTCTAAGGGCGGTTTACAGACCGCTCGGCGCTTGTTACGTCAGGCCGCCTTGGTTATCGCCAACGTCGACAAGGATGACGAACGGCACTCAATTGCTCAGATTGTCTCAGGCACTTGGAGTTCACACTCTGAAGCAACAAACATTATTCAACAGGCCCTCATTCTTTGCGCGGACCACGAATTGAACGCCTCAACTTATGCAGCCCGCGTCGCCGCTTCTGCCGGCGCAAATCTCCCTGCCGCCTTGCTCGCTGGGGCAACCACATTGTCTGGCAACGCCCATGGTGGCATGACGAATAGCACGCGTGATTGGGTAGAGCAATTTACTTCAGCGGCGCAAATAGAACGCGTCAATTTAGTGCCAGACAATATTGCACCACCCGGATTTGGGCACCCATTTTACACAAATGGAGACCCCCGCGCGTTGGCCCTCATTAAGGCTTGTGACATACCCGACAGCTGGGCAAATGTCGCAAACTTTGTTCAAGACAGAACAGGCACTACCCCGACGTTGGATTTTGGATTGGCGATGGTTGAGGAACACCTAGATCTGCCGCGCGGTTCCGGTTTGGGCATTTTTGCACTTGGTCGAATAGCAGGTTGGATTGCTCATATATTTGAGCAACGTAAAAAGGGAAAACTCATACGCCCACGCGCTGTGTTTTCTGGTCAAAAATAGTCGTCCTAAAACCGAGTGCAATTGGGCATACTTGATGTTGGTGAATTGACCCAGTGCATTGTCAACTTTGACGATTGCGGTGAACCCACAATAATACACTGATGACGGTTGGTATGATGAAGCCGCGCAACAAAGATGGATCAAAACCAGAAGTTGGTACCATTTCCGTCGATCCCACATATTGCAGAACAACTAATCCGACAATTGATCCCCACATTGCCCAAATAGCGTGCGACATACCTTTGATGAGCGCGAAAAGGCTAGCAACAATTGCCAAACGCAACAGCGATTGACCATGTGTGGGGACACTCAAACCTTGGGCGCCAAAATATAGACTGACCAATTTTGACATGTGATAGAGGATCAAAAATCCCGCAAGCCCAAAGATTATCAGTTTGATTGGCGACTTCAGGAAAGATGAAATTTTGTGTCGCATGAAAGCTCTTTCCAATCCCGTAATTCTTCAAATTACTGCAAAAATTATTGCTCAAATACCTGATCGCAAACCCCTAGCGACCGAACGTTGATCAAACGGTTGAGATGATCAAAATGTGCAAAACGCAATTAACCTGATCTGGCCTATGCGAGCAAGCACAGTGTTGTTGTCATAGCGCACACGTATATCATATCCAAAAAATCACATTTGTTTTAATGTTTTATTTCAATAACTTAGCAAGTTATCTTTCAAACAATTCTCCAAATTACGCAGTGTCAGACTATTTGCGATTGACAAATTGTTGGAACCAACAGCACACTTAGTAAAAAAATTATGATGGACTTTGGGGATACGTAAACAGCTCTAGTTTTTCGACCATGATGGTCGCAAATTCATCACTGCGCGAAAAGACAAAAATTGTGGTGGCGAACTAACAATTGTAAAACCTTGAGGGAGGGAATGATGAAATTCAACCATTCAATCAAAGGGCTAACGCTTGCAGCGGCGCTCTTAGCTTCAACCGCGATACCGGTTTTTGCCGACACGCCGGGTGATACATTTGTAATTGCCCGAAACACGGCTGACGTTATTACGCTTGATCCTGCCGAGACTTTTGAGTTTACGGGCGGCCGCATTGTTGCCAATGTTTACGAACGCGTGATGATGTTTGAGCCTGACGATTTGACCAAATTGGTTGGCGGCGCGACAGACAGCTATTCGTTTTCTGACGATGGAAAAATGATCACGCTTAAACTGCGTGAAGGCATGACATTCCACTCCGGCAACCCTGTGACGGCCGCTGACGTGGCATATTCACTTGGACGTGTGATCAAGCTGAACAAAACGCCGTCCTTTATCTTCAAGCAAATCGGCTGGACAGAAGAAAATGTTGATGGTGCCGTACGGGCCATCGATGATTTGACCGTTGAAATCGATATTTTGGCAGACCTATCGCCTGCATTGGTGCTTAATCTTTTGTCGGCCAATGTCGGCTCCGTTGTTGATATGAAATTGGTTCAAGAGCACGAAGTTGATGGGGATATGGGCTATGGATGGCTCAAAGATCACTCTGCAGGTTCTGGCCCCTATATGCTGAAATCCTGGAAGGCTAACGAGCTGATTATGCTTGAAGCCAATGCAAATGATCGCCATGGCGCGCCGAGTATGAAACGTGTGGTAATCCGGCACGTTCCTGAAGCTTCAGCCCAAAGATTGTTGCTGGAAAAAGGCGATGTTGATGCGGCGATGGATTTGACAACCGATCAAATCAAAGGTCTCGCGGGCAAAGATGGTGTTGAAATTGATACCTATCCGCAAGGCACGGTGATGTATCTTGCCACCAACATGGATAACGCAATTCTGTCCGATCCAAATGTCAGCCAAGCACTGCGTTATGTTGTAGATTATGAAGGTATGGCTGGCTCATTCCTTGATGGCCAGTTTAAGGTTCATCAATCATTCTGGCCAACAGGCATGTGGGCTGCAAGCGCAGAAATCCCGTTCACCCGTGACATTGCAAAAGCCAAGGAATTGGTTGCCAAAGCTGGTTTGGCACCTGACGCCAAGATAACCATCGACACATTGAACCAATCGCCGTTCAAAGAAGTTGCACAATCTGTGCAAGCTGGTTTGAGCGAAATTGGCATCAATTCAGAAATCGTGTTGTCGGACGGTGCCACTTTATGGCCAAAATACCGGGCACGTAAACACGATCTAATTGTCGCTTATTGGGGACCAGATTATTCTGATCCACACTCAAATGCTGACGCATTTGCCCACAACCCGGACAATAGCTTTGAAAGTCAACTAACGGGTAAGCTGACGTGGCGGAATGCATGGGACGCTGGCGACCTCACCGCGTTGACCAATGCGGCGGCTGCGGAATCCGATCCTGAAAAACGCTATGAGATCTATCAGGAACTGCAAAAACATGTACGTGAAGACTCTCCATTCACCGTCATGTTCCAAGGCATTGGGCAGTTGGGTCGCCGTGATAACATTGTTGGCTTCATCAATGGCGTTACGTCCGATCAAGCGTTCTACCGCACTGTTGTCAAAAAATAACCAACAGGACAGTTTGAATGTCTGAAACGTCTCAAACAGCTAAGCGGGCGGCCAGTGATTGGTCGCCCCTTTGGCATAGATTAGGCCAAGTTGGCGGTGTGCTGGCGATGCTCGCACTCACCATAGTGGGCCTAACCGCGGTTACATTTGTCATTGGCCGCATAATGCCCAATGATCCCGTGATTGCCATTGTTGGCCAACGCGCGTCCCAAGACGTTTATGACGCAATGTTTTTGCAGCTAGGGCTCGATAAGCCAATTTGGCAGCAATATTTCATTTTCCTAGGCGATATTCTTCAGGGCAATTTTGGCACCTCAGTGATGACATCACGCCCGGTGATGGAAGATATTTTGCGCTTCTTCCCCGCCACGTTGGAATTGGCAACGATCGGCACAATAAGTGGTATTCTCTTGGGCGTTCCAATGGGAGTTCTGGCTGCAGTTAATCAAGGCAAATGGATCGACCATGTGGTTCGTGTGGTTGGATTGCTCGGCCATTCAATCCCCGTATTTTGGTTAGGCATGGTTGCCCTTTTGGTGTTCTACGCCAAGCTAGATTGGCTCCCCGGCCCTGGGCGACTTGATTTCTATTTTGATGGCATCGTCGAACCAATCACCGGCATCATTATGATCGATGCAATTATTGCAGGGGAATGGGATGTCTTTAGCAACGCTTTCAGCCACACCATATTGCCTGCCTCCATGCTCACCGTTTATTCGCTGGCATATTTATCGCGCATGACCCGTTCCTTCATGCTGGATCAGCTTAATCAAGAATATATTTTGACCGCACGGGTTAAAGGATTGAGTGAGGGCGAAGTGATCTGGTCACACGCGTTTAGAAACGTTCTTGTGCAACTGATCACCATCATTGGTCTGACCTATGCAAGTCTTTTGGAAGGCTCCGTGCTAACGGAAACCATTTTCGCTTGGCCCGGCATTGGCCAATATATCACCAACTCGCTGTTCAATGCAGACATGAATGCGGTGATCGGTGGAACACTGGTGATTGGGATCAGTTTTGTGGGGATCAATATGCTGTCCGATCTTTTATATCGACTTGTCGATCCACGTGCGAAATAGGGGAAAGAAAATATGAGCGAGAATTCGTCTTCCCCAACCGCTACGCCACAAGGATTGCGCGCATGGCTATTGTCAGACCGCCCCGATAGCGCATTTCAAGCGCGATGCCAACGTGCCTACATTGGCTGGTTGAGCTTTAAGACCAACCCCATTGCAATGCTCGGGCTGATCATCGTTGCCAGCCTAATTTTGATTGCAGCGTTTGCGCCGATTATCACATCTGACGACGGGTCCACACAAAATTTGGCCAACCGACTGAAACCGCCGACGTGGGAACATTGGTTCGGCACCGACGAGTTGGGCCGTGATGTTTTTGACCGGATCATTTGGGGATCCCAAGTCACTCTTTATATCGTGTTCTTAGTGTCAGTCATTGTAATGCCCATTGGTTTGATTATTGGCACCACTGCCGGGCTTTTCGGTGGTTGGATTGATCGCATCTTGATGCGCATTACCGATATCTTCTTAGCCTTCCCGCGTTTAATTCTGGCACTCGCCTTTGTCGCGGTTTTGGGGCCGGGTTTAGAAAACGCCGTGCTCGCCATCGCAATGACGTCATGGTCTCCCTATGCGCGGCTTGCCCGGGCTGAAACGCTAACGGTGCGCAATTCAGAATACATTATGGCGGCTGAAATTCAGGGGGCGTCCAAGTTTCGCATTCTGATGTCTCACGTCATGCCCATGTGCCTATCCTCGACCGTCGTCCGGCTGACTTTGGATATGGCTGGCATTATTCTAACCGCTGCTGGCCTTGGCTTTTTAGGCCTTGGCGCGCAACCGCCCCTAGCGGAGTGGGGAGCGATGATCTCAACTGGGCGCGATTTCTTGCTCGATCAGTGGTGGGTGCCAACCATTCCTGGCGTTGCCATTTTGGTCGTGTCCCTCGGCTTCAACCTATTGGGTGACGGGTTGCGCGATGTATTAGACCCACGCAGTGGAGGCGGTGAATGAGCGAAGAACCTCTAATTTCCGTCCAGAACCTAAATGTACATTTCTCGACACCGCGCGGCGATGTCCATGCGGTTAAAAATGTCAGCTTTGATTTGAAGCGTGAACGGTTAGGCATTGTTGGTGAAAGTGGGTCCGGCAAATCCCAAACTGGCCGCGCGCTGTTGCGCCTTACCGCGGGGAACGGCCGAATTAGCGCTGACAAGATGATGTTCGGCGACAAAGACTTGATGACCGCTTCAACCCGCGAGATGCGCAAGATACGCGGCAGTCAAATCTCGATGATTATGCAGGATCCGAAATATTCGCTGAACCCAGTGGTATGTGTCGGCAAGCAAATAGCTGAAGCATGTCGGGTACATGAGAAAATTTCTAAATCTGAAGCCCAACAACGCGCCCTGAAAATGCTAGATGTGGTTCGCATTCGCGAGCCAGAAAAAGTCTATAGTCTTTATCCCCACCAAGTATCTGGTGGCATGGGTCAACGCATTATGATCGCGATGATGCTGATCACCGACCCAGAAGTCATGATCGCCGACGAACCGACTTCGGCGCTTGATGTGACCGTGCAAATGCAGGTGCTCGCATTGCTAGACGATATGGTGCGCGAACGGGGCATGGGCCTTGTGTTAATCAGCCATGACTTGAACCTTGTCTCTTCATTCTGCGACCGCGTTTTGGTGATGTATGGCGGGCGGATTTTGGAGATCTTGGACGCCAAAGACTTACACAATGCCAAGCATCCTTACACTAAGGGGTTATTGAATTGCTTGCCAAAAATGGATGGACACCATGGCGAGTTACCCATTCTGAACCGTGATCCGAATTGGCTGAATGAAGGTGGAATATTGTCATGATCAAGGTTGATGATCTCAATATCCATTTTGGCAGCAAGGGCAGCGCCATCCATGCTGTGAAATCTGTGTCGTTTGATGTCGTGGAAGGCGAGAGTTACGGTCTTGTTGGCGAAAGTGGTTCCGGTAAATCAACGGTTTTGCGGGCCATTGTTGGCTTGGTGCCAGACTGGACCGGCAAAATTGAAGTTGATGGTACGACCATTGTTGGCAAACGCAGCAAAAGCCAACGCAAAATGATGCAGATGGTTTTTCAGGACCCATATGGCTCCTTGCACCCGCGCCGCACTGTGAATGACACGCTTAGAGAACCACTGGCTATCCACGGCTTTGATAACCAAGAACAGCGCATAATTGATGCTTTGGACGAGGTTGGGCTTGGCGCCGAGTTTCGTTTTCGCTATCCGCATCAAGTTTCTGGCGGACAACGACAAAGGGTGGCGATAGCGCGTGCGCTTATTTTGGAGCCAAAAATCATTTTGTTGGATGAGCCAACATCTGCGCTAGATGTTTCCGTTCAAGCCGAAATTCTGAACTTGCTGGGCCGCATCCAAAAATCACGCGGACTGACCTACATTATGGTCAGTCATGATTTGGCCGTTGTCGGGCACCTATGCAGTCGAATTGCGGTTATGAACCGTGGTGTGATCATAGAAGAAATAACTGACGGCCAATTGCGCTCCGGCGAGGTTGGGCACGCTTATACCAAACAGCTTTGGACCGCGTCAAAAGGCTATGACCGAGCAGCATTGGAACAGTTTGAGGAATTCACTTAAAACTGGAACTTCACGCAGATCTACAGGGCAGCAGGCAGGTCCATTTTTGGGTGACGACCAGCTCATCATTTTGTTCCAATTTCGTCTCTAGCCGAATGCCAACATAGCCGCGCTCGCCATTGCGTGATTTCTTGAGGTCGATGACTTCGGCGTCAACAAAAACTGCTGTATTTGGATATACCGGTTTGGCGAATTTCAACTCATCTATTCGCATACCGATCAACGGGTTCTCGCCGAACGGCTTTTCAAGCGCCATCAAACGCATGGTGGCGCCAAGGGTTTGCCAACCCGAAGCAATAATCCCGCCAAATGGGCCGTCTTTTGCGCCCTCTTCGTCTATATGAATGAATTGCGGATCATAGATTGAAGCGAATTCATCAATGTTTTTTGTTGTCAGTTCAAATGTTCCGGTACGGAATTTTTCACCAACCGATAAATCTTCAAAAAATCGCGTTTTACTCATGCTGTCCTCATATGCTGGCGATTGCTTTTAAACGCGACACAATATCTTGGGTGATGAAATCAGCGACTGATTTTATGCGCGTTAGGTGTGCAATGTCTTCATGGATGGTCAGCCAGAGGTCCCGTGTCAACTTCACCTCATCGGCCAAAACTGGAACCAATGTAGGATGATCCCGCGCGACATAATCGGGCAATATGCAAACGCCCGCGCCGCCCAATGCCATTTGCAATTGCACATGCAGACTATTGGACGTCAGGTGCGCTTTAAGGCTTGGATCCACACTTGGGATGTAATCCAACTCTTTATCAAAAATCATATCAGGAATGTAACCGATGCCCCGTACCTTCCGTAGGTCTTTGCAGCTTTTGATGGGTGCTTGCCCTTCCAAATATGAAGCCGCGCCATAAATGTGGAGCACATAGGAAGCAATTTTTTTTATCTTTACGCGACCAGATTGAGGGCGCGATCCCGTGATGACGAAATCTGCTTCACGTTTGGATAGGCTGAAAGATCGTGGCACCGTGAGAAGCTGGACTTCAAGCAGTGGATGCTTTCGGCAAATCTGCGCCGCCCCCTCTGCGAGCAAAAATGAGGCAACACCCTCATGGGCTCCGATACATACCGGGCCCGATAAATCAGCATGGTGATCGCTAAGCTCGTCAATGGCGCGCATCGCATCGCTTTCCACCTGCTCGGCAATTGGCATCATTTTATGCCCAGCGTCGGTGAGTGCATACCCTTGGGGTGAACGATTAAACAACGCTGTGCCAAGACTTTCTTCTAACGCCGTGATCCGCCGACCAACGGTGGCGTGGTCAACACCAATATGATTGCCAGCCCCTGACAATGTGCCGTGGCGTGCTACTGCAAGAAAATATCGAAAATCATCCCAATTGGTGCGCATGAGGATATTTATAGCGAATTATGCTAACATAAGACTAGTGCAATATTGCACAATAGTTTTGCTTATTCGATTATTGATATTGCGTTTGTGCACAATATGATGTGCGATAAATCATGCTGATATTGGAGCGACGGGAATGGATTTTGCGCTAAGTGAAGAACAAGCCGCCATTTTTGAAATGGCGCGCGAATTTTCGATGGAAAACATTACGCCCCATGCTGTGGAGTGGGACCAAACTAGGCACTTCCCATTAGATGTGATCAAACAGACCGCAGAACTGGGCATGGCAGGCATCTACACACGTGATGATATTGGCGGATCAGATTTAACGCGGCTTGATGCCGCTTTGATTTTTGAAGCCTTGTCGCATGGCTGCCCGGCAACCGCTTCGTTCCTATCAATCCACAATATGTGCTCTTGGATGATTGATCGATTTGGGTCTGAGGAACTGCGCCAGCATTGGGGACCAAAGCTAACAAGCATGGAAAGCGTTGCAAGTTATTGCCTTACAGAACCCGGTTCTGGATCGGACGCGGCGGCACTTCAAACCGTCGCCAAGCGTGATGGCGACAATTACATATTAAAGGGCACGAAGAGCTTTATCTCAGGCGGCGGCATTTCAGATCTTTATATCGTGATGGCACGTACTGGCGCGCCAGGCCCAAAGGGCATCTCAGCATTCCTTGTTGAAAAAGGCACAGCGGGCCTTTCATTTGGTGCAAACGAAAAGAAAATGGGCTGGCATATTCAGCCGACCACCGAAGTCATCTTCGACGATGTGATTATCCCTACATCAAACCTTCTCGGGAAAGAAGGCGATGGCTTCAAGTATGCCATGAAAGGCCTTGATGGCGGGCGATTAAACATTGCCGCAAGCGCATTGGGCGCAGCCCAAGCCGCACTTGATAAAACGCTAAATTATATGGCGGAGCGTAAAGCTTTCGGCAAATCCATCAACCAATTCCAAGCCTTGCAATTCCGTCTTGCAGATATGGAAATCGAACTGCAAGCCGCACGGGTGTTTTTGTATAAAGCCGCATGGACCTATGATCAGGGATTGCCGGACGCAACAAAATATTGCGCGATGGCGAAACGATTTGTGACCGATACGGCATTCGACGTCGCCAACCAAGCCCTGCAATTGCACGGTGGATACGGTTATTTAGCGGATTATGGCATTGAGAAAATTGTACGCGATTTGCGGGTGCACCAGATTTTGGAAGGCACCAACGAGATCATGCGCCTCATTGTTTCACGCCAATTATTGAGTGATTGAACATGAACGACTTAATAGTTCAAAAACATGGTGACGTGGGCGTTATCACTCTAAATCGTCCAAAAAGCTTGAATGCACTTAGCCATGAAATGGTGAATGGCATGCGCGACGCGCTCGCCGATTGGGCAAAGGGCGATAGCATTCGGTGTGTGCTTATCGAGGGCGCTGGCGATCGTGCGTTTTGTGCAGGCGGCGATATCCAAACGATATACGAGAACGGCCCCAAAGATCCCGTTGGCTCACTCAAGTTCTGGCGCGACGAATATCAACTCAACGCCATGATCGCGAACTATGAAAAACCATACATCGCACTTATGCATGGGTTCACCATGGGTGGCGGCGTTGGTGTTTCAGCGCATGGCTCACATCGCATAGTTACGGATGGCTCAACCGTATCAATGCCCGAAGTTGGCATTGGGTTTTTGCCCGATGTTGGCGGCACGTGGTTGCTGAGCAAGGCGCCAAAGGGCGTGGGCGCATATTATGGCATTTCAGGTGCACGGATGGACCCAGACGATGCGATATTCATGGGCTTTGCAGATGTATATGTGCCGAAAGAGGCCTTTAGCAAACTCAAAGACCGTTTGATCGGCGGCGCGGACATTGACGATTTGCTTGCCCAAATTTCAGCAAAACCGATACAGGGCAAAGCCCGAACTCACGCGCGCCAAATTGCTAATTGGTTTAGTGGCGAAACCGTCGAGCGAGTGATGACCAATATTGAAGCCGATGAAAGTGAATTCGCCCAAGGTGCGCTGAAACTATTGAAGCGGCAATGCCCTTTGAGCGTCAAATCTACCTTTTACGCATTGGGCGAAGTCGAACAGTTTTCCCGCGTTGAGCAAAGCTTGCAACTAGAACTCAGATTTTGTGCCGCAAGTCTAAAAGGCAAGAACTTTTACGAAGGTATACGAGCCGCGGTGATCGACAAAGACCGCAACCCAAAATGGGAGCCTGATACTTTGGCTGCCGTGAGCGATCAGATGGCCAAAGACATGTTCACGCCACTGGGCGACGATGAACTTACATTTGCAGGCTAGATCAAAAAGGAATTCGATATGGATATTTCATTTATCGGGCTTGGTAACATGGGTGGTCCCATGGCCGCTAATCTGGTTAAGGCGGGTCACAATGTTCTCGGGTTTGATCTTTCCAAAGAGAATGCCGACAAGGCGAAAGCGAACAACGTGAAGCTGGCGGCGAGTGCTGAAGAAGCCGTTGCCAATGCTGAAGCTGTGATCACCATGTTGCCCAACGGGCAAATTGTGCTTTCTGTGTTTGAGCAACTGCTCAATAAAGCCCCAAAAGGATGCGTGTTTGTTGATTGCTCAACAATCGATGTAGCAAGTGCCCGCATGGCGCACGAGATGGCGCAAGCCAATAACATGCTCAGTTTGGACGCGCCGGTCTCTGGCGGCGTGGGCGGCGCAGCTGCTGGCACGTTGACCTTTATGGTCGGGGGCAGCGATGCGGCGTTTGAGAAAATCGAGCCCCTATTTGACATTATGGGGCAAAAAGCCGTGCATTGTGGCGCAGATGGTGCGGGGCAAGCTGCGAAGATTTGCAACAACATGTTGTTGGGCATTTCAATGATCGGCACCGCCGAAGCGTTCAATTTAGCCGATGCATTAGGTCTCGATAAATCCGCATTATTTGATGTTGTTTCGACATCAAGTGGGTCTTGTTGGTCTGTAAACACCTATTGCCCAGTGACGGGCGTAGGGCCGCAAAGCCCTGCTGACAATGGTTATTTGCCTGGTTTCGACGCCGCGCTTATGCTCAAAGATCTAAAATTGTCTCAAGACGCGGCTGACCAATCTGGCGCGCTGACCCCTCTTGGCGAACACGCCACAAAGTTGTATGACGCCTATGTCGAGAAGAATGGCGTGGGGCACGACTTTTCAGACATCATAAATGAACTTAAAGAGCGTTCCCGCTCTTCATGAATGAACGATCGTGCCCAAACTAAAAGGCCATTCAGTATGACAAAGAACATTCTGGTCGAAAAAATCGGCCGCGTGGTCCATATCACCCTTAATCGCCCCGAAGCGCTTAACGCGCTCAATCTGGCGATTATGGATGAGGTGACCATAACCCTTGAACAATATGACGCAGACCCCGACGTTGGGTGTTTTGTCATTTCTGGATCACCAAAAGCGTTTGCGGCAGGTGCCGACATCAAAGAAATGCAATCCCAAACCTATACCGACATGGCCAAAGCCAATTGGTTTGCTGGTTGGGACAAGTTGAGTGCAACGCGCACGCCAATATTGGCGGCTGTTAATGGTTATGCCCTTGGCGGCGGGTGCGAATTGGCGATGATGTGTGATGTGATTTATGCAGGTGATCGCGCTAAATTCGGCCAACCTGAAATTAAGCTCGGCGTTATTCCCGGTATGGGCGGATCGCAGCGCCTCACCAAACTGGTTGGCAAATCTAAAGCGATGGATATGGTCCTGACAGGCCGAATGATGGACGCTGAGGAGGCTGAACGCTCCGGCCTAGCAGCGCGGATTTTTCCGACTGACGAGTTGGTCGATGAAGTGCTCAAAATCGCTGCGGAGATTGCAGGCTTTGGCAAGCTGGCGACCCAAACAGCAAAAGAGGCTGTAAACCAAGCCGAAGAGCTGAGCATTAGCCAAGGTGTTCTCTTTGAGCGCCGCACTTTCCATTCGTTATTTGGCACCCATGACCAGCAAGAGGGCATGGCAGCCTTCAGTGAAAAACGCGACCCAAAATTTAAAGGCGAATAGGACCTCATTTCATGCAAATTAATTCTGAATTGTCTGCTGTGATTACAGGTGGTGCATCTGGTTTAGGCGAAGGCGTTGCAAGGCATTTGGCAGCAAAGGGCGTCAAGGTTGGCCTTTTCGATCTGAACGAAGAACGCGGCGAAACGATTGCCACAGAACTGGGCGGCACATTCGCTAAAGTTGACGTTTCCGATGCGACCAGTGTCGCAGCGGGCTTTGAAAAAGTACGTACTGCAAATGGTCAAGAACGTGTTGTAGTCAATTGCGCGGGCATTGCGCCGGGCGCGAAAACGATTGACCGCGAAGGCAACCCACACGACCCTGCAATGTTTGCCAAAACCATTGGCGTCAATTTAATTGGAACGTTCCACTGTGCCTCCATGGGTGCAGCTGGAATGGCGAAACTTGACACGGTAAGTGATGATCTTGAGCGCGGGCTGATCATCAACACCGCATCTGTCGCCGCCTATGAGGGGCAAGTGGGGCAAATCGCCTATTCCGCTTCAAAAGGCGGCGTTGTCGGCATGATGTTGCCGATGGCGCGTGACCTGGCGCGGGACGGTATTCGTGTGGTCACCATCGCGCCAGGTATCTTCATGACGCCGATGATGGCAGGCTTTAGCGAAGAGGTGCAAGATTCTTTGGCCGCAAATACACCATTCCCTAAACGGTTGGGCACCCCGGCTGATTATGCTTCCCTCGCTGAAGAGATCATCACCAACTCGATGATCAATGGCGAAACCATCCGCATAGATGGCGCTGTACGTTTGCAGCCACGATAGGAGACATTTATGAGCAATGACCCAATTGTAATTGTTGGCGCTGCCCGCACCCCGATGGGTGGGTTCCAAGGTGAACTGGGCGCTGTCGCTGCACCAGCACTTGGTGCAACTGCAATTAAGGCGGCACTGAATGGTGCCGGAATTGGCGGCCAAGATGTATCCGAAGTTTTGATGGGCAATGTATTGTCCGCTGGGCTCGGGCAAGCCCCCGCTCGACAGGCAACGCTTGGCGCCGACTTGCCGCTTGGCACACCGTCCACAACCATATCAAAAGTCTGTGGTTCCGGCATGAAGGCGGTGATGATGGCCCATGATCAGCTTAAGGCTGGCAATGGTGACATCTTGGTGGCTGGTGGCATGGAAAGCATGACCAACGCGCCATATCTGTTGCCCAAAATGCGCGGCGGTGCACGTATGGGGCACGCAGAAACGCTTGACCATATGTTCTTTGACGGCTTGCAAAACGCCTATGACGGCCACGAACTGATGGGCAATTTTGCCGAAAACTGCGCCGGGAAATATGAATTTTCTCGTGAAGCGCAAGATGAGTTTGCAATTGGCTCACTCAACAAGGCACTTAAGGCGCAAAGTTCGGGTGCTTTTGAAGCTGAAATCGCGCCGGTGACGATAAAGTCCCGTAAGGGCGAAATTGTGATTTCTGAAGACGAGCAACCCAAAAATGCACGGCCTGATAAAATCCCAACTCTACGCCCAGCATTTGCCAAAGACGGCACGGTAACCGCTGCCAATGCATCCTCCATTTCGGACGGTGCTGCCGCTTTGGTTTTGATGCGGGAAAGCAATGCGAACGCAAAAGGCCTAAACATCCGCGCGCGCATTGTGGGCCATCAAAGCCATGCCCATGAACCAGGCTGGTTCACGACTGCACCTGTTCCAGCCATGCAAAGGTTGGTCGACAAAATCGGTTGGAACATTGCCGATGTCGACCTTTGGGAAATCAATGAAGCGTTTGCTGTCGTCACCATGGCCGCTCAAAAAGCCCTGAATATTGATGCTGAGAAAATCAACATTCATGGCGGCGCGTGCGCTCTAGGTCATCCAATTGGCGCGTCGGGTGCACGAATTTTAGTGACCCTGTTGCATGCGCTTGAACGCACCTCTAAAACACGTGGTATCGCATCACTTTGTATTGGTGGCGGAGAAGCCACCGCTATCGCGATTGAGATCGCTTAGACTATTCCATTTCAGGAGTTGATTGGAACATGAAAATCCTCGTCCCCGTTAAACGGGTAGTTGACTATAACGTCAAAATTCGCGTGAAGGCCGATGGCTCTGGCGTTGATCTAAACAACGTCAAAATGAGCATGAATCCATTTGACGAAATCGCGGTGGAAGAAGCACTTAAGCTCAAAGAAGCGGGCAATGCTGAAGAAGTGATTGTCGTTTCAATTGGCCCGGACAAAGCGCAGGAAACTTTGCGTACCGGCCTCGCCATGGGTGCTGACCGCGCGATCCACGTCAAACATGACGACATTGTCGAGCCGCTTGATGTGGCAAAAATCCTTAAAGGTGTTGTTGAAGCTGAAGAGCCACAGTTGGTGATTTTGGGCAAGCAAGCCATTGATGATGATGCCAACCAAACCGGGCAGATGCTAGGCGCATTGCTTGGTTGGGGCCAAGGCACATTCGCCTTTAAAGTTGAACTCAGCGAAGATACTGTTGATGTGACCCGCGAGGTCGACGGCGGCCTGCAAACGGTCCAGCTAAACCTGCCTGCAATCATTACAACTGATCTTCGGTTGAACCAGCCGCGTTACGCGTCTTTGCCCAATATTATGAAGGCAAAGAAGAAGCCATTGGACACCAAGACCCCTGGCGATTTTGGGGTTGAAGTGAATAATCGATTGACCGTTTTGGAGACAACGGAGCCCGCTCCGCGTGCCGCAGGCATTAAAGTTGGCTCGGTGGCTGAATTGGTCGACAAATTGAAAAACGAAGCAGGAGCGATCTAATGAGCACACTTCTTCTTGCAGAACATGATAATGAAAATTTGAATGAGGCGACATTGCGCGCTGCGAATGCGGCGAGCCAGTTGGGCGCTGAAATACACGTGTTGGTCGCCGGTCAAGACTGCGCCAGCGTTGGCGAAGCGGCTGCAAAAATTTCGGGTATCTCAAAAGTGCTCGTCGCTGATGATGCCGCTTTTGCAAACCAATTGGCTGAGCCTGTGGCGGATCTAATCGTTTCGTTGGCTGACCAATATGACGCCTTCGTTGCGCCTGCCACATCAAACGGTAAAAACACCATGCCGCGGATTGCGGCATTGTTAGACGTGATGCAAATTTCTGACGTCACCGAAGTGGTTTCAGGTGACACATTTGTTCGCCCTATTTATGCGGGCAATGCTTTTCAGAAAGTGCAAACATCAGACGTCAAAAAGGTACTGACCGTGCGCACCACAACATTTGATGCGGTTGGCCTTGATGGCGCGGCAAGTGTTGAACCTCTTGGCCAAAGCGTTGGCAATGGACTGTCTAGCTTTGTCGGTGCTGAACTCGCGGGCGGAGACCGCGTTGAACTTGCGTCAGCGAAAATCGTTATTTCTGGCGGACGGGCGCTTGGTTCGATGGAAAAGTTCAACGAGCTACTTGAACCACTTGCTGATAAACTCGGTGCTGCGCTCGGCGCGTCACGCGCTGCAGTTGATGCGGGCTATGCGCCAAACGATTGGCAAGTTGGGCAGACGGGCAAAGTGGTGGCACCAGACCTATATATCGCAGTTGGTATTTCGGGAGCGATCCAGCATTTGGCGGGCATGAAAGACAGCACAACCATCGTTGCGATCAATACCGATGAAGACGCGCCAATTTTCCAGATTGCGGATTATGGCTTGGTCGCCGATCTGTTTGAAGCGGTGCCGGAACTTACGGCATCTGTCTAGAGAATTGGAGGTCGCGGCTTTAAAAAAACCGCGACCTTATTCGTTTCGTTATTTGCTACTCAACCCAACTCGGATTTCGCTTCTCAAAGAAGGCCGAGATGCCTTCATGTGCTTCGGGATTTTCCCAACAATCTGCAAGTTGATTGACGGTAAAATCAATCACGCCTTCATCAATTGTAGGACCTAAGGAACGGACCAACTGTTTCGCGCGGGTCACTGCGCCCGGAGCGGTTTGCAAATAGGGTGCAACTTGTTGTTCAACCGCATCAGAAAGCTGGTCGGCGGTCACAAGAATTGACACCAAATTAAGAGACACCGCTTCCTGCGCACCAAACCCCCGCCCGGACATAAACACACGCCGCGCCTTGTCCTCGCCCATTCGCGCAAGCACATAGGGGCTGATGGTTGCCGGGATCAGACCCAGCTTTGTTTCCGTCAAACCAAACTTCGCGCCTTGAACGGCAACAACAACATCACATACCGACATGAGGCCAACGCCGCCGCCGAATGCATTGCCCTGCACTTTGCCGATCAGCGGTTTTTCCAGCGTGTTGAGGGCAAACAGCATGTTGGCAAGTCGTTTAGCCTCAGCAATGCGCACATCACGCGTGGCGTTAAATTGCTGGCGCATCCAGTTGAGATCGCCGCCAGCACAAAAACTCTTCCCGTTCGCGGCCAGCACAACAGCTCGGATGGATTTGTCTTTATTGATCGCTGCGACGGCTAAGCTAATCTCATCACACATCTCAGCATTGAGCGCATTATGCTTGTCCGCGTGCTCCAAAGTCAGGGTCGCGACGCCACGATCATCTGTTTCAAGGCGAATATATTGATAGGCCATCTTCTATCCCTTCAAACTCAGCGCAAAGGCGCTGGCAGTTGCCAGCATATTTTGGTCGATACCTGCTTCAAATCCCAAATCATGCAATTTAGCCACGACACTTTCAGTTGCGACATTGCCTTTTGCGCCGGGTGCGTAGGGGCAGCCGCCCAACCCACCGACTGACGCATCAAAGGTGCGCAATCCGTGGTCTAGACAGACACCAATATTATCCAGCGCACGGCCTTTTGTGTCGTGAAAATGCCCAGCCAATTTCCCCGATGGCACCGCACTTAACACGGCTTCGAGCATAGCCAATGTCGTTTCTGGCGTCGCGGCGCCAATAGTGTCGCCTAGGCTGATTTCATAACATCCCAAATCAGATAATTGTGCAGCCACTTTCGCCACAGATGCTGGTGCCATCGGGCCATCATAGGGGCAATCTGTGATACAGGACACATATCCGCGCACCGGGACGCCATCCGATTTGGCTACTTCCAGCAAAGGTTTAAACCGCTCGATGCTCTCTTTAATCGAACAGTTTATGTTCTTCTGGCTGAAGCCTTCTGACGCGGAAGCAAAGATCGCGACTTCGTCGGCGCTTGCAGCGCGCGCACCTTCATAGCCGCGCAAGTTAGGTGTTAGCGCTGCATAGGCAATACCATCGCGCCGATCTATACCGCCAAGAACTTCTCGCGCATCGGCCATTTGTGGCACCCATTTTGGTGACACAAAACTGGTCGCTTCAATTTTTGCAAATCCACAATCTGAGAGCAGATTGATCAGTTTAATTTTGTCTGCCGTAGCAATTTGTTGCTTTTCATTTTGCAACCCGTCCCGAGGCCCAACTTCGAAAATTGTGACGTGATCAGTCATCTAGCGGCTCCAATTGAATCAGCAAACCGCCATCTTCTACTTGATCTCCAAGACTAACAAACACCGCTTCAATCACTCCATCACGCGGCGCCAGCAATGCGTGTTCCATTTTCATGGCTTCAACCGCAACAAGCTTATCGCCTTGGCTGACCTTGTCGCCAACCTTCGCACTAAGCGCCACAACAGCGCCGGGCATCGGTGAAAGAACAGCGTCGCTGGACTGCTCTGCATCACCAGCTAGAACCAATTTCACACGGTCGAAGGTGAAGGTTTCAACGCCAGTGAAAATCGCAATGAAGTCTTCATTCGCAGAGAAGCGCAGTTGATGTCGCTGGCCATCTATGAAAAGCGCAATTTCGCTTTCGCTAAACGTCAGCAACTCAGCTTCCAATTTCATATCATCGTCAGAAATGAAAAAGCTTCGACCAGCGCCGAGCTTCACTTCAAATTTTAACCGATTGCCATCGTGATCAAACTCGATATTGTCAGACTCTCCGGGCCACGCGCGCCAACCGGGCAAGTGATCCCAAGGATCGTCAGAAGTGTCAAAGCGAGCCAAATCCAACCCGATCAAAACAGCTGCCGCGATTGCCGAATTGGTTGGTTTTGGCACCCCAACAAGTTGGTCTAAATCTCGCTCGATGAGGCCAGTATCAACGTCTCCATTGGCAAATGTTTGATGGTCGCAAAGTGCTTTCAGGAACGCACGGTTCGTCACCGAGCCCGAGATTTCGGCTTTCCCCAATGCTGACGCAAGTGCATTCAATGCTTCATTTCGGGTCTCACCATGAACCGTAATCTTGGCGATCATCGGATCGTAAAACGGCGAAATGACATCGCCTTCAACCACCCCGGAATCAATACGGGCGCAATCTTGTGGCAATTTCAGATGCGCGAGGGTGCCAGTTGCGGGCAAAAATCCTTTTGGCACATCCTCTGCATATAACCGCGCTTCAAATGCCCAGCCATTGATCGCCAATTGGGTTTGGGTTTTCGGCAATGTTCCGCCACTCGCCACCCGCAATTGCCATGCCACCAGATCTTGCCCGGTAACCATTTCTGTGACCGGGTGCTCAACCTGCAGTCGCGTGTTCATTTCCATAAAGTAAAACCCGTTTGGGTTTAACCCATTCGCAGCATCAACAATGAATTCGATGGTGCCAGCACCCGAATAATTGATCGCTTTCGCAGCCTTTACCGCCGCTTCGCCCATGGACTTGCGCATCTCTTGAGTCATGCCGGGCGCGGGGGCTTCTTCGATCACCTTTTGATGGCGACGTTGCAAGGAGCAATCGCGCTCGAACAAATGCACCACATTACCGTGGTCATCACCGAACACCTGAATTTCGATGTGGCGCGGGGTAGTGATATATTTTTCGATCAATATCTGCCCGTCGCCAAAACTCGACAGTCCCTCGCGAGACGCACTTTCCAATGCTGACTTAAACTCGGCTGGATCATCTACGCGGCGCATGCCTTTGCCACCGCCGCCAGCCCGCGCTTTGATCAAGACGGGGTAGCCGATTTCAGCGGCCTGATTGGCCAGAAATTCTGCATCTTGATTGTCGCCGTGATAGCCCGGCACCACCGGTACATTGGCTTTTTCCATCAGCGCTTTGGCCGCATCTTTAAGTCCCATCGCTCGGATGGCGTCTGCAGATGGGCCGATAAAGCGAACGCCCACCTTGTCGAGTTCATCAACAAAGTCTGGATTTTCAGAAAGGAAGCCATAGCCCGGATGCACAGCTTCGGCACCAGACAATTTAATCGCCTCAAGGATTTTATCGACCCGCAAATAACTCTCAGCAACAGGTGCAGGGCCAAGCCGATACGCTTCGTCTGCCATCTTAACGTGCTGCGCATTCGCATCAGCGTCCGAGTATACAGCGACACATTTCACGCCCAAGGATTGCGCCGTGCGCATGATCCGGCAGGCGATTTCACCACGATTGGCAATGAGGATTTTCTTGAACATTATTCGACCCTACTCAATCCGGTTTCGCGTTGTAACGAGGTCATAGATTTTCCTCCTCCACCCATTGATCACGCAATCCTATTGCGTCTACATCGCTTTTGTTCCAGTCAACGCAGATTGATCCGTATGCGGGTACGGGGTGCCCTGTCAGACAACTCCGATGTGAAACTACATTGCCATCGGTTGAGTTGCGTCCGAGTTCGATGATTTTCCGGATTTCCCCAAAAAAACTCACATGCATACCGATCTTCGGCAGTCCTTCAATTTTGATTAGCGATAGAACTAGGCCCTTGCGCTCAAGGAGCATAAAGGCGTCTTGAATTTGCCCGCGAAATCGCATGATTTACATCCTGAAGATGCCGAATTGCGTGTCAGCAATTGAGGCGTTTAGGGTTGCGGATAATGACAGGCCAAGTTGATCCCGGGTGCGGGCTGGATGGATGATGCCATCGTCCCAAAGCCGCGCGGACGCATATAGCGGGTGCGATTGAGTTTCGAATTGATCGATGATTGGTTGTTTGAAGGCGGTCTCATCTTTTTGGGACCAGTTCTCGCCTTTGCGCTCGTAGCCATCGCGTTTAACTGTAGCGAGCACGCCAGCCGCTTGTTCGCCACCCATCACTGAAATGCGTGAATTTGGCCATGTCCACAAAAAACGCGGCGAGTATGCGCGGCCGCACATGCCATAATTTCCAGCGCCAAAGGAGCCGCCTACCAGCACGGTAATTTTTGGCACAGACGTTGTTGCGACGGCGGTGACCAGCTTAGCGCCATGTTTGGCGATGCCTTCATTTTCGTATTTTTTGCCCACCATGAAGCCGGTGATGTTTTGCAAAAACACCAATGGGATTTTGCGTTGCGAGCACAGTTCAACAAAGTGAGCGCCTTTTTGCGCACTTTCGGAAAATAGGACGCCATTGTTGGCGATAATGCCCACCGGCATGCCGTGAATGTGGGCGAACCCGCATACGAGCGTTACGCCGAACCGAGCCTTAAATTCTTCAAATCGCGACCCGTCGACCACCCGGGCGATCACTTCGCGGATGTCATATGGTGTTTTTAAATCGCCCGGCACAACGCCAATGATCTCATCTGGGTCATAAAGTGGTGCTTCTGATGGTTGCATGAGCAACTGGTTGGGTTTTTGACGGTTGAGGTGCGCGACGGCTTTGCGTGCTAGTTCCAGCGCATGTTGATCGTTTTCAGCCAAATGGTCTGCAACGCCTGATAGTCTTGTGTGAACATCGCCGCCACCCAAATCTTGCGCACTTACTACTTCGCCTGTAGCCGCTTTAACTAATGGCGGGCCGGCTAGAAAAATTGTGCCCTGCTCTTTGACGATGATCGTTTCGTCCGACATGGCGGGCACATAAGCGCCGCCTGCAGTGCATGATCCCATCACGACCGCGATCTGTGGAATGCCACGTGCCGACATATTGGCTTGATTGAAAAAGATCCGCCCAAAATGATCGCGATCAGCAAAGACCTCGTCTTGATTGGGCAAGTTCGCCCCGCCACTATCCACCAGATAGACGCAGGGCAAATTGTTCTCCAATGCAATCTCTTGCGCGCGAAGGTGTTTTTTCACCGTCATCGGATAGTAGGTGCCGCCCTTAACCGTGGCGTCATTGCACACCACCATCACTTCTTGGCCCTCAACCCGTCCGATTCCAGTGATCAAACCTGCGCCCGGTGCCGCCCCGTCATAAAGACCGTGCGCGGCGGTTGGGCCGACTTCCAAAAATGGTGAACCTGGGTCCAACAGTTTTGTTACCCGATCTCTAGGTAAGAGTTTGCCGCGCGAAAGATGTCGTTTTCGCGAGCGTTCGCCGCCACCCAGCCGCGCCATTTCTGTCGCAGCGGCAATATCAGCCATTTGGCTTTCCAACGCTTGTTTGTTGGCAACGAACTGATCTGATTTTGTCGATATTTGCGACTTGATGACAGGCATTGGATGCTCCTTGGCAATCAGCTATTTGGTTTCGCCGAACATTTCGCGACCGATCAACATGCGGCGGATTTCGCTGGTTCCAGCACCAATTTCGTATAGCTTCGCGTCCCGCAACAAACGACCGGTTGGATATTCGTTGATGTAGCCATTACCCCCCAGCAGCTGGATGCCGTCTAGCGCGCATTGAGTCGCTTTTTCGGCAGAATATAGAATGCAACCAGCAGCATCTTTTCGTGTTGTTTCACCACGGTCACATGCTTGCGCCACTGCGTAGACATAAGCACGCGAAGCGTTCATCGTTGTGTAAATGTCAGCGAGTTTACCCTGCACCAATTGGAATTCGCCAATGGCTTGTCCGAACTGTTTTCGCTCATGCACATAGGGCACGACAACATCCAATACGGCATGCATGATACCGACAGGGCCAGCGGCGAGCACAACACGCTCATAGTCCAAACCAGACATTAAAACCCGCACGCCCTTGCCGACTTCGCCGAGCACATTTTCTTCCGGGACGAAACAATTTTCAAACACCAACTCGCAGGTGTTGGAGCCCCGCATGCCCAGTTTGTCGAGTTTTTGCGCAGTTGAGAAACCATCATAGTCTTTTTGAACAATAAAGGCTGTCATGCCTTTTGATCCGGCATCCGGGTCCGTTTTTGCATAGACGACCAATGTGTCAGCGTCTGGCCCATTGGTGATCCACATCTTATTGCCGTTGAGCAGATACCCGCCCTGTGCAGCCTCTGCTTTGAGTTGCATTGAAACTACATCAGACCCAGCGCCAGGCTCAGACATGGCCAGCGCACCAACATGTTCGCCAGAGATAAGTTTGGGCAAATATTTTGCTTTTTGTTCATCGTTACCGTTGCGGAAAATTTGGTTCACGCACAGATTAGAGTGAGCGCCATATGAAAGACCGACTGAGGCTGATGCACGGCTAAGTTCTTCAACAATGATACATTGGGCGAGATAGCCCATATTTGCCCCGCCATATTGCTCTGAAACGGTCACCCCCAAAAGGCCAAGCTCGCCAAACTCGGACCAAAGTTCATTTGGAAATTGGTTGGTCTCGTCAATTTGAGCCGCCATCGGCGCAATGCGGTCCTGGGCAAACCGATGCACCATATCGCGCAACGCTTCTAAATCTTCGCCAAGGGTAAAATTCATTCCGGTGGTGAACATGGCTAAATTTCCTTCGATGGTTGTACGCCAACGCTTTGGCACACAAGCTGAATGTAAATGTCTTCGATCTTTGATTGGCTGAGCCGTCCTTTGGCACGGTACCAAGTGGTCACCCCGGTTAGTTGCGCCAAAATGGCCATGGCGGTGACGTGAACGTCGGCAATATTGAAACTCTTGTCCTTTTGCCCACGCTCAAGAATTGACTTTAGTTCTGCCTCATATTGGTGACGCAGGCGTTCAATTTTCTTGAAATTTTCCGGCTCAAGGTTGCGCAACTCCATATAGGAGATGAACACATGATCAGGTCGCGACACGTGATAGCGAATGTGGAACAAGACGAAAGCCTCAAGAGCTTTGCGGGGCGACAGCTTGTCCGCCTTTTCTTTACCCCAAGCCAATAGTAACTCATCCATGTGCTCGCTCATCAGGCGGGCGAGCAGGTCCTGTTTGTTGGGGCTGTAATTATAGAGCGCACCAGCTTGCACGCCGACTTCTTTGCCGATTTCACGCATGGAGACGGCGGCATAGCCTTTTTGGGCGAAGAGGCTCAGCGCTACATCGTCAATACGTGATGCCGTTTCTTGCCCGTTTGAACCCGCAGTTCGCGCCATATTAGATCAACACCCTTTTGTAACAAGATAGAATTAAATGAACGTTCGTTTATTTAACGCAAATGGTCAGCCTCGTCAAATTTCTCTCTCGCTGCATTCTGCCTGCACCATGCTTCAATTTCCCCTGGGTTCAGTAACGATAAACCCGTCACTGGAAAAACTCTGGTTAACGAAAAATAAAGACGAATTGGCCAACCTGAACCAAATGTGGATGTGCCGGCGCGTTAATCTCGGAAGAGTTTCAGCCAAAAATGGCAATCGCCAACATCCAACTCAAAGCTTCAACCCGCATGGGGGCACTGCGATATATGACACTGGATGATGTCGATCATATAGCATTCACCGCGGTAGGGCCCTGTCGAATAGCGGCCCTGTCTTTCGCTGCATTGGCGCGCTGTCCTGACCAATCCGAAATCGACCACGAAATTGTTGAGACCTCAATCTCGCGCACCAACAGCGCCGTGCAAATGTTGGATATGGAAATATTGGAAATGCTGGAAAAATGTTCTTTCCCGCTACCTGAGCAGCTTGAAACGCTACGAAAAGATGCACTTGATGTGCTTTTGCCCATCAGTCAAGAAATTCAACAAAATGCCGACGCAACGTTGAAACATTTCAAGGCCAAACCAGACTTAATTGATCACTGCCTCTATAATGTTGGCGGGCCCGTAACAAAATTTTTAGACAGATTGGGCGAGGTTCTAAAGCAAGAACAAACAGCTCGGATCCAGGAACATCAATCCAAGATATTGGATGTGGTAGGCAAGGTAGACACGGTTGGGCGTCACATTCAATTGGTGTCAATAAACGCTTCAATTGAAGCTGCGCGGGCAGGCGAAAAAGGTCGCGAATTCGCCGCCATTGCCGTTGAAATCCAAGAACTGTCAAAGAAGACACAGGATTTCTTGCAAGAAGTCGGACAGCTAATGGGCCAAGACCGACACTAATTTGAAAAATTTTAGGTGAGAAAAGTCGCCAACCACCCCCAAATAGGGGGTGGTTGACCTTTTTGAGTTACTGAGCGCTTGCTTCAATATCTACCAACTCAAGAACTTGAGTTGGGTCAGCTTGCAATGCCATTGCTTGGGGCATGCCAACACCACTTGCAGATTTCGAAGTGACTTTGATGCTCACCTCTTTAGCATCACCAGAAAGGAAGCCAGAGACTGCCTCGCCAAGATCAACTGCTTGATCAACACCGCCAAGCAAGCCAACGATCATGCCTTTTGCAAGCGCAGAGACTTGAGTTTGGAATGCATCAACAGGCGCGCCCTGCTCCGCAGCAGCTTGTGCAAGAGCAATATCAAGGAACCCTTGGTTGTCCATATTGATGTCCAACTCGGTAATGCCAAGACCCATTGCTGCAATCATTGCCATTTGAGGATCAGTTGCGAACAACTCTTTGCTTGCGCCGACCAATTCGCCAGACACATCAATTGTACCCAGTTGCTCACCAGTGATCATAAGCCTTGCTAGGTCGATAACCTCAGTTGCCTCATCCCAGCTTAGCGTGAAATCGTAACCTAAGTTAAGACGTTCAATGCCCAAAGCGCGAAGTTGCTGAACACCTGGCTCGCTTGAGTTTTCCGGCAGATCGGCTTGCACACCTGATGCAGAAAGCGAAATATCCGCAGGAATACCATTCACATAATTGCCTAGGCTTACGTCAAAGTCCGCCATTTCGACAACCATTTGCTCGCCTGAATCTTTGTCTGGGACGCCTGCGAAGAAGCCTGAGATAGAGAAACCTTCAAATGCAGGGATGAATGAACGGAAGTTTTCCGCAAACCATTCTTCGTCAATTGCAGTGATGTCTTCAATGGCTTCGTATGCCGCAACGGTTGGTGCGAAATCAATCTGCTTGATGGTGAAGTTGCCAAGCTTGAAATCAACGTTTTCTTCGCCTGAAACTTTCACTTCAAGATCGCTAATTGAGATCTCAGGATAAATGCCATCACCCATGGCGCCCATCACAGTTTCACCCAATTTGATGTCGACTGCCGTGCCATCTTTTTCGCCAGCACATGTCAAACCATCAAAAGTTATTGGTGAAGATTCGAATGCATAAAGCATGTCTGCATAGAAATCTAAGAGTTTCACAACTTGGCTAGGTGATGGCTCGCCATTGCTGGTTTCCATTTCCGTTGCCAATGCCATAAGTTCTGGATAGGACACTTTCATGGCCCGCGCACGGTATTCACCAGACTGGTATTTGCCGATGTCGCAATGGAGTGGCCCCGCATCCAATGTGCCGCCAGCAACAATATAGTCTTGGTATACAGTGACCATTTCATTGCTGCTTGGGGTAATTAGACCATAAGCATTAAGCAGGGCGCCAAGATTGAATTGCGTGATCGTTGACTGGCCAAAACTAAATTTGACCTCTTCGCCCATACCATTTTCCATGCCAGCTTTTGTTGGTTCAATCGTACCCAAAACTGTTTCCATGGAAGCTGTTTGTGCCACACCGTCTTTGATGTTTGTTAGTGCGATATTCTTAAAGGTGAAAACGCTGTTTGTCGCTTCGCCATCAACTTCAACTTCATAAGTCAGTTTGATTTCTGGAATGAAGATGCTCTTTGCGGTCAAACCCGCCAAAGCTTGTGCATTTTCAACCAATTCACCTGAAATCACATTGCGAATTGTAAGCGCGTCAACGTTTGACTCAACAGCGTCAATTGCGCCAACTTCAAGGTTGAACTTTATTGCCGAAGAGGAAACTGTTTCCATTTCCGTCGTTGTCGACGTGGCACTATCTTGCGCCAAAGTAACATTTGCCCCCAGAGCTAGGGTTGCAACCCCGGCCAGCAGGATGGTTTTGAGCCCACGGGCCCCGCGAGTTTTAGTATTTTGCATGATTTACGGCTTCCCAAATTCAAATTGCGCTGGCGATGTTAAAAGACCAAACGACTTGACCGTGTTTAGATCAGCGCTTCCTAACAATCAATTGTGACAAATAGTTGGCGGATCTGATCGCTTGAACAGTTGCAAAGATTATGTGGCATTGTGGGGGTAAGAGTCAATTTTCTCTCACGGTCCGCTACGCATAATTCTGATACTGTATTGGTGTGTTATATATGCACTACACCTATCAATTCAAGCAAAATCTACAATTTTCTGAAAATCATGTTCCTACCTCGCCCGCAAGACGCTTGACATGTTCAGGTAAGTTGGTAACTTCAAAGTAACGGTAACTTTGAAATTACGTGACATCATCCACCAAATCGGACCATTTGCTCACCATGCCAAATGCCATACCTCAGCACAAAACAGCTCAAACACTTGCATTGGACGCCATTGGAAACCCCGTACGGCGGGAGATTATTGAGATGCTGCTGGCCCAACCACACACGGCGGGCGACCTTGCAAAACAACTCCCAATCAGCCGCCCGGCAGTGTCAAAACATTTGAGGTTACTCAAGGATGCGGGCCTAGTGATTTATGAAACCAAGGGCGCGCAGAACATCTATCAACTTGACGCAACGGGTTTTGAGCATGCCCATCTTTGGCTAGATCGCTTTTGGACAGAAGCCCTTGGTCGGTTTCGAATGGTCGCAGAAAATCTTCATAAAACGGACAATCATGAGCAATAAAAATTTTGAAAAAACAGTTCACATTAACTGTCCGGTTGAACATGCATTTGATGTATTTACCACTTTTGTCGATATGTGGTGGCCACCAAGTCACAAGCGATTTCCAAATTCAAAACTGCAACTCGAGGCCCATGTGGGCGGACGGTTTTTTGAACGAAGTGAAACCGGCGACGAAGCGATTTTGGGTGAAGTTCTTGCCTACCAGCCACCCAATTGCATTCGCTACACTTGGAACCCGGGCAAAATTAGCGCGCCGACCATGGTTGAGGTGAATTTTGTCGCGAACGGCGAACAAACCGTAGTGAACGTTATTCACTCAGAAGCAGATAGTGCCTTGGGCGACAAGTGGCCTGAAAAGGTCGCGCTTTTTGAGCGCGGCTGGAATGCGGTGTTCACAGCTTTTGAGAATTATTTGAACGAAAACAGCGAGATAGATTCGCCATAAATCCGCGCCGCTAGCCTAGTTAGGCGCCAAATCAAACTTTTATCTAGAGGAATTCTAATGGACTTCAATCTAACAAATTTAAACTGGTTCGCAATTTTGGCATGTATTGTCGTTGGGCAGGCGTTTTTGACCGTGTGGTTTCTTGTGCTTTTTGGCGAGCCTTGGGCCCGCGCCTATGGCGTTGCTGACAAGCAGCAACATGCAAAAGAAATTCCAGGCTATACATATGGCATCGGACTGGTCTGCGTTATTGGCCTCACGTTAGGCCTTGCCACCTTGCAGCGTAGCCTTGGTATTAACTCACTTACAGGCGGCCTTCAATTTGGCATTTTCATCGCCGCATTTTTCTGTATTGCCACAGCCTTGCCGGGCTATGCCTTTTTGCGCCGCTGGTCGGCAGCAAGCATGGCTATTGGCAGTCAAGCAACCCTCATCGTCATCCTTTCCGTGATTTTGGCGCTTTGGCAGTAGGCTGCAATCCAAACAATTTTTTCATGTCAGCTGTCACCGAATAGCTGGCATGGCCCATAGCGTATCAGGAGACGACAGGTAGCCGGTTGCGTTTAACGATCCGGCGAAGGGCAAAGCGAGACCTGATCATCCGAATGCCGGGCACCCTCGTCAGTTTGTCCTGCAAAAACTGCTCATATGATGCGAGATCTGCGGCGACCACCCGCATCAAAAAATCTTGCGAACCGGTCATGATGAAACATTCCATCACTTCTTCAAACGAAACCACTTCGCTCTCAAATTTCGCCAGCGCGTCAGCCCCCTGATTTTCAAGCTCCACCGACACAAAAATCGAAATTGGAAGTCCCAACCGGTCTTGATTGACGGTCGCCGTATAGCCGGTGATGACGCCTTCTTCTTCAAGTTTGACGACCCGGCGCGCGCACGGTGTTGGGGAAAGACCAACCTTTTGTGCCAAATCAATCGTGCGAATCCGCCCCTCCTGCTGAAGAATAGAGATTATCTTTCTATCAAGCTCATCCAGCATAGATTTATTCCTGTTTTATGGGCCAATATTAGTGATTATACCCAAAAATGGCCATTTGTCTGCTGAACTTTAGTGGAAAAACGCTTTCGCACTGCGCGATAATGCATTTGTGGCAGTCTTGGAGGGAATAATGGCGGATCACGACGATAAGGGGGCTAAAGGCCCACTCAGCATTCACATACCCGAACCTCCGGGGCGTCCGGGTGACAAACCTGACTTCTCTCATATTCACATTCCACGCGCCGGGGAAACGCGATGCCCCAACATTGACACAGATGCTGAAGATATGCGCGACATGGCTTACTCCATTGTCCGCGTGCTGGACCGGAATGGTGCCGCCGTTGGACCTTGGGCAGACTATCTGGGCGATGATCTAACTGATGAAAACCTTATGCGTGGCTTAAAAGACATGATGATCACCCGCGCATTTGACCAACGAATGCAAACTGCGCAACGGCAGGGCAAGACGTCTTTTTACGTGCAATGTACCGGCGAAGAAGCCATCGCCACCGGGTTCCAACGTATGTTGAAACCCGGCGACATGAACTTCCCAACATACCGACAACAAGGCCTGCTGATTGCAGCTGAGGCACCCATGTTTGACATGATGTGCCAAATCTACTCGAACGAAAAAGATGGGTTGGATGGCCATCAATTGCCCGGTCTTTATTCGTTTAAGGAACATGGGTTTTTCACCATTTCGGGCAATTTGGGCACCCAATATATTCAAGCAGTGGGCTGGGCTATGGCGTCTGCTATTTCAGGCGACGACAAAATCGCTTCCGCTTGGATTGGCGACGGTTCAACCGCAGAAACAGACTTTCACTCGGGCATGTTGTTTGCCTCGGTTTACAAGCCACCGGTTGTACTAAACGTTGTAAACAACCAATGGGCGATCTCTTCCTCCAACTCGATTGCCGGCAGTCAAAACACCACCTTTGCCGCCCGCGCACTTGGTTATGGCTTCCCCTCCATTCGAGTTGATGGCAACGATTATTTGGCCGTGCTGGCCGCTTCAAAATGGGCCACTGAACGCGCCCGCAAAAATCTTGGACCGACCTTAATCGAATGGGTGACTTATCGAGTTGCCGCACACTCAACCTCAGATGACCCTAGCGCCTACAGACCGCAAACAGAGTCAGACGCTTGGCCATTGGGCGATCCGATTGAACGGCTAAAACTTCATCTGATTGAAAACTCAGATTGGACAGAAGAACGCTTTGTGCAAGCTCAGGCCGAGATTGAAAGCGAAATCATCAAGATCCAGAAGGAAGCCGAAAAATACGGCACGCTCCACAAGGGGCAAGGACCTGATCCTGAGAAAATGTTTGAGGGCGTTTATAAAACCATGCCCGAACATCTGGTGCGCCAGCGCATTGAATTTGAAAGGCAGGGCTAGATCATGGCACGCATGACAATGATTGAAGCCATCCGCGATGCGATGGATGTCAAAATGGACCAAGACCAAGATGTCGTGGTTTTCGGCGAAGATGTTGGATATTTCGGCGGCGTGTTCCGCTGCACCCAAGGATTGCAAGAAAAATACGGCAAAGAACGGTGCTTCGACGCCCCAATTAATGAAAGCGCCATTGTCGGCGCCGGCATTGGCATGGCGACCTATGGCAAACGCCCCTGCATTGAAATCCAATTCGCCGACTATGTTTTACCCGCTTATGATCAAATTGTGTCCGAAGCTGCCCGCATGCGACACCGCTCAAACGGCGAGTTTACCTGCCCGATGGTTATACGCATGCCAACTGGCGGCGGCATTTTTGGCGGGCAAACCCACTCGCAAAGCCCTGAGGCGATTTTCACCCATGTCAGTGGATTAAAAACCGTTATCCCTTCAAACCCATTTGATGCCAAAGGCATGTTGATCGCGGCGATTGAAGATGATGATCCTGTAATCTTTTTGGAACCGAAACGGCTTTATAATGGCCCGTTTGATGGCCACCACGAAGAAGCCGTCACCCCTTGGACCAAGCATGAAATGGGCGAAGTGCCTGAAGGGCACTACAGCGTGCCAATCGGCAAGGCAAATGTTGTAAAGTCTGGAACGGACGTCACCATTTTGACTTATGGCACCATGGTCTTTGTTGCGGAAGCGGCGGCCAAAGAACAAGATATCAATGCAGAAATCATCGATCTGCGCAGCCTTTTGCCGCTCGACCTTGAGACCATCAAAATGTCCGTCGAAAAAACCGGTCGCTGTGTTGTCGTACACGAAGCGACGCTGACCTCAGGCTTTGGCGCTGAACTTTGTGCCCTTGTGCAACAGCATTGTTTTTATTCGCTTGAAGCACCCGTTAAACGGGTTGCGGGGTGGGACACGCCCTATCCTCACGCCCAAGAGTGGGATTATTTCCCCGGACCCGATCGCGTCGGTAAGGCGCTTAAAGCAACACTAAATGCAGAAACTGGGGAGGCAAAATAATGGGCACACATGTTATTAAATTGCCTGACGTGGGCGAAGGTGTTGCAGAAGCTGAGTTGGTTGAATGGAATGTTGAAGTTGGCGATGTCATCGCCGAAGACGATGTGATCGGTGCGGTGATGACCGACAAGGCCACGGTCGAAATTCCCTCTCCCGTGCAAGGCACGATTTCATGGCTAGGGGCTCAAACCGGGGATACGGTTATGGTGGGTGCTGATCTCATCAAAATTACTGTTCTTGGTGACGACAACGGTGAAGCGACAGAACCTGAGGTTCAACCTGAAGCCAAAACAGAAGAAGATGAGATTGTCATCATCGACGACAAGGACGAAGCAGCGATTTCGCGTGCTAGCGAAATTTCTACTCCAACAGGAAAGTTTCTGGCTTCGCCTGCTGTGCGCAAACGCGGCACATTTTTGAACATTGATCTTTCAACGCTTAATGGCTCTGGCCCAAATGGGATCGTCACACACGAAGATCTTGATCGACATTTGCTGGGTCTGCAATCAACCAGCGCTTTGGCACCTGTGCCCTACAACAAGCCAACTGACGCCAAAACCAATGAAGTTAAGGTCATCGGCCTGAGGCGAAAAATCGCCGAACAGATGAGCATCGCCAAATCTCGCATTCCCCATATCACCTATGTGGAAGAGATTGATGTGACGGAGCTGGAATCCCTGCGCCAAAATCTGAATGGTTCGCGTGAAGAACATCAAGAAAAGCTCAGTCTGTTGCCGTTTCTCATGCGGGCCATGGTGTTGGCCATTGAAGACCAGCCCGGGTTAAACGCGCATTATGATGATGAAAATGGGATTATCCATCAGCATCATGGGGTCAATATTGGCATCGCGGCCCAAACGGACAATGGATTGATGGTGCCGGTGGTGAAAGACGCCCAGTCGCTGGGACTTTGGGCAAGTGCAAGCGAAGTTTCACGGCTCGCGCAGGCCGCGCGAGACAATAGCGCTAAGCGCGAGGAACTCACGGGATCAACGATCACCATCACTTCGCTTGGCAAAATGGGTGGCGTGGTGACAACGCCAGTGATTAATCATCCAGAAGTCGCGATCATCGGCGTCAACAAGATGGAAATCAAACCCCACTGGGATGGCGACAAATTTGTGCCACGCAACAAAATGAATCTGTCATCCAGTTTTGACCACCGTGTGGTGGATGGTTGGGACGCGGCGGTGTTCATCCAACGCATCAAATCGCTCTTAGAAAAGCCTTTGATGATCTTTTCTTGAGGTATTCAACGATCGTGATGGGAAAATCCGGTCCCATTTCAAAACGTAAACGATTTATTACCTATATTGGGACACTGTCCGACAAAGGTTGGAGAACCCAGTATGCAAAACCGTCTATCCCAAGATCAAGATGACCGCGCGAACGACAAATTCGGCGCGCTAAATATGCACGCATCTCGGCTGAACGCACAAGTTGGCGAGGTGAAGGCGAGCATCGGCGATCTGGGCGAAATTGGGAAAGCACAGACCAAGCACATGCGTGCAGCTGTTGAAGCGTCGCGCCATATTGACCAAACCAACCAGAAACTTACGTCTTGCATGGCTGAAACAAAACAGTCTGCGCAAGAAGCCCGCGATATCTTGTCTGATAGCGGCGAGAGAATTTCATCCTGCGTCGACTCTAGCGCCGAAAAGTTGGGCCAACTCAGCAAAAATGCCCTTGGGTTCAAAGATACGCTGAGTTCAATCGATGAAACCGTGAAAAAAGTGCAAGTGACGTCCGTTTCGATATCGCAAATTGCGCGGGAAACTCAATTGCTGTCGCTAAATGCTAGTGTTGAAGCCGCACGGGCCGGCGAAAAGGGCAAAGGTTTTGCCATTATCGCGACCGCGGTGAAAACACTTGCCGATGAAATCCAAGGCTTTGCAGCGCAAAACTCTGAAAATCTTGAAACGCTTGCGGAAATTCTAACCAATCTGGAAGCCAGTAGTGGCGAAAGTGGAGAGCTGGCAAAGCGCGTCATGGACGATCGCGAACAAACAACCAATACCAGCGCGCAATTGAACGCATTGGTCCGCACGGTCAGCAAATTGGTCAAAGATATTGAGACCATGGACGCTCCTGTTGCGCAAAACCAGCAGGCCGCGCAGTCCGTCAGCAGCGAATTATCAAACTTGAACTCTTCAATGAAGTCGAGCCAGGAGCAGCTAGAACTTGCCCACCACCGCTCGAACAACATCTTAGGTACGAGCAACGAATTGCTCAATATGTGTCGCTAACATGTGCGAAATTCGCCAAACTTCAAGTATACAGATCTCTTGAAAAGTTAAAATTTTTGACTTTTTGATAAAAAAGTCTTGCTTGAACGCTAAACTTCCCTTGCTACTTTAAATCATTGCCGACATACTTTACCTCATATTCGGGAGGAATGTGGAGTACTGCTTTGGCTGAGGGGGAGGTCCTTCTAAATCTAGAAGGCATTTCAAAATACTACGGATCATTTAAGGCTAATGACCAAATTTCACTGGCGATCGAAGCCGGTGAAATTCACGCCCTATTGGGGGAAAATGGCGCGGGGAAATCCACGCTGGTTAAGATGCTTTATGGCAGTCTACAGCCTGATGAAGGCCGTGTTGTTTGGCAAGGAAAAGCCGTGCATATTCCAAACCCAGCCGCTGCGCGGGATTTGGGCATTGGCATGGTGTTTCAGCATTTTTCTTTGTTCGATGCGCTAACCGTTGCGGAAAATGTGGCATTGGCATTGCCACCGGGCAAGTCCTTGCGCCAAGTCAGCAAAGAGCTCGAAGAAATATCAGCATCGTATGGCCTACCGCTTAAGGCCGATGCACGCATTCACGATCTGTCGGTTGGCGAGCGCCAGCGAGTTGAAATTGTGCGTTGCCTTTTGCAACAGCCCAAATTGATCATCATGGATGAGCCAACTTCCGTTCTGACACCGCAAGAAGCCGAAGACCTGTTCAAGGTGCTGCGTCGTTTATCGGATGAAGGCAAAGCGATCCTTTATATCTCACACAAATTGGCCGAAGTGCAGGCTCTTTGCCAGAACGCAACTATTTTGCGCCACGGCAAGGTCGTTGGTGAATGTGCGCCAGCGGATGAAACCCCGATCAGTCTTGCCAAAATGATGGTTGGTTCCGACATTCATGAAATCTCGCCACGCGACGTTGCCGTGGCGAACGGCGAGGTCATGCTTCAGGTGAAAAAGCTTAACCTTGCGGGTTTCACAGGATTTGAAACCGACCTCAAAGACATCAACCTCATGCTGCATGCCGGTGAAATATCCGGTATCGCGGGGATTGCGGGGAATGGGCAAAACGAACTTTTTGACGCCATATCCGGCGAACGACTGAGCTTACCCGAAAATGTCCTCATCAAAGGCGAAGAAGTCGGCGATATTGGCATTCAAAACCGCCGCAAAATGGGCGCCATGTATATATCCGAGGAACGGCTGGGCCATGCCGCTGTTCCAGAGTTTTCGTTGAGTGAAAATGTCATTCTAACCCGCCATGGGTTACAGAAAAATTTGAACAATGGGCCCTTCGTGTCCCGCGGCAAAGCACGCAAAGTCAAAGATGAAATTGTCGCGCATTTTGACGTGCGCAAAGGATCTGCAGACCCGGCAGCGCAGTCACTATCTGGTGGGAATTTGCAAAAATTCGTCTTGGGCCGCGAAGTGATGGGCATCGCCGAAATCATCGTGGTCAACCAGCCCACATGGGGTGTTGACGCTGGCTCGGCTGCGCATATTCGCCAGACCTTGGTCGACTTAGCCGCAAAGGGCGCGGCGGTTTTGGTGATCTCACAAGATTTGGACGAGCTTTTTGAAGTGTCCGACGCCATTGCAACGCTAAGCGAAGGCAAATTATCGCCGTTTGTGCCGACACGTTCGACAGACCGACACAAAATTGGACTACAAATGACAGGTGGAGAGCTGGAACCGGCCTAGCAAAAAGGCCAACGGCATTTCATTGAGGGGAAGGGAATAAGTTGAGGCTGGAACTTACAAAGCGAAGCGCACCATCGCGCTTGATGACTTATCTATCGCCGCTAATCGGGCTCGCGCTAGCGTTGGTTGCTGGGGCGATTATGTTTTCAATTCTTGGCAAGCCGCCTTTGCAAGCGCTTTACGCCTATTTCATTGAACCCATCAGCGAAATGTGGAGCGTGCATGAATTGTTGATCAAAGCCGCGCCGCTCATATTGATGGGGGCCGGGCTTTGCATTTGCTATCAGTCCAACAATTGGAACATTGGCGCTGAAGGGCAAATGATCATTGGCGGTATGGCCGGATCAATTCTGCCGGTGATGCTACCGCAATTTTCCGGCCCTTTTGTTCTGCCTTTAATGATCATCATGGGCGCTTTGGGGGGTATGGCATATGCAGGCATTCCTGCATTGCTCAAAACCAAATTTAAGACCAACGAAATTCTGACCAGCTTGATGTTGGTCTATATCGCGCAGCTGTTTCTTGATTGGATGGTACGCGGCCCATGGCGCAATCCTGAAGGTCTAAACTTTCCCGAAACCCGGCGATTTGATGCCTTTGCCCGTATCCCAGAAATGATCCCCGCGGATGGTCGCGCAAACTTTGGCTTTGTCATTGCCATCATCGTCGCGCTCATCATTTGGGTGATGATGGCGAAAACCATGAAGGGCTTTCAAGTCAAGGTTATTGGTGCAAGCCCACGGGCCGCGCGTTTTGCTGGGTTTGACGCCAACAAAATGGTGTTCTTTGCGTTTTTGGTTGCTGGGGCCACCGCAGGCCTTGCCGGGATCGTTGAAGTTGCCGGCGCAACGGGGCAATTGCGGCCCACCATATCGCCGGGCTATGGCTTTACAGCCATCATTGTTGCTTTTCTTGGTCGCTTGAACCCAATTGGTGCGATCATAGCGGGGTTGGTCCTTGCGCTCACATTTCTTGGCGGCGAAGCGGCGCAAATTTCCCTTGGGGTTTCGGATAAGGTGGCTCGGGTGTTTCAGGGGTTAATCCTGTTCTTCGTGCTCGCTTGTGACACGCTCATCCTTTACCGCATTCGACTGATCGGCGCGAAACCCACTCCAGCAAAAGGAGCCGCATGATGGATATTACAACTGCTATCATTTTCACGATCGCAACCGCGGCCACACCACTTTTGATTGCCGCTATTGGCGAGCTGGTTGTCGAGCGTTCCGGCGTTTTGAACCTTGGGGTTGAGGGCATGATGATCATGGGTGCGGTCGGCGGATTTGCTGCGGCAAACCTTACAGGCAATCCATGGTTGGGCATATTGGCGGCCATTGCCTTTGGCGCGATAACATCGTTGGCCTTTGCAGTGCTCACCTTGTCCCTAGCGGCCAATCAGGTCGCAACAGGCTTGGCGCTGACGATTTTGGGCCTTGGGCTTTCAGGGCTTTTGGGCGAACCGTTCGTTGGGCAAGCAGGCGTTAAACTGACAAACATCTCGATCCCAGGTCTGTCCGAACTGCCATTTGTTGGGCCATTATTGTTTGGGCAAGATCCAATTTTTTACATGTCCATAATTTTGGTTGTCGCGGTGAGTTGGTTTTTGTTTAACAGTCGCGCGGGGCTAACGTTGCGTTCAATTGGCGACAATCACATCTCCGCCCATGCCTTGGGCATTCCAGTATTGCGGTATCGTTATTTGGCAGTGATGTTTGGCGGCGCATGTGCGGGTCTGGCAGGCGGGCACTTATCTCTGGTTTATGTACCGCAATGGACGGAAAATATGAGTGCGGGGCGGGGCTGGATCGCGCTAGCCTTGGTGGTGTTTGCTTCTTGGCGACCAGCGCGAGTTTTGGCTGGGGCTTATTTGTTTGGCGCCGTTTCCATTGGCCAGCTCCATGCCCAAGCGCTGGGTGTTGCCGTTCCGCCGCAGCTTTTGACTGCGCTGCCTTATATCGCGACGATTGTGGTGCTTGTGCTGATTTCTCAGAATACGCGCCTCACACTAATCAATACGCCAGCCATGCTGGGTAGACCATTTGTACCAGACCGATAGAATCGTCTATTGGCTAAAGAAAATATCTAACAGGAGAGAAAAGTCATGAAAAAACTAATGATCGGGCTTGCTGGCGTTGCAGCAATGACCGTTGGCATGGCCTCCGCCGCTTTTGCTGACGCAACCAAAGTTTGCTTTGTTTATGTTGGTTCAAAGACGGATGGTGGCTGGACACAAGCACACGACATTGGCCGCCAAGAGCTTCAAACCCATTTTGGCGACAAGATCGAAACACCATTTATCGAGAACGTAGCTGAAGGTCCTCAGGCCACAGCGGTTATCGAGCGTTTCGCACGTTCTGGCTGTAAGATGATCTTTACGACAAGCTTTGGCTTTATGGACCCAACAATCGAAGTCGCGGCCAAATTCCCAGACGTAAAATTTGAACACGCAACGGGCTACAAAACATCAGAAAACGTAACGAGCTATAATTCACGTTTCTATCAGGGCCGTTACATTCAAGGCCAAATCGCTGCGAAGATGTCTGAAAAAGGCGTTGCAGGCTATATCGCCTCATTCCCAATTCCAGAAGTTGTGCAGGGCATTAACGCCTTCACATTGGGGGCTCAAAGCGTAAACCCGGACTTCAAACTAAAAGTTGTTTGGGTGAATTCATGGTTTGATGCGGGTAAAGAAGCTGATGCTGCAAAAGCGCTGATCGACCAAGGTGTTGACATTTTGACACAGCACACCGACTCCACTGGCCCAATGCAAGTTGCAGAAGAACGCGGCATCAAAGCATTTGGTCAAGCCTCCGATATGATTTCTGCAGGTCCTAAAACCCAATTGACCGCGATCATCGATACTTGGGGCGCTTACTATATCAAGCGTACACAAGATTTAATGGACGGCACTTGGGCAACCCAATCGACTTGGGATGGTCTGGAAGAAGGCATCTTGCAGATGGCTGAATATACCAATATGCCAGATGATGTGAAAGATATGGCGATCGCAACGGAAGCGGCTGTAAGTTCAGGCGAGCTTCACCCGTTCACAGGCCCAGTTATGAAACAAGACGGTTCTGTTTGGCTGACCGACGGCGAAATTGCTGAAGATGGCGTATTGCTCGGTTTGAACTTCTATGTTGAAGGCGTAGACGATCAATTGCCACAATAAGCAAATCAAATTTTTAAGTTAAGGCGGTCTTCAGGCCGCCTTTTCTTTTGCCCAAATTATTTGATTAAACGGTCAAGAGCCTTGGTCTAGACTCTAGAAATTGATCCGCATTCAGTTTATATTTGCGCATGACAAATTCATTGATTGATAAAGCCACCCTTTCCCGCATGATTAAAGCCGGCGCGAACAAAGTGCCCGCTGATCTCGTCATCAAAAATGTGCGTCTTTTGGACGTCATGACCGGGGAAATCGCAACATCCGATATTGCCATCGTCGCTGACCGCATTGTGGGCACACACTCGACCTATGAGGGCGAAAAAGAGATTGATGGGGTGGGGCGGTTTTGCGTGCCTGGATTTATCGACACCCACTTGCATATTGAAAGTTCGCTCGTCACACCGCTAGAGTTTGATCGTTGCGTTTTGCCCTATGGGGTGACCACCGCGATCTGTGATCCACATGAAATCGCGAACGTACTGGGCAAAGAGGGCATCGAATATTTCCTCGCCAGTTCCGAGCGAAGCGTGATGGATATCAAAATCAATCTTTCTTCATGCGTGCCTGCGACAGCGTTTGAAACGTCTGGCGCGGAATTGCTGATCGAAGATTTACTGCCCTACCGCGATCATCCAAGCGTTATTGGGCTAGCCGAATTTATGAACTTTCCCGGCGTTCTCGCTACGGCACCTGAAGTGATCGACAAACTGCACGCATTCCAAGATGGCCACATCGACGGACATGCACCGCTTTTATCGGGCGATGACCTTAATGGCTATTTGGCGGCTGCCATCCGCACAGACCATGAAGCGACCAGCGCGACTGAAGCCCGCGAGAAACTGAAAAAGGGTATGGCGATTTTGATCCGTGAAGGATCCGTTTCCAAAGACCTTAATGCCCTCGCCGAAGTGCTCGACGAGAACACGTCCAGCTTCATGGCGCTTTGCACCGATGATCGCAATCCGCTCGATATTCACGAAGAAGGCCATTTGGACAGTCTTATCCGACGCCTCATCGCCAATGGTTGCCCGGCCCACCATGTCTATCGCGCCGCAAGCACGTCAGCTGCCCGTATCTTCGGTCTCAAGGATAGAGGCATGGTCGCACCGGGGTGGAAAGCCGATTTTGCACTATTGGACAATTTGGAAACCTGCGCGGTTTCCGACGTGATCATGTCCGGCGCGTTAGTGACAGAAGAACGTTTTGCACAGCGTGGGCATGTCGAGCCAGTCGGATTGCAATCCATGAAAGCTCAACGCCAATCCGCTGAAAATTTCAAAGTGCCGGTTAAGCCAGGGCGCAATCTCACCCCGATGATGGGCGTAAAGCCGGGCTTGATCTTAACCTTCCGCGAAGAAGGGGTTTTGCCCGTTGAGAACGGCGTTCTTTTCCCTGATGTGAAGCAGGATGCAGTGCAGGTGTCCGTTGTGGAGCGGCATGGCAAAAACGGCAATATCGGGCATGGGTTTGTAAAAGGCTTTGGTCTTCAACGGGGCGCAATAGGCTCTTCGGTTGGCCATGACAGCCATAATATCACCGTGATCGGTGCAACCCACGAAGACATGGCTGTTGCCACCAACCGGATAATTGAAATGCGCGGCGGTTTTGTTGTTGCCGACAAGGGCGAAGTGATCGCCGAATTGGCACTCCCCATTGCCGGATTGATGAGCGAACTCGCATTTGAAGATGTGGCCCATGAACTGGAAAAACTACGCACTGCCGCCCATGATCTTGGCTGCGTATTGCCCGAACCATTTCTGCAAGTGGCCTTCCTCGCCCTCCCCGTGATCCCCCATCTCAAGATGACAGATCGCGGTCTGTTTGACGTGGACGCGTTTGACTTTGTGGATTAGCTATTAGAGCGCCGACTTCATGGCCTCACCGGCCACATATGTCTCTACAATTGCCCGATCGTCGCCCACCGTCTGCATGAGGAACAGTTCCTCTTCCAAGGTCGTGACGGTTTCCATTCGAACTTGCATTGCGGGTGTTGCATTGGCGTTGAGCACCACAATGTCTGCATCGGTGCCCACATCCAAAGTACCAATTTGGTCTTGCAGCGAAACCGCGCGGGCATTGCCCAATGTGATTTGATAGAAAGACGTGAGCGGGTTCATGCGTTGGCCCTGCAAGTTGAGGATTTTATAACCCTCATCGAGCGTTCTAAGCATTGAATAATTGGTGCCGCCACCAACGTCTGTTGCGAGGGCAATACGCCCTATGCCCTCAGGTCCAGCCACCCGCTCCCAATCAAAAAGACCCGAGCCGATGAACAGGTTTGATGTCGGGCAGAATACTGCTACTGAACCTGTTTCACTCATCGCGTCCCGCTCTCGGTCTTCAAGGTGAATGCAGTGCCCAAACAGCGACTTTTCACCCGCCAGCCCATAGTGCTGATAAATACCGAAATAGTCACCAGCATCCGGGTAAAGCGAATTGGTGAATTCAATCTCTGCTTTGTTTTCGCTCAAATGGGTTTGGATATGCAGGTCAGGATGCTCGCCTGCCAATGCTTGCGCCATTTCCATTTGGGCGGGCGTTGAGGTGATGGCAAATCGGGGGGTGATCGCATAGTGCGCGCGGCCTTTGCCGTGCCATTTTTCGATCAGTTCTTTCGTGTCATCATAGCTTGATTGCGGGGTATCAGTCAGCAGCTCCGGCGCTTCGCGATCCATCATCACCTTGCCGCCAATCATCAACATATTGCGCTTTTCTGCTTCTTCAAAAAACGCATCTACTGACTGCGGATGAACCGAACAATAGGCGGCAGCGCTTGTTGTGCCGTGACGTACCAATTCATCATAAAAACTCGCGCCAATTTTGCGGGCATGAGCAAGGTCGCCGAACCGTTGCTCTTCGACGAATGTGTAGGTGTTTAGCCATTCCAAAAGCGAGCCCGCATAGGACGCCAACACCTGCATTTGCGGAAAATGAATGTGCGTGTCGATGAAGCCCGCCATCAATATATATGGACGATGATCGATGATTTCGACGTCGGTTGCAGCGCCATTTCTAACGTCGGCAAATTCGCCACGGGCAGTAATTTTGCCATGCTCAATCAGCAAGGCGCCATCTTCAATATAGGTGTAGCAATCTTTGTCATCGCGCGCTTTTGGCGCGTCGTTGAAGCTCAAGACGCGGCCACGCAAAATTCTTGCTGTCATTTTAAGTGCCCTTATTTGCGCTTTCAAACCAAGTAACAAGCAATTGGCGTTCTTCTTGGCTAATATCGGTTACATTGCCCGGCGGCATAGCGTGGGAGCGCCCGGCCTGAATGTAAATCTCATGGGCGTTGGCTGCGATGGCAATATCGCTGTCGAGCAGCACATTTTTTGGCGCTTGGTTTAAGCCCTCCCAAACCGGTTCGACCGTATGGCACATGGAACAACGTCCCATCACCGTGTCTCGCGCCTCTTCAAAATGTGCTGAGGCCATATGAATTTGTGCTTCCGCACTTGCCACATCACCTTCAGACATGCCGCCAACTTTTGGACTTGTGGAAAGCCACATGATCATGATGAAGAGAACTGCAGACAAAAACCAGGGCCACAAAAGGCTTTCGCCTTTTAGGTGCTTGGTGTTGAAGTGATGCCGGATTAGCACGCCGATCAAGAAAATCAGTGCAGCGATCACCCAATTGTATTCGGTGGCAAACGCGAGCGGATAATGGGTGGAGAGCATCAAGAACAGAACCGGCAATGTCAGGTAATTGTTGTGCACTGAGCGCTGTTTGGATTGCAAGCCCAAAGCCGGGTCTGGCGACTTTCCTGCCTTTAAGTCAGCAACGATGATTTTTTGGTTCGGAATGATGATGAAGAACACGTTTGCCGACATAATCGTCGCGGTGAACGCACCTAAATGCAACAAAGCCGCACGGCCGGTGAACAGTTGGGTGTAGCCCCAGGCCATCGCCACCAAGGTGATGAACAAAAACACCATCAAGCCGATATCAGATTTGCCCAATTTTGATTTACAGAGCTGATCGTAAATCAGCCAACCAAGGCCAATCGAAGCGACTGAAATGGCGATGCCGACGGGAGCAGAGACGTCCAAGACATTGCGGTCGATCAGATAAAGGTCAGCGCCGACATAATAGACAATGGCGAGCATGGCAAAACCTGAAAGCCACGTCGTGTAGGCTTCCCATTTAAACCAAATGAGATGTTCGGGCATATTAGCCGGCGCGACCATATATTTTTGAATATGGTAGAAGCCGCCGCCATGCACTTGCCATTCTTCACCCTGCACGCCTTTGGGCAATTGATCATGCTTGCGCAACCCCAAATCAAGCGCAATGAAATAAAAGCTAGAACCGATCCAGGCGATACCAGTGATGACGTGCAGCCACCGAACACCAAAGCTGAGCCATTCAAACATAATCGCGCTATTTGGCATGTTGCGCTCCCTCTAATTCAATTTGCTTGCCGGATTTCGCATACGCATCCAATGAACTCAAAACTTCGGCCACCACGTGTGCGGCAATCACTTCTGGTCGTTTGTCTTTCGACGCACTTCCACCAATCGGACAGGTCAACCCATCTGCCAAGATGCTGGCATCATATGCATCACGCAACCAATTTGAAAAGACTGCACGTTTTGTCTTTGAACCAATCATGCCCACATAGGCAAAGTCGCCACTTGCCAGTGCCTCACCAGATATCAAAAAGTCCAGCGCATGATCATGGGTCAACACGACAATTGCGCTTCCCGGCTTTGCGCTACGAATTTCAGCTTCGGGCAATGGGGAAAGTCGAGTTTCGACGTTCTCGTAACTTGGCAGCTCGTGCGCTCGTTGATCGATGAGGATTGGTTTTACCGGGAGAAGCGCCAATGCCTTGGCCAGCGCTTTGCCCACATGACCTGCGCCGAAAATCAGTACCTCAGGTTCGCAAGCTTGTTCACTTTCAAGCCGTGCAAGAACGCTATTTTCATCTAAGACTTGTGATAGAGACAATTCAACTTGTCCGCCACAGCACTGACCAATTTCAGGCCCCAATGGCACCGTCAGCGTCTTTTGAGAAGTATGGTGACGCAGCATTTTTCGCGCTTCATCGATCATCATGTATTCGAGCTGACCACCGCCGATGGTCCCGACCATCGCACTTTCGTTCACCAGCATCCACGCACCAATTTCGCGTGGCGTGGAACCTTTAACGTTCGCAATTTGAACGTCAATCGAGGGTCCATCTTGGATGAAGCTCTGTATTTGATCGGTGGTTAGGCGCATTTACTACGCACCTTTGAGCCGTTGCACGGCCATCAACACGCGTTCAGGAGTTGCTGGCGCATCAAGCCTTGGGCATGTCTTGTAATCCGCAACTGATGCCACCGCCATCGACAGCGCTTCGAGCACCGAGATCGCCAACATAAAGGGCGGTTCGCCCACGGCTTTAGAGCGCCGAATGGTGCGTGCTTTGTTCTCTGACCAATTGACCAGATTGACGTTGAACTGGCGCGGCCGGTCTGAGGCGAGTGGAATTTTATATGTCGATGGTGCGTGGGTTTTCAACTGACCATCTTTTGACCACCAGAGTTCTTCGGTCGTGAGCCAGCCCATGCCTTGCACGAACGCGCCTTCAACTTGGCCTTTATCTATGGCTTCATTGATCGAGCGCCCCACATCATGCAACACATCCACCCGCTCGACGAAATATTCACCCGTTAGGGTATCAATCACGACTTCCGAAACAGCTGCCCCATAGGCGAAATAATAGAAAGGCTTGCCTTTGCCTTCATCACGGTTCCAGTGAATTTCTGGCGTTTTGTAAAACCCGGCCGCTGAGAGTTGCACACGGTTCATATAGGCGTCTTTGACGAAACTATCAAAAGCGATGCGGTTTTCGCCAATCACCACATGATTGTTGTCAAAACTCACTTCGTCGGCGCTAACGCCATGTTTCTCGACAGCGAAATCTACAAATCTCTGTTTGATCTGCTGTGCGGCATTTGCGGCAGCCATTCCGTTTAAGTCAGTGCCTGACGACGCAGCGGTGGCCGACGTGTTCGGCACCTTGTCGGTACGGGTTGCCGAAACTTTTATGCGCGATAAATCGACTTGAAACTCATCGGCGACCACTTGGGCCACTTTAGTGTAAAGGCCTTGGCCCATCTCGGTGCCGCCGTGGTTGAGTTGGATCGATCCATCTGAATAAACATGCACCAATGCCCCAGCTTGGTTGTACCAAGTGGCCGTAAATGAGATGCCAAACTTAACAGGCGTCAGAGAAATGCCGCGTTTTAGAATGCGGTTGGATTTGTTGAATTCAATAGCTGCCTGGCGGCGTTCCTGATAGTCAGAACTTTCTTCAAGCTCATCAACAATCCGCTCGATAATGCTGTCATCAACGACTTGATGATAAGGCGTTAGGTTTTCGCCTTCACCACCGTAGAAATTTGCACGGCGAATTTCCAACGGGTCCTTGCCCAATGCATATGCGATTTCTTCAATCACCCGCTCGCCACCAATCATGCCCTGCGGCCCGCCAAAGCCTCGAAAGGCTGTATTGGAAACGGTGTTCGTCTTTAGCGGTTTTGATCGCAATTCAACATCTGGAATGAAATAGCAATTATCCGCATGGAACAATGCCCGGTCCGTAACTGGTCCGGACAGGTCGGCAGAAAAGCCGCAACGGGCGGCGAAATCTGCGTCGAGCGCCAGAATTTTTCCCTGTTCATCAAAGCCAACATCGTAGCTGGCAACAAAATCATGCCGCTTGCCGGTGGCCACCATATCATCGTCTCGGTCAGGGCGAATTTTGACCGCGCAATTGTGCTTTTTTGCTGCAAGCGCCGCAACGGCCGCGAACAAGCTGCCTTGGGTTTCTTTACCGCCAAAGCCACCACCCATGCGCCGTATATTCACAGTCACTGCGTTGGATGGCACGCCCAACACATGGCCGACCATATGCTGAATTTCAGTTGGGTGCTGGGTCGATGAAAACACGGTCACTTCATCATCTTCACCCGGAATGGCCATTGCAATATGGCCTTCAAGATAGAAGTGATCTTGGCCGCCGATTTCCATTTCACCCTGAATACGCAAAGGGGCGGTTTTAAGTGCTGGTTTGGGGTCGCCACGTTTCAATTTAAGTGGTTTGGTGACCATTTCCCCACCCGCTTTATCAGCGGATTTCACATCCAAATGCGCCTCAAGCGCTTCATATTGAACATCGGCTTTGTGCGCGGCACGTCGAGCTTGTTCGCGGGTTTTGGCAATCACCGCAAATATCGGTTGACCATAAAAATGGACTTTACCCTTCGCAAATACTGGCTCGTCATTCAGCCCCGTCGGGCTGACGTCATTTGTGTCAGGAATGTCATGCTCTGTTAGAACATCAACAACACCTTCCGCTGCGCGAACAGCATCTAAATCAATCGAAGTGATGTTGCCGTGCGCACAAGTTGAAAGCCCAAGATAGGCGTGTAGTGTGCCTGCCGGTTCAGCCATATCATCAAGATATTCTGCCCGGCCCGCCACGTGCTTGCGTGCTGATTCATGTTCAACAGATTGGTGGGTGCCGCCTTTAATAGTCTCACTCATAGCACTGCCTCCAAAGTCGCAGCACGCGCCAGATCGTCGAGGCTGAAAGAGTTTTCATCAGCATGTTCAACGTAAAAGCGTTCCAAAAGGTTCTGCGCAACCGAAAGGCGGTAGTCGGCGGACGCACGCCAATCTGAAAGTGGTTTGAAGTCATTTGCAAAGAACTGTTTCGCGTCCATGACGGAGCGTTCCGACCATGGTGCACCCACTAGGGCACTTTCCACCGCGCTGGCACGTTTGGGTGTTGCGGCCATCCCGCCAAAAGCGATGCGAATGTCCTTAATCCGCCCATCATCAATTGTCGCGCTGAACGCTGCGCAGACTGCAGAAATATCTTCATCCCGCCGTTTTGAAATTTTATAGGCAGCAAAAATTTGATCTTCGGCTGGGAGCGGAATTTCAATGGTGTCAACAAACTCGCCTTTTTCGCGATCTTGTTTGCCATAGTCGACAAAAAATTTCTCTAAATCAATCGTGCGGCGCTCATCGCCTTTGCGCAGCGTCACTGTCGCGCCCAACGCGATCAGTGGCGGCGGTGTGTCGCCAATCGGCGATCCATTGGCAATGTTGCCGCCGACTGTGCCCATATTGCGCACTTGTTCGCCACCAATACGGCGCCAGAATTGAGACAGTTGAGGCAGATAGTCGTCTATCGTTTCTAGCATATCTGTATAGCTTGCACCGCCGTCGATTTTGATGGACTTGTCACCAACTTCTATATTTCGGAAATCGCTGAGGCGTGACGTAAAAATCACCGGCGAAATTTCGCGCATGAGCTTGGTGACCCAAAGTCCAACGTCTGTCGATCCGGCTACAATCGTTGCTTCAGGGTTCGCGGCGTAAATGGAGGCGAATTGATCCCGTGTTGCTGGAGAGAAAAACTGCTCTTTGCCATCAGAAATTTCAACCATTTGTTTGTCTTGAATTTCAGATAGCTGCGCCGCAATGCTTTCGCGCTCTGCAACTAGATAATCATCTTCAAGCTTGCCGTTCGCTGTAATATCGAGCGCAGCATTTACGATTGGAGCGTATCCAGTGCATCGACATAGATTGCCCTGCAAGTATCGCTCCACCAGCGCCACATCTGGGTCAATTTCATTCATCCACATGGCATAAAGCGACATCACAAATCCCGGCGTGCAAAATCCGCACTGGGAACCATGATGGGTAACCATCGCTTGCTGGATTGGGTGCAGTTCACCACCTTTGCCCTTTAGGTGCTCGATCGTCACGATGTGACACCCGTCAAGCGAAGCGACAAACCGAATACACGAATTTACGCTTTCATATTTCACGCGGCCATTATCAAGCCGCCCGACAAGCACCGAACACGCCCCACAGTCGCCTTCTGCGCACCCTTCTTTGGTGCCACGCAATGTGCGTTCCAAGCGAAGATAATCGAGAAGCGTTTGGGTTGCTGGAACATTTTCAAGTTCAAGCATTTGGTCGTTGAGCAAAAACTTCAGCTGCTGGCGCGTCGTCACATCTTAGCTCCCGCGATAGGTGGAAAAGCCGTAAGGCGAGACCAAAAGTGGCACGTGATAATGAGTGGTTTCATCAGAAACGACGAACTGGATTGGCACCACATCAAGAAATTGGCCACTTTCCAACGTCACATTATGTGCTGTGAAATAGTCACTCACGTAAAACCGCAGCTCGTAGCGACCTTTACGCAAATTGCTTGCATCGCGCATGGGGCCATCACATCTACCGTCTTCATTGGTAATTGCCGTCACCAACGGCGCCGCGTCGCCCGTTTCAAGATCATATAGTTCGATTTTAAGCCCTGATGCTGGGCAGCCACGTGCTGTGTCCAAAACGTGGGTCGTCAGTTTACCACTGCCGTCTTTGTTGGTCATGAACTCCCCCTTGTTCATTCTTTTTCCTTCAAATTTGGGTTTGAAGTCAAGAAATTTTAACAAATGGTCAAAAATTTAGATTTGTAATATGCTCAACCATCTATTGCGCGATTGACCAAATCAAATGCGCGCTTCATCTTAGCAAACACAAACAGGTTTGACTCAAAATTCCTGAAACCGGAAATAACGGACGAACAGAAGTGACAAAATCAATTCGATATGACCGCGATATGGTTGGTTACGGCGCTAATCCGCCAAAGGCAAATTGGCCCAATAACGCGAAAATCGCGGTGCAATTTGTCCTCAATTACGAAGAAGGCGGCGAAAATTGCGTGCTGCATGGGGATGCTGCATCCGAAGCCTTTCTGTCTGAAATTGTTGGCGCACAACAATGGCCGAGCCAACGCCATTGGAACATGGAAAGCATCTATGAATATGGATCGCGTGCCGGATTTTGGCGGCTGCATCGCCTGTTCACAGAGCTGGAAGTCCCGGTTACCGTTTATGGTGTGGCGACAGCCCTTGCCCGTTCACCCGAACAAGTCGCCGCCATGCAAGACGCGGACTGGGAAATTGCCTCCCACGGCTTAAAATGGATTGAATATAAAGACTTCACTCGGGATGAAGAAGAGGCGCACATGCGCCGCGCAATCCAGTTGCATTATGAAGTCACGGGAGACGCGCCAAAAGGTTGGTACACGGGCCGTTGTTCATCCAACACAGTTGATCTGGCGGCACAGGTCGGCGAGTTTGCCTATGTGTCAGACAGCTATGCTGATGACCTGCCATATTGGTATGAGGGCGCAGAAAAGCCCCAACTGGTCATCCCTTATACGCTTGATACCAACGATATGCGCTTTGCCGCCATTCAAGGCTTTAATTCCGGAGACCAATTCTTTTGCTACTTAAAAGACAGTTTTGACAGTCTTTACGCGGAAGGCACTGCAGGCAGCCCAAAAATGCTCAATATCGGTTTGCATTGCCGATTGGTTGGCCGACCTGGCCGGATCGCGGCGCTAAAACGGTTCATTGAATATGTGCTAAGCCATGATGATGTTTGGATCGCCAAACGCATTGAAATTGCAGAACATTGGGCAAAAGCCCACCCCTTCCAACATGAAACAAACCGTCCTTCAATCTTGACCAAACCAAAGTTCGTTGAGCAGTTTGGTGGCGTGTTTGAACATTCGCCTTGGATTGCGGAACGTGCGTTTGAGCGTGAAATGGGCCCAGCGCACGATGGCGCAGTTGGTGTTCATTCGTTGCTCGCCGCTGAGTTTAGAAAAGCCAGCGAAAATGAGCGGTTGGGCGTCTTAAACGCCCACCCGGACTTGGCCGGAAAACTTGCCGCCGCGAAGCGGCTGACAAAAGAATCAACTGCCGAACAGGCTTCAGCGGGGCTGGACGCGCTCACCGATGAAGAACGTGCACGCTTCAGCGAGTTGAATAAGGCCTATGTTGAAAAACACGGGTTCCCGTTCATCATCGCGGTGAAGGGGTTGAGCAAGGATCAAATTCTTGCGCAGTTCGAAGCGCGTATTCACAATGAACGTAGCATTGAGTTTACAACAGCCTGCAAACAAGTGGAGCGCATTGCGTTTTTACGGCTCAAAGACATGTTGGATGAGGAGTGAGCATGCCAAACAGCACTTATTATGCACCTACCGGTGGTTTGCCGCCTCAAAACCAACTAATGACCGGTCGGGCCATTTTCACTGACGCATACGCCGTCATTCCTAGGGGCGTGATGGGAGATATTGTCACGTCCTATTTGCCCCATTGGGCCGGAACACGCGCTTGGATCATCGCGCGTCCTTTATCTGGATTTGCCGAGACATTTTCCCAATATATCGTTGAGGTCGCACCAGGTGGTGGGTCGGACAGCCCAGAACCTGATGCACACGCGCAAGGCGTGTTGTTTGTCGTGGAAGGCGAATTGGATATCGAATTGGATGGCCAACCGCATCGTATGGCAGAAGGTGGCTATGCCTATATCGCAGCGTCCACAGCTTGGACCGCGCATAACCGCACCGACCATCCCGTAAAATTCCATTGGATCCGAAAACAATATGAAGCTGTGGAAGGTGTTGAGCACCCAACTTCGTTTGTAACCAACGAAAAACTTACGCCCGAAAACCCGATGCCAGACACAGACGGGGCATGGGCCACAACGCGTTTTGTGCAGCCCGATGATTTACGCCACGACATGCATGTCAACATCGTTACCTTTCAGCCGGGCGGCGTAATCCCGTTTGAAGAAACTCATGTGATGGAACACGGGCTTTACGTGCTTGAGGGCAAAGCGGTTTATAAACTCAACAGCGACTGGGTCGAGGTGGAAGCTGGCGACTTTATGTGGCTCAGGGCGTTCTGTCCGCAAGCCTGTTATGCGGGTGGGCCGGGCAAGTTCCGCTATCTGCTCTATAAGGACGTCAATCGACACCCCAAACTTCATATTGGGCGCTAGACAGATGAATATCCACGAATTGGAACGTATTGATATTGTTCCACTAACGGCCACAGCATTTGCGCCATTTGGCGAAATAATTGACCTCGCAGAGGCAGAAAAATTCCCGATTAATAACGGCATGTGTACCCGTTTCAACGACCTGGCGACCGTCGAGTTGGATGGCGAAGGTGCCCGTCCGCTCGTTAATATTTTTCGCGGCAAACCATATGATTTACCGCTCCACCTGAAAATGGTCGAACGTCACCCATTGGGCTCACAAGCCTTCATCCCGATGTCAAAACGCCCCTTTTTGGTAATTGTCGCTCCAGACAATGACGGCGTGCCCCACTCGCCAAAAGCGTTCCTGACCCGCACAGGCCAAGGCATCAATATCGGCCAAAATATCTGGCACGGCGTACTGACAACGTTAGGTGAGGTTAGCGATTTTGTTGTGGTTGATCGGGGTGGGGCGGGCAATAATCTGCAAGAGCATTTCTTTGATGAGGGCTATATTGTCGACTTTCCGGGATGACGGTTTTTCACGGGTCGCAAATTCAAACTACAAAACCGCAAGAGCACTTTTGTTGAACTTGCTAAGTTACCGCCGGTCCAGTTTCCGCCCTAAAACCAAAGATGTCTGCGTTCGGCGCACGCCCGGGATCAGCGCGATTTCATCGATCACAGCATCTATATCTTCAAGTTGCGGTGCCTCTACTGAGACGAGCAAATCAAACTCGCCGCTGATCGCCAAACTCAACTTTACCTCTGGGAAACTGGCAAGCTTTTCGTTTATTTGCTTGTTTTGCTGTTGCAGCACCTCGATCAACACAAATGCCTCAACCGTTTGCTGGCCGGGATCCTGGGCCAGCCGAACCGTATAGCCTGTCACATAACCAATACGCTCAAGCCGCGTGATACGCTCGTGCACCGTCGTGCGGGCAATGCCCAGTTTCTTGGCAATTTCAGACGTTTGGGCGCGCGCATTTGATTTGAGTAACGCCACTAATTCCCGGTCCAGATCATCTCGCAATGGTCGATCAACCATGTTTTCTCCCGGCTCTATGTGTCAGTATTCCGACATTTTGTCGAAACATCAATAGGATAAGTTGTTAGCAATTGAAACTGGTTATCTCTATCTTGGCCGTACACTCCGTCATTTCAACGGATTTTTGACCCCAAATTCGTCATAATGACGGCAATTCTGCTTTTCCGTCGCTATTTTCCGACAAGGCCTTCAGGCACAATTCTAACAACATGAAATTTTTGTCTGAGGAAAGAATATGAACTGGGAAGTTTTGGTTGTTGGCGGCGGCAAAATTGGCCGTATGGTTGCGGTCATTTTGCAAAATGCTGCAGAGTTTAATGTCACCATCGCAGATGCTGACGATAAAATGCTGGAAGAAGTGTCAGCCCTTGGCATTGCCACTCGCAAAGTTGACGTCACCAGCGAAGCTGAACTTTTGAGCGCATTGGACGGCAAAAATGCCGTTTTGAGTGCAGCACCATATTTCCTAACACCTGCCATTGCGACGGCGGCGAAGAAATCTGGCGCGCATTATTTCGACCTCACCGAAGATGTTAAATCGACAAAATTCGTGATGGATTTGGCCAAAGATGCCAAGTCAGCCTTCATGCCTCAGTGTGGCTTAGCACCGGGTTTTGTTGGCATTGCTGGCTATCATTTGGCCAAGCAATTTGACAGCATAGAAGACTTGTCCATGCGCGTTGGCGCGCTGCCGCGTTACCCAACAAACGCACTAAAATACAACCTCACATGGTCAACGGAAGGCTTGGTCAACGAGTATTGCAATCCGTGCGAAGCACTTGTTGACGGCAAACTCAAAGAAGTTGCGCCACTTGAAAACTTGGAAAACTTCTCACTGGATGGCGTTGATTATGAAGCATTCAACACGTCTGGTGGCCTTGGCACCTTGTGCGACACGCTAGCCGGCCGCGCACAAAATGTTTCATATCGCTCAATCCGCTATCCCGGTCACCGCGATATATTGAACATCTTGCTCAACGATTTGAAGCTGAACAAACGCCAAGACTTGATGTGTGAAATCTTTGAAAATGGCTTGCCGCGCACCCGGCAGGACCAAGTCACCGTGTTCTGCACAGCAACAGGCATGATTGATGGGCAATTTGAAGAACGTTCTTTTGTAAATGTTTCGACCGCCATGGAAGTTGCCGGACGGGATTGGAGCGCCATTCAAATCACGACAGCAGCAGGGGTTACCGCAGCCATGGATTTGATGCGTCAGGACCGTTTGCCTCAGACGGGGTTTGTCGCTCAGGAGCAGATCGACCTAGATGAGTTTTTAACCAACCGATTTGGTGCTCTATATTTGGGTAAGCCGTTTGAAGTTCAAGCATCCACACCCAAGGCCGCCTAAAGAGAATTGGATTTAGCATTACAATATGCATATTGTTGTTAGACAAAATGCAAAATGAAGGGTGAATTTTGATCAATTTTGTGACTATTCAAAAGATGGATCGCCCTGCATAATCAAACATTGCAATGCCGGGCACCCGGCATTACAGCGGCTATTCGGGAATAGCTGGATTTCATGTTGGAGGATATGGAATCATGGTGACCTTGCAAATGTTAAAAAGCGAGGCGCCTTAAGGGGAGGAATATGACGTATTTTGGTTTCCCAACATGGGTAAACGTGCCCAATTTGGTGGCGCGAGGTGAGCTGCGCGTCTATTTGGCTATTGCATTTGCGTTTTCACCACACCAAATTTTTCGGAAAAATGCGTTTTTTTCGCCGCGAAAGCGCGTTAAGTCTTTGCACGTGCACAAAAATATGCCTACTCTTTGGCCGATGAGTACAGAAAGTAATTATGTCGAATAATCCAGCTCCCGTCCAAGCCCCAGTCATTGAGATACGCGATCTGCACAAGAGCTACGGCGCTCTTGAAGTGCTAAAGGGCGTAGATTTGGTCGCCAATAAGGGCGACGTTGTTAGTCTGATTGGGTCTTCGGGCTCAGGCAAGTCAACTTTGCTGCGTTGCGCCAATCTGTTGGAAGATAGCCAGCAGGGTGAAATTTTATTTGATGGACATCCGGTTAAATGGCGTGGCGAAGGTCACAATCGTCAACCGGCGGACAAAAATCAAATAATCGCTATTCGCACCAACCTTTCAATGGTGTTCCAGCAGTTCAACCTATGGGCACACATGTCCATTTTGCAAAATGTAATGGAAGCCCCGTTGACCGTCTTGAAACAAGATCCGGTCGAGGTTGAAGCCCGTGCACGGATGTTGCTGGATAAAGTTGGCATTGGCGATAAATGCGAAATGTTCCCAGCTCAGCTTTCTGGCGGCCAACAACAGCGCGCGGCCATTGCTCGGGCTTTGGCAATGGAACCTGAAGCCCTATTATTCGACGAACCAACATCAGCACTTGATCCTGAATTGGAGCAAGAAGTGGTGAAGGTGATCAAAGATTTAGCCAAAGAAGGCCGCACCATGCTGCTCGTGACGCACGATATGCGTTTGGCGGCAGATGTTTCTGACAATGTTGTGTTTTTGCATCTTGGCAAAATCTTAGAACAAGGCGCGCCAGACGATCTATTTGGCAACCCCAAATCAGAACGGCTGAAAAAATTCCTTAGTGCAGGGTCGGCAGACTGATCTGCACTAAGGCAATCACAAAACCAAAAAAACTCAAAGGGAGACCACAATGAAAAAAGTACTGATTTCAATTGCCGCTTTGGCATTGAGTGCAAACTTTGCAATGGCGGACACTGTTCGCATGGGCACAGAGGGTGCATATCCTCCATATAACTTCATCAATGATGCTGGTGAAGTAGACGGCTTTGAGCGTGAGTTGGGCGATGAGCTTTGCAAACGCGCAGGTTTGACATGTGAGTGGGTCGTGAACGACTGGGATTCAATTATCCCGAACTTGGTATCAGGCAACTATGACACCATTATTGCTGGTATGTCGATTACAGACGAGCGTGATGAAGTTATCGATTTCACTCAAAACTACACACCTCCTTCACCGTCAATCTTTGTTGCAGCATCGGCTGATGTTGATGTGACAACCGGCGTTATTGCTGCGCAAACATCAACAATCCAATCAGGTCACGTTGCTTCTTCTGGCGCGACATTGGTTGAATTTGCAACACCTGACGAAACGCTAGCTGCTGTTAAGAACGGCGAAGCTGATGCTGTTCTTGCGGATGTGGACTTCTTGCGCCCTGTTGCTGAAGAATCAAATGGCGAACTGGTTGTTGTTGGTGAACCTGTGTTCCTTGGCGGCGGTGTTGGCCTTGGTGTGCGTGAGTCTGACGGCGAACTTCGTGGCAAGTTTGATGCGGCCATCCAGTCTATGAAAGACGATGGTACATTGAACACCATGATCACAAAATGGTTCGGTGCCGACGCTTACACATTCTAAGCAGATCACTATTTTTTGACGGGGCGCCTTGCGCCCCGTCTTTCTTCATAAAGTCAAAAGCCAATGTTTCCATTTTGCGCTGAACCCAAAACCCTTGAAGGGCTACAATGGTTTTCCTGTTACATAACAACAGGCAAGCATTTCGCCTTTTATTCATCATTTGGCACGGTCATGCTGTTGTTGCTCATCACAGCACCGGTCGCCCTTTTGTTCGGTTTTGGCGGCGCTACCGCAGCACGTTCCACCATTGCGCCATTGCGCTGGTTCGGCAAAGGCTACACGGCCATTGTGCGCGGCATTCCAGACATTGCATTCTTCATGTTTTTCGTGATCGCACTCGATCAAGCTTTCGAATATGTGCGCCACAAAGTCCTTTGTCCTGAATGGACAGAACCTGTGCGCCAGGGCAACGATTTTGTTGTCTGTTCGGCTGCCAAATTACCCCTTTCATCGTCACCTCAATGGATGCACGAAACCTATGGCTTCCTGCTTGCTGTGTTGACATTTGCCATCGTGTTTGGCGCTTTTGCCGCCAACGTTTTATATGGCGGCATGCGTGCGGTACCGCGCGGCCAATTGGAAACCGGAGAAGCCTATGGCATGTCCCGCCGACAGGTTTTTTGGCGCATTCTGATGCCGCAAATGTGGGTTTACGCTCTGCCCGGTCTTTCCAACCTTTGGATGATTTTGATCAAAGCGACACCTTTGCTGTTCCTATTGGGTGTTGAAGACATCGTATATTGGGCCCGCGAGTTGGGCAGTTCCAAAACCCAAGTCTTCTCCTACCCGCACGCTGATTGGCGTCTTTATTACTTCCTTGGCTTGTTGGTGTTCTATCTTTCGCTCACCAAGGTCAGCGAAATCGTATTGAATAAGTTGATGGCGAAACTGACGAACGGCCAAGCCACAATGGGTGGCGAAGCACAACGGAAGGCGGCAACATCATGAATGCTTGTCTTCAAACCATCACAGATTATGGATTGCGCTCAATCGGCATTGGCAAGAGATTGCTGCCCAAAGCAGATTTCACCCTGTGCGAACAGTTCACCCTTATCGGCTCGGGCATGATTTGGAACATCTATTTTGGTGTCTTGGCCCTGCTTACCGGGTTTTTGCTGGCAACAGCGATTGCGGTGGCCAAAAACTCAGACCGCTATTGGGTGCGCAAGCCAGCAGAATGGTTCATCTTTCTGTTCCGTGGCTCGCCATTGTTTATCCAATTTTTCCTCGCCTATGAGATTTTTGTCCAACTGCCCAAATGGGGCGTCGACATCAATCTGGGCTTTACTGAAATTACCGCTGAAACACGCTGGTTGACCAAAGCTTGGCTGGGTGCTGTCATCGTTTTGTTCTTGAACACTGCTGCCTATTCCGGCGAAATCTTTTATGGCGCATTGCGCTCTGTGCCAAAGGGCGACCTTGAAGCCGCTGACGCCTACGGCCTAAGCGGTTGGCCGCGTTTTAGAAAAATTGTGTGGCCGACAATGCTACGCCTTGCATGGCCTGCTTATACCAATGAAGCGATCTTCTTGTTCCACGCGACAACCCTTGTATTTTTCTCCGGTTTCCCCGCTTGGCAACAACGGGGCGACGCACTTTATTATGCAAGTTATTTCGCAGACAAAACATTCAACCCGTTTATCCCCTATCCGATATTGGGCATGTATTTCATTCTGCTGACACTGTGCGTGATAAGCGTTTACGGGTTTTTCAACACGCGGCTCAACAAACACCTGCCTGAAAATCAACGCCAACGGATTAAGGTTCGGCCGCAAATTATTCGCTAGGATTGGTCAGAGGGTTTTGATACTGCCCTGGCGCTAGGTTCTTTTCTCATGCCGCCGTCGCAGGCTTCGCCTGCTACCCCGGCACCCCCGAACATTTTCTCGCCGCCGTCGCAGGCTTCGCCTGCTACCCCGGCACCCCCGCCAGTTGGTGCACGACATTGAGGCATACTGTGTGAAAAGCAGAAAGTGGGGCAAAAGCTTGCTTTTTAAATTAATAAGCGCTAATTAAATAACATGACTGAACCAATCAAGCCAAAACGCGGGCGTCCGCTACAATCGGGCGGCCCAGAAACACGAGACCGCATTCTGGACGCGGCATTGGAAGTTTTCTCTGAACGTGGTTTTGAAGGCGCGACCGTGCGCCAGATTGCGGCAAAAGTTGGCGTGAGCGATCCCGCGCTATATGCCCATTTCAAAAGCAAACAAGAAATCTTTGAAACGCTATTGAAATTAGCCGGGCCCGATCTGCTCTCAAACGCGGGCATTGATCCCACATCCGATAAGATTCCGATGGAAATCGCAATCCCGAAAATATTCGGAGAAATCGTTGCGACTTGGACCACCCCGCGTGCCAGATCTTTTGCTTCGCTTGTTTTGAGGATGGGGCCAGATGGGCTTGGCCATGCCTTGCAGGACGTATCCGAACGATTGCAGCCGATCTTTAGTTTTTGGCAAGCCCGTGGAGAATTGCGCGCCGACATGCCAGCTGACGTCGCAATATGGCAAGTCATTGGCCCGCTTGCCGGGCTCCGCATCACTTACCTGCACGCCAAAGCAACTAAAGCAGAGATTGAACACGCCAAGTCGCTGGCCGCCATTCATCTAAAACTCATCACACAAAGTCTTAGCCAAACGAGGAACCGGGAAGCATGACCCAACAGGAACACATCCTTCAGATCGTTGGTCCAAAAAACAAGTTCCCCAAAGTGTCGTTAATGGACCCCACCCAATCTGGCTACCTCATGCTGGCGGCAGAGGTGGACCATCGTCCCCCGATTGGCTTCTTTGTGGAGAGCAGCCGCAAGAAGAAAATGCTCAGCACGCTCAAAACCATGGCACAGACATTGGCGAAAAATAATGCGGTGCTGGACGCCGCGGTCTTTAAAGCCCTCATCATTCCGCCTGGACGTGGCGCGTTCCTGAAAAAGCGACCTGACGTCAAAATTGCGCGATTTGATATCGTGATGCTTGTAGAATTCACCAGTGTTGAAGCCGCGCGAGATTATCAAAAATCGGCGGAATGGCCGCAACTTTGGCCGACACCACAACAACTGCACGTAGTGTAATGACCGTAGCCGCGTCCAACACGCGCCGGATTGGCCCTGTTGATCACACCAGGAATGGCGTTTTCCTGTTTAACTACTTCTATGCGGATAGCTTGGATATCAACTTGCAGGTTTGGAATTACACCGCGGGCTGGTTTCAAGACCAAACCGGTCTTGATAATTCTACTGTTCTTTTGCCGGATGAGGCGAGTGAAGTGCCCTATAAGATTATCAACCATTGCCGCTGGGACAGCCTAAGAAACATTTTGCCAGCACTGCTGTTCAACAGAACATTCAAACCATTCGTTCTGGACAATTTTGAGCAAAACAATACGGCCGCCATTCCCATTCTATATCAGTTGGCTTAGCGACAACGAAGACTGACGTCCACCTATACGTTTTTCGTTAGTAAACTGCGCATAGATGTTGGTTTTGTATGCGAAAATTTGTGGTATGTTTAGTTCATGAAATGGAACTCGATATCATTCGACTGGAACCAAGCCCGATCATTCCTTGCTGTTGCCGAAGAGCGTTCTCTTTCCGCCGCGGCTAAAGCTCTAGGGGTGACGCAGCCTACAATTACACGGCAGATTGCGGCTCTTGAAAAAGACTTGGAAGTTGTCTTGTTTGAACGTAGCGGGCGCTCCGTGGCACTCACTCCAGTTGGGTTGAATCTCCTGGATCACGTTCGCACCATGGCCGACGGTGCGAACATGATGACGCTGTCGGCAACGGGCCAATCCCAAACGATCGACGGGCTCGTTCGCATATCGGCGACGGACGTCACCGCGGCATACATATTGCCGCCAATGCTAGATCAGCTCAAGGCTGTCGCCCCTCGCTTGGAGCTCGACATCCTCGCAGACAATCAACTCAGTGACCTTCTCTTGCGTGAAGCCGACATCGCAATCCGCCATGTTCGCCCGGAGCAGCCAAACCTCATCGCCAAACTTGTCTGTGAAGATCAGACGCGGTTTTACGCCGTCGACAAGTATATTGAGCAATATGGCCAACCCAAGTTGAACGAAGACCATTCGCAACACCAATTTGTCAGCTTTGGGGATGTTGAGGGCATGCTTGCCCACTTTCAAACAATGGGGCTTAAGCTGACAAAACAAAATTTCAAATATGTCTCGCGCTCGCAGATCGTAGAGTGGCAGATTGCGCGTCAGGGACATGGCATTGCCATCATGACGGACCGAATTGCCGCAAAATTCCCTGAATTTAAACCCGTGCTAACCGAAATCGGGCCCTTCATTATACCAACATGGTTGGTTGCCCATCGCGAGCTGCACACCAGCCGCCGAATACGGTTGGTATTCGATCTTCTAACAAACTGCCTTTCGCCCTAACGGCTTTTTGCGCCGCGCTTTTTTCACGCTGATTGAGATTACTGAAGAACTAAAACCGTCAAGGCACAAGCCCTGACACCGCATCTTCGTGCCGTGAAGGACGCGATCATTCGGGTTTTTGAACAGGATAGCCCTCTCTGCGAACAGCCAAATTTTCATCAAAAATCAAGGAAAACTGACATGAAATCCACCAAAAATCATCGCATTGTTGTTCAGCGCCGCGGCGCGCCAAACGTATTGTCTTGGATGTCGGCTCAGGTGCCTACGCCCGCAGCAGATGAGGTGTTTATCCGCGTTGAGGCGGCCGGGGTATCAGGTTATGATCTAATGCTACGCGGCCACTGGTTTTTCGGTTTTCCAAAAACCCCATACACGCCCGGCGAGGATGTCGTGGGCATTGTGGAAGCAATCGGACAGGATGTGAAAAAGTTTAAAGTCGGCCAAAGAGTTGCTGGCTGGACCTTTGGGCAAGGCGGCGGATATTCAGAATTGGTCACCCGGCCGGCCGATACGCTTGTTCCCGTTCCTAATGGGCTTGACCCGGTGGTGGCAGCGGCGATCATAACCAACTATCTAACGGCCTCACTGACGCTGCACAAAACGGTCGAAGTGCAATCGGGTGAGCAGGTTTTGGTTCACGGCGCGGCTGGCGGCGTTGGCTCAGCGCTTTTGCAATTGGGTAAACTGGCCAAGCTCGAAATGTATGGCACCGGCAGCGGTAAATCTACTGAATTCATTGCAGATAATGGCGCAGTTCCAATCAACTATCGAACAGAGAACTTCGTCGGCCGTATCCGCGCATTGACCCAAGACGGGGTGGACGTAGTGGTTGATGTTGTTGGCGGTCCCAAACAACTCTGGCGGTCCTCCCGATGCCTAAAGCGTGGTGGACGGTTGATGATGCTGGGAATGGCTTCCGTCAAAAAATCCGGCATTTCTGTCATTCCCCTAAGTTTGATGGCACTTGGCCTCATCGCGCTCTGGCCAAATGGCATAAGTCTGCCCATGTCACCCAGCATGCTCAGTTATCCGGCGAAAAATCCGAACTGGTATAGCGACACGTTGGCGGATTTGCTGGCTAAAGCCGCAGCAGGCGACTTGCAACCCGCCATTGCCGCCCAAATCCCCATGCGGGATGCAGCGCGGGCCCATCAGATGCTCGAAGAAGGCGGGTTGATCGGCAAAGTGGTTTTGACCAATTCCGGCTGACATCGCTGTTCTGGTCGCCAGTTCTGCTTTACACAGCCAACAACATTACAAACTGGGGGCGGCAGGGGCGATTTGCTCGATGGGCATTGGTGCCGACGAAGCGAAGCGGCTCTGTCGGCCAATCAATCCTTAGCGTTAGTGCTAAGCCAGCGCTCCACACGCCTTTTGAATTCGCGCTATTGCTTCTTCCAAATCATATTTCGCAGCAGCGTATGAAATGCGGAAGTAGGGGGATAGACCGAAGGCCGAGCCAGGCACAATAGCCACATGGGCGGTTTCTAGGATGTAGCGACAAAAATCGCTATCGCTTTGAATTTTCTCGCCACCCGGTGTTGTTTTGCCAATTAAGCCTTCGCATGACGAAAAAGTATAAAACGCCCCCTCAGGCGTGCGGCACTCAACGCCGTCAATAGCGTTTAGGCCGGTGACAACCATGTCGCGACGCTCTTGGAACGAGGCGGCGCGGTCTTTCAGAAAACTCTCGTCGCCGTCCAATGCTTCAATGGCGGCTGCTTGTGAAATCGAGGAGGGGCACGACGTCGCTTGGCTTTGAATAACTGCCATTGCGCGGATCAATTCGACAGGGCCAGCGCCAAACCCAAGCCGCCAGCCAGTCATTGCGTGGGACTTGGACACGCCATTGATGATCAAGGCGCGGTCTTTAAGCTTTGGTTCCACTTGAACAGGTGTGACGAATTGAAAATCATCATAAATGATGTGTTCGTAAATATCGTCGCTCATCAACCAGACATGGGGGTGTGCGAGCAGCACATCTGCCAACGCTTGCAACTCATGGGCATTGTACGCGGCGCCAGTAGGGTTAGATGGCGAGTTGAGCAAAAGCCAGCGGGTTTTGTCGGTGATCGCTGCTTCAAGCTGCGCGGGTTGCAATTTGAACCCTGCATCGCCCGGGCATTGAACCAGCACCGGCACGCTGCCGCAAATCCGGATAATATCCGCATAGGTGGTCCAAAACGGGGTTGGGATGATGACTTCATCGCCCTCGTTCAGGGTCGCCATAAAGGCGTTGTAGAGCACCTGTTTTGCGCCAGCAGAAACCGAAATATTTTTCGGCTCATATTTCAGGCCATTACCGCGTGCCAGTTTTCGGCACACGGCTTCTTTCATTTCCAGCGTTCCATCGAGCGGGGTATATTTGGTTTGCCCCGCATCAATGGCCCTATGTGCTGCATCTTTAACATGGGTTGGCGTGTCAAAATCTGGCTCACCAGCGCCCAAGATAATCACCGGCTTGCCCTCAGCCTTCAGCTCCCGCGCACGGGTGCTGATTTTAATGATTTCTGAAACCGAAATATCAGAAATGCGATTGGCTCGGACAAATGTTGACGGCGAAATAGTTTGGGCGTTCATATTGTGATGCTCTTTGATTTTGGTCAGTGACTAGGGCCTAGACCCTAGTCAATATCGAAACTTACGCCCTGGGCCAATGGCAATTCGGTGCCATAATTCACGGTATTGGTTGCGCGGCGCATGTAAGCCTTCCACGCATCCGATCCACTTTCGCGGCCGCCGCCGGTTTCTTTTTCGCCGCCAAACGCGCCGCCAATTTCCGCACCCGATGTGCCGATATTGACGTTGGCGATGCCGCAATCAGAACCAGAAGCCGACAAGAACTTTTCAGCCTCGCGCACATTCAATGTGAAGATCATCGAAGAAAGACCAGCGCCAACGGCATTTTGCATGTCGATGGCATCGTCTAGGTCTGAATATTTCACCACATAGAGAATTGGTGCGAATGTTTCTTCAAACATGGGGCCAGACTGTTCAGGCATTTCAACAACAGCTGGGCGATAGTAATAAGCGCCTTCATTGCCTTCAACGTCTACACGTTCACCGCCGACAATTGAACCACCTGCAGCCTTCGCAGCGGCGAGTGCTTTTTCCATATTGTTGGCGGCGTCTTTGTCGATCAACGGACCAACCAACGCATCAGAAGTTAATGGGTTGCCAATTGAAACGCCCTGATATGCTTTTTGCAGCTGAGGCACCAATTTGTCATACACACTTTCGTGCACAAACAAGCGGCGGGTTGAAGTACAACGTTGACCTGCGGTGCCCATCGCGCCAAACGCAATGGCGCGTACTGCCATATCAAGATCAGCCGATGGACAAACGATGCCCGCATTATTGCCGCCCAATTCCAAAATCGAACGTGCGAAACGTTTTGCCAAACGTGGCCCAACTTCTCGGCCCATCCGGGTTGAACCGGTTGCAGAAACCAATGCAACATTTTCATGGTCAACCATCACTTCACCGCCAACACGATCTGCGATGAACATTGTTGCAAGTCCTTCAGGTGCATCGCCGAACTTGGCAAGTGCTTTATCCATAATCGCTTGGCAAGCCAATGCGGTCAGAGGTGTCTTTTCCGATGGCTTCCAGATGGTCGCGTTGCCGCAAACAAGGGCTAGAGCCGCATTCCATGACCAAACAGCAACCGGGAAGTTAAAGGCGGAGATGATGCCAACAACGCCAAGCGGGTGCCATGTTTCCATCATGCGGTGCTCAGCGCGCTCTGTCGCAATCGTAAGACCGTAAAGTTGACGAGATAGACCAACGGCAAAGTCGCAAATGTCGATCATCTCTTGGACTTCGCCCAACCCTTCGGATGGGATCTTACCCGCTTCGATTGAAACCAAACGGCCGAGCTCATCCTTATGGGCCCGCAGCTCTTCGCCAAGTAGACGCACCAATTCGCCACGACGTGGGGCTGGAACATTACGCCAAGCTTTAAACGCAACTTGAGCCTTATCGATTTGGCTAGAAATCTGATCAGCAGTTGCAAGCTTTACACTGGCAATTTTTTCGCCGGTTGTCGGGCTGTTTACCGCTAGGTCGCCGCCTTCAAGGGCTGCGACGTCAACGCCAAGTTTTTGCAACAGGTCGTTCGTTTGGGTTTTGACGCTCATGGATGGCTCCAAATATGTGGTTCTGCACTTGCCCGGCTGGGCCAAGCTGCAGTCTTTGTTGAAACGGATTGGCAAAACGCGGCGATTGTCCGAGAGGACGAGTTGGCGCGAACTGGCCTTTAAAATTCGTAATTCTCATGATAAAGCAATGAAATGCCCTGAAGAAGCAATGATTTTTCATTACTTGATGAGGAAAACTTATGCATACCAGCCGCCGCAATTTCCCTTCGATCAATACATTGAGCGCTTTTGAATGCGCCGCAAGGCACCTCAATTTCACCCGCGCAGCAGAAGAAATGAACCTCACACAGAGCGCCATTTCACGCCAAATCCGAGATTTGGAACTGCAACTTGGGGTAACCCTTTTCGAGCGCATTCGCAAACGGGTTGTGCTGACGGAAGCTGGCGCGCGGTTTTTGGTCGATGCGAAATATTTAATTGAGCAAACCGAAGGGCTTGTTTATCGCACGATGGCATCGGCAAAGGCAGATGCGACTTTATCGGTGGCGACATTACCCACGTTTGGTTCCCATTGGTTGGCACCGCGACTTCCGGCGTTCTTGCAAAATCACCCGAAACTGGCGGTTAATTTAGAAAGTCGCTGGACGCCATTTTCGCTGCAGGAACAGTTCTTTGACGTCGCCATCCATTTTGGTCGACCCATTTGGGCCGGCGCTTCCTGCCAACCTTTGTGCGACGAATATATGTTGCCGGTTGCATCGCCTGCTTTAATAAGCGAACTCAATATTACCGGTGCTAAGGATTTGCCTCACACGCCATTATTACACCTTCAATCACGACCCACCGCTTGGCGCGATTGGTTTGAACAGCAAAAAATCGGGAATGATGAACCGTTTCGCGGCCACCGGTTTGACCAGTTTTCAATGATCATTGAAGCATGTGTTGCTGGGTTGGGCGTAGGGCTGTTGCCGCAATATTTGATTGAGACCCAAATCGAACTTGGGCGGCTAGCCGTGGTCGATTCGCGTGCATTGCGCACAGAAGACGCCTACTTTTTAGCGATACCAGACGACAAGGCCGAAAAGGCCGGGGTGATCGAATTCACCAAATGGATCCGCTCACAAATTAGCCAGCCGATAGGTGAAGCGAACGATTAGTCACCCGCTTCACCCTTCATCATTGCTGAACGATATTAGTCGAAATAAATCTCATTATCGCCGAGATAGACATTGGTCGCTTGGCAGATATCGATGGAAATTGGTTCATCCATGACTTCAGAACCGTCACCACCTAGCCATCCAACTTGGAATAGTTGGTCGCATGACCCAGTCTGGGCGAAGAATTCTGCCGATGCGGTTTGACCTGGGTCCATGGCCTGACCTAGCCAGTTGTCGCTCCAACCATTGCCGTCATTGGTGTAAAAACCGACAACAATATTGCCCTCAGTCATATTGTGGATGGTGAATGCACCGCCGGAGCCTGACTGGGCGAATGCCGCGCCCATAAACAGTGCTGCCACCGCCGTGCAGATCAGCGCAAAGCGCATCGATAGATTTTTCATTTTGTTCCTCCCTCAAGAAATTTGAAACTACGCAATTTCTGAATGTTCATCAAGTGGAGGTCTGCTTCAAAGATCAGCCAAACTCATTTTCGGATGAAAACCAAGCCACCAATTCAGCAGCATTCTTTACCCCAATAGATTTCATCGTGCGAGCCCGATGGGCCTCAATTGTGCGTTTGGACAAGCCGATTTCATCCGCTATTTGCGCATTGGTTTTACCCTGCGCGACGAGTGTCAAAATTTGTTTTTGTCGATCCGTCAAGATTTCAGCGGTGGGGCGCACGGCTCGGTTGATTGGCTCAAAACAATAAACGGCCTGGGCAAATGGATCACTTGGTTTCATGGAGCGGCCGCGCACCTTGCACCAGAATTCACTTTGATCCGCGCGTCGCATCACCCGCTCATCATAATAGGTCAAACCACCTGCAAAATTTACCTTCCACATTTCCCCGGTGCGGACGAAATCTGCAAATTTGGGATAAAGCAAATGAAAGCTCGTGTTGCGCAATTCCTCCGCTGCGTAGCCGAAAATCGATGCAAATTCGATGTTACATTGCTTGATGATACGATGTTCTGCCAGCACTAATGGCACCGGCATTTCGGCTAAAGAGAACTGATTCAGGTGATTATTGGTGGCATTTTGGCCTTGGGTTTCAATTGCATCCATAGCGTATAAATACGACTAAACAATTGCCTCTTGCAAGATCTACCCTTTATTATCTTCTTCAGAGTTAAAGCAGGTAACGCCATGTCGATCAAAGATCTTGTCATTCTGGGCGCGAAACGAACACCCATCGGCGCTCTAACTGGAACCCTTGCCAATCACAGCGCGGCTGAGTTGGGTACTATCGCTATTAAGTCCGCCCTTGACCAATCCGGCGTCAATTATGACGCAGTGGATGAGGTATTTATGGGCCAAGTGCTAACGGCAGGCGCGGGCATGAACCCGGCACGCCAAGCATCACGCAATGCGGGCTTGCCCGACCATGCACCGGCGATAAGCGTCAACCAGGTGTGTGGCTCAGGACTCCGCGCTATTATGCTTGGCGCACAGCAAATTCAAACTGGCGTCGCCAATTATGTCGTAGCCGGTGGGCAAGAAAGCATGACCAACGCGCCCCATATTGCCCAAATTAGACAGGGCAAAAAAGCAGGAGACCTGCAACTTGTCGACAGTATGATGTTTGATGCGCTCACAGACGCATTTCATAATTATCCGATGGGCAATACGGCTGAAAATATCGCGAGGAAACATGATCTTTCGCGTCAAGAGCAGGATGAATTTGCCACCAACTCGCATCATAAAGCGGCAGCGGCGCAGGCAAGTGGTTTCTTTGAAAAGGAAATCATCCCTATCACCATCAAAACGCGCAAAAGCGAGATTGTTTTTAACGCAGACGAAACCATCCGCGCAGATACGAGCCTTGAATTGATGGGCAAATTGCGGCCCATTTTTGATAAAGAAGGCACGGTGACAGCGGCCAATTCGTCCAGCATTAATGATGGAGCAGCGGCACTGGTTGTCGCTGGGGCAGAACAAGCGAAATCAGATGGACTAACGCCCTTGGCGAACATTCGCGCCTACGCGCATACCGGCCTTGACCCGGCCTATATGGGCCTTGGGCCTGTTTCGGCCTCTCGCTTGGCGGCCGAACGCGCTGGTTGGTCGTTAGATCAAGTGGATCTATTTGAGTTTAACGAAGCCTTTGCGGCCCAAAGTCTAGGTGTTGTCAAAGAATTGGACGTGGACGCGAAAAAGGTCAACATTCACGGTGGGGCAATCGCACTGGGTCATCCCGTGGGCATGTCCGGCGCGCGGGTACTTGGCACATTGATTTATGCCTTGCAGGCACAGGGCGGTGGACGCGGCATTGCAAGTCTTTGCATTGGCGGGGGCATGGGTATTGCTATGGCGGTTGAAGTTTAGGGACCGCAAAGCGGTTTTTGGGAGAAGAAAATGAACAAAGTCTATAACTCACCTGAAGAGGCCCTTAAAGGGCTGCTTCATGATGATATGTTAATCGCCGCTGGCGGCTTCGGCCTTTGCGGCATTCCGGAATTGTTGCTGAGTGCGATCAAGAAAGATGGCAGCAAGGACCTAACATTTGCCTCCAACAATGCTGGTGTTGATGATTTTGGCATTGGCATTTTGTTGCACACCAAACAGGTCAAAAAAATGATCTCCTCTTATGTGGGCGAAAATGCTGAATTTATGCGCCAATATCTTTCAGGCGAACTAGAACTTGAATTTAACCCGCAGGGCACATTGGCTGAGCGTATGCGGGCCGGCGGCGCGGGTATTCCCGGTTTTTACACCAAAACGGGCGTCGGCACGATCATTGCCGAAGGCAAAGACCACAAAGATTTCCGGGGCGAGACCTACATTATGGAAGAAGGCATTTTTGCCGACCTTTCGATCGTTAAGGCATGGAAAGCGGATGAAACGGGCAATGCGATTTTCAGAAAAACCGCCCGCAATTTCAACCTGCCAGCAGCGACCTGCGGCAAAGTCTGTGTGATGGAAGTGGAAGAAATTGTGCCCGTCGGATCGCTTGATCCAGACAATATACATCTGCCGGGCATATATGTGCACCGCATCGTGCAGGGTGAACATGAAAAACGGATTGAACAACGCACCGTGAGGGAGGCATAACATGGGCTGGACAAGAGATCAGATGGCTGCCCGTGCAGCCCAAGAGTTGCAAGACGGTACCTATGTGAATTTAGGCATCGGCATTCCCACCATGGTTGCGAACTACATTCCAGATGGGGTCAATGTAACGTTACAGTCTGAAAATGGCATGCTGGGCATGGGCCCCTTTCCGACCGAAGATGAAATTGACGCTGACCTGATTAATGCAGGCAAGCAAACCATCACCGAACTGCCCCAAACCGCCTATTTTGATAGTGCCACATCCTTCGGCATGATCCGGGGCGGCAAAATCGCCATGGCCATTTTGGGCGCCATGGAAGTGGCAGAAAATGGTGATCTAGCGAATTGGATGATTCCAGGCAAATTGGTCAAAGGCATGGGCGGCGCGATGGACTTGGTTGCTGGTGTTGGACGCGTTGTGGTCGTGATGGATCATACCAACAAGCATGGTGCTTCAAAGATTTTGAAAGAGTGTACGCTCCCGCTCACCGGTAAAGCCGTTGTTGATCGGATCATCACCGACATGGGCGTGTTCGATGTCAAATCAGACGGTTTAGAAATCGTTGAAACAGCCCCCGGCATTTCACGGGATGACATTCTCAAGGCAACCGAGGCCAAGATCATCAACTAATTGGGTTTTGATTGGATGTTGGCCATATCGAAACGCTACATCCACCCTACCCGTAATCCCTCCCCATCGAGGGGAGGGAAATTGAGTGCGACTTTAGCGTTTTGGCCCAGCTACTAAATCCTACCCGCTACTGAATGTGAGCATTCTTCACCTTCAAAGATGAGATTATGAGTTTGCCAATCAGCATTCCCTCCCCTAGATGGGGAGGGATTTAGGGTGGGGTGAGACCAAGCAACCAAAGTTGGCTAGCGTTTTAAACCACCACCAAATCACGCGGACGGTCAGACAAGATTTCAGGCCCGTCTGCACGCAAAATCACAATCTCTTCTAGCCGCACGCCAAATCGACCCGGTAGATAAATCCCCGGCTCAATTGAAAACACCATCCCTTCATCCAAAATCACTTTTGAAGATGACGAGATATAGGGCGGCTCATGTATTTCAATGCCCAGTCCGTGACCAGCCCGGTGGGTGAAATATTCGCCGTAACCAGCTTCGGTAATCACGTTACGCGCTGCCGCATCAACGTCAGATGCAACAACACCGGGCTTTGCAGCTTTAAGTGCCGCTTGCACGGCTGCTTCAACAACCGCATGGACTTTATGATATTCTTCGCTTGGTTCGCCAATGGCCACCATACGGGTAATGTCACTTGGATAACCTTTTTTGAAGCCGCCAATATCAACCACAAGCACGTCACCCTGCTCGATCAGCCGACCACTCGTGTGATGGTGAGGAAATGCGCCATTTTCGTTGGCCCCTACAATATCAAAGGCTGGTTGAGCGCCTTGGGAGATGAAGAATTCTTTCACCGCTTCAGCAATATCATTTTCAGTCACACCGACCTTCGCAGCGTCGGCGGCAGCTTGTTGTGCACCGTCAGCAATCTGTGCATTCATTTTGAGCAATTTATATTCTTCGTCACCCTTGCGCATGCGCAGGGCGCCAATTGTTTCTTCGGTGAAACAATGTTTTGCCCCTGGAAGCACCGCCAAAAGATTTAGCGCGAAATCGGCGCGCATGGTTTCATCCAACGACACATTGGTGACCTTGCCATTGGTGACATCCTGAAGAGCACCTTCAAGCGCTTTTGATGGACCGTCTGCATCGGCCCAATTAAAGAACTTAATGTTTGTATGTTCGCGCACCGCATCGGCGTTCAAAACCGGCATAACAAAAGCTTCGGACGACGGACCAATGAGCAGCAAACACATGCGCTCATCTGGATAGGGGTGATAGTCGAGCAACCATTGGGTATGCGCACCCGGGCCAAGTGCGACCAGATCCACATTCTGCTCTGTCATGCGTGCGCGTAGACGCGCCAAACGATTTTGAACTTTGTCGTTCATTTATCCCCTCCTGCCGACAGCCTGTCGGGTTCTGCATTTTTGCATTTCGCTCATCGAAACTTGCTTACTAAAATTTGTTTTAGTCCTAGCAATATTTATTTACTGAACTTATCAGCGCTATTTGATGTTGGTCAATGCATGATGTTTGGCGTAGACGCAATCTCTTCTCAATTATTTTGAGGAGAGATTGCGATGAAGCTCACAGCTGTATTGTGGATTATTATTGGATCAATGTTAGCGGGTATCGCCGTTATCGGCGTGCTCGTTGCGCCAAGCTTGCCAATGTCAGACGGAATAGCGATTTCGGTCGCCGGGATAGCGGGCTATCTCGTTGCCATCCCAGCTGCGTTTTTTGTCGCCAAGAAGCTGGCGATTTAGTTTTTTACGACTAATTCGCTGTGCAGTTATAATCCGGCCCATTGCCGCCACGCATAACCAATTGCTGGTTTGAAATGGACGCACTAATGTTGCCCCAAATATCTTGGGTTCGACCGGAGACTTTTGCGCGATGGACTGCATAGCGACCATCTATAATGGCGAAGCCATGATTTGGCGCGACCACAACTTGAACCTGTCTGCCGCCGCATTGGTAGCTTTTGGCAAACGCATCTGGGTCCGCCCGGTTCATATTCTGCTTGATTAAGAACTCCACATTTTTACGCGGCGACACAAAGGCCGTCACACAGCCACCATTTCGGCGACGAATTTCCCATGCTTGGCCCTGCGGCGCATCAACGGACAGCTTTGCGCCGGACGGGATGTCTCGCACGCGAATACGTTGACCATTTGGCGCGATCTGAAATAAATCGACGGCGCTGGCACTCTGATTGATAAAAGCAGAATTTACATTTCCGCCGCCTAATGCACTTGGCAAATTGATGTCCGAACAGATCATACTTGGATTATCGCGATATTGTTGTAACGCCCGTTTTGCAGCTGAGTTCGAGCTTTCAATTTCGATTTGTACGGCACCGTCGGTACGATCCGAAATCCCATTGAAAATATCAATGATTGAATTGAGCACCTCATCTTCCCGAGTTGGCTGATCGGGTGTTAGCGGCTGCTGAGGTTCAGGCTCGGGAATATATTGACGACAGGCGGCGACAAATTGGCGAACTGGTTTTGAACTTCCCTTAAGCGAGTATGTCGCCATCCGACGTCCATCCATGGCGATATGTACAATATTGCCCGCAGCAAGGCTGCCCCATAACGAATCATTCATGTCCATTCTGGCAATTGGCACACTGCCCCAATCAATGTTGCTGACATTGCGCGTTCGCGCTGTCAGCTTGTCTTGATTGCCCACCGTGTCCCAGAACAATTCTACATTCGTGCGCTCAGCAAGGTCTGTTGGCGCGGAAGCAAACATGACCTCCGCAAAGCCTTGGCCCTCTTCGCACCGGGCATCCAAACCAATGCGATCTGTGCCCAAATCACCAAACACCAAACGATGTCCACCGTTGGACTGTTGCGTCTTGGTCCATTTTAGGCTGGCATCTCCAGTGACGTCACCACTAACAGATGGGCCATAAAATTGCTGATTGCAGGCACGTACAAAATCGCGTACCGGCGCTGCACTTCCTTTAAGTGAAATACGCAACCGATGTCCGTCATCCGCGATCAAAGTATACGCACTACCGGCAATCAGCCCGTTCCAAAGCCCATTTTTGGTGGAAAGGGTAAATGAAGGTCCGCTCAAATTATTGCCAACTGGCGAACGGCCAATGCGTACGCTGCGCGTATCTTTGAAGCGACCAGCCCAGCTTTGCAGGCTGAAACGACTACCCAGACCAGCCGAGGCTGGAAAGCCTGTAATGTATGCGGTTGCACTGCGCGAGCCGGGTTCACACACTGCAACAAACCCTTTTCGGCCATTGTGTGAGAATTGCTCGACGACCGCCAAATCATTGGCGTCTTTTGGCGCGATAAAGCGCCACGCAAATGAGGCGGACATATTTGTATCTGTTTCGTATTGTGGCGTCGGGGTCAGTGTGACGTCAAAATTTTCCGCACAGATATCCATGGTGCCAGCAGCCTTCGCGCCCGAAGCAAAGTCAACTTCCAGTTTGGCGTCACACTTAAAGCTATCCGCGCCAGCGGCCAGCCGCGTGCGCACGCCATTGGTAATCCAACGCAAAATTGGAACCTTGCGCCCATCCACACGCACCAGCGAAATGCGGTCATCTTTAGTGGTCGAGCGAATGGTCAAAACTTCGAAATATTCACGTTCCGGTTCTAGGTCGAGCACAACTTCATTATTGTTGGCACAAAGATCAACTTGGCTTTTATAGCGATCTCCGTTCGACAAAAGCGCTTCCAATTCCGTGCTGCATTTATACCCTGATGGGCCGCGGCGCAGGGTGAATTCAACCCGGTTCGAATCAATGAACGCGGTAAAGCTTTGCGGCTTGCCGTCAAGGGACAGCGAGAAGATCCGCACCTCAGCGTCAGACGGCACAATTGAGATTTGCTTTTTGGATGTGCCCGTTCCGTCATCGGCAAAGTTTATATTGATCTGCCAAACTTCTTCGCACAGATCATATTTCTTGCGCAAAAACCGGCCATTCTGCGCGATAACCGAAAGCGCATATTTGCACCGAAAATCATTTACGTCCGCGCGAAGTTCGATGAAGGAATATCCGGCCTGGCTTGAAATGATTTTTGCGCGTTGCCCGTCAACAAATACCGACTGCAATTCGATATTCTCCGGCGCCGTTTTGATGGTCAGCACCCGAGTTGAGATTTGTGCAAATGCACTCGAAAGACCACCGACTAAAATGAAGCAGGCGATCAATAGTCTATGAATAACGGGCATGGCGCGACGCATTGTGAATTCCCTCAACTGATCAGCGCCCCCCGCGCTAAAATCAATTATACTCAATCCCGCCAATATGTCTAAATTGTGAGCGCACCCCATCATCCCACCAAGCAGGAACCAAAGATTGGCCGCGTTTTTTGTCGACTCTTATAAAATCCCGGGTAAGTTCAACCCCTTCTCTTGGGCGCAATCCAGGGCGATGTCGTAGCCCGCATCCGCATGGCGCATGACGCCAGTTGCGGGGTCGTTCCATAAAACCCGCTTCAGACGCTTGGATGCTTCGGGGGTGCCATCGGCAACAATCACCACTCCAGAATGCTGGGAAAAGCCCATGCCAACACCACCACCATGGTGGAGCGAAACCCAAGTTGCACCAGATGCTGTGTTCAGCAACGCATTGAGCAATGGCCAATCTGACACCGCGTCGGACCCATCCTTCATGCTTTCAGTTTCTCTATTTGGGGAAGCGACGGAGCCGCTATCCAAATGGTCGCGTCCAATAACAACCGGCGCATCCAATTCCCCATTGGCGACCATTTCATTAAACGCCATCCCAAGCCTATGTCTGTCGCCCAACCCGACCCAGCAAATACGCGCGGGGAGGCCTTGGAATTCGATCCGCTCGCGAGCCATATCAAGCCAATTGTGCAAGTGCTTATTGTCCGGCAGTAGCTCTTTGACTTTTTGATCCGTCTTGTAAATATCTTCAGGATTCCCCGACAAAGCGGCCCAACGGAACGGCCCAATACCCTGACAGAAAAGCGGTCGAATATAGGCAGGCACGAAGCCGGGAAAATCAAACGCGTTTTCAAGCCCCTCATCTTTTGCCACTTGGCGGATATTGTTGCCATAATCAACCGTCGGGATGCCTTGTGCGTGGAAGTCCAACATAGCTTGCACTTGCACCCGCATAGAGGCGCGGGCTGCTTTTTCAACGGCTTTGGGATCGCTTTCGCGCTTGTCGCGCCACTCAGCCATGCTCCAGCCGATGGGCAAATAGCCGTTGGTGGGATCGTGAGCTGAAGTTTGGTCTGTTACGATATCGGGCCGCACCCCGCGTTTGACCAATTCAGGGAAGATATCTGCTGCATTGCCCAACAAGCCCACCGACTTGGCTTCGCCGGCATTTGTCCAGCACTCGATCATTTCCAGCGCTTCATCTAAACTGTCGGTTTTCTCGTCGATATAGCGTGTGCGCAATCTGAAATCGATCGAATCTGGATTACACTCAACCGCCAAGCAAGACGCACCGGCCATTACCGCAGCAAGCGGCTGCGCGCCGCCCATGCCGCCAAGCCCACCTGTCAAAATCCATTTGCCCTTTAAGCTGCCGCCATAATGTTGACGACCGGCTTCGGCAAAAGTTTCATAAGTGCCCTGCACGATACCTTGGGACCCAATATAGATCCATGATCCCGCGGTCATTTGGCCGTACATGGCCAATCCCTTTTTGTCCAATTCGTTGAAATGGTCCCAATTGGCCCAATGGGGCACGAGATTTGAATTGGCGATCAAAACCCGGGGCGCTTCAGAATGGGTTTTAAACACGCCAGCCGGCTTGCCGGATTGCACAAGCAATGTCTCATCGGTCTTCAGCGTTTTAAGCGTATCAACGATTTTATCAAAATCTGCCCAGGTCCGCGCCGCGCGGCCTATGCCACCATAGACCACAAGTTCGTGCGGGTTTTCCGCAACATCGGGGTCTAGATTGTTCATCAACATGCGCATGGGTGCTTCGGTTGTCCAATCGCCACATATCAGATCTTGACCGATGGGTGAGCGCACGGTGCGTGCATTTTTTCTTGGGTTATCAGTCATTATTTTCTCCCTTTTGGGGTGCGCCGTTTTGTTTGGAACTTTCCAGCGCTAAATTTTCCATCATTTCCAAAAGCAACTTGAGTGTGGGGCGTAATTTTTCAGCCTTTGGCTCATCATAATTCCAGGGCGCATGTTCGTTGGTGAGATAGGCGCTCTGCGCCGTTTCCATTTGAAATGCATGCACACCATTTTCCGGATCGCCATAATGGCGGGTCGTCCAACCGCCTTTAAATCGCCCATTAACAACGGTGCTATAGCCAGAATTGGCGCAAATCTTTTTTGCCTCAATTTGAAGCAAGCTTGAACACGTTTTGCCGCTATTGGTGCCCAAATTCAGGTCGGGCAAAATGTCTGAAAACAGAAATGGCAATTCAGAGCGAATAGAATGGCAATCATAAAGCACAACGTTGAAATGAACGGCCTTTAACCGCTCAATTTGCTCCTGGAGTGCGTGATGGTAAGGCGCATGAAACGCAGCCCGCCGCGCTTGGATTTCTTCATCCGAAGGCTCATGAGGGCCAAGATATATTTTTTGGCCCTCAAAATCCTGAGTTGGGCAAAGCGTTGTTGTATTTTGCCCAGGATAAAGGGACACGCCACTTGGGTCGCGATTTGCGTCAATCACGTAACGCGAGAATGTCGCGCGAACGACGGTCACATTGGGCAACAGCCCGTCATAAAGCCGATCGATATGCCAATCTGTATCTGCAAGGCGCTGGCCACGCTTGTTCAATTTGGACATAATGGCTTCGGGTACAAATGTTCCGGTGTGCGGCATGCCCAATATGATTGGGCCGTCGCCCATTTTGACCTCGACCGGGTGCATCAGCGGGTTAGCTCCAATGGTTGCCGTGCGGTAGCCAACAAATCATCACTCAACACATATTGACCCGCTGCCACCAATTCAGGGGACATATATCGGTCCTCTTCAAGCGGAGGGATCGAGTTACGTAATTGAGCGATCAACTGCTCCAATTTGGGTGATGTTTTAAGCGGTCCACGCAATTCCACGCCTTGCACCGCGCTGAGCAATTCAATGCCCAGAATGTGCGACAGGTTGGTGTTCATTTCCAGCAAACGCCGCGCTGCATGGCAGGCCATCGAGACATGATCTTCTTGGTTGGCGCTTGTCGGTGTTGAATCAACTGAACAAGGCGAAGCCTTTTGCTTATTCTCTGACATCAATGCGGCTGAGGTCACTTCTGCGATCATGAACCCAGAGTTCAGGCCCGGATTGGGGGTCAAAAATGCCGGCAAACCAAAGGACAATGCTGGGTCAACCAGCAGCGAAATACGTCGCTGGGCAATCGCGCCGATTTCGGCAATGCCCAGTGCGATTTGGTCCGCTGCAAAGGCTACTGGTTCGGCGTGGAAGTTGCCGCCCGAGATAATGTTATCCTCGTCAATCACCAGTGGATTATCGGTTACTGCATTGGCCTCAATGTGAAGGGTCGTGGCGACTTGGCGCAATAGATCAAGGCATGCCCCCATCACTTGGGGTTGGCACCGCAGGCAATAGGGATCCTGCACCCGCTCATCATCTTCGCGATGGCTTTCGCGAATTTGCGAACCGTCCAACAATTCGCGCAATGTTTGTGCCGCGTCGATCTGGCCTTGATGGCCACGCAGCGTTTGAATTTCTTCGCGAAATGGTGCGTAAGATCCCATCGCGGCATCGGTTGATAGCGCGCCGGTCACCAGTGCGGTTTTGGCCAACCGCCAAGTGTCAAACAAAGCCGCTAAAGCCAATGCCGTTGAGGTTTGCGTGCCATTGATCAGCGCCAAACCTTCTTTAGGGCCGAGAACGATCGGGGTTAGACCGGCCGCTTCAAGCGCTTTTCGTCCGGGCATACGCTCGCCCTGATAAAAGGCCTCGCCTTCACCAATCATCACCGCGGCCAAATGCGCCAATGGTGCTAAATCACCCGAAGCGCCTACTGAGCCCTGACCCGGGATCACTGGCGTGACGTTTTTGGCCAGCATTAATTGGATGAGATCAACCGTTTCCCATTTTGTGCCTGATGCGCCGCGTCCAAGAGACAATAATTTCAGCGACATCATCAACCGTACGATATTTTGCGCCAAAGGTTCGCCAACGCCTGATGCGTGGGACAGGATCAGATTCTTTTGTAGCTGTTCGGTATCTTCAACCGCGATGCGGGTTTTCGCCAATTTGCCAAAGCCTGTATTAACCCCATAAACCGCTGCATTGCCTTGCGATGCCTTAAGGATAATTTCAGCCGCCCGCTCAATCGGTGCGCGGGCATCATCTGACAGTTTTACCGCGACGCCATCGCGATAGATCTGTTCAAGCTGGCTGAGGCTGGCAGCGCCCGGGGTTAAAACCAACACTATATTTGTCCTCCAAAGACGGATTTTTTCAACGAATTAAACCCAATGCGATAGGCCAACTCTGATGGATGTTTCACATCCCATATGGCCAAGTCGGCCCGTTTTCCCACCTCTATTGAGCCGATGGAACTTTCTAGACCAAGTGCTTTGGCCGCGTTTAATGTGACACCGAACAAAGCCTCTTCCGGTGTCATACGAAACAGGGTTGAAGCCATATTCATGGTTAGCAACAGTGATGTAAGCGGCGACGAACCCGGATTGGCGTCAGTAGCAATGGCGATGGGTACATTGTGTACCCGCAAATGTTCAAGCGGCGGCACTTGAGTTTCACGCAGCGTATAAAACGCTCCGGGCAAGATCACCGCAGCGGTGCCAGCTTCTGCCATGGCCTTAACGCCCGCCTCATCAAGATGTTCCAGATGATCGGCTGATAAAGCATTGTAGGAAGCCGCGAGGGCTGCGCCCCCGAGATTGCTAAGCTGTTCGGCGTGAAGTTTTACGGGAATGCCGAGCTCTGTTGCTTTGTCAAAAACCACGCGCATCTGATCGGGCGAAAAGGCGATGCCTTCGCAAAAACCATCAACGGCGTCCACAAGACCTTCGCTGGCCAATGTGGGCAACATCACCTTGGTGACGTGGTCGATATAGGCATCACTGTCGCCGTCAAATTCGGGCGGCGTCGCATGGGCACCCAAAAAGGTGGTTTTGATGTTGATTGAGCGCAACGTTGAGAGGCGGCGCGCCGCCAACAACATGTTGCGTTCAGCGCTTAGGTCAAGACCGTAGCCGGACTTAATCTCAATCGTGGTGACGCCTTCTGCGATCAAGGCATCAAGTCTTGGCAATGCGCTTTGCACCAATTCATCCACGCTGGCGGCGCGGGTTGCATTGACGGTTGAAAGAATGCCGCCGCCGGCACGGGCAACCTCTTCGTAGCTTGCGCCTTCAAGCCGCATTTCAAATTCGTTTGCGCGGTTGCCACCAAAAACCAAATGAGTGTGGCAATCAATTAGGCCCGGCGTGACCAGCGCGCCCTCAAGATTAATCTGCTCGAGGGTCGAATATTGCTGAGGTAATCCAGCACTTTGCCCAATCCAAGTGATCGCCTCACCCGAGACGACAATTGCGCCCGTTGCGATCAATCCACCATAACGCCCAGCACCGCGCACCATCGGCGCAATTTGAGCATTATTCAGGACGTAGTTTTGCGTGGCTTGCGAACTCATGGCTTGAATTTCTGACGATTTTGAACAAAGCAAAGCTTGTCTGTTCTATTAATATGTATATGCTTATTCATATTATGTACATGCATATTAAATTGGTCAAGTGGGATAAATGCAGCAAATATTTGTGAATTCGGCGCTCCTCGCCGACGGTTGGGCAAATGATGTCCTTATCAAAATTGAAGATGGGAAAATCACCGAGATCGAGCCGGGTGCTGCCCCCGCCAAAGATGCCATAAATCTAGGTGACCAAATATTGCTACCCGCATTAGCCAATGTGCATAGCCATTCATTTCAACGGGCCATGGCTGGCCTATCGGAGAGGCGCGGCGCGTCAACCGACAGTTTTTGGACATGGCGCGATGTGATGTACCGTTTCTTAGATAAATTGAGTGTCGATGATATCCACGCCATCGCGGCATTCACCTTCATGGAAATGGCAGAAGCCGGCTTCGCCTCGGTAGGGGAATTTCACTATGTGCATCACCAAAAGGGCGGCACGCCATATGACAACCCAGCCGAAACCAGCGTGCAGATCATTGAAGCGGCAAAACAGATTGGCTTGGGGCTTACCCATCTGCCCGTTCTTTATTGTTTTGGCGGGGTGAATGAGGAGCCGCTGAAAGGCGGGCAATTGCGGTTCGGTAGTAATTTTGACCTATTCACGCAAATTGTCGACGGGTCAAACAAGGCACTTGGCGATGCACCAGCTGACTATTCACTCGGTGTTGCGCCGCACTCCTTAAGGGCCGTGAACCCAGACTTATTGTCTCAAGTTTCAAAGCTATTGCCTGACAGACCGCTCCACATGCATATATCCGAGCAGAAAATAGAGGTGGCCGAGGTTGAGGCAAAGTTTGGCGCCCGACCAATTGAATGGCTGCTCAATAATATGCCGGTGAATGAGCGGTGGTGCCTAATCCACTGCACCCATATGACACCAAGCGAAACCGTTGGGTTGGCCAGATCCGGAGCAGTTGCAGGCCTTTGCCCAATCACTGAAGCCAATTTGGGTGACGGGATCTTTGACGGCACTCGATTTGTCGAAAATGGCGGTTCTTTCGGTATTGGTTCAGACAGTGACTTGCGTATCTCCCTGACGGAGGAGTTGCGCACGCTTGAGCATTCCCAGCGCTACGCGACGAACCAACGCACCGTTTTGGCCAACCCACATGGCTCCAACAGTCAATTTTTATTGCAGCATGCTGCTGCAGGTGGCGCGCAAGCCCTAGGTCGCCAAAGCGGCGAAATCGCGATTGGTCAGTGGGCAGATATGATGAGCATTGAACCAGACGCGTTTTTAGCGGACGGGCTGGAGCAAAGCATAGCGCTTGATTATTGGATGTTTGCTGGCCGACAGGATCGTGTAACCAACCTATGGTCAGCGGGACGTCATATTGTTAGTAATGGCGAACATAAAAATCGCGCTCAGGTTGAATATCAATTCAAAACTGTTGTGCGCAAATTGCGAGCACTCCTTTAAAATGACGTCGAGCCCGGAACCCGCATATCTCAAAATTAAAAATGAGCTGATTGGGCGCATTCGAAATGGAGAGTTGCGCCCAGGCGACAAGATCGAACATGAAGAGATCATCGCCCGGCGTCATAATTGTGCCCGCGCCACGGCCCATCGTGCAATAAGAGAACTTGCCGAAGAGGGATTTGTGTTGCGCAAACGCCGGGCAGGAACAAGGGTCGCCTCGGCGGGCACCCGCGCCACCAAAGTCACCATTCCGCTTGTGCGCCAAGAAGTTGAGGCACGGGGAAAGCGTTATCATTTCTCTATGTTGGAACATCAAGAACGAACGCCAACGGGGATTGCCGCTGCGGCGTTAGGCCTAAAACCGGGCGTTAAGGCCTTATATTTGCGGTCTGTACATTTTGCCAATGATCAACCGTTCCAACTTGAAGAGCGCTGGATCAATTTAGCGCTTGCCCCAGATGCATCAAAAATGACATTCGACGCGCTTAACCCAAACGAATGGTTGGTTGAAAACCTGCCCTATTCCGAAGCCGCACATTTCTTTTCTGCTGAAAACGCAACTGCTGATCAAGCCGCCATATTAGGCCTACGCGAAAACGATGCGATATTTGTTATCGAACGGCGGACCCATCTTGAAGGCCAAACAATCACATATGCACGCCTATTGCACCCTGGTGCCAACTACCGAATGACCGCAGAAAATTTCAGTTTCTCGACAAAAAATTAATGGTTAGCCATTACATTTATTAATATTATTTCAATTATTGGTTAATCAACGGATTTGATTGATCGGCAACAACATTGCCCAGCGAGCACATAATTGTCCTTTAATTCTGCTACAAATATGGGAGCCAACCCGAACTCTATCGCATTGATTTGCGATATTGCGACGGATTTGGGCTTCGCTTCTGTGCGACCATTTATCAGCGTAGCAGAGCTGGAAAATGATAAAAATAGCGCTCCGGTTCCGTTCTTTTTGTTCGACTATTCAGGCGATTTTGGCACAACCAAAGATCAAATCAAATCTATTCGCGAAAGCCAAGATCTAAGCATTCGGTTTGCGCCATTAATTTGTTTTGTGGAAACACCATCCGAAGACATTATTCTGGAATGCGTCGATGTGGGTTTCGACGATATTTTGACTTTACCGTGGTCGGCAGCAAAAATTCGAAAGCGGCTGGCCAAACAGATCAATGTCAAACATAACTATTTTGAGACCAACAGCTATTTTGGACCGGACCGGCGCCGCTTCAATAAAGATCACGATCATCGCACACAAAAAGCGCCAAGCCCGGGCTCAGGTTATCGGCGATATGGTTTTGTCCGCAACGATTTCTCAGGCGTGCAAATTGTGAGCGATAGAGTGGTTGGCAAACCGCCAAAGCGGCACGGGGTTTCAGCCATGGCAAGCATCCAACATCGCATGAACATCGGATAGTTTGGATTGGTTGCGCATTTATCCTTACCCCGCGTAAAACAAGTGATTAACCACAAGTCTGCAAACTGGGTTCACACTTAATCCAATTGCGGGCTCAAAAATGTTCAAATTGCCAACATTCAAAATCGCCTACCGGCTGCCATTGGCGCTGACAGGTTCAGCCCTTGCAATTGGCATCGGCCTTGGCGTCGCTAGCTTTATCATCAGCTCCGCCACGGTAGCCGAAATGACCCGTACCAAACTGGAAACAATCGTCGAAAACCGTGAAATCGCACTCGAGAACTATTTTGATGGGGTAAAGTCGGACCTTCTTACAACGGCTCAAAATCCGTTCACCGCTAGTGGCATAAAAACATTTGGGCGCGCTTGGATACGTCTTGAAGACGATCATGAAAAAAAGCTGCGCGACACCTATATATTGAATAATCCGTTCCCATTAGGCGAGCGGCACAAATTGGTGGAGGCAGAAGTTGACTTTTGGTATGATGAAATTCACGCCCAATATCATCCCTACTTCACCGCCCTCATGCAACAAATGGGCTATTACGACATATTTCTGTTCGATACCAAGGGCCAACTTTTATATAGCGTTGCCAAAGAAAGTGATTTCGCTACGAACTTTGCTGAAAATGGCGGTCCGTGGGCAACCAGCGATTTAGGTAAGGCTTTTCAGGTTGCCAATGAATTGCCGCAAGGGGAATTCACCTATCTTGATATTGCTCCTTATTCACCTTCAGACGGCGCACCCGCAAGTTTTATAGCTTCACCCGTTTTTGAGTTTGGAAAACGCATTGGCGTGCTGGCCTATCAGGTTCCCGTCGATCGGTTCACCACCATAATGCATGATAAAACGGGCCTGGGCACCACCGGCGAAACATTCATTGTTGGGGCTGATCATTTGTTCCGCAACGATTCTGAGTTTACGCCGGAAAATGATGTTCTTTCGACGAAATTGGACTATCCCGCGATTGATGCGGCGATAAATGGCGAATATGGCTACACGATTACCGACAATTATCGCGGCGAGCGGCTCAACCTTTTGAGTGTGCCCTTTAAATTTGCCGGCGTGCGCTGGGCCGTTGTGGCGGTCAAAGGTGTTGACGAAAGCAACGCTCCAATTGCCGAATTGCGCAATGCACTGACACTTGTCGCCGTGATCATATTGGCTGTGATTTCAATTTGCGGCTTTGTGTTTGCACGCACGATCACACGGCCCATTGCCAAGCTTTCTGAAACGATGGGCCTGTTGGCAAATGGTGATCTGGACGTAGATATTGTGGGCACCGATGGAAAAGATGAACTTGGCGACATGGCACGGGCGGTCGATGTTTTTAAAGAAAACGCTATCGAGCGCAGACGCTTGGTCAAAGATAGCGAGCAGGAAGCCAATATCCGGGCTCTACGCCAAACAAAAATTGAAGAACTCATTTTCCAGTTTCGCGAATCTGTTGGCGAGGCCTTGAGCACAGTTTCGCAAAATTCCAGCCAAATGACCCAAACGGCAAATGATCTTAACGGCATTGCCACAAATACGTCCGGGCAAGCAAATGAAGTGGCCACTGCTTCTCAAGAAGCGTCAGCGAATGTGAAAGCCGTCGCTGCGGCCGCCGAAGAACTCTCGGCTTCGATTGGTGAAATCTCCCGCCAAGTGAGCAAGACCAGCTCCGTCGTCAACACAGCGTCGCAAACCGCCCAATCAACAAACAACAAGGTATCCCGATTGGCAGATGGGGCGAAACGCATTGGCGATGTTGTGGCGCTAATCCAAGACATTGCGGAGCAAACAAACCTTTTGGCCCTCAACACTTCAATTGAAGCGGCAAGGGCTGGTGAAATGGGCAAAGGGTTCGCAGTGGTCGCCACGGAAGTGAAATCGCTGGCCAACCAAACAGCGGATGCAACAGAGGAAATCGCCAATCAAATTCGTGAAATTCAGGAAAGCACAACCGACGCGGTTGGGGCAATTGAAGAGATCGCACAGACAATGAGCGAAGTGACAAATTACACAACATCAATCGCATCGGCGGTCGAAGAACAAGGCGCCGCGACCGCCGAGATCAGCCAGAGCGTAAGCCAGGCAGCAAATGGGACAGAGCTGGTTGCCAGCTCGATTAATCAGGTGACGTCGTCTGCCGGGGAGACCAATCAAAGCGCGAACCAAGTGCTGGTCGCGTCAAAGGATATGGCCAAGGAGGCTCAAAGCCTGCAGTCCACGGTCGATAAGTTTTTGTCAGAGGTTACTGCGGCCTAACGCCCCCCGTTAGATCGCGGAGACTTGGCCTCCCCGTTTGGGAGGCCATTTTTTATTTGCCAAGGTGCAGTTTCTCGCCTAGCGTCACGAACTTGCACCCCTCCTCTTTTGAGCATTCAGTACATGATTAAAGCACAGCACCGCTTATACGCGATCTTCTTCCTATTTTCCTTTGGACTTGGCAGCATGCTATCGCGGCTCGCTGACATTCAGGAACAGCTCAATATCGCCGAGGGCTTGCTCGGCCTCGCCCTGATGGGCAGCTCATTTGGCATGTTGATCTTCTTAACATTTGGCGCACCGCTCATCGAGCGTATCGGTACCAAGCGCACATTTCTCATCGCAAATCTAGCAATGGCGACCCTTTATGTCGGTGTGGGCGGGCTAACCCATTATGGCTTCATGATACTTGCTATCTTTCTTGCAGGGATGAGCGTTGGCGCTATGGAAATCTCGATCAATGTGGAGGCTGACCGCCTTGAAGCGCATATCGGCCGCCGCATCATGAACCGATGCCATGGATTTTGGAGCTTTGGATTTTTTGCCGCCGCGCTGCTTGGCGGCTTTATGCGACATTTGGATGTCACGCCATTTCAGCACATGATTTTTGCACTTCCAATTGTCGTATTTGGAACGATCTTGGCGGTCTATGGCCAGACAATGGCTCCGTCTAAATCGGACGAAAATAAGGACAAGCAGGGCATTTTCGCGCGCCCCACGCCGTTCATCTTGACGTTGTGCGCCGTCTCGTTTGGCGCGCTGATTGCTGAGGGTGCTGGCATTGACTGGTCGACTATTTACATGCGCGACAGCTTTGAAATTGGCGAGTTTGCAGAAAGCACAAGCCTGATCGCCTTTACCTTTGTGATGGCCATGACCCGCTTTTATGCTGACCCGGTGGTCGAACATTTTGGCACCGTGATCATGGCTAAAATTTCGCTCGGCATCACCATAATTGGCGTTTCTTTGGTTGGTGTTGCACCCACCTTCTGGCTTGCTGTGCTGGGCTTTATGCTGTTGGGCATGGGCTCAAGCATCATCTATCCGCTTGCCGTATCGGCCGCAGCCCGCAGGGGAGACCGCCCGGCTTCAACTAATGTCGCTTCGCTCGCCCAAACCGCCTTTTTAGTGTTCTTTATCGGCCCGGCATGTCTTGGCTTTATCGCAGAGGCCTTTGGTATTCGGATGGCGTTTTTGGCCCCATTGCCGTTGTTGATCTTAGGGTTCATTTTTGCTGGTGCACTGGGTGGGGGCAGCTTTTCAGGCGCAAAGAAATCACCTAAGCTTGATGCATGAGTTCGCATTTAGACAATTTGCCGCCCATTATTGATGGAAGACAGTCCGAAACAGCTTTGCGCGTGCAACGCGGAACCATGCGATTATTGCGCGAGCGTTATGATTTCTGCTGCTTTGCGGAAGTGACATTGGCCAACGGGCGACGGGCAGATTTGCTTGGTGTTGGGCCAAAGGGCGACATTTGGATCATCGAGATCAAATCTAGTTTGCAAGATTATCAGGTGGACAATAAATGGCCTGAATATAGCCAATATTGCGACCGATTTTTCTTTGCCAAACCGCCAGAACTTGATGGAGATATATTCCCAGAAACGGAAGGCTTGATCGTTGCGGACGGGCATGGGGCAGAGATATTGCGCCCAGCCAACGAGGACAAATTGCCTGCAGCGCGACGCAAGGCGATGATGCTCAAGATTGCGCGGATGGGGGCCGACCGGATCCACCAATTAATGGACCCGGGACCAAATTCTATCTAGCTGTTTTCCAACTGCCCATGTAGCTTTTTGATTAAGGCCAAACGCTCTTTATCGTCCATATCGCCTGCCAACATCTGGTTCAACTCAATGGTGAACTGCGCATATTCAGCTGTCCAATCCACACTGAATTGTGCCGGATCGATACGTGGTGCCGTTGTATGGCTAACGCTCTTAATGCCGGAAGCTTGCAGCTCAAATATGTCATCAAGCTGAGGCGCCTGCACTTGATCGCCTTTCAATCCGGTTTTGGCCAATGCATCTTGCATGGCTTTGCGCCCTTCATCTTCACCATGGGTGAGGAAGATCGCGCCATGGGCCGGCAGGCGTTCGCCAATCCAATCCATCAATTCTGTGTGGTCCCCGTGGGCCGAATAATTACCGATCCGGCGAATATCGGCGCGAACTGTATGATTGTTGCCGTGGATACGCACTTCGGATTTACCCGATTGGATCACGTGCCCCAATGTGCCTGGCGCTTGATAGCCAACAAATAAAACCGTCGATTTTGGATCGGAAATATTATTACGCAAATGGTGCTTGATCCGCCCAGCATCGCACATGCCCGATGCGGCCATGATGATCGCGCCGCCATTGATTTTGTTAATGTCCTTTGACTCTTCCACCGATTCAACAATGCGGAAGCGTGGATCGGCAAACAATTCTTCTGCACTGAGTTCCATGTCCTGCAGGGCGGCCGCATGCTCTTTAAATACGGTGGTGACTTTGCGGGCCAATGGCGAATCTAAGAACACAACTTGGGGGTTGATGTCTCCTTTTTTGATCAGCAAGCCAATATCGTGCAACAGCTCTTGGCTGCGTTCCACCGCGAAAGCCGGGATCACCAAATTGCCGCCTTTATCCAAGGCGCGGTTGATCTCGTTTTTGAATGCTTCTCGACGCTGATCAAGCGAATAATCATCACGGTCGCGACCGCCATAAGTGCTCTCGCATAAAATGTAATCGAACCCAGCCGGGGCATCTGGCTCGAGGTAGAATACTTTTTCGTCCGGTCCGATGTCGCCGGAGAACAAGATATGAATAGGTTTTCCATCTTCATCCATCACCTGCACTTCAATGGACGACGAGCCCAAAATATGACCCGCATTCCAGAACCGTGCTTTCACACCGGGGCCAGGTTCAAACCAGCTTTGATAATCATATCCCTTGGCACGATCTAATGCCTCTTGCGCATCATCTCTTGAATAAAGCGGCTCAACCGGTTCTTGCCCTTTGCGGGCCCGGCGGCGATTTTGCCGTTCTGCCTCGAACTCTTGAATGCCTGCACTGTCGGGCAGCAAATAGCCCATCAGACCTGTAGTCGCTTCTGTTGCGTGAATGGGACCTTTAAAACCGTGTTTGACCAATTTCGGGATCAACCCCGCATGGTCAATATGCGCATGGGTGAGCAACATGAAGTCCAAATCAGCTGGGCTAAATGGGAAAGGCTTAAGGTTCAAAGCTCGTACGGTTTTGTTGCCTTGAAACAGGCCACAATCAACAAGGAACTGCCCTTTTGGGTGCGTTACCCGATAGCTTGAACCAGTGACAGTGCCTGCAGCACCATGAAATGAAAGAGTAACAGTCATATTCGCCCTATTATTTGTCGGCCTGAGTGGAATTAGCCCACGCTAACAGGCTGCTGGGTTTTCTCAAACCGTCAGTTGCTCAGCTCACGCGAAGTTTAGCAGCCCCGTTTAATTATCTCGGTGCGCGTTTTGCCAGAATGCGCTGCAATGTTCTGCGGTGCATATTCAAACGCCGCGCCGTTTCAGAAACGTTGCGGTCGCATAATTCGTAAACCCGTTGAATATGTTCCCAACGGACCCGATCGGCGGACATTGGGTTTTCTGGTGGGTCGGCCTTTATTTCATCATCCGCCGCCATCAGGGCTTTAAACACATCGTCCGCGTCGGCTGGCTTTGCCAGATAATCCACAGCACCCAATTTCACCGCCGTCACAGCGGTGGCAATATTGCCGTACCCTGTCAGCACAACTGCACGTGCATCTGGACGCAATTCATTGAGGGTCGAAACTACCTGTAGCCCATTGCCGTCTTCCAGCCGCATATCAACAACCGCATAGGCGGGCGGATTAGATTTGACCTGCGCCATGCCAGCAGCAACGCTGTCAGCAACCCGCACGTCAAATCCGCGTTTTTGCATCGCCCGTTCAAGCCGTGTCAAAAATGGCTTGTCATCATCAACGAGCAACAAAGACAGATCTTTATCCATCAGTTCTTGTACACTGGTCATATATCTACCTCGCAATCACAAACTAAATCGCACTTTGTCGCGCGGCAATAGTTCATCTCATCTCCCCAGCCGGGAGCATATCGGACTTTTGGATTTCAATCACCTCTCGGGGCCAGTGTATATTGACGCAGGCATGTCCCTTTGCCGTCAAATTGGCAAACGCGATGTTAGCCCCTGCACGTTCAAGCAGTGTTTTCGCAATAAATACACCCAAACCTAACCCACCCGGTTCGGTTGGATCATGATCCACCAGTTCATCTTTGGGTCGTGTGGTCAAAAATGGTTCTCCTAAACGCGAAAGCATCTCCGGGGCAAAACCAGGTCCATCATCTTGAATGTTAATCGAAATTTGCTGGGCAGACCAATCAAGGTCAATTGTGACCTTTTGATCTGCAAAGTCGACGGCGTTTTCGATGAAATTACCCAGCCCATATATAAGGCCTGCATTGCGTGCAATATTGGGCTCATCACCCTTGCCCAATTTGTTCAGTTGAATATCAATGCCGAAAAATCGATGCGGCTCTGCAACTTCAGCCAGCAAATCCGACAAAGTGAGTTCGCTGAACGGGTTTTCCCCCGCATTTAAATTGCGCAATTTTTGCAAAATCGACCGGCAGCGCGCCGCTTGCTCAGAGATCAGTTCGAGATCCTTTTTCACCGATTCTGGATCATTAAGATCAGATAGTGCTTCTTTTCCCGCCAATGCGATTGTCGCCAATGGCGTGCCCAATTCGTGAGCGGCTGCGGCGGCCAATCCATCCAACGCGGTAATATGAGTTTCGCGGGCCAGCACCAGTTCGGTTGCGCTCAATGCATCTGCAAGCTGCCGGGCTTCGTGGGCAACTCTGTTGGTATAGGCTGAAATGAAAGCAACGCCGCAAACAATGCCAACCCAAATGCCAAATGTATATAATTCAGGGAACTGGATGGGGACCTGCGCATCCCAAGGCAACGCATAGTGAAAAAACCCCAAGATCGTCGCAATGATGACAGCTAATGCACTTAGGGCAACTGTCCATCTGAAACTCAATGTGGTGGCAGAGACCGAAATTGGTGCCAACAACAAAATTGAAAACGGGTTGGATAAGCCGCCCGTCAAATATAGTAGGCCGCCCAATTGAATTGAATCATAGGCCAACAGCGCGGCGGCATAGACCGAGCGAACGCGGAAGTTCGCAGGATATCTGATCAGCAAAATGACATTGAGCCATGCGGATAAGGCGATCAGTGTTAGGCACGCGCCCAAAGGCAAGCTGTAATTAAAGACGAAGGCAACAACCAGCACCCCGGCTGATTGACCAATGACCGCCAACCAGCGCAGACGGACGAGTGTTTCCAGGCGAAGACGGTGATGAGAGCCAATATTTTTGGCTGCGAGATTGTTCAGCATTGTAAATTTTCAACCAATTTTGGCCCATCAATACGCAATTGGCCCCATAATTCCTATGATATTTATACGAATGCGCGCCCGATTGGTTCAATTTTTGCGCATTTCAAGAGGTAATTTTCATTTTTTTGACGCTTGAAGCATGGGAGTTCGCCACCAAATATTGTGTATCGTTGATGAAGGAAGAAAAAATGAGCACAGCAGTTATTAAACCCCATTGGTCTCCACTTAACATTGCCCTAATGGTTTTGGGTTTTGTTTTCTTCTGGCCGCTTGGCCTTGCAATGCTTGCCTACATATTGTGGGGCGAACATTACGGTGGCTCTAGCGAAAAGGCAGAAAAGTGGATGAAAAACCAAAAATGTAAAATGAAAAGCCGTGGTGGTCGCGGTCGTGGTCGTTACAATGCGACAGGCAACGCAGCTTTTGACGAATATCGTGAAGCTGAAATCCGTCGCCTTGAAGAAGAGCGTATGCGTCTTGAGCAAGAACGCGCTGACTTCGAAGAGTTTTTGACCAGCCTACATATGGCACGTGACCGCGAAGAGTTCGATCGCTTTAAATCTGCACACAAAACAAAAAGCTTTGATGATGAGGCAGAGGCCGAAAAGCCTAAAAAGAAAAAGCGTGACGCGGACGACGAGTAAGCTTTAACCACCGCGCACTGGTGCGGTGGTCCTGTTTCTCCCCCGTCAGTTTCCCCTGACACCCCCGAAGGGCATCTGTCTTCACATAAGACAGGTGCCTTTTTTGTGCTCGCATATGATTGATTATGCCTTGCGTTTATGGGTTGTATTTCGCAAAATCCCCCCATGATCCTACACCAAATTCTCAATCCAATTCCTGACCAAACGCGCATCGAGGTTGAGGGCGTTGTTCATGAAATCGCTGTTCGCAAGAATCCCCGCGCCCGACGATATAGGATCACATTGGACAGCCGACATGGCATTGTCCTAACGGTGCCAAAATCTGGAAATTGGAAGGATGCAGAAGCCTTTTTGCAAAGCCAACACAATTGGCTGGCTGCCCGTCAGCACCATATTGTTGCGGCAAAATCCATCGAGGCGGGAATGACAATTCCACTACGGGGTACGGACACGCTTATTCAGAGCACCGGCAAATTGCGCGGCGTACCCAGCGTTGAGTTAGGTGACGCATTTCAAATTCTACATATGCCTGGCGATCCTGCCCATATTGGGCGGCGCACCAAAAATTGGCTGAAAAGCGAAGCCAAATCCGATCTGAGCGAACGTTCTTCTTTTCACGCACAGCAATTGGGTGTTCAATTCAAGTCCATTTCCATGCGCGATCAATCTACCCGTTGGGGATCTTGTTCCTCCAAAGGCAATCTCAACTACAATTGGCGGCTAATTCTGGCCCCCCAGTTCGTTCTTGATTATGTCGCAGCCCATGAAGTTGCGCATCTGATTGAAATGAACCACAGCCAAGCTTTTTGGGACCAAGTCCGGCGGACGCTACCCGATATGGAACGCGGCCGCGCTTGGTTGAAGGCCCATGGGCGAACATTGTTCGCATATCATTAGTCGCTTGCCGAATTATTGGTCGAAGAGTTTCAATCATCCTCACCACGCTGGGCTAATGCGCGCTAATCGCTCCACGCCTCGTTGCTCCAATCTATTGAACTAATCTCCAAAATTCTTCCGTTTGGTCGTTGACAATCGCTTCGATCAACTCTACATACCGATCGGTCGGTCTATACCATTGTCATTTTGTTGATTGCGGACGATGGAGGTGGATGCGGGTGGCGAGGCTGCGAAAACAACCACAAAATGGTGGAGAAGACGAAGATGGAATTTGAGGAAAAAATGAACGCGAGGCAGCGGCTGATGTTTGCCGCGTTTCAACTTTTCTTAAGAAGAGGCGTAGATGGTACTGGCGTTGAGGAAATCTTGAAACTTGCGGAAACCTCTCGGGGTGCACTTTACCATCACTTCGCCTCCAAAGACGCATTGTATGAAGCTGTCCTAGCGCATTACTTCTTGCAAAACTTCTCAGCATTTGACCACCACGCATTTGGCCAGCTCTCATTCGAGGATCAAAAAACAGCACTGATCGAAATGTTGGGCGCATTTCTTGTCGATTTCACGCGACAAAATGAGATCGAACTGTCTCGCTACTTCGCCTTATTTTTCGACAGTTTAAGTCGCTCTGCTACCTTCAAACGCACTATTCGCCAACATTACAAAAACCTCGCCGACGCACTAGGTCAACAAGCGCCAAGCCAAGAAACGGCTCGTGCCTTTCTGCGACAAATTGAAGGCGAAATCTATCTCTCAACGGTTTTTGATCGTGCGCCTGATTTTACAGCCAATTTGCCACATGGGGACAAGTAAATGGAACTTTATGCAAAAAAGGGAACATCTCATCCGCAGAAGGTCGCGATAACACTGTTTGAAATTGGACTTATTGGGGTTTCATATTTCCTCATGTTTGGCGGCGGTGATCAGTATATATCAAGCTATTTTGGTTGGCCCTTCTTGGAGCAAGCTCCTGAACGGCGCTGGATCATCCTAATTTTCTCGCTAGTCGTTTTGGTGCGAATGGCGGTCATGAAATTTTCGTTCTTGAAACGTCAAATGCCGTGGGCGGAAGTGTTTAGCGTGCCGATTGCCTATGCGATCTACTATGTTGGGTTTGCAATTTTGACCCTGCCAAATGCCGCCCCTCTGGGCATTGTCGACTGGATCGGCGTCGGTATCTTTTTGCTTGGAAGTATTTTGAATTCAACATCCGAATGGCAACGACATATCTTTAAAAATGACCCCGTAAACAAAGGCAAACTCTATACGAACGGCCTATTTAGTCTGTCGATGCACATCAATTTCTTCGGTGATGTTTTGTGGGTGCTGGGATACGCCATAATTGCTGGCCACTTTATTGGATATGGTGTTGCACTATTGCTTTTGGTGTTTTTTATGTTTTTCAACATCCCCAAATTGGACACTTATTTGCGCGAACGCTATGGCGAACCCTTTAAGGCCTATGAGGCCGACACAAAGAAGTTGATCCCATTCATTTGGTAAGGCTAGCGGTTGAATATGTCCGACAGGAGATCGCCAATTGATCGGCGCTGTGGCTGTTGCTGATTGTTTGCTTGTTGACCAATTTCCTGCAGCGGCGTTCGATCAAATCGGCCGTCGCCTCCCGGCAATTGGGCAACCGCCCAATTGGAGTGGGCCTTTTCCATAAAATCGCGCCAAATTTCCACAGGGAACGAACTGCCGCCCACTTTGTCTGTGGGGCTGCCATCATCATTCCCGAGCCAAACGCCGGTGACCAGCCGCGCCGAATATCCAACAAAAAGTGCGTCACGGTTTTTCTGCGACGTGCCTGTTTTGCCCCCAAGCGGCCAACTGCCAAAGGCGGCTTTTCGACCCGTGCCGACTTCGATGGCGTGGGACAGCATATCATTCATTTTGCCGACTGAATCTTGAGACATGACCGGCCCGGGCCCTGCGGGAATGTGCGAATAAAGCAATCTGCCGTCAGCCGTTTCGATGCGTGAGATCACATGGGCAATAACACCCTGACCGCCGTTGGAGAACGGCGCATAGGCGGCGGTCAGCTCCAACAATGAAATTTCAGGCGTGCCCAACGCAATGGAAGGCAAGGCTTGAAGGTTTGAAGAGATACCAAGTTTATAGGCGGTATTGACCACATTTTGAGGCCCCAATTCTATGGCGAGCTTTGCCGCTACAAGGTTTGAAGACTGGGCCAGTGCATCGCGCAACTGCATGCGCCCTTTGGCCTTGCCAGACGAATTTTCTGGGCTCCAGCCTTTGTAGGTGAAGGGCGTATCTTCAACGATGGTGTTGGGGGTATAGCCATTTTCCACCGCCGTTAGATAAACGAAGGGCTTGAAAGCAGAGCCCGGCTGGCGTTTTGCTGTCACTGCACGGTTATATTGGCTTTTTGTATAATCAGTGCCCCCAACAACGGATTGCACAGCCCCATCTGGGCGCATGGCGACCAAGGCGCCTTGGGAGAAATTGCGTTCTTCGCCATTTTTGCGAATGACCTCTTTGATCAAAAACTCTGCTTCTTTTTGCAGTTCCCAATCAATAGTGGTGTGCACCACAACGTCTTCTGTCACCGTACCCAGATAAGAATCCATCAAGGCTTCTACCCAATCGGCAACATAATATTCTGTGCCTGTTATCCGCGTGCGGATACGACGGTTTGGATCGATGGCAGCTGCTTCAGCCTCTTTTTGCGAGATGAATTCTTCTCGTGCCATCGCGTTCAAAACAAGACGCGCTCGTGCAGCGGCACCATCTGAATTTTTGTTCGGCGCCAGCCGCGAAGGGGCTTTGAGCACACCAGCAAGAATCGCCGCTTCGCCCAGAGATAGATTGCGGGCAGATTTGCCGAAATAGCGCTGGGTGGCGGCTTCGATGCCATAGGTCCCAGAACCAAAATACATTCGATTGAGATAGAGCTCCAAAATCTCTGTTTTGGAATAATTGTTCTCCAGCCAAATCGCGAGAAGCACTTCTTGGATTTTGCGGCCCGCTGTTTGATCAGGCGTTAGAAACAAGTTTTTTGCCACCTGTTGGGTAATGGTAGACCCACCATGACCGGAAAGCGGCATGCGGCCAGCGGACACGTTGATCCGCATGGCACCCAAAATGCCGATTGGGTCGAAACCCGGGTGATCATAAAAGCGCCGGTCCTCAATCGCCAAAACAGCGTTGGGGACATAGTGTGGCAATTCATGAATGGCGACGGCTTCGCCGCCCATTTTGCCCCGGTTTGAGATCAAACGGCCATCGGCTGCGACAATGCGAATGTTAGCCGGACGGTCCGGAATGGCCCAGGTATCGGCGGCCGGCAATTTCATACCGTAGTAAGCAACAATACCCGCGACAGCTATAATGCCCCAAACAGCCATCACACTGCCCCAATAAAACAGTTTGCCAAACAACCACCAAAAACCACGTTTCTGTTGTTTTTTGCGGGTTGGCTTTTTCCGTGCGGCAGTTCTTGGCTTCGCGGCCTTTGCTTTGGAGACCTTTGCCTTAGATTTTTTGGCCGCACTGCTGCGTGGCTTCTTCTTGCCACCGCCCACACGATCTTGCTGGGTCAAGCGTATGTCTGAATTTTTGTTGGTGGGTCGCTTTGCCAAGTTCATCGCTCACATAGTTTGGGTGGCTCTATATCCAACTTAAATGTGGCCGGTTTATGTGGCGTAAATTTTGACATGATTTTACGGCCAGCGGCCCAAGCCACTCGCCCAATTTTAAGTTTTCGGAGCGCGGAGCCGATTTTTGCTCAAAACGCGAAAGAATGTGGGGTGGGAGCGCAAAACGACCCCGCGCCATTGACCAAAGCCATATTGCTCAAGTGCCCCGGGGTGCTGAACCCTTCTATCCCCTTTGCATGCGCTCCATCAAAGCTGTTTAGTCAGCGGTTGGCTGACCATTCGATGATAATGAGAAACAGCTCCCATTAAGCGGCTTACAGATGCCTTCGGTGTCGGACTGGACAATTAAGCAATATGTGCTGCTGCAATGCGACCATCACAGCCAAGCCAAACTTTCACGACATCAAAGAATAATGTTCCACTGCCCGTCGGCAGCCGGTGGAATGTGAAAGCGCTTTGAGTATACAGGAAAAGTTTTGGGTGAGGATAAGTATTGTTTGATCGGGCCTTGCGCGCGTCGTTGAGCGCTCTATATTCCCCGAAAAGGCACCAACCACAGACGAGAAATTTCGATATGAGCGTTCAAATTCGACCCGCACGGGAAGATGACAGTGATCAAATATTGGAGGTGATGAACTCCACATTCAACCATACATGGCTGCCGGCATTGTCTGAAAAAGGCAAAGAGCACGCCAAGGGAATGGACGAGCGCCAACGTGAATATGTCGCAAACTATTGGGCTGACTTTTATGTCGCCGAGATCAACAATCAGGTCATCGGGATGGCCCATTGGTATGATAATTTTTTAGAAGCATTGCACGTATCGCACGCCCACCAAGGCGCAGGCGCGGGTGGCAAGTTGCTGGCACTCGCCGTCGGAGAAATTTCAAAATCTTATGATGAAGCGCGGCTAGAAACGGACACGTTTAACACCCAAGCACGTGGGTTTTACAAGAAACACGGGTTTGAGGAAGTGGACACTTATCCGGATGAAGAATGGCATAGCGGTTTTACGACGGTGCTGATGGTGCGGGCGTTGTAATTGTTGTGTACTTGCTCCGGCTGACTACGAATTCCAAATAGTCGACCTCTCCCTCCCTTCGTCACCCTCGGGCTTGACCCGAGGGTCCATGATGGTTTTCGGCTTTGTAGGACGACCGTGCCCCACGCAGATGTTGCGGAAAATTGACGTGCAGTATGGATCCTCGGGTCAAGCCCGAGGACGACGAGGAATGTAAAAAAGACTTTCAATCAAATCCAACTGCGGCACAACTTCTTGTTAGGCCATGCCCTGAGCGGAGCCGCGCGATGACTTTTTTCACGCCGCCGTAGCAAGCTAAGCTTGCTTCCCCGGCACCCCGTGCCAGCGCCAGCGAAAAATTCGCGCGACGTTTCGCGCGTCCCATCGGAGGGGCAGGATTTTGAATAGCACGGACACACTAGTGTGTAGTGCGTCATTCAAAATCCGGTGCGCCCCGCGAGATAAAACTAAGCGTCGATATTAGTGGCGCTTAGGGCGTTATTTTGGATGAACTCGCGGCGTGGTTCCACCAGATCACCCATCAGGCGGCTAAAGGTTTCGTCAGCAACGTCGCTTTCTTTAATATGCACTTGCAAGAGCGAGCGCACATTTGGATCAAGCGTTGTTTCCCAAAGCTGTTCTGGGTTCATTTCGCCCAAGCCCTTATAACGCTGCATGGTGATGCCTTTGCGCCCAAAGCTGGTGATCGCTTCGTAAAGCGAGAAGGGGCCGTAAATTTCTTCGCCATTGCCCTTGCGCTCAAACTTGGCGACGCCGACAAAAACATCAGCCACATCAGTGGCCAGTCGTTCTAGGTTTCGCGCATCTAGCGAATTGATCAATGACGGATCAAGGGTGTGGCGTTCTTCAACGCCGCGCACGATGCGGGCGAAGCTATAGCCGATCTGATCATCAAACGTGCCGGTCCAGCCTTTTTCGGTTTCTGCTGAAACCAAATTGAGACGTTCTGCCACTTCTTGAGCCATTGCGTTGGCTTTGGCTGGATCTTCCAATACGGCTTGGGCTAAAGCCCCGGTAATGGTGCATTGCTCAACTATTTGCCGGTTGTAGCGGGCGTTAAGCGCGTTGATGATATGCACCATATCGCGCGATTTCGAAACGATTTCGGCCAAGTCGTTGCCGCCCCTAGCAGCGCCTGCGCCAGTGGTCAGCACTGAATCTTCAAGCCCAACGGTCAGCAAATATTCTTCGCGTGCCCGTTCGTCTTTCAAATATTGTTCTGACTGTCCACGCCGCACTTTGTAAAGTGGGGGTTGGGCGATGTAGATATGACCGCGTTCCACCAATTCAGGCATTTGACGATAAAAGAAGGTCAGCAGCAAAGTTCGAATGTGAGAACCATCCACGTCCGCATCTGTCATGATGATGATTTTGTGGTAGCGAAGCTTTTCGATGTTAAATTCTTCGCGGCCGATTGAGGTGCCAAGCGCCATCACCAAATTGCCAATTTCTTGGCTGGATAGCATTTTATCGAACCGGGCACGTTCCACGTTCAAGATTTTACCACGCAAAGGCAAAACCGCTTGTGTGCCACGATCACGACCTTGGGACGCTGAGCCGCCCGCCGAATCACCCTCCACCAGGAAGAGTTCTGAAAGGGCGGGGTCTTTTTCCGAGCAATCTTTGAGTTTGCCAGCGAGATAAGACACATCAAGCGATGATTTACGGCGCGTTAGCTCGCGTGCCTTGCGTGCTGCCTCGCGTGCGGCAGCGGCTTCGGCCACTTTTGAAACAATTTGTTTGGCTTCTGCGGGATGTTCTTCAAACCACTGGTTTAGCCGCTCATTGACCACTGATTCAACAACTGGCCGGACTTCGGACGAAACAAGCTTGTCTTTGGTCTGGGATGAGAATTTAGGGTCCGGCACTTTCACTGAAAGAACGCAAGTTAGGCCTTCGCGAGTATCATCGCCGGTTGGCTGCACTTTTTCTTTTTTGAGGATGCCGCTTCTATCCGCATAGCCAATGACTTGGCGCGTTAGTCCGCCGCGCAAACCAGCAAGGTGGGTGCCGCCATCCCGCTGGGGGATATTGTTGGTGAAGCATAGGACATTTTCGTGGTAGCTATCGTTCCACCAAAAGGCCAATTCTACAGTAATGTCGTCTTTTTCGGCGGTAATATAGATCGGCGCTGCGATCATCGATTGCTTGGCTTTATCCAAGTAGCGCACGAACTCTTGCAAGCCGCCATCATAGTGAAGTTCTTGGGTCAATTCTTCAGGGTGGCGCTTGTCCGTTAGAATAATACGTACACCCGAATTCAAAAACGCCAGCTCGCGCAATCGATGCTCAAGCGTTGCATAGTCGAACTCAACCATGGTGAAGGTTTCGGACGACGGCATAAAGGTGATTTTTGTGCCTTTTTCGCCGCCAGAATCGCCGACTTTGGCCAGCGGCGCATCAGGTACGCCATGGGTAAAGCGCATCCGGTGATGTTCGCCATCGCGCTTAATGTCCATTTCAAGCCAAACCGAAAGCGCGTTAACAACGGAAACGCCCACGCCGTGCAAACCGCCAGAAACTTTATAGGAGTTGCTATCGAACTTACCACCAGCGTGCAGCTGGGTCATGATCAGTTCAGCGGCTGAAACGCCTTCTTCTTCATGAATACCAGTTGGGATGCCGCGGCCGTTATCGGTTACTGAAACCGAACCGTCTGCATTAATGGTGACCGTTACATAATCTGCATGACCAGCCAGTGCTTCATCAATCGCGTTGTCGACAACTTCGTACACCATATGATGCAATCCGGACCCGTCGTCCGTATCGCCAATATACATGCCAGGTCGCTTGCGCACCGCATCTAGGCCTTTAAGAACCTTAATGCTATCCGCACCATAATCGCCATTTTCAGGAACTGTGTTTTCGTCGCTCATTTGCACCGAATCATTTTCAATTAAACTTACCTATTTCTAGACTTTTTTTGCCTGAAACCAAAGCGTTCAGCGCTCATTTCACCAATTGGACAGCTAAACAGACCCATTGCAGCTAAGATCAGGGATTAATGGGGGTTAAAAGGGCCTCATCGACCCGAAAAAACTGCGCATCTCCGGCTAAAGCGTCAAACAGAATTTGGTCTGTGCCAGTCATCCAACATTGTGTGCCCAACGCATTGAGCAGTGAAAAGAGCGAAGCCCGTCGATCAGCGTCCAAATGGGCCGCAATTTCGTCCAGCAACAGCAGCGGCGAAATACCTGTCATTTGCTTCACAAGACGCGCCTGCGCCATTATGAGGCCCACAAGAAGCGCTTTTTGCTCGCCCGTTGAGCAAATGCTCGCGGGCACTTGCTTGTCCGTGTTGGTGATCAAAATATCGGTGCGATGGGGCCCGACGGTTGTGCGCCCGGCGGCGCGGTCGAGATGTCGCCTCTGGCGCCATAACTCAATATAGGCTTCTTCGAGTTCTGTTGAGGTTTGAAATTCGCCAACTGCTTCTTGGCTCTCAATTTCTAGATGGGCTGAGGGGAAACCAGTATCACCTTCTAAACGCAGCAATTCGTTGAGATGGGCAATTGTATCAAGGCGCGAAAAATGCATCGCGGACGCATGGGCGGCCATCTGTACTTCAATAGCTGACGCCCAAGCGGGGTCACCATTTTCGTCCAACAATTTGTTGCGTTGCCGCATTGCCTTTTCGAATTGGGAAACCTCAGCCCCGTGACCAGGGATCAGGGCCAAAACTAAGCGATCAAAAAACCGGCGACGATCTGCGGCAGGACCAGTGAACAGACCATCTTGAGCCGGCGTTAGCCAAAGAATGCGCAAATATTCGCCAAGTTGATCGACGGTTTTTGCTGCAGCGCCATTTATCTTTACCCGGCGACCAGAATTACTTTCAGCTTCCAAACCTGTACCCAAATCAACCGTGCCGTAAACGGTTTCTACGCTCGCCGCCACCGCCCAACTGCCAATGCCATTATGCAATGCCAATGTATCAAAACTTGCGCGACGCAAACCGCGTCCGGGCGCAAGCAGTGAAATCGCTTCAAGGAGATTGGTTTTCCCCGCGCCATTTGGCCCCGTCAGCACCACATGGCTGTCGTTCGGGTCCAAAGCAGCACTGGCATAATTGCGAAAATTTGAAAGCCGCAACCGGGAAATAAAGTGGCTTGGCGTTTGGCGTATACCCGCCATGAACAACGACCCCTTTGGCGCTAAACACGCATCGGCATCAGAACATAGAGCGCGTCATCGTCATTTTCCGATTGAACGATGGTTGGCGATCCTGCATCTGAAAGCATGAAGATCGCTGTTTCCGAACGCACCTGATCGATAATATCCAAAAGGTAACGGGCATTAAAGCCGATTTCAAATCCATCATCTTCAAATTCGATAGGCAGTTCTTCGCGAGCCGTGCCGTGATCTGGATTTGTTACGCTCATTTCCAACAGGCCATTGCCAATGGCCAACTTTACAGCCTTGCCACCCCGGTCTGACGCAATGGTCGACACGCGATCAACCGCCTGTTTGAAAGTTCCCGTATCGACGGTTAGGCGCTTATCGTTGTTTTGAGGGATAACCCGCTCATAATCTGGGAACGTGCCTTCGATCAATTTGGACAGAAGAACAACGCCACCAACCTCGATCCGAATTTTGGTTTCCGACAGTTCAATGGCCACATCTTCATCATCGCCAGACAAGAGCTTTTGCACTTCAGCAACTGTTTTGCGCGGCACAATGATCGAAGGCATGCCTTGTGACCCATCAGGCGCTGAAACTTGAGCGCGGGCCAATCGGTGACCGTCTGTTGCGACAGCCCGCATGATCACGGCTCCACCATCATCCATGGTGTGAAAGAAAATGCCGTTTAGATAATATCGGGTTTCTTCGCTCGAAATGGCGAACTGTGTGCAATCGATCAGTTGGCGCAGCGCGCCTGATTTAATTGCGAATTTGTGTGAGAAATCGCCGGACTTTAAGTCCGGGAACCCGTCCGCACCCAAACAGGTCAAATTAAACTTTGAACGACCCGATGTGATGGCCATCTGCTCGCCAGCACCATCAACTTCAATATTGACTTCTGCGCCATCTGAGAGCTTGCGGACAATTTCATAGAGCGTATGGGCGGGCACTGTCGTGGTGCCGGGCGTGCCCACCATTGCAGGCACCGATTCGGTGACTTCAATGTCCAAATCCGTTGCGCGTAGTTGCAAGCTGCCATCGCTAGCATTGAGCAGAACATTTGAAAGAATTGGGTAGGTTGTGCGGCGCTCAACAACACGATGCACATGGCCGAGTGATTTCAAAAGGTGATTTCTCTCAAGCGTAACTTTCATTGATGTCTACTCCCGGTATCTCTTCGCTGCTTTTGGTGCAGCTTATACGTCTCACACCCAATGCGGGGACAAGGAAAATGACCTTTTGCAGACCAAAAGGCAAGGAAAAAGGGCCCGATATTCGCGATTATGAACCAGCTATTTCATTATCTTATCAATAGCCGACTTGTAAAGCGAAGCATTGATCCTATATTGATATCAATATGATATCAGTTTTGGAGTTTTACAATGAATGAAAAAGAAGCATGGTCAATTTCCGGCTATCCAATGATCGGCGTGTTAGCGCTTTGGGTTGCGGGCGCATTTTATGCCTTTGTCAATGGCATTGTTACTGACGGTGGTCCCCTATTTGTTGTCCCGCCATTGATTTTGGGTGTTGTCGTTTCCGCAATTATTATTGCTGGTTTCGTGATGGTGCAGCCAAAAGAGTCTCGCGTTATTGTGTTGTTTGGGGCCTATAATGGCACATTGAAAAAACAAGGTCTGAGGTGGATCGTCCCGTTTTGCCATCCGCGTATCCCCGTATCGTTGCGCCTGCGCAATTTTGAAAGCGGCAAAAACAAGGTCAATGACGCCAACGGCAACCCAATCGAGATCGCTGCAATCGTTGTTTGGCGCGTTACGGACACGGCTGAGGCGACCTTTGAAGTGGATAATTACAAAGACTTCGTTGCCGTTCAATCAGAAGCAGCGGTGCGCACGCTTGCGAGTAGATACGCCTATGATTTGAAGGATAGTGAGGAGAATGACGTCGTCTCTCTCAGAGCGAACCCGACTGAGGTGGCAGAAATGCTGCAACATGAAATTCAGGATCGTTTGCAAAAGGCTGGGGTTGAAGTGGTGGAAGCGCGGATTTCCCATTTGGCTTACGCACAAGAAATTGCCGCCGCCATGTTGCAACGTCAGCAGGCCAGCGCCATTGTTGATGCGCGTGAAAAGATTGTTGAGGGCGCGGTTGGCATGGTGGAAATGGCGCTTCATCAACTAAGCGAACGCGAGGTGGTGGAATTGGATGATGAACGCAAGGCAGCGATGGTTTCCAACCTATTGGTTGTTCTGTGCGGTCAACACGACGCTCAGCCCGTGGTCAATACAGGCAGCCTTTACTAGGGGATCGAAATGCCGTCAAAAAAAGCATTCGCTTTAAGGGTTTCACCTCAAGTAATGGATGCGATGCAGCGATGGGCCGATGACGATCTGCGTAGTTTAAACGCGCAGATCGAATATGTATTGCGCGATGCCTTGGTGAAATCTGGACGCGTTAAGTTGGTGCAGCGCACCATCACCGAAGTTGTTGAAGCCAAAAAAGATTAAACAAAAGCCCCTTTGTCATGAAGACAAAGGGGCTAGATATCTACGCATTGAAGGATGCTGTTATCAGTCTTCAATCATGCGCTTAAGCAATTCAACTTCTTGGGCGAACCCATTGTCCTCAGACATAAGCTGTTCGACCTTACGCACAGCGTGCAATACCGTTGTGTGATCACGATTGCCAAACCGGCGGCCGATCTCTGGCAATGACCGTGATGTCAGCATTTTTGACAAATACATTGCGATTTGACGAGGACGTACCACGGAACGAGACCGGCGCGACGATAGCAAATCTGGCTTGGACACTTTGAAGTGTTTGGCGACCATTATTTGGATTTCATCGATCTTGATACGACGGCTATCGCGAGCCCTCATTAAGTCGTGCAAGGCCTTTTCTGCCAATTCAACTGTTACTGGTTCACCCGTAAGTTGGTTCGCCGCCACAAGGCGATTTACGGACCCATCAAGGTCGCGGCCATGGGAGATGACTTTGCGGGCGACATAGTCCAAAACTTGGGGAGGAATATGTAGACCAGGATATTTGGCGATTGCTTGTTCGGCGCGTTTTTGAACGATCGCCCGACGCAAATCTTCGTCCAATGAACGGATCGGCACAACAAGTCCACCAGACAGGCGAGAGCGCAGACGCTCGTCAAGCATGTCCAGACCACTTGGCGGCGCGTCACCGGCAACAACAACTTGTTTCGCACCGGTCAATAGAGCGCTCAGCGCCTGACCAAATTCGGTAACGGATTTACCCTGCAGGAACTGCATGTCGTCGATCAATAGAACGTCGATACCGCGCAGCCATTCTTTAAAACTAATGGCCGATTGGCGCTGAACCGCTGAGATAAAATGATACATGAAATGATCGGCTGTAAGATAAACCACATTACGTGATTTATCCGCACCGCCAGCTGCCCAAGCAATCGCGTTGAGCAGGTGAGACTTGCCCAACCCAACAGACGAGTGAAGATAGACCGGATTAAAGGTCACCGTGTTTTGCGCCACGGCTTGCGCAACTTGCTTTGCCGCAGCCAATGCCATCTCGTTGGCAGCACCAGCCACAAATGTATCAAATGTTAGTTTGGGGTCCAATGCAGAGCCGGACAACGCATCGCCCTGTTTTACCCGTGCATTATGTTTGGCCCCTGTTCGGATGGTCGCAGAGACCGAAGGCCGTGTATTTTGTTCTTCTGGGGTATCTTCGGGTTTAGCAGCTGATTTGCTTTCGACCTTACCATTGACGCGCACTGTAATTTGCAGCGTTTGAATGGGCTGATTTTCGCCCTGGAAAGCCTCAATAATTCGGTCTTGGTAATTTGATAAAATCCACGAGCAAAGAAACCGAGTGGGGACAGAGAGATGTGCGAGTTCGCCGTCAATTTCGACCAATTCTAATCGTGCAAACCAAGAATTAAAGACATCTTCGCCAACGCCCGCCCAAAGACGTTTTTTTACACGTGCCCACAATTGAGCGTGGTCGCCCCCGTTATTCGCCATAAATTCAACGCCCCGATTTTTTGCTGTCGCAGCCAGATGTTTCTCATCATCATTTTTTTCTCGCGCCAGCATTGTTGTTTGATCCATTTTTGCCTCTTTTTAATTGATCAACGCACGACCGCATTTATGCGCGTTGATCAGCTGATCATTTCAATCAGACAAACCCCTAGCGTCCGCTGAAATACTTCAGCGTGTGCTATACTACTTTTACTTTGAGAATGACGCAGAGCGCGTCGGTCTACTTAACTGCCGAACTTACAATAAATCTGGCTAGCTTTGACTTGGTGCAGGTCTAGAATGGAAACTTGTATAAAATTGGCGCTCGCGCCCGTTCCATGTCGCACTCATAGTCATTGCCCCCGTTTCATTTAAGCGACGATTGTTTCAAGAAACGTTCGCCGCCAGTACTCTTATCAACAGGGTCATTTTAGACCTATTGGGAGCGCGGTTTCAACAGGGGAATCATGGAAAAAGTCCCTTGACTCTGGTGCTCAGTTTTGGGTTGGCGGCTTGGCGAGAATCTGTGCTTTCTTAAGAGATTGGATTTGTTGAATGATTCAAATTTCAAGTGAAAAATGTGCGAATAAAAAAAATTTACTTTTTGTTAAGGATCAGCCGACTTTGCCTCGTTTGGAGCAAAAATCGCGACTTCCTGCGAATGCCATAACCGTTTGAAATACAAATACTATTTAACACCTCGTTTCAATGATGTGTCAATTTTATGAATGGTTTCAAAGGGTTCAATATTTGCCTACTCGCGGCAGTCGACCATAAAAAATTTCGCAACAATCAAACTAGATATTCGAACAAGCTCAGCAAACGATGTGCGCTAAAACACAAAAAAACCGCCCATAAAGGGCGGCTTTAAAACTTTTCAATCGAACCAGCTAAACCGCTTACGCGCTTATCGCTTTAATCCGATTTGAAAGGCGTGAGATTTTGCGCGAAGCATTGTTCTTATGAAGAATGCCTTTTTGCGCAGCACGCATGATTTCTGGCTGGGCAGCCTGCAAAGCTGTTTTTGCTTCATCGCCGTTACCAGCGCTGATTGCTTCTTCAACTTTACGGATAAATGTGCGCATGCGCGAACGACGTGTTTTGTTCACTTCGGTGCGGCGCTCAATTTTGCGAACGGCTTTTTTTGCCGATGGAGTATTGGCCATGTGGTCCTCTTTAATGCCTATTCACATCCATGTCCGTTGACATCATGTGAAATAAAAGCGGCGGCACCTAAGGCCGCCAGAAACTACGTTGGGCGGTTTATAGGTCGAACTTTAGTTTTGGTCAATAGGAAATGAGCGCGAAATTGCCCGCAAAACCCTTGTGGAAGAGTCTTTTGCGCCTACTCCCTAACTAATGTTGGCAGTTAGGGCAATAAAAGGTGGAGCGACCCGATTGAGTGATGCGCGAAATGGTTCCATTACAGTCTGGCTTTAAGCATGATTCACCCTCTCGCCCATAGGTTTTGAACCTGTGCTGAAAATAGCCCAACTCGCCATCCGCGTGTTTAAAATCTCTCAACGTCGACCCGCCTGCCAATATGGCTTGGTTCAAGACGTCAACGATGGCAACGGCCAGCAATTCCAACGGCTTTTTAGGATCCCCATTTTTGCCCACGAGAATACCGACGGGCCGTTTTGGATCGATCTGCGCCATATATAGAGCCTCGCAAACATATATATTGCCCAAGCCCGCGACATTTTTTTGATCCAGCAACGCGGATTTTATCGGCGTCTTCTTGTTTTGAAATCTTTGGGCGAGATGTTTTGCGCTGAATTGATTGCCTAAAGGTTCAGGGCCCATATTCGCGAAATGGGGGCAGGATTCTTCTTCGGCAAACAGGTCCATATAGCCGAAACGACGTGGGTCATTATATATAATGTCTACGCGACCCTTTTGCGGATGCTCAATTTCTAGAATCACATGGTCATGTTTTTGGGCGGCGAGTGGCACGTATTTTCGACTGCCGCCTTCGATCAATTCAGCATTGATTTTAAAACTGCCGCTCATGCCCAAATGGGCCAGCATATTCTGACCGGAGGCAAGCGGCACGATGAGGTATTTTGCGCGACGTCGAAGTTGACCGATAACTTGCCCTTCCAGCTTTGATTGAAATTGATCTGGAAACGGAAACCGTAAATTTGGGCGATTAAGGGTCACGCGCGAAATCAGGCCGCCATCCATAAAGGGGGCAAGACCATTTTTGACCGTTTCGACTTCGGGCAGTTCGGGCAAAGTTCTATTTCCTTTAGTGGTCGTTAGGCTGACAAGCCCAGTAATTAATGTCGCACCTTCAACCATGGAAATGATTTAGCGCATGGGATAAGGTGCGCCAACATTGCTGATTTGCAAATGCCAATAAAGAAGTGTCCATAGATAAGTGACCAAAAAGATGAGCGAAGCGCAACAAACAACCCACTTTGGTGAACGCGAAGTCCCGTTGGAAGAAAAACAGGGGCTGGTGAATGACGTCTTTCATAAAGTCGCTGATCGCTATGACTTGATGAATGATTTGATGAGCGGTGGTTTGCACCGGGTTTGGAAAGACGCATTTGTCGCCAAGCTCGCGCCCCCCAAAAGCGGAAACCGCCCCTATGCGGTGCTCGATATGGCTGGCGGCACTGGTGATATTGCCCAGCGGATCAAAAATGCCTCGCATGGTTATGCCCAAATCACCGTCTCAGACATCAATTCAGACATGTTGCGGGTTGGTGCAGAACGGGCAAAAAATTGGCGCTATCAAGATGGGGTTGAGTTTATTGAGGCAAATGCCGAGGAATTGCCGTTCGAAGACAGCCAATTTGATGCCTACACCATTGCATTTGGCATTCGCAACGTACCGCAAATCGACAAAGCATTGCGTGAAGCACATCGCGTTCTAAAACGCGGCGGTCGATTGATGGTTCTCGAGTTTTCCGAAGTTGATGTTCCTGGCCTTGATAAGGTCTATGATTTATTTTCTGACCATGTGATTCCGCCGGTTGGCGAAGTGGTCACCGGCGATGCACAACCCTACCAATATTTGGTGGAGAGCATTCGCAAGTTCCCAAAACCTGATCAGTTCTGTTCGATGATTGAAGGCGCAGCGTTTTCCCGGGTTACTCACCATCCGCTCACCGGCAATATCGCCTGCATCCATTCTGGCTGGAAAATCAAATAGGCGGGTTTTATGAAGCTTTTTGCTTATCTCCGCTTGGTGCGGGCTGGATATGTTTTGGCGCGGGAAGGCGCTTTGTCTCTAACTGAAGGACAAGGCATTACTGGACCTGCGGCAAATGCAATTTGGTTTGCTCGTTTGATCGAGCGGCGCTCGGTGCGCAAAACGGGTCGGGTTGAACGGCTTTCTGCCGCCTTGCAAAAGCTGGGACCAACCTACGTCAAACTTGGCCAAGTGCTGGCGACCCGCCCAGACATTGTTGGCGCAGCGGCTTCTGGCGATCTGTCCAACCTGCAAGACAAAATGCCACCATTTGACCAAAAACTAGTCCCGGACATGTTGGCAGAAGCCTTGGGCGATAGCGCTGCAACGCTAACCGAGTTGTCCGGCCCAATCGCAGCGGCCTCAATAGCGCAAGTCCATCAAGCGCAAATGACTAAGCCGAACGGTCGCAAGGAACTGGTAGCGGTAAAGCTATTACGTCCTGATGTGGAGCGCCGGTTCAAGAAAGATCTAGAATCGCTGAAAGCAGCCGCTGGTTTTTTTGAACGATTTAGCTCGAAGGCGAAAAGGCTTCGCCCAAAGGATATTGTGGCAACCCTAGAGCGTTCCGCGCTGTTGGAAATGAATTTGCGCATGGAAGCAGCGGCCATTTCTGAACTGGCCGACAATATTAAAGACGACGAGGGATTTGAAATCCCCACCGTTCATTGGGCGCAAACCGGCCGTACCGTGATGACCACCACATGGATGAATGGCATTCCAATCCGCGACCATGAGGCGATTGAGAAGGCTGGGATTGACCGGAAAAAAGTCGCTAAAGAGCTAATGCAGCACTTTTTGCGCCATGCCATCCGAGATGGGTTTTTCCATGCGGACATGCATCCGGGCAACCTGTTTGTTGATCCCAAAAGTGGCAATGTCCGGGCTGTCGATTTTGGCATTATGGGACGTATCGGCAAACAGGAGCAAAAGTTTCTCGCGGAAATCCTTTATGGATTTATCACCCGTGACTATCACCGAATTGCCCAATTGCACTTTGACATTGGCTATGTGCCCAACACCCAATCTGTTGATGATTTTGCTCAAGCGCTTCGCGCAATTGGCGAACCATTGGTTGGACGGCCTGCCAGCGAAATTTCGATGGCCAAGGTATTGACCCAGCTTTTGGACACGACTGAGCTGTTTGATATGCAAACCCGCACTGAGTTGGTGATGTTGCAAAAAAATATGGTGCTTGTTGAGGGCGTCGCGCGGACTTTGGACCCGGAACTGAACATGTGGGAAGTTTCCGAACCTATTGTGAGCAAATGGGTGAAGCGCAATCTTGGGCCTATTGGCATTGCAGAAGAGGCGCGAGAAACCGGGTTGGCGCTTTGGGGTGCTGCGAAAAAAGTGCCTGACCTGATTGAGCGATATGAAACATTGCTGGATGAAGCCGAACAACAGCGAGAGCAAACACCATTTTTCATGAAAAGATGGTTTGGCGTTTTGGTTGTGGTGCTGATGCTTTCTATTGGCGCTGCGGCGATAAAGACGCTATTTTGAAGCAGGTTATTTTAGCTCGGGTCTGAGAACCTATCCAAATGGAGTATGCCATGCTGACCGGCCGTAAAATTCTATTGATTATCACCGGGGGCATCGCTGCGTTTAAGGCGATTGACTTAATGCGGATGATCAAAAAGGCCGGTGGCGATGTGCAACCGATCTTGACAAAATCAGCGCTCGAATTTGTGACGCCTCTCACAGCAGGAACTGTTGCCGGCAATCCAGCGCTTAGTGAGTTGTTTGACTTAGGGCGCGAAGCAGAAATCAATCATATCGAATTGGTGCGCGACGCGGACCTGATTGTTGTTGCGCCAGCCACCGGTGATTTTATGGCGAAAATGGCCCATGGGTTTGCCGACGACCTCGCTTCAACCGCAATTTTAGCTCGAGACAAACATGTGATCGTCGCGCCATCGATGAATGTGCGCATGTGGGAAGCGGCTGCGACCCAGCGCAATTTCCAAACGCTAATTGAGGATGGCATGAGCTTTGTCGGCCCAGACGAAGGCGAAATGGCATGTGGCGAATTTGGGCCCGGACGTTTAGCCGAACCGGACGTTATTTTTGCCGCGATCAAGGACTATTTTTTCACCTATGGCGACAACTTACCGCTCAAGGGCAAACGGGTTTTAGTGACCTCCGGCGCGACGTGCGAGCCGCTTGATCCGGTGCGTTTTTTGACTAATGCCTCATCTGGCAAACAAGGCACTGCCATCGCACGCGCCCTTCGTGCCGCTGGCGCTGAAGTTGAATTTATCACCGGCGCGGCAGATGTGCCGCCGCCCGATGGGGTAAATGTCACCAAGATTACGACCGCGCAAGATATGTATGACGCGGTACATGAAGCACTGCCGTGTGACGTTGCGATTTTTTGCGCCGCTGTTTCAGATTGGCGGCCCAAAGAGGTCGGAGCTGAGAAAATCAAAAAGAACGGTGATGGCGAAGCGCCAAGCCTTGAGATGGTGCTGAACCCGGACATTTTGCATTCTGTTGCCCAGTTGGAACCCGGCGATCGCCCGCTATTGGTGATCGGTTTTGCCGCCGAAACAAACGACATTGTGCACCACGCAGAAGCGAAACGTTTGCGCAAAGGCTGTGATTGGCTGCTTGCCAATGATGTGAGCGCAGGCAGTGGCACCTTTGGCGGTGATCAGAACACGATTGTGTTTTTCAATGATCAGGGCCATCAGGAATGGGCGCAAATGAGCAAAGACGAAGTGGGCAAAAAGCTCACCAATCAAATTACATCTCACCTAAAGCAACCGGATTGAGTTATGAGTGCCATTGAAGTTCCTTTTACGGTTTTAGAGCATGGCAAAGGATTGCCCGTTCCGTTTCAAGCGACGGCAGGGGCTGCTGGGTTGGATTTGAGTGCTGCTGTGCCACAGGGTGAGCCGATGGTGATCGCGCCTGGGGACCATGATATAGTGCCAACGGGCTTCGCGCTTGGATTGCCCGAAGGCTATGAGGCTCAAATCCGTCCGCGATCTGGTTTGGCGGCGAAGCACGCTGTAACCACTTTGAATGCGCCGGGAACTGTTGATGCTGACTATCGGGGTGAAGTGCGGGTGATATTGATCAATCACGGCAAAACTGATTTCATCATCAATCGGGGTGACCGCATTGCGCAAATGGTAATTGCGCCGGTGCCGCGCATTGCCATGATCGAAACACAAACGCTTGATAATACAGAACGTGGGGCGGGTGGTTTTGGTTCAACAGGCGTGAAAAACGCCTAAATTGGGGGAGAAGACCCATGCTCAAACACCTAGTCGTTTCTATATTTGCACTATTTTTGGTTTCCAGCACTGCCATCAGCGCGGAGCGGGCTGAGCTTGATCTCATCGGCTATTCTGACGATGGCCGCTATTTCGCATTTGAGGAATATGGCGTTCAAGACGGATCAGGATTTACCTATTCGACCATCTTTGTCATCGATCTAACCAACGACAGTTGGGTTGGAGACTCGCCGTTTCGGGTGAGGGCCGAAGATGAAGAGCAGACGCTGCACGAAACGCGCTCGGCAGCTTTTGGCGATGCGGCGGACCTGTTGCAAGAACTTGGCGTGCAGCGCCCTGCCCGATTGATTGCCCACAAAGCAGATGGCGAGCTGGGGGATGAACTTACCCTCAAGTTCGGTGTGCCCGGCTATAGCAAGCCAGCGGCCATATGGGGTGAATATGAGTTGAGCTTTGACATTTACAAAGCGCCTTCACCGCAAATGTGTGTCGACTATATAGGCGAAGACGCCATGGGCTTTCGCCTAAAATTCAATGATGGGGAAAGTGAGACCATATTGCATGAAGACAGCAAGGTGCCTCAATCCCGCGGATGTCCCATCACCTATCGCGCAAGTGCGGTTGCTATACCGTTTGATGCATACGACCTGAACCATGCGGTTGCCTTAATCTCTGTTTGGGCGCATGGATTTGAAGGGTTGGACCGACGCTATGTTGCTGTTCCAATTTCACCAGGTAACTAAACTATATGCTGAACGCCGATGAGATCAAACGCTACCAGCGCCACATTGTGTTGAAAAATGTTGGCGGCGCTGGCCAGCAAAAACTCAAAGCGGCGAAGGTTTTGATTATCGGCGCTGGTGGGCTCGGCAGCCCGGTAATCGCTTATTTGACAGCAGCCGGGGTTGGCACCATTGGCGTCGTTGACGATGATGTGGTGTCCCTTTCCAACCTGCAGCGCCAAATTGTTCATCGCACCAGCGATGAAGGCGTTGAGAAAGTGGCGTCTGCAAAACGCTTTGCGCAAGATCTAAATGCGCACGTGGATTTTCAAGCGATAAATGAACGGCTTGATGAAGATAATGGCGCGCGCATAATCGCCCCCTTTGATGTGGTGATTGATGGATCAGACAATTTTGAAACCCGAGCAAGCGTCGCCAAACTATGCGAGCAAGCGGCGAAGCCGCTGATTGCGGGTGCAGTGTCGCTGTTTGACGGCACGCTGACGGTCTTCATGCCCTATGAAAATAACAATCCGCGCTTTGTTGATCTCTATCCAGAGGTGCCGACCCCAGATCAGCTCCCGAGTTGCGAGGAGACTGGCATTTTGGGACCTATCACGGGTGTCATTGGTGGGTTGCAAGCCATGGAAGCGGTAAAACTGATAACCGGGGTTGGGGAACTGCTGGTCGGGCGCTTGATGATTTATGACGGGCGCGATGCTCGATTTAGAGAGATGAAATATCGACGCGCCCCTTAGGCGATGATAGCCTCCTCGAAATATGGAGGGGGACATGGCCATGCACGACAAAAATTCAGTATCGGTGATCGGGTTAGGCATCATGGGTCGGCGTATGCTGACGGCGCTGAATAGCCACGAGAGGTTTTCTGCCGGTCACATTTGGGACCCCAATGCTGAAGCTGTCGCCAAAGCCACCGCCATTGCGCCGCAAGCCATCGTGACGGACAATCCAGAAACCGCCATCGAGGCCGCTGACCTGCTTTATCTGGCCTGCCCGCCAGTGCCGCGACGCCTTTATGCGATGATGGGCGCCGACTGCGGCAAGCCTTTATTCTTGGAAAAACCCCTTGGCGTAGACCTGCCTGCCAGCCGTTCTTTGGTACACCATATCGAGCAGGCGAATGTGCCAGCTGCAGTCAATTTCACACAGGCTACGGATATGCCACTTGAAAGGGTTACTGCCGCGCTTGCCGAGGGTGAAATGGGAGAGTTTTTGGGCATTGATATCCATGTCTCTTACCCACAATGGCCGCGCGCGTGGCAAATTGAAGCCGATTGGCTGCGCTTTCGTGCAGAAGGGGGCATGACCCGCGAAGTTATTTCGCATTTTGTTTTTTTCGCTGAACGGTTGATGGGCACAACGCACCTCAATTGGGCGCACCCAGATTTCCCCGATGATGAACTTTGCGAGACACACCTTTGCGCACGCCTGAGTAACCATGAAGGCTTACCGCTCAATATTTTCGCCGCAGTTGGCGGTCAGCAGCCCAATCTGCAAGAAGTGTTTGTGAAGGGCAGCAAGAAGAGCTTCAAAGTTCAGCATTTTAGCGAGCTATGGGAGAGCAAGGGCGATGGTTTCACCCAAATTGTCGACCCGGGCGAGAACTCCCGGATTGATGGGCTTCATACCCAGCTTGATGCCCTAGTGGCGTGCATGCGCGGTGAACCAAACAAACTCGCCACCATTCAGGAAGCGCTGAGCGTTCAAGAAAAAATTGAGGGCATGTTGGCAAGTTAGGGCCGGATTGCCCCTACCATAAATTCGTTCTTTTAGGTATTTTGATTGATGAAATTTGTAATTCTTATTGGCCCCCAGGCTGTCGGCAATCGTGCTGATCAAACCCAATGGCTCAGTGGCATTTAGACCTCAATCATCTAAGCGTTTTTGACCGATAATGCATGTTGCTGGCGCGTCGCCGTCGATAATTTGCTTTTTTGAAATATTGGCAAAGCCTGCTGCGGCAAGCGCCTCCTCGACTTGTCGGATCATTTCTTTTGTTGCCGCAGGGCTGTCTTTATCTAAGCGCGGTTGATAGGTGGTAAGGCACGTCCCGCCTGGCTGTAGCGCGCTATAAATGGTGCGGAAAAAGGCCAATTTGTCACTTTGAAACTGTATGACATTTATGGAGAAGACATAGTTGAATATTAAGGGCCACTTCGCCAACTGGTCTACTTCACCTGTGACAAGCTCAACCCTGTCGCCACCATCACATTTGCGCAATCGGTCGCGCGCTTGGCCAATCATTACTTCAGAATGATCAAGGCCAACCAAACGACCAGACGTGAGAATTGGTGCACAATTGGCCAAAGCTAGCCCCGGGCCGCAACCAATTTCCAGCACTTTGCTGTCCGGCTTTAGGCGCATCAGCTCGATTGTCTTCTCGTTGCGCAAGCGGTTGGACGGCCGTGCGGCCATGACCCGCCCAGCCAGAGCACCCAGCAAACCGGTGGGTTGACGAAATTGCGCAAAAATGACGGATTTCAATGTCATATTGGGGAGCAAGAATTGGCGAACGGAACGTGCGGTTTCACATCAGTCATTATTCAATATTCACCGTTGATTTGAGATTGCAACGTTTGGTTTAAAAGCGCCAATAGTTTTGTTGCGGCGACAACGTCTTGCGGCGGGAGCGTTTTGGCCAACATATTCATTGGCGCTGCCTCTCGCGCCTCAATTTCGGAAAATAGCTGTTTGCCCGCCTGTGTTGGGAAGTAATGAACTGAACGCTTGTGATCTGGATTGTCCTTTGCGTGCACAAGCCCTGCTTCCAACAGAACATTCATGTTTTTTTGAACATGTTGGCGGGAAACGGTTTTTGCCTTGGCAATTTCTGGCACCGTTTGTGGGGCCATTAGAACTAGAGTTTGTAAAGTTGCGCGCATGGATGGCGTTACTTCAAGATCGGCATGTAGCCCTTGAGCCACGGATTTTAGCCGATTGAATGCCGTTCTGATTTCGCCGATTAGCGCACTCATTTGGGCTTGGTCTTTTGCCATGTGGGTCCCTTATGGAATATTTGACAACTTACTTGTCAACATATATGTATGACAACCTTGTTGTCAATATGTGGAGATCAAGATGTCAATTTCTCAGCCCTCAAAAACCCAAGCCAAAAAATGGCTTATCGGTCCTTGGCATCTGGGTGTTTGGGGCATATGGAGCATATTGGCGCTAATTTGCGCGATCTATGGTTTGTTTGCATTTGCAGCCGGTTTAGGGTTTTTGGAAAGCGAAAAGACACGCTCATTGCCGCTGGCATTCAAAATTCATGCGTTGGCGGGGGGCGTTGTTTTGATGATGGGGATCATACAATTCAATCCAAGCCTACGCGCCAGATGGCTTTGGGCCCATCGCTGGGGCGGGCGCATTTATGTGATATGCGCGTTGGTTGCAAGTGCTGCGGCGGTTGCCAATGCCGCGTTTTTTGATGTTGGGCTGTCCGCACGCATGTCATTTGCTGTGCTTGGTGCGATCTGGTTTATATCGACTTTAATCGCTTATCAAAAAATTCGGTCCCGCCGTCTTAAACAACACCGACAATGGATGATACGAAGCTTTTCGCTATCGCTGTTCTTTGTCAGCTTCAGCATTTGGGTGCCCGTTTTGGCTGGAAATTCGAGCGGAAATGAACTCGCCTATTTCGCCGCCGTCACCCTTAGCTGGGTGCTCAACCTCGCCATTGCAGAAATCTGGATTTGGCGCACCAAATGACAAGGCGCGCCAAGCGTAGGAAACTCAAAATCCGGCGGCTTGACTATTCGTCTTCTGTTTCAATCATGTCTACCCGGGTGGCGTGGCGGCCGCCTTCAAATTCGGCGTTGAGGTAGGCGTCAACAATATCAAGCGCTAAGCCTTCGCCGACAACCCGCGCGCCGATGGAAAGCATGTTGGCATTATTGTGTTGCCGGATCATGCGAGCGGAGAATGTGTCGCTGCAAACGCCGCAGCGAATGCCGGGAACCTTGTTTGCGGCCATCATGATGCCTTGGCCGGTGCCGCACAGGATGATGCCGAGTTGGCAATCACCTGAAGCCACCATTTGCGCGGCTTCTTTGCCGTGTTTTGGATAGTGCGTGCTCTCACTGGTCATCGGGCCGATATCCACGGCCTCCCAACCCGCAGCGGCCACATGGCGCGCGATGGTTTGGCGAAGTTCAATATCAGCGTGATCGCTGGAAAGGACGATGCGTTTATTTTCTGTCATGATGAAACTGTTCCGTTTCCAAATGGCGGCTTGCTGGCTCATTTGGGCCGTGCCGATGATTGCTTAACTGCTCGTTCAATGACTATCACAAGCTTTTTTGACGGCCAATCCTTTAGGCATGTTGGCGACAAGAAATGCATTAGACTTAAGTCAATAATGACCAATTCGCATCTTGCATGGCATAGCGGGCATATCGGAAATCGCGAATGAACTCGACGCTGGACGCGTTCACATCAAGCAGAATAAAATAGGCAGGCGCGTGACCCGGCTGACTTTTGTCCATCGCCAAGATAGCCGGGCGCCCTTCAACCAAGCCAGGGAACATTTGCCAATCGTTGCGTTTTGCGTAATTGGAGAAATAGCCAGAGACTTTTTCTTTGCCCTCACGATAGTCGACGGAGACCAATTCCATCCGCACTTCACCGCTGAGCATGTCGCGCAGCCCATCAAAATCATGGGCGTTGAAGAGGTCTGCATATTTATGCAGGGCCTGTGTTTCGCTTTTTGATAATATTTCTTTTTCAGGATTAGGCTTTTCGCGTGCATCGCTCAAGGCGAGGCGACCGCGTCGAAGTGCCGATTTGACCGCACCGACATTGTTGCCCGTCAGGTCTGCAACTTCCTTGGCGGAATATCCCAGCACGTCCCGCAAAATGACAACACTTCGCTGCATCGGCGTGAGCGCCAAATAGGGGGTGAGGGCTTCGGGCAAAGTGTCGCCGCTCATTGGCTGGTCCATTGGTGGCATATGAAATAGATGTTCTTTCATTTGAGCCTCACGTTTTCGGGCGCGAAACATGTTTAGCGCCGTATTGTGGGCGATACGGAAAAGCCAAGCGCGCATATTGTCCACTTCAACCCCGCTTTGAAGCGCGATTGACGCGGCGAGCAATGTGTCTTGCAAGACATCTTCGCCATCAATGACAGAACCGGTCATTCGGGCAAGATAGCGATGCAATTCGCCGCGAACCGCTGGCAGCAGTGCTGAGAGTTGTGTAAGACCTGAAATTTCCGTATCGCTTTTCATTTAGCTCAAAGGTTCCATTTTCGCGCCCGTGACACCCCAAGCACCTGGCTTGTTGTCCGCTTCTGGATTTGCCAAGTCGATGATCTGGCTGGCCAACAATTCGGGGGTCAGTGGTTTTTCCCATTGTGCCATAAATTGATCGTGAGACACACCGCGCGCGGTCGCATAGGCATTTGCGGCACTATTTGCGGTTTTGGTGCCAGCGATGAATTGGCGCGGATAGAGGGTGAAACAGCGCAGATTGAGCTTGCGTTTGTCCGATTCCCAAGCGGTGTAGTCGGTCAGATAATGTTGCATCCGCTTCGCCCCGGCATAGCCACCAGAAAGCGGTGACCCGCCAATTGCGGCGCCGCTGGAAAGGGTGACAATGGTGCTGTTGGGCGCAAGCGGGGCTTGAATTGCTGCTTTGAGAAACTCAAAGGTCGTTTTGGTATCGGCGTTCCAAGTGGCGCTGAAACTTTCCCAATCCTGATCGAAAAAGCTGCCCATCTTCGGGCTTATGCCACCAGCGAGCACCAATAGATCGGGTTTTATCTTTTCGATCAAATCTACCGCGATGCCGGTCGCGCCGTCGCCGACATAAGGATTAATGTTGCTATTCTCTGCAGCCAAAGATTGAAGATCCGCTTGTGTGCGGGCGACGGCGGTTACTTTTGAACCGGCCGCGGCAAGTTGTAGGGCCAGTGCCCGTCCTGTGCCGCGCCCAGCGCCGATGATTAATGCATTTTTGAGTTGAAGAGACATGAGCGTTCCTTTCACGAAGTCTATGAAAGAAAGACACCTCGGCTGGGCAAAAGGGTTCGCGCTTGGATAAATTATTTTATGGTCATGGATAGGTTCGACAGGATCGAGGGGGCATGGCGCCCCCTTTTGAACGATTAGTCGCGCTCAAAACCTTTCCATTCTGTCGTGAATACAGCGCCCATATTCATGCCATACGCCGCGGATTTGAGTTCTGGTGATACGTCACCACGGAAGATGAATGGACCGGGCGCTGCGATTTCGGCAATTTGCGGGAAGTACTTCGCTGCCGTGCCTTGTAGATGAACGGCAAGGGCTTCGTTATTTTCAAATATTTCGTGAATGATGATCTGATCGCCTTTTTCAGACACCGAAATTTCATATTTTAGAAGTCCTGGCTCGCTTGCCTCAAGCACATCGCCCACGGCCGTATATGTGAGAACCAATTGTTCGTTCATGCCAGGCTTTGCCGTCCAAATATATGTGAGATCAATTTGTGTTGATGCTTGATCGGCAAAAGCACCGAGGGTGCCAGCAAGAACCATTGCGCCAGCAACAAGCGTCTTTGTTGCTACTTTTTGCGTGAATTGACGGGTCATTTTATTTTCCTTGTTTCCGTTTTTCAAAAGTAATCGTTCAGTTACCTTGACATTAGTAACCGATCAATTACTTTTATGTCAACAGATTTTTTGAGGACATGATGGCTGGAACAAAAAAATACAATCGCGAGGCATTGCTCGATGAAGCAATCGAGTTGTTTCGTCGACAGGGATATGCCGCAACGAGCACCGCTGAACTTGTCAGCGCTTTGGGCGTAAACCGCAAAAGCATGTATGCGGAGTTCGGGTCAAAGCAGGAATTGTTTGAGGCTGCACTGGATCGCTATTCCAAAGTGCACCTGTCGCGGGTATTGGCACCTATCGAAAAACCCGACGCAAATTCGGACGCTATACGAGCAGCGTTTGATGGCTATGCATCGGCAATTGACAGCCGCTTCAATGGACTTGGATGTTTGATGGCCAATACCGCCGTTGAGCGAAGCGCGCAGGACAGCGGCAGCGCAAAATTTGTTGATGCTTATTTGGAGCGGCTAAATGCTGGGTTTCGGCAAGCACTCAACAATGCACGCAACGAAGGCAAGTTGAGTGATCGCCGCAATATCGACGATCTAGCGTCATTTTTCGCCATGTCAGTTGTCGGCGTGTCTGCGCTCATAAGAGCGAAAGCGCCATCCGATCAGGTTCATGCTGCATGTCGCGCCGTCGTCGGCCAATTAGACTAATAAAAATAGGGGCCAAAAGGCCCCTCAAAACTTTTTGAAATCTACTGTCCTCGTTCAGCCGACCAAACCCAAACCGGCAATTCTGTTCCATTCGAGTTATCTATCCAGTTAAAATCTAGTTCCATTGCCCTTCGCATCGACAGCTTGGCCATAACCGACTGAGACCGAATGTTTTCTGGAGACGTACAACTCAAAATTTTTGTGATATGCAACCGCTCAAACCCGTCGTCCAGCGCCGCCTTCGCGGCTTCCGTCGCCAGACCCTTGCCCCAAAACTTGCGACGAATCCGCCATCCAATTTCGTCATGCGGGCCGAGCGCATTATGTGCTGGGTGATGATTGATCCCAACATAGCCGACAAATTCATCTTGATGATTGAGCACGCACCATCGTCCATAGCCAAACGTCTCACAAAAATGAATGTATCTTGCCAGTTTCTTCTGACTTTCATCCATTGAGAGCGGTGGGCCTTGGTCAGCCATGACTTTTGGATCCGCGTGCATTTTGGCAAATGCAGGAAGATCTGTTTCTCGCCACGGTCGCAGGATTAACCGATCAGTTTTTAAAGAGTGACGCTTTTGAGGCATATTTGGGAACCGTACTGCTTGTCGTGCCTTAATTGTTCACACAGCTCAAAAATTGGATCAAGGAAACAAAAAAAGGGGCCGAATGGGCCCCTTAAAACTTTTGCAATGTCACGCCGAATTAGGCGTCTTTGTGCTTGAACACTAAGGTTGCGTTGGTGCCGCCAAAGCCGAATGAGTTTGACATGACGCAACCAATTTTTTGATTGTCGCGACGTTCGCGCAAAATAGGCATGTCTTCAAATTCTGGATCAAGTTCGAAAATATTGGCCGATTCGCACAAGAAGCCTTCATTCATCATCATGACCGAATAAATCGATTCTTGAACGCCAACGGCACCCAAAGAGTGGCCAGTTAGCGACTTGGTCGCTGACAATGGTGGGCATTTATCTTCGTTGCCAAACACGCGGCGAATGGCTTCGATTTCTTTGATGTCGCCAACAGGCGTCGACGTGGCGTGCGGGTTGATATAGTCAATTGGCATATCAACTGTTTCAAGCGCCATACGCATGCAACGTTCTGCACCTTCGCCCGAAGGTGCGACCATGTCGTAACCATCAGATGTTGCGCCATAACCAACAATCTCAGCCAAAATATTCGCGCCACGCGCTTTGGCGTGCTCATATTCTTCCAACACCATCACACCAGCACCGCCGGCAATAATGAAACCGTCGCGGTTTTTGTCATATGCGCGAGAAGACAGTTCCGGCGTGTCGTTATATTTCGACGTCATGGCGCCCAATGCATCAAACATATTGGACATTGACCATTCTAGATCTTCACTGCCGCCAGCAAAAACGATGTCCTGCTTGCCCATTTGAATCTGCTCGTACGCGTTACCAATACAGTGTTTTGATGTCGCGCAGGCCGACGTGATCGTGTAGTTCACGCCCTTGATTTTAAACGCGGTCGCCAACGTGGCTGATGCTGTGGAGCTCATGGCTTTTGGCACAGCCAATGGGCCGATCCGCTTAGGATTTAGATTTTTGCGGGTAAGATCTGCAGCCTTGATCAAGGTTTCCGTTGAAGGGCCGCCTGAACCCATCACGATGCCCGTGCGTGGATTGGAGATGTTGTCTTCTTCCAAGCCAGCCTGCTCAATCGCTTCTTGCATGGCGATATAGTTCCATGCGGCGCCACGCGCCATGAAGCGCGTTGTCCGGCGATCAAGAATCTCAAACGGGTCTAGCGTAGGCTCGCCGTGCACTTGGCTACGGAAACCATATTCAACATGCATTGGTGCCGTTGTGATGCCAGGCTTGGCATCGTGCAGGCTTTGCAAAACTTCTTTTTTGTTATTGCCGATTGAGGAAACAATCCCCATGCCTGTGATGACAACTCTTTTCATGTAATCCTCTTAATGCGCAAACAGTTCAACTACTTGTTTTCAAGGCCGATGAGGCCAACGCGCAAATTTTCCGCCTTATAAATGATTTCGCCATCTGCTTTTACCCAACCGGTCGCAACGCCAAAGGGCAATGGCGATTTCATGTGTTTTTTGATGTCCACATGATATTCTAGCAGCTTTTTATCGTCAGTGGCTTGTCCAACAAATTTAATTGAACCGCCCAATGCGCGGCCGCGGCCAGGAGAACCTGACCATCCGAGAAAGAACCCAACCATTTGCCACAATGCATCAAGGCCCAAACAGCCCGGCATTACGGGGTCACCAATAAAGTGGCATTTATAAAACCAAAGATCAGGGTTTATGTCCAATTCAGCGGTGACACTGCCTTTGCCAAATTCGCCGGCATCATCGTTAATGTTGGTGATGCGATCAAACATTAGCATAGGTGGAGCTGGCAATCTTGCATCGCCTTGACCTGGCAACTCACCTTTGCCGTGCTGGATTAGTTCTTCGTAGCTAAACTGGCTGGCACGCTCTGTCATTGGCCAAAATTCCTTCATCTTTTGTTTGCTGCGACCAAATTTTGAATTGAATCGTGGCTCGGCCAAACATGCTTTTGGCCGTGCATAACATTTTTGTTCACTTTCGCAAAGCAAATGGTTGTGCGTTTCGACCATTTTTGACGAACGGATACAATATCGCCAAACACCTATGTTTCATGTGAATTTGCCGAAAATCAACATCCAATTTGAACCAATTGCAGGTGAATAAATTGCAATATTCACCACATAATAATTGGTGAGTTGTTTGGCGCGTTGAAATTGATTATAATTCGCAACAATAGACCAACAGATGAATAGACCATTATGAATGCGCCTTTTAGCAATCAACGATTTATGAATGTTTCCCGCGGCCCCTGTTTAACCGCTGTATTGCGGATGGCGGGCCTGCGCCCGACACGCCAAAGACTTGCGCTTGCTGATCTCCTTTATGGTGGCGGACATCGTCATGTGAGCGCTGAAGCATTGCATGCCGAAGCATCTAGTGAAGGCATCACCGTTTCGTTGGCGACCGTTTACAATAGTTTACGTCAGTTCAAGGATGCGGGTTTATTGCGCGAAGTCACTGTTGACGCTGCACGAACCTATTTTGATACCAATACATCTGATCACCATCATTTCTTCATTGAAGATGAGGATCGGGTTGTTGATATTCCGACAAATGATATTGAAATCAGTGGGTTACCTGCGGCCCCTAAGGGCATGAAAATCACCCATGTTGATGTTGTCGTTCGGGTGAAGAGCTTAGGCTAGTTGCACCTAACATCGCTTTTTCCTAGTCGACTTCTTCGCCTTGATAGACACCCCAAAGCGTTGTTTGGCTGATCCAGCCTGAAAAGTTCTGGTTCTTGTCCGCCTCTTTATTTGGCTTAAAGCGACCGGAAATTTCACACCAGCTATTTTCGCATTTATCGACGGTCACCAAAACTTGGGGCTGCAACATTGCGCGTTTTGGCGATGCTGGATCTGGCCGTGCATAAATGGTGGTAACCTCATTAGATGATGCGCGCCAAGGTTTGACCAAAGCCGTGCGACGCCCGGACAGCAGGGTTTTATGGATCCAACCTTCTGCGCCTTCCGAATCACGCACTTTACGCCACGCATCGAATTCCTGAATGATCTCAATTGGCAGTCCGTTTTGTACAAACACCCAGGCCACGTCGTATTTTTGGCCCGGCCCGTGACGCACATTGATTTTGCTGGAACCCAGGGAAGCAAAACGCGGGAGTGGAAGGCCTGAAGCCCCAACATTCTGCGCCCGAACAATGCCAATCGAACTAAAAATCATCACACAGCACAATGATGTAAGGACCATCAATTTAAGCAGGTTATTGAAATTTGGACCCGATATTTGCCGCATTATGTGTGACGCTCTTTCCACAGAATAGAATTTGTCCTAACAATTAGGCAAATACACCTTAATGTATGGCTAAGACAGTTTGGTTCTTTGATCAGACTATAGCGAAATTGGGGCCTAAATGACAGGATCTATGGCTAAGGTTTTTGTGACCCGCCGATTGCCAACGCTTATCGAAGAGCGGATGGCCGCCTTGTTTGACACGCGATTTGTTCGCGATGACCAACCACAGACGGTTGCCGAGCTTATCGCCCAATCCCAAGGTTGCGAAATCTTAGTTTCAACCATCACTGACAATATTGATGCAGAGCTGATTGCTCGGCTTCCCGACAGTGTGCGCATGATCGCCCAATTCGGCAATGGGGTGGACAATATTGACGTCAATGCCGCCGCCACGCGCGACATTACCGTCACCAATACCCCAAGCGTTTTGACCGACGATACGGCGGATATGACCATGGCGCTGATACTTGCAGTGCCACGCCGATTGATCGAAGGCTCGCAAATGCTCTTGAAAGATGGCACATGGCCGGGTTGGTCGCCCAACTGGATGTTGGGGCGCCGATTGGCGGGGAAACGGCTTGGGATTGTTGGCCTGGGACGTATTGGCATGGCCGTGGCACGCCGGGCCCGCGCCTTTGGTTTAGAGATCCATTATTTTGGGCGTTCGCGCAAACCAGCAATTGTGGAAGAAGAACTTGATGCCCATTATTGGGACAATCTTGACAATATGCTGGGTGCAGTGGACATCGTGACTTTGCACACGCCAAGCACTGAGCAAACGCGCACCATCATCAACAAAGAGCGTCTCGAAAAGATGAAAAATGACGCCTATTTGGTCAATCTGGCGCGACCTGACCTGATCGACAAGGATGCATTGATCGAGGCCGTGAACGAGGGCGAAATCAGCGGCGCGGCGTTGGATGTTTTTGAACATCACAAACCGATTGATCCACGTTTGCTTGAGCTAGCGCGACAAGACAAAGTTGTGATGACCGCTCATATGGGCTCTGCGACGCTTGAGGGTCGTATCGAGATGGGCGAAACCGTCATCGTGAATATGCATGCATTCTTGGATGGCCATCAACCGCCGCATAGGGTGTTGCCGGATCGGGTTGGTTAGCTCCTTTCACGCCGCATTGGTCGCTTCGCGCTCGATTCCGGCACCTCCGCGCCGATTAAATTCAAGCCATTCCTAATCCTTGCCTACGCCCTCATCCTGAGCCTGTCGAAGGATGGAAACGCAATGCAATGCATTCATGGCTCGACAAGCTCACCATGAAAGCTTGGATTTGGTTTATGGATCCTCGGGTCAAGTCCGAGGATGGCGTGGGTGGGCAATGCTGCGAATTTGGAAGGCTGCATAAGGCACCAATCGGCGGGGGTCCGGGGTCGGGAGCACCGCGACCAACGGCGGCGAAAAATAGGAGCAAACAAAAAGCCCGGCGCTGATTTATCAGGCCGGGCTTTTCAATTCAGCTAACTAAGAGAAGACTAGTCTTCGTCTTTGATTTCTTCGCCAGTTTCCTGGTTTACAACTTTCATTGACAAACGGACTTTGCCGCGGTCATCGAAGCCCATCAATTTAACGAAGACTTTGCCGCCTTCTTGAACGACGTCAGTTGTTTTTTCAACGCGCTTATCTGCAAGTTGTGAAATGTGCACAAGGCCGTCACGTGGACCGAAGAAGTTCACAAATGCGCCGAAATCAACACATTTAACAACTGTACCCTGATAGATTTCGCCAACTTCTGGCTCGTCTGTGATCGACTTGATCCACTTAACCGCAGCTTCGATGGCTTTGCCATCGCTTGAAGCGATTTTGATGGTGCCATCGTCTTCGATGTTCACTTTAGCGCCAGTTTTCTCAACGATCTCACGGATCACTTTACCGCCGGTACCGATAACTTCGCGGATCTTGTCGGTTGGGATCTTCATGGTTTCGATGCGTGGTGCAAATTCACCAACTTCGTCACGGGCACCGTCAAGCGCTTTAGACATTTCACCCAAGATATGCTCACGACCATCTTTGGCCTGGGCCAAAGCTGTTTTCATGATGTCTTCAGTGATGCCAGCGATTTTGATGTCCATTTGAAGTGAAGTGATACCTTCAGAAGTACCCGCCACTTTAAAGTCCATATCGCCAAGGTGATCCTCGTCACCCAAAATATCAGAAAGAACCGCGAAGCGCTCGCCTTCCATGATCAAGCCCATGGCAATGCCAGAAACCGGACGTGCCATTGGAACACCTGCATCCATCAGCGCCAATGATGCACCACAAACAGACGCCATCGAAGATGAACCGTTTGATTCTGTGATCTCAGACACAATACGAATTGTATATGGGAATTCTTCAACACTTGGACGAATGGGGTTAATCGCGCGCCATGCCAACTTGCCGTGGCCTGTTTCACGACGGCTTGTGCCGCCCATACGACCAGCTTCACCCACGGAGTAAGGCGGGAAGTTGTAGTGCAGCATGAAGTTGTTTTTGAACGTGCCATCTAGGCTGTCAACAAACTGCTCGTCGTCGCCAGTACCCAAAGTCGCAACAACCAAAGCTTGGGTTTCGCCACGGGTAAACACAGCAGAACCGTGCGTACGTGGCAAAATGCCTGCTTCCGCAATGATAGGGCGAACGGTTGAAAGGTCACGCCCGTCAATCCGCTTGCCGGTATCCAAAACGCTGAGGCGAACAACTTGAGCTTGCAATGATTTAAACACTGCGCCAATTGTTTCGTCTTTATATTGCGCTTCTTCGCCATCAGCTGGAGCATAATGCTCTTTAACTTTGGCTTTTGCTGCATCAATAGCTTCGTAGCGCTCTTGCTTTTCAGTGATTTGGTAAGCTGCACGAAGATCATCTTCAACAAGCTTAAGCATTTCAGCTTCAAGTGCAGAATTGTCTTCGGCTTCAAACTCACGAGGTTCTTTTGCGGAAAGCTCAGCAAGTTTGATGATCGCATCGATCACTTTTTGTGATTGCTCGTGGCCATACATAACCGCGCCGAGCATTTCATCTTCGCTTAGTTCGCTAGCTTCTGATTCAACCATCAAAACAGCGTCTTTGGTGCCAGCCATAACCAGATCCAATTTTGAATCTGTTTCTTGCTCTGGGGCGAAGTTCAATACATATTCGCCATCAATATAGCCAACGCGTGCCGCACCAATTGGGCCCATGAATGGGATGCCAGAAATGGTTAGCGCAGCGGAAGCTGCAACCAAGCCAAGTACGTCAGGACGGTTTTCAAGGTCATATTGAAGCACGGTGACAACGATTTGTGTTTCGTGCTTGTAGCCTGATGGGAACAATGGGCGGATTGGACGGTCGATCAAACGACAGATCAATGTTTCCGCTTCTGTTGGACGGCCTTCACGCTTGAAGTAGCCGCCCGGGATTTTACCCGCGGCGTAGAATTTTTCTTGGTAATTCACGGTCATCGGGAAGAAATCGACGCCCGGTTTTGCTTTTTTAGCTGAAACAACGGTTGCCAATACAACGGTTTCGCCAAGGGTTGCCAAAACAGCGCCATCAGCCTGACGTGCCATTTTACCTGTTTCAAGGGTCAGCGGTTGGCCGCCCCAGTTTAGTTCCACCTTATGGTGATCAAACATACTATTACGTTCCTATATGGCTTTGCCGGATATGCCCCTCATGGCCATATTTTCATCGTCGACAAAGCATCATTCGTTCAATTGGCGGAACGGATAAAGAGAGCCGGATGGCAAGGCGCTTTTGAAATGAAGTAAAATACTTCAAAAGCGACCGACGATCCTGCTCGCTAGACCGTTCCGCTAGATTTTAAGTGGCGCGGCGACCAAAGCCACCGCGCCAAATAGCTCTTGATTAGCGACGCAAACCTAGACGCTCGATGAGCGACTGGTAACGTGCCACGTCCTTTTTCTTGACATAGTCAAGCAAACGACGACGCAAGCTAACCATTTTCAAAAGACCACGACGGGAATGGTTATCCTTCTTGTGACCTTTGAAGTGTTCCGTGAGATTTGAAATGCGCTCTGAAAGGATCGCAACCTGTACTTCGGGTGAACCTGTGTCACCTTCTTTGGTTGCGTATTCTTTGATAAGCTCTTCTTTACGCTCAGCAGTAATCGACATCGTAAATTCCCTTCTAGAAAACTAAGAGATTGAAAGCCGCCATGCGCCAAGATGTCGTCCAGCGCTGGCCCGAATTAGCCGCTCAATAGCAATAGCAACGAGCGGTTGGGCTGGCTTATACAGTAAAATGCTCTTCATGAAAAGAGGGAGGTTTTTCGTCCGGCCTTAACCGGCTACAATGACCCGACTTGGCTTAAACTGGCCCTTTTCGACAAAACCGAGGGCAACCAGTTGCCCTTTATGGGTCGCAAATGCTTCCTCAACGGATATTGGTGCGTTCTTGCCGATCAAAAGTGCGGGATTGCCCATGCGGACCAATTGAGCTTGGCGCTCGTCCAAGCTGATTTCTTCGAGGTGAGAAACCGCGTCATTTAGAGGACGAAGTTCCAGATCACGTTCGGCCAATTCTAAGGTCTCAATGTCCTGGATGCTGGTTGCGTCTGCATCGGTGAACGGACCTACAGCCGCGCGATGAAGGCGGGAAACATGTCCTTTGGAACCCAACAATTGCGCAATATCGCGGGCTAACGCACGCACATAGGTGCCTTTTTGGCAGGTTACGCGAAATGATGAGATATCATCATTGTGGGAGATCAATTCAAATGCATCTATATGCACTTCGCGCGGCGGCACATCTACTTTTTCACCTGCTCGGGCCAAATCATAGGCGCGTTCGCCATTAATCTTGATGGCTGAAAAGGCAGGAGGAATCTGGGTGATCAGACCAGTAAATTGTGGCAACACCGCTTCTAATTCACCCCTTGTTGGTCGCACGTCTGATGTTGCGACCACCTCGCCCTCAATATCGTCGGTCGTGGTGGCGCTACCCCATTTGAGATCGAATTCATAAATTTTGACGCCATCTTGCACATACGGTACCGTTTTTGTCGCCTCGCCTAAGGCGATCGGCAATATGCCCGTGGCCAGTGGATCAAGCGTTCCGGCGTGCCCACCTTTTTTTGCACTAAACAGCCATTTGATCTTACCCACAGCCTGGGTCGAGGTCATATCGTAGGGCTTATTGAGAATAAGCCAGCCGGAAATAGACCGTTTTGGGCGCTTCATTTGGGTCATGAATTGTTCTTTTTTGCCGATTACTGGTCGTCTTGATTTTCGGCGTCGTCTTCGTCTTCAGCCACAAGATCTTGCGCCACATGGTCTGAACGCAAAAGGGCGTCGATCCGGCCCGCTTCATCAAATGTTTCATCGGCGTAAAATCTGAACTCCGGTGAAAACCGAAGACCAAGTTTTGGCGTGACTTGACCGCGGATGAACTTTTGATGGCGATTGAGGGCGTCGACCACTATTTCAACCTTCTGGCCGCCCAGCGGCATAATGTAGACTTTGGCCAATTTCAGATCCGGCACCATACGCACTTCAGGCACCGTGATGAATGCGCCGTCGAGATCTGGATCAAGAATTTCGTCACGTGACAAAAATGCTGAAAGCGCATGCCGCACCAATTCGCCGACGCGCAATTGACGCTGGGATGGAAGTTTTTCACCGCTCATAATTTGTTGCCTTTAGTGGCTGGCGGCTGATTTATTGATGGTGGCTAACAATGCCGCGCCCACCAAAAGTGTTCCGCCAGATATTTTGTTGATCCAATGTGCCGCGCCGCGTTTAGCCAAACTCGTTCCTGCGCGCTGAGCGATGAATGCATAAGCCACTACGGTGGAATAATCAAGTATGGCGAAACTTACAGCCATCAGAGCGAATTGGGGCAACAATGGCTGACTAGGGTCAATAAACTGAGGGAAAAATGCAACGAAGAACGCTATGGCTTTAGGACTAGTGATTGCGACCACAAACCCTTGTCTTGCGTGCCACAAATTTGATTTGCGGGGCAGGTCCTCAAGTCCGTCAGTTCTAAATGTCGTTTTAGATCGAATTGTTTTGACCCCCAACCAAACCAAGTAAATAATTCCAGCAATTTTGAGGATTGAAAAAGCCGTTGCAGAAGTTGCCAAAATCAACCCAAGGCCGGTTGCGGCAAGCGCCATCTGAATAACATTGGCGCACACATCACCAAGCGCGGTGAATAGCACACGCCTCCAGCCAAAACTCAGAGAATGTGAAACGCCCAGCAATACAGATGGGCCGGGCGTCAAAACCAAAATGACAACCGCAACTAAGAAGGCAATATACAGCGTAGGGTCCATGATGTGACTCGAATTGTGACGTTGCGGAAAGCTTAGCCCCAAAACAAACATGGCGCCAGAAAGCGCCATGAATAATTCGAAATTCGATCTAAAACTTAGAGCGAGCGCTCGATCGATTCAACGCGGAAACATTCGATCACGTCGCCTGCACGCATATCTTCGTATTTCTCGAAGGCCATGCCGCATTCTTGACCAGACTGAACATCTTTCACTTCGTCTTTGAAGCGTTTCAATGTCGAAAGCTTACCTTCGTGAATAACAACATCGTCACGGATCAAACGCACACCAGCGCCCCGCTCAACCATGCCGTCTGTTACCTGACAACCAGCCACACGGCCCACTTTGGTGATGTTAAAGACCTCAAGAATCTTCGCGTTACCGATAAAGGTTTCACGTACCTCTGGAGACAATAGACCCGACATCGCCGCTTTCACGTCGTCCACGAGATCGTAGATGATGTTGTAATAGCGAATTTCAACGCCTTCGCGGGCGGCTGCTTCACGGGCCTGCTTGTTCGCCCGGGTGTTAAAGCCAATCACAACCGCATTTGAGGCCGCTGCCAATGTGACATCACTTTCAGTGATACCACCAACGCCGCCAATAAGGACTTGGGCCGAAACTTCGTCCGTCGCCAATTTATCAAGCGCACCGTTAATCGCTTCAACAGAGCCTTGCACATCGCCTTTAATCACCAATGGGATTTTGGCCATGTCTTCGGTTTTTAGCTGAGACATCATTTGCTCAAGCGAAGTTACGCCGCCCGCTGCTGATTTCTCACGTTTTGCCCGTTGACGATATTCAGAAATCTCACGCGCTTTAGCTTCGTGCTCAACTGCACCAAACAGGTCGCCAGCATCTGGAACACCGGTAAAGCCAAGAATTTCAACAGGTGTTGAAGGCCCGACGGTTTTTACTTGCTCACCTTTGTCATTGATCAAGGCGCGAACTTTAGCCCATTGCGATCCAGCGACCACAATATCACCAACAGAAAGCTTGCCATTTTGAACCAATACAGTTGCAACAGCGCCGCGGCCTTTGTCCAGTTTCGCTTCAATTACGATACCTTGTGCGCGACCTTCTGGATTAGCTTTGAGCTCAAGAATTTCTGATTGTAGAACGATCGCGTCCAGAATGCCTTCAAGGTTCTGCTTTTTCACCGCCGAAACTTCAACATCTAGAATTTCACCGCCCATGGTTTCAACAAACACTTCATGTTGAAGCAATTCGTTGCGCACACGGCTTGGATCAGCTTCCGGCTTATCCATTTTGTTGATCGCTACGATAATTGGCACTTCGGCCGCTTTTGCGTGTTTGATCGATTCAATGGTTTGAGGCATGACGCCATCGTCGGCCGCAACCACCAAAATGGCAATATCAGTTGCCTGTGCTCCACGTGCCCGCATTGCGGTAAACGCTTCGTGGCCCGGTGTATCCAAGAAGGTAATTTGCTGACCGTCGCGGTCAACTTGATAAGCACCAATATGTTGGGTAATGCCGCCAGCTTCGCCAGAAACAACATTTGCTTCCCGGATCGCATCAAGCAGTGATGTTTTACCATGATCGACGTGACCCATAATGGTCACAACTGGTGCGCGTGATTTCAAGTCTTCAGGGTTTTGCTGCCCCTCATCTTCAAACACACCGGTCTCAACATCAGCCTCAGCAACACGTTTTACGGTGTGGCCCATTTCTGTTGCAATCAATTCGGCCGTATCCGCGTCAAGCACATCATTGATGGTGACCATTTGGTCTTGCGCCATCATGAGCTTAATCACGTCAACCGCACGTTCTGCCATCCGGTTGGCCAATTCCTGAACGCTAATAGCCTCTGGAATGGTCACTTCACGTGCAATTTTTTCTTTAGGCACCTGTGGGCCTTTGCCGCGCTGTTTTTCACGACGACGGCGCATAGCGGCCATTGAAGGGCCGCGATCGCGCTCGCTGTCACCACGGGTGGCCGAGGTAACGGTTAGGCGTGTTTTGCGGCGATCAGGTGCTGTTGATTTTTTAGTTGGCTGCGGTTTCGCCGCGCGTTTTGCCCGCTCCAATTCGTCCTGACGAACCAACGGTGCACCAGATTTGCGTGCATGTTGTTCAGGTGTTTTGGAATTTGCGCGCTCGGTTGGCGGCACAGGCGGTTCATATGGCGCTTCCACCGCCGCCCTTTGTGCAGCTTTTGCAGGCGCAGCAGCTTTTTCTTTGGGCGCTGCGGATTTTTGCTTGGCTTCTTCAGCGGCCGCTCGTTCGCTTTGAGCGCGCTCTTCAGCAAGACGCGCCTCTTCAGCCAATTTTGTGCGTTCTGCTTCTTCACGATCCGCTTTGCGACGCGCGGCGTCATCGATGCGGCGTTGCTCAGCTTCAGCCTGTAAACGCTTTTCTTCGTCGGCCCGTGCTGCAGCGGCGCGTAGTGCGCGCTCGCGTGCTGCATTTTCTGAACTGGTTAAACCTTGTTGAACTGGCCGTTTGTCGCCGCCGCCTGCTGGACGATTGCGATTATTGTTTGGCCGGCCACTTTGGTTTTGAGAGCCAGGGCGCTGACCGCCCGGACGTTGCCCACCGGGTCGCTGACCTTGGGGACGTTGGCCTTGAGGTCTCGCCGCTGGCGTTGGTGCACTATCGCCGCCCGAAGGACGGGGCGCGCCAGAACCACCAGGTGTGGTGAATTGGCGGGTTCGTTTTTCCACTACGACGGTCCGAGAAGACCGCGCACCACCAGGACGACCGCCAGCAGCTGGTCCGCCTTTTAGTGATAGGGTTTTCTTACCCTCATCACCTGATGTTGCATCTGATCTTTTATCGTTGTCACTCATATATTCGCCACTATCCATCTGTTTTGGCCAAATAGCGTACAAGCATTTTGTACCGCTCTAGGGCCGAATTTGCTGCCGCACCGCCAATCAGCGCTGCATGTATCACATTTTTACCGCCAAATGCCAAACTCAATTGTTCGGCACCTAATATATCTATATGAGGCAACGTTCCATCGAGTTCTAAAACCCGCAAAAGTTGCATCATTTTGCGTCGACCATCTTCACGCGCATCCTGCGCTGTGATCAATGCACGGGCTTTGTCCGATTCTAGGGCACTGCGCACTTTCACCGCGCCCATCACCAAAAAACCGCCCTTGCGGGCCAACTGTAACGCGCCAACCAACCGGTTTTCCAAGTGCTCTTGGGTCAAACCGGCGAGGTCGTCTGGCATTTTAACCGGCATTTTTAGTGCGCGGGTAAATGCCTTGCGTTTTTGTGCCTCAGCGACATGATGCGCTGTTGGGGTTACCCATACGCCTCGTCCGCCAGCTTTTCCAGTCACATCTGGATAAATTTGGTCATCTGGCCCAACAACAAACCGCATTAACTCGGTTTTTGGCAAAATTTGTTTGGTCACGCAACATTCACGTGTCGCAATTTGCCGATGTGTTGTCATTGAGCCTTTATGTTCCTTACCTTGGTCTTATTCAGTTATCGGCTGATCGCTTGTTTCAGCTTCTACCACTGGCTCAGCTTCACCCTCAACGCCTTCAAGTTCGCCTTCAGTTTCATCAGACAATTCATCCAACGTTACCCAGCCAGCCTGCAGACGCGCAGCCATGATCATTTCTTCGGCTTCTTCGCGGCTTACTGGGAAGTCTTTGAACGTGCCGTCAAAGCGTGTCACTTCGCCGTCTTTTTTCTCAGTCCAACCAACCAGATCGTCCGCTGCAAAGCCTGCAAAGTCTTCAATCGTTTTGACTTCTTCCTTGCCCAAAGCTACCAACATCGCGCCGGTCAAACCGGGGATATTATATAGCTCATCTTCAACGCCGAGCTTTTTGCGCTCATCGTCGCGCTCTTTTTCGGTCGCTTGGATATATTCAGCGGCACGGGCTTGAATTTCAGCCGCAGTATCTGTGTCAAAACCATCAATCGATGCGATTTCAACTGGCTCAACGTAAGCAACTTCTTCAAGTGAGGAGAAGCCTTCAGATGCCAACAATTGCGCAACCATTTCGTCAACATTCATCGCGTTCATGAACAGATCAGAACGTTCAGTGAATTCTTTTTGACGACGCTCTGATTCTTCTTGCTCGGTAAGGATATCAATATCCCAACCCATCAATTGTGATGCGAGGCGCACATTTTGACCACGACGGCCAATCGCCAAAGACAATTGCTCGTCAGGCACCACAACTTCGATGCGCTCGGCTTGCTCGTCCAGAACAACTTTTACCACTTCGGCAGGCTGCAATGCAGAAACCACCAAATCAGCAATATTTTCTGTCCAAGGAATAATGTCGATCTTTTCGCCCTGCAATTCGTTCACAACGGCTTGCACGCGAGACCCACGCATACCCACACAGGCACCAACCGGATCGATCGAGCTGTCATTTGACAGAACGGCGATTTTCGCACGGCTACCCGGATCACGCGCGATGGAGCGGATATTGATAATGCCGTCGTAAATTTCAGGCACTTCTTGCATGAACAATTTCGCCATGAATTGCGGATGGGTCCGTGACAAGAAGATTTGTGGGCCGCGTTGTTCTTGGCGCACATCGTGAATGTAGGCACGCACACGATCGCCGTAGCGGAACGTTTCGCGTGGGATCAATTCATCACGACGAATAATGGCTTCGCCGCGACCAAGATCAACGATTACATTGCCATATTCAACACGCTTAACTGTGCCGTTGATGATATCGCCCAAGCGGTCTTTAAATTCGTCATACATGCGCTCGCGCTCAGCATCGCGCACTTTTTGCACGATAACCTGTTTCGCGGATTGCGCAGCAATTCGACCAAATTCAATTGGTGGAAGCGGCTCGGTGATAAAATCACTTAGCTTGGCGTCGGCATTACGAACCTGCGCGTCTACTAGCGAGATTTGACGACCGTGCTCTTCAACATCTTCCACAACTTCGAGCAAGCGCCACATGCGCAACTCGCCCGTTGTTGGATTGATTTCAGCTCTTACTTCGGTCTCAGCACCATAGCGAGAGCGCGCCGCTTTTTGAATTGCGTCTTGCATTGCTTCAATTACGATCGTGCGATCAATTGATTTCTCGCGCGCTACAGCGTCTGCGATTTGCAATAGTTCAAGCCGATTTGCACTGACAGCCATTATGTCATCTCCTCAATTGTAAACAGGCGCCCAATTAGGCGTCGCTGTCCTGTTCACCGTTTAGTTCGGATTGGTCGATTTCTGTTTCAATTTCTTCATTATCCAACAGGTTTTCTTGGTCCAACGGGTTCGCCATTTCTTGTCTGGCGCGCGCTTCGTCGAGCAATTTGTCGGTCATCATCAATTTAGCTTCAGCCAAATTTTGAATTTCAATTTTATGCAGGTCTTCTTGACCTTCAGGAATATCCGGCAGGCGGATCAAAACTTGATTGCCTTCAACTGCCTCGATCGTACCGCGATATCGGCGCCGACCATCAACCATGTTTTGCAGCTCAATTTTTGCCTCATGGCCAACCCATAATGCAAAATCTGAAAGCCGAACCAAAGGACGATCAATCCCGGGGGATGATACTTCCAAATGATATTCGCGGCTAATCGGGTCTTCAACATCCAAAATTGGTGAGATCTCTTTAGAAAAATTCTCACAATCTGTGATGCCAAATTCGCCCTGAGCATTTTCAGCCATGATTTGCAGCGTACAACCATTATCGTTGTTGACGCGCACGCGAACCAGCCGATAACCCATATCATGGGCCACCGGTTCAAGGATCGTTGAAACGCGCTGTTCTTGGCCCGTTTCGCGATTATATCTTTGTTCGTTTAAGTCGAGTTCGACGCTCATTTGACCCATTTTGGTATTAAAAAAGAGCGGGGCCGGTTGGCACCACTCTCATATTTAGATTGAGATTTTGAGGTCTATATACTGACCTTATGCCGTTTTGGCAAGCATTTTGAACATACGCCTTTCGGCCATGAACGATGAGCAGAGTTGACTTCCATCAACGTAATTGTCTGTTGATCAAGACAATGTGGATATTCAACTGTAAGGGGATCACGATGGTTAAGAGCTACATTGTCTATGCGTTCTATTTCATCGGGGCGGCCATCCTCATGTTGGCGATGATTGGTTTTTGGTTCAATTTCCGCGATCAACGAGAACTCGAGCGCACCAACCAAAAGATTTGGACATTGGATAATGGGGCAACGGGCACATATGAGCAGTCCCTAATCGCAGAACTACCCGAGGCCGTTCAACGCTATTTCAACTTTATGATTGCTCCCGGTGCAGAACTAAAAATCAACCACCGTATGGAAATGGTTGGGGAATTTGGACTTGGAGACGTGCAGGAGCACAACTATTTTGCCTTTAAGGGCACCCAACATAATGCGCCACCCGTCGGGTTCACATGGTCGCTTCTAACATCCAACAGTTTGATGGTCATGAATGGCAATGACACTTTTTGGGTCCAAGAGGCATGGACAAAGTTCTGGTTGATGGGCGTCTTTCCCATAGTGCGAGCAGGTGGGAATGTGGATTATCAAAGATCTGGGTTTGGTCGCATGGTCATCGAAATGGCCGCATGGTCCCCCGTTTCTCTTTTGCCCCAATATGGGGTGATGTGGGAACAGGTTTCATCCGACCAAATCCGGGCAACCGTGCGAGCCCATGACCTCACCCAAGCCGTTGACATCAAAATTGACGAAGAAGGTGCACCGCTTGAATTTTTCATCGAACGTTGGAGCAATGCAAATCCGGCCAACGAATTTCAACTTCAGCCATTTGGCGGCATCGCCCATCAATTCATAACCATTGATGGCATTAAAGTGGTGAGCGAAGTTGAAGTGGGGAACCATTTTGGCACGCTCGACTATTTCGCGTTCTTTAAAGCGCAAATAACCAAATTCGAATTTAAATAGCCAAGCGGCCTCTAGCGGCGCGTAAAGCTGAAGTAGAACGAAATGTCGCGGCCTTCTTTACGCGCTTTTTGCTCATAGCGGGTGGCTTGCCACCCCTCCCAGGGCTGGTGCCATGAGCCGGCCTTTGCGACCGGCCAATCGAACTCTTTATGCCGCACAATGTGCCCAAGGGTCCAAGTGGCATAATCTTCAATATCCGTCGCAACACGAAATTGCGCACCGGGCTTTAAGATTCTTGCTAATGCGTCAAGCGTCACCGGATTGATGAACCGGCGTTTATGGTGGCGCTTCTTCGGCCACGGGTCCGGATAGAGCAGAAAAGCGCCGTCAAATTGCGCTTCTGGCAATACTCTGAGCAAATGCAGAGCATCATCGGTATAAAGGCGCACATTCTTGAGGCCATCTTCATCGATGGATTGTAGCATTTTGCCAATGCCGCCGATAAACGGCTCGCAGCCAATGAAGTTGGCGTCCAGATTTGTGCCCGCTTGACGTGCCAGATGTTCGCCGCCGCCATAACCAATTTCGATGAAATTCTTCGCCGCAGGTTGATCAAATATATCACCTAGCCCAATAGGAGCGGCAGGCAAGTCCAGTTTGACCTTTGGCAACAAGTTTTGGGCCAGCTTTTCCTGGGTTGGATGCAGCTTATGGGCCGAGCGGCGGCCAAAAAAGGCTTTGCGCTCAGCTTCTGGTCCGTAATCATCTTTTCGCATATGCGACGTGGATACCGGTGACATTAGTTTTAGGTCAGTTCCGACAGAATTGATTGGGCCAAGTCCGTGCGTTCCCAAGAAAACCCGCCATCATTTGTTGGGTTTCGGCCAAAGTGGCCATAGGCGGCTGTGCGCTCATAAATTGGCTTATTCAATTGCAGTGCTTCGCGAATACCGCGCGGAGAAAGGTCCATAACTTTGTTCAGCACAGGCCCCAATTTATCATCGTCTGCAGTGCCGGTGCCAAATGTATCGACAAAGATGGAAAGTGGCTTAGAAACACCAATGGCGTATGACAATTGAATAACGCATTTTTTGGCTAATCCAGCCGATACAACGTTTTTCGCCAAATAACGGGCTGCATAGGCCGCAGAGCGGTCAACTTTGGTTGGGTCTTTACCTGAAAATGCACCGCCACCATGTGGGGCTGCACCGCCATATGTGTCCACAATGATTTTGCGACCAGTTAGGCCTGCATCACCGTCTGGACCGCCAATGACGAAAGCGCCGGTGGGATTAACGTAGAAATCTTCTTCTGGGCACATCCAGCCTTTTGGCAGGGCGTTGACAACAAATGGTCGCACAATATCGCGCACTTCGGCTTGGCTAACGCCTTCCATATGTTGGGTAGAAACCACGATAGATGTCGCACCTACCGGTTTTCCATCTTCATATTTCAACGTGACTTGGCTTTTCGCGTCGGGTGCGAGCTGCGGCACTTCGCCAGCGTGGCGGGCGGTCGCCATGGTGCGCAAGATTTTATGGGCATATTGGATTGGCGCGGGCATCAATTCAGGGGTTTCGTCAGTCGCAAAACCAAACATAATGCCTTGGTCGCCTGCCCCCTCGTCCTTATCGCCTGCCGCGTCTACGCCTTGTGCGATCTCTGCTGATTGCTCGTGCACATAAACATCGATGTCGCAGTTCTCCCAATGGAAGCCGTCCTGTTCGTAACCAATATGCTTGATGCAACCGCGCGCAATGTCTTGCATTTTCGCTTTATCAATCGAGTCAGGTCCACGCACTTCACCGGCCAAAACCACTTTGTTGGTAGTGGCAAGCGTTTCCACAGCAACCCGCGAATAAGGGTCTTCCTTTAGAAAAGCGTCCAAGACAGCATCTGAAATGCGATCGCAAATCTTGTCGGGATGGCCTTCTGACACTGATTCAGAGGTGAAAAGATATGACGAAGTTGCCACAAGCAAAGCCTTTCCTTCAGGGTCGAGAGGCGCACAGAGTGCCCCATAGTCCCAATTGTTGCCAAGAGTGATATTCCTTGCTCGTCATAATTGCAACAGGATATAAAGATTTCGTTATATCAAACTCATTCATCTTGTTTTTGATGAGGGGATGGCGCTGCCATTTGGTCTGCAAGGTCCAAAAGGGTTTTTCTGGCTTGTGGGGATGGAATTGAATTAAACGCTTGCAACAGCCGCTGATCATCAGGTGAAAGAGACGAAAATGAGGTTTGTTCGTCCTCAGACAAGCCTGTTTGAGGCGGGTTGGCATAAAACTCGCCCGGTGTGCCACCCAGCAACTCAGCGATCAACGCCAGACGGGACACGGGAATTCTGTTGGCACCTGTTTCGTATTTTTGGACTTGTTGGTACGTAATGCCGATTTTTTCTGCCAATTGTTTCATCGACATGCGGCGGGTCTTGCGACGAAGTCGGACTTGGTTTCCTACATGCTGGTCAACCAAATCGGGTTGGCGTGGGCTGGTGAATGACAAATTAGTCCTCCCATCGACGACGCCATCGATTGCGCAATATTACAGAAAAAAGCGTCGCAAAGATTATCAGGTAAAATACATTATGACGATATTGGGAAAATATAGTTTTCTCAAGTCTTTGTGGCAAATTGGCTGTTAAAACCAGCGCTTGGTCCTGGGCAAGCGCTGCTGTAACACGGCCCAACGGACCAATAATCGCCGTGCGACCGGTATTGGCGACCCGCACCAGCGGCAAGCCTTGTTCAACGGCCCGCATCCTAGCATGTTCAAAATGCTGGGCCGGGCCAATGGTGCCTTGAAACCATGCGTCATTCGTCAGGTTTAATATCCAATCTGCCTGCTGAACCACAGGGCCAAGCGAGCCAGAGAAAATCACCTCATAACAAATTAGTGGAAGCAACGGGGGCGTTCCCAAAGGCTGGAACGGTTTTTTCTGCGCAGCCCCATGGATAAAGCTATCCGAAGCGGTGACCAATTCTCGAATACCAAGCAGAGAAAGTAGCGGTTTGAACGGCACATATTCACCAAAAGGCACCAGCCGATACTTGTCGTAAATGGCGTTTATCTCGCCTTGATCGTTAAAACTGATGATCGAATTGAAGATGCCATCGTTGCTCGGATCTACCCCAGAAAGAGAGAAATCCTGTCGCGCTGCGCCCGCGATTAATGTGGTGCCATTTGGCAGCAAACGCGCGATGCGTGCCAACGCATCTGGGTGATCATTAATTAGAAATGGAAACACTGATTCTGGCCAAATGAGATGTGTCGCAGCGATTAATCCGGGGTCTGACGGTGAGCTTTTTTCCTGAGATTGGGCCAAGAGGTTTTCAAAAATCGGCACCGCATTTTTTGGCTTCCACTTTTCGGCTTGTGGAATGTTCGGCTGCACCAGACGCAAACGCACATCATCTCTATAAAGCGTTGGGTTGGCGTTCAGTTGCATCTGCCCAAATGCAGCAAAACCAACAAGCATAAGGATGCTGGCGACAAATGGGCCAATTCGTTTCACGCCGACTTGTTCCATATGTGGCCAAATCGTTGCTGGCGACATGGCGAAAAGAAATGCGAAAAAGCTCAGTCCATAAATGCCGATGATGGAGGCGAGTTGCAGCGTTTGATCTGTGACGGCGAAAACATAGCCGGGCAAGTTCCACGGAAAGCCAGTGAATAAGTGCCCGCGCAAAAATTCTGCGATGCTCAAACTGGCCGCGAGGGCAAAGATCCGCTGCCCGTAATCAGACCACAGTAAGTGAGCCAGGGCAGCACCGACGCCCCAAAATAGGGCTAAGACGGCGGGCAAGCCAAAAAGGCCTAGGGGTAAAGCCCATAGGAATAGATCTGGTTCCACAAAGAAGGCGCCAGACATCCAGTGAAGTGAAAGGGTAAAATAACCAAAACCAAATGCCCAGCCGATGCGAAAGGCAGGACCAAACAACCTTTGGCGCCAATTTAGATCGGTCTCGACCCCATCAAGCAGCCAAACCAGAATTGGAAAGGCAACAAACAGGGCGGGGAAGACAAAAAGCGGTGGCATGCTGAGTGCCGCCAGTGCGCCGGCGGAAAAGGATAGCAAAAGACGTCGCCATCCATGAACCAACATGCACCATTGTGCGAAATTTTCCAGCATTTTGCGGCTCAACCCAATTTGCAAATCAGTTAGGGGCATTGCTCACGTTTCAAGGCGTGTTCGTCAAGTGCCGAACATGTCTATTCTTTACTGATCTCTATTCCGCCGCGGTTTTGTTGTTGTCGTTTTCGCCACTTTCTTGGCTCTCTTCGATTTTGAGTTTGCGCGTTGGTCGGGGGCGTACCGCTCGTTTGCGCTGCGTTACCTTTATCGTACGTACCCGGCGCGGGTCAGCATGAATAATTTCAAACTCAAATCCACGCAATTTCGAAATCACTTCGCCGCGAACCGGCACACGATCAACGAGCGAAGTTATTAAGCCGCCCAATGTATCTACATCTTCTGCATGTTCGCCGGGGTCAAAGTCTGGGCCTAGCGTCTTGGCCAGATCATCCAATTCACAGCGCGCGTCCACAACAAACGTGGTTTCGTCCAATTGGCTGATTTGAATTTGCGCGGCCTCATCGTGCTCATCTTCGATGTCGCCAACAACTTCTTCAATCAAATCTTCAATGGTCACCAACCCATCAGTGCCACCATATTCATCAACAACAATTGCCATGTGAATGCGGGTTGATTGCATAGATTGGAGCAAGCTGCCAACCGGCATTGCCGGGGGTACATATAGCACCTCTCGCACGAGACCCGTATTGATCAATTTGGTGCGCAAAGTGCCAGATTTAAGCTTCTCAGGCTGAGACTTCTTATCGCTAACCTCTTGGGGTTCGGACAAGCTGAGCAAAAGATCTTTGATGTGGACCATCCCCACAATATTGTCGAGCATGTCGTCATAAACAGGCAGCCGAGAATGGCCTGCATGGCGAAAGCGCGCAATCAGGTTGGAAACCGTGTCGTCAATTTCTGTGGCTTCGATATCTGCCCGATTGATCATCACATCTTCGACACGAATTTGGGACAGATTGAGGACGTTTTGAATGAGCGCGCGTTCGCCATCTGAGAAGGCAGCGTCAAATCCATTGCTGGTGCCGTCTTCTAATGCCTCTTGCAGATCTTCGCGCAATGTTGGGGCGCGAAACGCTAATTTTGCTCGGATTTTTCCCCAAAATGACAGCTTTTTATCGCCCAGCTGTTTGTCTTGAGACTGAATTTGAGGGGTTGCACGGTCGCCAGATTGACGATGCGGCCTTTGCGCCGCGGCGATGGGTTGATCTTTGTCGTTCATTTCGATGCGGCCGTTGGGCCGTTTTTGCTCCTCTTAAAAGCTCTAAATTAGTTTGCTATTTCGGTATATGGGTCATCAATTTCAAGCGTCGATAATATTTCACGCTCTAATTGTTCCATTTGCTCCGCGTCTTCACTGGTTAGGTGATCATAGCCCAAAATATGTAAAAAACCATGCACACAAAGGTGCGACACATGACCTTTTAGGCTTTTACCTTCGCTCTGCGCCTCTTTTGCAACGGTCTCATATGCCAAAGATATATCGCCAATAAGGCCAGAAACAGGCGCGAATGGTTCAATTTGAGGGAATGACAGCACGTTCGTTGAGGACTGTTTTTCCCGCCATTGGGCGTTGAGTTGATGCTGGTGTTCATCGTTGGTCAGCAAAACCGACAGCTCAGTTGGGCCCTCGATCATAAGTTTTAGATGGGCAATGGCGGCGTTAATTACGCGCAATATCTCGCCTTCCAGATGCTCCGGCCAAGCCTCATCTTCAAAAAGGACATCGATTTCTAAGTCAAATCTAGGCACGCGCAATTACCAAATTTGCAGATCGCTTAATCTGCATTTTTGGCCTTTTTCTCCGCTTTATCGTAAGCGCGAATAATGCGGGCCACCAGTTTGTGGCGCACAACATCTTTGTCGCTAAAGCGCGTGACATGAATGCCTTCGACACCTGATAGAAAGTCCAACGCCTCAACCAAACCCGACCGAACGCCGCGCGGCAGATCCACTTGAGAAGGGTCGCCGGTGATGATCATTTTTGAGTTTTCACCTAAACGGGTCAAAAACATCTTCATCTGCTGGGCAGTTGTGTTTTGCGCTTCATCCAATATCACGACGGCGTTAGATAGTGTCCGACCCCGCATAAAGGCTAAGGGCGCAACTTCGATTGTGTGATTTTCAATGCAGCGGTCAACAATTTCGGGCTGCATCATATCGTAAAGCGCATCGTAGAGCGGGCGGAGATAGGGGTCGACCTTGTCTTTCATATCGCCGGGCAAAAAGCCCAGATGTTCGCCAGCTTCAACGGCCGGGCGAGACAGGATGATCCGGCTAATATCGCCGCGCTCGAGCATTGTCGCTGCATATGCCACAGCAAGATAGGTTTTGCCGGTTCCCGCCGGGCCAACGCCGAACACCAATTCGGTGCGGTCCATGGCGCGGATATAGCCATCTTGGGCCGGTGATCTGGCAATGATGGTGGATTTACGGGTCGCAATTTGTGCCATGCGTACACGGCCTTTTTTCTCAAATGTTGGCAAAGTGAGTTGGCTATCCTCGGTGAGGATCATACGGATAACACCATCCACATCGCCAATCGAGAAATTTTGGCCATCTTCGAGCTGAGCGTAAAGAGATTCTAGGGTTCGGCGCGCCTGATCAACACTTACAGCGTTGCCAGAAAGCATGACGTGGTTACCACGTGTATTGGCGCGAACGCCGAGCTTTTGTTCAATCAGAGCCAAGTTTTGGTCAAACTCGCCATAGAGTTGGGACGCGAGACGGTTATCTTCAAACGCCATTTCCAAATCTGTTGTTTCCGATTTATGGCCTTCGGGTGACCATGATTTTGTCAAACAAGAGCTCCTAAATGTTTTGCGACTCAATTTACCATTTCAGTATGCCGCAACTATTGAAATATTGATCTATCTATTTTGTGACAATCTTACCAAAAAGTGAAAATTTACCCACCGATTCCACAAAAACATCCTGAATAGTCCCGATATGGGACGGATCTGCATCAACTTGCACCGGTTGGAGGTATGGCGAACGGCCAACAATTTGGCCTGGGTCACGGCCTGTTTTTTCAAACAAAACCTGCATTGTGGAGCCAATACGGGACTTGTTGAATTCGGTTTGTTGGTGATTGAGAAGCTCTTGCAAACGCGCCAAACGCTCTGACTTCACTTCTTCAGGCACCTGATTTTCCATCACGGCACCCGGTGTCCCAGGGCGGGTTGAATATTTAAACGAATAGGCCTGCGCATATTCCACGTCACGCACAATTTTCATTGTCGCTTCAAAATCTTCGTCTGTTTCGCCAGGGAAGCCAACGATAAAATCGCCAGACAGTGCAATATCAGGCCGCGCTTCGCGCATGCGATCCAAAACCCGCAAATATTCTTCAGCCGTGTGTTGCCGGTTCATCGACTTTAAAATCGTGTCCGAACCTGATTGCACTGGCAGATGCAGGTACGGCATCAACATATCTAGATCGCGGTGCGCATTGATCAAATCATCATCCATATCACGCGGGTGCGATGTGGTGTAGCGCAGGCGATCCAGACCTTTGATCTCGCTGAGGCGATAAAGTAGTTGGGCCAAACCTTTGGTTTGCCCGCCTGCATCTTCACCGTGATAGGCGTTTACATTTTGCCCAAGCAGCGTGATTTCTTTCACGCCAGCTTCAATCAAATTCTCGGCTTCGGCGACAATTTGGGCGACCGGGCGAGACACTTCCGCCCCCCGTGTATAGGGCACCACGCAGAAAGTGCAGAACTTATCGCAACCTTCTTGCACCGTCAGGAACGATGTTAGCCCGCGCGCAATGGTGGTTTCTTTTGCCGGCTTTGGCAGATGTTCAAATTTATCTTCAGCAGAGAAATCAGTTTCGACCACCCGGCCCTTTTGTGCCTTTTCAACGAGTTCGGGCAATTTATGGTAAGATTGCGGGCCAAACACCAAATCAACAACCGGTGCACGGCGCACAATTTCCTCGCCTTCGGCTTGGGCAACACAACCAGCAATGCCGATCATCATTTCGCCGCCAGCTTGTTCTTTTTTCTCACGCATAATGCGCAAACGGCCAAGCTCGGAATAGACCTTTTCAGCCGCTTTTTCCCGAATGTGACATGTGTTGAGAACCACCAAATCGGCCTGATCGATATCCGTCGTTGCTTCATAGCCCGATGGGGCGAGCGCGTCCGCCATACGATCACTGTCATAGACATTCATCTGACAGCCATATGTTTTGATAAACAGTTTTTTTGTATGTGTCATTTTTTGGGGTTCAAAACCGGTGTTTTAAGGTCACATTAAATGGGTCTAAAACCCAAGGTGAAGCGCTTTGTTACACCAAAGTACGGGATGTGGCAAAGACTTCTGATCTACCTACTAATCTTAGCTCAGATGGGCTTTAGGCAAGGTGGTTTGACGATTAATGGCGACCAACATATCACGCACAGCCTGCTCAGCTTTCTTGGTCACCAATTTACGGTCTTCGTCGCGCGAAAATAGGATCGGTTCGCCAAACATGATGGTGACAGATTTGGTGCCCGATTTAAGAATGTCGCCGATATTGTCTTCGATGCCCATATCTCCCACCCAAGCGATCTTTGATCGCTCGGCACGCGAAATTGGCAACCCATTGAGGTGGGTATAGGCGATGGTCATTGGCTGAATGTATAACTCACTGATCGCGTCGTTCTTCATCGCGGTCTGGGTGCTGCCCACCAGCGCCGAACGAAACGGCAAAACATGCAACCCAAGGTCTGATGTGCCCTCAGCAAAAAGCAGCACAGGTTGCCCGCTGGACATGCGCTCGCTCATTTCATTGGTCACGCGGCCCGTGTCGGTTTTCTTTTGCCGATCGACGTAAATTGTTTTTTGCAAATTGGCCAAGAACCCAACAACGGGCCAGCGACCAACTTCAGATTTCGCAACAAAGCTAACCGGCGCGGTCATCCCGATGGCGGGAATATCGAGCCAAGATATATGGTTGGATACCAGAAGGGTTGGCTTGTCTGTAGCGGGTTGGCCGATTTGGCGCACCTTTATGCCCAAATTGAAACAGACCAAACTGTGGGCCAAACGAGGGAAAAAGTGCCAATTGGAGCCCTTAAGCCACAATGTAACCACCTGGCAGGCGATGATGGCCAGAAGGCCGGGCACCGTGATCAAAACAAAGAAGATGATCCGCCAAATCATTTGTCGTCTTCGTCTGCCGGTTTATCTTCCAGCGGCACGCCATAAAGTTCAAGCCGGTGATCCACGAGCTTAAAGCCGAGCTTTCGGGCAATAACTTCCTGAATCGCTTCAATTTCTTCATTGCGAAATTCGATGACTTTACCTGTGCGCACGTCAATCAGGTGATCATGGTGTTCGTCTGGAATTTGCTCAAATCGCGCGCGGCCATCCTTAAAATCGTGCTTGGTGACCAAGCCTGCTTCCTCAAACAGGTTCACGGTGCGGTAAACCGTTGAAAGTGAAATTTTGGGGTCGATGGCAGATGCGCGTCGGTAAAGTTCTTCCACGTCCGGATGGTCTACCGCTTCGGCAAGCGCCCGCGCGATGACGCGACGCTGCTCGGTCATGCGCATGCCGGATGTTTCGCAAAGCTGTTCTAGGTTCGCATTTTGATTTGAATTGCTCATCAGCTAAACCCCATAGAATCTGCGCTTTGACTAATCGCGTTTTCGAACCGCAAATCCATGCAGCCTTTGCTGAAATCGCTCTAGACTTGAATTATCCGAGATCAGCTTTCATGACAAGCGCCGTTGCAGTTTTGCCGTCTGGACGTGGATAATATCCCCGTCGTTCACCAATTTGAATAAAACCGAAGCGATCGTAGAGTTTTCGGGCGGGCTGATTGTCTTCGTCCACTTCCAAAAACATTTTGGTGACCGGGCTCATCATCAAATCTTCGATCATTGCCTGCATGAGCGCGGTCGAGAGGCGTTTGCCCTTAAACTTCTTACCCACAACGATGGTCATCAATTCGCACTCATCACCCGTAATGCGCAACATGGAAAAACCCGCAATCTTACGCTTCGCGTCACAGGCAACATAAATTGGGGTTTCTGATCCGCGTAAATAGGATTGAAAATCGACTGTAGTCCAGCCGCGAAAGAACCCTTCAGCATGCAGCGCTGCTAGCGGTTTTTCATCGCCGATTTGGGCCGGTTCTACATGAAGTCCGGCTGGAGCCATCCAGATTTTCATAGGCGTTCAATATGTTTTGCGGATTGCGGCTTTGCGTCAGCTGCCCGGATGTAACAAGGCTCTGGCGGGAAATCTTCGATATTTGCGAGCTGACCAAATTCGGCCATCTTCACCGCATTGATGAAGGTGCGCATATCTGGATCGCGGGCCAATTCAATATTTTGAACACCACATTGCTCTGCCGCCCATTCAGCACCTGAACCAAGCACACGGCTTTCGCTATTTAGACCTTCTAACGCAACGTGATTATCAAGCGCCATCGGCCCGGATTTTGGTACGCCGGGCGCCGAAAAATCTTGACGAAAATGCTGGTCGCGTCGTGCGTCGATGAGCACTGTTAGGGGGTGTTTTTCTTTGCCGCTCAAAGAAAGGGCCAGCATGGTGGGGATGCCTAAACATGGGATATCCAGCGCAACCGCCAATCCCCGCGCGGCAGCTAGACCAACCCGCAATCCTGTGAAAGATCCTGGACCCGCACTGACAACAATCCGTTCCAGGTCGTCATATTCGCGCTGTGCATTGTCTAAAAGCGCGTCGATCTGATCCATCACATGCTCAGCATGGCCGCGGGCCCGCGCTTCGGACATAGCATAACTGGAACCATCAGCATCGATCAGCGCGCTTTGACAGCTCGCCTGCGCTGTATCGATGGCAAGGGTGATGGGGTATGTGCTCATCTAACAATTATAGCTGAAGCTAGATTTGCTGTACATCTTCAACACCAGGTACAAAGTGGCGGAGAAGGTTTTCAATGCCATTTTTTAGCGTGGCGGTTGACGATGGGCAACCAGCGCATGCGCCTTGCATATGCAAATAGACAGTGCCCTGCTTGAAGCCTTTAAAGGTGATGTCGCCGCCATCCATGGCCACAGCTGGGCGAACCCGGGTGTCCAACAGTTCTTTGATCACTTCGACCATTTCGGTATCGGCTTCTTCAAAAAACTCGTCCGCATCATCGCTTTGCGATTGGCTAGCGCCATCGGCCAAAAGCGGCTGCCCGGACATGAAATGTTCCATGATCGAGCCCAAAATCGCCGGCTTAATATGCGACCAATCATCGTCGCCCTTGGTGACGGCAATAAAATCTGATCCGAAGAACACGCCAGACACACCATCAATGGTGAAAAGTGCGGATGCTAAAGGCGACGCTGCCGCCGCTTCTTCGGTTCTAAAGTCCATCGGCTCGCCTGCCAACACATCACGGCCCGGCAAAAACTTTAGTGTTTGCGGATTTGGTGTTGCTTCAGTTTGAATAAACATTGTTCTCAGGTCTCCGAGCTCTTAGGCCCAAATGTGGGGCTAAATCTTCTTTAGAATAGTTCCAAAATAGTATTTTTATACGCAAAGGCAAGGGGTAACATCGAACTGTGACGCTTTAATGCCGAAGGAACACGACAAAGCGTTAGGCCAATTCTTCGATTTCGTCGTCACTGAGGAAGCCCGGGACAATTGCTACGGGAATTGGCAGTGCCGTTGCGCCGCGTGCAGCAATGGCGCTGACCAAGGGGCCCGGGCCATCTGTGGATTTTGAGGACGCCAAAACTAAAATAGAAATATGCTTATCTTCAGCAATCGCTGCTTCTAACTCATCCGCCTTATTGCCTTCGCGAATTTCACGCTCAACAGGAATGTCCCCAAGCGCTTTGATCCGCGCTTCGGCCTCATCCAGCCACCGGTTGGCTTCTTCAAAAGCTTCGGCACGCATGACATTTTCAACACCAATCCAATGTTGAAACTGATCGGGTTCGATTACGACCAACAGCTTGACGATGCCGCCGGTACGTCGCATTCGGCAGCCCGCAAAGGTGACGGCCACGGCGCATTCGTCCGTGCCATCCAAAACCGCCAAAAATTTGCGATTATATTTTTCTCGATCCATATGTGCCGCATTTTCCAGTTTGGTGCATGCTGACATTTGCAGCGCCATTTGCCAAGATAGAAATCCAGTCGGAATTCAAAGCAAAATTGACGCGGCAAATTTCAAATTGAATTAGCTAAGAAAGCCAACAATTTGACGCACATGCTTCATGGTTTCTTCTGCGATCTCGCCCGCCCGTTCCGCGCCATCACGCAAAATAGCATCTATTTCGTCTGGTTCAGCGAGCATCCGGCTGATTTCAGCTGAAATTGGGCTAAGACGCTCAACGGCCAAGTCAGCAAGGGCTGGCTTGAACGCGCCAAACCCTTGGCCGCCAAACTCAGCTAAAACATCTTCTGGTGATTTTTCTGAAAGGGCAGCGAAAATCTCAACAAGATTTCGGGCTTCTGGACGTCCCTCAAGACCTTCAACTTCAGACGGTAAAGGTTCTGCGTCAGATTTTGCCTTGCGGAACTTTTTCGCAATTTTATCAGCATCATCCATCAACGCGATACAGGACATTTCGGACGGATCAGATTTTGACATCTTCTTTGTGCCATCGCGCAAAGACATGATCCGCATGGCTGGGCCGGAAATGAGTGGCTCCGTGATGGGGAAGAACTGCCCGTCGTCAAAACCTTCTTCAACAATTTCGGCGTTGAAATCATTATTAAACTTTTGCGCGATGTCGCGGGTGAGTTCTAGATGCTGTTTCTGGTCGTCACCAACGGGTACATGGGTGCCACGATAAAGAAGAATGTCCGCTGCCATTAGGGTTGGATAAGCATAAAGCCCAAGCGACGCGTTTTCGCGATTTTTGCCCGCCTTGTCCTTGAACTGCGTCATGCGGTTCATCCAACCGATCCGCGCGACACAATTAAACACCCATGCCAATTCCGCATGTTGCATGACTTGGCTCTGGTTGAAAATAATCGAACGTTTTGGATCAACACCGGTCGCAATATAGGCGGCGGCCACTTCACGGGTTTTTTGCCGCAGCGCTTTTGGGTCCTGCCAAACGGTAATGGCGTGCATATCAACAACGCAGAAAATGCAGTCAAATTGATCTTGCAATGGCGCGAAGCGACGGATCGCGCCCAAATAATTGCCTAAATGAAGATCACCGGTTGGTTGTACGCCTGAAAATAGGCGATTTTTGAATTCAGTCATGGTGTGGACCCAAGCTTTGTGAGTAGAGCATTTTGAGTTTAAACGGAACCACCCTAAATGCTCTATATTATTGATTGTTCGCGTTTTCGAACCGCAAAACCGTAAACACTTTTGCTGAAAACGCTCTTGATGAATGGATTACCTAAACGAAGTCAGGTAAAATTGTAAACAGGCAAGTCGGAGACATGTCTGGCAGGCCTTGCTCGCCAAAATCAAGATTTCACAAAATCTCGCCATCGATTAAGGCGCTGAATACCCAAAATATGGAGCAACGCAAAATAGCTACCGGCCCCAACAACAACCAACAGGGCCAAACACATTGCGCGCCACAGTAAAGGCAAATCAGCCGCAAATTGGCCGTCTAGATAATTTGATGAGAAATAAAGAACAGCGCCCATAATCGAGCTGACCGCCAGGAGCGCGACAACGTTGAAAATGACCGATTTGGGCAACATCAATTGACGCCAAAACCCCAAGGTTACAACCAGCAATAGCACATTTGCCCACCCTGAAAGGGTTGTCGCCCATGCGATGCCGACATGTTGCAGCCTTGGAAACAGAAGCAGTGAAAAGCCAATATTCAACACTACCGAGACGGCGGCAAAAATGGCCGGTGTTTTTGTATCTTCACGGGCGAAGTAACTTGGTTGGAACACTTTGACCAAAACAAAGGCGGGCAGGCCAAGGGCAAAGATTTGCAAAGCAGCGGCGGCTTGTTTTGTGGCGACAGCGTCAAACGCCCCACGTTGAAAGAGGGTGCTGATTATTGGTTCAGCGATGACGAAAAGGGCAACGGCGGCAGGTAGCGTGAGCATTAAGCCGAAAAAGAGGCTGCGTTCTTGCACATTGGCGGCTTTGCTGGCCTCGCCAGATTTGAGCAAACGGGAGAGTTCGGGCAAAAGCACCACGCCAATGGCAATGCCAATCATGCCCAATGGCAATTGATAAAGCCGATCCGCATAATAAAGATAGGCAATCGCGCTTTCTTGGCCAGATGCAATGTTGGTGCCCACCAGAATATTGATCTGGGTGACGCCGCCGGTCAAAATGGCGGGGATGGCCAGTGCCCAGAATTTCTTTAGGTCACTATCCAATTTGGGCCAAGTCAAACGCGGAAAGTAGCCCGTGCGCATGAGTGCCCAAGCCACCAGCGCAATCTGGGCGAAACCTCCAGCCAACACACCAAAAGATATAATGATGCCCGCAGTGCGTGTTTCAACAGCAACCAGCACCAAATAGGCCAGAACGATCACCAATACAACGTTCAGCAACACCGGGGCCAAGGCCGCGAGGAAAAATTTGCGCAAGCCATTTAGCACCGCGCCATAGGCCGCCATCAATGACATGCAGGCCAAATAGGGGAAACAAATGCGGGCAAGCAACACTGTCAGTTCAAATTTCTCTGGATCGTTTGCAAAGCCCGTGGTGAGCAGCAAAATCAATTGCGGCATGAAGATTTCGGCCAGAATAGTCAAAGCCAGCAGGATGAAAATAAGCGAAGAGATAATATTGGCGGAAAAGCGTTTTGCTTGCGCCTCGCCTTCTTGCTCCAAAGCTTTGGCAAAAAGCGGGATAAAGGCCGTGTTGAACACGCCTTCGGCCAAAATGCGCCGGAACATATTGGGCAGGCGAAAGGCGGCGACGAACGCATCTGCCACCGGGCCTGCGCCTAAAATGCCGGCCATCATGATGTCCCGGGCAAAACCGAGCAAACGCGACAATAATGTTGCGCTGCCGACGCTGGCAAAGTTCTTAATCAATCTCACGCGCTTGTCTCATTTGGCTTTTTCTTCGCCGGTTTCTCGCCATCACCTGACGGGAAGATATCCGAAAGCACGGCTTTTATTTTCTTTTGCCGTTTTTCGTCCGTTACCTTCATGTCGGTCAAGTCGGTCACATAAAACACATCAATTGCCCGCTCGCCAAATGTGCCAATATGGGCAGACCCAATCGTGAGGTTGAGGTCGGCAATCGCCTTCGTCAGGTCATGCAACAGGCCGGACCGATCAAGCCCGGACACTTCGATAACCGTGAATTTTTTGGACAATGAATTTGAGATAATCACGTCCGTTGGAACGCTAAACGGCTTAAGCCGTTTATTGAGTTTTGACCCCTTACCCATTTCCGGCAGGATATGTTTTTCGCCGCTTAGGAGCTTTTGCACGAGTTCGACGATTTTAAGCGCTCGGATACGTTCTTCTTCGTCCGACTTGAAGCTACGTTTTAGGCGCAATGTATCCAAGGCCCTGCCGTCTCGCATCAAGGTGATTTGCGCACCAACAATATCCGCATTTGAAAGGGTACATGCGCCCGCAATCATCGAAAGCAGGCGGGGATGATCTGGCGTGTAAATCGAGATTTCGGTGATCGCTTCAAAGCTTTTAACCCCGACGCAGCCTGCAAATTGCTGGCCCAACCGGTTAGCTTTGCGGATCATGTGCGCATGATCAATTTGCAGCTGAAATTCTGAGCGCAGCCAGTAGGCAGGATAATGGCCCTCAAGATATTCTTGAGCCTGCTCTGTAGGCCAGTCGCGTAAGGCTTGGGCCAAGCGAAGTTTGGCTGCATCGATGCGATCAGCTTGGCTAACTTGGGAATGTCCGCCAGAAAGCAACGGCTCTGTGGCATAATAAAGGGCCCGCAAAAGAGAGCCTTTCCACCCGGTCCAAACGCCCGGACCCACAGCACGGATATCGCAAGCGGTGAGTACCAGCAGCAGGCTAAGCCGAGCCGGGCTCTGAATGGTTTGGGCAAAATTTTTGGCGGTTTCAGGGTCTTGAACATCTCGAGATTGGGAAATCTCGCTCATCACTAGATGTTTTTCGATCAACCAAGCCACCGTGTCGGTTTCCGCTGCACTAAGACCAATACGCGGGCAGAGGCGTCGAGCGATTTTCGCGCCCGCGATTGAATGATCTTCTGGCCGGCCTTTTGCGATATCGTGCAAAAACAAAGCAACAAACAGCAGTTTAACATCTGCGAGATGGGGCAAAAGTTCATGGGTGAGCGGTAGTTCATCTTTTAGGCCGCCCTGAACGATTTCAGCCATGACCCCAACTGCGCGAATGAGGTGCTCATCCACCGTATAATGGTGATACATATTGAATTGCATGAGCGCGACGATTTTACCGAATTCGGGCACAAAACGCCCCAAGACCTCGGCTTCGTTCATTCGACGCAGTATGCGTTCGACAGACGGCGCGTGGGTGAGGATTTCAAGGAAATATTTGTTGGCCTCAGGGTCAGCCCGCAAGTTCTTGTCAATCAGTCTACGCGATCGATTGATCTGCTTTAAACTATCGGGATGAAACAAAATCCCTTCGCGCCCGGCAATGTAAAAGATCTTGATCATATTGACCGGATCTTTTTCGAACACATCTTCACTAATGATGTTCAAGCGCCCGCGCTCGATGACAAAATCTGTTTCGCCCTTGATTTTGCGCCGCCGCGACAATGTTTTGCGCACCTGCCCGACAAAATCCAAGTCTTTGGCATGATTGAATTCAAGCGACGTACAAAAAATGCGCGTCAGGTCGCCAACATCTTTTGCGACAGCGAAATAGCGCTTCATCAGCCGCTCGACGGGCATTAACCCGGCGCGACCTGTTACATTTAGCCTTGCGGCCAATTCCTGCTGAAGATCAAAACTGAGTTTTTCCTCCGCGCGGCCGGTGAGAAAATGAAGGTGGCAGCGAATGGCCCACAAAAAGTCATCCGATCGTCGGAAGCGGCGATATTCCTTTTTCGAGAAGACGCCTTTTTTAATCAGCTGGGCGCTTTTATCAACACGATAGAAATATTTGGAAATCCAAAATAGCGTATTGAGGTCCCGTAATCCGCCCTTGCCGTCCTTGATGTTCGGCTCAACAACAAAACGTGTATTGCCGATTTTCTCGTGCCGCTCATCGCGTTCCGCCATTTTCGCTGCGATAAACTCGGGCCCGGTATCGGCGACAATTTCGTCGCCAAACCGCTTTTGCAGCTCTTTAAACAGCACCATATCGCCCGTTATGTGACGCGCTTCAAGGGTTGCGGTGCGCACGGTCATATCAGCTTTGGCCATGCGCAAACATTCGTCAATCGAGCGAACCGCATGGCCGACCTTTTGGCCTAAATCCCACAATAAATAGAGCACATATTCGGTAACACTCTCGCCCCAAGGTGTTTGTTTGTAGGGCAATATGAACAGCAAATCGATGTCTGAACCGGGGGCCAGCGTGCCCCGCCCATATCCGCCCACCGCGGCGATGGACAAAGATTCTGCTTCTGAACGATTAGTGACCGGATAGACATATTTTGAGGCGAAACGGAACGCCATTTTGATCAGTTCGTCTTGCGCATTATTGAGGTTTTTCGCGCAGGCGCGGCCCCGGCCATTGGCGATGAGGTCAATCTCAGCCTCTTTATGTGCGGTAGCTAGAACTGCCTTGGCTTTTTTAAGAACAATCGCCCTTGCTTTGGAACCCGACGGGTCTTCATCACCAATTTCTTGCAAGATTTGGGCGACCAGATCATCGGCCTTTGCAAGTGAAAAATTTAGATTTTGGCGACTAGCGTTCGGCATGTTTTTGCCCAAGCTTTTTGAGTTCATACAACAGATCAATTGCCATACGCGGCGTTAGTTCATCTGGATTAATTTCACTAACGCGTTTTTGCAGCTCATCATTAATTTTTGGCTGCGGCGTTGGGCGTCGTTCCGCAAATAAGGGCAATTGCGCAACCCCAGCGGCGACATCATTGGTTTCGCGTTGCTCCAAAATCGTCAGAACTTCCTGCGCCCGCTCAACTACATGGGCGGGAAGACCTGCAAGCTTTGCCACTTGAATGCCGTAGGACCGGTCGGCCGTGCCGTTTGCAACTTCGTGCAAAAACACGACGTCGCCTTCCCATTCGCGCACCTTCATCGTGTGGTTCGATACCCGATCCAAACGATCAGAAAGCGCGGTTAGCTCATGATAGTGAGTGGCAAATAAAGACCGGCAACCTGTATTTTCGTGCAATGCCTCAACAGCTGCCCATGCAATGGAAAGCCCATCAAATGTTGCGGTGCCGCGGCCAATTTCATCTAAGACAACGAGCGAGGCCGACGTCGCGCGGTTCAAAATGGCCGCAGTTTCTACCATTTCGACCATGAAGGTCGAGCGCCCATGGGCAATGTCATCTGCTGCGCCGACCCGGGAGAAGACCCGGTCGATGGTGCCAATATGCGCAGCGCCTGCGGGCACGAAAGATCCCATTTGCGCCATGATCGCAATCAGTGCATTTTGGCGCAGAAACGTTGATTTACCACCCATATTCGGGCCGGTGATCAACCAAAGCGCGCCGCCATTCTGCGTTTCGGGCCCATTACTGGCATGGGGTGGGGACAGGTCACAATCATTTGCCACAAATGCCGTTTCGCCAGATTTGGCGAGCATCATTTCAACAACAGGGTGACGACCATCGGTGATTGCAAATGATCTAGTATCATCAATTTTGGGTCGACAGTAATTTTGCTCCAGCGCCAATTGACCCAAAGCGGCGGTGAGATCAAGCTCAGCAAGCGCATCGGCTAGTGCTTGTAGGTTAGCGGTTTCACGCAAAATCAATTCACGAAGCTCATCGAACAATTTCAATTCAATCGCCAATGCCGCGTCGCTGGCATGGGTGATTTTGCCTTGCAGTTCGGACAATTCAGTTGTGTTAAACCGTACCGCATTGGCTAGGGTTTGTCGGTGAATGAACGTTTCATTCAATGGCTCTGCCATCAGCTTTGCGCCATGGCTGGCGGGCACTTCGATGAAATAGCCAAGTACATTATTATGTTTGACTTTGATCGCTTTAACGCCGGTTTCGTCGGCATATCGCGCTTGTAATGCTGCGATGATTTGGCGGCTTTGGGTGGCGAGGGTGCGAAACTCATCTAGCTCGGGGTCGAACCCCTCGCTTATGAACCCACCATCGCGCGGTAAAAGTGGCACTTCGTCTTTTAACCGTTCGCCGATTTGGGCCGCCAGTTCAAACGGCGCGCTCTTAAAGCCATCAGCAAGGCGCTGCACCCCAGCGCTCTGCATTTCAAGCGCTTGCAACTCATCGGCCTGCAATCCTGCAGTTTCAATAGCGGCTTTGATCGCCAGCATTTCGCGTGGACCGCCGCGGCCCAGCGCCAAACGGGTTAATCCACGCATGATATCCGGCGTTGATTTGAGTTTTTCGCGTACCAGAGATGTCACAAGTGAATTGTTGAAGAAGTCACCCACCATATCATGGCGCTCAATGATCGCAGGTGCATCGCATAATGGGGCGCTTAGACGCGAGGACAGTAGGCGGGAGCCTGCAGAGGTCACACATTTGTCCATAGCGGCGCGCAGCGCGCCTTTTGTTTCACCCCGGTTGGTGCGCAACAATTCAAGCGACATCCGGGTTGCTGCATCAATTTGCATCAGCTTTTCGCCAGCCCGTTGGGGCAGACGCAGCGGCACTTTCGCGCCTTTTTGGGTTTGGTCAATGTACGTGACCGCCCCCGCAATAGCGGATCGTACAATGCGAGATTGTCCCAACAGATCATTTGCTGTGTCGCCGAAAGCTTCGCGCAGAATATCAGTGGCGGCTTCTGAGTTGAAAATATCTGAAGGTTGCACCGCCAATTGACCTGAAAAACTGATCGGGATCAGGTTGTGCTCTGTGATGAACTTGTTGGTTTGTTCTGAAACGATGAGCTCTGTGGGTTCAATCCGCGCCAACTCGTCGCTGAGTTGCTCTGCGCTGATGTCACAATAAAACATTTCGCCGGTCGAGATGTCCGTGTAGCAAATCGCAAAATCCGCATCACCATGTTGGATCATCGCGAGGCTGGCGAGGTAGTTGTTGGCACCGTCGTCCAACAGATCATCTTCGGTCAACGTACCGGCAGTGACAAGACGAACCACATCGCGTTTAACAACAGACTTTGCGCCGCGTTTTTTCGCTTCTGCGGGGTTTTCCATCTGCTCGCAGACCGCAACGCGGTGCCCAAGTGCAATGAGTTTTTTCAAATATCCTTGCGCGGCGTGAACGGGCACCCCGCACATGGGAATGTCTTGATCTAGGTGCTTACCCCGTTTTGTGAGGGCAATGCCAAGGGCGCGGGAGGCGATCTCGGCGTCATCAAAGAACAACTCGTAAAAATCACCCATGCGATAGAACAGCAAATATCCCGGATTAACCGCTCGAATTTCGAAAAATTGCGCCATCATGGGCGTGAGTTGAGACGAAGGTTTTGCAGCGCTTTTTGATTTTACCGGCTTTAGCCCGGATAAGCTGGCCGTAGGTGTCGCCTCTGCGTGCGGGGCACTAGCCATGGGTGCGCCCTTAATCGGCGCTTGGGCCACATCGTCACGGGGTTGAGCAAATTGCAGGTTTTCGTCTGTCATCAGTGTCGTTTAAGCCAATCAGTGCGCCATCGAAAGGCAAGACTAGGCTAACCCGTCTAGTGTGCCAACATTAAACCTGATGGTTTTACCTAGTTTTTGCGATCCAAATTGGTCGCGCCGCGAAAATGCTGTTTGTAACGCTCTGGAATTTGATCAATTAGCGCCACAATCATCACGTCCGTCGTGCCAAACTGATGGTCAACGAACACGCCATCGCCGACATGAGCACCGACACGCAAATAACCTTTAATCAAAGGTGGCAATATTTTGAGCATTTGCTTTTTGTCATATGCATGCTCGTCCAAATATTTGACCTGCTCGCCCACATCCGGCAGGGCCGACACAGACCATTTTTCGGGGGTTCTAGCTGTGTGATGAAGAAAACTCAGCGGTTCGATATGCTCTTGAACATCAATGCCTTCAAAACTGGCAACGCCGAAAAAGACATCAATGTCATAGAGCACTGAATAGGCCCAAAGACCTGTCCAAAGGGCTTCCATTGTGCGCCGATCCCGATAGGGCGGCAACACACAAGACCGGCCAACCTCGCAAAAGCTATTTTGCCAATTGTTGGCAAGCATCGATTTCAGATCAAACTCAGCTGCCGAATAAAACCCGTTATTAGCATAAGCCACTTCGGCCCTCAGAGCGCGATAGGTGCCGACGATTTTTGGACGCGCAGGAATGCCTTCGGTATCATCATGGTCAACCACAATGATGTGGTCGCAAATCGGATCAAACTCGTCCGCATCGCGTTTTGTGCGCATTGTACGCAGGTCAGCGGTGGCTGACATTTCTTCGTAGAACACTTCAAAACGCAGACGCTGAGCGCGCCGCACCTCGCTTGCCGTCTGGGCAATCCGCACTTCCAACGACCCGATACGTGCCAGCGACGCCGGGTCTCTTTGTTCTTTAATCGCAGATTTCGAACGACCAATCGCTGCGGGGCTAGAGCCGATAATTTGCTGTGCGCTGGTGGGCAAAATTTGTTCAAACCATCGTCTTGGACGTCGATGAACCGGCACAAATTCTTGCGGCTTCAGATTAAACATAGATATTTTTACGCTTTCTCCGCCGCATTCTTGGCCACATTTTTGGAGATCGTTTTGACAATCATTATATTCAAGCATTCGAAAGGATGCAATTGGTCGATATTGCGCCCCATTGACCCAACGCTAAGTCTTATAAAATGGCCCCTGCATTTTTCGCCGCAACTCCCGGAAACCTTGGGCAAGAAAATCCACAAATCGTTGTACGCGAACCGTGCGGCGCAAATCGGTATGGAGCAAAATCCATATTGTGCGGCTTAGTTCATATTCGGTGCCCGGGACCTTTTGCAAATCAGGGTATAGATCTTCATATATGATCGGGAGTTTGGACATGCCACATCCCTGACGCAGCAAGCTGAGATGCATGTAACCTTCGTAAGAGCCGTGACGCACTTGCGATTGAGGGAATGGTGATTGCTGTAACCAAGCGGGGTTGGTTTCTGGTCCCGTCCAGCCAATCCATTCTAAACCCACGCCGCCTGGGCCAGCATTTGCGACAGTGTTTTTAATGTAGGAATGGCTGGCGAAGGTGCCGATGGCCATCGGGTACATTTTTCGCGCCACAACATCGTCGCCAACTTCAAATGCGACCCGCAGTGAAATGTCCGTCTCAGCCCTATTAATGTCCTCAATGGCGTTGGTGACACCCACTTCGACATCGATCCCCGGATAGGCCTTGAAAAAACGCGCTAGGATCGGTGCCACAATATCAAACGCAAACATTGGCGGCACGGAAAATCGGATTGATCCGGTTTCAGTTTTGTCTAAGCCTTGCAGACGACGCCGAGCACCAAACATGGCCTGTTCGGCTTCTTCGGCCAGTGGCAGCAAAGCTTCACCGGCTTCGGTAAGTTCAAAGCCCCGCCGTGAGCGGGCGAACAGTTGAACGCCATAGCTGGTTTCAAGTGTTTCAATATTGCGCCGCACGGTCACATGGTTGGCGTTGAGCAGTTCAGCGCCTGCCCGCAGGCTACCTTTTCGCGCAACCGCCAAAAACGACGGCATCATTTCCCAATCAAATGTGCTCATGGGTCACCCTTTGTGTTTCACCTATGAAACGTGATGTTCAATTTCTTGCGGTATGCCATCGTAAAAATGAAACATAGATTGATCTTCAACACAATATTGGAGACAAAAATGAAACGCAGAACTTTCTTTGGCTTGGCAGCAGTCCTGGTTGCCGCAACTACAATGGCAGCAGGGCCTAGCTTTGCTCAGGCGCCTAACGCATTGGACAAAAAATACATGGATGTCCAAGGCCAACAAATCGCCTATATCGACCAAGGTGGGGGCCGACCTGTCGCTTCCTTCATGGCAACCCAGCCTCATCCTATTTGTGGCGCAACATAATCCCCCATGTGTCAGGCAATTACCGCGCAATTGCGCCCGATTTGGTAGGGATGGGCGACAGCAGCAAACCCTTGCTTGAAAACACATATGCGGACAGCGCTGAATATATGTTCGCGTTTCTCGAATCACTTGAGCTAAAAGATGCGGTTTTGGTGATCCACGACTGGGGATCTGGAATTGGCTGGCATTATGCCCGCACCCAGCCCGAAGAAATTTCAGGCATTGCCTTCATGGAAGCGATGACACCGCCTTTTATTCCTTATGAAAGCTACGAGGCCATGGGCGATTTTGCCGATTTCGTGCGCAGCATCAACACGGTCGGCGCAGGCGAAGAAATGGTGATGAACCAAAACATGTTGTTGGGCCAATTTATGCGCCACGGCAGCCCCAATGGCTCCTTATCAGACGAAGTGATGGCGGAATATAACCGTTACTATCCAACTGCTGAGAGCCGCAAAATCTTACTGGATTGGCCGCGTGAAATTCCTATTGCCGATGAACCAGCAGATGTTTTTGCCGTCGCAACGGCAAACAATGAATGGCTTGTTGAAAGTGATGTGCCCAAACTGATGTTCCACGTTGATCCGGGCGCGATTATCTCAATGGCGCAAGCTGAGAATTTGAAGAACTCGCTGAAAAACTTGGAAACTGTGTTTCTTGGACAAGGCGGACATTTTGTGCAGGAAGACTATCCTGACGAAATTGGCAAAGCGCTGGTTGATTGGCTTTCTCGCCACTAAGTGCCAGCTAGCATTCAGTTTAAATCAAGCGCATCGCCCAAAAAGCGGTGCGCTTTGACGTTGTATTATGTTGCTGTCGCCCTCTTCACCGCATTTTGGCATATAGATTTTCAGGTTTTGTGGCGCTGTCGATCTGGAACCTATGATCAGCCGGGGGGTGAGCGCGTTGGCCGCATTCAAGTCTTGGACATATGCGGCAGCCCACGCCAATTGGCACCACCTGGCTCAAGTTTTTAAGGTCAACGCCCTCGGAATAAATCATCTCTTTGGCATGTGAAATATGGCACCCCAAGCCGATGGAAAGGTGACGCCGGGGGGCATTATGCCGATATCCGCCCTTGGCAATTGATTTTGCGATGCAAAAATAGGTTTCGCTGTCCGGCATTTGAGAAATTTGAATATTGATTTTTTCTGGTTGTAGGAAAGCCGAATAGATATTCCAGCGCGGGCACGCACCTGAATGGCGTGGAATGTGAATGCCCGACATCGAAAAGCGCTTGGATATGTTGCCAGCAATGTCAGTGCGCACCAAATGCAGCGGAATGCCCTGCTCACCAACGCGTTGCAACGTCGTCATCCGGTGGCAAACTTGTTCAAAACTTGCGCCAAACCGCCGAGACAGGCGCTCCACATCGTAGCGGTATTCACGACAGGCGGTCAGAAACCGGGTGTAGGGCATCACCAACGCGGCAGCAAAATAGGAGGCGAGAACATTGCGCGCCAATATAGGCGCATCGCCTTCGGGCAAATTCGATTGCTCAACAATATTTTCGATTTCATGGGTCGCCGTCAGCAGCGCTGCACGATGTGCCATCGAAAATAGGGCGGATTCTGGGCTCAATATGTCGGAAATATGCAGCTTGTTGGTTGCCTCATCCAGCTGTTGGGCAATGCCCGAAGGCAATGAAGTCACCTTACATTCAAGGCCGAACACGTTGGCCAAATATGTTTTAAGGCCCAACTCAAAGCTATCGGAGGCGTGATCAATGTCATGCCGCACGCGCTCCGCTGACATTTCAAGAGCTGGGAAATGATTCGCATTTTCTTGGATGAAATCCGAAATTGCCTCGGTCGCCATGTGATAGCCAGTCACCGGCGCTGGTTCCTCGCCATCCGATATACCTGTGCCGCCGCCATTTGATTGAACTTCTTGGTATTTGTCGAACAGGCGTAAAATCGCCCGCCCAGCCGTTGGGTTGGCAAATGCCAGATCCCGAATTTCGTGATTTGTCAGATCAGTATCGGCAAAAATATCATCACCAAACAATTCCATTAAATCGCCGACGAGCTGACCTTCGTCACTTTCAACGAGTTCGCCCGGCTCAATGCCAAAATGACCAGCGAGCTTAAACAATAATGGAACGGTGATGTTGCGCCGATTATGTTCGAGCAAATTCAAGTAGCTCGCCGAGATACTCAACGCGGTGGCTAAGTCAGCTTGAGAAATGTGCTTTTGCCGCCGCAAACGCCTGATTTTGCCACCAATTTGCGGTCCTGACTTTTCCACTTTTGCCTCCAAAACCCATGTAAACTTTACAAGAGTTTACAAAATTTGATAACGCGCTTTACTAAACTTTACAGCTTAACACGTTGATTTTATGAATTATCTTGCATTTGTACGGCATATGTCAAATCTTTACATCATCACTTCTCGGAATGGTTCCGGGTATGGAGGAAAAAATGACAACTACAATCGACAACCGGCCACATGCAACGCAAGATGAATACATCACGATCATTGCGCGCACCGTCGCAGATGCGATGCGCCAGTTCAAAGCCAAAGGACTTGATAAGTTGGGCTTTGCGATTGTGGGACCAGTCGACAAACATCAATTCTCGCTTGCTGAGGGTGGAGAAAGTGTCACTGAAATGTTCGACGGCAATCCGATGATCGCCGCAACGTTTAGGCGCAGCACAGCCCAGTAAACAAACCAAATTCCATTCATCTATCTCTCCAACGCTCCTTGGATCAGTATTGTTGCTGATCCAAGGGTCGGCGGAGCTTTGAGCCTAATTGGCAAATACAGGACCAAAATCATGCTTGATCGAAACAAAAAACAATTTGCAGCACCGGAATGGGCACCAGACCGTTGGGACAATATCGCTCGCACATATTCGCCTGAGGACGTGGCTAGACTGGCCGGCTCCTTACCCATCAAACACTCGCTGGCCGAAAATGGCGCGAAGAAGCTTTGGGCGTTGTTGCATAGCGAAGATTATGTGCCAACGCTCGGCACCTTCACCGGCAATCAAGCTGTGCAACAGATCAAAGCTGGTCTGAAAGCAATTTATCTTTCTGGTTGGCAAGTCGCGGCAGATGCCAACAATTCTGGAAACATGTACCCGGATCAAAGCCTTTACCCAGCAGACAGCGTTCCGGCGGTTGTAAAGCGCATCAACAAGGCGCTGCAACGTGCAGACCAAATCCAAACCATGGAAAAACTTTCTGGCGAACAAACAACAGATTTGGATTTCTTCGCGCCCATCATTGCGGATGCGGAAGCCGGATTTGGCGGCCAACTTAATGCGTTTGAATTGATGAAAGGCATGATTGAAGCTGGCGCCGCCGCGGTGCATTTTGAAGATCAGCTTGCTTCTGAGAAAAAGTGCGGACATTTGGGGGGCAAAGTTTTGGTGCCGACCAAGACGTTCGTACGTACGTTGAACGCAGCGCGTCTCGCTGCAGACGTTATGGGCGTTCCGACTTTGATCATGGCTCGTACCGACGCTGAGGCCGCTCGTTTGATCACTTCAGATGTTGATGAGTATGACGCGCCATTCGTAACTGGTGAACGCACAGAAGAAGGCTTTTATCGCCTAAAAGGTGGTTTTGATGCAGCTATTGCCCGCGGTTTGGCCTACGCACCATACGCAGATCTAATTTGGTGTGAAACATCAACGCCAAACTTAGTTGATGCGCGACGGTTCGCTGAATCGGTGAAACGCGAATTCCCAGATCAAATGCTGGCTTATAATTGCTCACCATCGTTTAACTGGGCAAAGCATATGGATGAAAGCCAGATGGCTAAGTTCCAATCGGAATTGGGCGCGATGGGTTATAAATATCAATTCATCACCTTGGCTGGTTTCCACAACCTGAGCTACACAACCTTTGACTTAGCAAGCCGTTATAAAGACCGTGGCATGGCTGCATATTCTGAATTGCAACAAGCTGAGTTCGGCGCAGAAAGCCGTGGCTTTTCAGCTACCCGTCACCAACGCGAAGTGGGCACAAGTTATTTTGATGCGGTGTCGATGGCCGTTAGCCAAGGCGCAAGCTCGACCACTGCCATGGCTGAATCAACTGAAACAGCGCAATTCTAATTTCTCATGTAGGTTGTGCGTGTCCCCACATATGCGCCAACCTATTGAGAGGCCAAGGCCGGCGGGGTTTCCCCGTCGGTTTCTAATCATTATGGCTTGCTCGCCGATCCAATTCGGCGTGAAGCGACGCCAATAGCTCCTGTGCCTTACCCAATCTAATTCCACATTGAACAGACCCTGGCACCTGAGAAAGTTGCTCTGGTAACTTCAACGCCACGAAAATCTGGGTGAGATGATGTCGGCTAATCCCAACATGATGGGGACTAGTCCCCGCAAAATAGTTATAGGTTTTGCCCCACCAAGCGCGTGATCTAGCATGTGCCAGCTGCGCGTTCATCACGCGAATATGTAACAATTGGATCAACCCATGAAGCGTGTGATTTGCCAGTTCAACTTGCTGACTGAGAACAGAGCCACCTTGCGGGCCTAGGCGAAGTGACCGCCTCATATCCAACACAAAATAATCATCCATCAACATCACTCACTTAACTCACCACGTCCAACTTTTTCACAAAAGCTCTTTGGCGGTGATCGCTGCCTTGAAATTTGTGGGGGACTTGAAGAAGACCGACCATAGCATTTCTATATGCACGCTACTTGCTGGCGGCGGTGGATGCCACAATAGACTGCATCTCTTCATTTTCGAACAATTGATCGTCTCGATATTGATAGGCCAGCGTAACTTTGTTTCTGCCGGCGGCTTTTGATCCATAAAGTGCTTGATCAGCCGACTTCATCAATGATTGTGGAGTGCTGCCATCCAGCGGGTAAATTGCAATCCCTGCGGAAACAGTTAGTCTTGGGAGCTTGTTCCCGTCATAGCGCACACTTAATTCTTCAACAGCTCTTCTGAATGTCTCGATCCGCACAAACGCCTCTTCGCGACCAACGCCATCCAACAAAATTGTGAATTCTTCTCCACCAATGCGGAATGCAAAATCGTTGCCATCAAATTCTTCTGCCATTAGCTCCGATAAAGATCGAATTACAACGTCGCCTGCGTCATGGCCGTGATTGTCGTTGAACAGTTTGAAATGATCAATATCAAAAGATGCGATGGCAAATGTTTGATTTTTTCTGTCCGCCACTGCAACTTGGTTGCGACAAACCTCGAAAAAGTGTCGTCTGTTGAATAGACCAGATAAGGGGTCTCTAATCGATTGCTGGCGTAACTCGTCGCGAAGGCGAACATTGGCAATCGCCAAACTCAGTTGCTCTGCACAGGTTTGTGCGAGTTTTGCCGCTTCTTCAGTTTTGTTTTCTTCGCTATTGCGCGCTCCCAGATCAATATGCATCAAACCAATCGTGTCGCCATGGGCAATAATTGGAATACAATAATAGATGTTCTCGTCGCTAAAATGGTCATGGGAACAGGTGAAGTTCAATTCATCATGACCGTAAGTGTATGTTCGCCCGCGCCTTAGGCCCCAGCAATCATCCGCCAAGATTTCGCGTTCAAAATGAGAGCCATTCCAGCTGCAAGCGCCTTCCAAAATGTCTCGCGAATTGGAATAAATATAGATGCTGCCAGAACTTTGCGGCAATAGCCGCTCCAAAATAGTTGTCGCAATGGAGAACAATTCATCCATTGATTTACTAGCTTGCATCCATTCGCTTAGCTGGGACAGCAAACGAACTTCACGGTTTCGCTGCAAATCGCGTTCTAGAATTTCTGCTGTTCTTTTCCGCTGCTCTTTGCCCAATGCGTTAACACGCCGACGAAAAGCAATTCCAGAGAAATAAGCAAAGAGGATCGTAAAGGTAAGCGCCGCAAAGATAATCAATCCGGCGACCAAAAAGCGTATTTTGTTTATTTCAACTTGATCGGTTATGTCTCTAAAGGTCTCTACAACCCCATGAACTTCGCCCTTGTGAATTACAGGGATGTAAATTTCTGAAACAAGTCGATCTTGGTTCTGGATATATTTCTGCCCAAAGTGATCTTGTTCAAATCCTTCAATTGTATCGGCCTTCACAACAACGAACGACTGACTGCTCCGTCCTTGTGTAATCGTCTCTCTGAAAAACAGTGTGGCCGCGATGTTTACATCACGCGCAGAATCTGACGTCCAAAAACTCATTCCGTCTTCGTCATAAAGGCGAAGCCGAAAAGCATCAGAAGACAAAACAAAATTTCGCAGCGCAGCGTCGTCTTTTAGGGCCAATCGGCCTTTTTCAAAAACTTCGTCGCTGTTTCCCAATAGTCTGAGTACGCGAACCTGCCAAAGCTTGGCGGCATTTTGTGTTTCAACAGCGACAAACTGGCGCGCAAAATATTCTGGACCCCAATAAAGGCTGGCAAAAACACCTGCAAAATAGACGCAAAAAAGCGTTAGCAAGATGGTTTTACTCTTCCAATACCGCTCCATAACAGGCCCAACTTTGCATTCATCGTTACGATCTGAATGCAAATTTGGCAGAATTTGGTTTATTATTTGTATTTTTTTACCGTTCAGATGAATTTATCCGCCGTTTCGTCAGGCATAAATTGCCAACGGCCACGTTCGCGGGACATCGGGCAAAGCGGCTGACGATTGTGAAGACCGGTGCTAAGCGCCCCGTTTTGTCCGTCAGTTTTAGCGGCACCATTGCGGATAAACGCTTCCATCGACGGCCAATTTGCAACGCAATATCAACCACTTTCATAAATCGATCTTCAGTTCCAACCCGCCAATTCATCGACATAACATCGCGACATGCCTTGCAAATTGAGATGGCGAACCTTTTCACCAGCACGCTTATTTTTGCTTGAGCCACAGCGAAGCAAAAAATGTCTGTTTTGTGCAGTTTTTTAGCCCGTTTTGGCCGTTAGCGGTGCCCTGGACATCCATTTGGGCTAATATTTTGGCAAATCATGTTCTGCGATACCAAGATTTTCTAAATCCCCCGCACGATCATCGTGGTCAACCCGAAACATAAACTCATCCAGTTGCGGCGGCGCGACGGATGTGCTCGCAAACATAGCGTGGGCTTGGCCGCGGTGATGAACTTGATGCTGGAAAAGATGGGGTAAAATATTGCCAAAGGCTCTTCATACTGCAGCAAAGTGACCGGTTTTGATAAAGTATCTTCGCCAAGTTGTGCGCAAATTTGGATGAGCCGCTGATCCACTTCATGTTGCGCATGCTTGAGTGACGTTGCATCATCGAATGGCTCCGCGTTTTCCCAAGCTTTGGCCCCGAGTGTGCCGCCTTCAATGGCATCCACATAGTACCAATCGACAGTGATGTTGTGATTTAGAGTTTTTCTGATCGACGGGAAAAAGCCCGTTCTTTGTGCTTCGAACTCACCCGGCTGCAATTGTTCAGCGGCGGACAATAAACGATGATTGGCAAACATGTTGTTGTGTGCAAGTTGGCAATATATTTTAAGCAACTGATTTTCCTTGTTAAATGCATAAAAACGCACTACCAATTTTCAAAAATATTTTTGGAGTATTTATGTCATTTCGAGTTGGAGCTGTCCTAATTGTTTGTCTTTTCAGCCTGTTGGGCACCCTTGGCCAAGCTCTACCCAAAGATGTGAGTGTTGAGAGCTTACAATTTATAGAATCCTTCACAAAAAACGTTAAGAAAACGCGCGCTTATTATTCGGGCAAAACCCTGCATTATTATGCAAGAGGTCATGGCACACAGATTGAATATATGGCTTCAAATGGCCTTTCGTACCTTTGGTACCCCAAAAACAGAGCAATTGTGCCGGGACGTTGGAAAATTCGCTCACGGGACGGTCATGCTCAAGTTTGCTATAAATACCCAACAAACAGCTATAACCCGCTAACCATGAAATCCGGTGGCACTTGGCAATGCCAATATGCTGTGAATTCACTGCTCAGCAATGTTGAACGCGTGAAAGGCGGTCCGTTCAACTTGAAGGCTAAACTGCCATTCAAATTGCGAAAGAGCAAAACAACCCTCAAAAAACTGGCCCGAAAAGCAAAATTGAAATCATCAAATTTCAAATACCTCAAAGTTCCACCCAAATAGGTGAGCTGCGTTAAGTAACGCTCACACGCCAAATCCAATTCGATAGCCCAACGCTTCGGCGATATGAGGCTTTCGAATATGTTTGCTATTTGACAGATCCGCCAGCGTGCGCGCCACTTTGAGCACCCGATGGTAGGCGCGGGCGGAAAGGGCAAATTTTTCAGCGGCTTTTAGCAGCAGTTTTTTGCCGTCAGCATCTGGCTGCGCCACTTGTTCGATCAATTTCGCGTTGGTCGCGGCATTATTGTAAACGCCCTTCGCGCCCAGCCGCAGATATCTATCCATTTGTATTTCTCGCGCGCGCATAACGCGTATCGCGACTTTTTCGCTTGGCTCTGCATCCCCTTGTTCAATCATATCCAGCGCCGTAACGGCTGGCACATCAATTCGAATATCGATGCGGTCCAAAAACGGGCCCGAAATGCGCCCCTGATAGTCATCAGCGCAACGGGCCCCTCGTTTACATGTGTGCCCCGGCGTCCCTGCCATCCCACACTTGCAGGGATTCATCGCCGCGACCAGCTGAACCCTTGATGGATAGACTACACGGTGGTTCGCACGCGCGATGACCGTTTCGCCACTTTCCAACGGTTGCCGCAGCCCGTCGATAACTTGCGGCGCAAATTCGGGCAATTCATCCAAGAACAACACGCCATTATGGGCCAATGACACTTCGCCGGGCCTCACTTTAAGGCCGCCACCGATCAAGGCCGCCATCGACGCAGAATGATGAGGGGCCCGAAATGGTCGGCTATCGGACAATTGTCCGCCTGCTAATTCGCCAGCAATTGACTGCACCATTGAAACATCAAGCAATTCTCGCGGGTTAAGTGGCGGCAGAATAGAAGGTAATCGTGCTGCGAGCATGGATTTACCCGCGCCGGGTGGGCCCATCATCAGAAAATTATGACCGCCAGCTGCGGCGACTTCCAACGCCCGTTTTGCCCCCTCTTGCCCCTTTATTTCACTCAGATCAGGCAACAAAAGATTGCGGTCTCGTCGCCTGGCGATTGGCCGCGCGCACAGTTGATTGCCGGTCAGGTGATTGACGAGCGCCAAAAGGTTGACCGGGGCAATGATGGTAAGCTCTTCCCCTGCCCAGGCGGCTTCGGGGCCACAATCATAGGGGCAAATTAGTCCCAATTCACGCGATTCTGCGGAAATTGCAGCGGGTAGAGTACCCGCAACCGACGAAATACGGCCATCCAGCGCCAATTCACCCAGCACGACAAACTCGTCCAAACTATCACCCGGAATTGCACCAATAGCTGCCATGAGACCAAGAGCAATGGGCAGGTCATAATGCGAGCCTTCTTTAGGCAAATCGGCCGGGGCTAGATTTATGGTGATACGTTTTGGAGGCAGGGCAAGTCCTGATGAGGTCAACACTGAGCGCACACGCTCTTTACTTTCACCAACGGCCTTATCCGGCAGCCCGACAATGTTAAAAGCGGGCATGCCGTTGGCGACTTGCACTTGCACGTCTACCGGGAGGGCTTCGATGCCTTGAAAAGCAACGGTTTGAACACGGGTAACCATTAAACGGTCCTGAAATGTCTTTAAGTATATCCCCTAAGGCTAGCAGCCTATCAATCGGGACACAAGAACATTTCAGGAACATATTATTTGTATTTGCGCGGAACATTTGAATCCAAAATTCCGATATCACGCAACAAATGTGGGTTTAGCTCCACCATCCGATCATTGGGGACAATTGGCCGCTTTGGCTTCTGTGCCTGCGAGCGGCGCACGATCCAAACTGCTTTTGCAAGGCGCAAGAAGTAACCGCCAACACGGTGGCGATAAGATTCACGTGGAACATTGATGTTGTCTACACAAGTCATGTTGATCTCCAATATGGTTTGTTCGTTGAGCTCAACATGACAAGAAATACGCTTGTCCACCAACAAAAGTTCAGCTACCATACATAAGGAGATTTTATGCATGAGCCTACAGCCCCTTCCCCCGTTGACTGCTTTGCGCGCATTTGAAGCAGCATCGCGCCATAAGAGTTTTACCAAAGCTGCCAATGAGTTAAACATGACTCAGGCTGCCGTGAGCTACCAGATAAAACAGCTTGAAGATCGGTTTGGTGAACCTCTCTTTATTCGCGGTACACGTCAGGTGGATTTATCAGATGCCGGATTGCGGTTAGCCCCTTCGATTACTGAGGCATTTGAATTGATCAGGCGATCGTTTGCCGAAGCCAAGGGACATGCGGATGGATTGTTGACGATCACGACGTCGCAAACCTTTGCAAGCTCATGGCTTGCAAGGCATTTGGGGGGATTTCAGGTTCATTGTGACGAATTGGCGGTAAAACTGGATATTTCCAACACGTCATATAGCGACTTTCAAAGCGCCGGAATTGATATCGCCATTCGCACCGGGCTTGGCAAATGGGACGGGCTTGTGGCGCGAAAGATAATGCATATCGACTACTCGCCAATGCTTTCGCCAAGCTTAGCGGAACAAAGAGGCGGTGTTCCACAACACCCGAGCGAATTGCTGGACATGCAGCTTATTGACCCTTCGGATCAATGGTGGCGCAAATGGTTCGAGAGTGTAGGCGTCGACACAAGCAAACTTAATACGTCCAGGGGCCTGCGATATGGAACCCAAGCTATGGACGGCATCGTTGCCCAATCGGGGCACGGCGTCGGCATCCTCACCCCTAGCTTTTATCGTGATGAGTTGGCGAGCGGCACCCTCATCCAGCCTTTTGAGCATGTGGAAAAAGAAGAATTTGCGGTTTGGCTTTGCTACCCAGAGCGGCGCAAAAATTGGTCAAAAATCAAGGTATTTGAAAACTGGCTATTTCCAATGCTCGACAAAACAATGCCTGACCGGCGAGTTTGACCGTCATGCAACGCTAGGAAATACCGGGAATTAGTCCAGAAGTACGAATGCCATCAAAGATGAACTGAACCGACAGCGCGGCCAATAACACCCCGACAACACGGGACACCACATGAAGAATTGTGACGCCCAATATTTTTTGAAGCTGAGTTGCCCCCAATAAAAGCACATAGGTCCCCATCAAAATGATGAGCAACCCGCCAACGACAGCGGCTTGGCGCGTTGGTTCCCCTGCGGCATCGGCGATCAAAAGAATCGTTGCGCCAATTGCGCCGGGGCCAGCGATAAGTGGGGTTGCTAACGGAAATACCGAGATGTCGTTGCTAGATGCCGCTTCAGCGTTTTCTTCATCGGTTGTCGACGTGGCGCTAGAATCGCGGGCGAACACCATATCGATCGAAATCAACAATAAAAGAATGCCACCTGCTGCCCTTAATGCCGGCAATCCAATGCCAAATATGTGCAATATGGCTTCGCCGAAAAATGCAAAGAACAGTAGAACCGTTCCGCCAATCACCGTGCCTTTTAAAGCCATTGCACGGCGTTCTTTGGCTGATGCTCCCGCTGTAAGCGCTGCAAACAGCACAACGATGTCTGCCGGACCAATGGTGGCAAAGTAGGTCGTTAGCGCGATAAGGAACGTATCAAGTGGCATAGAGTGAGCTTATCTGATCAGCGACGCTTTTCAATAGCATCCATGATAAGCACTGCGATATCGGGTCCGCCAAACCGTTTGATTTCGCGAATGCCTGTAGGTGATGTCACATTGATTTCGGTGATGTAATCGCCGATCACGTCAATCCCGACAAATATAAAGTCTCTTGCCTTAAGCGCTGGGGCGATTTGCGCGCAAATTTCGTTTTCACGTTCGGTCAATTCGCTCAATTCAGGCCGACCGCCCACGTGCATATTGGAACGCGCCTCGCCTTCTGCTGGAATACGATTGAGACCGGCAACTGGCACGCCATCGATTATGATGATGCGTTTGTCGCCCTTCCTGACGTCTGGCAGATATTTTTGAACCATGAAGGGTTCGGGGAAACTATCCTCAAACATTTCAAGCAGCGAAACCAAGTTTTGATCATTCTCGCGCAGCAAAAACACACCCGCGCCGCCATTGCCAAACAAGGGCTTAATAATGATATCACCGTGCTGTTCGCGAAAATTCACGATGCGCGAACGATCACGGGTGACCAATGTTGGTGGCATCAGTTCAGGAAATTCAGTGACCAATATCTTTTCAGGCGCATTGCGCACTGGGTCGGGTGCGTTGACCACCAAGGTTTTGGGGTGCAATCGCTCCAAAAGGTGGGTTGTGGTGATGTAATTCATGTCAAACGGCGGATCTTGGCGCAACATGATCACATCGAGTTCAGAAAGATCTGTTACTTTGAACTCTCCCAACTCAAACCAATCATTGAGGTCATCTTTTAATGAAAGTGGCGCAACATCTGCGGTCACAACATTATTTTCCAGCGCTAAGGTCGCTGGCACGTAATAATAGATCTCATGGCCGCGATTTTGGGCCTCAAGCATCATGGCAAAGCTCGAATCGCCGGTTGGGTCAATCTTGTCGATTGGGTCCATTTGAACCGCGACTTTGAGTTTTTTAGAAGTTGCCATGTAAATATTCCCAATCAGTTGGTCTGAAACGCATCAACGATATGCACGGGCAAGCGATAGGGCGCAAGACCGATCACATCAAATCTTATTGTATGGTGGGCAAAACCTGGGTTTTGACTAAGCCAATAGTGCGCCGCACTAACGATACGATCTTGGCGAACACTTTCAAATGCTTGTGCAAGCACCTCTTTATCGGCGCGTGCCTTTACTTCAATAAATACAAGCAGTTGAGAGCGCTTTACGATGATATCTATCTCGCCATTTCGAGATTTAAACCTTTGCCCAAGAATACGAAATCCTTGCATGCGGAGATAGAGTTTTGCCCAAAACTCACCGCGACGGCCAAATTGTTCGGCTTTTTGGCGTCGTTGACTATTCGCCATCACGCAACTCGAGCGCGGCTTGGTAAACTTGTTTACGTTTGAGATCGAAATCTGCAGCGATCTTGTCAACAGCACCGCGCAATGGAAGCTCCTCCATCAGCGCAACCAGCGCATTTTTCCATTCGTCCGGGTCCGTTTGCGCCTGCCGCTGAGCCCCAGCCACCAAAATCACCACCTCGCCTTTTACGGCTTGGCCGTCAAATTCTGCAGCAAGTTCCTCGGCTGTTCCGCGATATAGTGTTTCAAATCGTTTCGTCAGTTCACGTGCCACCACCACTTGCCTTTCACCACCACAAGCTTCGCTTATCGCGGCAAGTGTTGCGCCGGTACGTTTCGGCGATTCGTAAAACACCATGGTCTGTTCATGGGACTTAAGTTCATTAAGCCGGGACAATCGAGCTTGCTGTTTTGCCGGCAAAAACCCAAAAAAACTAAAACTATCTGTTGGAAGGCCACTTACAGCCAAGGCGCCAAGCACTGCGGACGCGCCCGGAATGGAGAAAATTGAGATTTCGGCTTGGGCGGCCAAACGAACCAGCGGAAACCCTGGGTCAGAGATTAGCGGCGTGCCTGCGTCTGAAATCAGGCAAATCGATTTACCGCTTTTGACTTCATTGACGATATTTTGGGCTTGGGCAGCTTCGTTATGTTCATGTAGCGAGGCTTTTTGTGTTTGAATACCATAGGCATTTAAGAGCTTTGACGAGGTGCGGGTATCTTCGCAAAGGATTAAATCTGCCCCAGCCAAGGTTTCCAGCGCCCGCACCGAGATATCTTTAAGATTGCCTATTGGGGTTGAAACCAGATAAAGAGCGGCTTCCAGTGGGGGCGCGGTGAACGCTTGTCCCGATATTAAAAATTGTTGCGCCGCCATGAAATCTGCTCATTGTCGAATTAATTCTCTTTTGACTCTTTAAGCTTTGCGGCCTGTTTTGTATAGCTATTGGATGATCTGTGCGAAAATGGCTGATTTAGTGCCAAAGCGTGTACGGCGAAAGATCGATTTGGGGTAGAACTAAATATGTTGGCAAACAGTTTGAATTCGATTGCGACCAGCGCAAAATTGATGGCTGGCTCAGCTGCAATGTTGGCGTTGTTGGCCTGTACACCAGACTTTAGTTTTGGTCCTTCTTCACAAAGCACACCAACAAACCGGCCTGCACTGCAAGGCAACCTGCCGCCGGCAAATGGCGAGATATTGGGCAATGGCCCAGTTCGCGTTGTTTTGCTGACCCCATCGAGCGGCGAAGGTGGATTGGGCAATGTGGGTATTTCCATCCGCAATGGCGCGAAAATGGCGATTGATAAAATCAATTCTAGCCCACAATTTTCGTCCAACATTCACTTGGTCGTCAAAGATACTGGCGGCAGCGCCGTAAAGGCAAAAGCATTGGCCGCAGAAGCGGTTAGTGAAGGCGCAAGTCTGATTTTGGGTCCGTTGCGTGCGGATGGCGTGCGAGCAGCAGGTAGTATTGCCCGTACAGCAGGCATTCCACTTATTGGCTATTCCAACAATTCCGGTGCGTCAGCGGCCGGGATATATTTGTTAAATATTTTGCCGGAAACCGAGGTACTGCGTTCGGTCAAATACGCACAAAATTTTGGCCGCAAGAGCTTTGCGGCAATTGTACCGCGCACCGATTTTGGCCAAATCCAAGAAGGCGCGTTCCGTGTTGCTGCTTCGCAAACGGGCGCAAGCGTGCAGGGGATTTATCAATTCTCAAATGAAGAAGAAGCCCGCACGGCCGTTGAACAATTGGTGCCATTCCTGATTTCAGGCTCTGTAGATGCGATCTTTTTGCCAGATCGGGCGACAGCACCATCAATCGCGGTTTTGTTCGAATCTGCACAAATCGAAAAGACCGACATTACAATTATTGGCTCTGCTGATTGGGACGGTGACGTCAAAGTTTCCCAAACGCCATTCTTAACGGGTGCTTTTTTCCCAGCGGTTGATGGCGCAGGATATGAACGTTTAAAACCAGAATATGAAACCATTTACGGCGCTGAACCGCATCCAATGGCGACGTTTGCCTATACATCAGTGTTACTGGCCAATTCGAATTCACTCGCAAATGCAACCCCGCGTTACGGGCGTCAGCAATTGACGTTGCCTCGTGGGTTCTCAGGACAGGACGGGTCGTTCCGTTTCCTTGATAACGGCACGAACCAGCACGCGCTGGTGATGAAGCAAGTGGTGATTGATGGCAGTCGAATCGTTGATGCAGCAAAAATGCCTTAGGGGCTAGCCCCTTGGGAACTTTAAGCCGCTAGATCAGCTACCACTGCGTCAAGTACTGGCCAGCCTTTATCGGTGACCCGTAGATTGCCGTCCTCTAGGATTTGTACAAACCCGATTTCCGTCAGGTGATCAACTTGTTGCTGCTTCAGCTTCTGGCCAGCAAGTGCCTCAAATCGAGACGGTGAAATGCCGGTTTTAAGGCGCAGGCCCATTAACAAATATTCGTCGCCCTGCTCACCCGGGGTCAAGGCATCAAACTCAACAAAGCCGTCGCCTTTTTGGGTAACATATTCGTCCCACTTAAAGGGCATGCGTTCGGTGGATGTTGCGTGGCGTTTGCCGTCGATCAGCAGGCGACCATGTGCGCCCGGTCCAATGCCCGCATATTCGCCATACTGCCAATAAGTGAGGTTATGACGGCTTTCTTCGCCCGGCATGGCGTGATTTGAAATTTCGTAGGCGGGCAAGCCAAAGCTTTCGCAAATCTCTTGGGTCAGCTCATAAAACTGCGCGGACAATTCCCCGTCTGGCATTTTAAGCTTTCCAGCGCGGAACAGATCGTAATAGCGGGTGCCCGATTCAATGGTCAGCGCATAAAGCGAAATATGGTCTCGCGCTAGGTTAAGCGCTTGGGTAAGCTCTTCGCGCCATTCATCAAGGGTTTGGTTTGGCCGCGCATAGATCAAATCATAACTAACCCGATCAAAAATTGACTGGGCTAGTTCGACGGCCTTGATGGCGTCATCAACGGAATGCAACCGGCCCAGCGCCGCAAGCGGCTCGGCCCGCAATGACTGCACACCCAGAGAAACTCTATTTACACCTGCAAGCCGAATGGCTTGAAATTTATCGGCCTCAACGCTTGTAGGGTTGGCTTCTAGCGTTATTTCAACGTCGTTGGACAATTGCCAGTTTGTTGAAATCGCATTGATGATTTTTTCAACCGATTGAGGCTGCATCAAGGAGGGTGTGCCGCCGCCAAAAAAGATGGAGCGAACAGTACGATCCGGCACCAATTGGGCCGTTTGGTTGATTTCGGTAATGTAGCTCTCAATATAGGCGTCTTCGTCAAACGGGCCACGATGGACATGTGAGTTGAAGTCGCAATAAGGGCATTTGGCCGCGCAAAACGGCCAGTGCACATAAACACCAAAAAGATCAGGCTCAGTGGTCAGGACAGCTATCCTTCACAAACAAAGAAAAAGCACGAGAGCGATGTGAAAGGCCAATTTTATCTTTCGACCAAGCATGTTTTTCCGCTTCGCTCATTTCCCCGAACGTGCGCATATGCCCGTCGGGCTGGAACATCGGGTCATAGCCAAATCCCTGATTGCCCCGTGGGGGCCAAATGAGCGTTCCTTCAGCTCGGCCTTCGAAAAACATGGTTTCGCCTTCTGGGTTGGCCAGGCACAAAACTGCAACAAAGGAAGCTTTGCGCATGCCGGGTGCCATTGCGCCCTTTTCCATCAAAGACGTATGCACTTTGACCATCGCGTCGTCAAAATTCTTATCCGGACCTGCCCAACGTGCAGAATAAATCCCCGGATCACCATCAAGCGCATCTACGCTTAAACCCGAATCATCTGATAAAGCCCAAAGGTTTGCTGCTTTTGTTGCCGCTAGTGCTTTAATTTCTGCGTTTGCTTCATAAGTCGTGCCCGTCTCTTCGGGCTCGGGCAAACCCAGTTCACCAGCCGAGACGAGTTCCAACCCAAATGGCTCGAGCAATGTGCGAAACTCGCGCACTTTACCTTCATTATGGGTGGCAACAACTAGCTTTTGGCCTTTTTCAAGTTTGCGCATATCAGTCTTTCAACGCTGCCTTTTGCAATTCAACCAATTCAGAAACGCCTTTTTGCGCCAATCCAATCAATTGAGCCAATTCATCAGCTGAGAACGGGCTTTCTTCGGCTGTGCCTTGAATTTCAACAAAACCACCAGAACCCGTCATCACAAAGTTTGCGTCGGTTTCTGCTTCACTATCCTCATCATAATCAAGATCAAGCACGGGCTGGCCGCGATAGATGCCGCATGAAATAGCGGCCAGCTGATCGGTGACAACATTGTCGCCCACCAAATCACGTTCGCGCATCCAAGATAAGGCGTCTGACATGGCGACAAATGCGCCGGTGATTGAGGCTGTGCGGGTCCCGCCGTCTGCTTCGATAACGTCGCAATCAACTGTGATTTGGTTTTCACCTAGCGCTTCCATGTCAACGATGGCACGCAATGAACGACCAATTAGGCGTTGAATTTCTTGGGTGCGGCCAGATTGTTTGCCTGCGGTTGCTTCCCGACGCATACGCTGGCCGGTAGAGCGGGGCAGCATGCCATATTCAGCGGTAACCCAACCAAGACCTTGGCCCCGACGCCATGGGGGAAGTTTTGTTTCAACGCTTGCGGTGCACAATACTTTGGTGCCGCCAAATGAGATCATGCAAGATCCCTCAGCGTGAGACGATACATTACGTTCAATGGTTACGTCGCGCATTTGATCATTTGCGCGTTTTGACGGCCGCATCGCGGTTCCCCTTACAGAATTTGCTTTGTTGGCATTTGATTGGCTGATAAATCGCTCAACTTCAAGAGTAAAGCACGCCAAACGCCCTAATTTGCCACCGATTGAACGTTTCGCGTTGATTTCTTGCTTGTTTCCCACTTGGCGGCCACACCTTTTAGGCCTAAATAAGCTTGTCGACACGCATTTCTGGATGAGGCAATATTGAGTATGCCACCACGCGAACCACCAATTGGCCAGGATTTTCTGTCTGTTCTGAATGAACGCTCACAAGGCATTTTCAAACGCCTTGTCGAACGCTTTATCGAAACGGGCGAACCTGTGGGTTCTCGGCAACTCTCTCGGGCGCTGGATGTCAGCCTGTCGGCGGCTTCAGTGCGCAATGTCATGGCGGATCTCGAAGAATTGGGTTTGATCGCTGCGCCACATACTTCGGCTGGCCGCGCACCAACCCAAACCGGGTTGCGCTTTTTTGTGGATGCGATGCTCGAAATCGGCGCTGTGGGCAATGAAGAACGGCAAAATATCGAAAAACATATCGATGCGGCAGCCAAAGACGAAAAAATTGAAGATGTCTTGACCCAAGCCAGTCAAGTTCTATCCGGCCTTTCTCAAGGCGCTGGTCTTGTTTTGGCGCCAAAAGCTGACGTTATTCTCAAACATATCGAGTTCGTACGGTTGGACGCCGAGCTAGCAATGGCCGTGTTGGTGGGCGAAGACGGGCATGTGGAAAATCGGGTGTTTTCCATTCCCAAAGGCTTAACAGCGAGCGAATTGACCCAAGCGAGCAACTTTTTGTCCCATCACATTGTTGGCCGGACATTGCGCGAGGTTCGCTCTGTCATTGAAACCCAGCAAATTGCGCGCCGGGCCGAATTAGATGTTTTGACCAAGCGATTGGTCGACGAAGGTTTGGCAACGCTCACCGAACCCCGCGACGATGAATCGCCAACATTGATTGTGCGCGGTCGCGCCAATCTGATTGCGGACACCATGGCCAGCGAAGAGTTGGATAGGGTGCGCCAGCTTTTTGATGAGTTGGAATCTAAAAAGTCGATTATCGACCTTTTGGAAGACACTAACGATGCGAACGGCGTGCGCATTTTTATTGGCTCGGAGAATAAATTGTTTTCTCTTTCGGGCTCGTCGGTAATTTTGTCGCCCTATCGCGACATCAATCAAAATGTTGTTGGGGTTGTCGGGGTGATCGGCCCAACCCGACTTAATTATGCCAAAATTGTACCGGCAGTGGATTATACAGCGCATGTGGTGTCAAAACTCATCAATAAGCGCGGCGTTTAGCCCAATTTTGCATCCAATTGATTTGAGTGCTTGAAATTTGTCTTTCAATAGTCAATATCCGGGGCACAGTTCAAATAAGAGACAAGCAGACCAACCATGATGAGTGACGAAGAGTTCCAGAACGAAGCAGATCAAAATGAGCAGCACGATGCTGAGCCTTTGCATGATGTTGCGGACGAGCAGGACGCGGCATCCCCAGTGGAGGTGCTTGAAGCGGAAAATGCCAAGCTAAAAGATCGCTTGTTGCGTGCTGTTGCGGAAATGGAAAATTTGCGTAAACGCACCGAGCGCGACGTAAAAGACGCTCGCCAATATGCAATGGCGAATTTTGCCCGTGACATGCTCACAGCGACCGACAATCTGTCCCGCGCGCTTTTGACCATGCCTCAAGAAGCAAAAGACGAAGCCGAAGGCTCGTTTAAATCGCTAATTGAAGGCGTGGAGATGACCGAACGCGAAATGATCCGATTGCTTGAAAAAAATGGCATCACCAAGCTAGAGCCTAAAGGCGAAAAGTTTGATCCCAACTTCCATCAAGCAATGTTTGAAATTCCAAACGAAGATGTGGTGCACAATACTGTTTTAGAAGTTGTGCAAGCAGGTTATGTGATTGGCGAACGTGTATTGCGCCCAGCGATGGTTGGCGTGGCAAAAGGCGGCCCGAAAACCGCCCCGGCTGCAACGCCAGCACCAGAAAGCGGCGAAGGCCTAGACAAATCAGTCTAAAGATCTTCTGCAGCCAGATGCAGAAACGAAAAACCGGCGAATTTGCCGGTTTTTTTATGTCTATGTGTAAGTGGGTAAATAGGGCTACGAGCCCATGACTTCTGCGGCGGTTTTTTTGATACTCGCCTCGCTCAGCTCGGCATAATAGGCCGGCTTTTTGTCGATGAAGATTTCACCTGTTAGAGAAAAGTCTTCAACATTATCAAACAGACCTGCCGCATATATATAGTCACAATTGGTCAAAAGCCGATAAAATAAGTTGGTGCCGCACTCTGTACAAAATCCACGTTCCGCCCATTCAGAAGACCTGAAGGATTTGATAAATTCTTCGCCGGTGGCGTTAAGTTCTGGCCCACAATGGATGGCCAAATATGGCCCGCCGCCGCTCCATTTCCGGCACATTTCGCAATGACACGCGCCGATTTCAGTTTTTTCCGATGGAATTGATATTTTAACTTTTTGGCACAGGCAAGTGCCTTGCATCGTTGCTTTTGACATAGATATTCCTGTTCATTTGGAAAAACGATATAGCGATTCTTAGGCAATGCAATTGATAATTCTTGCTGTTTTTGGCACCCGACATTCTATATCTTAGTCACCCGCCTCATGGTCAGATTTATTCTTCCGCCGTCCGGGAACAGTCCAACAGTTTCGTCTAGCAAATTGGACGAATTTGCATATACCCGATCGATACCGTGAAATGCGAGGCGGGTCGCTTTCTCCAAAATCAATACATCGCCGGAGCTGATTTCAAATGATGATGTTTTGCCGCCACGTTTGGTGCCGCCTAGACGAAACCGCGCCCGGTCGCCAAGGGAAACCGAAAGAACCGGCGCATCAAAATCGTTCTCGTCGCGGTCTTGATGCATGCCCATTTTGGCGCCCGGCGCATAATAGTTGATCAAACACGCTTCCGGTGGCGCGGCGTAATCCGTCAATTCAAACCACAATTGTTGGAGCATCTCGGGAATGGCAGGCCAAGCATCACCCGTTTCAGGATGGGTTGGCTGGTAGCGATAGCCGTCTTTTTGGTCGGAAACCCACCCTAAAGGCCCGAAATTTGACATGCGGACCGAGAAAGCTTTTCCAGTTCGTGGCATCCGCGGTACGAAAAGGGGCGCGCTTTGCAGCCCGGCGCTGATTTGAGCCAGGAGATCAATCTGTTCGGATTTGTCGAGCTGGCCGGGAAAAATTCGCATATTTGTCGTTTTTTCTGTCGCTTTTCATATTCTTAGCGTCTATATAACCGCGCTTGTTCTTTGCGGTCCAAAATATTCGCAAAAATTTGGTCAAAATAGGCATGCAACCAAGGTCGTAATTTGAGACATCAAATTTATAGTGCCACCTGCTTGAAGGGCAATTGGTTGCTTCCTATATACCGATCAACAACTGGTTTGAGCGCGACGGTGCTTAGATCTGAATATCAGGGATCCAAACGGCATATTGCCGGTGAAAGACTGCTGGAAACGGGGTCAGACAAAGGGTCTGCCAAAAAAGAGGTTTTATAAATGGGTAAAGTAATTGGAATTGACCTTGGAACGACAAATTCATGTATTGCGATCATGGATGGTTCTGAGCCAAAAATCGTTGAGAACGCTGAAGGTGCGCGTACAACACCTTCCATGGTTGCGTTTACCGATGACGACCGCCTAGTTGGTCAGCCGGCCAAACGCCAGGCTGTGACCAACCCGGAAGATACGCTTTTTGCGATCAAACGTTTGATCGGTCGCCGGTTCGACGATCCAATGGTGAAAAAAGATAAAGATCTTGTTCCATACAAAATTGTAAAAGCCGATGGCGGCGACGCATGGGTTGAAGCAAAGGGTGAGAAATACTCCCCTTCACAAATTTCAGCTATGATCCTTCAAAAAATGAAGGAAACTGCGGAAAGCTATCTTGGCGAAGCTGTTACACAAGCTGTGATTACGGTTCCGGCTTACTTTAACGACAGCCAACGCCAAGCAACAAAAGATGCTGGCAAGATTGCCGGTCTTGAAGTTTTGCGGATTATCAACGAGCCAACAGCAGCTGCGCTTGCTTATGGCCTTGATAAACAAGAAGCTGGCATTATCGCTGTTTATGACCTTGGTGGCGGTACATTTGACGTATCAATCCTAGAAATTGGCGACGGTGTATTTGAAGTGAAATCAACCAACGGGGACACATTCCTTGGTGGTGAAGATTTCGATATGCGTTTGGTTGATTATTTGGCCGACGAGTTTAAGCGCGAAAATGGCATTGACCTTCGTGGCGACAAACTTGCGCTTCAACGTTTGAAAGAAGCAGCTGAAAAGGCAAAAATCGAATTGTCTTCTGCCACTCAAACTGAAGTCAACTTGCCATTTATCACGGCTGACCAGTCTGGCCCGAAACACCTTCAGCTTAAATTGACACGCGCAAAGCTTGAGCAATTGGTTGAAGATTTCATCAAACGCACAATTGAGCCATGTAAAGCTGCCCTAAAAGATGCGGGTATTACTGCAGGCGAGATTGACGAAGTCGTTTTGGTTGGCGGTATGACCCGTATGCCAAAAATCCAAGAGACTGTGAAAGAGTTCTTCGGCAAAGAGCCACATAAGGGTGTGAACCCTGACGAAGTTGTTGCTGCCGGTGCTGCTATTCAAGCGGGTGTTCTACAAGGCGACGTGAAAGACGTTCTTTTGTTGGACGTGACACCTTTGTCTTTGGGTATTGAGACTTTGGGCGGCGTGTTTACACGTTTGATCGACCGAAACACCACAATCCCAACCAAGAAGAGCCAAGTGTTCTCAACAGCTGAAGACAACCAGTCTGCTGTGACCATTCGGGTTTCTCAGGGTGAGCGGGAAATGGCGAACGACAACAAAATGCTTGGCCAATTTGATTTGGTGGGTATTCCACCAGCGCCACGCGGTGTGCCACAAGTTGAAGTAACGTTTGATATTGACGCCAACGGCATCGTGAACGTTTCAGCCAAAGATAAAGGCACAGGCACAGAACAGCAAATTCGCATCCAAGCTTCTGGTGGTCTTTCAGACGACGAGATTGAAGCAATGGTGAAAGATGCTGAAGCCAACGCAGACTCTGACCAAAAGAAACGCGAATCTGTTGAAGCTAAAAACCAAGGTGAAGCTTTGGTTCATTCAACAGAAAGCTCAATGAAAGAGCATGGCGACAAGGTTGACGAGTTGACCCGTGCTTCAATCGACGATGCATTGCAGGACCTTAAGTCTGCGCTTGAAGGCGACGATGCTGACTTGATCAAAGAAAAAACCGGTGCATTGGCTCAAAGCTCAATGAAACTTGGCGAAGCCATGTATCAGGCCAACCAAGAAGAAGACGGCGAAGAGTTCGATGGCGGTGACGCAGCGGATGATGATGTTGTCGATGCTGACTTCGAAGAAGTCAAAGACGAAGACCAAAAGTCGTAAGTCTTTACTGACTTAACCGATCTGATTGGCGGGGCTATTTGCACGAATTGCGCAAATTAGTCCCGCCAACGATCTCGGAGCACCAGCGCCATGTCAAAAAAAGATTTCTATGAAGTTTTAGGGGTTGCCCGCGAAGCGGATGAAAAAACCCTTAAATCTGCCTATCGCAAGCTTGCGATGAAATACCATCCGGACAAAAACCCCGGTGATGCTGCTGCAGAAGCAACATTTAAAGAAGTTTCAGAAGCATATGACACCCTAAAAGACGCGCAAAAGCGCGCTGCCTATGACCGGTTTGGACATGCTGCGTTCCAAAATGGCGGTGGCGGCGGTCAACACGGATTTGGGTCCGAGTTTTCCTCATCAATGTCCGACATTTTTGAAGATATTTTTGGCGACTTTATGGGCGGACAAGGCGGAGGCCGGCGCGAACGCAGTTCAGCGACGCGCGGATCTGACCTCCGTTACAATCTAGAAGTTACCCTAGAAGAAGCCTTTGAAGGCCAAACGGTTGATATTGACGTGCCGTCTATGGTGGGTTGCGACACTTGCTCAGGCAATGGCGCAAAGCCAGGCACCGGATTTTCGGCCTGTGGCACCTGTCAGGGCCACGGCAAAGTACGCGCGGCACAAGGGTTTTTCACCATTGAGCGTACATGTCCACAATGTCATGGACGTGGCGAAACAATGGATCAGCCTTGTACGGACTGTTCTGGCCAAGGCCGTCGACAAGAATCCCGTTCATTGTCTGTTGATGTGCCAAAAGGTATCGAGGATGGTACTCGTATTCGCCTAACCGGCGAAGGCGAAGCCGGCATGCGCGGCGGGCCACAGGGCGATCTTTACATATTCATTTCGATCAAACCGCACGATCTGTTCCAGCGCGATGGGGCAGATTTATTTTGTCGGGTCCCCATATCGATGACCACGGCGGCGCTTGGCGGTGAGTTTGAAGTACCGGGCCTTGATGGTGCGCGGGCCAAAGTTAAAGTGCCTCAAGGTACACAAGCGGGGCAACGTGTGCGTCTTAAATCCAAAGGCATGCCCGTATTGCGCAGCCAACAGGTTGGCGATCTCTATATCCAGATGGATGTGGAAACCCCGCAAAACCTCTCCAAACGCCAACGCGAGTTGCTTGAGGAGTTCAACGAGCTCACCACAAAAGACAATAACCCGACGTCGTCTGGCTTCTTTTCAAAGATAAAAGGACTGTTCGAGGGGTTGAGCGATCATAAATAGTAAGTTTTTGCTTATTATATATTGACACCTCGGCAAAAATTGAGTTTTTTGGCCTGAAATGATTGGAATGAATATGACAAAAATTCTGGCCGTTTCAGGCTCAATTCGTGCTGACTCTTACAATGTCAAGCTCGCGAAAATGGTGGTTTCAAAACTCATTGAAAAGGGTGCAGACGCCGAATATGTCGACCTTGGTGAATATCCAATGCCGATTTTTGACGAAGATCTTGAAAGTCAGCACCACCCTAAATGTGCGCTTGAATTGGCCAAACGGTTTGCTGAAGCCGATGCGGTTTTCATCGTTACGCCAGAATATAATGGCTCTGTTACGCCCCTGCTTAAAAACACGATCGACTGGCTGACCCGGCAAAAACAAGGTTCATTTTCAAAGGCAACCTTCGGCATCGGTGCCGCAACGCCAGGCGCATTGGCCGGTATTATGGCCCTTTCCCATTTACGGGATATCTTGTCAAAGGTTGGCGCTTTGGTTGCCCCAACTGCGCTCGGCGTCGGCATGGCCGCAAGCGCATTTGATGAAAATGGTGATCTTACAAACCCAGCCGTGGTCGCCCGGGCAGCCGCATTGGTCAATGAACTTCTGACAATCAGAAGATAATTGTGCCCCAAGCGCTCTATCTCTCTCACCCCGAAGTCATTATTGACCCGCAAGTGCCCACACCCAAATGGGGTCTATCTCATGTGGGTCGCAACCGGCTGCAGTTAGCTGTTGAACGCGGCATTTTTGATCAAATCGAATTGATCATTTCCTCGGACGAAACAAAAGCTTTAGATGGCGCGACAATGATTGGCCGACATCTTGGCCTTGATTTCGCGATTGATGCCAAATGCGGTGAAAATGATCGATCGAGCACTGGATTCTTGCCTTCAGACCAGTTTGAAGAAACCGCTGATCAATTTTTTGAAGACCCAGAGGAAAGCATTGCGGGCTGGGAAACCGCACGCGACGCACAACAGCGTATCGTTGACGCCGTGAGTAACCATTTGCAACGACACACGGACAAAAATGTCTTATTTGTCGGGCACGGTGCGGTTGGCACATTGCTGAAATGCCATATTGGCCAACGGCCGATCTCGCGTGTCGAAGATCAAAGTCGAATTGGCGCGAAAGGCGGCGGCAATATTTTTGCGTTTAATTGGGAAGAACAGGCGCTGCTTACCGATTGGGTAGCGATGGAAGATTGGCCTATTTAGTCGATTTGCATAGATCATCACCCCACCCTTAATCCCTCCCCATCAAGGGGAGGGAAACATAAGGGACCAATTTGTCTTGTCGATTTGTCCGAACTATGCCAGTTAACAATTCCGACAAACCAAATTGCCGGAGCCCTTGCCTTTATGTCTAATGCGACCCCCCAATTGATCACCGCGCTTGATGTTGCCACCCGCAAAGAGGCCGAAGCGCTTGTTGAGCAAATTGATGATCGGGGTGTGTTTTACAAAATTGGCTATCAACTCATCTATGGTGATGATGGGTTGGGATTGGCCAAATCGCTTAAAGCCGCGGGCAAAAAGATCTTTTGTGACGTAAAGCTTCTCGACATCCCGAACACAGTTGAAAAAGGTGTTGCGGGCCTTGTTGATCTTGGCGCGGATATTGTGACCATCCATGCGGAGCCCCATTGTATGGCTGCGGCTAAGCGGGCTGCACAAGGGTCCAAAACCAAATTGATGGGCGTCACCGTGATGACCTCGCTTGACGATCAGGACCTAAAAGCCAGCGGCTATGCCTATGGCGTGCGAGATCTGGTGGAACGCCGCGCCAAACAGGCAGCGGCTGAGGGCATTGACGGGGTGATTTGCTCGGCACATGAAATTGAATTGGTCAAACAAGCCAGCGGCGAGAAGTTGATGGCCGTCACCCCCGGCATTCGCCCGGCGGGCAGCGCCAGTGACGATCAAAAACGTATTTTGACCCCAAGCCAGGCCATTGAAATCGGTGCGGATCATTTGGTGGTGGGTCGTCCGATCTATCGGGCGGATGATCCATATGCCGCTGCCGGGGCGGTGAATGATGAAATTGTGCAAGCCAACAACACGATCACTGGATTTCGGGCGGCAGACAGTCAGGACGCCGAGGCCCTAAGTGCCATCGAAGATAATGCGGCGCAAATTTTTAGAACGCTAGGTGGGGAATTTTCCCAAATCGACTTTTCCGCCATGTCGCCGCAATTTTATAATGACGCTATCGCGCAAAACCAAATCATCTGGCTTGTGGAACTGCGGGGTGAACCTGTCGGGTTCTTAAGGGCAAAGCCGGTGGACGATATGCTCTATTGCGCCGAAATGTCCGTGCTAAAACACCATCATGGCAAGGGGTTGGGCGAAAAGCTGATTTCACACTTTATGAATTTCGCAAAGTCGGAAGGCTTTTCGGGCGTTACTGGCATTACATTTAAAGACGTGCCGTGGAATGGGCCATATTATCGTCGGCTCGGACTAAATTACCTCAATGATGATCTCATTGGACCCGAATTGCGCAAAATCATGACGAATGAAACTGAAAATGCCTTGCGCAAAGCCGGTACTCGGGTTGTATTTGGGAAAAGATTCTAAAGGCCTAGATTCAAGCCAATGCGGAACAGATCCGCCAAGGTAGAAAACAAACGAGGCGGCGGCAATGATACAGAAAATTACGGTTTTAGGGGCCAGCGGCCGCATGGGTGCCGCAAACATTCGCGCCATATCTGAAATTGAGGGCGCAGCGCTTTACAGCGGACTAGAACGCGAGGGGGTTGATGCCATCGGTAAAGATGCCAGCGCACTTGCGGGGCTGGAAGCTTCCGGTGTGTTGATCACGTCTGATGTTGATGAGGCGCTTTCGGGGTCTGACGCGATAATCGACTTCACGATACCTCAAGTGAGCATTGAATATGCCAAACGGGCCAACAAGTTAGGTCTGGTGCATGTGATTGGCACCACAGGGTGGACCCAAGAACAGGACGATGAAATCGCCGCTTTGTCTGGCAATGCCCGCATTGTTAAAGCTGGCAATATGTCCATGGGCGTGAACTTATTGATGGGTTTGGTGAAAAAGGCAGCGGCGGCCTTACCCGGTGATTTTGATATTGAAGTGCTCGAAATGCATCACCGCATGAAGGTCGACGCACCGTCTGGAACCGCCCTCATGCTGGGTGAAGCCGCAGCAGAAGGCCGAGATATCGAACTAGCTGAAAACGCTGTGCGGTCACGAGATGGGATTACCGGCAAGCGCGAAACCGGCACAATCGGATTTGCCGCGCTGCGTGGCGGTACAGTGATTGGCGATCATTCTGTGATTTTTGCCGGCAGCAATGAACGGATTGAAATTTCTCACCTTGCCCAAGATCGAACTATTTATGCCAATGGCGCCGTCCGCGCGAGTTTATGGGCGCAAGATAAGGCACCCGGATTATATTCTATGGCTGACGTTTTAGGCCTCTAGCAAATTGGCCCCGTGCCACTGGAAATCAAGGAAAGTTAAATGGACCGCAGATTGATACTTGTCCGCCACGGACAAAGCGAATGGAACCTAAAAAATCTCTTCACAGGGTGGAAAAATCCGGGCCTGACAGAAAAAGGCATTGAAGAAGCAACGGCGGCAGGCCAATTGCTGAAATCTCGCGGCTATGAAATTGAACTCTGCTTCACTTCGGCGCTCGTACGCGCACAACATACGCTAGACTTGATGCTTAAAAATATGGATATCGTCAATATGACGATCATCCGCAATCAAGCGCTGAATGAACGCGATTATGGCGATCTCGCAGGCCTTAATAAAGATGATGCCCGCAAAAAGTGGGGCGAAGAGCAGGTGCACATTTGGCGTCGTTCATATGATACGCCTCCTCCGGGTGGCGAAAGCCTAAAAGATACCGCAGAACGGGTATTGCCTTATTATGAGGCTGAGATTGCACCACGGGTTGCTGATGGCGGCACCATTTTAGTCGCTGCCCATGGCAATTCATTGCGCGCCTTGGTGATGAAGCTCGAGGGTCTAAGCCCGGAAGAAATCCTCAAGCGTGAAATCGCTACCGGCAAGCCGATCATTTATGATTTCGATACGGATGGAAATGTCACCAGCGTCGAGAATATCGAATAAGATCTAAAAGGCGACCTCTGGGTCGCCTTTTTTATGCCGTCAGCCCAGCTTCCCAACCAAGGATCGCTTGTTTGCGGGTAAGCCCCCAATGATAACCGGTTAATTTGGCATTTCTGCCGATCACCCGGTGACAGGGCACAACAAATGAAATGGGGTTGCGCCCAACGGCGGCTCCAACCGCCCGCGCGGCTTTTGGTTTACCCAAATGCGCGGCAATATCACCGTAGCTGGTGGCTTGACCCGGTTTAATCCGTAACAATGTCTGCCAAACCCGCACTTCAAAATCGGTTCCGATCATCACAATGCGCACAGGTTCGTCGGCATTCCAACGGGTTGGATCGAATATTTTCTCCGCCATAGTGCGAATTTCATCAGGCTGCGCTTCAACATAATCGGCTTTTGGCCAACGTTTTGTCATATCCGCCAACGCTTCTTTTTCTTCGCCGACATCGCAAAATGCTTGGCCCGCCAAGCCATATTCAGTAAGCATAATCAACGCCAAACCAAAAGGAGATGGGTGAAACCCATAGCGGATTTCTAGCCCCTCGCCTTTCGCCCGATAAATGCCTGGCGGCATAGCGTCATGGGTAACAAACAGGTCGTAAAGCCGAGCCGCAGACGAAAGGCCAAGCTCATAGCTGGTGTCGAGCAAAGACATATTGTCTTTGAGCATTTGCCGCGCCCGATTTAGCGTCACGCAATGGGAAAATGCCTTTGGCGTTAGACCGGCCCAACGCTTAAAGAGCGCCGTCAATTGACGGGTGTTTAGCCCCAGATCGGCGGCGATATGATCCAGATTATGCTCATCCGCTGGGCGTTTTGAGATTTCCTCAATTACCTGCTTGATGAGCTTATAATCATTTGCTTTTGCATATAGTGGTGTCATGTCATTCATAATGAAGACAACATAATGCTGTTCGGCGCACCAAGCGACCCGATTTTGACGGCAATTGACGATGGAATGTGCGTAGTGCGCGAAAAACTGATATTTGCCCTTTAAATCGTGGCGCGCCCATGCCCTAACTTAGGTTCAAGTCACTCCGGTTCAAAGAATAATGGCAAAACGTTCAAGACTTTCCAAACCAACAATTCATCAGATATTCGCCAATTTTCAGGCTAGCGATCCCGAACCTGAAGGCGAGTTGGATTATGTCAATCACTTCACGTTGTTGGTGGCAGTGGTGCTTAGCGCCCAAGCAACCGATATTGGGGTGAATAAGGCGACAAAGTCTTTATTCGAGATCGCATCGACGCCTGAAGCAATGTATGCGTTGGGCGAAGACAAAATTCGTGACTATGTCAAGACCATCGGGCTTTACCGCAATAAGGCGAAGAACGTTTATGCGCTTTGTAAAGACCTGATCGACAAGCACAATTCTGAAGTGCCACAAACCCGCGAAGAACTTGAGGCGCTGCCGGGTGTCGGGCGAAAAACGGCAAATGTGGTGCTCAATATCGCGTTTGGGCAGCCCACCATCGCAGTCGATACCCACCTATTTCGCATTTCCAATCGCACCGGGCTTGCGCCGGGCAAGACGCCACTTGCGGTGGAATTGCTTTTGGAGAAAATCATTCCGGCTGAATTTTTACTCCATGCCCATCATTGGCTCATTTTGCATGGCCGGTATATTTGCAAGGCCCGCAAACCAGAATGTTATCACTGTGTTATTGTAGATCAATGCAAATTTAAGGACAAAGTTCTAAAAGCGTAGGATAAGCAGGTGTTGGCGACGAGTTTGCCACTGAACAAATTACAATGACGCAAAAGGGTAAATCCCATGGCTAATGCCAGATTTGATGTTTTAACCATTGGCAATGCCATTGTTGATGTATTTGCAAAAGTTGATGATGAATTTTTGCGCCAAGAAGGCATGGATAAATCCATTATGCATTTGGTGGACGCGGAGCGGTCTGAATATTTATATTCCCGCCTACCCGGCAGCCCTCAGCATATTTCAGGAGGCTCTTGTTGCAATACCGCGGTAGGCGTTTCCTCGCTTGGCGGCAATGGCGCCTTTATCGGCAAAGTGGCTGAAGATGAGTTGGGCACCACGTTCCGCAAGGATTTGACCAAAGCTGGGGTTGTTTATACCACGCCGACCCTTATTCACGGCACGTCCACCGCTCGGTCAATGATCGTGATTACCCCAGACGGCGAGCGCACTATGAACACCTATCTGGGTGCATGTCAGGAGCTGACAGTCGCTGATATGGACGAAGACCTGATCTCAGCGTCCGCGCTTACCTTTATGGAAGGGTATTTGTGGGATCCGCCGGAAGCCAAACGCGCCTTCGTAAAAGCTGGCCAATTGGCGCATAAACATCAGCGCTTAGCCGGAATTACTTTGTCCGACCCGTTTTGCGTTGGGCGTTTTCGCGACGAGTTCATCAATCTTTTGCGCAACAAAACCATGGATGTTTTGCTTGCGAACGAAGAAGAAATAAAATCGCTTTATCAAGTTGAAGATCTAAATGATGCGATTAATGCAGTAAAGGAAGATTGCGCCACCGTTGCTATTACCCTTGGCTCAAAAGGCGCACTAGCCATCAAAGATGGCGTGGTGAGTGAAGTCCCGGCATTTAAGGTCAATCAGGTTGAAGATGTCACTGGGGCTGGTGATTTGTTTGCATCAGGGTTTCTTTATGGATTAGCGCGTGGTCAGACCATGGAGCAGAGCCTGTCGCTTGGCTGTTTGTGTGCTTCAGAGATTATTTCGCATGTTGGTGCCCGGCCAAACACTAACCTTGAACAAATGGCAAAAGACAAGGGCCTAACGCTTTAAAGCTTGCGCAGCGCCACTTCATCAATAGTGTGGTCTCGCCCCTTTTTGAGGATCAAGTCCGCACGGCCGCGCGTCGGCAGAATGTTATCTGTTAGGTTGGGCAGGTTGATCTGTTCCCAAATGGATATGGCCAGTTCTTTCGCCTCATCAATATTCAGCTTAGAAAATTTATGAAAAAAGCTGGTTGGGTCGCGAAAGGCCGTTTCGCGCAACCGCAAGAACCGCTCAACATACCAGCGCCGTAGGTTTGATTCATCCGCGTCGATATAGATGGAAAAATCCAGATAGTCCGAAGCGAACAGGATAGGCTTGCCGTTTTTGGGCAATTCACCCGGCTGAAGAATGTTCAAACCTTCAACAATCAAAATACTCGGCCGATCGACAGTGATTTCTTCGCCTTTGACCACATCATACACAAGGTGAGAATAGGTGGGCACGCTCACATTCGGCTCGCCCGCCTTGATCCGCGCCAAAAACTTTAGAAAAGCCCCGCGATCATAACTTTCAGGAAAGCCCTTTTTTTCCATCAAACCACGTTTTTCAAGCTCAGCATTTGGCAAAAGAAACCCGTCCGTTGTAACCAGGTCAACCTTGGGCGACGAGGGCCAGCGTTGCAGCAACGCATGTAGAATGCGGGCCGTCGTAGACTTCCCGACTGAAACCGAACCAGCAACACCGATAATAAAGGGTGCTTTTTCGCCATTTTGATGCAGAAATTTGCCGGAAGCGAGATGAAGTGCTTGCACGGCTTCGACGTAAATCGACAAAAGCCGGGTGAATGGCAAATAGACTTTCTCAGCTTCCGCCAATGAAATTGGATCGTTGAGTGATTGCAGCCGCACCAAGTCTTCAGCGGTCAGCGTCATTGGCTCGTCAGCACGCAACGCAGCCCACTCTGCCTTCGAAAAATGACGATAGGGCGATGGGTAGGCGGCGTTGAGTTGATCCAAGGGTCTAGGCCTTTCGTGATGCTTTTTCGTCGAGCCCGCTCTGCGCGGTTCGGGCTTCAAGTTCACTCAACACGTCGCTTAGGGGAATATCTGCGCCCTTTAGAACCACGAGGAGGTGATAAAGCACATCTGCAGCTTCTTTGGTTAATTCATCTTTATCATTAAGAACTGCTGCCAGCGCTGCTTCTACGGCTTCTTCGCCTAGCTTTTTCGCGGCTTCTTTGCCGCCATTTTGCAGCAGCTTCGCCGTATAGGACTTATCCGCAGATGTGGCTGCCTTTTGGGCAATGATGGCTTCAAGATCGCTTAGTGAAAAACTCATATCTAACCTTTAGCCACATTATCTTGGCGCACGGCAATACCACTTTGTGCCAAATGTTCTTTTGCCTCACCAATTGTGTACGTCCCAAAGTGGAAAATCGAGGCCGCGAGAACCGCACTGGCATGACCGTTTTTGACGCCATCGACGAGGTGATCAAGGTCGCCTACACCACCAGAAGCGATCACGGGCACTTCAACCGCGTCAGCAATTGTCTGGGTCAATTCAATGTCAAAGCCAATTTTGGTGCCGTCACGATCCATAGAGGTCACCAGCAATTCACCAGCGCCGCGTTTGACCATATCAATCGCGAATTCAACTGCGTCTATGCCCGTGGCATTGCGACCACCATGGGTATAAATTTCCCACGGGGACTTGCCTTCAGCCATTTGATCTTCAGCGCGTCTTTTCGCGTCTACAGAAACAACAATGCATTGATTGCCAAATTTATCCGCAGCCCGATTAATGAAATCTGGGTCATTTACAGCGGCAGAATTGATCGACACTTTGTCCGCACCGGACAGCAAGAGTTTGCGGATATCTTCAACTGTACGCACCCCGCCGCCGACCGTTAGCGGCATGAAGCAGTGCTCGGCCGTGCGTGCCACAACGTCATAAATGGTGTCCCGCCCCTCGTGACTTGCAGTAATATCAAGGAAGCAAAGTTCATCAGCCCCCGCTGCGTCATAGGCGATGGCACATTCAACTGGGTCACCGGCATCAACTAGATCAACAAAATTGACGCCCTTGACGACGCGGCCATCCTTGACGTCCAAACAAGGGATTAGGCGGGTTTTAAGTGTCATTTTCCGGTCCCAATCATTTCAAGGGCTTTTTCAACATCAATCCGGCCATCATAGAGCGCTCGGCCCGAGATCGCACCTTCAAGTACAGCCATTTCCGGTTTACACATGGATTCGATGTCATCCATTGAAGCCAAACCACCTGACGCCACAACAGGAATTGAAACCGCTTGAGCCAATTCCAATGTCGCTTCCCAATTGATGCCGGTTAGAATGCCATCGCGGTCAATATCGGTGAAAATGATTGCTGCAACGCCAGCGCCTTCGAACTTTTTGGCCAATTCAATCACATCCAATTCAGATGTTTCGGCCCAACCTTCTACAGCGACTTTGCCGCCCCTTGCATCAATGCCGACAGCAATTTGGCCGGGGAATTTTTTGCATGCTTCTTTCACCAGCTCCGGATCACGCACCGCGATGGTGCCCAAAATGACGCGCGCGAGACCACGATCGAGCCAGGCTTGGATATGCTCAATGTTGCGAATACCGCCACCAAGCTGTACAGGCATGTCTACCGATTTTATGATCGCCTCAACCGCGTTACCATTCACGCTTTCGCCGGCAAAAGCACCATTAAGATCAACCACATGCAAATACTCAAAACCTTGTTCTTCAAACTGTTTTGCCTGATCAGCTGGACTGTCATTAAAGATCGTCACAGCATCCATATCACCTTTTTGCAGGCGGACGCATTTGCCGTCTTTTAAATCAATGGCCGGAAACAAAATCATGTAGCTTGGCCTTTCTAGATGGACCAGTTGAGGAAATTTGAGATGAGTTTTAGCCCCAGCGCTTGGCTTTTTTCGGGGTGGAATTGGGTCGCAACCAAATTGTCACGTCCAATAATTGCCGTCAGGGTTTGCCCATAATCAACTGTCGCAATCAAATGCGCCGGGTCAGCTACCTCAAAAAAGTAAGAGTGCACAAAATAGGCGTGCAGGCCATCGTCACCCAGATCAATATCATCAATCAATGGGTGAGGGTTGGTTTGGGTCAGCGTGTTCCAGCCCATATGCGGCACTTTAAGCGTCTCATCATTCGGCTCGATGTGCTTTACAATCCCCGGTATCCAATCAAGACCCTTGGTATATGTCTTTTCTCTACCTTCGCTGGCCAAAAGCTGCATACCAACACATACGCCCAAGAACGGTACCGCATCCAATATGATCCGGCTGTGCAGAGCATCAATCATACCCTCAACGCCTTCAAGGCCAGACATGCAATCAGCAAATGCGCCAACGCCGGGCAATATGATCCGGTCAGCGTCTTTAACGTCTGCCGCGTCATTGGACACAATTACATTGACTTCACGGCCAAGTTCGTTCGCCGCCCGTTGAGTTGCGTTTTGTGCCGATTTTAAGTTGCCAGCGCCATAGTCAACAATCAGAACTTTTTCACTCATTGAACAATTCCAGTTGGACGATCGTTGGACATTAGTGTTGTGGAAGCTTCACTTGTTGAGCCCGTTGCAACCGGTGTGGCCGTTTCGCGAGATTTTTCTGGTGCTTTTGGTTTCAACAAATTTGCAACAAAGCGCCATTCCGCTTCCCGTGCCGAATGGGCGATGGTTTGGCCTTTGAACGCATATCCCTTTCGGCTGAGTGCATAGCCGCGAATTGAAGAGGCTTCAAACCCGATCAGCAACGCCACCAGAAAACCTATCCAGCTCCCAGCGCTTTCACCAGCAAAGAACGCTGCGAAGGCCAGCAAAAAGGCCACCCCAATGAAGGCGACAAGCTCCAGCCACAATCGATGCCATATGCACCATAGTGGCGTTAGAAAACAGGCAAACAGCGAAAAGCGATCTCGAATGACCACAATTTCTTGGGTAATTGGGGATTGCGGTTCATCCTTGGATGAAGGTTTCGCATAAACAGCAAAAAGGCCCATGGCTTGCCTCAATTTTTCAAATTTGGGTCGCGATTAGAGCGTGCCCTTGGTCGATGGAATGCGATCTACGTTACGCGGATCAATTTCTACGGCGTCGCGCAGCGCACGTGCCAGTGCTTTAAAGCAACTTTCAGCAATATGGTGGGCATTGTCGCCATATACGTTCTCAACATGCAGCGTTATGCCTGCATTCATTGCGAATGCCTGAAACCATTCCTGAAACAGTTCGGTGTCAAAATCACCGACCTTGTCGCGCTTAAACTCAACCCGCCACACCAAAAATGGTCGGCCTGAAATATCAATCGCGGCGCGAGACAATGCCTCATCCATCGGTAAATCGCACGATGCATAGCGGCGAATGCCTTTTTTGTCGCCCAGCGCTTCCTTGATCGCTTGGCCCAGCGCAATGCCCACATCTTCGGTGGTGTGGTGTGCATCAATATGCAGGTCGCCTTTGGCGGTGATCTCAATATCGATCATGCCATGGCGTGCCACTTGATCCAGCATATGATCAAGAAAGCCAACATTTGTGTTGATGTTGGATTTTCCTGTACCGTCCAAATTTACAGACACGGAAATGTCTGTTTCATTTGTTTTGCGGGTCAATTCTGCGCGACGCATAGTGAAGGCAACCTTTTACTTGAGTGCGGTTTTAGCCGCCTCGCCTTTAATTTCAGGGCCTTATTAGCATCAGTTCGCGATCACGAAAAGTCGCTATTCGTTTGAAGTGATTGAAATTGGCGAAAGAAGGCCTAAATAGGATGACGCATTGCAGGAGATTATTAAACTATGCAAGAAAATCAACAAGGCTCAGCAGGATGGCGCGGCACAACAATTTTGACGGTTCGTAAGGGCAATAAAGTTGTTGTGGCTGGAGATGGCCAAGTATCCCTGGGGCCGACCGTGATTAAACATGGCGCGCGTAAAGTACGGCGCTTAGCGGGCGGAAACGTCATTACAGGGTTTGCCGGTGCAACCGCAGATGCCTTTACTCTATTTGAACGTCTAGAAGCAAAATTGGAGCAATATCCAGATCAATTGATGCGCGCATGCGTTGAGTTGGCAAAAGATTGGCGTACGGACCGCTATTTGCGCAAGCTTGAAGCCATGATGATCGTCGCGGACAAAAAGGACAGTCTTGTTTTGACTGGCACCGGCGATGTTCTATCACCCGATCAAGGGGTTATGGCGATTGGTTCGGGCGGAAATTTTGCTCTTGCAGCAGCCAGCGCGTTGATGGACACGGATTATGAAGCGGAAGATGTTGCCCGCCGGGCGATGAAGATCGCGGCAAACATTTGTGTTTACACCAATGACCAACTGATCGTGGAAACAATTGATCTAGACGAATGAACCCAAATCTCAGACGCCTAGGTCGCAATGACGCGGCACAATTTCGCCAATTGCGGCTCATCGCCTTCAAAAATCATCCCGAAGCCTTTGGCTCATCTTATGATGAATTTGCCGGACGGCCTTTAGATGACATCGAGCAATGGCTCACCAAATCAATTACATTTGGCGCCTTTGTCGATGGCGAGTTGGTGGCGATTGGCGCCTATTTTCGCGAAGACGGCGAAAAAATGAAACACCGCGCCTATGTCGTTTCGATGTACACCGCACCTGAAGTGAGAGGCCAAGGATTTTCAGGCCAAATCATTGAACTTATGGCCAATTGGGCAATGGGTGATGGCATCATTCAACTCCATTTGGGGGTTGGCGCGAATAATGAAGCGGCAAAGAGTGCCTACAAAAAGGCTGGCTTTGAAACTTATGGCACTGAGCCACGCAGCCTTCTTGTAAATGGTCAATATATAGACGAAGAACTGATGGTGCGCTTTCTTGATAAGGCACCGAAAGGTAAAACAAAATGAGTGAATTGAGTTTTTCTCCAAGAGAAATCGTATCCGAATTAGACCGCTACATTGTCGGTCAAAAAGATGCAAAACGCGCAGTGGCCGTCGCCTTGCGCAATCGCTGGCGCCGTCAGCAGCTCGATAGCGACCTTCGCCAAGAAGTAAGCCCCAAAAATATTCTAATGATCGGGCCAACTGGTGTTGGTAAAACAGAAATTTCGCGCCGTTTGGCCAAATTGGCCCAAGCGCCCTTCGTAAAAGTTGAGGCAACAAAGTTCACTGAGGTTGGCTATGTCGGCCGCGATGTCGAACAGATTGTGCGTGACCTTGTTGAAGCCGGTATCTCCCTTTTGCGCGACAAACGCCGCAAAGAAGTACAAGCCAAGGCCCATCTGCAAGCCGAAGAGCGCGTGCTCGACGCACTTGTTGGTGAAAGCGCTACTGCATCCACGCGAGAAAGCTTTCGCGCAAAATTGCGTGGCAATGAACTCGACGACAAAGATATTGAAGTTGAAGTTGCTGCCCCGCAAGGCAATGGCATGTTTGAAATTCCAGGCATGCCCGGCGCCAATATGGGTATGATCGATCTGTCTGATATGCTTGGGAAAGCCTTCAAGCAAAAAGGCGTCAAACGCACCATCAAAGTCAAAGATAGCTATAAATTGCTGATCGACGAGGAAGCCGACAAGCTCCTAGATCAAGACAAGGTCAATGCAGATGCCATCGACCTTGTTGAGAACCACGGCATTGTTTTCCTTGATGAAATTGATAAAATTTGCGTGCGCGATGGACGCTCAGGCGGTGATGTTTCACGCGAAGGCGTGCAGCGGGACCTATTGCCACTAATTGAGGGCACCACCGTTTCCACGAAATATGGGCCGGTTAAAACCGACCATATCTTGTTTATCGCCTCGGGCGCTTTCCATGTGGCCAAACCTTCAGATCTACTGCCAGAATTGCAGGGTCGCCTGCCGATCCGTGTTGAATTGCGGGCACTAGAGCATGAAGATTTCGTGCGTATCCTGAAGGACATCGACGCAAGCTTGATCAAACAATATGTCGCCTTGATGGGCACAGAAGGTGTGACCCTTGATTTTGCCGACGACGCGATTGACGTCATTGCTGAACTGGCAGTGTCAATCAACGCTAAGATCGAAAATATCGGGGCGCGGCGCTTGCAAACCGTTATGGAAAAACTAGTGGAAGATATTTCGTTCGACGCACCGGACAAAGATGGCGAAACCATCAAAATTGACGGCGAATATGTGCGCAGACAAGTTGGCGTGTTGGCGGACGATACGGATTTGAGCCGGTTTATTCTGTAACAAACCGCCACTAATTTGATGGTCGCACAGCGATGCGGCCATCATTTTGGCCAATCATTCGAGCGCTAAAGCAATTAGCCTGTTGACATATTCTTAGCGAAGCTCTTTTTATGTTTTCTAAATTTGAGGGAAATATAAATGTCAGACTTCCAAGCATCTAATTCAAAATTCATCCACTGCACTGTCTGTGGCGTTGAAATGGCAGCAACTGCGGGTGCATGCCCAAAGTGCGGTGCACCCAATGCACTTATTGAGGCCAATACGTCACAAAAAACCATGGTTGCAGCCGCCCTATTATGCTTCTTTTTAGGCACATTTGGCATCCACCGCTTTTATGTTGGCAAAATCGGCACGGGTATTTTGATGATCTTAACCCTTGGCGGTTTGGGCATTTGGACACTTATTGATTTTGTGATGATCATTGTCGGCTCCTTCAAAGACAAAAACGGATTGCCCCTAAAGCGGTAAATTGACGGATGTCCGACCAAGAGGGCTGGGGTTTTTGCACATATTGCGGCAAGCAGATGGCGTTTTCCGCCAATGCTTGCCCGCATTGTGGCGCGCCAAACTTGTCTCAAACACAACAAGAATATGTTAGCCCTAAAAAATATGGGGTTGCTGTCGCGCTATGTGGTGTTTTTGGCACGGTTGGGCTGCACCATTTCTATCTGGGCAACATTTTGCATGGGATATTTGATCTACTGCTTTTCGGCGCAGCGGCGTATTTCTACATCGTTGGCGCCGTGAACAATGACCCAAATGCAATTATGCTCGCAATCGGCATTTTCTTAATAGATGCAATCCATACATTTGCCGTGTTCATCCAGCTCATTATCGGCAAAGCCCGTGACGGCGATGGATATGTTGTCGCCATCCCAGGATAGACTTCACCGATAAAGTTGATTTGGTTCTACCAAAGCGTATAGCCGCCATCGATCACCAATGCCGCGCCTGTCATATAGCTTGAAGCATCACTGGCGAGGTAAACGGCAAGCGGGCCAAGTTCTTCTGGTTTTCCGGCGCGACCCATTGGGGTGGAATTGGTGATTTGTTCGATCACTTCGGGCTTGGTTTTGTTCCATTCAACATTTGCGTCGGTCATGAAAAGCCCAGGACAAATAGCGTTTACATTGACGCCATGGGGCGCCCAATCAGCCGCGGTGGCTTTGGTGAATTGCACCATAGCCGCTTTTGCCGTTTCATAGGATCGGCCGCCGATGCCGCGGTTCGACACATAAGCATTCATTGACGCGACATTGATGATGCGGCCGCCGTCGCCACGCTTAATCATTTCACGGCCAAGAATTTTTGTACCCAAAAAACAACTGGTTAGATTGAGATCAATCGCATCTTGCCATTGCTCAAGCGTTAAATCCTCAGTTTGGTCGGGGCTGGTGCGCCCTCCAATATTGTTGATGAGGATATGAATAGGGCCGAATTGACCGGCGGCCATCTTTTCGATTGCCGCTTCACAGGTTTTCGGGTCAGCCATATCAGCAGCAACAATATCCACTTTGGTGCCGAACTTGCCCAATTTGTCGCGAGCGGCCTCCAGTGTTTCCATTGTACGGCCAGTGATGATGATATCAGCGCCCGCTTCAGTCAGCGCGGCAGCCATCTGAAAACCCAATCCGCGACTTGCCCCCGTCACCAACGCGCGTTTGCCGGAAAGTTTGAATTGATCAAGTACGTTCATGATGCTGCCCCTTGGTGAACTCATTTATTTATTTGTTGTTTTTCGCCCGCGCCCGCGCACCGCGTTGCTCAACCTCTTGCACCAAAAACACCAAATCTTCTTCTTCCAAACTGGAAATATTTTGCGCCAGTTTGTTGGTCAATTCGGTGGCCTTGGGCGTCAAACCTGCGGTCTCGATATAGATCTTGGGATCTGAAATTTCAGCGAGGCGCTGTAATTCCTCAGCCTCATCCCAAATCACGTTGAAATAGGAAATGATGCGTTGCAGCATAAACCATGTTGGTTTGCCACGATGACCGTGCTCGAGGGCCGATAGGTACGCGCTAGAAACATCCAAATCACTCGCCATCTGTTTAAGCGAAATTTGCCGTTCCTTGCGGATTTTGCGAATTTTTGCGCCAAGTGGGGTCATTTGACCGCCTTTTTCAAGCGGACATATAGCGCGCCCGCGCCGCCGTGATTTTGCGCTGCACTGTCAATACCTGCCACCATATGCATGAGTGTGGGCTCTTTAAGCCAATCTGGCACAAGGTAACGCAAGACACCTTTTTGCTCAAACTCCGCATAGCCCGTGCGCTTCACGCCCTTCCCCGTGATCACCAACACATTGCGTGCACCACGATAAAAGGCGGATGAAATGAAATGCTGAAGTGCCGATCGCGCCTCTGTTTGGCGCATGCCGTGCAGGTCAAGCGTTGCGTCAATTGAAACGCGGCCACGGGCAATTTTGCGCCGTAATTTTTGATCAATCGGCTTGTCAGGCTTTGGCTGAGATAATGTCGAATTAATATGCGGCACATGCCGATTGTTGTCGCCAGGATGGGTTGGAAAAGGCGACCAACTTTTGGCGGTTGGTCGCACTTTTATTTTTAGATTCTTATCAAGTGTTGCTGGCACTTCAGCCGGCTTCACGCGTAGGACATTGTTTTGTTCAGGCCGAAGAGGGCTGACAGATTTTGCGACTTCACTCCAAAGGTGCCAATCAGCAAGGTCTTTTGGCGGTTTTTTGGCGCGAGACATGGTCTAAAAATCCGTTTTCCTTAATCCAGTTGGTTTGTGCTGACCAGTTTCCAGTTTGGATCGCGGGACTTGGTATTGCGAGAAAATGTCCATTCATCAGCAATGTTCACAACAGCTTCTTCATCGCCATCAATCAGCTCGCCGTCACTGTTTCTGGTGGCTGAAACAACTTGCGCGGCATATTCAACTGTCACGACAGCATTTTTGCCGTCTAACTCCGCATTGCTCATTTTCACTTTGGAGAACCCAACAAAGGTGAAATCAATCTTTTCACCGCGTTTTTCGCGCTCTTCAATGGCTGATTCAAAACCTTCATATACTGATTTGTCGAGAATCATTTTCAGCGTCTTGCGATCACCTTGGGCAAACGCGACGACAACCATTTCATAGGCTGAAATAGCGCCGTCCATAAACGACTTTGGTCCGAAATTGGCGTCCGCATCGATAATCTGGTTGAGGCCAGCTGCCAACGCCGCATTATTATCGGCATAGTTTTCAACTTCTGCCTCTAATTTAAGCGCACGTTTATCAGCCTCCAATTTGGCAGGTTTAACCATTGGTGGTTCACGGTTTGGCAGGCTAACGACATTATCTGCGCTATCGTCATTGTCGTCCGTTTTTTCGTCCGGACGCTCAGGCGGCCGCTCAAAACCGTCGCGTGTTCCCAAAACATTTCTAAGCCGCAGTAAAACCACCACCGCTATAACGAGAAAGAACAATGTTGGAATATCAAAAAAGTCGCCCATACTTGCCTCGAATTTGTGCCGCCACGCGGCACTCGTAATCTTTGTCAATCGCCCCTATATATAGAACGAAACATGTCTGTGACTAGCATGCATAACCGGTAAATATGCGTTTTGGTTCACTTTCGCGTGCATTTTTGGAAAGGTTTATCCGTTGGGACGCTATTTATTCGCATTATTTTTGGTTGTGCCGATAATTGAAATCGCAATCTTCGTCGCTATGGGCGGCCTTATCGGCTTCTGGTGGACTATGGGCGGGGTGGTCTTCACAGCCCTATTGGGATCTTATTTACTACGCTTGCAAGGATTTGCTGTTTGGGCTGATGTGCAGGGGAAAATGCGCGTAGGGCAATTTCCTGGCCAATCAATTGTTGACGGCATAATGCTGGCAATCGCTGGTGCATTGCTTCTAACCCCGGGCTTTTTCACCGATGCTGTTGGTTTTGCCCTGTTTGTGCCGCAAGTGCGCTACGCAATCTTTGAATATTTACGCAAACGGGTAAATGTAGTCTCTGCGACAAGCCACACGTCCTACACGTCGAACCCAACCGATCGGCCGGACCAAGATGATGGGGTGATTGATTTGGATGATAACAAGTGGCGTGACGGCCAATAGCCAAGAAATTGACACCCAACTCGTTCATTGCTTGCGGCACCTTTTTAAAGATGCTAGCCAGCTTCTCGAGTTTTTTTAGTGAAAGATAGGCAGATCGATGGCCGACGAAACACCAAACACCGCAACTGACCCAAATGCACCAGCACCTTCATTGCAGATTGTTGGTCAATATATCAAAGACCTAAGCTTTGAAAATCCTAATGCGCCAGCATCTCTGGCCTCTGGCCCAGCCCCACAAATTTCTATCAGCATTAATGTGGGTGCCCAGAAACAAGAAGACGATATTTTTGCAGTGGAATTGACCATCAATGCAAAAGCCGAGCGCGATGAAGCCATCCTGTTCAATGTTGAATTGGTTTATGGCGGATTGTTCAACATCAAGAACTTCCCTGAAAATCAAATCCATCCGTTGGTGATGATTGAATGCCCACGCTTGATTTTCCCATTTGCGCGTCAAATTCTTTCAACAGTTACCCAGAATGGCGGGTTCCCACCGCTTTTGATGGAGCCAGTTGATTTCAGCACAATCTATCGCCAAAATTTGGAAGCCGCAGCGGCCAAAATTAAAGAAGGCGAAGACAAAACTGTAAACTAACAGCCGTCGGCTGTTGGGAGTTTTTGTAGGATCTGTACATACGTTTCAAAAACTAGTTTTGTGCCCAATATTTTTGCCAAATGGGCGTATCAGACATATCAGCGACAAAGTCCTTGTGATTTTGTCGCTGTTTTTCATCCAGCATTTGCGGCAAGGGTTCGGGTCTCATTTGCGCTTTACGTTGAGCGATTTCTACTTCGGTTTGATTTGAGGTTTCCTGAGCCAAGCTAAAAGCAACTTGGCGACCGCCAATCAATTCAAGATAAACCTCGGCCAAGATCTCACTATCAAGCAATGCCCCGTGCAATGTTCGCCGTGAATTATCAATGCCATAGTTACGACATAGGGCGTCTAGGCTTACCCGGGCACCCGGGTGAATTTTCCGCGCCAGAAGTACCGTATCAATCACGTCATTTTCAAGCCGTGGGGCTTTGCACCATTCCAGTTCAGCTTGCAAAAAACCCATATCAAATGGGGCATTGTGAATGATCAGCACAGAATCTTGGATATAGTCGCGAAATTCTTGCTGAACGTCTTTGAACAATGGCTTATCGGACAAAAACTCTTCCGAAAGTCCGTGAACTTTAAACGCCCCCTCGGGCATATCGCGTTCAGGATTGCAATATTTGTGGAAATTGTTCCCCGTGGGAATATGGTTGATCAACTCAACACACCCGATTTCGACCAACCGGTCGCCGCCCGCCGGGCTAAGGCCTGTGGTTTCAGTATCAAGAACAATTTCGCGTTTGGCCATTGATCAATTTGCCTTTTGGGGAATGTGCGTCCAGTTTAACGATTGTTGATGGCGCGACAAGTTTGGATAATTTCATCCACAATCTGTTGGGTCTGCTCTTGGGCAATCCCCGTGTCGATGGCAAAATCCGCACGCTTTTTTTTCTCGGCCTGGCTCATTTGACGAGCCTTGATCGCTTCGAACTTCTCTTCTGTCATGCCAGAACGCGCAAGAGCGCGTTGTTTTTGAATATCATCGTCGCAATAGGTCACCGCGATCTTATCAAGGGGATAGGCTTTGCCAGTTTCAAACAGCAATGGAATTTCTAAAATGATCAGGTCTTCACCCGTACTTTCTTGGGCGTCGATAAATTCATGCATTTTTTGATGAACAAGCGGGTGTACAAGAGCTTCAAGCCGCGCCAACTGCTCTTTATCCGCTAGCACATGGCCTGAAAGCACTTTTCGATCAATTTTCCCGTCGATCACCGCATCGGGAAACAACGCACCGACTGGTTCTACGGCTTCATTTTCATAAAGTTCGTGCACCGCATGGTCAGCGTCGTAAATTGGGACATCGCGCCGGGCGAACATTTGGGCCACCGTGGATTTGCCCGTGGCCATGGATCCGGTTAGTCCAAGCTTGATCATGGTGCAATTCCCAGCATTTTGTCGCGCAATTGAGACCCAACAGTTGGACGGACCCCGAACCAACGTTCAAATCCCGGCACGGCTTGATGTAGGAGCATGCCAAGACCGTCAATTGTTTTCAGCCCGGCTTTTTGCGCGTCTACCAACAAGGGCGTGCGTAGGGGCGTGTAAACAATGTCGGTCACAATGGCATGTTGGGGCAATAGATTGACCTGGAGGCCTTCAAACCGGCTGTTATTCATCCCCACTGCGCTTGTATTCACCAATAAGTCGGCATTTGGCGCATGTCTGTCGAATTCTGCCAAGGTTCCGGCCTGAAAAACGTCTGTGTTCAGCGGTGTGTTTAGTTCGTCGCACAAGTCTTTAGCACGCGCAAATGTGCGGTTGAGCACCACGATATTCTGGTAGTCTCTTTCTTGAAGGCCCACCAAAATTGCGCGCGCGGCACCGCCAGCACCCAACACAATCGCCAATTGGGATTGCGCATCCCACTTAGCAAATTGCTGATCCAAATTGGCCAAAAATCCATATTTATCAGTGTTGTCGCCAAATAGCTCACCGTCTTGGACCCAAAGTGTATTAACAGCGCCGATTGTTTTTGCGGTTTCACTGACTTGGTCACAGAAATGAATGACGTTCTCTTTATGGGGAACAGTGACATTGCCGCCAATAAATTCGCCCGCTTTTAACCGGCCTGCAAAGTCACCTAAAGCAGCAGGTTCAACATCTAATGCGACATACGTGCCGTCCAATTTGTGCTCTGTGAGCCAATGGCCATGCAAAATTGGCGATTTTGAGTGGTTGATGGGATGACCAATAACAATGGCTTTTTTCATTCAGATGGCTTTCAGTTCTCTAAGCGCCGTCAATAATGGCAATAGGGGTAAACCTAAAACGGTAAAATAGTCGCCTTCTATTTTCTTAAAGAGACGAATGGAAGGCCCTTCCAACCTATAGCCGCCAACCGCATGCAGCAATTTATCGCCTTCCAAGGCGATGATTTGTTCAAGCTCTGTTGGGCTAAAATCATGCATCTCAAGCCGGGCAAAGCTTTGATATTGCCACACAATCCCACTGTCTTTGGCTATTGAAATTGCCGAGCACAGATCATGACTTTTGCCCCGCATGGACATGAGCTGCACCCTCAAGGCGTCGAAATTTTCAGGTTTATGCAAATAGGTACCGTCAAAACTCAAAGTTTGGTCGGAACCAATGACGATGTCTTGTGGATAGGCTTTGGCGATATCAAGCGCTTTTGCGTCCGCCAATAAAGAGGTGAGTCCTTGTTGATCAAATGCGCTTGAAGCGGCGGCGGCCTCGATCTCCCGTTCATCGATTCGGGCTGGAACGCACTTAAAATCGAGCCCAGAGTTGGTCAATAATTGTGATCTTATGGGCGACTTGGATGCCAAAACAATCATGATTTCAAATACTTAGATGATTGAACATTTGTTTTCCACATTCTTATCCACCAGGGCAGACCAACTTATGCCCAACCGGCATCAAAATTGGAATTGGTTGGTTTTGTACCCGTTGTAAAAATTCTCATCCACAGGTTGTGACTTGTTCATAAGCGTCTTGGGAAAACCACGCAAATGTGGACAATTATTTTTATTAAAATTTGTCCCATCCTATCCCCTTCTTATCCATAGGTTTTCCACAAATAGAGATTTGTTTACGCTTTGGTAACCATAGGTCTTAAGAGTTTGTTCACCTTTAAAATTGCGATACGCCAATTGCAATGTACAGCCGGAGCGCATTTGCCACATGTGAACAAGACTTGTGGAGTTAAAAGAATTCCTGCAATACACAGATAAGAAGAAGAAGAAGAAAAATAGAATAAGAATCTTTTGGGAATTAAGGTGGATTGATCGTGGTAGAACGAACGGGTCGTAAGTTACTGGATTGTGTCAGAGGTTTTGTTGATGAAGTACCACCTTTGTGGATTATGCGCCAAGCCGGACGGTATTTGCCAGAATACAAAGAAGTGCGTGCATCAACGAAAGGCTTTCTTGATCTTTGTTACACCCCAAAAAAGGCAATAGAGGTGACATTACAACCCCTTCGTCGTTTTGATCTTGATGCTGCGATTATCTTTTCAGATATTTTGGTGATCCCAGATGCGCTTGGGCAAGATGTAAGATTTGAAGTGGGTGAAGGACCTATTTTAACAGAAATCGAAACCGCCCAAGATCTAGCAAAACTTGACGTGTCAAAAGTGTTGGATCACTTAGCGCCTGTTTTGGAAACTGTACGTGGCGTACGCGCTGGTATTGATGATGATAAGACATTAATTGGATTTTGCGGTGCACCTTGGACCGTTGCCACCTATATGTTGGGCGGTCGTGGGTCTCCTGATCAGGCAAAGGCAAGATTATTCGCCTTAGCGCAGCCTGAATTGTTCGCGCAATTGATGGATATTTTGGTTGAGGCAAGTGCTGAATATTTGTTGGCCCAATTTGATGCTGGCGCAGATGTGGTTCAGATTTTTGAAAGCTGGGCGCTCAATCTTGACGAAGTGAACTTTAAAAACTTTGTGGTTGATCCCACCGTTCGCCTTGTCGAAAAAGTGCGCGCCCAACGCCCAGATGCACCAATCATCGGCTTTCCGCGGGGCGCCGCTGCAATGATCCCGGGATATATTGAAGCGACAGGGGTAAATGCGGTGGGGTTGGATTATGCGATGCCGCTTTCTTTCGCAAGGGATCATATCTCGCCCTTGGCGACGGTCCAAGGAAACCTTGATCCTTTGCGGTTGGTGAGTGGTGGCAAGCAGATGCTTGATCGTGCAGATCAAATATTGAATGCCTTTGAGGGGCGGCCGCATATTTTCAATTTGGGGCATGGTATTGTGCCGCAAACCCCGATTGATAATGTTGAAGCGCTAGTGAACCATGTGAAGGGGCATTAGGGAATGGAATGGGTAAAAGCATTACATGTGATATCTATCATCGCTTGGATGGCAGGTTTACTCTATTTGCCACGACTTTTTGTTTATCATTGTGACGCGCCGCATGGGTCTGATAAATCTGACACTTTTATTATCATGGAACGGCGTCTTCTTAAGGCGATTATGACACCTGCTATGATCAGTTCATGGGTCTTTGGTCTGTGGCTGGCGTATGGGTTCCAAATGGTTGCTGTTGACGATATTTGGGCTTGGGTGAAGGGTTTTGGTGTTATTGGTTTAACGGGGATTCACTTTCATCTGGCGAAATATCAGCGTGAATTTTCTCAAGGAAAAAACACTAAATCGTCACGATTTTTTCGCATGATAAATGAGGTTCCAACATTGTTGATGATCGTCATTGTCATCATGGTGATTGTTAAGCCGTTTTAGTACAAAAACTGGTTTCTTTTGGAATTTATTCTTGCAAAGGTCACTGGTTTGGGATATACACCGCCAACTCTAACGAAACATACGGTCTTTTGGAATAATCGACCTCGGTTTACGTCTCCCCACCCTTTTATTGTTGTCTGCCAGCGCTAGGATACGTCCTTTATGCAGAATATGAAGCTCAGTGAGCTCAAGGCTAAAAATCCAGCCGAATTGTTAGCTTTTGCCGAAGAAGTTCAAGTCGAAAGTCCCAGTACCTTACGTAAACAGGAATTGATGTTTGCGATCCTGAAGGAACTGGCGGCAAACGACGTTGATATTACCGGCGAAGGGGTGGTTGAGATTCTTCCTGACGGTTTCGGTTTCTTGCGCAGTCCAGACGCGAACTATCTGCCTGGTCCTGACGATATTTATGTAAGCCCGTCGCAAATTCGAAAATTTTCGTTGCGAACCGGGGACACAGTGGAAGGCCAGATCAGGTCACCAAAAGACGGCGAACGCTATTTTGCGTTGCTCAAAGTCAATTCCGTCAATTTTGAAGATCCGGATCGCGCCCGTCACAAAATCAACTTTGACAATCTAACACCTCTTTATCCTGACGAACGCTTCAATATGGAAGTACAGGACCCTAAACTTAAAGATAGAAGCGGTCGTATCATCGATCTTGTTGCGCCGCTTGGTAAGGGGCAACGTGCGCTGATTGTTGCGCCGCCTCGAACTGGTAAGACCGTATTGTTGCAGAATATTGCACAATCAATCGGCATTAATCACCCAGAATGCTATCTTATTGTGTTGCTAATAGATGAACGTCCTGAAGAAGTAACAGACATGCAGCGCTCGGTGCGCGGTGAAGTTATTTCGTCAACATTTGACGAACCAGCTAGCCGTCACGTGCAAGTCGCTGAAATGGTTATCGAAAAAGCCAAACGTTTGGTCGAGCATAAACGTGACGTTGTCATCCTGCTCGATTCAATTACCCGTTTGGGTCGTGCTTATAACACTGTGGTGCCATCATCTGGCAAAGTCTTGACCGGTGGTGTTGATGCGAACGCACTGCAGCGCCCAAAACGTTTCTTTGGTGCGGCGCGCAATATTGAGGACGGCGGTTCCCTAACCATCATCTCAACAGCCCTTATTGATACGGGAAGCCGTATGGATGAGGTGATCTTTGAAGAATTTAAGGGTACGGGTAACTCGGAAATTGTTCTGGATCGAAAAGTTACTGACAAACGCGTGTTCCCAGGTATTGATGTAACGAAATCTGGTACGCGTAAAGAAGAACTGCTTGTCGCCCCAGAAGTGTTGAAGAAAATGTACGTTCTACGCCGTATTCTTAACCCGATGGGCACCGTGGATGCGATTGAGTTCTTGATCGACAAGCTCAAGCAAACAAAGTCAAATTCTGACTTCTTTGATTCTATGAACACATAACTGCAGGCGATGAGCGTGGGACAGCAGCTTGACACAATTGTGGCACTGTCTTCAGGTCAATTGCCTTCTGGCGTGGCTGTACTTCGCGCGTCTGGCACACTCGCGGCCAAATTGTTGGAACTATTTGGCATTGACGTGCCGAATGCCCGATTTGCCAAATTTTCAAAACTTCTTTCGCCCATCGACAAAACCGTTGTTGATGAGGGGTTGATCCTTTATTTTCCTGCACCATACAGCTTTAGCGGTGAAGATCTCGTGGAACTCCAGCTACATGGTAGCCGCGCTGTTGTTCAATTTGTACTTGATCAAGCTACAAATCTGCCGAGTATTCGGTTGGCTGAGCCCGGCGAATTCACGAGGCGCGCTTTTGAAAATGGCAAGCTGGATCTAACAGCGGTAGAGGGAATTTCAGACCTCATCGAAGCGCAGACCGAGAGCCAACGAGCGATGGCCGTCAGCCGTATGCGGGGCAACCTCAACGAGGTTCTGGTGGGATGGCGTGGCCAAATTACAAAATTACGTGCAGGTATTGAAGCAAATTTGGATTTCTCCGACGAGGATGATGTTCCGTTTGAGTTGCCCTCCTATTTTTTTGAAGATATTCAGCGACTTCGGACAGAAATAGGTGAAAAACTAAGCCGATTTGATCAAGGACGCATGGTGCGTGATGGCGTTCGTGTAGCGCTTGTTGGCCTGCCAAATGTCGGAAAATCTTCATTGTTGAATGCGCTGGCGCGGTCTGACGTCGCAATTGTGACAGAGATACCGGGCACAACGCGTGACGTTGTTTCTGTTGATGTTAATCTGGAAGGAATTCTATTTTCATTTTTTGATACAGCGGGGGTTCGTGAAACCGAAGATGTTGTTGAGAGATTGGGAATTGAGCGGTCTAGGCAGTCAGCCCAAAATGCAGACATTGTGATTGGCCTTACAGACGATGGGAGCTTGCCTGACGGGTTTGACTTGGACTTTATCGTTGCTACAAAGTCTGACTCACGTGAAACACTGTCGACTGATGTTGATGTATCGTGCGAGGTCACGGTCGTGGAAGAGAATGGGCTAACGACCTTCATTGAACTGTTGGTTGGTACAGTCGTTCAGCAAGATGACTCACGTGAAACATTACTTATTTCACATATGCGAGACAAGAATGCACTTGTTGAAGCCAATGAAAGTCTAGATCGCGCCTCGAAAATGCTGTATGCACCTGAACTTCTCGCTGAAGAACTTCGTGGGGCATCATTTGCACTCTCGCGTCTGATTGGCGATGTGGGTACTGAGGATGTCTTGGACGAGTTATTTTCAGGATTTTGCATCGGCAAATGATTCACGTGAAACATTGGGCATTGTGGAAAGACTATGTTGGACAAATTTGACGTCATCATTGTTGGGGGAGGTCATGCCGGCTGCGAGGCAGCCGCAGCCTCGGCGCGTCTTGGCGTCAAAACGGCCTTGATCACCCACAAGTTTACAAAAATCGGTGAAATGTCATGCAATCCCGCGATCGGAGGGTTAGGCAAGGGTCACTTGGTGCGGGAAATTGATGCCCTTGATGGGCTAATGGGCCGTGTGGCTGATCAAGCCTGCATTCAATATAGATTACTCAATCGCCGTAAGGGTCCAGCGGTACGCGGGCCACGCATGCAGGCTGACCGGAAACTGTACCGCAACGCCATGCAGTCAGCCATCTCTGAATATGAAGATTTGACTGTCATTGAGGGTGAAGTTGATGATTTAGTCGTTGAAAATCAGCAAATTACGGGTGTTCAGCTAACTGATGGGCGCACGGTTGATGCCTCACAGGTTGTATTGACAACGGGAACATTCCTACGCGGTCTCATTCACTTGGGCGAACAGCAAATCCCTGCAGGTCGGATGGGTGAAAAGCCGGTTTTGGGTCTATCAAATCGACTTGAGGCGCTTGGCCTAAAGCTAGGTCGCCTAAAAACGGGCACACCTCCACGTCTGGACAAAAAATCAATCAATTGGGATGAGCTAGAAGTTCAGCATGGTGACGAAGATCTTGAGCCGCTATCTGCCTTGACGGACAAAATCACTGTGCGTCAGGTACCTTGTTACATTACCCGCACCCATGCCGGCACCCACAAGATCATTGAAGAGAATTTATCGAAGTCTGCAATGTACTCTGGACGGATTGAGAGCAAAGGCCCGCGATATTGTCCATCAATCGAAGACAAAATTGTTCGATTTGCCGATAAGGATTCCCATCAAATCTTTTTGGAACCTGAAGGACTTGATGACGACAATATTTACCCCAACGGCATTTCGACGAGTTTGCCAGAGGACGTGCAGTTGCAAATTGTTCATTCGCTGCCAGGCTGTCAAAATGCGGTGATCAATCAACCGGGTTATGCGATCGAATATGACTATATTGATCCACGTGAGTTGGACAACACTTTGCAACTCCTAAAGTTGCAAGGTTTGGCACTTGCTGGTCAGATTAACGGGACAACTGGGTATGAAGAGGCGGGCGCGCAGGGCTTGATGGCTGGCGCGAACGCTGCGCTGAGGGTGCTTGGCAGGGAACCATTCGTGCTATCGAGAACGAAGAGCTATATCGCTGTAATGATTGATGATTTGATCACACGCGGCGTCACTGAGCCTTATCGCATGTTTACGTCCAGAGCGGAGTTTAGGCTGCACTTGCGTTCTGACAATGCCGATCAACGATTAACAGACGCTGGTGAGGAAATCGGCCTGATTGGCCAAGAGCGTAAGGTTCATTACGCAAACCGCAAACAGAAGCTGACCGAAGCGCGGGGATTGTTTGACACCCTGTCATTGACGCCGACTGAGGCAAAGAAATTGGGCATAAAGATCAATGCTGACGGCGTGCGCCGATCAGCATTTCAAATTTTATCATACCCCGAGGTTGAGCTTTCAACTTTGGCAAAAATTTGGCCAGAGCTCGACAAGATCGACAAGGACATATCGGAGCAAGTGACGGTCGATGCGCAATATGCGGTTTATTTGGATCGCCAGAAAGCCGATGTTGAGTTGGTGAGACGAGATGAGAACCGCCGCATACCGGCCGACTTAGATTACGACGTGCTTGATGGCCTGTCATCCGAAATGTGCCAGAAGTTAAAGACACATAGCCCGCAGACCATAGTTCACGCACAACGGATTGAGGGCATGACACCAGCTGCGATCTTGCTAATCTTGTCCGCGTTAAAACGTGACGATTACGTGAAGAAAGCAAGCTGAGGACCTATATGGATCACAAGCAAACGCTCGGCCAAATTAGGTCAATTTGTGAAAAGCACGACATCGACGCGGTAAGCACTATCGCCATGTTGAAACAATATGAGCATGAGTTGGCCCGATGGCAAAAAGTTCAGAATCTTGTTTCACGTGAAACATTGCCGGAAATATGGTCAAGACATTTCTTGGATAGTCTACAACTAATTCAGCTCATCAGTGTTGAGAATGGATCAATTCTCGACTTTGGCAGTGGTGGCGGACTGCCCGCCATCCCGTTGGCAATTGCATTGAAAGATAAAGGTGTTTCGGTACATATGGTCGAAGCAAATGGCCGGAAATGCTCGTTTTTGCGGCATGTTATTCGAATGTTGGATCTGGACGGTGTGGTTCACAATGTCCGCGCTGAGTCGCTTAGTCTGCCACGTTCGCTCGAAGTTGGGACAATCACAGCGCGAGCATTTGCGGATCTATCTAGGACTTTTTCGTACATTTTGCCAATTTTTGGTGATCAAACGGCAGCACTTTTGCAAAAAGGCCGTGGATATGATGAAGAAATTTCAACAAGTCGCGAAAAATGGGCGTATGATCTAGTACAACACGAAAGCATAGTGGCGTCAGATTCTGTGGTTCTAGAAATCAAACATCTAAAGGCGCTTTAGAACTAGTCTTTGGAGGAGCCAGCAGTGCAGCCGCGTATTCTTACATTGGCAAATCAGAAGGGTGGCGTTGGTAAAACGACGACTGCTATCAATTTGGCGACGGCTCTTGCCGCTATTGGCGAGCGTGTCCTAATTGTTGATATTGATCCTCAGGGCAACGCCAGCACAGGCTTTGGCATTGAGCGGCAGGCGAGAACCCATTCCGCATTTGATTTGATGACAGGAGAAGTCAAACTCGAAGATGCTATCGTTTCGACAAATGTGCCAAATGTTGTGGTGGTGCCATCGACAATGGACCTATTGGGGCTTGAAATGGCGATTTCAGATCACGGCGATCGAGCGTTTCGGCTCCGCGATGCTTTGAGTGATGCAGGCAACGTGATTTTTGACGGTAAGCCAATTACCTACATTTTGATTGATTGTCCGCCGTCACTTAACCTACTTACGATTAATTCTCTTGCTGCGGCGGATGCGGTTCTCGTGCCCATGCAGTGCGAGTTTTTTGCGTTGGAAGGCTTGAGCCAACTGTTGCAAACGATTGAGCAGATCAAGTCGAGCTTGAACCCAGACCTTTATATACAAGGTGTGGTGATGACGATGTTTGATAAGAGAAATAATCTTTCAAATCAAGTGCTTAGCGACGTTCGTGCGCATTTGGGTGACTTGGTTTATGATACGGTAATTCCACGTAATGTACGGCTATCCGAGGCGCCATCATATGGTAAGCCGGCATTATTGTATGATTTGAAATGTGCGGGTAGCCAAGCCTATCTGCATTTGGCAACAGAAGTTATTAAGCGCGAGCGCCGGTTAACGGCAGCATAGGGCAGCAAAATGAACGACAAAAACACAAATAGCAGACTTGGTCGTGGACTAGCGGCATTGATTGGTGATGTACCGCCAATTGAAGCAACGCGGATAAATAGCGGTGATGGTATTCGTCGCCTTCCTGTCGAGTTCATTGTCGCAAGCCCCAACAATCCGCGGCGGCACTTTGCCCCTGAAGAATTAGAGGACCTAACGAACTCGATCCGCGAAAAGGGCGTGATGCAGCCCATTTTGGTGCGGCCTAGCCCAATCGATCCAGACCAATATGAGTTGGTTGCGGGTGAACGCCGTTGGCGTGCTTCCCAGCGCGCAGGTCTTCATGAGGTGCCGGTTATCATCCGTGAAGTTGATGATCGTGAAGCACTTGAATTGGCGATTATTGAGAACGTTCAACGGGCTGATTTAAATCCTTTAGAAGAATCAAAAGGTTATGATCAGCTGATGGATCAGTTTGGCTACACGCAAGCTGACCTTGCCCAAGTGATCGGCAAAAGCCGTAGCCATGTTGCCAACACGTTGCGGTTGATGAAATTGCCAGCTTCCGTGCAACAATTTGTGTCGGATGGTGCCCTAACAGCTGGGCATGCCCGGGCGTTAATTACTGCAGATGACCCTGAAGCGCTGGCCAAACGCATCATCGAGGGCGGTTTGAGCGTTCGTGAAACAGAAAACTTGGCTCAAAAGCAGGCGCAAGCAAGTTCTGGCGGTGAACCGACGGCCAAAGCATCCGCTAAGGTGGCCAAAGACGCCGATACGTTAGCGCTTGAAAAGACACTTAGCGATTTGCTGGGTCTAAAAGTAGCGATTGATCATAAAGAGCGTGGTGGCAAAATTGAAATCAAATATCGAACACTCGAGCAGTTAGACGACGTTTGCCAGCGGCTTCAGCGGCGCTAGAAACGATCTTATTAACTTAATCCCAGTTTATTGGCGTGCTGCGATCGTTGCGATGGCGAGTATTGCCTGCCGTGTGTGGGCATGATCGAGATTTGCATTTCTTCGGGTTTGCAAAATTGTGTCATGTAGGCGTGCGCAGGCGGCAGCCAAATTCTGCGCCGACCATGACCTTATTTGAACTTCCATCGCATGTTTGCGCGAGAAATGAACGCGGGCGCGGCCTGAGCTCATAATTTCTTGCAGCGTTTTTCCATTGTCAAATGATGCACGCATTTCTCGAAGAGTGGAAAAGTGCATCAGTGCGCGGGTCAATATTGCAGAGGAATGTGTGCCTGAACTCAAGGCGCGGCTGAGCGCAGTATCCAATTTTTGAAGATGTCCCGTTCCTGCACAATCCAAAATCTCGTCCATTGTTTGGGCCGCATTGTCACCACACAAGGTCATTACATCATCATATGAGACATGTTTTGACTGGTCGGCAAACAAAATGAGCTTCTCAACTTCAAGGCGAGTAATCTGACGATCATTGCCCAAAATATCGGTAAGGGCGTTCAAAGCGTCATTTTCGATGGTAATTTGGGCTTTTTGGAACATTTCACGGGCCAATTGACCCAAACTTCTTGCGTCGTCAGCGTAGCAGGGCACCGCTCGCGCCGATTTTTGAGCCTCAGCGAGCTTTCTCAGCCCATCTCTGGGGGTTAAATTGCCCGATTCGACCAATAAAATGGCGTCAAACCCCTCTTGGACAGTTTGCTCGATGTCTTTGGCGAGGGCATTGGTCGCGCCCCGAACGCGAATTACCCGTCTATCACCGAACATTGAAGGGGTATTTGCTTCGACAGAAATGCGTTCGCCTGGATTGTCGACGTCGCCAAATTGAAGACTGACGAGTGCCATTGGGTCGGCATCTTTGCCGTGAAAATGGGCTTGTAGTTTGTCAGTTGTTTCACGAACCCGGCCGGCGTCGGGCCCGTAGATCAGGATAAAGCCTGCTTGGATATCCGGCGCGTTAACAAATCGATCAACATCTCGTGCCTTCAGGCCTGTCAATTTTTGTCCTCATTAATCGCTTTAGCGATGAGTATTTGCAGTTGTCGAGCGACGTCCTTCGCAGCGCGATCATATGCATCTACCCGCGCCGTATTCACAGCCACTTTTTGCGGGTTTTCTTGGTAGATCGCGGTTGCAAAACGAGACGCCTTGGCAATTTGCTCGCCCGTTTCAATTTTTGTCAGCACGAATGATCCGGTGACGCGCGCTTCTGTCTCATTGCGCTTGAAGCTAGAGCTAAGCGAAAAAATGCCGCGCGTTGATGTGCTGGCATTAATATCGACTTCGTAAATCGGCTTGTTAGACTTTCCGATCCGAAACCGAAGTTCCTCAATGATGGATTGCTCGACCTTTGATGCAGGGTCTGCATATGAAACCGAAAAGGAACCGGCTGACTGGCCGTCATAAACTGGGCGAAGTGTGCACCCGGACAGCATAACTGTGCCGGCCAGAATAACTGGTGCTAATCGTGTGAAATATTTAGACAACGACATTTACAATTCTACCTGGTACGACAATCACCTTTTTAGGTGCTTTACCGTCTAAGATGCGCGAAACAGCATCAAGAGACAAGGCCGTATTTTCGATTTGGTCCTTTGGTAGGTCTTTGGCGACTTTGATTTCGCCGCGCCGTTTTCCGTTCACCTGAACAGGCAATATAATTGTGTCATCCGCCAAATATTTGGGATCTGCCTCCGGCCAGCTTTCATCGGCCAAAATTGTCTTGTTGCCCAAATGCGCCCAGCAGGTTTCGGTGACGTGTGGCACGATCGGGTTGCACAATTTCACAAGGGATTGCATTGCGGTTTTTAAGGCCGAACGTTCTTTGATGGTCGGTTTGTCTTTGACCGCAGCGAGCGCCTTGCTCAACGCGTTCGTTAGTTCGTAAAGTTGGGCGATGGCACGGTTAAACCGAAGGCTTTCATAAGCATTTGAAACTTGTTCAATCGCTTTGTGGGTTGTTTTCAGCAAGGCTTCGACGTCAAAACTGTCCGTATTGCTGTCTTCTGCGGTTTCAATAATGGCTTTGCTGTCATCAATGAGGCGCCAAACTTTTTGCACAAAACGCCAAACGCCTTCAATGCCTGCTTCGGTCCATTGGACGTCACGTTCAGGGGGGGAATCCGACAATACAAACCAACGGGTTGCATCCGCGCCAAAGCTTTCAGCCATGGCGGTCATGTCGATCACGTTGAGTTTGGACTTTGACATCTTTTCAATGGAGCCAATCTTTAGGACTTCATTGGAACCCTTATGGATTGCCTTGCGCTCGCCTTCGGCCCCTTCAAAATTGATCTCTTCGGGCGAAACCCAGTCGCCAGATTTTGTTTTATAGGTTTCGTGGGTCACCATGCCCTGGGTAAACAGGCCTTTGAACGGTTCAGTGACGTTTAAATGCCCGGCCTTTTTCATCGCCCGAGCGAAGAAGCGCGAATAAAGAAGATGCAAAATCGCATGTTCCACCCCGCCGATATATTGATCGACCGGCAACCACGAATCTGCAGATGTCGGATCTGTTGGTGTGGATGCATTGGGCGCGGTGAACCGAGCGAAATACCAGGACGAATCGACAAATGTATCCATCGTATCCGTTTCGCGACGCGCCGGACTATCACATGACGGACAGTGTGTGTCTTTCCAAGTTGGATGATGGTCCAAAGGATTGCCCGGTTTTTCAAAGCTAACATCGTCGGGAAGTTCCACCGGCAAGTCCTGCTCACGGACCGGAACAATGCCACAATTGTCGCAGTGAATAATCGGGATTGGGCAACCCCAATAACGCTGGCGTGAAATGCCCCAATCCCTCAGGCGGTAATTGACTTTGCGCTCGCCTTGGACCTGACCGTTAATATCGCTATTGGCCAAACGGTTGGCAACTTCATTAAAAGCTTCATCAGGCGTCATGCCATCAAGGAATGATGAGTTAATCATCACACCGCTATCGGTATAGGCTTCATCTTCCACGGCAAAAGTTGCTGCATCGCCATCCGCTGGCATAACGACCGCTTTAACGGGAAGATCATATTTGCGGGCGAAGTCCAAATCACGTTGGTCGCCAGAAGGGCAACCAAAGATCGCGCCGGTGCCGTAATCCATCAAAACGAAGTTGGCGACATAAATGGGCAATGTCCAATTGTCGTCAAATGGGTGTTTCACGTGAATCCCGGTATTGAAGCCACGTTTTTCTGCAGTCTCTAACGCAGCGACGGATGTACCAAGGCGACGACACTCTTCAATGAAAGCTTGAAGTTCAGGGTTCGACTTGGCGGCTTCTTTAGCAATTGGGTGATCTGCGGCGACGGCCATAAAGCTTGCACCAAAAATGGTGTCTGGCCGCGTGGTATAAACTTCTAAGTCTGAAAATCCATCAGGAGCTGTTGCTGGGTCAAGTGCCCAACGTACCGTCAAACCCTCAGACTTGCCGATCCAGTTCTTTTGCATCAAGCGAACTTTTTCGGGCCAGTCTTTAAGATTGTCGATTTCGTCCAAAAGATCCTCGGCATAATCCGTTATTTTGAAGAACCATTGGGTTAGCTCTTTTTGTTCCACCAATTCGCCAGATCGCCAGCCGCGGCCGTCGATCACTTGCTCGTTTGCCAAGACGGTGTGATCAACCGGGTCCCAATTCACTTTCGAGCTTTTGCGGTAAATTAGGTCTTCCTTGAGAAAATCCAAAAACAGTTTTTGTTGCTGGCTGTAATATTCAGGATCGCAGGTGGCGAACTCGCGGGTCCAATCCAAGCTAAAGCCCATCGATTTAAGCTGCTGCTTCATCGATTCTATATTTTGGTAGGTCCAAGTTTTTGGGTGGGCATTGTTTTTCATTGCCGCATTTTCAGCGGGCATACCAAACGCGTCCCAACCCATAGGGTGCAAAACGTTAAAGCCTTTAGCGCGTTTATACCGCGCGATCACGTCGCCCATTGTGTAGTTGCGCGCATGGCCAACATGGCAACGGCCAGAAGGGTAGGGGAACATTTCAAGGACATAATATTTGGCCCGCTCGTCATCGTTGCTTGAAACAAAGCTTGAGCGCTCGTTCCAAACTTTTTGCCAATGCGGTTCGCTTTCGCGCGGATTATACCGTTCAGAATTATTGCCGGTCACTATCATGCCCTCTAAATCGTCAAGTTCTGTTCAGATCTTGCGTCTGATTTTTCTATGTCTTATCTGGACCTTCACCAGAATTTGGGGGTCGGGTCAACATAGATCGCACGCGAATCGTTTGCCCAAGCCACAAAAATGATTCAAATAGAGTATGTAAGTGATTTGAGGGTCAAAATGGGCATCGCACAATTAGAAGAAGTTCAATCGCGAATTGCATCATCTGCACGACGATTTGGTGATGATCAGGCACAAAATGTTGAGTTGGTCGTTGTTTCAAAAACTTTTGGCGTTGAAGAAATTGAGCCCGTTATTTCGGCTGGGCAGAAGCATTTCGGTGAGAACCGCGTGCAAGAGGCTCAATCCAAATGGGCAGACCTTAAATCACGACACGATGATATTGTGCTTCATCTAATCGGGCCATTGCAGACCAATAAGGTCAAGGACGCTGTGGCGTTGTTTGACGTGATACAGTCTGTTGATCGGGAGAAGCTTGCCAAAGCCCTCGCCAAAGAATTCTCGGATAAAGGGAAAAGCCTGCCCGTGATGGTGCAGGTTAATATTGGCGAAGAACGGCAAAAGGCAGGCATTGCGCCAAATGAAGCTGTTGAGTTTGTTGAATTGTGCCGCACTACATATGGGTTGGATGTTATTGGCTTGATGTGTATTCCCCCGGCCGGGCAGCCACCGGCACCCTATTTTGCCCAAATGGCGGGTCTTGCACAGAAGGCCAATGTAAAAGAATTATCCATGGGGATGAGTTCAGATTTTGACACTGCTGTTGAAATGGGGGCAACCTATGTGCGCGTTGGTTCGGCCATTTTTGGTCATCGGGATTATCCTGCGAATTAACCAATATTGCGTGCACACATGCTTGTGATTGGGATGTTAACAGCTTGTGCCTACATTATTAATTGGAATTAGATTTTGATTGTGGGCCAACAAAGGGCGAGAAAATGAACAAACGGCGGATTTTGATAATTGATGATGAGGACGAACTGCGCCAATCACTCGTGGACCAAATCTCGCACTATCGCGAGTTTGAAATAACCCAGGGTGATAGTGCGGCAGCTGCCTTGAGTGCCGTTAAAGCATCGCCATTTGATTTGGTGGTAATGGATGTGGGCCTGCCGGATATGGATGGTCGCGAAGCGGTTAAGATTATGCGCCAGGATGGGTTTAAAAGCCCGATTCTCATGCTCACTGGACATGATAGCGACAGTGATGAAATTTTGGGCCTTGAAAGTGGCGCGAACGATTATGTCACCAAGCCGTTTCGTTTTTCTGTTTTGTTGGCTCGGGTTCGCGCTTTGCTGCGCCAGCATGATCAAAGTGAAGATGTGGTTTTCACCATTGGCCAGTATAATTTCCAGCCTGCGACCAAAATGCTTGAAACAGAAGATGGCAGTAAGGTCCGTCTAACGGATAAGGAAACATCGATTTTGAAGTTTCTCTATCGTCAGGGACCAAAAACCGTTTCACGTGATGTTCTGTTGCAAGAAGTTTGGGGCTATAATAATCGGGTAACAACGCATACGCTTGAAACCCATATTTATCGCCTTCGCCAAAAGATTGAGCGTGACCCGAGCAATGCGCGTCTGTTGGTAACCGAAGAAGGTGGCTACCGGTTGGTGCCATAAATTAGGACTAAAAATGTCTCTTGAAGAAATCACCTCAATTCTAAAACTGGCAGACCCGTTCCAAACTTTAAGCGACGAACAGCTCAAACTAATCGGATTTGTCAGCGACACCAAAACCTTGTCGAAAGACGAGGTTTTGTTTGTTGAAGGTGACGTGGCGGATGGGGCCTATATTCTGGTTGATGGCGCTTTGACGACGAAACATGATGGGGCAAAAACAACCGGGCAAGTGATCGATGTTCAAGGGACAACTTTTGGCGAGTTGGCATTGATTGTCGATAAGCCGCGCCCGGCAACTGTTAGTGCGTTGGGCGATACCACATTGATCTTTGTGCCACGCCTTCACTTTAAACGGTTGATTGAAAACTATCCTGAATTGGCGGCAAAAGTCGCCACCCGCATCAAGCTTTCGATGAGCCGTTACGTCAATGCACTGTCCGGTGTTCAGGTTCAGTAATTCGATTTAACCAAACCGAGATATGATGGGGACGTGGTCTGATGGTTTCTCACCCCACCCACGCGCGTCTCTGAGCACCACCGTTTCAGAACTATGGTCCGCAATGTCCGGTGTTGCCCAAATATGGTCAAGCCGACGGCCCTTGTTGGATGCGTTCCAATCTTTAGAGCGATAGCTCCACCAGCTATATAGACGTTCCTCATGGGGAATATGTTTGCGCACAACATCAACCCAGTTTCTGCGTGCTTGCAGCGCGTCCAGCGTGTCGGTTTCAATCGGCGTGTGGCTCACCACTTTTAGAAGTTGCTTGTGTGACCAAACATCGTTTTCGTGTGGCGCGATATTGAAATCACCAACAATGACATGACCATTGTCAAAATCATCCTCATCGAACCAGTCTTTCAGTTCGCTCAAGAAATCCATTTTGTGTTTGAACTTTGGGTTGGTGTCGACGTTGGCTTCGTCGCCACCCGCTGGAATGTAAAAATTATGGATGCGGGTTTTGCCGAATGGTGCTTCGACCGAAGCACTGACATGGCGGGCATCGCCCATCTCACAAAACTCTCTTGTGTCAGTTTCGTGCAGGGGAAGACGTGAAACAATCGCGACGCCATGATAGCTTTTTTGCCCATTCACCGCGTGATATTGATAGCCAGATTCAGCAAACGCTTTGGCGGGGAATTGGTCGTTCTGACATTTGATTTCTTGTAAACACAAAACATCAGGTTGATGATCGGCTAGAAATTCTTGCACCATGGGCAAGCGCAAGCGAACTGAATTGATGTTCCAAGTGGCAACTGAAATCGACATTTTTTCTCCCCGGGATGAGCTGGCGAATCGCTAGCTCCCTATATTGGCAAATTGGGGGAGCGGGTCCACCCGTTTTCTACCGTGGGAGAAAATTGTCTTTATTGATAGTCCGGCAGATAGAAATAGGCCTTTGGAATATCGATGTCTGTTGTGGTCTCGTAGATCGAGAAGGTCACTTCGTTGCCGTTCGGCTCGGTGAGCGTCCATTGTTCAATGTCTTTGGTTGCGAGATTGAAAATCATCGTCACAGAAACCGGACCCGCAGGCGTGTCGTCTGCAACAGAAACTGCGATCATTTCTTCGGTTTTGATCACGTCTGTCATATTGGCTGAAAACAAATCGATCTCGTCAGACAGAAATTGACGCAAGGGTACACGCTGTTGCGGATAGGCGAATTTTGTCTCTTCCTTGCGGTTGATGACATAAAAGCCTTTGCCGGTTGAAATCACTTCTTCGTAAGATGGGGGCGCGTATTTGAACCGGATCTTATTTGGTCGTTTCAAATAAAAGATGCCTTCGGATCGATTGCCCGCACTATCAAGTTGCAGGAAGCGTCCGGCCAATTGTTCAACGCCAGAATGGTGCTTGCCGATATCCGTGATGATGGCGATCTCTTCTTCCGTCAATGCGCGATCCAATGCGCTGGCCGCTGGCACAAATGCCAGAAGAGAAATTGCTATGGCGAGGAAGCGAAATGTTTTGCGCATAATGGACCTGGTCTTTGAACAATAACGATACGAATCATTAGTTTTACAATATGGCGATTGAATGAGCGTTGGCCATCACATTGGACGCTCGTGACGAATTGGCTTTCGTTTCACGTGAATCAAAATGGGCTTTCCTCTTCACCGCCAACCAAGATCTCGCGTTTACCGGCATGGTTGGCAGGTGAAATAAGACCCTCTTGCTCCATCCGCTCGATGATCGTCGCGGCACGGTTATAGCCGATGGATAGACGACGTTGGATGTAGCTGGTTGAAGCCTTGCGATCATTCAGCACGATATTGACGGCCTTGTCGTAAAGCTCGTCGCCTGAATTGGCCACATTTGAGTTGCCAAATTCAGCGCCACCACCTTCTTCGTCTTCAGCCGTTACGCTTTCTAGATATTCCGGCGAGCCCTGGGCCTTTAGATGTTTCACAACGGTTTCAACTTCGCCGTCGGCCACAAATGGGCCGTGCAAACGTTTGGTTCTGCCACCACCGGCCATATAAAGCATATCGCCCATGCCCAACAATTGTTCCGCACCTTGTTCGCCAAGGATGGTCCGACTGTCGATTTTCGATGTCACTTGGAATGAAATACGAGTTGGGAAGTTGGCCTTGATCGTACCGGTGATCACGTCCACGGATGGACGTTGCGTGGCCATGATCAAGTGGATGCCAGCCGCCCGTGCCATTTGGGCAAGCCTTTGGATTGCGCCTTCAATGTCTTTGCCAGCGACCATCATCAAGTCAGCCATCTCGTCCACGATCACCACGATAAAGGGCAATGGTTCAAGATCAAATTCTTCGCTTTCAAAGATCGGCTCGCCGGTTTCTTTGTCGAAGCCGGTTTGTACCGTCCGGGTGATGATCTCACCCTTTTGCTTAGATTCGGCAACTTTTTGGTTGAAGCCATCAATGTTGCGCACGCCGATTTTTGACATCTTTTTGTAGCGATCTTCCATTTCGCGCACAGCCCATTTCAGGGCCGTTACCGCTTTTGTCGGATCGGTCACAACAGGGGTGAGCAAATGGGGAATGCCATCATAGATCGATAGTTCAAGCATTTTCGGATCGATCATGATCAGGCGGCATTGCTCTGGCGTCCAGCGATAGAGCAATGAAAGGATGAATGTGTTTACGGCCACAGATTTACCCGAGCCGGTCGTACCCGCAATCAGCAAGTGCGGCATCCGCGCTAAGTCAGCGATAACAGGTTCGCCGCCAATGGTCTTACCAAGGCAGAGCGGCAGCTTGCCTTTTACTTTTTCAAAGTCAGCCGAACCCAACATTTCACGAAGATAAACTGTTTCACGGGTTTTGTTGGGCAGTTCGATACCAATTGCGTTGCGGCCGGGGACCACCGCAACCCGCGCGGAGATCGCGCTCATAGAGCGGGCAATGTCGTCCGCAAGGCCGATGACACGAGAAGATTTGATGCCCGGTGCAGGTTCTAATTCGTAGAGCGTTACGACGGGGCCGGGGCGGACATTGATAATATCGCCGCGCACACCGAAATCTTCCAACACGCCTTCAAGCAGGCGCGCATTTTCTTCCAGCACTTCTGGCAGATGCTCGCGCTCGGTTTTCTTGCTGGGCGGTTCTGCCATATAGCTGAGTTCAGGCAGTTCAAATTCGTCGTTGCCCAACAAACTTTGCTGCGCTTCTGCCACAACGCGACGGCCGGGCGCAGGGCGCGGGGCAGGGGCCGTGACGCGAGGGCTCGGTTTTTGTGGGATTGGAATGTCCGCTGCCTGTCCTGAAGGCGCTGCAGGCGCATTGCCTGCCTCTGGGGCGTAGTCATCATATGGCGCGTCCATATGGTCTGGGGCAGGCTCATCATAATGGCCTTCCACCCAGTTTTGTGCGTCGTGCGCCATATCGCCCTCAAACTGAGGTTCAATTCGTTGTTGCGCCTGATAGGGGTCTTGATGGTCTGGATGATGCTGATTTTGACTAACTTGCGGCTCAAGCACGGGCTCAGCATCACCTTGCCGCCAAGGTTGGGTTTCAGCTTGCTGTTTTTGCGCGTTGCGTTCCGCCCAAGATTTCTTGATTGAAACATGGGTTGAGAAGATCAAATGCGTTAACGCGCCCAAAAGAATGGTGAACATGGCGGCGATTTTTGACCCAAGCCACGCCCATATGCCTTTTGGCTGAACGTTCTTATCGTTGTTCAATGCAATGTCGGTTGCCGGGGCGGGCTCAAGTCCAAACCGGGTACCAGCTCGAATACAAAGCCAAAAGCTTACAATAGCAGGTGTGAGCAGTATGAGCGCAAATAACCATCCAGCGGCCAACCGCATTTCTTCACCAACCACAAATCCGGCCATAGCAGAAAAGCCAAGGCCGATGATCCCGCCCAATCCTGTTGGGAGCGGCCATGTAGCTGGTGTTGGCATGAAGGCCAGAACACCACAAAATAGAATAGTCGTCACAATCCACATCATGGAACGCAAAGTGAAACGAAGCGGCACTTGTTTGCGAATGAGCGTAAGCGACCAAATGGCAGGCGGAATGATGAAGAGCAGGCCAGCAATGCCTAGAAATTGAAATGTCAGATCAGCAATGACGGCGCCGGGATAGCCCAGCCAATTGTTCACCGGTTCGTTGGATACGTAGCTCAGGCTCGGATCGTTGGCCGACCAAGACATGAGCGACAAAATGACAAGCGCAATGGCGACCAAACACAAGATGCCAATCAAGCGCAGGGGTATCTTCACCGCGATTGAGGTGGGGGCCTCTTGGGCCACTTCTTGGTTCTTTTGTAACGCAGACGATGTTTGAACGGCCAATGTACGATCTCATTTTACGCAATAACTCGATATTGATCCTAGGTCCGCGTGGTTAATTTGTGGCTAATAAAGAACAAAAAGGGCCCATCAGCGATTGCTGATAGACCCTTTTTTTACCAATCAAATTGAACTGATCGGTCTCTTCTCCCCTAGAGATTAGAATTCAGGATAGGCTTCAACCCCAACTTCTGCCTTATCTAGCCCAAGCGACTCGCTTTCAGCGCTTACGCGAATACCGATGGTCAATTTTAGGATGAACCAAATCGCGCCAGAAACGGCCATTGTGAAAGCACCGATGGCGATGATGCCAGTAAGTTGGGTGATAAAGTTGCCCGACCCGCTTAGCGGGGTGACCAACGTGCCCCAAATACCTGCCAAAAGGTGCACCGGAATGGCACCAACAACATCATCAATCTTCAACCGATCTAGCATCGGCACAGCAAAGACCACGATGACACCACCAATTCCACCAATCAGCAATGCAAGGGGAACACTTGGCGCTAGGGGTTCAGCGGTAATTGACACAAGGCCAGCCAACGCACCGTTAATGACCATGGTCACATCGATCTTTTTGTAGATGACTTGCAACAGGACTATTGTTGTGATCGCTCCAGCAGCGGCGGCAAGGTTTGTGTTCACAAAGATCCGGGAAACGTCACCAGCGTCAGCAATGGTGCCCATGGCAAGTTGTGACGCGCCATTAAAGCCAAACCAGCCCAGCCACAGAATGAACATGCCGAGTGTCGCCAGCGGAATTGAAGAGCCGGGCATTGGCGTGACCATGCCGTTTTCCCCATAACGACCTGCACGGGCACCCAAAAGCAATGCACCAGCAAGTGCCGCCCAGCCGCCGACAGAGTGAACCAAGGTTGAACCGGCAAAATCTGAGAAGCCCATTTTGAACAACCAGCCTTGGCCCCACTGCCATGATCCGGTGATGGGGTAGAGTATGCCCGTCAGGATGGCGGTGAAGATGAGGAATGGCCAAAATTTGATCCGTTCGGCGAGCGTTCCAGAAACAATCGATGCTGTTGTGGCGCAAAATACCATTTGGAAGAACCAGTCCGAGGCAACCGAATAGCCCGCACTATGGTCATCCGCTCCAGGAGCCGGGAAGTCGTAAGGGCCAAAACTACCGATGAAGCCGCCATCAACGCCCGTATACATCAAGTTATATCCGGTGAACCAAAACATAATCCCGGCGATTGAATAAAGGGCGATGTTCTTGAGGCCCTGCATGGAGACGTTTTTTTGCCGAACGAGGCCCATTTCCAACATCGCAAAGCCAGCGGCCATCCACATGACTAAAAAGCCACCAACCAAAAAGAGGAGCGTATTGAAAATCTGCGCATATTCGGGTGTGGCGGCTTCTTGGGCAAATGCTGGACTAGCGAGTAGGGGCAAGATCGCTGCTGTCAGGCCGAGCGCCATAAGTTTGTTTTTGTTGTTCTTAATCATGTTCTTGGTCTCCAACTGATCTTTAAAGTGCTTCTAGGTCGCGCTCGCCAGTGCGGATGCGCACGGCGTCTTGCAAATCAAAGACGAAAATCTTCCCGTCTCCGATACGGCCAGATCGCGACGCTTCAGCAATGCAATCCACTGCGCCAGCAACTTGATCGCTTGGCACGGCAACTTCGATTTTGAGTTTGGGCAGGAAATTGACCGCATATTCTGCGCCACGGTAAATTTCGGTATGGCCCTTTTGGCGTCCATATCCGCGCACTTCGGTAACGGTCATGCCGTGAATGTCTTTTGCGCTTAAGGCCGAGCGAACGGCATCCAAGCGCGAAGGTTTGATGATGGCGGCGATAAATTTCATGAGCAGCATCCTTGTTTGAGCAATTCGTTCTGCCCAATAGAGCAACAAGAGTCGTGCCAAACTCGGCGTTTGAGGGTTAGTTGTTTGAATTTGTTGCATGAATCGCAGATACTGCCGAATTGTGGACTTTTAGACTATCGGCCTTTCTGCATAATTTATGCACAAATTATGCACGGTGATCAAAAATTAGACATGCTGCGACAACGCACAACTTGAGTGTTGGGCAAATGAGCATACAATGTGCGCAAATTGATTTGGGAGAGCATGCAAATGCCAAAAGAACAACATTTTGATGTGTTGATTGTCGGGGCTGGTCCGGTTGGGCTAACGCTTGCGCTCGCGCTGAAGCGATTTGCGCCCGATATGTCGATCGCCATAAATGATGTGCGGCCACTTTTGGTGCCAGATGATGAACGTTCGTCGGCATTGGCATTAGGGGTAACTAACGTATTTGAGGCGTTAGATGTTTGGTCTGAGATGCTTGACGAGGCGTCACCCATTGCCGGGATGAAAATTACCGACAGTGATAAAGACGATCTGCACCGGCCCTTGTTCCTAAAATTTGAAGGTGACGCGAAACCGGGCCAACCATTTGCCCATATGGTGCCAAATCGCGTGACCTTAAAAGCGCTTATCGAAGGCGCACAGCAATCTGGTGTTGAGATTTTTGCGCCAAATAAGGTTGTTGAATGCCAGGCCGGGTTAGCAGTGTCTCAGGTGAAATTTGAAGATGGCACGCAAATCAGTGCGTCATTGGTAATCGGCGCAGACGGGGCTCGATCTCAATTGCGCGAAAATGCTGGCATCAAAACGTTCGGCCATGATTATAAACAGTCTGGCATCGTGACGACATTTGCCCATGAATATGATCATGACCAGATAGCTTACGAACACTTTCTGACAGCGGGCCCATTTGCCACGCTGCCATTGCCCAACAAACGCTCGAGTTTGGTGTGGACAGAAAAAACAGAAGATGTTCAGCGCTATTTGGATATGAGTTTAGAAGATGCGGCGTTGGAAATTGAACGTCGCATGGGCTCGAGTTTTGGCAAAGTGACGGTTGAAGCGCCGTTGCAAGCATTTCCGCTAAAATTGCAAATTGCCAAGAGTTTCATTTCCGACCGGTTGGCCTTGATCGGTGATGCGGCGCATGTGGTTCATCCGATTGCTGGGCAGGGCATGAATTTAGGCATCAAGGATGTGGCGGCCTTGTGCGAAGTATTGGTGGAGGCTATGCGTCTTGGCGAAGATATTGGCAGTGAAGCGGTGCTAACGCGCTATCAAAACTGGCGACGGGTGGATATTGGTTTGATGGCGGTGGCAACGGATGGGTTGAACAAATTGTTTTCAAACAATATTGCGCCACTGCGGATCGTTCGAGATTTGGGCTTGGGGGTTGTTGACCGGATGCCAGCGCTCAAAAATGCCTTTATTGGGCGGGCCGCTGCGGCGCAGGGTGGCCCCAAATTGCTAAATGGGCGTCCGATTTAGCACAAACGAAGTTTTTTATGGATTTCGTTTTTCGTCATCGCCCAATTGTCTTGCTTCATCCAAAATCAGCAAGGGGACATTGTTCCTGATGGGGAAAGCCAAACGCGCGGCATAAGAAATCAGCTCGGTTTTGTCCTTTGACCATTCCAATTGGGTTTTGGTGAAAGGGCAGACCAAAAGTTCGAGCATTTTAGGGTCGATATTTGCCGCTTCGTTCTGCATCATTGCATGGTGATGTTAGAGGCTTGCCGCGACATTTCGATTTCTGCAAAGGCCATCAGCATTTCAGCGCGTGTTGATAGCGTTTCTGCTTCTAACAATGCCTGGCGCTCCCGCGCTTCATAAGGGCTTGCCATCGAGCAGGAATTTATCAAATCTTCTAAACCCGCTTCGTTGATCTCTTCCCAGTCCAGTTCAAAGTCGGCAAATTCAGCATATGATTTCAGTAATTTTATAAAGCGCGCGCGATCAATACCGCTTTCGCCAAAGCCAGCAATAAGATCTGTTTCAAACGAACGCATATCGATCTCGCCGATCCGGTAGGGTTTATCGGCGCTGAGCTGTTCGCTTTTCAAAGTAAACCGAGAAATACCGTGCAAACCGATCATATAGCGATCGTCTTCGATCTCTTCAAAATGGGTGATGCGGCCCAATGTGCCGATGGTTTGCAGCGCCGGATTATGGCTTTCATCCCCCAAAGTGGGTTGGATGAGGCCCAATAAACGCCCCTTTCCCAAGACATCGTCCACCAACTCCAAATAGCGCGGCTCAAAAATGTGCAGCGGCAAAATGGTGCGCGGCAGCAACAGTGCGCCTTCTAGGGGAAGAAGGGGAACATTGTTTAGTTCCGAATATTTCGCGTCACGGGCAGTACTCATAACTTATTCTAACCCAGATCGTTCTAGCTGAAAAGAACGCTGGAAAGCATGCGGCGGCCTTTGATTGAAGCTGGGTCGGTTGGGCCCCATGCTTCAAATAGTTCCAAAAGTTTCTTGCGTGCGCCGTCTTCATTCCAATCGCGATCTGCTTTGATGATTTTTACAAGATTTTCAGCGGCACCAATTTTGTTACCTTCTGCGTTGTAGGAAATAGCAAGGTCATACCGGCTTTGGTGGTCGTCCGGGTTTGAAGCGAGTTTGGCTTCCAACGCGCTCGCGCCATCAAGTCCTGCGGCTTCTGCTGCTAATTCCAACGCTGCTTTTAATTTTATGAATGCAGGAAGCTTTTGTCCTTCTTCACTCACGGCCATCAGCGTTTGTTCAGCTTTTTCATTATCGCCGATTTTTGAATGGATCGTCGCAATGCCGATAATCGCATCGTCATTTTCCTGATCGAACTGCAAGATCTGGCTGTAAATCTGGGACGCGCTCGCAAAGTCACCCGCATCCATTGCGCCTGTTGCTTGTTCTAACGCGGCCTTAATCTGCTCTTTGGGATCGGTAGGCGCAGGGGGAGCAGCTTTTTGCACTTTGTCGATAAAGGCATTGATCTCGGTTTGCGGGATTGCACCCATAAAGCCATCAATCGGTTGACCACCCACAAAAGCGATAACTGCAGGAATGGATTGGATGCCCATTTGCCCCGCAATGGCTTGGTTTTGATCGATGTCGACCTTCACCAACTTTACCTTGCCGCCAGCTTCGATGACCGCTTTTTCGATCATGGGGCCCAATTGTTTGCACGGCCCACACCATGGCGCCCAAAAATCAACTAGAACTGGAACGGTTTGAGATGCTTCCATCACGTCTGCGGCAAAATTTGCTGTATCAGAATCTTTGATCAGATCGCTTGCTGGGGCAGTTGCAACACCGTTTTGAAGATCTGAGTGCATAATATCGTCCGTTCTATGAGCCGTTAATGTTCTTACTTTTAATGTGGGACCTTCATGCGACAAAAACAAGGCGCTGACTAGGGTCAGATTGGCTTTCAGCCTTGAAAAATCGCCAGTTCAATTCCCAAGAGGAGAGTTTTTTTACCTCGTGCCAAAAAAGGTGCAAAATATGGCTTGCAATTGGTGCGCTCTTTAGGCATATATCCGCGCACACCAGCTACGTCATTCATGGCGCTCATATTGCTGGTTACGGATGCGGGCGTAGCTCAGTGGTAGAGCACAACCTTGCCAAGGTTGGGGTCGTGAGTTCGAATCTCATCGCCCGCTCCAAAAAACTTCAACATCATTGCTATTTGATCCAGCGTCGAGTGATCAATTTCATAGCCTTATCGGCTTGTTACTCGCTTTCGCGCGCGAATATACGGCCAATATTTGGTTTTGGATCACTACTCAGCTGGTCACAATTTGTTGTAAATCCGATTTCAAATTCTGCCCGTTACCTCCCTGACACACACGGCGTGTGCAGCATCGTGATCCCGAAAAATGGGATCCTAGTGATTATCAAGGAGAAAGTTTATGCGGAAATCTATTATCGGGGCAGCTCTTGCAGTTAGCGTTATGGCAGCACCAGCAGCTTATGCGGGTAACATTGTTGAAACGGCGCAAGAAGCGGGTGTTTTCAACACGCTAATTGCAGCAGCAAGTGCAGCTGGATTGGCTGGCGCTTTGGCTGACGGTGAAAATCTAACGGTATTTGCGCCAACCGACGAAGCATTTGCAGCACTTCCGGAAGGTACGGTTGAAATGTTGTTGAAGCCGGAGAACAAGCAAAAGCTCGCGGACATCCTATCCTATCACGTACTTGCCTCTAAAGTAATGTCATCTGATTTGCCAGCGGGTACAAATGACGTGGCGACCCTGAAAAAGGGTGGTGATGAAACCATCACAGTCAAAGTGATGGGCGGCAAAGTAATGATCGATAACGCGACCGTTGTGACGGCCGATGTTATGGCAGACAATGGCGTAATTCACATCATCGACAAAGTGATCTTGCCTTCTGACTAAATCGATCGCGAGACTAAAGATTTCACAAGGGCGTCCAACGGGCGCCCTTTTTTTGTGCTTCATCCAAATAGCGGGGGATTGACTTAGGCCTTGGGGTTGGGTTCCTGTGAATTGTTGTTCAAACGATATCAATTCAATTGCGTAAGCTGAGAACCCCATCCAATGAATTTATCAAGATTTCGAAATGTCGGCATATTCCTACTTATTGTATTGGGGTCCTCCATATTAGCTGGCTATTTGATGAACGCGGGCTATATGGAAGCCGCATTGCTGTTCATTCTGCCGCCATTCATTGTGCCAACTGTTCTGCGAACATTCTTTGGTGATGGATGGGGAAATGCCGGGCTGTCTCTCAGTTTAACAAAGCAGTGGAAGATCCTGCTCTTCGTTATTTTGCTTCCAATTGCCTTTTTCCTAATTGTTCTAACCTTGGCAATTGCATTGGGTTTGGGGGAATTGACCGTCGAAGGCGGAAATTTACTGCCATTAATGTTGGTTCAGATTTCTATCGGGTATCTAGCATTTGGGTTCTTCGAAGAATGGGGATGGCGCGGCTATCTTGAACCGCAGCTACAAAAGCACGGCGTAAAGGCCTTAACGCGTCACCTTGTAGTTGGTGTTTGCTGGGGCCTTTGGCACATTCCATTTTTTTGGGGTACGCAATTATTGCAAGAAATGCCGGCATTTTTCGTCCCGTTGCATTTAATCGGGGCGGTTGTTTTGGCTGTAATTTATGGCCGTATCCGTGCGGCTTCGACTTCGATTTGGCCGACAGTTTTGCTGCATGGATTTTCCAACATGCTGTTTTTCAGTATCGCACTGCCGAATAAGTTATTTGAATTCACCAACCCATCAATTTTGGAGATGGGACCAAACAGCTTGCTCTCCATCCTAATTTGGGCGGGGTTTGCGATTTTTGTCTGGCGTTTGTTTTCTGAATTCCAACCTGACAACAAATTTTGATATTCCGACGAATAGCAAAACAGCTGTTTCGGGCAGCCAGATCGTGGACTTAGCTCGACAGCAGAAATCGTGAGATTGTGAAATCTCGTGTTGGCTGTTATTGGGGCGCAGGTTTATTGGGCTCCAAATTTTTGGGCTTGGGTCAATATGTGGCAAGGGAAATTGGTTTGTGAGCGACACAGAGCTTTTAACAAGTTTTATCTCAGCCATGGTGTTGGCGCTTTCTTTGTTCAGCGCATCGATATTGCTCAGCGAGCTTAAAACCCGCTTTTTTGTCGCCCCATTGGTGCTGTTTTTCATTGTTACAGCAATAACCGAAGTGCCAGTTGTTTCAGAACCGTTTTTGAATGATAGTTCTGACCCCAAAAATATGCTGGGCCTTGTGGGCGTGGTTGGTGTTGTTTTGCCGCCGCTTTATTGGCTTTATGTGCGGGCCTTAACTTCGCTCAAGCCGCCATTCTTCCATCGGCGCGATCTGTTGCACTTCTTGCCTTTCTTGCTCGCGGTCTTGGCAATAATGTTGTTGTTTCGCTTGGCTACCCTTTATCCCGATTTGGGTGGTGTGCAGGGGATTGAAGACATTGACTTGTTTTCGTTGATCTCGCTGATCCTTATTGCAGTAACCTTCACATTGGTGCCGGTTTTCCAATATTCGGCTTATCTATATCTGATCATAATGCGGATGATTAAATATCGAGCTCGATTGCGGCAACGTTTCTCCAGCACTGAAAAAAGAGAGCTGGGCTGGATAATATGGGTCGGTGTTGCGCTTTTCCTTTATTGGATTTTTGAAGTTTTGGGCCCACTTGTTTATTTGGCCATTCGGTCGCTTTTGGACCAATCCCTCAAAATCAATGCGCCTGAAAGTCTGCTCTTGCCAGGCGTTACCAACTTTATTCTGGTATGGGCTTTGTCCCTTTGGGCGCTTCGTCAGCCACGGGCCTTAGAAGAACCTGGTGCGGAGAGTGCCGAGTTGGGGACCGAAAAATACGCGCGATCTGCACTTAGCGAAGAAAAGCTTGCAGCCATTTGCGAAAAACTGGATCGGGTCATGCGCCAACGTTCACCCCACAGAGATCCGAACTTATCTCTTCGTGATCTGTCCAAGCAAGTTGGCGAGCTGCCCAACTATGTTTCCCAAGCGCTAAACACAAAAATGGAATGTTCCTTTTTTGACTATGTAAATAGATGGCGGATTGAAGACGCGAAAAAACTGATCGCTCAGGAAGATCGCCCAATTGTCGAAATCGCATTTGAAACGGGCTTTAACTCTCGCTCGGCTTTTTACCGTGCATTTCGGCGCGAAACGGGGGTTACACCCAAGCAATATCGTCCTGAGGGCAAAGAATAATGGCTTTATTGCCAAGGTGCTAATTGTCCCAATATGTTTGAAAGGACAGTGGTAATTGTCCTTTCCAGCACAACAAGACCTTTTTGGATAATCTTTTGGGTATGAGTTTTCCGAGCGAATGGTTCGGAGATTGAGATGTTGCTAAAATATAAGAGAAACTTTTTAGGCTGGTCGTCCAACGGCTTATTGATCGTTGGCTTTCTATTGTTGTTGATCTCTATTGTGGCCGAACTCACCGTTTAGGGTGTGCTGCTTGCATTGCTTGATTGCCATTCTCTTTCCCTTAAAGAACATAGATCCTGTGAGATAAGTCATGAAATCCATTTCAGTATTCGCGTCTATTGGCGCGCTGCTTGTGCTGTGCGGCCCCGCACTTTCCCAGTCTGCGCTGGAAAAAGCACGAAATCAAAATCAAAGCGGGCCGGCTTACGCCTATCACTTGCAACATACCTCATCCGAGTTTTCGCTGAGCGCACAAGTGAACCCAAATTCCCCTGCTGGTCGACGGGTGGGCATTGTTTCGCCATCGAAGAGTGAGTGGAATGATGAATTGATCGAATTTGTTCGCGAATTGGATAAAGAGGCGGGTGAATTTATTTGGTGCGCTCAATTTTTTGAAAATATTCCAGCCAATGCGCAACTTGTTCGGGAAACCGGGAATTTGGCAACATATGGCTTCAATCCCGTTCCGGACCAAAAAGCTGATGCAGAGGAACGAAAGTTCCTAAAAAGCATGCGTGCGCAGGTCCAAGTTGGAAAAGACAGGCCGGGAATTGTTGAAGTTGAAATGTCGACAACCCAACCGATTAGTCACGGCTTCATGTCTACGATCAGCCGGTATGAATTGCGGGCAAGTTGTAGCCATACCCCGGATGGGCGAGCCTATGTAACAAAGATGGAAAACATCATTGCAGGCAACGCAATGGGTCAAGATTTTAGTGAATCCCAGACAACCGTGATTTCCAGCTTACAAGCTCTTAACTAGAGCGAAGTGTTCGGGTGCCCATCCCCAAGTGTAACCATAACCCTGTCGTAACAACAACGAACTGGTATGTGGGATGGGTGCCTGATTTTACAAGCAAACTATTGATCGAGCTTTGATTTCTTCGGAGCCAGCAAAATATTGGTCTCGGTGAGGCTTACGCCTTCGATCAGTCTGATGCGGCGCAACACATCGTCGAACTCGATGAGATCTGTTGTTTCCAATTCAGCGATAAGGTCCCACTTGCCGTTGGTTGTGTGCAGACTGCGCACCTGGGGCAGGCCCATCATGGATTTAACGACCGCCTCGGCGCTGCGGCCGCCAACTTCAATCAGGGCGATGGCGTGGATGGTCTTGTCGTCGCTAGGGGAACCAGTGATAATCGTGAAGCCTGCGATAACGCCAGTGCTGACCAATTTATCGATCCGCGCCTTAACGGTTGCCCTAGATATGTTTAGGGTGAGGGCGATGGTAGCGATGGGGGTGCGGGCATCGTGCCGCAACAGTGCGATAAGTTTGTTATCTAGGTCGTCCATTTATCAATTTGCTCATATTGGGATAACATTGTGAGAAAGTTAAACTCAATTTTGGTCAAAATTTCAACTATTCGCTGATCTCTATCCATAATATAAATGCTTTAACCGGAATCAAAGAGTTCCGGACGAAGAGCTAGGGTATAGAAATGGGTAATAATGTTTCGCGTGGATCAGTCGCGCTAATTGGCGCGCCTGTTGATGGCGGGGCTGGACTATCCGGTTGTATAATGGGGCCGGCGGCACTGCGTGTTGCTGGCCTTGCAACTTCTCTCACCCAGTTGGGGTATGAAGTGGCCGACCTAGGGGACGTTACCCCTGACGAAGTTTCTCTTAAATTATCTGGCGCAACACATCATGAAAATGAAGTCGCTGGATTTGCGCGCGCCTTAAACCGCAAGGGCTACGAAGCCTTAAAGTCAGGCGCGACACCGATTTTCCTTGGCGGTGATCATTCATTGGCGATGGGGTCCGTAACTGGTGTGGCGAAATATGCCGCTGAACAGGGACGAAAACTGCATGTTTTGTGGCTAGACGCGCATCCAGATTACAATACGACTTCCACATCAACATCCGGCAATATGCATGGCATGTCAGCCGCCTTATTTTGCGGCGAACCAGGGTTTGACGGCGTTCTAGATGAGCCAATTAGCCCAGTTAACCCAACCAATTACCATGTTTTTGGCGCGCGTTCGATTGATGAGCCGGAAGGCGAATTGCTACGCGAACGCGGGGTTGATGTGATGGATATGCGTCGGATTGATGAGCGCGGTGTAGCCACTTTGATTTCCGGTGTGCTTGATGCTGTGCGTGCGGATGATGCAATGTTTCACGTGAGTCTGGATGTTGATTTTCTTGATCCAGATTTTGCCCCTGGTGTTGGCACAACTGTGCCCGGCGGCGCGACTTATCGTGAAGCCCATTTGGCCATGGAAATGATTTCGGATAGCGGGCTGATGACATCAATGGACTTGGTTGAATTAAATCCCTATCTGGATGAACGTGGCAAAAGCGCAAGAATGCTGGTTGCCCTCACTGAAAGTGGATTTGGCCGTCGCGTCTTTGATCGCCCAACATCAACTGGCTGATGTAAAATTCATCCCTTCACTTATGCTGCAATGTTCCGGATGCATTTTGTCGACGACGATTAATGGTCTTTGACCGCTTCCATCGCCACAAAAGTGGAGGTTTGGGCAACATGGGGTAGGGCAGAGATCACCTCGCCCAAAACCCGGCGATAGGCGGATATGTCTTTCGTTCTGACCTTAAGCAAATAGTCAAAACTAGCCGCAATCATATGGCATTGTGAAATTTCAGGCGTTTGTTTCACAGCCTCATTAAATGCGTCCAATGCCTTCGCGCGCGTATCGTCGAGTGTCACTTGCACAAAAGCGATGTGCCCGCGGCCGGTCAATTCATGGTTTATCCTTGCGCCATAGCCCAAAATGACGCCGTCTCGTTCCAGTTTTTTAACCCGCGCTTGGGTTGGGCTTTTGGATAAGCCGACTTTCGTTGAGAGTTCGGACATGGAGAGCCGCGCATTTGCTGAAAGCGCATTGACGATTTTTCTATCGATCTGGTCCATTTGGCTCGTCTTTTGCCTATTGGTGGTTCATTTGGATTGTTAATCTAGGTTACATAGCGGCAAATTCACTGCTTGTCGCCAGAAAACGGGACAATAGACCAGAGTTTCGGTGATAAATTAGGCCAAATATAGATTTTGCGGCAGGTCGTTGCTGATCTGACCTGAGGAGATTGAGGCTATGCTGGATCAAATTCGCGAAGAAATACGGGCCCATTACTTGCCGAATGAGGCTGAGATCATTGAAAAGCTAATCGCTCATGCACAGCTGAGTACAGAGGATCGATCGGCCATCGTTGACGACGCGGCAAATCTTGTCAGCACGCTGCGCGATCAGTCAAAACAAGGCCTCATGGAAACGTTTTTGGCCGAATATGGCCTGTCGACAGACGAGGGCGTAGCCCTCATGTGTTTGGCAGAGGCAATGTTGCGGGTGCCAGATGGCCCAACCGTTGATGATCTTATTGCTGATAAAATTGTCGACGAAGATTGGTTGAAACATCTGGGTGTTGCCGAAAGTTTTTTGGTTCAGGCGTCGACGCTAGGTTTGGTTGTGACATCCGCTTTGTTGGATGATGACGGCCCGGGCATCTTAAAGCCGATTGCACAAATGAGCCGCCGTTTGTCCGCGCCTTTAATTCGCACGGCCGTTGGTCAGGCTATGCGCATTATGGGATCTCAATTTGTTTTGGGGCGCGACATTGATGAAGCGCTTAAGAATGGCGCTGGTCCGGTATCCAAGGGCTACACATATTCATTTGATATGCTTGGCGAGGGCGCCAAGACCGAGGAAGACGCGCAACGTTATCATAAAGCCTATTTGGATGCGATTGAGCGTTTGGCAAAGAATGCAACCTTTGGTGATGTGCGCAAAAACCCTGGAATCTCAATCAAGCTTTCAGCGCTGCACCCGCGCTATGAATATATCAAACGCGATACGGTCGTTGATGAGATGGTTGAACGGGTGATCGAGTTGGTCAAACCCGCCGCCAAAGCCCAAATGGGGCTCAATATTGATGCCGAGGAAGCGGATCGCTTGGATCTGTCGCTTGATATTATCGAGCGCGTGTTGGCTGATCCAGAACTTGAGGGTTGGGATGGGTTTGGCGTTGTCGTGCAAGCCTATGGCCCACGCGCATCGTTCGTTGTCGATTGGTTGCATGCACTGGCGCAAAAACTTGATCGCAAAATTATGGTGCGGTTGGTTAAAGGGGCCTATTGGGACACCGAGATTAAACGCGCGCAAGTTATGGGCCTGTCTGGTTATCCGGTGTTTACGCGTAAAATCAACACGGACATTTCCTATTTGTCTTGCGCGCGCAAACTATTGGATATGACCGATCGAATCTATCCTCAATTCGCAACCCACAATGCGCATACGACATCCGCCGTTTTACGGATGGCGGGCAATGATCGTGAGGGGTTTGAATTCCAGCGTTTGCACGGGATGGGCGAAGGATTACATGACGTGTTGCGTCAGCAAAATGGTACCCGTTGCCGGATCTACGCGCCGGTCGGCGCACACCGGGACCTGCTGGCCTATTTGGTTCGCCGCTTGTTGGAAAATGGGGCGAACTCAAGTTTCGTCAATCAAGCTTATGACAAAAATATCCCACCGCGGGCAATTGTGTCAGACCCGATTGGGGCGCACCACGACCACCAATTGGTGCATAACAACAATATTCCATTTCCGCGGGACATTTTTGGCGCTGGTCGACAAAATGCCAAAGGTTGGGATTTCACGGACGTTAGTGACGTCAAACAAATCCATCTCGATAGCCGAAAATTTGCTGCGCCGTTTCAATGGAGGGCGAAGGCAAGTAAATCCTTAGGTGATGGCGCGACTGAGCAGCCGATTTTTAACCCAACACATCCGAGCGAAATTGTCGGGTTCGTTCAAAATGTCACGCGGGCGCAAGTGACCAAGGCGGTTGATGTTGCGCTTATCGGCCAACAGGCCTGGGGCAAAACGGACGTTGTTGATCGCGCTGGAATTCTAAATCGCGCGGCGACAATGTTTGAAGAGCGGGCAACTGAGTTTTTCGCACTGGCCACCCGGGAAGCGGGCAAGAGTTTGCCTGATGGGATTGCGGAGGTTCGCGAAGCAGTCGACTTCCTGCGATTCTATGCGAATGAGGGCCTAAAAGCTGAAGCAAATGGCGCGCCGCGCGGCGTTATTGCCTGTATTTCCCCATGGAACTTCCCGTTGGCAATTTTCACCGGACAGGTGGCGGCGGCGTTGGTCACCGGCAATGCAGTTGTGGCAAAACCTGCCGAACAGAGCCCATTGATGGCGGGGCTTGCGGTTTCAATTCTGCATGAAGCTGGCGTGCCAAAGGATGTGTTGTTGCTCACCGCAGGGGCGGGCAATATTGGCGCAGCGCTGACCGCGGATCCCCGCATTGGCGGCGTGTGCTTTACCGGTTCAACCGAAGTCGCCAAGCTGATCGATATGCAATTGGCCAAAACCGCGGATACTGACGCTATGCTCATAGCTGAAACGGGCGGCCTGAATGCGATGATTGTTGATAGCACGGCCCTCGCGGAACAGGCCGTGCGCGACATTGTCGCCTCAGCGTTTCAAAGTGCGGGCCAGCGCTGTTCGGCTTTGCGCATGCTTTATGTGCAAGAGGATATCGCGGAAAATTTGATTGAAATGCTCACCGGCGCGATGAACGCGTTGCAACTTGGTGACCCATGGGATGACGCAACTGATGTTGGTCCGGTGATCGACGCTGAGGCACAATCCGACATTTTGGCCTATTGCGCGAAGATGGAGAATGCCGGGCATTTGGTGAAAAAATTGAAGGCCCCGGAGAAGGGTTATTTCGTCGCGCCGCATCTGTTCAAAGTTTCTGGAATTGATGCGCTGGAGCGGGAAATTTTTGGTCCGATCTTACATGTGGCAACCTTTAAGGCCCATGAAATTGACGATGTGATTGCCGACATAAATGCCCGCGGGTTTGGCCTGACATTTGGTCTGCATACGCGGATGGATGAGCGAATTGAGAAGATTGGTTCAAAAATCAAGGTTGGCAATTTTTATGTAAACCGAAACCAAATCGGTGCGATTGTAGGGTCTCAGCCTTTTGGCGGTGAAGGCCTTTCCGGCACTGGCCCGAAGGCGGGCGGTCCGAATTATCTCAACCGGTTTAGAACCGATAGCGCCCTTAAAGATTTGGACGTTGGTGATGCGAGCATATCTGCAACGAAGATCAAAGATGCCTTTGCTGCAACTGATGTTACCGACTGGGTCCAGCGCGATGATCGGGCTGAACTTCTCGGTTTGGCGCCTGCGCAGATGCAATATGATTTGCCGGGGCCGACGGGCGAATATAACCGTCTTTCCTACACATCTCGGGGCAAGTTCTTGATTGTTGGAACGGGTGAGGCGATGGTGGAGTTGGCGAAGGCTGCTTTGAAATGGGGCAATAATGTCGTGGTGGTGACCGAGCAGGTTTCCATTCAACTCGCTCAATTGGGGATGCTAGGTGCGCCAATTTCAATCATTGAAGGATCAATTGATCCCGCAATTTTGGCGGAACTTGAAATTGACGGCATTGGCCTTGCGGGCGCTGGCGCACTTGGGCGGCAGGTGCGGCAGAATTTGGCCAAGCGCGATGGCCCAATTGTGCCGGTGATTAGCGATGCGTTTGATGTGGCTGGTTTTGTGCATGAGCGCGCGATTTGTGTTGATACGACGGCAGCGGGCGGCAACGCATCGCTTTTGGCGCAGTCGAGTTAGGCGTTTTTCTGCTTCAGGGTGCAGCTGTATAAACCAACAAAAAACCCGGCCATTGAGCCGGGTTTTTCAAATTCTACTTGGAGAATTAAGCGTTGATTATTCAGCGCTTGCTTCGCCTTCAGCCGCAGCTGCTGCTTCGGCGGCCTTTGCCGCTTCAGCTGCTTCTTTAGCTGCAACCTTTTCAGCTTCACGCGCTGCTTTTGCAGTTGATGCTGCTTCGCGTTCGCCGTCTTGAATCTTTTTGGTACGTGCGTTTGTTGATTCAAAGATACGAGCTGATTTACCGCGTAGTTCACGCAAATAGTAAAGCTTCGCACGACGGACTTTACCGCGGCGCAGCACTTCGATCTTGTCGACAACAGGTGAGTAAAGCGGGAATACACGCTCAACGCCTTCGCCGTATGAAATTTTGCGAACTGTAAAGCTTTCGTTTAGGCCAGCGCCAGAGCGGGCAATTACAACGCCTTCATAGGCTTGCAAACGCTCTTTGTCGCCTTCGCGGATTTTCACCCAAACTTTAACCGTATCACCATGAGAAAAATTAGGTGTTTCGCGTTTTGCGGCAAGTGCTTCGAGCTGCTCTTTTTCAAGCTGTTGGATAATATTCATTTTTTCGTCCGTTGATTCTCGCCGATCAGAGCGTCCCTAAAAGTCTAGCCAGAAGGGGCGGTTACACCGGGCTTGGTGTTTATGACAAAATAGATTGGTGGGCTATACTCCAAAATACCTACAGAGTCTATGGGTTGCTTGCGTTTTTGATGAAATAGAATGTTTGTTTTTGATATTTTGCCTTGCGGCTCTTTTTTCGCGCCGCCGTCATTCGCTTCGCTCGCATTTTCTGGCGCTCACGCCGCGCAGGCTGACCCCGGCACCCCGAGCATTTTACGTGCCGCCAGTTGGTGTCCAACACAAATGCCGAGCAAGTGAGGGACAAGGCGGGCGAAGGCCTGTGGCCCTGAGGTAAAACAAACCCCAACACCATACCCGCCACACTGCATTCGCAGGCGACGTTGATCCGGCGGAAATGTGAACCCGGCGGGGGTGCCGGGGTAGCGCCGAAGGCGCGACGGCGGTAATGTAATATGTGCAGCATGCGAGGTCTTTATTGTCTCGTTATGCGCGAAAAATATTTTAATGAGACCATAATGACCTCGCATGTGGTGAATTGGCCTTTCATCCCAACTGCCCTCGGGTGCTAAACCCTTTTATCCCATTACCTGCATCATGACCCGTTGAACGGTCATTTGGTTTATTTTACCTCACGGGGCGTACCACAAATCTCATGACGGCCTACACACTAGTGTGTCCCGCCTATGAGATTTGTTGCCCCTCCGGCAGGGCGGCCAAAACGTTGGCCGAATTTCCCGTTTGGTCGGTGCATGTGGGACGCACCAGTTGGCGGGGGTCCCGCCGGAGGGTCCGGTGCCGGGGTAGCAGGCAAAGCCTGCGACGGCGGCGCGTAAAAACAATACGCAACGCGAGGTAAACTTCCAAGAACGGCTTCAACTTGCCGTTCGATGACTTATGGCTGCCTTCGGTGTCTGGCAGGACATATGATGTTGAAAAGTGCCAAGCCGCAAACGTCTTGCGACCCATCACCATCTTCCAACAGGCTGGTCTGATCAAAACCCCACAAGTGGGTCAGTATGCCAACCCGACCACTTCCTGCCCGTCGGCAAGCTGCGTGGTTAAATGAAAGATGGGGGCATGATGGCACAGGTTTATGGGGGCGGGGATAAGTTTTTTGAGAATTAGTATCTGGAGTTTGAAAGCTGTCGGCCAACCCCCGTCATTCTAACTCGCCAGTTTGCCAACTCTATACTAACTCCGTAATGTGCGGCCAATTCTTTCTGGCCAAGCCCATTTCTGCAGTGATATAGGATCCCATCTCGGGGCATTAGAATTGAAGCTGCAAGCCAATCAGCTTCCTCTTCTATATCAGTTGGATAGTCACTTAAAAGTAGGATATTTCCTTCTGAGCGGTCCACACGGTTTGGCTTATGTTTCAATTCTATGTGCGCCCATTCGTGCATCAACGTATTTGCATTTCGTTCGTTGGAATGGGCTGGGTTGTAGATCATAACTATTTGTTCAGCTTCGCGGATTGTCATGCCCGACCACGAATCTGGATCAATTCTTGTCAGCTGATCAAGGCATTCGGGACTCAAATTGGGAACCTGTTCTGGCGTCCATATTGTAATTCCCATGTGGCTGAGAAAAAGTTTTGGTTCAATTTTTTGTTTGCTGTCTAGTCCTATTTCGGCTCGTGCAGAGAGTGCTAGCCTTTCAGCGTTGGCTTTAAATCCACGACGCATATCAGTACTACAGACTTTCTCTATCTCGAATTGCCGATTGTGCCGCGATGATCAATTCACCCAGGGCGCTTGCAGTCGCTATACTCGTTGTCTTCTTCTTTCGCATATGAACGCTCACTGCTGTTGCAGAAGTGGCAGGTTTGGTAAATCCGAGAAATTGAGATGGATCCTCGCCAAGCCATTTGCATATGGATGCGAATGTCTCCAAATCAGGTAGGTGGCCATTTTCGACCCGAGATAGCGTTGCGGGACTAACGCCTACCTCTTTGGCAGTAGCCCTTATTCCGACGGTGCCTCTTCTTTTGAGGATTAATTTCCCAAGCTGTTCAATGTCTAACGGCATTCTTCCCCCAAAATGCAAAAATGACTTTGACTCCGACGGAGAATCAAATCATTGTGTCTCTTGTGTGAGACAAATATCGTTTCGTTTCTGAGACGTCTTATCTAAGAAACAGAGAATCATGTGTTATTTCCTAGGTCAAGCGTCTTGTAAATAAAAGCGATAATTTCCTGCACGGAATTTACAACGCAAACTGAACAAGGAGTGCGTCGCAATGGCTCACTATTTTGAAAAGTACTTTCACTCAAACTCCGAAATCGCAACTCGATTCAGAACGAACAGCGATATTCTGGTTTGGTCTGAGGGGCTGTCCTCTCACGCTAACGCTGACAACAATATCCGTACTATTAAGCAAAACGGACCTTTTGCGCCAATCATTGATCTGACGGTTGGACAGGCGGCTGGTGGGTATCGTTGGGAAATAACCCAAAGCAACGACGGACAGTTCTTCACGCGGTTTAGGGCGTCCAACGGTGAAATCGTTGCTCGCTCTGAAACATATACTGCGAAACACAATGCAATTGCTTGTGCAAATTCGGTGCGGGAAAATGCATCAACTGCCCCCGTAATTGATCTGACTGCCGAAAGCGTTGCCTGAAAAATGTGCGTTGGTATGGATTACCAGCGCACTCCATAAAGGAGAAAATTATGCCTAGAAAATCAAACGCGACCCGTGCTCGAAGCACTATTTCAGGGCGATTCGTGACAAAGGGACATGCCAGGCGTAGTCCGCGCACCACGGTGTCGGAGAGAGTCGGTGGTGGCTCTACCGGTGGTGTACACCGGAGCGCTGTGAGCGGGAAATTCGTTTCCAAAGGCTACGGAAAACGTAATCCCAATACAACGATGCGTGACAGTTGAGTTGGCGTCGCCTTGAACAAGAAGGATCACGGAGGTTTATCCCCCGTGATCCAAAATTTCGTCAGAATCACGTATAAGCCTCGCCACATTTCGGCGTTGCAACACTCCCGCTACCCATAATTCGCAAATCAGATTAAGGTCGCTTTCAAGGTTAGCCACAAGCTGGCCCCGGGGTGTAGTAGCCCCTCCATAAGCGGCTGATATCAGCCGAAATGATGTCTCTCTTGCCTATTAGGGTCGGGGAGGCAATGGCGTATGTCCAGGACCCTCGTGTCGAGCACGAGGGTGGTGAGGGGGGATGAGTGGTTGCGGCAATGAATGAAATGGATTTTCATTCATAAGCTACTGTTCGACCCTTAAGCAAAAATGCAGTTACTTCTTGCGATTTTTGCGTACAAATGGGTGCAACAATAGGCCCTTCATCGAAAACTCTTTTGGCCCCTCATTGGCTGGCAACCCCATGATGAGCTTGCTTTCGCCGGTTGAGGGATGATCGACATAAGTGTTGAACATCCGATCCCAGATGGAAAAAACTTGTCCAAAGTTGGAGTTGCCTTCCCGATGGTCGATTGAATGATGGGTGCGGTGCATGTCGGGTGTGACGATGATCAAACGCAGAATACGGTCAAGCCAAACCGGCAATGCGATATTGGCATGTGAAAAGAGGCTGTGAAACGTTGCAAGGCCACCATAAATGATCAGGGCAATCACGGGCACGCCCAAAGTAACGCTAAAGAACAGGACAAAAAACAAACTCGCGATGGATTCTAGTGGGTGATGCAAAATCCCGGTCTTTGCATCAACATGTTCATCCGCGTGATGAATGGCGTGCAATTTCCACAAAAGTGCGACTTTGTGCGAAAGCAGGTGGAAAGCAAAAAGCATAAAGTCAATCAGCAACAATCCGATGAGATATACCGCAATAATTGGGATATCGAGCTTGGCGATGCTGAAAATCTGAAGCTTGAGGAATAGTGTGATTGCACCAAAATAGATGGATATTTTGATTATCCATATTGCGGCATATGAACAAATGGCCACCATCAAAATCGCGAATACACGCGCGCTTGGCGTTTTGCGGTCAATTCTTGGAAAAAACCGTTCAAGCAGCGCGAATAACGCCACCAAAAGCAGCGTTAATATCCAGTGTGTTTGGTCCAGGGAAAGATAGTATAGAATGCGCTGGGCGAATTCTTTCACAATCAACTCAACGATTTACTAGGTTGGAGGGTCTGCGACAATAACAGTTCCGCGTGCAGGTGGGCCCTTATAGGTCGATATGCCGACATAAGGTGCGACCGAGCCATCAAGGCCGAAGTGTGCGCCGGCATCAACATATGGCCCCTGTACGCCAAGCCCGACTATGCCTTGGTTGTCGCCAAAATCATATCCAACACCTGCTAGGCCTTGAACATTTGTGTTCCCGAATATGCCCATAATTCTGATGACGGGAAGAAATCCCTCCCCCGGGACAATAGGAACAGCAACATCAAGGAGCGCGCCTGTTACGCCGTTGCTGGTGTCTGTCTGTGTGCTTCGCACCGCGCCAACAATGCTTGGTTTGATTGTATCGCCGAACTCAAAACGTAGGCCAATTGATCCTGAGGTTTCATGACTTGAAGTAAAAGTTGGAACAACCACAACAGCACCAGCAAAACCGATAGACGGTATAAGCATTATGGTCACTGCGATGAAAAATCGGGTAAATTTACGCACTTCAAGCCCCCCTAGGAGTTAACTAACTGTTAGTATTTATATCAATGCCACAAGATTGGCAAGAAACCGCCTTCAAATAACAATCTTAGATTGTAGAGCGAGCGCTAGTTTTTGCCTTTGAACGCGTTCCAAAGATCGGGTCGACGTTCTTTTGTCAGTTTCTCAGACTGTTCTTGCCGCCAAACACCAAGCTTTTTGTGGTTGCCACCGGTCACCACTTCGGGGATCGGTTGGTCTTCAAAAATGGCAGGGCGGGTATATTGAGGATATTCGAGCAAACCGTTCTCAAAGCTTTCGTCCATCTCGCTTTCGTTCGAGCCCATTACTCCGGGCAAAAGCCGGGTTGTCGCTTCAAGCAAGGTCATGGCGGCGACTTCGCCACCACACAGGACATAATCGCCAACCGAAACTTCGATTAGATTGCGCTGATCGATGACGCGTTGGTCGATACCTTCAAAGCGGCCACATACGATAACTGCGCCGGGGCCTTTGGACAGTTCTCTCGCGTAATTTTGGGTGAGCGGTTTGCCGCGCGGGCTCATCAAGAGGCGCGGGCGCGGGTCATCGGCTGATGAAACATCATCGATGGCGCGGGCCAGAATGTCGGGTTTGAGCACCAAGCCGGGGCCACCACCTGCTGGTGTGTCGTCGACCTTTTTGTGCTTGTCGAACGCATAGTCACGCAATTGAGTGGCATTGAGCGACCAGAGACCTTTGTCCATAGCGCGGCCAATGATGGACGCGCCTAGAGGGCCGGGAAATAATTCAGGGAAAAGCGTGATGACATCAGCGCGAAACATCAATCAGACACTTGGTTTTCTTTGACCTCAATTTCCAAAGGCAATTCAAGGATCACATAACCTTCAGCGACATTGATTTCCGGAATGATCTTTTTGGTGAAGGGCAAAAGGTCAGAAGGTCCGCGAACCGGTCGGATTTCCAGAATATCGCCGGCGCCATGGTTTTGAATGGCGGTGATGGTGCCATATTTCTTGCCGTCACTGAACCGAACCTCCAAACCAATTAAGTCGGCTTGATAAAATTCATCTTCATCCGAAGAGTCAGGCAATTGATCCCGGTTCACATAGAGCTTTACCCCGTTAAGGGCTTCGGCTGCAGTGCGGTCGGCGACACCTGAAATTGAAGCAATAATGACGGTTTTATTCAACCGGGCCTTTTTGATGGTGATTTCCAAACCGGGCCGGTTGGTCGATAATGGCGAATAGTTTTTAAGCGCCAAAGGGTCTTCTGTGTGGGACTTAATCCGCACCTGACCCTGAATGCCATGGGCAGCACCAATCTGGCCCATAAGAACCCGCTTGGTAAACTTTTTGTCGTCGCTGTCCATGGCTTATTCCTTCGTGAAACAGAGCGAAATTATTCTGCTGCTGCTTCTTCTGCTGGAGCTGCTGCTTCTGCGGCGGCTTCTGCTGCTGCCGCTGCTGCATCTTCTTCAGCCTGACGTTTTTCGTCCAAACGCTCTTGCGCCTTTTTACCCGGCTTTGCTTTGTTTGGATTGTTCTTCTCGTCGCGCTTCAATAGGCCAGCAGCGTCCAAGAAACGGTGCACTCGGTCAGTTGGCTGTGCGCCAGCAGAAAGCCAGTGCTGAATGCGTTCTTCGTTAAGTTTGATGCGGCCTTCAGCGTCTTTTGCGAGCATTGGGTTATATGCGCCAACACGTTCGATGAAGCGGCCGTCGCGTGGTGCGCGAACGTCTGCAACAACGATGTGGTAATAAGGACGCTTTTTAGAGCCGCCACGGGCCAAACGAATTTTAGTAGCCATCTTTAATTTCTCCTTAGATTGATTTTAAACCGCCAATCGAGGCGGTAATTCTGTTGATTATGAAAGGGTGACTATTTCTTGCCACCAAATTTGGGACCAAGGCCGGGAAGGCCGGGGAAACGAGGTGTGCCGCCGCCTTTGAGTAGATCATCAACGCTGGCAGGCAGTTGTTTTGCAGGTTCTGGTGACGCCAAGCCACCAAGATCTGGCATTTGGCCGCCCATTTGCTTTTCCATTTCGGCAAGCATTTGAGGGTCCATCTGGGATGGGTCGATATTTGGCATGCCGCCACCGCCGCCCAACATGCCGCCAAGTGCGCCGGCAATGCCGCCTTTGCCTTTGGACATTTTTTTCATCATGTCGGCCATTTGGCGGTGCATTTTGATCAGTTTGTTGATTTCTTGAACCGAGGTGCCTGAACCTGCTGCGACGCGTTTGCGACGTGAGGCGTTTAGCAAGGCTGGAGTGGCGCGTTCTTTTTTGGTCATGGACTGGATGATGGCGACTTGGCGGTCGAACATTTTCTCGTCCAAATTGGCGCCAGCCATTTGCTTTTTCATTTTGCCCATGCCGGGCATCATGCCCATAAGGCCGCCCATGCCGCCCATTTTTTTCATTTGAAGAAGTTGGTTTTTCAGATCATCAAGATCGAAAACGCCCTTCTTCATTTTCTTGGCCATTTTGGCCGCGTCTTCGGCGTTTACGGTTTCTGCGGCTTTTTCAACGAGCGAAACGATATCGCCCATGCCCAAAATCCGGTCTGCAACGCGAGACGGGTGGAAATCTTCTAGGTCTTCGAGTTTTTCACCCGTACCCAATAGCTTGATCGGCTTGCCGGTTACCGCGCGCATAGAAAGCGCTGCGCCGCCGCGGCCGTCACCATCAATACGGGTGAGCATAATGCCGGTGATCGACACGCGCTCGTCGAACGAACGGGCAAGGTTTACCGCGTCTTGGCCGGTTAAGGCATCAGCAACAAGAAGTATTTCGTGTGGGTTTGTCGCCGCTTTAACCTCGGCGGTTTCCTCCATCAGTTCTTCGTCGATGTGGGTCCGGCCGGCGGTATCTAGGAACAGAACATCATATCCGCCGCGCTTTGCTTCGGTTTGAGCCCGCTTGGCGATTTCAACTGGAGTTTGCCCCGCAATGATTTCTAGGCTGTCGACACCGATTTGGTCGCCCAAGATTTTCAATTGTTCCATCGCGGCGGGGCGACGTGTATCAAGTGAGGCGAGCAAAACCTTTTTATTTTGCTTGTCTTTAAGGCGTTTGGCGATTTTGCCGGTCGCTGTGGTTTTACCCGCGCCCTGCAAACCAACCATCATCACCGCAACGGGCGGTGTGGATTTTAGATCAAGTGGAGCCGCTTCTGTGCCCAACACGGCAACCAGTTCGTCATTTACAATTTTGACGACCTGTTGGCCTGGGGTGATGGACTTGGTGACTTCGGCGCCAACTGCACGGTCGCGCACCTGCTCAACGAACCCACGGACAACTTCCAATGAGACATCAGCTTCAATCAAGGCCCGGCGTACTTCGCGCAGAGCTTTGTTCACGTCGTCTTCTGAAAGAGCGCCGCGGCCTGTAATTCCATCAAAAATACCGCTTAGGCGGTCGGAGAGGCTTTGAAACATATTGGTCCAATCATTAAGCTAAGTTTGCATAAGAGCTTTCACAAATGGGTATTGAACTCATAAAATTAAAGCCCAAAAACCATAAGCAAGTAACACCCACGGGCGCAACGCGCTGGTGGATGTTGACCCCTTACATCGGCAATGCCGCATAAGGTAGTGACTCGAGAAAGGCTCGAATGCTAAAACTTATCGACGCGTGTTTAGGTCAATTGGCATAAAGAGTCAATTAAACTTGATCCATGGGCGCTTAATCTTCATTCGATATGCTGGTAATTCGGGTCAATCTACGCCATATAGGGCAAAATAGACAATTTATATAGGCGATAAAATGAGCGGCGATGCGGTTCCTTTTTTGAAGATGAATGGATTGGGCAATGATTTCGTGGTCATTGACGCGCGAAAACGTGTGCTCACCTTCACTGAAAATAATGTGCGCTGGATTGCCGACAGAGAGCTGGGCATTGGCTGTGATCAGTTGATCATTATGGAAGCGCCGACATCTGATGAAGCCGACATTTTCATGCGCATCTATAATGCCGAAGGCGGCGAAGTTGATGCTTGTGGCAATGCGACCCGTTGTATCGGCTATTTGATGGCAGAAGAGCTGGGCAGTCCTGATGTGACCATTCAGACCAATGCCGGGCTTTTACGCTCAACGCACCGTGGTGACATGGTCAGTGTCGACATGGGGGTGCCGCTATTGCAGTGGCAATTGATCCCATTGGCTGAAGAATTTGAAGACACAACGGGTATCGAGTTGCAAATTGGCCCAATCGATGCGCCAATTTTGCATACGCCATCCGTTGTGAATGTGGGCAATCCACACGCGATTTTTTGGGTTGATGATTTGGACGCCCATGATTTGGAGAAGTTTGGGCCCATGTTGGAAAATCATCCGATTTTCCCAGAACGGGCCAACATTTCTTTGGCGCAGGTCATGTCGCCAACAAAGATCAAAGTGAAAGTTTGGGAACGTGGCGCAGGCCTAACCAAAGCGTGTGGCACTGCGGCCTGCGCGGTGGGTGTTGCAGCGGTGCGCAAAGATCTGACGGAGCGCAAAGTCGACATTGAATTGCCCGGTGGTATTTTGCAGATCGAATGGCGCGAAAGCGACAAACATATCATCATGACCGGTCCGTTTGAGACGGAGTTTGACGGGGAATTGCCTAGCGATTTGTTTGTGGGTGATGCGGCATGAATGTCTGTAACATAAGTGTGAAACCATGAGTGTTGAAACGCTTACGCTTGGCTGTCGGCTCAACACCTTTGAATCTGAAGTGATGAAAGACCAAGCCAAAGCCGCAGGGCTTGATGAGGTCATCATCGTCAATTCGTGTGCGGTGACCCAAGAGGCTGTGCGTCAAACGCGGCAAACCATTCGCAAAGCGCGGCGGGATAATCCGAACAAGAAGATCATCGTTACTGGATGCGCGGCGCAAACCGACGCGGAAAGCTTTGCGCAAATGGGTGAAGTTGATTTGGTGATGGGCAATGCTGAAAAGATGAAAGCTGAGACCTATCAAGGGCTCGCATTCGGCATTGGCGGCAATTCCAAAATCCTCGTTGATGATATTATGAGCATCAAAGAGACCGCTGGTCATTTGATTGAAGGCATGGAAGGGCGCACCCGTTCTTTCGTGCAGGTGCAAAATGGTTGCGATCACCGTTGTACCTTTTGCATTATCCCTTATGGGCGTGGTCCTTCGCGGTCTGTGCCGATGGGTGTTGTGGTCGATCAGATCAAAAAGCTGGCGGACAATGGTGTTGGTGAAGTGGTGCTGACGGGGGTGGATATTACATCTTACGGCCCAGACCTGCCGGGCAAGCCGAGCTTGGGCAAGTTGACCCAGCAGATTTTACAGCATGTGCCAAACCTGCGCCGCCTGCGCATATCGTCAATCGATAGCATTGAAGCGGATGAGGCTTTGATGGAGACGATCCAGTCCGAACAAAGATTAATGCCGCATTTGCATCTGTCGCTGCAGTCTGGCGATAATATGATCTTGAAGCGTATGAAGCGTCGGCATTTGCGTGAAGATACGATTGGCTTCGTCAATGAAGCGCGGGCACTACGACCTGATATGGTGTTTGGCGCGGACATTATCGCCGGGTTCCCGACCGAAACCGAGGAAATGTTCGCAAATTCCATGAAGATCATTGAAGAATGCGACCTGACTTATCTTCATGTGTTTCCATACTCCATTCGTCCCGGCACCCCGGCGGCGAAAATGCCTCAGGTTGACAAGAAGATTGCAAAAGCGCGGGCCGTGAAATTGCGGGCAGCGGGCGAAAAACAGCATAAGAAGTTTTTAAGCCGACAGGTGGGCGAAACTCATTCAGTATTGATTGAGCGGAACGGCATTGGCCGTACCGAACAATTTGCGCCAATAATGATCAAAGGTGCTGAGCAGGGGCAAGTCCTGCAGGCGCGGGTGATCGGTGTGGGTGAGCACGGTTTGATTGGTGAACCCGTCAGGCAAGTGGCTTAAGGGTTAAGACCCAAAGGATTTTTATGAGCGAAAAGAAACCGGGTTTTTTTGGTCGACTATTTGGTGGCAAGCAAGCTGAACCTGAACAGGCTTCGCCTGAAGCGGAAGATATTGCGGTTGATGCTGCTTCTACAACTGAGGGAGCCGTCAGCCCCGATAAGCCAAAGGACGAGATCTCTGAAGTTGAAGTCGCCGCTTCTGAAACGATAGTCGCTCCTGAGCCTGAGCCTGAGCCTGAGCCTGAGCCTGAGCCTGAGGCATCTATTGATGCCGCCGTCGCGCCGTTGGGTGCTACTTCTAGCGCTCACGCCGCGCAGGCACTTTTTAGCGCTCACGCCGCGCAGGCTGTCCCGACACCTTCGCCAGAACCGGAATCTGCACAATCGGAAGCCGCACCAAAGAAAAATTGGTTTCAACGGCTTACAAGCGGGTTAAAGCGCTCGTCGGATCAGTTGACCGACAATATTGGTGCAATTTTCACCAAGAGAAAACTCGACGATGAAACGCTTGAGCAACTTGAAGATGTGTTGATCCAAGCTGATTTGGGCATCGATACGGCGATGATGATTACCGAGAAATTGGCCAAAGACCGTTTCGACAAGGAAATCAGTGTTGATGAAATTCGCGGCGTCTTGCGTGAGGAAGTTGCTTCGGTTCTAACGCCCGTGGCGCAGCCACTTGAATTTGATAGGCAAAAGAAACCGCATGTCATTTTGATGGTGGGTGTAAATGGATCTGGCAAAACCACAACCATCGGCAAGCTGACGGCGAAACTAACGGTTGAAGGCAAAAAGGTTGTTTTGGCAGCCGGGGACACGTTCCGTGCGGCGGCGGTGGAGCAGTTGCAGGTCTGGGGCCAACGTTCAAACGTTGACGTTATTACCCGGCCAACCGGTGCCGATGCATCTGGGTTGGCGTTTGATGCGGTTACTCAAGCCAGCCAACAAGGCGCGGATGTGCTCATTATCGATACGGCGGGTCGATTGCAAAACCGCGATGAATTGATGGCTGAGTTGGAAAAGATCATCCGTGTCATCAAAAAGGTTGATGAAAGCGCACCACATTCAACTTTGCTGACGCTGGACGCTACAACGGGTCAAAATGCACTCAGTCAAGTTGAGATTTTTGGCAAGCGCGCTGGGGTAAGCGGTTTGGTGATGACCAAATTGGATGGCACGGCCCGTGGCGGTATTCTTGTCGCCATTGCGCGGAAATATCAGTTGCCCGTCCACTTTATCGGTGTTGGTGAAGGCATTGACGATCTAGAACCATTTAAAGCCAATGATTTTGCTGAAGCAATTGCGGGCAGTGAATTGGACACAAAATCCCTTGAGGAAGTAAATTAATGAGTGATGCAAAACAGCCTAGTGAAGAGGTGAATTGGGACGAGTTGCGGCCCCAGCTGGTTAAGCTGGTACTTGAACTTGGTCCGCTCGTTCTATTTTTCATATTGAACAGCCGCGCTGGGATTTTTGTCGCGACAGGCTGGTTTATGGGGGCGATGGTTCTGTCGCTTTTGTTGAGCTGGGTGCTGCTCAAGCGTATTGCGGTCATGCCGCTAGTGACGGGTATTGTTGTCTTGGTGTTTGGCGGACTAACGCTTTACTTTCAGGATGAAACGTTCATCAAACTCAAGCCGACCATTGTGAACATGTTGTTTGGCACGACACTACTTGGTGGGCTGTTGTTTGGTCATTCACTGCTCAGATATGTTTTTGGCGACGTCTATAAATTGAAAGATGAAGGCTGGCGCATTCTGACTTGGCGCTGGTGCATCTTTTTCTTCGTTTTGGCTTTGATCAACGAGATCGTTTGGCGCAATTTTTCGACCGATTTTTGGGTCGCGTTTAAGGTTTGGGGCTTGATGCCGTTGACGTTGATTTTCTCGTTTGCGCTGGTGGTGCCGATTTTGACCAAATATGCACCGGATGCTGAAGAGGCATAGAACCTGGGCTGTAACCTGTTGCTCAATTGGTGGGGCCGCGAACCGTTTGGTTGGTGCAGGAATTGCTTTTTATACGAAGCCCCTCTAGAATTTCTGTCTATGACAGCAATTTGTGTCGAAAAACAAACAGTTTAGGCGGGGACGAGTATGGGGTTTAATAAGGTTTTTAGTATTGCGGTTGTCGGGGCTATGAGCCTGACGCTTGCGGGTTGCATCGGCTCAGCCGTCCCGAAAAGTTCTTATACTGCACCGAGCAACACGCTTTACCTGACATCTATTCGAGCGGTTAAAACGACCACGGGTGGTGGCGAAGACCAGATTTACGTTAAGCATTCGGGTAGCATTCACGGTATTAGGCAATATCCTGTGAAGGGAAAGGCCTATGGCATGCGGGTAGGTGATGTTTGGTCTCCAGGCCTATTTACCAATGCTGAAAAGCAAGGCGTAATTCAGATTTATGAGTTTGATACCAATTCGTCTGATGATCTGATCGGTACATTTGCGTTTAACAATAGCCCGGTCGGCACTTACAATGAAAGAATGACCGGTGATGGTTCGATTTATGAAGTCGAATTTGTTGTTTTGCCCCCGGGGCAGCAACTCCAGTCAACAGAACGCAATCTAGCTAATACTGATACGAGCAAACTCAGAGATAAAGGCTAAATCGAGTTTGCTATTTACCTTATAAAGAGGCGGCTAAGGCCGCTTCTATTTGGGGGACCAAAGCTTCAACAAAACTGGCGGCGTTAATTGGGCCAGTATGCTTGTAGACAATAGTGCCTTCTTGGTTGACCAAATAGCTTTCTGGAACTCCGTATACACCCCAATCTAGGCTAACCCGACGGTTGCGATCAGCGCCGATCGCGTCATATGGATTGCCCAATTCTGCCAAAAAGCGCCGGGCATTTTCCGACTGATCATTATAATTAATGCCGTAGATTTTGATGTCGCCTCGCTTGGCGAGCTCGACCAGAAATTCATGTTCGTCTCTACAGGGCACGCACCAGCTGGCAAAGACATTTACAAGGGTGAGTTGACCCTTCAGATCTGCAGATGAAAAGCCGGGTTGATCATGACCATCAACAGGGGGCAGTTCAAACTCGGGCGCTTGTTTATCGATCAGAGCTGAGGGCAACAGGTTTGGGTTTTCATTGATCTGGGTCGCAAACAAGATGAAGAGGCCACCTGTTATCACCAGCGGTAGAAGATAAATCAATATGCGTTTCATTTAGGATGTCTCTTCTGACCGGCGGCGAACGCCCTTGGCTTCAAGGTCTTTCAGGCGCTTTTCTTGAACGTGATAGTCGCGATTGACCAAAAACACTAAACCACCGACCAGCACACAGGTCACTAAATAGGCGCCACCGATATATTCAAAATGTTGTGAGAGGTCGATCATGCGGATTTCCCCCGAATGCTTTGCGCATTGCGGCGTTCAAGTGCCCGCACCCGGCGACGTAGAACTTCTGCGCGCATGGAAATGAAATGCAGCAGCAAAAACAAAAATGAGAAGCCAAAGAACATCACAAAAAGCGGTAGCAAAATTGACATGGGCATGGTGGGTCCATCGGGACGGAAGACACTGGCGGGTTGATGAAGGGTGTTCCACCATTCAACGGAAAATTTGATGATCGGGATATTGATGGCGCCAACTAGTGTGATGACCGCGATGATGCGCCCGGCGCGGGCTTGATCTTCAAATGTGCGCCATAGTGCAATGATGCCAAGATAGATGAACAACATCACAAGGGTGGAGGTCATGCGACCATCCCATTCCCAAAATGTACCCCATGTCGGTGCGCCCCATAATGCGCCGGTGGCTAAGGCAACGGCGGTGAAAGTTGCTCCAAGTGGTGCGGCTGCTTTTGCGGATACGTCCGCCAATGGATGACGCCATACCAACGCACCGATTGAAGCAATCACCATTACCGCATAGCAGAATTGAGACAACCAAGCGTTTGGCACATGCACATACATGATGCGCACGGTATCGCCTTGTTGGTAGTCAGCCGGTGAATTGAAAAATGCGAGATAGGTGCCAAACAGCAGCAATGCGACGGTGATGACCGTCAGCGGCATGAGCCAATGTTTAGACCATTGCAAGAAGTAACCCGGGTGGGCGAGCCGAGAGAAAAATCCCAAATCTTGAGGCGTTGGGTCAATAGATGCGTTTTTTGACATATATTCTTTCTATTCGGCTCCCATTTTCAAAGCAAGCGCTGTTGCAAAAGGTGTGAACACCAATGCAAGCAGGGTAAAGCCTGCGAGAAACAGTAAGGCAGAATTGGCAGCAGTTTCAATTGCGCCGGTCGATAATGCACTTACCCCAAAAATCAGTGTGGGGATCGATAGTGGCAATATAAGGATTGGAGCGATCAATCCACCGCGCTTTATTGTCACGGTAACCGCCGCACCAATCGCTCCAAAGCAAATAAGGGCAGGTGTTCCCAACAGCAATGTGAATATGATCTTGAGTGTTTGTGGGCCATCTAAATTGAGCAATATCGCCAATAGGGGCGTTGCAATGATGAGCGGCAAAGCATTGGTGACCCAGTGGGCGATGAGTTTTGCGAGAACGATCATTTCAAGCGGCAGAGCAGCTTGTCGCATGGCAATAAGTGAGCCATCCTCATGGTCGGTGCGAAAGAGGCGATCTAGGGCAAGTAAAAGCGATAATAAGGCGCTGATCCAAATAATCGCTGGGCCCAGTTTGGCAAGGAGCACTTTATCTGGGCCAATTGCAAAAGGCATGATGGCGCCGACCATGACGTAGAAAAGAACCACCGTTAGAGCGTCGCCCCCAATGCGCGTGGCGAGTTTGATATCCCTGGAAACGACAGCCCAAAAAGCACTCATTGGCCCGCTCCATTGATCAGAATAGTTTTGATCTTGTCTTTTGGCACGTTGGGAATGTCCAAATGGGTTGCGGCGATAATGATGCCGCCTTTATTCGCATGGTTGGCAATCAAGTCACCAACCCATCCTTCTCCTTGTTTATCTAAAGCAGAGGTTGGCTCGTCCAATATCCAAATCGGACGTTCGACAACCAAAAGTCGTGCTAATGCCAGTCGTCTTGTTTGTCCCGCCGAAAGGATGGCGGCGTCGCTATCCGCGATGAGATGAAGGCCGGCCGCGTCGATAGCGTCATCAATATTATTTGAACTGGCATAAAGGTCGGCCCAAAATTGCAAGTTTTCGCGCACGGTTAGGGTCGTTTTCACCCCCGGCACGTGGCCGATGACATGCAAAAGCTCGCGTTTGTTACGTTCTTCATCATCCAATTCAATATCGATCAACCCCTCGCTTGGGGTCAATGTTCCGTGCAATGCGGCCAAGCAGGTGGATTTTCCCGCGCCGTTTGGGCCGCGCAAAAGAATCACCTCACCGGGCATTGCATCAAAGGAAATGCCTTCAAATATGACAAATCCAGATCGCGAACATGATAGTTCGCGCACTTTAATCGATGTTTTTTCAACCATTTGCGGGTTCTGAGCCATATTGCAGTGATATTGGAAGAAAGTAGAGGCTGGCAAGTCTTGATTATATTCATTATAAAGCGCGCGAACGCCAGTGTGGGGACAATGGTGCTCGTTATGTGCTTAGGAACCAGAAGCCGAGTTTTGCTTTTGGACTGAGCCAATTTGCAATTTGAATAGACAGGCAATTGACGTGACAGGTTCCCCAATGAACAAGCTTAGTGTCGGACACAGTTTGACATTGGTTATGTTACCAATCATTTGGTCTTCTGTTCAAAAAATCTTGCAACTCGCAAAACGTTTAAATATTGATGCGCTCAACACGCTTTAGTAGCTTCTCGCATGTATTTAGTGCGGCATCAGGTAAAGCAATATCGGACAAGGAAGGTCGCAAACCATGGGCTTATATACGGATTATCTAGACGAGATTGAAACTCGAAAAGCTGACGGATTGCACCCCAAACCGATTGATAGTGGGGATTTGCTGGGTGAGATTGTTGAACAGATCAAAGATCAAGGCAATGCGCACCGTAAAGAGAGCCTAAATTTCTTCATCTATAACACATTGCCAGGCACCACGAGTGCAGCGGGTGTTAAAGCAAAGTTCTTGAAAGAGATAATTCTTGGGCAAGCCGAAGTCGAAGAAATCTCACAAAAGTTCGCATTTGAATTGCTGTCGCACATGAAGGGTGGCCCTTCGATTGAAGTGTTGCTCGATCTTGCGCTGGGTGAAGATGCAGCGATTGCAAAGCAAGCAGGTGAAGTGCTCAAAACTCAAGTGTTCCTTTATGATGCGGATACCGACCGTTTAAAGGAAGCATTTGCAGCAGGAAACGCAGTCGCAAAAGATATTCTTGAAAGCTATGCGAAAGCGGAGTTTTTCACCAATCTCGCCGATGTTGAAGAAGAGATCAAAGTTGTGACCTATATCGCTGGGGAAGGCGATATCTCTACAGATTTGCTTTCGCCGGGTGGCCAAGCGCACTCTCGTTCTGACCGTGAATTGCATGGCCAGTGCTTTATCAATGAGAAAGCTCAGGCCGAAATTCAGGCACTGAAACTGCAGCACCCTGATAAACGTATCATGTTGATTGCGGAAAAAGGTACGATGGGCGTTGGCTCGTCTCGCATGTCTGGCATCAATAATGTGGCGCTATGGGCTGGAAAACAGGCCAGCCCTTATGTTCCCTTTGTAAATGTCGCCCCGGTTGTTGCCGGTACAAATGGCGTTTCGCCGATCTTTATGACCACTGTTGGGGTGACCGGCGGTATCGGTATTGATCTAAAGAATTGGGTCAAGAAGAAGGGCCCTGACGGCAAACCCATTATCAATAATAATGGTGATGCGGTTCTTGAAGAGAAATATTCTGTCGAAACAGGGACTGTTTTGACCATCAACACCAAAACCAAAAAACTGTTGGATGAAAACGGCACTGAAGAGCATGCTGATATTTCTTCTGCGCTAACGTCGCCAAAAGTTGAATTTATTAAAGCGGCTGGTTCTTACGCCATCGTGTTTGGTAAAAAGCTACAAACCTTTGCAGCTGCAACGTTGGGTATTGAAGCGCCACTTGTGTTTGCGCCTTCAAAAGAAATCTCACACGAAGGCCAGGGGCTCACGGCGGTTGAGAAGATTTTCAACAAAAATGCTGTTGGCGTGAAAAGCACTGCGCCATTGCATGCTGGGTCTGATGTTCGGGTTGAAGTGAACATTGTTGGTTCTCAAGACACCACCGGCTTGATGACCTCTCAAGAACTAGAAGCGATGGCCGCGACCACCATTTCACCAATCGTTGATGGTGCCTATCAGTCAGGCTGTCATACTGCTTCTGTTTGGGACATTAAAGCGCAAACAAATACGCCAAAACTTATGAGCTTTATGAACAAGTTTGGCCTAATCACCGCGCGTGACCCGAAGGGTGAATATCATTCCATGACCGATGTTATTCATAAGGTTTTGAATGACATTACAGTCGATGATTGGGCGATCATTGTAGGTGGGGATTCCCATACACGTATGTCTAAAGGCGTGGCCTTTGGTGCGGATAGTGGCACAGTGGCGTTGGCCCTTGCGACGGGTGAGGCGAGTATGCCCATTCCGGAATCTGTGAAGGTGACGTTTAAAGGCAAAATGGCCGATCACATGGATTTCCGTGATGTTGTGCACGCAACGCAGTTGCAAATGCTTGAGCAGTTTGGCGAGAATGTTTTCCAGGGCCGGATCATTGAAGTGCATATTGGCACGTTGCTTGCCGACCAAGCCTTTACTTTTACCGACTGGACAGCTGAGATGAAGGCGAAGGCCTCCATCTGTATTTCGCAAGATGATACACTTATCCAATCGTTGGAAATCGCGAAAAGTCGCATCCAAGTTATGATCGATAAAGGCATGGAGAATGAGGCAAAAACGCTTCACAATCTGATTTCGATTGCTGACAAACGGATAGCGGAAATTAAGTCGGGTGAGAAGCCTGCTTTGCGTCCTGACGACAATGCAAAATATGCTGCAGAAGTTGTTGTTGATTTGGCCCAGATCGTTGAACCAATGATTGCGGATCCGGATGTGAACAATATCGAGATATCTAAGCGATATACCCACGATACCATTCGTCCGATTAGCTATTATGGCTCTGAGAAGAAAGTTGATTTGGGCTTTGTTGGTTCATGCATGGTGCATAAAGGTGATGTGAAGATTGTCGCGCAAATGCTTAAGAACCTTGAAAAGGCAAATGGCAAGGTTGAGTTTAACGCACCGCTTGTTGTCGCCGCGCCAACATACAACATCATTGATGAATTGAAGGAAGAAGGCGACTGGGATATTTTACAAAAATATTCAGGCTTCGAATTTGATGATACTAATCCAAAGGCGAAGGCGCGTACAGAATACGAAAATATTATGTATCTAGAGCGCCCGGGTTGCAGCCTTTGCATGGGTAACCAAGAAAAGGCGGCAAAAGGGGATACTGTATTGGCAACCTCCACGCGCCTTTTCCAAGGTCGGGTTGTTGAAGATACGCCTGAAAAGAAGGGCGAAAGCTTGCTCGCATCTACGCCGATTGTGGTGCTTTCAGCCATTCTTGGCCGTACACCAAGTCTGGATGAATATAAGGAAGCGGTAGAGGGCATTGACCTCACCAAGTTTGCACCACCTCAGGTGAAGCCGATCGACACAAAGTCGGTGCATTTCTAGGGGTAATTCGCCCTTTATGAGACGAAAATATGAGCCGGTGGGGGAACCCGCCGGCTTTTTTGTGTCGTTGCTTCGCCACTATTCTTGACTCACTTTTCTAAAAAGTCTGTCGAACTTAACTCTCATTACGACAAAGTGACGTTGCACAGTGCTGGAAAATAGGGCCTAGTTTTACTATATATTGGTTGAATGTTGACGTGGGGACGGCAATGTTCATTCACTCGGCTGCTGGTCGAAAGCGACCCTTTATTGTTTTAGATCAGCGCCGGTTTGTTTCATCCAGATAGGCAGGCATAGTTTGACACATACTTCATTGAACAGTTTCAACGCCAAACAAAAGCTCGTTGTTGGCGACAAAAGCTACACTTATTATTCACTTCCTGAAGCTGAAAAAAATGGCCTGACGGGCATTTCCAAACTTCCAAATTCTTTGAAAGTGGTTTTGGAAAATCTGTTGCGCTTTGAGGATGGTCGAACGGTCACGAAAGCGGACATTCAAGCCTGTGCTGATTGGTTGAAGACAAAATCATCCTCACAAGAAATCGCCTATCGTCCCGCGCGGGTACTGCTGCAGGATTTTACAGGCGTGCCAGCTGTTGTTGATTTAGCGGCCATGCGTGACGCCACGGCAAAGCTTGGCGCCGATCCGCAGAAGATCAACCCGCAAGTGCCCGTAGACTTGGTGATCGACCATTCAGTGATGGTTGACTTTTTCGGTACAGGCACCGCGTTCACCCAGAACGTTGAGCGCGAATATGAACGCAATGGCGAACGCTATGAATTTTTGCGCTGGGGCCAAGAAGCATTTGATAATTTCCGCGTTGTGCCTCCCGGAACCGGCATTTGCCACCAAGTGAATTTAGAATACTTAGCCCAAACTGTTTGGACCAAGGAAGAGAACGGCGAAACTGTTGCCTATCCCGACACGTTGGTCGGCACGGACAGCCACACCACAATGGTCAACGGTCTGTCGGTACTTGGTTGGGGTGTTGGTGGCATTGAAGCGGAAGCGGCAATGTTGGGGCAGCCGATTTCAATGCTTATTCCCGAAGTGGTTGGATTTAAGCTTGAAGGCAATATGCGCGACGGCATTACCGCAACTGACTTGGTGTTGCGCGTTGTTGAAATGCTGCGTGAGCGTGGCGTTGTTGGTAAGTTCGTTGAGTTTTATGGCCCCGGCCTTGATAATCTAACACTGGAAGATCAGGCAACGATTTCCAATATGGCGCCGGAATATGGCGCGACTTGTGGGTTCTTCCCGGTTGATGATGATACGCTAAATTACCTCACCACATCGGGTCGTGATGCGGATCGTGTTGCCTTGGTGGAAGCCTATTCCAAAGCGCAGGGCATGTTCCGAGATGAGAATACCACGGAAGCTGAGTATTCGGATACTTTAATTCTTGACCTGAATGCAGTTGTGCCAGCGATCTCTGGCCCAAAACGCCCGCAAGATTTGGTGAATTTGGACGAAGCAAAATCCAAATTTGCTGGTAGTTTGGCGGGTGAATATGCCAAATCGGATACACCGATGGCGTCCGTTGAGGGCACGGATTATTCCATTACCCATGGTGATGTTGTTATCGCGGCGATTACGTCTTGTACCAACACGTCAAACCCGGCAGTTCTGGTTGCAGCCGGTTTGGTGGCGCGCAATGCCCGCAGGTTTGGTTTGACCGTGAAGCCATGGGTGAAAACATCCTTGGCGCCAGGTTCGCAAGTTGTGACCGAATATTTGACCGCCTCTGGCTTGCAAGAAGATTTGGATGCGCTTGGGTTCAACCTTGTTGGCTATGGTTGCACAACCTGTATTGGCAACTCGGGGCCACTGCCGACAGAAATCTCCAATGCGATTAGTGCTGAGGATTTGGTGGCCTGCTCTGTTCTTTCGGGTAACCGGAACTTTGAAGGTCGGGTAAATCCAGACGTCAAAGCGAACTATTTGGCTTCGCCGCCATTGGTTGTTGCCTATGCGCTTGCGGGGTCGATGACGATTGATATCACAACGGAGCCTTTGGGGGCTGATCAGGATGGTAATCCGGTCTATTTGAAAGACGTTTGGCCGTCCGCAGAAGAAATCGCGACAATTGTCCGTGAAAATGTAACCCGCGAAATGTTCCAAAAACGCTATGCGGATGTCTTTAAGGGTGATGCAGGTTGGCAATCTATCAAAGTCGAAGGCGGAGAATCGTACGGTTGGAATTCATCTTCAACGTATGTAAAGAACCCACCCTATTTTGACGGTTTGTCGATGGATATCGCACCAATTAAAGACGTCCATAATGCGCGAATTTTGAGCCTGTTGGGCAACTCCATTACAACTGATCATATTTCGCCGGCGGGTTCGTTCAAGACAGATACGCCGGCTGGCCGTTATTTGGTGGACCGTCAGGTTGCCGCAAAAGACTTTAACTCATATGGCTCTCGCCGCGGCAATCATGAGATTATGATGCGTGGCACATTTGCCAATATCCGGATTAAAAACCAAATGGTGCCCGGCGTTGAGGGTGGGTTTACAAAAGGTCCGAACGGTGAAGTTGCGGCAATGTATGATGCCGCGATGGAATATGGAGAAGCTAGTACACCTTTGATTGTGTTTGGGGGCAAAGAATATGGCACCGGCTCATCTCGTGACTGGGCGGCAAAGGGCACATTATTACTCGGTGTTCGTGCGGTAATCGTAGAAAGTTTTGAACGTATTCATCGCTCAAACCTTGTGGGTATGGGTGTGTTGCCGCTGGAGTTTAAAGATGGCGCGAGCTGGAGTTCTTTGGGCCTCACAGGGGACGAAGAGATTTCCATCGAGGGCCTCAATGATATAGCGCCACGTTGTGACATGACAGTATCAGTAAAGTCAGCTTCAGGCGCGGTGCGCACATTTGAAACGCTTTGCCGGATCGATACTGAAGATGAACTCGACTATTACCGTCATGGCGGGATATTGCACTATGTGCTGCGCAATCTTGTTTCATAAAGGTTCGAAGCTATACGGGCCTCAGTTTGCTGGCAAATAGACGGGTAAATAAATCGCCCATATATTGCCGCTCGCGAATTTGTTAGTTTGTGTGACTGGCGGGTGAGGCGTGTTTAGCTTAAAAAAATCTCATGAAAAAAATTGTCCAACTGATCGTTGCCGCTACTGCGGGTATTTTGCCGGGCTTTGTCAGCCCAGCATTGTCCATGAGTATCAAGTCTGAGCCGGTAGCGGTTCTTGAACTTTTCACTTCGCAGGGATGTTCGTCTTGTCCGCCTGCGGACAAGATATTGTCCGGTCTTGCGAAGGACAAGAAGCTCATCACCTTGGCTTATCACGTGGATTATTGGAACTATATTGGCTGGAACGATACGTTCAGTGATGAAGAGCATTCCAATCTTCAACGCAGCTATGCGCACCAACTTGGCGCCGAACGCATTTATACGCCACAGCTTTTGATCAATGGAACCGTCGATATTGTTGGCTCGCACGGCGATAAGATCGATAAGGCGATTGCATCATCATCTTTGGATGTTGGGGTGTCGTTCTCGGTCGATGGCGATATGCTTTCCATTGAGATCCCTATGGTGGATACCGATGTTGAGCAGGCAACGGTTTGGTTGGTTCCCTATATTTCGAACGCCAAAGTTGAAATTGAACGCGGTGAAAATCGTGGTCAGACATTGACCTATTCGTCCGTGGTCAAGCATCGCCAGATTGTTGGCATGTGGTCGCCCTCTAAGAGCACGAGCTTGAGCATTCCAATGCCGCAAATGTTGGGCGATGAAGTTGATGGACTTGCTGTGCTGGTACAAGAACGCACAGACCGAGGTCTGCCCGGCCGGATGTTGGGTGCAGCTGCTCTTACGCGCTGAGCTCAATAAATCTTTCAAACAACAGACGAACAAAAAGAACCCCCAAATTGTATTTGGGGGTTTTGTGTATTTAGGGCCTAGACCCGAAGTTGATTTTTGGGGGTCCGGCACCTTGGAGCTGCTCTTCGATTGGGGGCTAAAACAGTCCAAGGGCCGGGGTATACTGGAGGCATGATCAATATATAGCCCTTCAATTCGGCAAGAACTCGGTCAGAATGTGACAATTTGATGGTTTATTGTCCCTTGCTTTCCCTCAAAATTGGGGCAATCATTGGTGAAGATGATTTGAATTGAGGAGTTTGACTTTGACTGAACGGGCAATGCCAAAATCTGCCGGAAAACTCAGGCTTGTTCACTCAAATGACGATGTCAAACCACGCAAACCAAAACCTATCCCTGAAACTGTGCGCTTTGATCGCCATGAACTGTCGACTATCCTAAATGTTTATGGACGCCAGGTTGCGCAGGGCGAATGGAAAGATTACGCGATCGACATGCTCAAGGATCGAGCAGTTTTTTCGATCTTTAAACGGGCGAGTGAAATGCCGGTATTTCGGATTGAGAAAGACCCTAAATTACGCAAGAAACAGGGCATGTACAGGGTGGTTGGCCATGCTGGGCAGGTGCTAAAGCGGGGGCATGAGCTGCGCAACGTGCTTCGGGTACTTGACGGCGATGTTGTGGCTCTACGCTAGCGTTGGGTTGAGCTTGCGCTGCATAATTGTCACCCCGTGCCATTGATCTTTTTTGTGTCCCACTTCATCTAGGCGACCGACCATCTCGAAGCCAAATTTTTTATGTAGGTGGATGGACGCTTGCGCTTCGTCTGCAATCATTGCAATGGCCAGATGAAAGTCCTCACTTTCACACAAGGTTTTAATTAGTGGGCGCATCAGTGTACTGCCAATGCGTTGGCCCTGGAATTGGGGATCGAGATAAATCGTCACCTCACAACTATGCTTATAGGCCGCTTTGGGGCGATATGTGCTGGCATAGGCAAAGCCCGCGACAACTCCATTCTCGTTCAATGCGACCAAGACCGGGTAGTTGCCTTCAATTAAAGTCGCTAGTTTTGCCGCCATTTGCGGCACTTCTAGCGGTTCAACATCAAACGTAATTGCGGACTGGCGTACGTAATGGTTGTAAATCTTGGTGATTGCATCAGCATGTTCAGGGTTAAATGCGCAGATATTCATCAGACTTCTCAACAAAAAAGGCTCCGCACAATTGTACGGAGCCTTTGATAAATTGCCAGTTCTAAATGGCTAGCTTGATTACTCGCGGTTGCCGAACAAACGGAGCAACATGATGAATAGGTTGATGAAATCAAGATAAAGGGTCAACGCACCCATAAGCATTTTCTTGCCCATGTTTTCGCTGCCATCGCTTTCGACATACATCATTTTGATTTTTTGCGTGTCATATGCAGTCAAGCCGACAAACACCAACACACCGATCACAGAGATGGCGAATGCCAAAGGACCAGATGCAAGGAAGATGTTGACGATTGACGCGATAATGATACCGATCAAGCCCATCATTAGGAATGAACCCATGCCTGTTAGGTCACGTTTTGTGGTGTAACCATAAAGGCTCATCGCGCCGAATGTACCGGCTGTGATGAAGAATACACGGGCGATAGATTCACCTGTATATTGCAAAAAGATTGATGAGAGCGATAGGCCCATCGCAACAGCAAAGCCCCAGAACACCAATTGAGCGGTTGCAAAGCTCATTTTGTTGATGCCAAAGCTAAGCCCAAACACGAACCCAAGTGGTGCCAAAGTGACAACCCACATTAGTGGCGAACCATAAAGCGTGGCGCCGAATTGGGTTAGATAGTGGCTGCCCATTTGCGCAACGGCGGCGTCAGGGTTGCCTGTTGTTGTTAGAAAAGTCAGGAAATAGGCAACAACACCGGTAATGCCCAGTGCGATACCCATATAGTTGTAAATGCCCAGCATATAGCTGCGTAGGCCTTCATCGATGGCGGCTTGAGCGCCGGCATGCGATGCGGATGTTTGACGTTCATATTGTGCCATTGATAGTAACCTCGTGATCAATTGCATTCATTTTGGCGGCGCAAAACTGTCGCGTCCACCGTTCGTTGGCTAATATGGACATGGAAAGTGGAAATTACAAGGCAAACGCTTTCTAAATTTTCTGGGTTAAGCTGAGGAAAGCTTAACAAAACAAGGTGTTGTGCGCATTTGGCTGCATTGTTAGAAAAATGTGATGCGAATCGTGATATAGTTTGAGTGTTGGGGCCATGTTATTGGGGTTCAATAATGTGGTCAGCGTCACGAATAGTGAGGTTTTATGCCGCGTTTATTTACGGGCTTGGAAATTCCAAGCGATGTTTCATTTGCGCTTTCTTTAAAGCGTGGCGGGCTTGGTAAATCCCGCTGGATCGATCCTTCCAATTATCACATTACATTACGCTATATCGGGGATGTAGATTATCAGGTCGCTGATGAAGTGGCCGATTGCCTTTCTCAAATGCGGGTCGATCCGCCTTTTAGTGTCACGCTAAATCATTTAGGGGCATTTGGCGGCAATCGCCCAAGAATGTTGTGGGCCGGTTTGGATCCCTGTGCCGAACTTTTAGAATTGCACCATGATCATGAACGGGCCTTGCAACGCTTCGGGCTTAAACCGGATGGGCGAAAATATACGCCTCACGTCACCTTGGCTCGCCTAAGCGGTGTTAGCGCTGGGGATGTTGCACAGCATATTGGACGCGCTGGTGCATTTGTTCCGCTGACATTTGAGGTCTCTCGGTTCGTGCTCTACTCCGCCAAGGAGTCCGTTGGCGGTGGGCCTTATTTGGTGGAAGAGGCTTATCCGTTAGCGGCTTAGTTTTCGCTCACGGGGCGCATCGGATTTGCTATGACGCGCTAAAACCGCGCTATAGCAAATCCTGCCCCTGCCCCTGCGCGGCCAAAAAGTTGGCCGAGGTCCTCGTTTCACTCGTCCGCCTTTTCTATCGCTTGCTCAGAATTTCTGGGGTGCACCCATTGGCGGGGGTGCCGGGGTAATGAGCGTAGCGAATGACGGCGGCGTGCAAAAACTCTGGGGTGCCCGGGGTAGGCCCATACGGCCGACGGCCGCATGCAAAAATTCTAGGGTGCTGGAGGCCGCCTACGCGGGCGTGGCCAAAAAGTTGGCCGATGTTGTCATTGAGCCATGTGGCCGTGGCGATAGGTTACGTTAGTGCCTTGATCAACCCATCACTCGCATCTTCGATAAGATCGAGTACATTTTCAAACCCTTGATCGCCACCATAATAGGGGTCAGGAACTTCGCTCACTCTTTGTGTTTTGGCGCTGCCATAGGCCAGAAAGAGTTCGATTTTCGCGTGGCAGTTTGAAGGTGCGCGGGCATTAAGGTCGGCTAGATTGGCATTGTCCATGGCAAGGATGAGATCAAATTTGTCAAAGTCTGCATCTTGCACCGAACGCGCGCGAAGAATGCTTAGGTCGTAGCTGCGTCGTTTAGCATGTTTGGTGGCGCGGCTGTCGGGTGGTTGTCCTTGGTGCCAGTTTCCAGTTCCCGCGCTTTCAATATGCAAGTCTTGAAGACCAGACTGCTTGGCGCGATGGGTAAATACCGCCTCCGCTGTTGGTGAACGGCAGATGTTACCTAGGCAAACGAATAAGATGGATTGGGTCAATGCCGGTCTCGATTTTTGCGTGTTTTGTTAAGACTTCATTCACCTCGAAAGGTGAAACAGGTGCAAAGCTTTGGCAAGCGTCAAATTCCCGCCCAATTGTGGCGTATGTTGGCATTTGTATAAAATGCTGCACAAAGTTTGCAGCTTGGTAACTTCGTTGGCGGATAATAGTGCGGGAAGCGGGTATTTTGGACAGGAACCCAGAGATGAAAATGGCAAAGATGGATTTGGCAAGAAATATGAAAAAATTCGCGATTGCAGCGGGCATAGCAGTGCTCTCAACTTTCTCCGTTGTCGCTAGCGCTGAGGCTGCCACGAAGTTGGGCACATTTAAGGTTTGGACGGCTTGGACGGACAAAGATGCAAATGGCAAAATTTGTTACATCTCAGCAACGCCAGGCGATAGCCAGCCAACAGGTGTGAAACGTAGTCCAATTCACTTTATCATCACCCACCGCGAAGGCAGCAAGAAACGCAATGAAGTTGCGACTTTGATCGGCTACCCGTTTAAGCCGGGCGCTGAAGCTTCTGCGACCGTGGATGGAAAAACTTATCCTATGGTCACCGACAGTGCGCAAGAAGCGGGTTGGTTGGCATCAACTGCGGATGAGCCAAGTTTTGTTGCGGCGATGAAACGTGGTTCAGAATTGGTTGTTCGTGGTATTTCAACACGTGGCACACGCACAACGGACACTTATTCGTTGTCCGGCGTTACAGCGGCGATGAATGAGATCGACAAATCCTGCAAATAGAATTGATGCGTTTTGGGACAAAGTGTGATTTAAAACACTCGCGCTTTGTCCACTTCATAATGAACTGAATTCATGAAAATTACGCTTGCCCGTCGAAAAACCGCCCCGTTGAAACTGATCATTGCCACTGTGTCCGCAGCGTTGCTGAGCAATGTTGCCTTTGGGCAATCTGTCCAATCACTGGGTAGTTTTAAGGCTTGGTCTGCATATTCTACGACACAGTCCAGCACGGCCATTTGCTTTATTCATTCGAAGCCAGTTTTAGTAGAACCCGAACTTGGTGATATTGATCAACCCTATTTCTATGTCACGCATCGTCCAAACCAGCGTGTATCCCATGAAATGAACCTTGTTGCCGGGTTTGAGTTCGGTACAGACAGTTTGGCCAGCGTGAAAATTGGTGGCGAAGAATTTTCAATGTTCACCCAAGGGGACGCCGCTTGGCTTGAAGATATTAGCCGTTCCAGCGAAATGGCTTCTGCCATGCGCCGAGGCACCTCAATGGTATTTGAGGGGGTCAATAAACAAGGCGCCCGCGTCACGTTAACATTCTCGCTTTCAGGCGCCACAGCATCCATGCGCAAAATTGATGCGGCCTGCAACCGCTAAGGCGTAGACCCGAGATAATTCATCCCAACTATTGGTAATTCCTTCATCTATGTGATAGGTGAGCCAACTTTATTGTTTCAACGCGCGTTGAGACGTGGCTTTGTGCCCTCATGCATATCGCCCCTTAACGTATTTGGTGATGAAAAAATGGCTGTTACTCTGGATTTGGCTGCTGCAACACCGGCTGTTGCGAAAAAACAATCTTTGATCGGTATGGATCGCGCACAACTGACGGAAGCGCTGGCGACGTTTGGTCTGACCGACAAGCAAATTCGTATGCGCGTTTCACAGTTGTGGAACTGGCTTTATGTCAATGGGGTCAGTGACTTTGATGATATGCTCAATATCTCAAAGGGTTTGCGTGAGCAGCTTAAAGAGAAATTTGTGCTGACACGTCCCGAGATTGTTTCGGAGCAGGTTTCTAGCGACGGCACACGCAAATGGTTGTTCCGGTTCACTGATCCTGAACAGCCCAACATGCCACCGGTGGACGTGGAAACTGTCTATATTCCTGAAGAAGATCGCGGCACGCTTTGCGTTTCCTCTCAGGTTGGTTGCACGCTGACCTGTACATTCTGCCATACGGGCACGCAGAAGTTGGTGCGTAATTTAACCGCTGGCGAAATCGTTTCTCAGGTTTTGATGGCCCGGGAACGGCTGGGCGATTATGCGGGTGGAACACGACCGACTGACGGCGTTGTACCAAAAGAAGGCCTACGCACCGTCACCAACGTGGTGATGATGGGCATGGGCGAGCCGCTTTACAATTACGAGCATGTCAAACAAGCCATGTTGTTGATGTCAGACGGTGATGGTATTTCCCTGTCCAAACGCCGAATCACCTTGTCGACATCTGGTGTTGTTCCGTTCATTGAAAAAGTGGGCGAAGAAACCGGCGTTATGCTTGCAATTTCTTTACATGCGGTGCGCGACGAATTGCGCGACATCTTGGTGCCGATCAACAAGAAATACCCACTTGAGCAATTGCTGCAAGCATGTCGCGATTATCCAGGTCTTTCCAATGCGCGACGCATAACTTTTGAATATGTGATGCTCAAGGGGGTCAACGATTCTATAGCGGATGCGAAAGCATTGGTGAAAATGCTTGATGGTATTCCTGCCAAGATCAATCTTATTCCATTTAATCCTTGGCCGGGTTCTGAATATGAATGTTCAAGCTGGGCGCAGATCGAAAAATTCGCCGACGTTGTCAATATTGCTGGATATGCCAGCCCTGTGCGCACGCCACGCGGACGCGATATATTTGCTGCGTGTGGACAGTTGAAGTCCGAAACAGAACGTATGACGAAAAAAGACCGAGACGCAATTACAGCGGCTCATTAATTTTTCGGTTCTGCTTGTTCCAATATCCAATCGCTAACGGTGCGTACCGCTGAATTTGTTTCATTGCGGCGCGTTATCAGATGAAATTTGCCGTCGGGCTGAAACTCAAACCGCTCTGGCAGGGCAGGCACCAAATTGCGGTTTTTCAATGCGTCTTCGACAAACACTTTTGAAACTAGAACCACACCTAAACCATTGATTGCAGCTTCAATTGCATTGTTGGCCTGACCGAAATCAACTGTTGATTTGGGCAATTCAATATCAAATGCTGCGCTCCATTTCATCCAAAGTTTTCGGTTGTCATCGATAAGTGGGATGCGCTCCAAAATGGCAAGCGGCTCCGCCGTTTTGTCCACGTTATCTGGGCTTGCAACTGCAATCACTGAATTTTTTAGAATCGGTCGGGCTTCCAATCCTGGTGTTGGTTTGCCATTCCAGCGTATTGCGATATCTGCGGCCCCTTCGCCAACAAAGCGACGTAATTGTTCTGTTGTGTCGATAGAGATTAAAATGTTCGCATGATGTTTATAGAAACTAACCAATCTCGGCATTAGCCAGCGACTGGCGATTGATGGGACTGTGCTGATCACAACATGTTTTCGGCTTGTTTCAAGTGTGTCCTCAAGTTGGGACGTCGCTTGTGAAATAGTATCAAGGGCTGGTTGGATCTGTTTGAGATAATTCGTGCAAGCAGGAGTGGGCCGCAAGCCCCGCGCCCAACGCTCGAATAGTTTGAATTTTATCTGTGCTTCATACTGGCGAACCTGTTGCGCCACCGCGCCTTGAGTGACGCCCATATGGTCCGCCGCGGCTCGAAAACTGCCAAACCGCGCTGTATTGCGGATTGCGTCTAGGGTTAGAATGCTAGGTGCTTTTGTTTTCACTCATTTACCCGATAGATTTTCTATTACCTTAGCATAAAATAATTGATTTGTTGAAGGCAATTATTGCTGACAAACGGGGAGGGAAACTGCTTGAAGGCGAGAATTGACATGAAACTAAGAGTTGCACTTATCGTTGGCGGTGGCAGTGGCATGGGCGCTGATGCTGCGCGGCATTTGGCAAAGTGTGGGTATAAAGTGGGCATTCTGTCTTCGTCAGGTAAAGGCGAAGAGTTAGCGGATGAATTGCTCGGCATTGGCGTAACTGGCAGCAATCAGAATGTAGCGGACCTGAAGATACTTGTTGACCGTGCCATGGAGCAATGGGGCCAGATTGACTGCGTGATATCGAGTGCCGGGCATGGACCAAAGGGCCTCGTGTTGGAAATCTCGGACGAGGACTGGCATGTTGGCATGGACACCTATTTGATGAATGTGGTGCGCATGGCAAAATTGGTTACACCGATTATGCAAGCGCAAGGTGGCGGGTCATTTGTCAATATTTCAACTTACGCAACTTTTGAACCAGAAGCGTTGTTTCCTACTTCTGGGGTGTTTCGATCGGCTTTGGCTGCATTTACAAAATTGTTTGCCGACAAATATGCGGCACAAAACATTCGCATGAATAATGTGCTGCCCGGTTTCATAGATAGTTTGCCAGAAGCAGAAGATCGTCGTGCACGTATTCCCATGGGCCGCTATGGTCGGGTGGAAGAGATTTCCAATGCAATTGAGTTTTTGGCTTCGGATAAATCGAGCTATATGACAGGACAGAATCTGCGGGTAGATGGTGGCATTACGCGGTCGGTCTAGGTGTTTTTGCTAAGGTTGCGCATTCTGCCACTTCTTTGGCGATAGATCATGATGCTGGTTCCATGCGCGTCTAAAATGTCGTGATGAGGCGAAGCCCAACTCGTCGGACAGGCGTTCTATATGTTTGTCTTCGGCACGAAGGCTGTTTTCCGCAATCGCGATCCTGAGGCCGTTTATATAGTCGGGTACGGACAATCCCGTTTGGGCGTTGAAAAGCCGTGAGAAATGGCGCGGGCTCATATTGGCTGCATCGGCGAGTTGGGTGACGTCCCAGTCAATTGTGGGTGTTTGCCCAATCATATCCTGAATGCGATGAATTGTCGGGTGGAGGTGATCTCTGCCTTTTAACCACGGCGACATTTGCGGATCAGTGCCGTTTCGGCGGGTATAGACCACCAAAAATTTGGCGATTTGCGCGGCGATGGCCAGGCCGATTTTCTCGCCGACGATCTCAAGCATCAGGTCAACACCCGAGGTGATGCCAGCGCTTGCATAGCGGTTACGGTCTTTTGTAAACAGGCAATTATCTTCGATCTTGATGCGGTTGCTGATCGACTTTAACTCATCAAGACTATCGTGGTGGGTCGTGCATTTATAACCGTCAAATAGTCCGGCCTTTGCCGCTAAAAGAGCGCCTGAGCACACTGTAATCAGCATGTGGTTGGGCGTTATCATGGTCTTTAGCCAATTGATGATAGCCTCGTTTTCAGCTTTGATTTCTTTGTCGTCGGGCAGGCCGAGTTGGCCAAGCACGGAGCTCGCGCTGCCAGAGATGATCACCATGGCATCATCTTCAACGTCGACAGGCAATGGGTTGATGTTTGAAACCGGCAGGCCGATCGACGTTTGAATGTCAGGATGATTGCCGACAAAGCTGACGTCGAAATAGGTTTCATCCTGCATGATATTGGCGCGGCGAAAAATTTCGCATGGCCCGGCAAAATCCAGCATCAAGGGAATTGGCCCCAAGATGAAGTAGATTTTGATGATGTTTTTTGCCGGTTGCTTGTTCATGTTAGCCCCTAAAATTCGCAATGGCCTCGTCAACTGACCTAATGGTCGCAAACCTGCCGGACAAAACCGTTTCGGTGCGATGTTTTATTTGGTCAGCGGTTAGAGTGCTGCCATCTGGGTGGATCATATCAAAGGTGAGGGTCGCGTCGGTTACATAGTTGATTTTATAACCAATGTCGGAGCCGTGACGGGTTGTGGTCTCACAACATTGCTCTGAGCGAATGCCACAAATGGTCAGTTCATTGATGCGGTTTTCTTTCAGCCAAATGTCTAGGCTGGTGCCTGCAAATGCACTATGGCGGAATTTTTCAATAATGGTGTCGGGTTTGATGGAGATCGGGTGTAGCGTTTTGACTAAGCCAGAGGCTTTTGAAAACGCGCCTTCGGGTTCCACATGGAAAATTTGCACAATTTTGACGCCAGCGGATGCAGCGCCGTTGATTAGTTTTTGGGTATTTTGAATAAAGGCGGGGACATATTTTTCTTGATAATAGTCGCGATGGGGGAAACTCTCCTGAACATCAACAACGATAAGCGCATGGTGTGAATTGGACATAATAGGCCTTTCCTACATTTTGGTAGGATTGAACTTAAGACCTTTATATCAATGCATATATGCAGACTTCAGACAAATTTAGGACAATTTAGGACAGAAGAAGTAGTGCGAATTATCTAGTCTTCGTTATAAATCCAGCTTACTTCAAATCCGCCTTTGCCCGAAGGGGCCAAAATGGGTTCCAACTCGCTAAGGACCAAGTTCATTTCGTCTTCTAGCGTATAGGGCGGATTAACAACGATCATGCCCGTACCATAAAGGCTTGGCGGATTGGTCGGTTGGTTGATGTTAAACTCGATCCGCAGCATTTTTTTTATGCCAGTATTATAAAGCTGATCGGCAAACACGTCGATTTGCGCCTTATCTTTGATCGGGTACCAAAGCGCATAGGTGCCAGTGTTAAACCGCTTGTGGGCACGGAATAGGCCAGAGCCCAATCTTGTATATTCGTCCGGTTTTTCAAATGGTGGATCAACCAGAATAAGCCCGCGTTTTTCCTTTGGTGGCATATGGGCGACAAGCGCTTGCCAGCCGTCCAGCTCAATCGCCTTAACTTGGATGTCACCTTCAAAATGAGATTTGAGGGTGATCGCGTCTTTGGGGTGTAATTCGGTGGCGGTGAGGCGATCTTGAGGGCGCAAAAGTTTGCGGCTCAAAAGGGGAGAACCGGGATATAGTTTTAAAGTGCCGGAGCTATTGAGGCCTTTAATCACGTCCAAATAGGGTTTGATTAGCGCGTCTAATTCATTGGAGCGGTTTGCATCCATTAGGGCTTGAATGCCCTGCTTCCATTCCGGGGAACGCTGTGCCTCGCTGCCTGCAAGATTATAGAGGCCAATGCCCGCATGGGTATCGAGCACGCGGAAGGCTTTTTCTTTTTTTTGCAAATAGCAAATGATCCGCGTCAAAATGATGTGTTTGATGACGTCGGCGAAATTACCAGCGTGGAAGGCGTGACGATAATTCATTTTTTAATTAGTGCCTAGCTTGAGCGGTGAGAATGATGGCGGCGAAACTGGCAAATACAGCGGCAAAACTGTAGTTGAGCGCACGGCCAATCCATTTGGACTTCGTCAATGTTTCAGACAGCCAATCCGCCGCAAATATCATGCCTGCGGTAATGGGCACAGAAACGAGCACAAAAATCACACCTAATGTGAACAATTTATGGGTGGCAAATGGATCGGTGGCGGTTACGAATTGGGGCAAAAAGGTAATGAAAAACAGTGCCACTTTTGGGTTGATCAAATTGATGGTGATGCCGGTTAGGTAGCTTTTGAAATGGCTGGGCGATTTGGTGCCAGCACTACTGGTCATGGCAAGGTCATTGCCAGCCCTTAAGGCGGAAATTGCGAGCCAAATCAGATAAAGCGCACCAGCGATCTTTAGCGCCAAAAATGCCATAGGTGCCGCCGCGATCAATACCGAAATGCCAAGCGCAACCAATGCTGTGTGCACCAAAATGCCAGTACATGCACCGCCCAATGCAGCTAATCCATGCGAGCGGCCATAATTGAGGGACCGGGACAGAAATAGCGCCATATCCGGGCCCGGCGTTACCGCTAGAACAACGGTTGCGACACCAAATGCGGCGAGCATTGGCCAAGTCGGCATAAACATTGAAATCAAATCTGACATAATAGAATTCCCCATAGAATCCTTCGTGCAAAGTTGGCATAAAACTGAACTTGAATTCGCACATATGATCTTTTGATTGGACGTTTGTCTAGTGAAATGACGTTGCACCAATTGTGCGGTTTGCCATAAGGTGAAGCGAAATCCTTCGAACTCGAGAAAAGAACAGCGTTTTTCATGAGCAAAGACATCAACAAAGTTGTGCTCGCCTATTCTGGCGGGCTTGATACATCCATCATCCTAAAATGGCTCAAAGTCGCCTATGATTGTGAAGTGGTGACGTTCACCGCCGATCTTGGTCAGGGCGAAGAACTTGAACCGGCCCGCAAAAAAGCGGAGCTGATGGGCATTAAAGAAATCTATATTGAAGATGTTCGCGAAGAATTTGTGCGCGACTTTGTATTCCCCATGTTCCGCGCGAACGCTTTGTATGAAGGTGTGTACCTGTTGGGGACGTCGATTGCGCGCCCACTGATTTCCAAGCGGTTGGTTGAAATCGCGCAAGAGGTTGGTGCTGATGCGATTTCGCATGGGGCAACTGGCAAGGGCAATGATCAGGTGCGGTTTGAATTGAGTGCTTATGCGCTAAATCCAAACATTAAAGTGATTGCACCATGGCGTGAATGGGACTTGCAAAGCCGGACAAGTTTGATTGCATTTGCTGAGCAGAACCAGATTCCTGTCCCAAAAGACAAAAGAGGTGAAGCGCCGTTTTCGGTTGATGCAAATCTGTTGCACACTTCGTCTGAAGGCAAAGTGCTTGAGGACCCGGCCGATATTGCGCCTGAATATGTTTATCAACGTACGGTTTCTCCAGAAGATGCGCCAGATAAGCCTGAGATTATCACGGTTGGGTTCGAAAAAGGCGATGCTGTTTCCATCAATGGCGAGGCTATGAGCCCGGCAACATTGCTGACAAAGCTTAATGAGCTTGGCGGCAAGCACGGCATTGGTCGCCTAGATTTGGTCGAGAACCGATTTGTTGGCATGAAGTCCCGGGGTGTTTATGAAACGCCGGGCGGCACAATTTTGTTGTCAGCACACCGCGGTATTGAATCGATTACGTTAGATCGTGGCGCAGCGCACCTCAAAGACGAAATTATGCCCCGATATGCGGAGCTAATTTACAATGGTTTCTGGTATTCGCCGGAGCGTGAAATGCTGCAGGCATTGATTGATAATAGCCAAGAAATGGTGACCGGTGAGGTGACCTTGAAACTTTATAAGGGTAGCGCATCGGTGATCGCGCGTTCTTCGCCTTATTCGCTTTATTCAGAAGACCTTGTGACGTTTGAAGAAGGCTCAGGCACTTATGATCATCAGGATGCGCAAGGCTTTATTCAGTTGAATGCCCTTCGATTGAAAACTTTTGCAGCGCGCAAAAAGATCAAGGTATAGGCCTAATGAAGCTAGATCATTTGGCGCTAGGTGTGAATGATCTGGCAAGCGGGACCAAGGCGCTAAGCGAAATGTTTGGCGTTGAGCCCTTTGGTGGTGGCGAGCATGAATTGTTTGCCACCCACAATAGATTGTGGCGGATCGAAACGCCGACTTATCCGATCTATTTGGAATTGATTGCTGTCAATCCAGATGCGAAGCCGAAGCGGCCTCGTTGGTTTGGGCTAGGTGAGCGTTTTGCAAATGATGACATTAATTTGTTGGGCTATATTGCTAGTACCGATGACATTCAAATTGCAGTCAGTAAGCCACCATATGATATTCTGTCACCGATTGATGTTGCTCGTGGACAATTGTCCTGGAAGTTCGGCATTACCGACGACGGGTCTTTGCCCGCAGATGGCGCATTACCCTATTTGATTGAGTGGCAGGGCGGATTTCATCCGCTAGATGGCGTTGCCGCCCAAGGTTTAGAGCTCGCCAAGCTATCAGGTTCAGCAATTGGTCAATTAAAGGGCGATTGGCCGGTTCCCATTTTTGAAGGCCGCTCAACGTTGGCAATTGAGATTAAAACAGCGGATGGCCGCTCCGTGGAATTTTCGCGCAGCCCACTATAATTCTCTGAAGTCAAAAACGGCAAAAACTACAGGAAACCCAAGGGATTGGTATCTATTTGGTTCTCTTGTCAGAGCGGGTTCACATGTGCAATATCGCGCCGCATCTTTGATGCATTGTGAACTCCCTTGTTGCTCTGTGATGGAATAAGGGGAACTTGCCCCGGAGCATTGCTTCGGGGCCCTTTTCATTTCAAGCTAGGGTTTAGGCAAATATTTTGATGCGGTCAGAATTGCGATGCCTGTCAGTAATCCCCAAAACGCACCTGATATGCCAAAAAAGCTCACCCCAGACGCTGTGATCAAAAAGGTGACGGCAGCGGCATGGCGTTCGCGTTCGGCATTTAGGGCACCAAATGTGGCGGCGGCGAAGGCACCAATGAGGGCAAGGCCGGCAACCGCTTCAACTAAGATGGCGGGCGAAAGCGTGATAAAGGTGATCGCCAATCCGGCAAATAGTCCAAATATTATATAGACCACACCTGTGATAATCGCGGCCCAGTAGCGCTTGCCTTTGTCCGGATGGGCGTCAGGGCTGGCGCACATGGCGGCTGTAATTGCTGCCAAGTTTACCGCATGGCTGCCAAATGGTGCAGCGACGGCCGAGAACAGTCCGGTTGCAGTGAAGAGGGGGCCAGCTGGTGTGTTGTAGTCATTGGCTTTCAGAACAGCCATGCCGGGGATGTTTTGTGAGGCCATTGTGACCAGAAACAGCGGCAGTCCGAGTGAAATGATGGTGGCGAAATCGAAAATAGGCATTGTGAAAACAATATTAGGAGCGAGTGCGTTGGCGAGTTTGCCCATCGTGTCTGCGGGTAGATCGACACCAAAGACAATCACCAATATGAAAGCCAGTAAGGCCGCTGGAACGGCCATGAGTTTATTGAAGAAACCGACCACAAGCCACGCGAGGGCAATCGGTAGGCCCAGCATTGGATCAAAGCCAATCGCTTTGATGGGGGCAAAACATAATGGCATCAAAATGCCAGCCAGCATGGCGTTGGCCAGGGGTACGGGCAATTTTTCGACGGCTCGGCCAAATGGTCTAAATACGCCAGAAATGATAATTAGGACTGCACAAAAGAGGAATGCGCCGATGGCCGCGCTGAATCCGCCGGTTAGCTGATCGGAATTGATCATCAGGGCGGCACCGGGTGTGGACCACGCCACAGAAATCGGCATTTTGCGTTGCAGGCTGAGGATAATGGCGCAAACGCCCATGGCGATGCTCATGACGGTAAGCCCGCTGGCAGCCTGTTCTGGGCTTGCACCAACCGCAAGCAAACCTTGCAACACAATTGCGAACGAGCTGGAAAAGCCGACAAAGCCGGTAATGAGCCCAATAATTAGCGCTTGGGGGGAAAAGTCACGTAGCATTGTTGAAGTCCAAAAGGCGGGGATTTGGCAAGCTTAACTACCCAATTGTAGTTTGCAAGTGCCATATTAAGTAAAAGCCGCGCTTTTCGGGCCCATTTTCCAATTAAAACTTGCCCTTTTGGCCAATCGGCCTTAAAGCGTGCGCGAGAGATGAATTCCCTATAGATTGGAACTTTACAATGGCTTTGCGCAATATCGCCATCATCGCGCACGTTGACCATGGCAAAACAACGCTAATTGACGTGCTGCTGAAACAGTCTGGTTCATTCCGTGACAACCAACGGGTTGAAGAACGGGCAATGGATAGCAATGATCTGGAACGCGAACGTGGGATTACCATTCTTGCGAAGGTGACTTCGGTTGATTGGAAAGACACGCAGATCAATATCGTTGATACACCAGGCCACGCCGACTTTGGTGGCGAGGTTGAGCGGATCCTAAACATGGTGGATGGCGCGATCATTTTGGTCGATGCGGCTGAAGGCCCAATGCCACAAACTAAGTTCGTTTTGGGCAAAGCGCTTAAAATTGGTCTTAAGCCAATTGTTGCGATCAACAAGATCGACAAATCTGATGAGCGCCACGAAGAAGTTCTAGACGAAATTTTCGATTTGTTTGTGTCCTTGGACGCGAATGAAGAACAGCTCGACTTTAAAGTGCTTTATGGTTCTGCCAAGCAAGGTTGGATGGCAGAAGAGCCTACAGGTCCCCAAGAAAGCATGACACCGCTTTTGGACATGGTGCTTGACCATGTGGAAGAACCTCATGTTGAAGAAGGTCCGTTCCGTATGTTGGCGACGACGATCGAATCTAACCCGTTTTTGGGTCGAATTTTGACCGGTCGTGTTTTGTCGGGTTCAGTTAAGCCAAATGATGCCGTACATGCTTTGTCAAACGACGGTAAGATTATCGAGCGTGGCCGTATCTCTAAGGTGTTGAGCTTTAAAGGCCTTGAACGCGAGCCAGTCGAAGAAGCAAATGCAGGCGATATCGTTGCGATTTCTGGTTTGGTGACAGCAACTGTTGCGGATACGATTGCTGCGCCGGGTGTTACCGAAGCCTTGCAAGCGCAGCCTATTGATCCCCCAACATTGTCCATGGCGTTCCGCGTGAATGATGGACCGCTGGCCGGCCAAGAAGGCGATAAAGTGCAATCACGGGTAATTCGTGACCGCTTGTTTGCTGAGGCTGAAGGCAATGTGGCGCTTAAAGTCAAAGATGGCGAAGAAGGCGACGGGGACAGCTATGAAGTGGCTGGCCGTGGCGAATTGCTTTTGTCTGTTTTGATCGAAACAATGCGTCGTGAAGGTTTCGAATTGTGCCTTGGTCGTCCAAAAGTGGTTTATCAAGAAATTGATGGTCAGCGTCATGAACCAATTGAAGAAGTCATCATTGATGTTGATGAAGAATTCTCAGGTCCCGTCGTGCAAAAACTTGCAGAGCGCAAAGGCGATCTGATCGAGATGAAGCCATCTGGTGGCGGACGTACACGGCTTGTGTTCCACGTACCGACACGTGGCTTGATCGGCTATCAACCTGAATTGCTTTCAGACACACGCGGCACCGCAATCTTTAACCGTGTTTTCCATGAATATGCCCCATACCGTGGCAAAATGCAGGGTCGTCGCACGGGCGTTCTGATTTCAAACGGTTCAGGCAAGTCTGTTGCTTTCGCGATGTTCAACCTTGAAGATCGTGGACCGATGATCATCGATCCAGGCGTCGATGTTTACACTGGCATGATTGTTGGCGAACACTCTCGCGGCAATGATTTGGAAGTGAACGTATTGAAAGGCAAGCAGCTCACCAATATGCGTGCTTCTGGCAAGGACGAAGCGGTTAAATTGACGACACCGAAGAAAATGTCTTTGGAGCAGGCTTTGTCTTATATCGCTGACGATGAGTATGTTGAAGTCACGCCAAAGAGCATTCGTATCCGTAAGATCATGCTTGATCCGCATGATCGCAAACGGGCGTCACGGGCAGCGGCTAAAACAGGCTAACTTGCACAAAAGATGACAGAATTTTGAGCGGCGCTGGGTGAAAACTCGGCGCCGTTTTACTTTTTGCGCAATGGTCGCGCGAGCTCTTGCTCAAATGCCATATGGCGGCGCAAGTTTTCAAAGAAGCCGCGTAACATATAGCCGGTCGCATCTGCTGTTTGCACCGGTTGACCCGTGCCATAAGATGCCAACACGTCGCGTACCTCTTCGCCAAAACATAAATCTTCGTGATGTTCGATTTTTAAGCGTTCAAAAATAGCGGTTTGTTCAATCGCATCGGTTTGGTGTTTTGTCAGCGCTGGATAGAGCAACTCTTCTTCATATTGGTGCGCCTTTTTGAGAATTGGCTCAATAGCGCGTGCCGTTGCGACACAGATCTGACGATCTACATTGTCCGGCAGCGCATCGGCGATTTCTTCAAGCCGATCGCACAAGGCGTGTTTGTCATGATGGTTTTTGCGCAATAATGCCAACAAATCATCGGTGCTCGTGTCTGACATTTTTGGGCTCTCTCTCCCTACAAAATGGACGGCTGAAACCCAAATCGAGGTCCTCCATTCAAGCGTCCAATCGTTAGATTTGTCGTGAGGCATTTGGCCACAAGCGACATTGGGCAACCTTGACTTAGATCAACGTGTTCTGTTCCAAACAAAACTAAATTGAAATTTGAGTGCAAAAGGGGCGTGCGCGTAATTGGCCCATTTGCGATTAGGGCTATTTGCGAGAGATATTGCGGGGATTATATGAAAAATTTGGGCTGGACTATCGTCTTGGGGCTAGCGGCCTTACTGGCCGTTTTTGCCGCTGCGTTTGGGCAAGATCAACTTTATCAAACCCATGCGTGGGTTTTGGCAGCAACAACGGGTATTGGCGCGATCATTATGTTGCGTCGTGTGGGGGTTGCTGGAGAGGGTCCCGGTGACAAATCTGGGTACTTGGATGAGCCAATTAAATATGGCGTTATCCTGACCACGTTCTGGGGTTGTGTTGGTTTCTTAGTTGGGGTGGTCGCCGCGTTGCAGCTGGCATTCCCTGAACTTAACATTGAACCCTATCTCAATTTTGGTCGCGTGCGACCTCTACATACCTCAGCGGTTGTGTTCGCTTTTGGCGGCACGGCGTTGATTACATCAAGCCTTTATGTGGTGCAGCGTACGACACAAGCCCGCTTGATATCTGATGGTCTTACTTGGTTTGTTTTCTGGGGCTATCAATTGTTCATCCTTATGGCCGCCACCGGTTATTTGTTGGGCAGTACCCAAGGTCGTGAATATGCAGAACCTGAATGGTATGTCGATATTTGGTTGACCATTGTTTGGGTCGGCTATCTCATCCTGTTTATGGGCACGCTGATCAAGCGTAAAGAGCCTCATATTTATGTGGCCAACTGGTTCTATTTGGCCTTTATCTTCACCATTGCGATGTTGCATGTGGTCAACAATCTCTCTATGCCGGTTTCGCTTCTAGGCTCAAAAAGCTATTCGCTATTTGCCGGTGTGCAAGATGCGCTGACCCAGTGGTGGTATGGACATAATGCGGTTGGATTTTTCCTTACTGCGGGTTTCTTGGGCATGATGTATTATTTCATGCCGAAACAGGCTGAGCGTCCGGTCTATTCTTATCGCTTATCCATCATTCACTTCTGGTCACTGATCTTCATGTATATTTGGGCTGGTCCTCACCACCTTCATTATACGGCGCTGCCAGACTGGGCACAGACTTTGGGTATGGTATTTTCCATTATGCTTTGGATGCCTTCATGGGGCGGTATGATCAACGGGTTGATGACCCTATCTGGCGCATGGGACAAATTGCGGACCGATCCGATTATCCGCATGATGGTGATCGCGGTTGCGTTCTACGGCATGTCCACATTTGAAGGGCCAATGATGTCCATCAAAGCGGTGAACGGTCTCTCTCACTATACAGACTGGACCATTGGCCACGTGCATTCAGGCGCTCTTGGTTGGGTGGGCATGATCAGCTTTGGCATGATCTACTTTTTGGTTCCAAAATTGTGGCACCGCAAGCAACTTTACTCTCTCAGGATGGTCAATTGGCACTTCTGGCTCGCAACGCTTGGCATCGTTGTCTATGCGGCGGTGATGTGGGTTTCTGGCATTACCCAAGGTTTGATGTGGCGCGAATATGACGCGGAAGGTTTCCTTGTTTATTCGTTTGCTGAATCTGTTGCTGCACTGAAACCATATTATGTGCTGCGCGCCATTGGCGGGGCGATGTACCTAGTTGGCGGATTGGTGATGGCTTACAATGTGTGGATGACCATTAAGGGCAAAACACGCAATGAAAAACCCATCGTTGTGGCTCACGCTGTATCAGCACAGCCTGCAGAATAGGGGAGAGATCTAATGGGAATTTTAGACAAACACGGCGTGATCGAGCGTAACGCTACCCTATTATTAGTGGGTGGTCTTGTGGTGGTGTCCATTGGTGGGATCGTTGAAATCGCACCATTGTTCTACCTGGAAAACACAATTGAGAAGGTGGAAGGGATGCGTCCTTATTCACCTCTAGAATTGGCGGGACGTAATATTTACATCCGCGAAGGATGTTATAATTGCCACAGCCAAATGATCCGGCCTTTCCGGGATGAAGTAGAGCGTTATGGTCACTACTCATTGGCGGCGGAAAGCATGTATGACCACCCGTTCCAATGGGGGTCAAAGCGTACCGGTCCTGACCTCGCACGAGTGGGTGACCGCTATTCCAACGAATGGCATGTTCAGCACTTGAAGGACCCGCAATCGGTGGTGCCGGAAAGTATTATGCCTTCATATAGCTTCTTGGCGAAGGCTGAGCTGGGATATGAAAATATTGGTGATCACCTGATCGCCAACCAGCGTGTTGGTGTGCCTTACACCGACGAAATGGTGGCCAATGCCTACGCCGATATGAGCGCACAGGCTAATCCGGATGCGGATTGGGAAGGTGTTGAAACACGTTATCCTAAAGCTGTGTTGGGTGATTTTGATGGCGACCCCACCAAGCTGACCGAAATGGATGCGCTGGTTGCATATATGCAAATGCTGGGCACGCTAGTGGATCTGAGCGCATACAATGCTGAAGCAAACTATCGATAGGAGCTGATTATGATTGACTATAATTCATTTCGGCATTTTGCCGATAGTTGGGGCCTTCTCTACATGTTGGCGGTTTTTATCCTGGTGATTCTATTTATGTTTCGCCCGGGCGCAAAAGATCATGCTGAGACAGCCGCGCAAATCCCCCTAAAAGATGATCGCAGTCCTGCGAGCGAGGAGTAGGTCGATGAGTGACAAAAAAGAAATTGACGATATCTCCGGCGTTGAAACAACCGGGCACGAATGGGACGGCATTAAAGAGCTGAACAACCCATTGCCGCGTTGGTGGCTTTGGACGTGGTATGCGACCATCGCATGGGCAATTGTTTATATGATCTTGTTTCCAGCGATCCCTTTGATAAAAGGCGCAACACCAGGATTGCTTGGTTATTCAAGCCGTGGCGAGTTGGCCAAGGAAGTCGCTGTCGCGACGGAAGCTAAATCAGCGTTCGTGAATAAAATCGAAGCAATGGATGTGGGCGACGTGTTGCTGGACGAGGACCTTCGACGGTTTGCGGTTCAGGGCGGCAAATCTGCCTATAAAGTCTATTGTTCGCAGTGCCATGGAGCTGGCGCGTCTGGTTCTGCGGGTTTCCCAAACTTGAACGATGATGATTGGCTTTGGGGCGGTACAATTGAGGACGTTTACGCGACAATTTCGCACGGTGTTCGGTACGAAGCGGATGACGATACACGCCTTTCTGATATGCCAGCGTTTGGTGAAATTCTAGAAAGCGCAGAAATTCGTGCAACAGCAAACTTTGTGGCAAGCCTTTCGGGGATTGATCATGACAGCGCTCAAGTAAGCGACGGCAAACTATTGTACGAAGAAAACTGTGCTGCTTGTCATGGTGATACTGGTGAAGGCATGAGAGAACTTGGCGGACCAAACCTTAAAGATGCTCTGTGGCTCTATGGCGGTACAACTGAGGAAATTGTCCAGCAGATTGCCGAGCCAAAGCACGGCATGATGCCAGCTTGGAAAGAGCGCTTGGGCGATGCAACGGTTAAACAATTGGCTGTTTACGTCCATTCACTTGGTGGCGGCGAATAGGCAAACGAAATGTTCCTTGGAGGGAACTAAACCCCGGGATTGCTTGAAAAGGCATCCCGGGGTTTTCTGTTTTTTGAGCTTGTTAAGCGGCTTGAGCGCGATCAAACCGATTTGCAAGTGCTGTAACATGTTTGCCTAGAAGCTTGGCGGTCTCTAAGTCCGATTTGGATGGGCCGTCTTCAGGACCCTGATCTGCATTGGATTGGGCCATTGCGCCAAGGGAACTACCAAGCCGATTGATATCGTCAACAGAACCGGTTGATGAATTGTTGCCTGGTGCCAAACCAAGCGGCACCCACAACATGCCGTGTTGCGCAGCAAGGACGGACAATTGCTGCAATGTAGAATGTTTGTCGCCATTTTGGCTGGAAGAGTTGGTGAAGCCCGCGGCGAGTTTGTTGTGCCAACCACGCTCAAACCAAACTTTTGAAGATTTGTCCGCGAACGTTTTGAATTGGGCCGACACGCCGCCCATGTAAGTTGGTGAGCCGAATATTATGGCGTCGGCTGCGGCCAAAATATCCCAATTTTCGTCAACATCATCCACCGGGATCAGATGAACTTCGTCATTTGTGTTGGCCGCTGCGCCATCGCGCACTGCTTCTGCTTGTTTTTGTGTGTGGCCGTAGCCGGAGTGATAAACCACTGCAATTTTTGACATGATAAACTCGTTCGTTGTTGGATCGTGCAATTCAGATGCGTAAGTGCACACCGGCTTGCTTGACAATAAAATGCCTATTGGGATAAAAATCGCAAGAAGGCACTATTTTGTATTGTAGGTACAAAGAAGGTACTAAACCAATTGGTAAAATAGTGTGAGCGTAGGAAAACAGGGCGTTAGTCGCTCTTGAGCCTTGAAATTTTCTGGAGAAAAAAATGTGCGGTCTAGATCACTCAACCGGATTAGGCATACCTGAAGGTTTAACCGAGCAGAATAAAAGTCAGTTATGTCCGGTTGTTTATGCCATTTCTCATTTGGGTGGAAAGTGGAAATTGATTGTAACCCATAGCCTGATAGATGGGCCCCTTAGGTTTGGGGAATTGCGCCGTGCTATCCCTTCGATCACCCAACGCATGCTGACATTGACTCTTCGAGAACTTGAAGAAGACGGCATTGTTCACCGAAAAGTATTTGAGGTGGTGCCGCCCCATGTCGAATATTCCCTGACCGAATTGGGGATGCAGCTGGAGCCGGTTATGGACAGTTTGCGTGATTGGGGTCGAGCTAACCTCGTCGCAAAGTCAGCGGCCACAGCATAGGTACCGGCTGATTTATTCTACATCGGCGATTTTGCGTAGGCTTTCGCGTAAGTTTTTGAATTCACCTTCGCCAAGTCGTTTTTGATATCTAACTTCTATATCACGCTTTATTTGATTGGCAGCCGCAAATGCCCCCAATCCAACTTCAGTGAACCGAACGATTTTTGCCCGTTTGTCTGTTGGGTCAGGAACGCGCTCAATCACCCCGTCGCTTTCTAGCTTATCGAGTAATTGCTGAACAGCTTGTTTGGACATGAGCAAGTTGGCTTGCAGCTTGGACTGGTTGATACCGTTTGGCCCAATATGCATTGTCACCGCGCCGGGTGCGCCTGCGTACCAAGCATAGCCGCGGGCCACCATCTCATCAGTTAGATGTTGTTTCCAACTTTTGGCGGCCTGCCAAAGGTCAAGGCCGATATGGTCGATTAGGTCCACACGGGTTTCATTGGTCAAGATGCTTGACTTTCCTATTTCTTCGATATAGTCAAGAAACTAGACTATATTGTGCGTTGGAGCAAGAGATGGATCGACGGAAGGCAATTGGAATGAGCAGTGCTGTCTTTGCATGCCTGTTCTCTGAGCCCACTTTGGGGATGAAAATGCCAAGCACATTTGAAACTGACGGCTGTCGATTTGAATGGTGGCGGTCTGGTGGGCAAGTCAAATGCACATTTGTGGCGCCAGCTCCGGGTTGGATCGCCATCGGCTTTGGCCCAACCACACAATTGGAAGGCACCAGGTTTTTAATGATCGATGCGCACACCAATAGGCATCAATACGAAGAACGGGTCGCGACAGGTGCGGGACATAAAGCGGTTGATGAATTGGGTGTCAGTCCATGTTTTTCAGGGATTAGTGCCGGTCACTCAAAAGGGGAAACGTGGGCATCCCTTTCAATTCCCCAATTCGTAAAAGCCCCATTTCCGTTGACACTAGAAACGAACAGCGAAGCCAACTTGATGCTGGCTTGGTCCCAGTCGACCGACTTTACTCATCACAGCGCCTGGCGGCGTCATTTTCAAATTCAAATATAGGTAAAACATGTCACAGCAAATATTAGGGTCAGAAACAATTCGCGTGCTGCTTACAGGAAACAGCGTCTATTTGCGTACGATGGAAGGGGCTGAGGGCAACGTTTATTATCACCCGTCGGGCACCGCCTACATGCAACATTTTGAACATGGGCTTTTGACGGGGCCATGGCAGCTTAACGAGGGCGGATATAGCGTCGTTTGGGACAAGTTGGGCGAAGTCATTTGGTCATTACACTACACGCCGGGCGAGATCGCATATCATGACAAGTCTGGCGAAAAACGCGCCACAGTGATCAAAATTATTGCAGGTGACGCGGATAAGCTTTCTGGTTAGGCCGCAACGGCAAAATAGTTGGCCCTCACATCGATTATACAGCGCTGGCGCGAAGACTGCGCGACTTCGTGCGGTGCAAAATCCGCTTCAACCTGATCCAATTGGGCAACTGCTCCTTTAAGCAGAATCCCGATGTCCTCGGGAATTGCGCCGGGGCCATGTTGGTCCGTTATTCGGTCGATTAATCGCACATAGAACTGCTTATGAAATATGGCGTCTGGCAACCCAGTGCGGGTGCAAATGCCATATGTCCCATCCAGAAAGTGCCGCCAAGTGTCGTCGGTTTGATGTTCGTCGAATGCAATGAGAAGCTCAGGGTATGTTGCGACGATGCTTTGTCCCCACGAGCTGTTGGCCAACGTCGCCTTGGTCGCATTGAATTGTGTGGCGAACGCTTTCTTGGCGTCGCTCTCAGTTGAAATATTTTCATTGTGCAAAAGCGCCAGCCAATTAAGGGCCTTTCGGGGGTAAAATTGCAACGTCTGCTGTTCGGAGTGGGCGCCGATATATGATGTCACGTCTAAATTCGCATTTAGGTGATAGGAGGCGTTTGGTGCAACTTTGCGTTTCTGCAATTGCGCCAGCTCGTCCGGAGATTTGCCAGCAAGTCGGCAAAATTCGTCCGTTTCGTAAAAGTTCGAAAACAGGTAGGGCAACAACATGTTTGGTCTCATTCATTTATCAACAGCGTAACTTTTATCACAAATAAACTAGAAGACAATTCGGCTAATGCCGAACTGTTGCTGCTTGAATGGATTTGATATCTGTTCGTCAGTTTAGGCGCGTGGCATGTCCAATTTCCATTGTAAATTGGCCTTAACGCTTGGCCATTCGCTTGGAATGATTGAATAGACCGCGGTGTCGCGAATTGTGCCGTTGGGCATGACCATGTGGCTGCGCAAAACACCGTCAAGTTTTGCCCCCAACCGTTCAATGGCGCGGCGGCTTTGCTGGTTCATAAAATGGGTGCGAAATTCCACGGCAATTGCATCGAGTTGCTCGAATGCATGGGTTAGAAGCAACAACTTGCATTCGGTGTTCAACGGCGAGCGCTGCACAGATTTCGCGTACCATGTGGAGCCGACTTCGACGCGCTTTTGCACTTGATCGATATTCATATAGGTCGTGATGCCGACGCACTTATTGGATGGTAAGTGAATGACGGCAAACGGAACCATGGTGCCCCCATCTTGCCGGGCCAGGAATTGGTCAATTCGGGTGCTAACCTCGAAGGGTTTTGGCACGCCGGTGTACCAAAGTTGGTGCAGCTCCCCGTCATTTGCGGCCAATTGTAAATCGTCTGCATGGGCCTGAGAAAGCGGCACCAATTTAACATGGGTGCCAACTAGTTCGATGGGGTTAAGCCAGTTTGTCATTCTGGTCTTCCTTTTTGAGTAGATTGTCTTTGAGCCACATTAAAATGCCAAAGATGGAAATAATGATCCAAAAGAACTCGATGAGGGCGGACGCCAAATTAAAATTGAAATAAAGCGACGCACCAATCAACAACGACCCGATGAGGTTGATAACGGGAAATGCAAGATCGGTTGCGCTCATGATGCGAAGTTGCGTCAAGAAATAGGCCAACACGACCATGAGGGTGCCGAAGGAACCGACATAATCGATCCAAGTGATTTGGGAGAGAGCTTCAGCCATTTTGTTGATCCGAGGGTCGTTTGATTTTGGACGGGATTTTATCAAAGCCCACAAATTTGCTTGAAGCAAATGGTTTTCGTGTCTCATTCGAGAAACATCAAGTTGGCAAAATGCGAAGTCAACGCGAAGTGATTTGCCTGAACAAAGGGGTGATGCAAGGGTTGGGTCAGGAGAAAATATGAATCAGCTTAAAGTCGAACTCAGTTCTGAAATTACTTGCCCAAAATGTGGACATAAGGCGCTCGAGCAAATGCCGACGGATGCATGTCAGTATTTTTATGACTGCAAATCGTGTGGAGAAGTTTTAAAGCCATTGGCCGGTGACTGTTGTGTTTATTGCTCCTATGGAACTGTGCCTTGTCCGCCAATTCAAGAGGGCAAGGGGTGCTGTTAATCGATGTCATACAGCTTTAACGCCGATTTTAGCGCCCAACTTGCGCGATCTGCAGTTTCACTTTTTGACGGCTCTTTGATCGCGCCGATGGCACGTCTGATCTGTTGATCGCCAACAAGTAGCGAAAGATAGGTCTGAGCAATGGCTTTAGCTTGATCTTTACTCAGATCTTCAAATTTTGAAAATGTTTCAACGATCAGCGGAAACACTGTTCCCTTGCCGGACTGAGATAGGGTTTTGCCCAATTCGCCGCTTGGATCGGCAGCTGCTGCGCGGTTCAGCGCGATGGCTCGCTCCCCGAGTAACAGTTCTAAAAGTAAGGGCCCCAGCTGAGATAATGTTTCGCAAGGCGCACGCGCATCTTCTAAAGCATCATTAAGTAAGTGACGAACTTCCTTGGCGTTTTGTTCAATAAGGACCCTAAACAGACCCTGCTTGTCGCCATACCAATTGTAGAGTGTTTCGTTGGACGCGCGTGCGCGTTTTGCAATCCCGAGCATGGATGTGCCCAGATAGCCTTTCTCTTCAATGAGCGCATAGGCCGCTAGTTCGATCGCCTTTTGTTTTTGTTTCTTTTTCTCGTCGCGCAATCTCGAACTCCTTGGGGGCTTGACAAAACCGTACACCACAATACATAAATGTGCAACCGTACACTAAATTACACTTTGGAGAAAACTATGATTGAAGAAAAAAATTCTGTAGCTGCTTTGGCGATGTTGATTGTTTTGCAGGTGATAATGCTGGCAGCTCTGTTCGCAAAAGTACCCCCGCACCCGCCAACTCTTATACCGATTTCAGGCATTGGACCGTTGATTGGGGTTTCGATTGGGGTGGCCATAGCAGCAATTGTAATCGGGCCGACGCAAGGATGGGCCGGGAAGATCTTTTCTGGGCTGGCTGTACTACTTGCGCTGATTTCTTACGGACCGCAGAAATATCTCGACCCGCAGTTTCCCCTTATTTGGCCTGCAGTTATAGCCGCTCAGCTTGCCGCAATTGCGATCTTGTGGACCCTATTTCGGGCAATTTTTGCCCGGGCATAAATGACTTTAAGAACGAGAATGCAAAACGGGGTGCACTTTAGGGGGCACCCCGGTCTCTTGGGATCAAACAATTGATATTCGGGTTAGTCGCGCAGTAAATCCAAAAACTCGGCATAGCCTTCGGCTTCCATATCTGCGCGCGGGACAAAACGCAAAGACGCAGAATTGATGCAATAGCGCAGGCCGCCAGCATCGCGCGGACCGTCGTTAAAGACGTGGCCAAGGTGGCTGTCCCCGTCTTTCGAACGCACTTCGGTGCGGGTCATGCCAAGGGTTGTGTCTGAATGTTCTTTGACATGTTCGCTTATGATGGGGCGGGTAAAGCTTGGCCAGCCGCAACCAGCGTCGAATTTGTCTGAAGATGCAAACAGGGGTTCGCCGGATACGATGTCGACATAAATGCCGATATCATCTCGGTCCCAAAATTCGTTTTGGAATGGACGTTCAGTGCCATTTTGTTGAGTGACCCGATATTGTTCAGCGCTTAGCTTTTTGATGGCGGTTTCGGACTTCTGGTATGATTTAGTCATGGGTCATCCCTTCGCGTAGCGACTGTTGAGAGCTCAACATAATCATCGGGTACACTTGCTTCAAGAAAATCCGTGTTCAACTATCTCGCACCAAAGCGTGATCGACGGGGATTTAGATCGCAAGGTGGTTGGCTTCAAACTGCTGAGAGGTGCGACAAGCTGGCCTGCGACAGGATGGATGCTGCATTTGACCCAAATCAACGCTACATATGAGAAATATCGATAAGTTGGTATCATAGCGATCGATAGGGATTGGATCGACATGAGTTCAAAAACACCGTCACAGGCTGGCCCGGGCGTTGATCAGTTTGACGTGGAAGCGGTCAATGCTGCGAAAAACCGACCAGAATTATACGCGGCCCGTAAGAAGATTTTTCCTAAACGCGCAAGTGGGTTCTTCCGACAGTTGAAATGGGCGATCATGGCGATCACCCTCGGGATCTATTATATCACCCCCTGGCTTCGGTATGATCGCGGCGAATATGCGCCCGACCAAGCCGTGCTGGTGGATTTGGCCAATAGGCGTTTCTATTTCTTCTTTATCGAGATTTGGCCGCAAGAATTTTATTATGTTGCAGGTCTTTTATTGATGGCAGGGGTGGGCCTGTTTTTGGTGACCTCGACCGTTGGCCGTGCTTGGTGCGGCTATACTTGCCCGCAAACAGTGTGGGTTGATCTGTTCCTGGTGGTCGAGCGCTTTTTTGAAGGCGATCGCAATCAGCGGATGAAGTTGGACAAATCGGCGTGGAGTTTCAATAAAATTTGGCGTCGTGTGGCCAAACACAGTACGTGGATTTTGATCGGTATTGCCACCGGCGGGGCGTGGATATTTTATTTTGCTGATGCGCCCACGCTGTTTTGGGATGTGGTGCGGTTTGAAGCCCCCTCAATTGCCTATTTCACCATCCTTATTCTCACTGCAACCACGTACACTTTTGGTGGGTTAATGCGCGAGCAAGTGTGTACCTATATGTGCCCGTGGCCGCGCATTCAGGGGGCAATGCTGGATGAATTCTCTCTGACCGTCACATATAATGACTGGCGCGGCGAGCAACGCAACAAGCATGCCAAGAAAGCCATTAAAGAAGGCAAAGTGGTTGGCGATTGTGTTGATTGCAATGCCTGTGTTGTGGTGTGTCCGATGGGAATTGACATTAGGGACGGGCAACAGCTTGAATGTATCACTTGTGCGCTATGTATTGATGCGTGTGATAATGTCATGGACAAATTGGGCAAAGAGCGCGGTTTGATCTCTTATGCGACTTTGAATGATTATAACACCAATATGGGATTGGCGACCGATGACGCCAATGTCATTCGGCCCGACAATATTCGCGACAAGGCAGGCAAACTTATTGGTCAGGTAAAGGAAACAAGCCTTAAGACCATTATCCGGCTTCGCACGCTGATCTATTTTGGAGTTTGGGCGGCAATTGGCGTGACAATGCTTATTGTTTTGTCCATGCGTGATCGATTGGACGTGAATGTGCAACATGACCGCAATCCGCTATTTGTGATTTTAAGCGACGGTGCCGTGCGCAATGGATATGATGTCAAAATACTCAATATGACGCCCGAACCACGCACTATTCGTTTGTCGATTGATGGATTGCCGGGTGGGCAGATGACACTTGCTAGTTCTGCGAACGAGCCAAAGGAACAGATCGTTTTGGATGTTGAGCCGGATCGTGTGATGCCGTTGCGGATTTATGTGCGGGCTGACCCGAAGGCATTGAGCGAGCAGCCCACACGGTTTAGCTTTATAGTTGAAGACATGTTTGGTGATGAGACATCACGTGAATTGGTGAAATTTGAAACACCGAAAATAGGGGAATGATGATGGATCAACCAAAACAGCGTGAATTTACCGGCAAGCACATGATCCTCGTGATTGGATTGTTTTTTGGCACAATTATTACGGTCAATCTGATCATGGCCTATTTTGCGACGTCCAGTTGGACCGGTCTCGTCGTGAAGAACTCTTATGTGGCGAGCCAAGGCTTCAATGACAAATTGGCAGCCAATAAGGCTCAAGACGCGTTGGGGTGGGTGCCAAGCTTGGCCTATCAAAATGGCACAATGACCTATCAGCTCAAAGATGATCAGGGTGCACCTATAACGGCTGGTTTTGCAGAAGTTGAACTTAAACGCCCGAGCCATGAGCGGGAAGACCAGTTGATTACATTGTTGCCAAAAGACGGCTCATTTGTTGCAGACTATGCCTTGGATGCGGGGGCTTGGGACGTGTTTATTTCGCTGACCAGCGAAGCAGGCACCCCCTTCACTTATCGTGAGCGCATCATTGTTCAATAGGGGGCTTTGGACATGAGTTGTTGTGCGCCGGGCATAGAGGCTGCCAGTGAACTGGCCCAAAAGGGTCAGAACAAAATTGACAATGAAAGCCTCATTTCTGCATCTATCGATCTGACGGACGGGCGACGACAAGTCGAATTTGCGGTGCCGGATATGCATTGCGCGGCTTGTATGCGTTCAATTGAAACAGAATTGAACAAGCTTGATGCTGTTGAACTGGGTCGTGTGAATTTATCGACCAAACGCGTAAAGATTATTTGGCGCACCTCCGGCGATATGCAGCCGGTCGAGCTGGTGGCAGCAGTGAACCGCGCAGGTTATCGTTCTATGCTGTTAGAAGCTGAAGACGAGGGCGCGAAAGACAAAACCTTCTCTTCATTAGTGCGCGCGCTGGCCGTTTCAGGCTTTGCTGCAATGAACATCATGCTTTTTTCGGTTTCAATTTGGTCGGGGGCTGACGCATCAACCCGTGATCTGTTCCATTGGATTTCAGCGCTCATCGCGATCCCGACGGTTGCGTTTGCCGGGCAGCATTTTTTTCGTTCCGCCGCTTCCGCGATCAAAGTGGGGCGTCTTAATATGGACGTGCCGATATCTCTGGCGGTGATATTGGCGCTTGGATTGAGCGTTTTTGAAACGCTCAATTCTGGCGAGCACGCTTATTTTGATGCGTCGGTGACCTTGTTGTTCTTTTTGTTGATTGGTCGGACATTGGACCATTTGATGCGTGAACGGGCGCGGTCCGCCGTGCGCAATTTGGCGTCCCTCGCGCCACGTGGGGCAACCCGTCGGCTAGAGGATGGAAGCCACGAATTTGTTAAACTCAATCAAATTACACCGGGCATGCAGCTCGACATTGGCGCGGGTGAGCGTATCCCCGTTGATGGGCAAGTTCTCAGCGGTGAAGGTGAGATTGATCTTAGCCTTGTGACCGGAGAGTCCGCGCCCGAACAGATTAAGGAAGGCACGCAACTTCTTGCTGGCGCGACCAACCTTTCAAGCCACATTACTATGCTCGTTTCAAAACCGGCCCATGAAAGTTTTTTGGCCCGCATGGTCGAAATGATGGAAGCGGCGGAGGGCAGCCGGGCTGGATATAAACGTATCGCTGATCGCGCGGCGCAAATTTATGCGCCGGTGGTGCACTTGCTGGCATTGGCGACGTTCTTGGGTTGGGGCTTCTACAATGGAGATTGGCACAACGCGTTGGTGACTGCGATTGCGGTGTTGATCATCACCTGCCCGTGCGCATTGGCGCTGGCCGTGCCGATCGTACATGTGGTTGCGGCGGGTCGCTTGTTTGAACAAGGTATCATGATGCGCGATGGTGCAGCGCTAGAACGGCTCGCAGAAGTTGACCATGCGGCTTTTGATAAAACCGGCACGCTAACCATGGGTAAGCCTGAATTTTTGGGACTTCATTTCGGTGGGCAAAAAGAACTGCAAATTGGCGTGCAGTTGGCGCGCATGAGCCGTCATCCATTTTCGACGGCCTTAGCCCATGCGCATAAGGATATTGTTGCTGCGGACTTTGAACGGACCGAAGAAGTTGCGGGCCTTGGGGTCAAAGCGGAAATTAACGGGGTCGAATGGCGATTGGGTCGGGCAAGTTATTGCGGCGTTAACGAGCGTGAAGATGATAAAGGCGGTAGCCGAACATACCTCTCAAAAGACGGGCAATGTGTGGCCAGTTTTGATTTTGAGGATCAATTGCGTCCTGAAGCGCAGGGGGTAATTGACGACGTTAGGGCCGCGACCAATGGAATTACGCTTCTGTCAGGCGACCGACGCGGTCCAGTGGAAAAAGTTGCACAAATACTTGGTCTAAAAGATGCACATTGGGGGCTGACGCCGCAGGACAAGCTTGACGCGCTTAGCTCATTGGCCAACGCGCAAAAACATGTGTTGATGGTGGGGGACGGGATAAATGATGCGCCCGCATTGCGTGCTGCGCATGTTTCCATGGCCCCTTCAAGCGCCGCGGATGTTGGACGAAATGCCGCCGACTTTGTGTTGACGCGAGATCAGCTTGATCAAATACCATTTGCGCTATCTTTGGCTAAAAGAGCAAAACGGGCGGTGAAACAAAATTTTGGTCTGGCGATTGCCTATAATATGGTGGCTATTCCATTGGCAATTATGGGTTTTGCGACACCACTGGTTGCCGCGATTGCCATGTCGTCATCTTCTTTGTTGGTGACCCTAAATGCGTTACGGTTGCGGCTTGATAGAAATAGGCGCACAGTAAATCCAAGGACACCCACACCCCGGGACCTTGCAGAATCAAAGGTGATGCCGGCCGAATGACCCCATTATTGATTATTATACCTGTTGTTTTGCTGGTTGGCCTGTTAGCCCTAGGTGCTTTCATGTGGTCGCTTCGATCTGGCCAGTACGAAGATATGGATGGTGCTGCCCAGCGCATATTGGATGATAGCGCCGATGATGCGCCACCAGCAGACTAGAATTGTTGGAGGAGAAATGGTGAGCGTGCTTGAAGGGGAAGAACGTTACAACGCGTTAAGTCAGCTTGATGGTTGGGACGAGGTTCACAATAAGAACGGCATCGGTCGAAAATTCAAATTTGCCAATTTTGTTGAGGCGTTTGGCTTTATGAGCCGGGTTGCCATGTTGGCTGAAAAAGCAAACCACCATCCAGAATGGTCGAACGTTTATTCAAACGTCGAGATTTTTCTAACGACCCATGATGCTGGCGGCCTGTCACAAAAAGACATTGATCTGGCCAAGCAAATCGACAAATTGCTCTGATATCTTTGTTAGAACTGCCGGATCTTATAGATCGCGAGCCAAACCAGAGCGCCGCACAGTGTAATTGCTGTGACGAGTTGGGCACTTGCGCTGAGCGCCAATAGTCGCGGTGTCGCATAAAGGATGAGCGCGAGCGGCAGTGTTAGCCCAAGAGCTTTGTCGACCTTGCCCAATGGATAAAGCCAAAACCCCATTAGGATTGACCCTGAAATAAGCAGCGTGACCGGCCCCCAAAACAGGGTTTTGTCAAAATGGCTCGTGTGGGGCGTGAGCCCGAAGCCCATGATATCAAAATAGAAAAATGCTGAAGTAAAGAAGCCAAAAATCATCAAGCTGGCGCCAACTCGATTGGAGCTTGGCGCAAACGGTGCAAACAAAAACCGGATTGTGCTCAAGGCCAATAACAGCATTGCCAGCATTAATATGCTGGCATTAATGGGGTCATATCTGTTGGCAGCGAACAACATCACTTCGCCCAAAAGAAACAAGGCACAGGCAATTAAATGGGTTGTTCTGAGCATTGGTTGTGATCCTGACAACATGGTTTTGCACAATGTCGAACCAAAAGGTGTGGTTTGACGGTTGAGCACAAGCTGGCAAGAGTTTACATCTAAGGAACAGAAAAAAGTAGCGGCAGGAAAATTATGTTTGATGCAATCACCAAGTTATTCGGTGTCAAAAGTGATGGCGAAGCTGATGATCCGTTGCTTGATCCAAAACTTTGTGCGGCAGCTTTGTTGGTGCATTTGTCCGCCGTTGATGGGGAAGTGAGCGAAGAAGAGCGCAAAACCATCGAGAAAACGCTGACGGAACAATATCAGTTAAGTGCCGCTGAAGTTGCGGACCTTGTGGTTCTGGCCACACAAAAGGACCATGAAGCGGTGGATTTCTACACATTTACCGCGACTTTGAACAAATTGGAGTTGGACGAAAAACTCAATATTATCCGCATGATGTGGGAAGTTGTGTTTTCAGATGACCAAAATCACGAGTTAGAAGACAATATGGTTTGGCGGGTGGCAGAACTTATTGGCGTGTCTTCACGTGACCGAACTGTTTTGCGCTCTCAGGTGCGTGGAGAAACGAAGACTAGCTCTTGAATTGCTCGAAATTCGCAATTTGCAAGGCAAGCTGCAATGCAGCATGCAAAGTGATTTGAGCTAACAGTTAATCAAAACGCCGTAAGTACTAGATATTAAGGGTAAATCGTAAACCCAAGACACACCGAAACTGGCACGTTTTGTGCAAGATAGGGGCTGTCGGGATTTTGTTTTGCGTATCCGGCGAAAAATTCATGGCTCGTCCGTCCGGCGTATTTCGGGGGCGAGCCATAAATTTAACCGCTTTTTCAATTTGCATCGATGAAACTGGTCAGCCTCTTGTTGTTTTACGGCTTAGTAGCTACATATGCAAAAGCGTTAGGCGAACAGGAGATGCATTAAATGCTATTGGCGATTATCCAAACTTTGTTGATGGTCTTAGGACTGGTCAAGTGGATCGTGATTATCATGATCATTATGAGCTGGTTGTTTACGTTTAATGTCATCAATGGTTCTAACCAATTTGTTGCGATGATTTGGCGACTTGTTGATGGGCTAACGGCCCCAATTTTAAAGCCGATCCGCAAAATTATGCCAAATATTGGCGGCCTTGATATTTCACCCATCGTTTTGTTCGTGATTATCTTCTTCGCCGAGTCACTTTTGGTGAATTTTGCCCGCGGCATTTATTGATCAGTTCAAAATAATTGATGATGGATTTGCGACAAGCCTGGCGTTTAACAAATGCTGGGCTTGAAGTGTTTTTGCGGGTATCGCCCAACGCAAGTGCTGATCAGGTCGGGCAGGTTGAGTTGCGCGACAATGGCGCAGCGATGTTAGACATGCGCGTTCGCGCGGTGCCCGATAAGGGAAAAGCGAACAAAGCGGTTATCGCGCTATTTGCAAAACATTTCGGGTTGCGGAAAGGCGACATTGATATTGTGCGCGGCCAGCAAGCCCGGCAAAAAACGCTGCTGGTGCGGCAAGGTGACATTAACGGCGTGGTGGAACAGCTTGAAGCACTAAGTCGGCATTTTGATGGTCAATAGACCAGAAGTCATATTAAACTCAAATCGATCCCAATGCGTTTGATGAGGCAGCTATGTCCAAGACCCAACTTAACCCGAACGACCAAACTTTCACTCAGCTTGCCTATCAGGAGGCGCTTGCCGGATTTGAGGAGGGTGGATGTCCTATCGGCTCGGTATTGGCACGTGGTGGCGAACTCGTCGCACAAGGGCGCAACCAACGGGTGCAGGGCGGTGACCCAATTGCCCACGGCGAGATGGATTGCTTGCGCAAGGCCGGTCGGCAAGCTTCTTATAAGGGCATGACGCTATATACGTCTTTGTCGCCATGTATGATGTGCTCGGGCACGATTGTGCAATTTGGCATTGAACGCGTGGTCATCGGCGAAAATGTAAATTTTGGCGGTAATGAAGCGTTTCTGCGGGAGCGCGGCGTGGAGGTCATTGTTGTAAATGATCAAGCTTGCATCGACTTAATGGCGCGGTTTATTGAAGAAAAGCCGGAACTTTGGGCCGAAGATATTGCTGAGGACGTTGAAACGCCTTAGCCGCAGCGAAATTCCAGCCGTTCCATGCTCGGCACGATAAAGGTGCGATTGTGCTCAATTTGAATGACATCGTCTTTGCGCAGCTTTGTCAGCTGACGGGAAACCGTTTCAACGGTTAGGCCCAAAAAGTCAGCAATATCGACCCGGGTTAGGGGTAATTCAAAGTTGGCTGATGTCATTTCATCCAAATCTATTGATGGATCAATATTGGTGGCGATCAGATATAGAAAGCTCGCAACTTTCTCGGCCGCCGTTTTGCGACCCAAGGTCACCATCCATTCGCGGGCGCTATCCAGTTCTTTGAGCGTTTGCATGAGCAGGCGATGTTCCAACTCTGGGTTGGTCTTCATCATTTTTTCCAACGCATTTCGCGGAATTTTACAAAGATTTACGGATGAAGCCGCTTCGGCGCTCATCTGACTTTCTGTGGCAAACGGGCGGCCCAAGAAATCGGGCGCGAATTGCAAGCCAATAACTTGCTGCCGACCATCGGACAGCATTTTGGTTAGCTTCACCACACCCTGCATGACATTGGCGTAGGAGGTGACGGCTTCCGAATCTGCAACCAGTTCGGTTCCGCTTTCGTGTTTGACCTGCCTTGTATGTTTGGCGAGTTCTGCCAATTGATCTGGCTCTAAAGCACCACAAATACCCTTATGCCGCGCTTCACAAGATTGGCAGAGCACTGGAATATCGGAATTGTGAATGTCTTTTCTTGTGGTCATAAAGATCTCCCGCCTTTGATCCATAGCATAAAAATTTCGATGGAACAGAGTGTTGAGGGAAGGAAACTGCGATTGTGTGACAATTGATGCCGCTTTTACGGATTTTTCCATGAAGGAGTGCGGTTTAGCAACGGGCATTTTGGCAATTGATGTTGAAGGGCTTGGAACGTGTGGTGGATTATGATTTGATGGAAGATGAGAATATCCAATATAGTGGAAAGTGTTTTTTCCGATGCAAGAAAATCTGGTGCCACCCCCTCATCTTGGTGCGATTGTGCGCAAGGCGCGCAAGGACCACGGCCTTACATTGGAGATGTTGGCCGAGAGATGTGGGGTTTCGCGTTCCATGTTGAGCCAGATTGAGCGCGGCGCTGTCAATCCGACATTTACGCTGGTTTGGAACTTGACCCAAGCGTTAGGGCTGGACTTGTCATTGTTGGGCGAACGGGCAGTTTCGGACCATATGATTACCCATATTCCAGCCTATTCGACGCCATCAAAGGGCAGTGCAGATGGCAAATGTGTGGTGAAGCTCTTAAATCCACCGCGAACGGCAATGCCAATTGAGTGGTACGATCTTGTCGCTGAGCAGGGCGGAAGCCTGGTTTCCCAACCCCATGCGGCAGGCACGATGGAACATTTGACTTGCATTTCCGGCACGATCGAAGTTGAAGCAGGTGACCTGAGGGCCCAGGCTCAAGCGGGTGACACGTTGCGTTACCGGGCAGACCAACCCCACGCGATCCACAATGTTGGTGATGGCGAAGCCCATGCGTTTCTGGTCGTTGCGCTGCCGCAATAAACATCGATGTATGAGCAGTGGTAAATCAGCATGCAGCGGGTTGATGAATGTTGATCTCACGTCAATTTCCTATATATTGGAATAAATCCAGTATAAAGGCTTCGCGATGTCTAAGAACCTAATTTCAGATGTTGAGCACACTCTAAGCACGCTAAAAAAAGACGGCTTGTTTAAGAGTGAATATCAGATCACCTCGCCTCAGGCTGCCAACATAGCGGTGAAAGATCCGGACGGTGGCGCAGATTTGCCGCTGCTTAACATGTGCGCCAACAACTATTTGGGATTGGCCAATAATGAACGGTTGGGCAAGGCGGCGATCGGCGCGATTGAAGACCATGGTTTGGGCATGGCCTCTGTGCGCTTTATTTGCGGTACTCAGGCATTGCACCATCAGTTGGAAGAGCGGCTTTCTTCATTCCTTGGAACCGAAGACTCCATCCTTTTCGCATCCTGTTTTGATGCAAATGCGGGCATCTTTGAATCTCTATTGACCGCAGAAGATGCAATCATATCAGACGCGCTTAATCACGCATCAATCATTGATGGTGTGCGGCTTTGTAAGGCACGGCGGTTCCGTTATGCCAACAATGATATGGCTGATTTGGAACAGAAACTGATCGAGGCGCGAAGCGTGCGGCACCGGTTGATTGTGACGGACGGCGTGTTTTCGATGGATGGCATTATTGCTGACCTGAAGGGGATTTGCGATCTGGCAGAAAAGTATGATGCGCTGGTGATGGTTGATGATAGCCACGCTGTTGGCTTTATGGGCCCTAAAGGGCAAGGCACGCCGCACCATCTTGGGGTTGCGGACCGGGTACATCTTTATTCAGGCACTTTTGGCAAGGCGCTTGGCGGCGCGGCAGGCGGATATATTGCTGGGCCAAAACCATTGGTGACGATGCTTCGCCAAAAAGCGCGGCCTTATCTGTTTTCAAACGCGTTGCCCCCAATGATTGTGGCCGCCACGCTTGAAGCGTTGGACATTGTTGAAACGAGCCCGAAATTGCGGCCAACTTTGATGATCAATTCGAAATATTTCCGCGCTCAAATGAGCAAGCTTGGTTTCGATTTAGTGCCGGGTGAGCATGCGATTATCCCGGTGATGCTGGGCGACGCAGTGCTGGCGCAAAAATTTGCCCGAGGCATGTTGGACGAGGGAATATATGTCACCGCATTTTCGTTTCCTGTGGTCCCTAAAGGCCAAGCGCGTATCCGCACGCAAATGTCAGCGGCGCACACCAAGGATGATTTGGACCGGGCGGTCACAGCATTTGCCAAAGTTGGCCGCGATCTGGGAGTGATTTCATGAAAGCGCTGGTAAAGGCAAAAGATGCGCCGGGCTTAGAGCTACAAGACGTTGCAAAACCAACCATTGGTGACCGTGAAGTACTGATCCGGGTCAAAAAAGCCTCGATTTGTGGCACCGACATGCATATTTGGAATTGGGATGATTGGGCGCGTAAAAACGTACCGGTGCCCATGGTGACGGGCCATGAATATGTTGGGATTGTTGATGAAATTGGCGCAAAAGTCAGCGAAGTTGAAGTTGGGCAACGAGTATCCGGCGAAGGACATATTCCTTGCGGACATTGTCGAAATTGTCAGTCTGGTCGTGCCCATATTTGTGCGAACACCAAGGGAATTGGGGTGAACACACCGGGTGCATTTGCGCAATATATCTCCATTCCTGAAGCTAATGTGCGTGCATTGCCTGACAGTATTAGCGACGACGTGGCTTCAATTCTTGATCCATTGGGCAACGCGGTGAATACCGCGCTGGCGTTTGATGTTTCGGGCGAAGATGTTTTGATCACAGGGGCGGGGCCAATTGGCTGTATGGCGGTTGCAGTTTGCCGTCATGTGGGTGCGCGGCACATTATCGTGACAGATCTAAATGATGATCGTTTGGCGCTGGCAAAACAAATGGGCGCAACCCGCGGTGTCCGGGCGGATAAAGAAAATTTGCAAACTGTCATGGAAGAATTGGGCATGCGCGAGGGATTTGACATTGGGCTTGAAATGTCCGGCGCAGCCCCGGCCATGTCGGCGATGATTGATGCGATGATCACCGGCGGCAAAGTGGCGATGCTTGGCCTGTTTCCCGGCAAGGTTGAAATGGATCTCAATAGCGCAATTTTTAAAGGCCTAACTTTTGAAGGCATTTATGGGCGCAAAATGTTTGAAACATGGCACAAAATGCTGGCGATGCTTGAAAGTGGGTTGGACGTGACCCCAGTGATTTCACATCACCTGCCATTTGAGGATTTCGCCAAGGGATTTGAGGCTGTTGCATCTGGTGAAGCCAACAAGGTGATTTTGGATATTGCCAGTTAGCAATATGCATTCTAGCCTTTAGCCATGAAAAATATTGCTATTATTACAGGTGGTAGTCGCGGCATTGGTGCGGCGACCGCTCTTTTGTTGGCTCGGTCGGGTGTTGATATTTGCATCAGCTACCAGTCTGATCAGACGAGTGCGAACCAAGTGGTTGCCGCGTGCCAAAAACATGGCGTGCGTGCCATTTGTGTGCGGGCGGATGTCGGGGTTCATTCTGACGTCATTGAGCTTTTTAGCGCATGCGACGAAGAGTTGGGGTCTGCCAATATACTGATCAACAATGCGGGTATTGTTGGCGAAGCGGGCAAGCTGGTTGATTTAGAGCCCCAGATTTTGGCGCGGGTTTTTCAGGTGAACTTGTTTGGGGCCATTTATTGTTGCCAAGAGGCGATCAAACGGATGGCCAAGTCCAGCGGCGGGGCTGGCGGTTCCATCGTCAATATCTCATCAATGGCTGCAAAGTTTGGTAGCGCTAATGAATATATTCATTATGCATCCTCTAAAGGCGCGTTAGACAGTTTAACAATCGGGTTGGCGAAAGAAGTTGGACCCGATGGCATTCGCGTAAACGCCATTCATTCGGGCACGGCCAATACGGACATTCATGAGCGTACCGGCAATCCAGATCGCCCTGCAATGGTTGCAAGCATTAACCCGTTGGGGCGCGTGGCGGAACCTGAAGAAATCGCAGAAGCCGCGGTTTGGTTGGCGATGGAAAAATCCAGTTACACCAATGGGGCGATTATGCCGGTGACGGGCGGGATGTAACTCAAACTTCAACCACGATCATGCCGGTTTCTCCCAAAGGAACTTGATCGACTACTTCGCCTTTTGGGTTGATAGCCGAGGTAGGTCCATAGGCGATGTGACCCTCTCGATGCCCAGTGACATCTGACGAGATATACCAGCATTTATGCTCAATCGCGCGTTCCACTCTGCCTGCATTATGAGCGTTTTTGTACATTTCAGCGACATCCGTAGGCAACATATTGTTGCTGGGGCAAAGAATGACGTGAGCTTCATTTTTTGCCATCAATCGGGCAGCTTGCGGAAATTGATTATCGTAGCAAATATTGATGCCCACATTGTGCTCTGCAATTTTGAACGTGGGCTGATCAGTGCCGGGGGTGAAAAAACTCTCGCTTTTTAACAGGTGCTGTTTGGCGTAACGACCGATGAGTTTGCCGCGCTTTAGAACGATTGCGCTGTTAAATAATTTTTTATCTTTGAATTCGTTCAACCCTACAACAATCACGGGATCGAGATGGGCCAGCCGATTGGCGATGTTTTGGAATTTTGTTGAGGAGAGTTGGATGGCATGTTTGGCTGCCAGCTCTTTGTCCTGAAAATATCCACCAAGGAAACATTCAGGAAAACAGACAAGATCTGCGCCTTTGGCTTGAGCTTGCAGCGAGAACTGTTCGATACATTCGATTGAATTTTCGATGTTACCGCGAATTTCCGGCGGCTGGCAGGTTGCGATTCTCATGGGTGGCGATCAGTGTTGTGGAAAAGCTTTGAGCTTGTGCGTGCAGAAGATGATCGTCAACAATTTTTTGATTTGCCGGACGCGATAAGGGGCGCGTCCGGCATGCAAAGTCAAGAAACAGATTGTGCCTGACTTTCGCGGTGCGCGATGAACAGGGAAGCAGCGATGATGAATGCTGCGCCAAGCCATAGGTTGCCGCCGGGCACCCATCCGAACACATAAAACCCTGCCAATACATTGAACGGCAATTTTAAATGATCGAATGGCTGCACATAGGCCGCGTCCGCAGTCGCATAGGCTTTGGTGATGAACCATTGTGCCAAGGCAACCAAAAGGCCAGCAATGACAATCCACTGGATGGCAGCGTTAGTAGAAATAGCGACGCCTGTTGGGGTGCCAAGGGCCAATGCAAGATTGATCGGTGTGAGCAATAGCAACAGATATAGCGTGATCGATTGTGGGTTTTCGGTTTTTGTCAGCTCTTTGGTGAAAAGTGATGTGACCGCCCAGAAAAACGCCGCACCGATGGGCAACAGTGTTTTGAGTTCAAACGCATCTGACCAAGGTTGCAAAATGATCATACCACCGGCAAACCCCACTAAGGTTGCAAGCCAACGGGCCGGGCCAACTTTTTCTTTCAACACAATCGCAGCACCAATGGTGACGAAAAATGTTGAGGTCATGATGAGGGCAATCGCCTGCCAAATCGGTACGCCAAGTGAAAGGCCATAGACCCACAGCTGAACGCCGATGGTGGCGGCGACAACGCGCATAATGTGCAATGTTAGGTGGTTTGTTTTTAGGCCTGTAAGGCCTGCCTTAAGAACAAATGGCGCGCTGACAAGTGCGGCAATTGCATATTGCCAAAATGCAGCTGAGGTTGAGGACGTGCCTTCGACCATTGTTGCCAATTGGGTAAGTGAGTTAACAGCGGCGAAGGCAATGCCCGCGCCAACCATATAGAGCCCGGCCAAAATGGCGGGGCTTTTTAGGCTAAGACCTGTGCTTGAAGCTTTTACGGTCTGATCCATATCTCGTTCCTTTCGAACAAAATAGAATCAGGGCGTGATTAGGGAGGGTATAAGCGCACATCTCCCAGTTGGCGCACTGCACCTAAGGGTTTTGTGGCATATTACTCACCCTTCTCTTTCATCCGGACTATGACCGTCGGCTCTGGAGTTGCACCAGATCTGCTGACCCTTAAATCTTTAGAAGAAATAAGGCGCTCGCGGGCTTCAGGAAATCTTATTTAAGAAATCTTGTTACCGCCGGTGGGGAATTACACCCCGCCCTGAGAAGGTTTAACCGTTGGACTATTCCAACAGCGTTGGCGATTTAGCACGAGGTTGAATTAAAGAGCAAGTGTTTTGGGGGTTCAGTGAATTGACATTTAGTTGAAGGGGCCGCATGACCAAGTGAGATGAGTTTGAGGCGATGTTTTGAAAAAACATGATGTGATCGTAATTGGTGGTGGTGCTGCCGGTTTGATGTGCGCCATTGAGGCGGGGAAGCGCGGGCGCGATGTATTGGTGGTGGACCATGCGAAAAAGCCGTGTGAAAAAATCCGCATTTCGGGCGGCGGACGTTGCAACTTCACCAACATCAACACCAGCTTCAAACAGTTTTTGAGTGAGAATTCGCGCTTTGCGATTTCGCCTTTGAAGCGCTACACGCAACATGACTTTATTGCGCGGGTGAAGAAACAAAATATTGATTTTCATGAGAAAACGCTGGGCCAATTGTTCTGCAATGAAAGTGCGCAGCAGATTATCGATATGTTGCTTGACGATATGCGTGCGGCCGGTGGCCGTTTGCGGATGCGCTCTGAGGTTGGGCACATTGCGAAGATGGACGATGAGTTTCATCTCACAATTGATGGTGAGCATCATTCAGCACAAAGTGTAGTGATTGCGACTGGTGGCAAGTCGATCCCTAAAATGGGCGCAACGGGCTTTGGCTATGAGGTGGCGCAGCATTTCGGGCTTGAGACTGTTGAGACGCGTCCGGCGTTGGTGCCGTTGACCTTTGATCCATCAATGTTGGACCCGATGAAAGAATTGTCCGGCATTTCGGTGGATGATGCGGTGGTGAAACACGGCAAGACGTCGTTTTCTGAAGCGATGTTATTCACCCATCGCGGGTTAAGCGGTCCTTCGATTTTGCAGATTTCGTCCTTTTGGCGTGAAGGCGATGAAATTGAAATTGGGATGTTGCCGGAGACGGATTTGATGGCGGTGTTGAAGGATGCGCGACAGGCAAATGGCAAGCAGGAAATTCAGACCTTTCTTGGTGGCTTTTTGCCAAAGAAACTGGTGGCATTTGTCTTGACCCAATCAGGTATTGAGGGGCGTTTGGCGGATTTGAGTGACAAGAAGCTGAAAGCCGTTGCGGACCAGATCAACCATTGGCGGATCAAACCGACAGGTTCAGAAGGTTATCGCACGGCAGAGGTGACTTTGGGTGGTGTTTCAACGAGCGAGCTGGATAATAAGACCATGGAAGCCAAGAAGGTGCCGGGCTTGTATTTTGTCGGTGAAGTGGTGGATATGACTGGTTGGCTTGGCGGGTATAATTTCCAGTGGGCGTGGTCTTCTGGTTGGGTTGCTGGGCAGAGTGTTTGATAGGGCCCCCCCACCCTTAATCCCTCCCCACGTAGGGGGAGGGAAACCATTGTTGCGTCCCACACGTTATGCTTGGGTCAGCTTGAGTATTTAGGTTTTGGTTTTATAGACCATTGATGGACTTTTATTTCTTCGAAGTGAATGGTGATGCTTCATGGACCCTCGGGTCAAGCCCGAGGGTGACGAAGGGGGGTGTTTCAACGAGTGAGTTGGACAATAAGACCATGGAAGCCAAGAAGGTGCCGGGCTTGTATTTTGTCGGCGAAGTGGTCGATATGACCGGCTGGCTTGGCGGATATAATTTTCAGTGGTCGTGGTCTTCTGGTTGGGTTGCTGGGCAGAGCGTTTGATAAGGCCCCCCACCCTTAATCCCTCCCCACGTAGGGGGAGGGAAATGGGCCTGGATTTGTTGTTGATGCAAATCACTAAAGTGGAGTGCTTCCCCTGTCCTCATGGTGAGCTTGTCGAATCATGGATGTGGTGCACTGCTTTTTCATCCTTCGACAGGCTCAGGATGAGGTTTGGGAAAAGCCTTTATGTTAGGCACCAATTGGCGGGGGTGCCGGGGTCGGGAGCGTAGCGACCAACGGCGGCGCGAAAAGTGCTCGCGCACCGTGAGGTAGGTTAGTGAAAATCCCTTGATTTTGGGATCACCCGCACATTGCGTGGATGGCGGTGTTCGGTGGTGGGTTTGGCGTGGCTGTCATAATCAACGTTAGAGACCACTTCGTCAGCTGGGGCGGGGGTGGCGCGGATATGTTGGTCTGAGAGTTGGGTGAGCCAGTGGGTGCGATCAACCAATTTGCGCACCACTAAATGCATCACATTATCTTCGGTTTGTACTTGGCCATGTACTTCAACAAATTTGGCGGTCATCACAACTTTTCGATATTGCTCGAGTATTTTCTTCCACACGATGAGGTTGGTGACCCCGGTTTCGTCTTCGATTGTGATGAATACGACGCCTTTGGCGGTGCCTGGGCGTTGGCGCACTAAAATCACGCCAGCGGTGCTGGCCCAGCGATTATGCTCTAGCTTTCGAACATCCTGTGCGGTGATGATGCGGCGTTTTTTAAGGCTTTCGCGCATGAAGGACATGGGGTGTGCTTTTAGGGAAAAGCGCAAAGCTTGGTAATCTGCCACCACATGTTCAGATAGTTTCATCTTGGGCAAGTGGGTTTGAACCTCTTCGCCCTGTTCTGCGGCATCTGCCTGTTCAAATAGGGGCAAGGGTTTTGCCCTGTTTAGCGATCGGGCATCCCATTTGGCTTGGCGACGGTCTAGGCCAATGGAGCGGAACGCGTCGGCTTCGGCGAGTTTTTCAACGTCAAAGATCCGGAAATCCGCGCGTTTATGAAGGTCTTGAACTGAAGTGAATTTTGCCTGTTCGCGGGCGGCGATGAGTTGTTCTGCATATTGTTTGCGCAAGCCATCCACTTGGCGCAACCCAATGCGCAACGCCCATTTTCTTTTGGGGTAAAGCGCGTGCCACAGCATGGATTTCCTATTTACGCTTTTGCCGTGATGTTGCTCTTCAACCGGCTTGGGGGTTGGCAATTTAAGCTCATCATCAGGCTCAATTGGTTCAAGAGAATAATTCCAATTGGAGTGATTAATATCGACGGGCAAAATGCAAATATTGTGCTCGGCGGCATCGCGGATGATTTGGGCAGGTGCGTAAAAACCCATGGGTTGGGAATTGAGCAATGCGGCGGCAAAAATTTCGGGATAATAATGTTTGAGCCAACATGAGACATAGACCAATAAAGCAAAGCTGGCCGAATGGCTTTCTGGGAAGCCATATTCGGAAAAACCTTTGATTTGGTTGAAGCAACGTTGGGCGAAATCCATTTCGTAGCCGCGTTCAACCATGCGATCTACCATGCGGTTTTCTAAACTATGGATGGTGCCGGAACGCCTGAAAGTTGCCATGGCGTGGCGCAACTCGTCCAGTTCTTTGGGGGAGAATTGAGCTGCGTCCATGGCGATGCGCATGGCCTGTTCCTGGAAAAGCGGCACGCCCATTGTTTTGTGCAAAATCTGTTTCAGCTCATCGTGTGGGCCATGGTCTGGGTGCGGGGCGGGGAACTCGGTCGGTTCAATGCCTTTGCGGCGGCGTAAATAGGGGTGAACCATGTCGCCTTGAATGGGGCCGGGGCGCACAATAGCGACCTCGATCACCAAATCATAAAAGGTGCGGGGTTTAAGGCGCGGCAACATGCTCATTTGCGCCCGGCTTTCAATTTGGAAAACCCCAAGCGTATCGGCCCGGCAAATCATATCGTAAACCAACGGGTCTTTTTGCCCGACTTTGGCGAGATTATAATCCTTATTATAATGGGTGCGCAGCATCTCAAAAGCTTTGCGGATGCAGGTGAGCATGCCAAGCGCCAACACATCGACCTTTAAAATGCCCAGCGTTTCAATGTCATCCTTGTCCCATTCGATGAAAGTTCTGTCGTCCATCGCTGCATTGCCGATGGGAACGGTTTCGATCAGCGGGCGCTCGGTTAAGACAAAGCCGCCAACATGTTGGGACAAGTGGCGGGGGAAGCCGATCAGTTCCTTGGTCAATTCAATGACGCGGATCAGATAGGGATCGTTAAAATCCAAACCTGATTGTTCTAAATGTTTGTCGCCACCTTGGCCCCATGACCCCCAAACGGTGGAGGCCATGGCGGTAGTCACGTCTTCGGTAAGGCCCATCACTTTGCCCACTTCACGAATGGCGGAGCGGGAACGATAGGTGATGACGGTGGCGGTTAACCCGGCCCGGTGGCGGCCAAACCGTTCATAAATATATTGGATGACCTCTTCACGCCGTTCATGTTCAAAATCCACATCGATATCGGGGGGCTCGTTGCGGGTTTCGGTGATGAAACGCTCGAACAGCAAATCGATTTCGTTCGGGTCAACAGAGGTGATGCCCAAGCAATAGCAAACGGTGGAGTTGGCGGCGGAGCCACGTCCCTGACATAGGATTTCGTCAAAGCGACCCTTATCGGGCTGCGGGGTGCGGGCAAATTTGACGATGTCGTAAACGGTCAAGAAATAGGGCGCATATTCTTTTTGTTTGATCAGTCTGAATTCGTTTTCAATATTGGTTTTCACCTTTTCAGGCACCCCATCGGGGTAACGCCATGCAGCGCCTTCCCAAGTAATTTGTTCTAAATATTGTTGCGGTGTTTTGCCTTCTGGCACGGTCTCTTCGGGATATTCATATTTCAGTTCATCAAGGTTGAAGGTGCAGGCATGCATAATGTCTAATGTGGCGTCGAGCGCATGTTCGTGACCCTCAAATAGTCGGGCTATTTCTTCGGGGCGTTTTAGATGGCGTTCTGCATTTGCGGCGAGCAAAAATCCGGCTTTATCGATGGTGGTCTTTTCGCGAATGCAGGTGATCACATCTTGTAAAGGACGGCGGGATTTTTCGTGATAAAGCACGTCATTTGTGGCGAGTAATTGGGTGCCTAATTGGTTGGAAAGACTATCGAGCATGGCGATATGGGCGCGGTCATTCCCTTTATAAAGCGCGCTGGCGGCAAGATAGGTTGGCTTGGGCAGAGCATTGGCCATTTTGCGCAGTTCGGTGATGTCGGTTGGGGTGATTTTTGCTGGGGGGATCAGGGCAAATAGACTGTCTTGTGCATGGTCTAAAACATCTTGAAATTGAAGATGACATTCACCTTTTTCAGCCCGCATTTTGCCGATGGAGAGCATGGTGCAAAGTCGGCCAAAGGCTTCTCGATCTTTGGGATAGGCCAAGAGGCTATAGCCGTTGTCACTACCCTCATCTAAATCAATACGTAGCCCGATAATCAGTCGGAAATTCGTGCTCGGGTGCTCCGTCTTAATGTGTCTTGCTTCCCGATGGGCACGGACAATGCCTGCAAAACTATTGCGGTCGGTGATAGCGATGGCGCTTTGGGCTTTTAGATAGCTTGTCGCGACCAGTTCGCCGGGATGAGCGCCCCCGCGCAAAAACGAATAATTGGATGTGGCTTGAAGTTCAACGTACATTTCGACTAGCCCATCTCACGCAAAAAGACCGTGAAGGCGCCAGGTGGGCAGGCCTTTTTCCATTGGATCATCATAATGACCTTCGCGAAAAACCCAGTAGCGCAGGCCTTTATGATCTTCGACTTCAAAATAGTCGCGCATGCGCAGTTCGTCCGCCAGATCAGCCCACCATTCGGGCAATATCCGTTCGGGCCCTTGGGCATAGGTGATGTGGCGCATCACTTTTCGCCAGATGAATTTCATCGGCGGGCCTTCGGGGATTTGGGCGATAACCTCAATCATTTCAGGATGGGAAAAAAGCGTTGTTGGACGGCGAATTGTTTTGGGCCAATTATCCCAGTTTTGCGGCTTAAGCGGGTGGATGCTTTTTTGAGAATGTTCGGGGATATGGCTTTGAAATGGTGCGAGCCGAAAAACAGAACCTGACCCTAACCGATTAGCGACCCGGTCCAGAAATGGCGCGAGATTTTCATCCTGCCTTGTGGTTGCTTGATGGGTATCTAGTTGCAATTGGCTGGGGTGGAGTTGATCCACTTTATTGGCAGATAGAACCAAAGCGTCGATGCCAAAGCCGGGGTCGATAGTGACCAGTTTTTCATCAAATAGTCGTTTGATGTGTGGTTTGGATCGGGTGGGTTGGGCCAGACGAATGGGAAAGCTTTTAACTTTCCCATCGCCAAAAAAGCAATCTAGGCGCAAATGCAAAACGCCTTGTTGCAACTGATCCAAAAGCGCAAAAAGCTGATCGAGCAGCTCGTAAAACCCATGTTCGATTGTCGGCAAATCGATAAAGGGATCGATGGGGGCGACTGTGAAACGGAAATCGGGTTGCTGTTCTGGCGCGGTGAGGGGTTCTTCATATCGGCCAACGGCTTGATCTAACCGTTTAAGCACTGCTTCGCCATGTTTTGGGTCCGGAAAGCGTCGGGTTAAGCTTGCGCGGGGCAGGTCGAATAATTGCCCAATATTTTTTAGCCCCAATTGATAAAGCGCATCGGCTTGTTCTTCACTTAAACGCAGGGCATGAACGGGCAAAAAGGCGAGGCCTTGATGTGGGTTTTGGGGCGGCAGAATAGTTTTATTGTTCTTTTCGTATTTTGCGAGTGCCCATGATGCGCCAATGCTGTCGCCTAAACCAAGCCTTGTTTTATGACCTAGACTTTCCAGCTCTTTTTCAATTCTGTCCAGCATGGGTCTCTCACCGCCAAACAGGTGATCGCAGCCCGTAATATCTAGGAAAATAATATCGGGCTGGTGGGGCACAACAATGGGGGAAAAGCGCATTAGCCATGCGGCGCGGCGCATCAGCAGGCGCTGATCACCTTCGGGGTCGTGATAAATGGTTTCAAGCTGATGGCAGAGGGCTTTTGCATCATTTAGGCGCATGCCTGAGCGCACACCCATCTGCAAGGCGGTTTTATTCGCCGCGAAGATTTTGACGCCTTTTGGCGTTTGCTCAATTAAAGCCAATGGGCTTTTTGCGGATTGGGCTTTGTCCTTTTCTTCAGCTGGCGACCCCTTGCCCATTTTGTCTGTGCTCGGATGTTCTTGCCGCCACTTGAGGCGTAAATGTTCGATTGGCAGGTGTGGGAACCATAAACACAGGATGCGACGATGTTTCATATTCAAGGCTCCATGAACCGGTTTGTCCTGAGCGGGTGCGCAAAAGATGAGCACGCAAATGTCGCGTGCCGGGCGCGCGTTCATCAAATGGGTTTTTTCCGCTCATCTGGCTTTCAATTTGCCAGCGGGAGAAAGCGGCGCTTGCGCCATTGCAATTATGTGGGCGATGTAAAAAAAGCGGCGTCGCCCCGGTTTGGGTGGCAAGGGACAAGCGCCTTGTTTGGGTAAAACTGACATCTTCAATATGCCCCACCACGGCGGTAAAACTTTTGGCGCGGGTGGCTTCTTCTAAGGTCCAAAGTAGTTCTTTGTCGCTTTTGGCGCTCACCATAATGAAACGGTTTGGATCAAGGTTGAACGCCAATAGGCCGGGGGCGAACAATTGGCCCATATCGCGGGTTTGATGTTGGGTCGTGCACCAAAGAATGGGCGCGCTGTTTGAGGTTAATTCGCTTTGCATCTTTAAGGCGAGAAGCAAAAAGCTGGTGCTGGCGGGGTCGCCATAGGTTTTGGGCAATATTTCATGCAGAACAGGCCGGGTTAAAATATCGGTATTGAGTTGGGGCGCCAATTGGGGCAATTGGCCGGCCAAGATGGTGGATTGTTTGGTACTGATGGGCGGTAATGATGGCGGGTTGGCTTTTGCATCATCGTCATTTGCAGGGGTTAAAGCGGCATGGCTTTTCAAAGGTTGGACGGATTTAACGCCAGCATTTTGCCCACCAGATTGCTCAATTTGTTGCAATTGCTGGCGCAAATTTGAAAGCTCTTGATGTCTGTCCTTATGCATTATTCGCCCGCCAAGTTTAATGAGAGTTGGCTAGAGCCTTGATGTGACTCTTAAATTCCAGACTCCTTAAATGTTCATGTTTTGTTCTGCATGTCAATTTGAATGTGAAATGAGGGATAGGACAATGTGTTGCGCAGAAGTGAAAGATCGGCGTTATGCAAAGTGATGGGATTGTTATTTATCGTATGAAGACATTAAGCGGTTTCAATTCGCCACGTCTAAATCAAACACGATAATCCCCTCAGCGCCATTATTGCAAAGTTCGCATAGGCGTGCCCCCAAAGCCTGATGTGTTGGGTGTGAGGCGTAGGTTTCCAACGCGGCTTGGTCTGAAAAGTGGATCACGAAACCAGACTTGAAAGCAGGGGATTTGCCTTCAAAGTCTTTATTGGGCCCAAAATTAAATTTTTGGACGCCATCAAGGCCATGACTAAATTTAGCCAATTCAGAAAGGATGGTGTGTTGTTCGGCGGGGCCTGCACTTTCTTTAAAATCACAAAATACACAATGAAGAATCACACCTTGCTCCTATTCCAAATTACGATTTTCTTTTCATCAAAAATCTACTGGTTATCGCGTGTATGCCCGACATAACTAGCGTGAAGTTCTAGGCGATAGAAGAGAATCTATCCATAAATTCGTTGCATATCCGGCTTCTCGGTACAAAAATAATGCACCCAGATATAAATGTGGCTGAATAGGGCCAAAACCAAAGCCGCGGTGGACTGAAATAGAAATGCTGGGACCCACAAATTGAGGAAGCCAAAAACATACATGGCATTCGGCGACCAGGTGAAAATACCTTGGCGGACGAATTCCTTATCCCGATAGGAAGGGTCAAAATGGTCGATGCCGAATGCACGCGAAAGGCCAAAATAATTTTTAACCGAATAGGCTAAATAGGCTCCGGGAACAAACAATGCAAAAGCAATGATATAACCCACCACAGGGTCAATAGGCAGCGTGCCTCGGTTTGACCACGCAAGGGCCAAGATCAGAATTGGACGCAGCGCAATCAAAATTGCAAATCCAATTTTGAATATTGGAAAAGCGCGTGTACCAAATAGGCGGGTTAGATTTTGGCCACCCAGTTCTAGCCGCCAACCCAGCCAGACATAAATTTGGTGAATGATGGCATTTGCAGCGACAAACCAAGCCCATTCAGATGTGGTAAAGCCCAAAAAAGAACCTGTTTGAAATCCAGAAAGCGAAAAGCAAAAATACAGGGCAATGAGCAAAACAGATAGGGCTAGAAAATGTGTAACTTGTCCTTCAAAAAACGATGCGATTTGCGTGTTCTTTTGTACCACCTGCTTAGCTCCTCCTCTCTGCATTGGAATGTTCACATGTACCGCTGCTCGAGGCAAGTGGGTAGAGTAGGTCAGTTTAGTGATGATACGACATTGAATTGAATATGCCCCAATTTCTCAGGGTTGCGTAGGATGTAAAGGCAGGCGATCTGGCCGGATTTTGTCCATTCGATCGACCAAGTTTGTAGGCTGTCGTCTGGCTCTTTGATTAAAATACCTGGGTCACCATTGATGGACATGAGTTTGAACTTAAACGCTTCGGGCTGTTCGGTTTTCTTTATTAAATTAACGAAGAAGCGCATAATTTTTTCACGGCCATAAATGGGATTAAGGGTTGCGCTTTTAATGCCGCCGCCATCGGTGATCATAATTGCATCATCGGCTAGGAATTTTGAGAAACTGTCTAAATCGCCGGTTTGCAGGGTTTGGTGAAATGAGGTGATCAGCGGTTCTTCTGCCTTGTGCCGTGGTAGCGTTTCAGATCGTTCGGCGCGGATTTTTTGCCGGGCGCGGGATGCTAATTTGCGACATGTGGGTGCTGTGCGATCCAAGGTTTTAGCGATTTCATCAAAGCCCAGATCAAAAACATCATGCAGCAAAAAGGCGGCTCGTTCCGCCGGAGATAGTTTTTCTAGCGTTAGGATGAGGGCGACAGAAACATCATCAGCGACTTCTTTGGCATGGTCGGGGCGGGTGTTTTCGCCTGCATCAACATGGTCCCAAAAAGGCTCTGGCAACCAAGCGCCTACATATGTTTCTTTTTTTCGTTTCGTTGCACGTAGTTGATCCAGACAAAGGCGGGTGACGATGGTGGATAGAAAATGGGGTGGGCTATCGACTTGTGTTTGATCCACATTGTTCCACCGCACCCACGCATCTTGAATGACATCTTCAGCCTCGGTGACGGACCCAAGCATTCGATAGGCGAGCCCCATCAATCGAGAACGTTCTTTTTCAAAAAGGTCGGTCATCTGTCGCATTCCGTTTGCTCTGGCTTTTACAAATATAGACGAATGGGTGGTGAAAAAAGTGACCAAGTTGGTCACAAATTATCTGGCTGAGGCGTCATAGGGGTAGTTCACGTTTGTAAATGTTTGGAGATAGAGATGAACAGAAACGTACTTTGGGGCCTTGGCTCTTGGTTTTTGTTTCTTGCAGGAACAATGTTTTTAACCCCACAATTTTGGTATCAATCAACCCCGGGCGTGCCCGAAATGGGCCCGTTTAATATGCATTTTGTGCGCGACATCGGGTTGGTGTTTTTGTCCAGCAGCATGATGATCATCTATGGCCTGATCAAACGAGATAAAACCGCTTTGGTGGCGGGTGCTTTGTGGCCCTGCCTGCACGCAGTATTTCATATCTATATATGGTTTGTGCGCGGTGTGCCGTTTGATGTGATCGCCTTTTCCAATCTATTTGGCATTCAACTGCCAGCGTGGCTGGCGCTTTTTGCGGGATTGAAGTTCGAGCGGGGAGCAACATCATGATCAAAGGATTTTTGCATGGTCAAACGAAGAAGTTTGAAGATCAATATGCTTACAATGCGGATTATATGCATCACATCATCGAGAAGTCACTTGGTGGCGGGTTTCGACTGGGGCTGTTGCCGGTTCTAAGTGCCTATAAAGGCCCTGAAGCGGCCGTCAATATTTGGGCCGGGGCAACATTGGCCTCAACGCTTGATGGGGATTGTGGATCTTGTGCGCAACTGATTGTCAATCAAGCGCTTGAAGCGGGGGTGCCAGCCCAAGAATTGGAAGATTGTGCAAAGGGTCGTGCCAGCGCGAAGACTGATTGCGGGCTTGGATTTTTGTTTGCTCAAGCAGCTATTCGTGGTGATCAGGACGTTGGAACATTGCGGGCAGAAATTGTGTTGCGGCATGGCGAGGAAGCAGCAATCGCAGCGAGTTTCGCGGCGGCTATGGGGCGGGCCTATCCGGTTTTAAAGCGGGCAACCGTTGGGCAAACAACTTGCGAAATGTTGCGTTTTGATGGTCAAGAAATGCCCGCGGGGTAATTGCGATAGATCATTGTTTCTCTTTTGAGGTGGGCTATTTTAAGCTCACCTTGAGGGGGGAGATTGATGAGTGAAAATAGCAAGGTGGCGTATCAGCCACCAAAATTGCCGAGTGTAAAATCAATTACATTTAAAGATGTGCGGGCCGCGCTTCATGCTGGCTGGCAGGATTTTTTGAAAGCGCCGATTTACGGGCTGCTGTTTGGCGGCTTCTATGTCGCTGGTGGGCTGCTGATATGGGCCGGGCTGATGCTTTATGACATGCCTTGGATGATTATTCCGGTGGCAATCGGGTTTCCGTTGGTTGGTCCATTCGTGGCCGTGGGGCTATATGAAGTCAGTCGTCGGCTATTGGCGGGTAAGCCACTTGTTTGGAGCGAAATATTATTGCTGATGCTTGGGCAACGTGAACGCCAACTTGGTTGGATGGCATTTGTTGTGATGTTTATTTTTTGGATTTGGATTTATCAGGTTCGATTGTTGTTGGCCCTGTTTTTAGGCTTTAAGAGCTTTTCTTCAATTGAAGAGTTTGTGCGTGTGATCACCACAACGCCTGAGGGGCTTGGGTTTTTGGCCGTGGGCACGTTGGTCGGTGCGGGAATAGCGTTTGTGCTTTATGCCTCAACCGTGATGGCCATGCCCTTATTGATGGACCGGGAAGTGGACTTCGTGTCAGCCATCATCATCAGTTTTAAATCTGTGATGACAAATTTGGGGCCCATGTTGGGGTTTGCTCTGATCGTTGGGTTGCTGACAATTATCGCGATGGTGCCTGCTTTTCTGGGGCTGTTGATTGTGCTGCCGGTTTTAGGGCATGCAACTTGGCACCTTTATGGCCGAGTGGTGGAACCAAGCGAATAGGCTAGATTTTCTCTATCGCGCTAATTCGGGGTGTTCATACGCTTCAGGATAGGTCATGGGATGCGAAGGCCCTAAGGGGACGACATTGTTCCATGACCGACCAAAATAGCCCTGACGACAATGAATAAGCGATCCGCTTTGTGCGACGCCGGGCAATGCGTAAACTCGGCATAGCCAACGCCAAAGGTGCGGGAAATCAAGAATTTTCGCGCCGTTCAGTTTCATGCGTAAATAATAGACCGGATCATGTCGATAAAGGGTCGGGAAAAGCCGCAAATCAGCTTCCGTAAAATGCTCGCCCGTTAGAAAGGGTTGGCTGTCCTTTGCAAGTCTGTTTTCCAGAGCTTCAAGTGCGCTGAAATAGTTTTCGTATGCCGTGGCGTAGATAGTCTGGTCAGACGAAAAACCAGCTTTATAGGCACCATTATTGATGTGCACATAGATAGATTTATTTAGTTCATCAATTTCAGCACGCAGCGTTTCGTTTTTCTCGCCCGTTGGATAGAGGTCCATCCGTTCTTCATCGCCATAAATGGAGCCAAGTGGCTTGGCTTGTTGGTTGAGCATGCGCACGATCTCGGCGCTTTCATTGGTGACAATGCGTTTTTGTTTCTTGTCATAAAGAATGGGCACAGATGCTTCGGATGAGCCCTCGGCCTGATAGATTTGCGTAGCCAGCCGGAAATGTTGGCCGGTTGCAGTTTCGTAAGTGCATTCTGCCAATGTCTCGCCGCTCAATGTTGCCACGCGTTCAGGGTTAAACTCCCAGCGACTGGCTTCAATTGGATCGTCCTCGGTGGTGCGATTGGGGAAGGCGACATCCATGGTGATGGATTGTGACAGGCCTAGGATGTTTCTGGCTAAAGTCACGCGATGGCACCATGGGCAATTCAGGGCGACGAATAAATGATAGCGATTGGGTTCAGCAGGGAACATATCTGTTTCGCCCAATATGTTGCGAAACTGGCTGACCCCGCGCACGAATTCGCCCTTTTTCCGGCGTTCAGCGGCGTCGGTTTGGTTTTCGTCGACTGAGGTGTCTAACTTATCATTGTTGGGCATCTAAAGCTCATGATCATGGTGCAAAGTAAAAGGGTCGTGACTAATAAAAGTCACGACCCCATCTCAATATTCTTAAAGGCGTAAGCCTCGGGCATGTAGAAGAGAGCTACATTTTGCCCCGAAAGGAGTTGATTTAGCGGTGCGTTGGCTCCGCTTGTGTCACCTCAATTCCAAAGCCCAAACCTTTTTGTGAATAATGATTAGACATCAGGCACCTCCTTTCAATTGTTAATGTTGGGGTAAGCTTGATCTCAAAATCAGAATCCGTCAAGAAAAACTTAGTTGATTGTAATTTACAACTATTGTATATAGCATCTATTATGATGAAATTTGACGACATATCTTTGTACTGGGTCAACCGACTAGGTTTCTTGGTTCGGCGTGAACTAAGCGACCGGTTTAAGGCAAATGGCCACAATATTGGTGCCGAAGAATGGGCGGTGTTGTTGCACCTCTGGCGGCAAGATGGCATGGCCCCCAGCGACATTGCAGACGCGACCATTAAGGACCGTACGACAATCACCCGGTTTATCGATGGCATGGAAAAAAAGGGATTGGTGACGCGCCAAATGGACCCAAAGGATCGGCGGCGGTTTCAAATTGTTTTGACCGAACGAGGCCGTGACCTTGAAGCCGAGCTTGTGCCAATCGCAAAGCAGGTCATTGGCAGGGCCCAAAACGGGTTAACTGAAGACGAGCAATCCACTTTGGTGGGTTTGCTGCGCAAAATGACGAACAACTTAATCGAATAGGAGTTCAAAATGGCTGACTATAATTATGCTGAGTTTTCAACTGGCGACTACAATCTGAACGACTTTCATGGACCAAAGCTTGGCACCAAAGCACCTAACTTCACTTTGCAAGACGTAAACGGGGATGACGTGGATTTGCTTGGTTTAGAAGGACAGTTTTTGGTGCTTGAGTTGGGATCGATCACATGTCCGCTTTTTCAGGGCCGACGCGGTGGCATGACCAAACTGGTGGAAAAGTACCCCCATATTGACTTTGCTGTTCTCTATGTGCGCGAAGCACATCCGGGCAAAAGCATTGGGTCGCATACGAATTTTGATGAAAAGAAAGCTTGTGCGAACCGACTGGCGGAAGACGGTGAAGGGCGACGTATCTTGATCGATGATTTTGTAGGTACAGCGCACAGCGCATATGGCTCGTACCCCAATGCGGTGTTCATCATCAATAGGAATGGCTGCGTTTTGTTTCGGGCTGATTGGAACAACCCTCATGCGACGGCTAAAGCGCTCGAGAATTTGCTTAAGGGAAAACCAGCAAATGTGAAAAGCTATTTCAAACCCGCACGGCCTGACATTGTTGTTAAAATAATGAAGGATAGCGGAAAAGGCTCGCTAGCGGATTTCCTAAAAGGGTTGCCGGTTTTGATTTGGAAGAACCTTATTCGGCGCAACTTCTTGCTAATGTTCAACCGCGAACCAAAAGTGATGCCGGGAGCGGATTGCTAATTTACGGCAAAAGATCCGCTGCAGCTTTCATGATCTTGTGAAAGCTGCATGCTGCCATTTTCCGAGGTCACATCATAGGACAATAGAGCTTTTGTAAGGTCTAGATTTTGGGTGAATTTGGGAGCAGCAAAAATGTCGTTTTGTGCCAAAACCAACTGCCTATTTGCGTAGATGTTAAACGAAAATCCAAAATGATGCTTGAACAAATAGGCCGTAAAGGCTTGGGCAAATTGTTCTTTTGGCGAGCAAATATCGTAGGCTCTTGTGAAGGCGCGATCTTTGTCCATGTCAATGGATTGGCTCGCGTCGAAATTGGCGCCTAAAAACGTACATTTTGATGAGCCTACCAACGGTTGAGCGGGTTTGGCACAATGTTGAGCATTATCCTGTAAAAAGATGTGCTCAATATGGTGGGCAATTTCGTGGGTGTAAGCCGCCGCAAATCCATGATCGAAGGTGAGCTCAGGCTTGAGGGATCTTTGAAACTTTATCCAAAGTTCGCGCCTGTCGGCATATTTGACAAATATGTCTTTGAATTTGTACCCGGCATGGGCCCAAAGAACCCTATCGTCAAATAGAAAATCTCGTTTTCTCAGCATGCTCCACGCAATGCTCATCTGCCCATTTTCGTAAAACAGACCGCCTGGCGCTGGATCGAGATAACGAACAAGATTGATCTGTTCAAGGGAGCAGGTTGCTTGTTTGACAAGGGGTGGTGAATTCAGAAAAACGCGAATGAACTCTAGATCAGCGTCGGGAAATTCTGGATCTGATTTCTTGCATTCCGCATCAGGATCCAACCGATCTTGATAACAAACATAGTCTTGGATCGGTTTGGCGCACTCAGTCTCAAAAAGAGAACGTATGACCACATAGTCGTGAAATGCGGGCACCGTTGCGATAAGGCAAACAAGAAAGAATGAGCCGATAAAAAGAGGATAAAACCGCATGGCAAAGCTTCAATAAGTGTAAATTATTACCAAGCTTAACCGCCATTCGCTAATCAGGCCAGTGAAATGCAATAGAGCGCGAAAAATGAAAGCCGCAGGCGATGGCTATCACCTTCAATCATGTATTACTTGGCTTTGTTTAGGCCTTTGCGTTGCTAACGCTTTCAGTTGAATTTTGTGCGATCAAGGCAGGTTTTGGCTCTTCCTGCGTTCTAGATAACGGCTCTTTCTCAGTAGGTTCTGATGCAGGAGCATTGCTTGTTTTGCTCATCGCGCGTTGCGGAACTTTCCATTCGAACTTATCCAACTTGCCGCTTAGGGGGGACGTCGGCTCCCATTCGTCAGAGCTAATACCGTCAGCAATCCAACTATTGTCTTGGTGGGCAGTTATGGCGCGGCCAAGCCAGGCGCGGGCTTTGCCTTGATCCCCGGTTTGGCCTTGCTCGATTTGTGCCATCAGTGCGCAAATGGACTGTGTGGGCTCGTTATCCGCAAAGGGCTGCAATGCGGCGCGGGCCAGATCCCATTCATGGGCTTCAACGGCGGCTGTTGCCAACACAACTTGTGCGTCCAAATCATTGCTGGTTTCGGACACAAGGCTTTTTGTGCGTTTTAGGCGTTCAATTGCAGACGCGCCAGATTGTGCGTTGGCATAGAGCAGAGCGACATGGGGGTGCGGGTTGGCACGCCATACACGGCGCAATAAGCCAGATGCTTTGCGCACTTCGCCACGGTTGATGTAGATACGGGCGGCGATTAGCGCCGCGGGCACAAACTCTGGAATGCGTTTAAGCGCATCTGTAGCGAATTGGATTGCCTTATCCGGATCGCTTTCTTCACCCTGTTTAGCAATGGCGGTGCGTAACACCCCTTCCATGCGTTTTGTCTTGGCTTTGTCGGCCCGGGTTGTGGGCATGTTGGTTAGATGTTCGAGCGCTTCTTCGAACTGATCATTTTTGGTGAGATCATCGAAGACGGCTTCATTTGCCCATTCAAGTTTTGGGGCAAGGCTCACCGCTTTTTGCGCAAATTTTAGGGCAGCGTCGCCACGATTTTGTTTTCTGGCCTGTTCGTAAAGTCCCGAAAGCGCGGCGATTGCTGTATCGGGGTTGGCGATCATTTCGCGATATTGTTCGCGGGCATCGTTCCAATTTCCTAGGTCAACGCTGGCTTGCGCTTCTAGCAATTGTGCGGCGCTGTTGCCGCCAAGTTTTACCCGCGCTTCACGGGCCAATTGTTTGGCCCGTGCAGGATCGCCAGTTTGCAGCGCAATAATCGCGTTTGACAGGGCGTCGACGCCTCTATTTTGTTTTCGATTGGCAGCCGCGCGGGTAAATAGAGCCGGAATGCCGAAAATGCGCCGCAAGATCGCCCAGACGAAAATGGTCACAAGCATCAGCAAAATGAGGCCAAATACTGTTAGGCCAAGACCCGGTTGCATCTGATAGCCAAATGCTTCGACAGTCACATTGCCGGGCAGGCCGATAATCCAACTTGCGCCAAGCGCGATAGCTAGAGAAATAGCAACGACGAGCAACATGCGGATCATTGATTTGTTCCTTGAAGTGAAGTCGCCAATTCAAGCGCCATAAGTTGTGCTTTGGACATTAGCTGACGGGCGCTGAATGTTGCGTTAAGCTTTTCGCCAAACGTGGGAACGAGCGCCTGCGCGTCTTCGGGCAATTGATCAAATGCTGTTTTGGCGGCCAAAAGATCATCCGCATCAAGAGCGGCTTCAATGCGGGCAACCAGCGCCAACGGATCGTTTCCGGTTTGATCAAGGGGACGCAAACCGATTGCCGACTTCGCTTGAGCTGCCAATTTGTCGTACCACGCCGCGTCGGCGGGCAGGTCAGCGCTGTCTTTGACAAAGAGTGGAATGTGCTGCGCAAATTCATCCCGAAGCGCGTTTAGCGTACTCACGCCGGTCGCGGCTTGTTTTTGCATCGGCTCCGATGGCTGAAGGTCTGGCAGAATAGCCATCGCGCTTGTGAGATAATTTGCAAATGGGGTGCCGGACTGAAGTGCACTGTCCCATGCGCTTAAAATGAGCGGTAGATTGGCAGCAGAAGATTGCGGTGCCGTTGCAGGCACTTCGTCAATTTTGACTGACAAAGCGGTGAGGGTTTGTGTAACGGACGCGGTTTCTGATTTTAGCGCTTCAATCGAGGCAACATTGACATTTTGCCTTTGTGCAATGGAAGCAATTTGGGCAATTGCTTGTTCGAGCCGCTCATTTTGCGCCAATTGCTGTTCAATGGCAGCAGAATTATCGGGCGACAATTCAATAATTGAGGATTTGAGGGCGGCTAGCTCGGCTTGCAGGTTCTCTAGTTCGTTTGAATTTGCAGAATTTGCGTTACCTGTGCTCAGGTCGGCGATTGAATTTTCTAACGATGAGAACTGGTCGGTTAAGGTGCTGATTTGATCACTTAGCGCGGATTGCGCCGCTGCAATTTCAACGACCTCATTGGTGGTCGCAAGCTCGCTAGTGTCTTGTTTTAGGGCGAACTTTGAGGTGTCGATCGTTGGTGCGTTCTCCAGATCAAAAATCCGTTTTTGCAATGTTTCAACGGCTGCTGAGAGTTCCGAGCGGGTCGCTGACTTCTCAAAAGGTGCGATATTGTTAAAAGCCATAAAGCCAATTGTTCCAGCGCCCAAAGTTGCACCCAATAATGTGGCAATAATGATTGTGCCAATCGATGAGCCTCGTTTTGCTTCAACCTTGGGCGTTGATGATGTGGTGTGGGATGATGAACTTGGTCGAGACGAAGCTGTCGCTTTTGGCGTTTTAACTGATGTCTTCGATGAAGTTGGAGACGGCTTTGACGTTGTCGACGTAGAAGCCGGTTTGGCACCAGATTTCGGTGTTGGTTTCAAGTCTGATTTTTCAGCAGGTTTTGCATCAATGATGGGGGGCTTTACAGGGCCCTTTTTGTCGTCTTCAGCCATAAATTTATTCCCTTGTGCCGCAAATCGGGAGCCTGTTTGATGTAAGACTTGTTATGCCGAATTGCTAGCAGACTATTTATCAATTTGCGCAAAAAGTGCGTTTTGATTGGCCTCTTCTGCAACCCGACCATTTTGTGCACCAGATGTTTTAAGATTATGCCAAATTGATGGCGACAAACATATAAATGGTACATTGGTGATGTCGACGTCATTTTGCTTGCAAAGCAGGGCGAAATGTTGGGCCGCGCGATCAGAATAAAGCAAGACAGCGTCAATATTGCCGCCCTTGAGTTTGCTGATCACCGGATTTGCGAGCGTCTTTGTTGGCACCATTTCATAAACTGGCGATACTTCGAGCGACACCTCAGTGCCCTGAAACGCGTCTTCAATATCTGATTTTCGATCAATCGCACACGGATAAAAATAGGGGCCGATCAAACTCAGCTTCTTAATCGTTGCAATGAGGTCCTGTGCGTTGCCTTTGGCGTTTATCACATTGTGAAAGCCATTATTTTCGGCCACTTGCGCTGTTGTGTCGCCAACGGTGAAGCAGGGCAGCAATTGGTGGCCAATTTCCAGTTCAGCGGAAAGAACAGCTTTCACCGCGTTAGCGGAGGTGAAAATGGTCGCCACGATATGGCGTGGAGAGGGCAGATCAAACGGCAGGATGCGTTTCGAAAAAAGCGGCGCAGCCATCGGCGTATGTCCCAGCCCCATAAGACTGGCCACTGTTTTTTGGCCGTCAGGGAAGGGTCGTGTCACCAATAGGGTTTTGCCGCTCATTATCTTACCTCAAAACTTTCAAAGAAGGCTTCGCCTGCTTCCTTGCGTAAAATCTCAGATAGATGCTGACCGATTTGCGCACAATCTGCAACATGGCCCGATACTTCGCCTTCAAATGCGGTTTGGCCATCAAGGGACAGGATTTGGCCGCTTAGTTTTAAATCATTGCCATTAATTTCAGTAAAAGCGCCAATTGGCGTGCGGCAAGACCCGTCTAGCCCATGTAAATAGTGGCGTTCGGCAACAAGGGACGCAGCAGTTGGGGCATGATTGAGCGGGGCGATTAGTTCTCGGGTGCGCTCATCATCTTCCCGCGCTTCAATGCCGATGGCCCCTTGGGCTGGAGCGGGCATGAAAATGTTGGGGTCGATCAATTGTTTGGCGATGTGGGATTGTTCAAGTCTTCTTAAGCCAGCATAAGCCAACAATGTTGCGTCAGCGACTTTGTTTTCTAGCTTTTTCATCCGGGTTTGCACATTGCCACGAAACTCAACAATTTTTAGATCTGGCCGCAAGCGCAACATTTGTGCGGCGCGGCGCAGTGACGAGGTGCCAAAGACCGCACCTTCTGGCAATTCTTCAACTGACTTATGATGTAACGAAACAAATGCATCGCGAATATCGTCGCGCTCGAGGAAGGCGTAAAGTCCCAAACCATCGGGCAATTGGGTGGCGACATCTTTTGAGGAGTGCACACCAATATCGACCTGGCCTTCAAGTAGCGCGACTTCGATTTCCTTGGTGAAAAGGCCCTTGCCACCCACTTCAGACAACGGACGGTCTTGAATGATATCGCCTGAGGTTTTGATGACTTCAATATGGATATCGTCAATTGGTACTTTGTGGAATTTTGCCAATTTTGAGCGCACTTGTTTGGCTTGAAACAATGCCAGCAAAGACCCGCGGGTTCCGATGCGCAAAAATGGATGTTTTTGTTGATTTGTTTGCAATGGGCTTTCCACTTGATGTAGGCAATAGCGACTTCTTACTATTGGGCTTATCTAATCACGAACTATGTCGCAAGCACACACAACCATATTGGGTATAGAAACCAGCTGCGATGAAACCGCGGCTTCCGTTATTGTGCGTCATCAGGATGGGCACGGTGAGATCTTATCCAATGTCGTGCGCACCCAGCTTGATGAACATAAAGCGTTTGGTGGAGTGGTACCTGAAATCGCTGCTCGTTCCCATGTGCAATGGCTGGATCACATCGTCGCACAGGCACTTGATGAAGCGAATGTTGGCTATGCTGATTTGGATGGCGTTGCCGCAACTGCAGGGCCGGGGTTGATTGGCGGCGTTTTAGTCGGCTTGACCACAGCGAAGGCCATCGCAAAGGCAATGGGAAAACCGTTAGTGGCGGTCAATCACCTTGAAGGCCACGCGCTGACGGCGCGGTTGACCAACAATGTAGCCTTTCCATTTTTGCTGTTGTTGGTGTCTGGCGGTCATAGTCAATTTGTGCTGGTGCGTGATGTTGGCGACTATGAGCGCTGGGGCACAACGATAGATGATGCGCTGGGTGAGGCGTTTGATAAGGTCGCTAAGATGCTCAATCTGGGCTTTCCCGGTGGCCCCAAAGTTGAAGAATGGGCGATGAAAGGCGATGCGACACGCTTTAAGTTTCCGCGCCCTTTGCTCAAAGAAAAACGGTTGGACTTTTCGTTCTCTGGCCTAAAAACAGCGGTGCGGTTGGCGGCGGAAGCCGCGGCGCCTTTATCTGATCAAGATGTGGCGGATATTTGCGCGAGTTTTCAGGCCACAATTGTGGCGGTGCTTGAAAAGCGGTGTGATCAGGCTTTGGAGCGATTTGCAACTGACCTGCCCGACGAGCCTGCTCGCTTGGTGGTTGCTGGCGGTGTCGCGGCGAACCAGCAAATTGGCGCGGCATTGCAACATGTGGCGGACAAAAATGATGCTGAATTGATTGTGCCACCGCTCAAATTATGTACCGATAATGGCGCGATGATTGCATGGGCTGGGGCCGAGCGGTTGATGCGCGGGCAGGTAGATGATACCCGCTTTGCGGCACGGCCACGTTGGCCATTGGATAGCGAAGATATGAGATTGGGTGACGCAAATGGATAATGAGATCTTTGTTGTCGGTGCTGGTGCTTGGGGCGTCGCGATGGCCCATGCGGTCGCAGTGAGTGGATCCAATGTGCGCCTCTGTGGCCGCGATCAGCGGGTAGTTGATCAGATCAACAAAGATCATATTAATCCCCAATATCCAGATGTCGCGCAAGTTGATGACAAGGTTGTCGCGCAACTTGGTTATGATGACATTGAAACGGCGAAGACTATTTTGATGGTGGTGCCAGCCCAAGCAACACGGCAGGCGCTTTTGGACATTGGTCCGGAAAACTTAGGCGGCAAAAATCTTGTTCTTTGCGCGAAAGGTTTGGAGCAAGGCACGCTAAAACGGCAAAGTGAAATTGTGCGCGAAATCGCGCCGGATGCCGCACCATTTTCTCTGTCTGGGCCAAGCTTTGCCATTGATGTAGCACAGTCAAAACCAACGGCTGTAACGTTGGCGGGACCGGATATTGATCAGGCTCGGGCAATTGTTGATGTTTTGGCCGGGCCAACTTTCCGTCCCTATTCCAGCGATGATCTTGTTGGCGTTGAACTGGCCGGCGCGCTCAAAAATATCTACGCACTTGGTGCAGGTGCCGTTGAAGGCGCTGGACTTGGATTTTCTGCACGTTCGTCCCTGATTGCCCGTGGATTTGCAGAAATGGGGCGTTTGGTTGAAGCGCTAGGCGGATCAGCCGCGACATTGAACGGATTGGCCGGGCTCGGTGATCTAACCATGAGCTGCACTGCGCGAGAAAGCCGGAACTATGATTTTGGCTTTCGTCTTGGCGCTGGCGAAAGCGTGCAGGAAATTTTGGACAGCGGTGCGAAATTAGCGGAGGGCGTTTTTTCCGCTCCCGTAGGCCTTAAACTTGCGCAACAGAATGGTGTGGATGTACCCATCATCGCGGCGGTAAACGCACTGCTTGATGGAAAAGTGACCATTGATGTGTTGGTGGCCAGTTTGATGAGCAGGCCATTGCGATCTGAATAAGCGTGTCTGATTTTTGGCAATTGTGTATAATTGGGAGTTCCTATGTCTGTTATTTTTGCTGCGCTCATCAACGGTGAGTTGGCGATTGGTTGTGATTCAAAATCCTCGGAAGAAAATTTGCTTTACCCAGCCGGTGAAAAAGTAAGCTGGCGCAAAATCCATCAAATTGGTTCCGCTTATGTCGGGCATGTCGGCAACACAATGTATCATGCTGTGCTTGACAATTTGGCGCAAAATCATGCCGATTTATTCAATTTTACAGACAGGGTTTCAATTCATCGATCACTGAACGAGATGCAAAAATTGCTGGAGCGCGATTATGGATTGATTGGCCAAGGAGACGATTTTTCTGGTTCGGGCCTAAACTTGTTGATTTGCGCGAACGGGAAACTTTTCACAGCAGACCCTGAGCGGGGTGTGGATGAATATTCTCGGTTTTGGGCTGTTGGTTCCGGCACGCCTTTTGCGCTTGGAGCGGCGGAGGCCATGTTTGATAAAGCGACATCGGCAAGTCAGTTCGTGGAAGAAGTTATTCGCGTTGCTTGTAAATATGATCTTCACTCAATGGAGCCGATTTATGTTACCAATTGTGGGTAACGACATGCCCTAAGATTTATTGGCGCTTGTACATTTGCATGCGAGCTGGAATATTCGAACGCGAAATTAAATCATAAAAGAGGCACTAGCTTGTATTTTGTCATTTCAGGGCGCGACCGGCCCGACGCATTAGAGAAACGCAAAGAAACACGCGCGGCGCATTTATCTTATTGGGGCGATTTGGGCGCGGACCTGAAGCTCGCTGGACCCTATCTGGATGAAAATGGAAATCCATCGGGTAGCCTGATCATTATTAAAGCCCCTACAATAGTTGCTGCACGCACCTATGCTGAAGCGGATCCGTATGTCACTCAAGGCGTGTTCGAGTCTGTTGGGGTTACCGAATGGATGTGGGCAGTGAATGCGCCGGAAGAGGACAATGCGTAATGGCATATTGGCTATTTAAGAGCGAACCAAACACGTGGGGCTGGGAAGACCAGGTTAAAAAGGGTGCACCTGAAGAATGGGATGGCGTTCGTAACTATCAGGCGCGCAATAATATGCGTGAGATGAAAGTTGGAGATTTGGGTTTTTTCTATCATTCGATTGATGAAAAACGGATCGTAGGTATTGTGCGGGTTGCTGCAGAAGCACATCCGGACAGCACAACGGATGATGCGCGCTGGGAATGCGTAGATATCGAAGCGGTGAAGCCACTTGAAACCCCAATAAAACTCGAAGACGTAAAAGCGCATCCCGTGCTCTCAGAAATGGTATTGGCCAATAACTCCCGCCTTTCAGTGCAACCTGTTTCAGAAAATGAATGGCAGATTATTTGCAAGTTGGGTGGCGTTTCAGCATAGTTGAAAGGCGATTAGATGATTGGATCGCCTGAACTGCAATCGACAAAGGCGGAATTGGGACATGAGTCACTTTGCAGATATTAACTGGTTGGCCGTCGTTTTGGCTGCGGTTGCCAGCATGGTTTTGGGCATGGGCTGGTACACTGTTTTGGGCAATCAATGGATGAAGGCCCTTGGGAAAACCAAAGAAGAATTGATGCCGAACGGCAAAAGTTCACCAACGCCATTTATTGTTGCTGGTGTTTGCCAACTCGTGATGGCCTATTTTGTGCTGTTGCTCACCAAAGCGATTATGGCCACAAGTGCCACAGACGTTCAAATGATGGACGCGGTGCTGGTGGCTGCGCATATGTGGTTTGGCTTCATCTTGACCGGCATGATTTTGAACCACGCCTATCAGGGGCAAAAGATTTCTCTTACCATCATTGACGGCGGGTATTTGCTCGGTGTGATGATTGTGCAAGGTGTCGTCCTCGGCCTTTTGGCTTGACCATAAAACTCGGTCGCGCCGAGTAAATTAGCTTCATTGCAACCTGTATCAGGCTACTTGGCGCCGCTTTCTCAGTTGATTTGGATCAACTCTTTGCAAGGTACAATTTCCTTGTCGAACATAAAAACTCATATTTTACAGTAATTTAGAGAATAAACTCGACTATTTTTTGGTGCCGAGTTCCTTGGTTTTATTTTCAGTATTTGTTAATTGCCTCGACCCATACTTAACTAGGTAGTTTTAAGTAGGCGAGAGCCGTCAATTTTTTTAAATTATTGCGAGGGAATAAATGTTTGCTCCTGAAGGAAATTGTCGAACCTTCGACAAAGACCGAATTGTCGTCTCAAAAACCAATGTTCAAGGCCGTATTACATACGCTAACAAAGTTTTTTTGGATCTGGCAGAATTCACAGAAAATGAAGTGGTCGGTCAACCCCACAATATGATCCGCAGCGGTGCGATGCCGCGGTGTGTGTTTAAACTTTTGTGGGACCGGTTGGGGCAAAAACAAGAAGTCTTCGCCTATGTGGTCAACAAGTCAAAATTTGATGATCATTATTGGGTTTTCGCGCACGTTACCCCCAGCATGAACGCCGCGGGTGAAGTGACATCCTACCATTCCAATCGCCGGGTCGCATCCCCTGAAGCCATTGAGCAGATATCGGAATTATACGCCATGTTGCTTGAGGTGGAAAAGACCGCGTCTAATCGGAAGGAAGGGTTAGAGAAATCTACAGCTGTTTTTAATGCATTTTTGAACGACAAAGGAATGGACTATGACGAATTCATATTCACTCTCTAGACTTGGGATTGCCTTTTCGTTCAGCGTCGGTGCCGCGCTGCTTTTTGGTGCACTCGCCTATTTTGATGCGTCAAGTTGGATTTTGGCGGTGGCAGGTGGCCTATCCGCTATCAGCTTCATTTATGCTGGTGTGCAGTTTTTCGCGTTGCGTCAATTTGTTCATGAAATCCGCGACGTGTCGCGTGAATTGGTTCGCGGGGATTTTGATCACCGATTACATATGCCTGCCGCACGTGGAGAATGTGCGGAGGTGCGAGATAGTTTCAATGATCTTGTCGATGTATCAGATGCATTTGTGCGCGAGAGCTACCTCGCCATGCAAGCGGCGAGTGACGGACGCTATTACAGGAAAATTCGGCCGGAAGGCCTGCTTGGGGCTTACCAACATGCATTGCAAAGTGTGAATGCCGGCATTGATAAAATGGCCGCGTTTGACGGCATGCTGGGAGATCTTCGAAATTCTATTGGTTATGTTGTCGAGCGAGGCATTGAGGGAGATTTGAACCATCGTGTCGATGCGAATTTTGCTGATGTCGGTTTGAATGAACTTGCCGATATGATCAACCGCCTCATGATCACGATTGACAGCGGCATTTCAGAAACTGGCCGGGTGTTGGCCGATCTCGCGGACGCAAATTTGACCACACGTGTTGATGGTGAATTTAGCGGGGCATTTGGCAAATTGAGGGACGACACCAATGATGTTGCAGAACGCCTATCCTCTATTATGTTCGGATTGCGCAGCACGTCAGGTTCATTAAAGTCGGCAACTGGTGAGATCTTGTCTGGCTCGGATGATTTAGCTGAACGCACCACTCATCAAGCGGCGACATTGGAACATACTTCAGCGGCAATGATGGAGATGTCGGAAACGGTTCAGGAGAGCTCGGAGCAGGCAAAAGCAGGTCGCGAGCAGGCTTTGGCCACCAAAACCAAGGTGGAAGAAAGTGGGCATGCCATGCAGCGTGCCAATAAGGCGATGGAGCGTATTAGCGAAAGTTCTCAGCATATCTCTAAAGTAATTGAGATGATTGACGGCATTGCTTTCCAAACGAACCTACTGGCGCTAAATGCTTCGGTTGAAGCTGCGCGCGCAGGCGAGGCAGGCAAAGGTTTTGCGGTGGTGGCCGTCGAAGTGCGTCGGCTCGCCCAATCAACTGCTCAGGCATCAAGTGAGGTTAAAGACCTAATTCAAAAAAGCGTCGGCGAAGTGGAAGATGGTTCCGAATTGGTGGCCCAAGCAGGTGAGCAGTTGCAGTCTATTGTGGCCGCGGTTGGCGAACTTTCTGAAACGATGACTGAATTTGCAAATGTCAGTCAAAGCCAGTCGGAAAAAATTGAAGTTTTAAACAGCTCGGTTCAGCAAATGGATGAAACCACGCAGCACAATGCTGCTTTGGTGGAGGAAACAAATGCCGCGATTGAGCAAACTGAAAGCCGAGCAAGTGAACTCGACAAGTTGGTTGGCAGCTTTAAGCTTGGAAATGATCAAGCCAAACAGGCTCAAAATGTCGATGATGCTGACGATGAAACTGTTGTGCTAGCGCAGGCGAGTTAAGTCAATTTGCCGGTAAATTGACTTAAAAGTCGCTGGCGATGCCCTTATTTTCCCAGTCCCCATAGCGGGCTGGGTCAGGGCCTTCTTTGCCGTTGATCTCTCGTGGCGCAGAATTTGAAACATTGTCGATTTTGTCGCGTCTGGCTTTTGCTTCTTCTAGCGCCCGTTTGGCGATCTCAGGGTCCGGTTTTTTAGCGTTGATGCCCGTCTTGGCCATGTTTTTGTCGCCTTCCTTCGTCAATAAGCTTTTTGCGTAACCTTGTAAGGGTGCCTGTTTGCTACCATCTTTGATGGTGAAATGACAATTCAGGAGTTTGCATGTTCAATGCGATCAGAACAACATTTTTGCTAGCGGTGATGACCGGGCTATTTATGGCCGTCGGGTTTGTCGTTGCGGGCAGTTTTGGCATGTTCTTCGCGCTGATCGTCGCGATGGCAATGAATTTGTTAGCGTATTGGAACTCGGACAAGGTTGTTTTGCGCCTGCAAAAGGCGCGGGCATTGGGACGCCATAACAGCCCTGATCTATTTCAAATGGTTGACCGACTATCCATGAACGCCGGTATCCCCATGCCAAAACTATATTTGATCGAGAATGAGCAACCCAACGCTTTTGCGACGGGCCGTAATCCAGAAAATGCCGCCGTGGCGGTTTCAACCGGTTTGCTGAACAATTTAACCTATGACGAAATTGGGGCGGTAATTGCCCATGAATTGGCCCATATTCGATCTCGTGACACGTTGATCATGACGATTACAGCAACCTTTGCCGGGGCGATTTCGATGTTGGCGCAGTTTGGTCTGTTTTTCGGGGCACGCAATTCCAACAGTCCAGTGGGACCAATTGCATCAATCTTTATGATCATCGTGGCGCCGTTGGCCGCCATGCTGGTGCAGATGGCCGTCAGTCGCACCCGAGAATATGAAGCAGATCGAGATGGGGCGGAAATTTGTGGCGACCCACTGGCGCTGGCGAGCGCGCTGCGAAAAATTTCGAGCTTGGCTAAGAATTTTGAGAACCCATTTGCCCGCCGTGCACCCGGCATGGCGCATATGTTCATCATCAACCCATTGGCATGGCGCGGCGCGGATAACCTGTTTGCCACACATCCGAATGTTGAAAACAGGATTGCGGCGCTGGTTGAATTGAGCCGTCAAATGCCACAAAAGAAACCCAATTCGGCGTTAGATCGCGATAAGCGGCAATCTGAAATGCCGTCAAATTCTAGCAGTTGGCGCATTCCTAACAGCCATCAGCCAGGCAATTATAGACAAAACCAGCAAAAAGGCCCATGGAGCTAGCATAAGCAAAATGGCGCCAATTCGATTTAGGACATCAAATGAGTAGATCTTCCCAGGCCACCGGGTTTGAAATTCGTCGTGCTGCGGCGCAACGGTTGCAAACTGTTTTGACAGGTGCGCCCTTTGTGCCATTTCCTGCACGGGATATTGCTGACCCAAGAGACCGGGCACTTGCGAACAAGTTGGTAACGGTTAGCCTGCGTCGTCATGGCCAAATTAGCCAAATTCTGAACTCCGTTTTGGAAAAAGGCATGCCCAAACGCGCTGGGCTTTTTGAAGCGGCATTGCGTATTGGTATCGCGCAGCTGATGTTTTTGCCGGATATGGGTGACCATTCAGCCATTAACTTGGCGGTGGAAGTAATTAAGAAAGATCGTCGAGCAGGGCGATTTGCCAAGCTGGCCAATGCCGCATTGCGCAATGTTCAACGTGGCTTTTCAGTTGATGACCTTGACCCCAAAGACCTTGTGCCCAGTTGGATCTATGCGCGTTGGTGCACCCATTATGGGGAAGACGCCGCGGCGAAGATGGTTCAATCCCTGCTGGTGCAGGCGCCTCTAGATCTCACCGCAAAAAATGCTGATGAGCAATCAGCTTTGTTTGACCAGATTGGCGCGGTTCACAGTTTGGGTGCAAGTTTCCGGGTTGGTGAACGCGACGTTCCGGTCGAAGAATTGCCAGGCTATCAAGACGGCCATTGGTGGGTACAGGATTTCGCGGCAACGCTGCCAGTTCAATTGAGCGGCCCCCAAAAGGACCATTCAATCCTTGATATTTGCGCTGCACCGGGCGGTAAAACGGCCCAACTTGCGGCAAGCGGGGCAGATGTGACGGCGGTTGATCTCGACGGTAAACGGCTTGAGCGGGTGAAGGAAAATCTGGATCGCGTCGGACTTACGGCCAAATTGGTTGAGGCGGACGCGACAAATCTATCCACCGAGCGCCAATATGATCGCGTGATCTTAGATGCGCCTTGTAGTGCCACGGGCACATTTCGGCGTCACCCGGAAGTTATTTGGCATCGGCGTGAAAAGGATATTGCGCAGCGAGGCGAGTTGCAGGCGCAAATGCTGCAAAATGCAGCCCGTTTGGTAAAACCGGGCGGACAGCTGGTGTTTTGCACATGTTCCTTGGAGCCTGAAGAGGGCGAACAACAAGCCGAATCCTTCCTTTCGAGCCAAACCGAGTTCGCCTTGAAACCGATTGAGCGCGAAGAATTGGGCGGTTGGGCCGATGTTATTTTAACAGATGGATTTTTGCGGACCTTGCCAGGTATGAAAATACCGAATAATGAAGGCGATCTTGACGGGTTCTTTGCAGCTCGTTTCATTCGAAATGAATAAATTGTTCGCAACCTTCGTTCTTCAAGTGAGAATCGGTCGTAAACGTGTTATTCTTGCGCGCTATAGTTGAGGGTACATTTACGTGTCAGGCGGACCATTTTTGCGTCATAGTTTAGGGGCCATTGCGGACGGGTTCGTCACCAGTCCGGCGTTCCGTTGGACGTGGTCGGTGCCTGAAAAAGGTCATGTAAAGAAGAAGTTACTCGAAATACGACCGGCTGATGCGCACTCGGTTGATGATATGATGATCGGCCAATATCTGCTTGCCCAACGGCTAGTTGATACAGGCGGAACGTCACCTTTCGCGGTTGATTATGGCACCGACGAGTGGTTTGAAGAGCTGCATGGATTTACGTGGTTGCGACATTTTTCGGCTGCGCATGACGATGGATCCAAGAAGTTTGCGGGCACGTTGGCCATGGACTGGGTTTCCCGATATGGGAAGTTCTCCAAGAAGGTTTGGGACAATAAAATCACCGCGCTGCGGGTCCTAAACTGGGCGAAACACTTTGATGTGCTCAATTATGGCCTGAATGAAGCCCGGCGCATTGTCGTTGAACGTAGCTTTTTTGAACAGGTTCAAAGCTTGCGAATTCGCATTGGATTTGAAGCTGATCCGGCGCGGCGTTTGCTGATGCGTGTGGCCTTGCTGGGCGCAAGTATTGCAACCGAGCAACCAAAAGAAGATGTGGGTAAGCTCCTAAACCGCACTTTACTGTCTCTTACGCGCCAAATTGACGGGCAAGGGTTGCACAAAAGCCGGAGCGGTGAAGAACAGTTTTTGTTGCTGCTGGAAATGATACCAGTGCGGCATGCCGTAACGCCGTTACTGCCGGACCTATCCAAGGAATTTGCGCAAGTCCTAGACCGAATGCATCAAAGTCTTTCGCTGCTCATGCATACAACTGGAGAACTCGCATTTTTCAATAGCGCCCGCACCGTGCCACATGAGATGCTTTTGGCGGTTCAATCTCGGGCCAACAATAATTTGGATATAGAGCGCGGTGTTGCGAATGCCGGCTATAGTGCAATTTTGGGGCAGTTTTCCAAACTAATCACAGATAGTGGCAACGAGTTGGGCGATGATTTTCGTGCACGGCTTTCAGCAGGTGCTGCGAGTTTTGAATATAGTTCGCGCAATGATTTGATTGTGTCCAACTGTGGGGCTGGGCCTTCTTCTTTGGGTGAAGATGCGGACCTGTTCCGGCTACCTGCTTCCCACTCGACGCTAGAAATTGAATATCAGGGCAAATTTCCAATCCGGTCTGAGCAATTGCTGGCCGGTCACATGAAAGCGAACCGCGATGGTGCGCCCAAGCTCGATCTAGAAGAGCGCACTGTAACGCTCAACAATGCGGGGTACGGCTCATTGGCTGGCTTGCAGCATGAGCGCGTATTAAGCGTCTTATCGAGCGACGGCGATGCGTTGTTGGGCCAAGATATCATTCGATGTGATCTTACGCACAAAAATGCGCCTGATCAGTTTTTGCTGCGGTTTCATTTGGGCCCCGGGGTCGAAGCAGAGCTTAACGAGAGTTCGAACAAGATTGAGTTGTTTTTGCGTTCGGGTCTGAAATGGGCCTTTATCTGGGAAGGTGCGAGCGCGATTGTTGAGCCAAGCGCCCGCTATTCTGCCCATAAGGGGTTGGAGCCAATTCAACAGATTGTCTTAAGTGGCTCAATTCAAGCCGAGCAAGAGGTTGTCTGGACCTTTATGCCCCAGACCTGAAGTCTGATCGCAAATTGGAATTGGTTATGCCCAATTGGACGACAAATGATCCTTGGGCGGTTTCTTTTCACAAAAGATCGTGCTAGCGAAGCAAACTTAGCGCCAAGCGCACTTGTTTAACCAACAGCAGATGAGTTTTTCAGTGACCATCAAACGTGCCCTCCTTTCCGTTTCAGATAAAACCGGCCTTGCGGATTTCGCTCGGCATCTTGTGGCCAGTGGGGTTGAGTTGATCTCAACCGGTGGCACCAAGAAAATGCTCGAAGATGAGAAAATTCCTGTAATCGATGTTGCTGAAGTGACAGGTTTCCCTGAGATTATGGATGGGCGCGTGAAAACACTGCACCCAAAAATTCATGGTGGGCTGCTTGGCCGTCGGGATAGCGACAGTCACAAAAGCGCGATGCGCATTCACCAGATTTCAAATATTGATATGTTGGTGTCTAATCTTTATCCGTTTGTTTCGACCGTCAAAAGCGGCGCAGACTACGACACGGTGATCGAGAATATCGACATTGGTGGCCCGGCCATGATCCGCGCGGCGGCAAAAAACCACGCTTCGGTTACGGTCATTGTTGATCCAGATGATTATGGCAAAGTTGTCGACGAGATGAACGAAAGCGGCGAGATCACATTGAAATCGCGCAAACGTTTTGCTGCAAAGGCTTATGCGCGAACCGCTGCATATGATGTCGCAATTTCAAACTGGTTTGCTGAAACACTTGAGTTTGATGAAATTCCATATCGCAGCTTTTCGGGCAAGCTTGATCAGGTCATGCGGTATGGCGAAAACCCACACCAATGGGCTGCATTTCTAAAGGACGGCACGGACCGGGTTGGGGTTGCCACTGCTGAACAACTTCAAGGCAAGGCGCTTTCGTATAATAATATCAATGATACGGATGCGGCGTTTGAACTGGTCAGTGAGTTTGATCCAAGTGAACATGCGGCTGTGGCGATCATCAAGCATGCGAACCCATGTGGCGTTGGCTTGGGCAACAACCTGGTTGAAGCTTACGAAAAAGCGCTGCGCTGCGACCCGGTTTCTGCTTTTGGCGGCATTGTTGCACTGAACCGTGAGATTGACGCGGATGTGGCTGAGCTGATCGTCAAAGTGTTCACTGAGGTGATTATTGCACCAAGTGCGACTCCTCAAGCATTGGCCATTTTTGAAACCAAGAAGAATTTGCGCCTATTGTTGACCGGTGGTTTGAGCGATACGAAAGCCGAAGGCCTTACCGTGAAATCCGTTTCTGGTGGGCTACTTGTTCAGGGCCGTGACAATAAGAGCGTTGCAGATTGTGAGTTGAAAGTTGTCACAAAACGTCAGCCGACAGACCAAGAGTTTCTTGATCTTAAAGTCGCAGCAATTGTTGCAAAGCATGTAAAATCTAATGCTGTTATTTATACAAAGGATGGCGCGACTGTTGGCATTGGTGCCGGGCAGATGAGTCGCGTGGATTCATCTCGCACAGCGCACCGCAAGTCCAAGGATGCTGCGAAGGCCATGAAGCAAAAGGGCGCATTGACCGAAGGGTCCGTTGTCGCCTCCGATGCGTTTTTCCCATTTGCTGACGGGTTGATTTCTGCGGTGGATGCAGGCGCAACCGCGGTTATTCAGCCGGGCGGCTCTATTCGTGATGATGAAGTTATTGCAGCGGCTGATGAAGCAGGCATTGCAATGGTCTTTACCGGCATGCGCCACTTTAGGCACTAGTTCGGTCTCGCGGGGTGCACAATGCATTTTTCGCGCCGCCGTCATTCGCTACGCTCATTACCCCGGCACCCCCGCCATTGGGTGCACTCCACAAATTCTGAGCAAGCGAGAGTAAAGGCGGACGAGTGAAACGAGGACCTCGGCCAACTTTTTGGCCGCGCCCGCGCAGGTGCAGCAAATCGCATAGCGCGGCTTTAGCGCGTCATGCTATTTGCGGTGTGCACCGTGAGCGATGTTAATGTCTCCTATTCAACCCAATCTATAGGCTCGTTGGCGCAATCAAAGCTTTCAGCCATTGTGTCCGCCACGTTTCTGGCGATTTCATTGGCGTTTGAATATCTGGAGGCGTTGATCCGTGCGACTTGGCACGTTTGACCTTGTTCGACTTTTGTAACGATCAGATATTGTTTTTTGTCGCCCATGCCGTCATCGGTGAAGTAACGCAAGATGGTGGCGATAGGGGTCCAACCTCTGGCGCGGTTGGCCAAGCGCCACTCCAATGTTTCTCCAATAGTATTGAATGGGGACAGGGTTTGCTCTGCGGCGCGTTCGTTGAGTGAATCCAAGCCGTAGCTAACAAACATGCGCAAATCGCCTTCCGCCACCATGACCGGATAACCACGATATCCAGGGCAAGCAAATGTTGCGCCGAAATCGTCCGCGTGGATGATCGAGCAATCATTATCCAGATCAAGTTTTGTATAAACGCTGTCATTGGCTTGCGCTGTTGCGCTTGTGCAAAGGAGCGCCAGCAAAGTAAGATGAACTAAAATAGTACCCAAAATGGATTTACGCATGAATGTTTCCTCCCGAACCAGTCAATTTATCGCTTCTCACGCATTATGGCTTGCATTCATGGCATCCGCTAGGCATTAGTGCTGGCGAAATTTAATATTGTTCATCAAAGGGAGCAAATTGATGGATCTCAATGCAATTGGTGCTGGCAAAAACCCACCTGAGGAAATCAATGTTGTGATCGAAGTGCCGATTGGCGGCGAGCCGATCAAATATGAGTTCGACAAAGATAGCGGCGCGATTTTTGTTGACCGGTTCCTTCATACGCCAATGCGCTACCCAGGCAATTATGGTTTTGTGCCAAACACGCTATGTGGTGATGGCGATCCGCTTGATGTTGTGGTGATGAATTCACGCCCAATTATGCCGGGCGCGGTGATCAAATGTCGCCCAATCGGTGTTTTGGTGATGGAAGATGATGGCGGCATGGACGAGAAGCTTCTGGCGTTGCCGATCTCGAAAATGACAAAGGCCTATGAGGGCATCAATGATGTTTCTGACTTGCCAAAGATCGAAGTTGATAAAGTAGAGCACTTTTTCAAGCACTATAAAGATCTTGAGCCAGGCAAATGGGCAAAGATCGAAGGCATTCAAGGCGTTGAAGTTGCCAAAAAAGTTGTTTTGGATTCAATCGAATTGCACAACAAGCAAGGCTAATTGGCGCCTCGCTCTTTTGATGATGATTTTAGAAGGCCGGCTTTCAAGCCGGCCTTTTTGTTTGTCGGAATGTAAGCCCCGGGATTGTAAGAATACAACCCGAGGCAAATATGCGCAGGTTAACCGCGCACCAAGTCTGATAGTAGGCCTGCAGCAACCGAAAGACGTGAAACGCTAAGGGTGCTTTCGGTAATGCCGGTAACGATCTCACTGGTGCGATCAATGTCACTTCGACGCGCCTCACGCCAAGCTCCAAGCCCGGTGTCAACGTCTGCACTATCGAAGCTGAGCACATCCAGTGTGATGTCGCGTTGCGCACGCATTAGGTTGGCAATTGCGCGATCAAGCGCCATACGATCATAATAGTCATTGACCTCAATCGTATCTTGTTGCTCGGTGATGCGGCCCAATTTGAACGTTTCCAGCACCGCGAAATAGGCTTTTGCAGCGTCTTTCACTGGTATTTCAGCACGTTCGCTCACCAGAACAATTTCCGTCGCCAGATTAAGGGCCGAAAGTTGGGCAATTTGTTTGGCCAAGCCAGCCGGCGTGCCGCCTTCAACAAAGCTTTTGGCTTGATCGGAAACAGACTGGGCAACAAAACTTGGCAAAATGTCGTCCAACATAGAGCGGACGATTTCAATGCCCTTGGCGTAGGTTTTTACAACGCTCGATATGCCATCGTTGAAGTTGACATTGCGCAAGAACCACGCGGTTTGGCTCAACAATAATGTGCGCAACTCGTCATAAAGCTCGAGTTGGGTTTCACCATTCATCTTATTATCAAGATCATCGATTGAAACGTTCATCGCCGTGAGCCCGAAACTATCGCGTGCTGCCGCATAAGCTGCTGCGACTTGGGCTGGATCGGAACCGGTAGCAGCGCTAATCCGGTGTACGAAATCAGGCCCACCACGGTTGATCATGGCGTTGCACAACACGGTTGCGATCACTTCGCGCCTTAGCCGGTGGTTTTTCACCGTGTCGGGATATGTTTCTGTGAGTTGCTCAGGGAAGTAGCGGAAAAGTTCTTTGCCCAAATAGGGATCATCCGGCACTTCGCTATCAAGCAGTTGGGTATAGAGTGTGTTTTTCGCGTAAGCCAAAACCACAGCCATCTCTGGTCGATAAAGCCCAGCATTTTGATTGGCACGCTCCATCAAGTCGACATGTTTGGGCAAATATTCGACTTTTCGGTTGAGGTGACCTTCTGCTTCAAGCGCTTTCATGAAATCAGCATGGTAGGGCAAATCGTCCAACTGCCGACGCTCTGCAAGCGAAAGGGCCAGTGTTTGCAAATAGTTGTTGCGCAAACAAAGTTCTGCGACCTCATCCGTCATTTCAGCAAGGAAAGAGTTACGGACTTCTTGCGTGATTTCATTGTCACGTACCAATGTGCCTAAGGCGATCTTGATATTGACTTCCAAGTCAGAGGAATTAACCCCTGCCGAGTTATCAATCGCGTCTGTGTTGATGCGACCACCAGACTTGGCAAACTCAACGCGACCCAATTGGGTAATGCCAAGATTTGCGCCTTCACCAATGGCCTTTGCACCAACTTCAGACCCAGTAATCCGGATCGCATCATTGGCGCGGTCACCTGCGTCTGCATCACTTTCTGTGCTGGCACGTACATAGGTGCCGATGCCGCCAAACCACAACAGATCAACTTTGGAAACAAGGATCGCCCGCATCAATTCGTTCGGGGTCATCTCGTCTTTTTCTAATCCAAGTGCTTGCACCGCTTCAGGTGAAAGTTTTATTGACTTCGAAGAACGTGGATAAATCGCCCCGCCGGTTGAGAGTTTTGACTGGTCGTAATCCTGCCAACTTGAACGCCCGAGATCGAAAATCCGCTTGCGTTCTTCCCATGTTGATTGGGGATCAGGGTCTGGATCGATGAAGATGTCACGATGGTCAAACGCTGCAATCAGTTTGGTGGCTTTGGATAATAGCATGCCATTGCCAAACACATCGCCAGACATGTCACCAACACCGACAGCGGTGAAAGGTTGTGTCTGGATGTCTTTATCCAGCTCTCGGAAGTGGCGTTTGACCGCTTCCCATCCACCGCGCGCGGTGATGCCCATTTTTTTATGGTCATAACCAACAGAGCCGCCGGATGCGAATGCATCAGAAAGCCAGAAGTTGCGATCATCTGAAATTGCGTTTGCGGTGTCGGAAAATGTTGCAGTGCCCTTATCCGCGGCGACCACCAAATAGGGATCGTCGCCATCAAGCCGGTTCACCGAATTTGGTGGGATGATTTCATCGCCGTCCAGATTGTCGGTTATGTCGAGCAAGGAGCCAATAAAGATTTTGTAGGCTTCCGTTCCTTCCGCGATAAATTCTTCGCGGGTTGGGTTATCTGGGATGTGTTTGGGAACAAAACCACCCTTGGCACCCAACGGCACAATAACCGCGTTTTTCACCATTTGAGCTTTTACGAGGCCCAAAACTTCAGTGCGGAAATCTTCGTGTCGGTCAGACCAACGCAATCCTCCTCGGGCGATCATGCCCCCGCGAAGGTGCACGCCTTCAACCCGTGGGCTGTAAACGTGAATTTCGCGGAATGGCCGTGGTTCTGGCAGCCCGTCCACTTTGGACGCATCATATTTGATGGCCAATGCGGGGCGGCGTTTTTCGTCAACCCGTTGGAAGAAGTTGGTGCGCAAACTCGAATCCACCAAGTTCACGAAACGACGGACAATCGTGTCATCGTCGAGCGACGTGATGGATTGAAGCGCGTTGCTAATTGTATCACGTGCTGTTGCTTCAATTGTGTCCCGGTCACCGACAAAATCTGGCGCATGTCGGGTGTGGAATAGATTGACAATGGCCTCTGCAACATCGGGGTGCTTGGCCAATGTGTTCCACATATAGCGTTGCGAATAGGTGATGTTGGTTTGCTTTAGATAGCGGCCAAGCGCACGCACGATTGACACATCGTCCCATTCAAGGGCCGCCCGCACGGTAAGTTTGTTAAAGCCGTCATTGGCTGCTTCTTTGTACCAAACCGCTTTTAGCGCTCGTTCAATAACATGATCTATTTGGGTAAGGTCAGTTTCAATGTCAGGGATTTTGAGGGTCATGTCGTGCATAACCCGATCGTCTGTATTTACGGGCGTTACTGTATAAGTCCGTTCGTTGACCACCTTAAAACCGAAATTTTCCAGCATCGGCACCCGTGCACTAAGCGGGATGGCTGTGGAGCGATGGTAGAGTTTAAGCGAATATGCACCCGCACGACGGGCATGCTTGCTCAACCGGACGGCAATTTGCTCATCGTTCAACAGCAGCTGGAACTGTTCAATATCCCTCAGTGCTTCATCGTGGTCGTATTTTTCTTGATAGGCATTGGTGAACGCGTTTGCATAATCAAGAACCTGACGGGGGTCCTCGGCAGCGGCCAATAGCCGGTCGCCAAATGTAAAGGTCAGGTTGGTTATGTGCGCTTCAAGTTCATCGCGGCCAGGGCGAGGTGTTTTGCCGCCATTGCGACCCAAAATGAAGTGAACCGAAACCAATTCGCCTTCTGGGAAATTTGGATAATAGGCTGATACCCGCGCGTCATATTGTTCTGCGAGATAATCGCCAACCTGTTCGCGCAAGTTCGAATTGTATTTTTCGCGCGACATGAACAATAGGATCGACACAAAATTGTCGAAGGGATCAATACGCGGAAGAACTCTTACACGAGGGCGATCTGCAAGTGCGGAAATGGTGGTCGCAAACTCAAACAGCAAGTCTTCATCGATTTGGAACAGCTCTTCGCGCGGATAATTGTCCAGCGCGTTCATCAAAGCTTTGCCTGAGTGTGAATTTGGATTGTGCCCAGATTTGCGCATCACCTCCATGACTTTTCGACGCAATAGAGGCACTTCGGTGTGCGGCGTCGCCAAGGACATGGATGTAAATAGCCCAAGAATGCGCAGTTCGCCTGCGACGGAGCCGTCTTCATTGAACTGTTTGATGCCGATATAATCCATATGGGCACGACGATGAACGATCGATTTTATGTTGGCTTTTGTGACCATTAACGGCGCTGATTTGGTCAAGAAGTCTGCATGTTGCGCGGTCATTTCGACATAGTCTGCGCCATGGCGTAAGAAATATAGATCCGGGTCTGAAAGAATACCCAAACCACTATCCGGAATAGGTTCCAGATTTGGGGCACCGTCGATCTCTGAGAATTTGTATTCGCGCATGCCTAGGAACGTGAAGTTATGATCAGCCAACCAGCCCAAAAAGTGCATGCTTTCTGACAAAACGGCTTCGTCCACATTTGGCGGATTGTTGCGATAATTTCGCACCACATCGCCCAGTTTTTCCAACATTGGACGCCAGCCAACCACGGCACTGCGCACTTGGGTTAGAACCGCATTGAGCTCTTTATTGATATTTTCAAGCGCATCCGGCTCTAAGCCAGGTTCAAAATGGACGTGCAACAGGCTTTCTGTTGTTGTGTCATCTTGTGCTTTTTCAAGTACTTCAACCTGATCACCATTATATTTGACCGGTAAAATTGGATGGGCAAATAACCGAATATCCGCGCCGCAGCTGCGAATGGCGGCTAAACCCGAATCAACGATGAACGGCATATCCTCGTTACATACATTGATGACATGGGTGTTTGCCCTGTCATTCAATGGCGTAATATCAATGGTATGCTTTTGTGATTGCCGCCCAGAGAAATTGTCATATGCTTGACGTGCAATGTCCAAAAATTCATCACGATTATAATGTGTTAGGTCCGCCTCATCGATTGAGTTGACCAAGTGAACTAGGAAATTTGCGAAGCTTTTTTCCTGGCTGCCCATTTCATGTGCTGTGGCGACCAATTGTGCTTTATGTGAGGTATTAACCTGCGCCATCGTGTGACCCCTTTAGTGATGACATAGGGGGAGCCTAATCCTAGAGTGTAAACAATAGAAGTATGAATTGGTCTGTTCAAATAGGTATTTGGTCTTATTGGGGCGCAATATTGTGAATTGGGGGCACAAAGATGGGAACTGATCTGAATAGCTTAGCCTTGACCCAGTTTTAAGCTCGACCTAAAACTGGCGCTTGAAATTTCCTTTGATCTATGCCGAAAGAACCAAAACCGATGACCAGCGCACCACGTACACTTTATGACAAGATCTGGGACGATCACTTGGTCGCCGACAATGGAGATGGCACGAGCCTTCTTTATATTGACCGTCATCTGGTGCACGAGGTTACGAGCCCACAAGCTTTTGAAGGTTTGCGCATGGCTGGCCGAACTGTTCGCGCACCAAAACGTACTTTGGCCGTGGTCGACCACAATGTGCCCACAACGGATCGTTCAAACGGCATTGATGATCCAGACAGCAAGTTGCAAGTGGACACGCTTGCGATGAACGCAAAAGACTTCAATGTCGAATATTTTGATGAGCTTGATAAACGCCAAGGCGTCGTTCACATTGTTGGTCCTGAGCAGGGGTTTACATTGCCGGGCATGACCATTGTGTGCGGCGATAGCCATACCTCAACACATGGTGCTTTCGGTGCGCTGGCGCACGGCATTGGCACATCAGAAGTTGAACATGTGCTTGCGACGCAAACATTGATCCAATCCAAAGCCAAAAATATGCGCGTGACGGTCAATGGCAAGTTGCGTGATGGTGTTACAGCAAAAGACATCGTTTTGGCGATAATTGGTGAAATCGGCACAGCAGGCGGCACAGGCCACGTGATCGAATATGCCGGCGAAGCGATTGAAGCATTATCGATGGAAGGCCGGATGACGGTCTGTAACATGTCGATTGAAGGTGGCGCGCGCGCTGGTTTGATCGCACCCGACCAAAAGACATACGAGTATATCGAAGGCAAACCTCGTGCGCCTAAGGGCGAAGCGTTTGGTCATGCAAAAGCCTACTGGCAGACATTGCAAACGGACGACGGCGCAGTCTTTGATAAAGAGATCACCTTGAATGCTGAAGACCTAACGCCGATTGTGACGTGGGGTTCTTCACCCGAGGATGTTGTTGCGGTAACTGGCGTTGTGCCAAACCCTGATGATATTGAAAATGAAAATTCTCGCGCTTCAAAATGGCGTGCGCTTGAATATATGGGCCTAAAACCGGGCACTAAAATCACCGATATCCCGATTGACCGCGTTTTCATTGGTTCTTGCACTAATGGCCGAATTGAAGATTTCCGGGCAGCGGCCGCGATCCTTGAAGGTAAGAAAATTGCTGATAGCGTAAGCGCGATGATTGTGCCGGGTTCCGGCCTGGTTAAAGCACAAGCGGAAGCTGAGGGTTTGGACAAGATTTTCGTTGATGCGGGTTGCGAATGGCGTGAGCCGGGCTGTTCCATGTGTTTGGCAATGAACGCGGATAAGCTGAAGCCTGAAGAGCGTTGCGCATCAACTTCAAACCGCAACTTTGAAGGTCGCCAAGGCTTTAAAGGGCGCACCCACCTGGTGTCGCCTGCAATGGCTGCGGCAGCGGCGGTTGCGGGACACTTTGTCGACATTCGCGACGTCCAATAGAGGGTGATATGATCAAGACGAAAATAGCATTTGCGGCGATTTTCGTCTTCTCGATGACCTCAACAAGTATGAGTCAGAATTGCGAAACGGATGGGCTTGGCCTTTCCGTTCGCGATGTTGCGCGCTTGGAAAATGTTAGTCAGACGCGAATGCAGGGGCTATCCGAAGCATTACTGGGTGAACAAAAAGCTGAGCGTGCCGCGGTTTCTGTCCTTTATGCGTCAGGCATTCGGGTGCCAAAAACCGTTCAAGTTGGAAATTATGATTGCCGCACGATAAAGTTGGGCGGCATTTCGGCGCTTGTTAGCTACACGTATTTTGATTGTCGGGTTTATCAGGATGGCGACCAACTTAAGTTGGAAAAGCTAACGGGGTCCCAGCGGTTTACTGGTGAGTTGTTCCATGAGGGTAATGGCATAGCCTACAAGGGCGCGGGCCATTACGGTTATGAAGAGCCAAACATTTATGTTGGCGACAGCGACCGTGATCAAGTTGGCTGTGTGTTCCGTTCAATTGGCAAGCCGGATAGTTTGCTCCTTGAATTGCCAAAACCGTTTTTTGAATCCGTATTTGATGTGATCGAGTTGGTTCAGGTTACTGATTAAAGGCTGGCAAATTGGTCGGTATAAACGTCTGATTTACAAAACTTGCTTTGTTGCCGCCGATTACCGTCGTTGATGTGGCGCTTGCGACACTTCCGGTTTGGCGTGCAATGCCGGTTGTTACCCCATCATTGCTTTGCTGTAGCGAAAAGCTTGACCGAATTCCGTTTGACGTCAGCTTCGCATTGTTGCCGGTAATGCTCAGATTGGATTGGTAGATGTCTGTCGAATTGGAATTGAGCCAGACATCGCCGGTGATTTCGCCAGTGTTGTTTTGATCGATTGTTGCCGTTCGCTCGTCAAGGTCGCCATTGCCTGTAAGGGTAATCAGGTTGCCTGTAGCAACAGCCGTGTCGCGCAAAAATGAGCCATTACCAACTGTTATGGTTGAAAGCGCCTTGGCTGTGCCGAGCTGGGTTTGTGTGATTTGTGCGCCGCCGTTTGTCAGGTCCGCGGTGACCTGATTGCCTGCTGCCAAGGTCGTATCCACAATGTATGTGTCTGTGAAATCTTCGATATTGATGATGTTTTCAGTTTTCTGCGCACCAGTTTGGGTTTGGTTCAATATGAGTTGACCATTGAGCTCTTGCGCACTAGCAACCGAATTGAAGCTGACGGCTGCCATGAGGAAGGCCGCCAGTGTCAAAGTCAAAGAGAACTTGTTTGTTGTTTTGGAGCAGGCGAGCCGACTATGAATTGAAATAATCATATTTGCTGCCAGCATAGTTTAGACATTGATCGATCTCGACTTGATAGATTTTTGAACTCATTTCAAGCACGCTGCGTTCAATGACCGAACGTACGGCCCACTGGATAGGTTCAAGCGCGCGATCGCCGCCACCAATGTCAAAAATTTGTTTGCCCCAAAGGAATGCAAAAATCCCGCCAGAAACTTCACGACCAAGAATTTGTTTTTGCAATGAAACCGTGTCGACGACGCGTAAGGATTTTGAATCGACAAGGCGGAGGTCCATGCCCACATTCATCACATATGTTTTGCCCTTAAAGGCCGCTTTGATGCCTTGAATGGAGCTATCATTATAAAAACCGTTCACGCCTTGGGACGAGATATTGTAGTTAAGTTCGGTGATGCCGCCGAGCAATAAGAAGTCAGACCCCTCAATCATGCCCGCATGAATTGGGCGATAGGGTGATTTTGAAGCATTTGGGTTAAGGCGTGGGTCGCCGCCTGCATCGCCAATAAGCTTATTATTGGCCAATTTTAGTTCGGCTTCGGGAATGCTCATGTCAAAGCGTTCGACAAGATTGGCGCCCGCTTTCGAAAACGCGCTCATCGCCATCAATGAAGCACCTTGGGTGATTTTCTTGCCGCCGTCTTCGTCAGCTTTTTGGGTGTAGTCTGAAATGGCGCCTACTGCAATGCGCGGTGTAATGGCACTTTTTGCTTTTGCCGCTTGTGCCATACACGTTAAAGCGCTCGAATATATTGTGCCATTTTTTGTGACTTGTGACCCGCCAATTGGACGGGCATAACCAAGTTGGCTTTTGCTAATGGGGCTGTTACAGGCAGCTAGCAGGCTGAGTGCAGCGATTGTTGGAATAAGTTTCTTCATTTGCTCACTCAAAATTTCAGGTTGCCGTTGAGCTCAATCGTGCTCGATTGATTACCGGTATTGGTCTGGTCCGCGTCAACAATTACAGTGTTGTTAATACCCGACGTGATCACGTTCATGATGTTGCCGCCAACGGTGACGTTTATGCCCCCGTTCGTGGAGGCCTTGTTGCCGGTTTGGTCGATGACGCCGGAGGACAGCACGCCGTAGTCAAAAACGGTGCCATGCCCAAAGCCCGTGAATGTATTTGTAAAAGTAATGTTGCCAGCGTTGTCGCGCAGGCCAAATTTTGGGACGGATTTCTCTTCATCATTTTCCCAGCCATAATGCTTTTCTGCCCACCCGGAGCCTGGGCTACTTAAATCGCTGGCGTTTGACGCTACGGGGAACAGGGTCCAGCAAACGCTCGACAATAAACAGATACTCAATTGACGCACTTGGAGAAATCCTTCTGGTTTGCCTCCACCATTCGGCGCAAAAGTAACTAAACTTGGTTAATTGATTGATAAACAAAAAAGGGAGTAGCGATGTCTCGCTACCCCCAGTTTGGTCAACACTATGGGTGTTGATTATTCGATTTAGTCAGCGAATACGTTTGAGATATTCACAGAGTTTCCGATTGCTGCTGATGTGATTTTTACACCTTTTAGCGCATCGCCAATATTTACATCTGCATTTGCAGTTGTGATTGCGCCGCTCGCTTGTGTTGAAACAATATCAAGAACAGCGCCGGGTGATGTTACGCGGAATTGATTGTTTGAAGCCAAGTTAGTCAACTCAAACGCACCATTTTGCGTGCCGATATTGATGCTTGCAGTTGCTGCTGGGTCAATTGGGCGCATTGGTGGAGGTGTGATGAATGATTGGTCATTGCTGATTGATACGAAATGCGTACCCAAGCAATCGCCGCTGTCGCAGGGGTTTCCGGCGGTTGTGATCGTTGCATTTGAGCCGATCGCGATGTTTGAGATGTTTGTTTTGCCCCAAACTTCATCAACATTTACATTGACGTCTGAAAAGACATCAGCGCCGAAAGCTTGCGTGTTAGAAATCTGGACGTCGCCAATAAGGTTCGCCTGGAAATCATTGCCCATCGCAATGCCGGTAATTTCAAGATTTTTCGCTACAGTACCAATGTTCACATTTGTTGATTGTGTCACAACTACTGGAGATGTCTGAGTGTTGGAAACGTATGAAGTTAGATCCCATGCAGACGCAGAAATTGTTGTTGTTGCGAGTGCCAATGCCGCGATTGAAAGTGTTTTGAATGTGTTACGCATAATAACCTCTATTGTGTTGACCAAAGTTCCGCTTTGTTGCGGTTGCCAAATAGAGTGCAATCGTTGTGCCAGTTTTTTTGTGTCAATTTGGGGCAGGTTCGAGCTGTTTACTTCCCGTTAATGATTAACGTAAACCCCAATCTGGTACATGTGCGCCAAAATGTGCCAAATCCATAAAATGCCATATGTCTGCGTGCCAAATTGTTCTCAGGCATGTATGGCTTGAAAATTGGAAGCGATTGCATCGCGGATGCTCATACCAGTTATGTTTAGTCAGGTGCGTAAGTTGGATTGCCAACGCATGGGCTTGACAATAGTCAATTTCCTATTGAACGTATTCATTAAATAGGAAATCTGAATATTGTATTGAGGTTGAAAATGCCGCAAATCGGGCAAAATTGGAGCTTCTACGGCATATGCATCTGTTTCGTGACCGTGCTGATCGGGCCGTTTTTCACGCATCCTGACTATAATTGGGTGTTGCATACAACAGGGCAGATGGCTGGGCAGCAAATGCCGAACGCTTGGATCGTCCGGGCTGGTTATGTCAGTTTGGGTTTCGGCATCTTCTTGGACTCAGTGCAGTTTATCGACAAAGAACGGCATGAATATTTCGCCTTTATCGCACTGGGCTTATGCATGATTGGGGCAGGGGCGTTCAATTTACGATCGATTGATGTAACCGGATTTATGGCTGCGCCTTTTGAATATTGGCACGGCTTCTTGTTTATTGGCGGTGGGATATTTCTGGTGCTTGGTATCGCGTTGCGGGCGCGCACGCTTGATGACGGCTATGGCAAATCAATGGCCTGGGCCGCGGTTGGGTTGGTCGGCGCCGCGATGCCAGCAACATTCCTCTTTCCGCTACTTGCAGGCGTTTTCGAGCGCATTGCATTGTTTGTTGGGTTTGTTTGGGTTGCGATATATCTGCCGCCGTCACCCCAGCTCACTAGTCAAACTTCGTCGCAAGTTTGAATTTTCTCAGTTCATCTTGGGTAAAGTAATAGAGCTTTTCCGGTGGGGTTTCTAATGCATGCACCCAAAGCGCTGGTTCAGTACCCATCTCAGCAAGGTGTTTGGTGATGAGTGCAGTTGTTGTTTGCGCATCAGACATGGCTTGAGGCGCTGAAATCTGGTCTCCGGCGCCATAGATTTGATGCACGCCAATTGTTGCCTGTTTTCCTGCAATACGGGAGACGCCGCCGGCAAAGACGATCGGGCAAGATGATGCGCAGTAGCCGCCATTTTCGATATGGGTGTCAAATCCCAGTTCTCGTATTTTAGTTGAGATTTCCAACGCATCACGCACAGATCCGCCCGGAGAATTGATCTGCACTATGTCGATATATTCTTTGGTGCGTTCCAACTCGGCTAAAATGCGTTCCGCAGCTCCGGGGTCGATATGGCCCGACAAAAGCATGATTGCATTTGGCCCTAAAGTTGCAGCGATTGGGGCGGACAAGATTTCTGGTTGGACCGTCACGCGCTCGGTCGGGCTATATTGGGGGGCGTTGGGGTCGATCTCAGGTCGGTCAATCGCGGGCAATATCGGCCGACCCGTTTGTATTGGGTCGGTTTCGCCCTGCAAGTTCAGCTCACTGAAATCCAAATAGAGCACAGATGCAGTGCCCACCAATAGGCCGAAAAAGATGATGCGCATTAAGTTCGCATCGCTCGGCCATCCCCACCAATTGGCTTTTTGGTTAGCCGGTTCGTTCATGCTCATGATGATTTGGTGTCTTTTTTGAAGTCTTGCCGTTTTGCTGCATCGATCGAAGTGACATTGGGATCGTCATTTGCTGTGGCCGCAGGTTCTTGGGCAGGCTCTTCAATTGGCTCTTCTTGATCGGCTTCTTCAACCTGATACTCGACTTCAGGTTCGCGAGCAGGTTTCGAATTGCTGTTCATCTCGTTGAACAGACTGACAGCTCGCATCATTTCCGCTGCCGTGATTTTGTCCGCAGCGTCTAAAGTTTGGGCTTCGCGACGGCTGGCGGAATAAACCACGGCTAAAATGAGCACCAAAACCATGGGCAAAAGATCAATGGAAATTGCCCCAGCCCAACTTGGCAAAAAGTCACGGGCATAAAGCAGTACCGCTTCTGCAGACGATAGGGGCACAAACCGGCGGGGCTGAACTTGAGGTTGGTCGAGAATGGCATCGGCCGCGGCTTTTAGAGCGGTTGATTGGGCCTGAACAGCCCCCATAACGGAACGCATGACTTCGTCTTGTCGGTCGGCGAGGTCTTGGGTGCGCCCGTCAGCAACTGGTGCGATAAAGCCAAGGGACAAATCATCAGCTGACCGGCTGACCGAAGAAGCGATTGATGTTTCTTGCAGAGAAGCTATGACGCCTGTGAGGGCGACAGCTTCTGCGGCGAATTTGTCGGCGCGGGGTTGCACTTCGCCTTCACCAGAAACCAAGGCGCGCATATTCGCGAGGTGGGTTGAGCCTTGCTCAAACGAGGCGCTGACGGTGCTGCGCGACGCGGTGATGGTGTTACCCAACTCATCCAGCTGGGCCGACATTTGGGTGAGCAACTGCACAACAGAGCCAGAACCTGAAGTTCCGGTCAAAGCGCCAGACTGGCGTTCGTCATTGGCCAATCTTGAAAAACGAGATGAGGCGCGTTGAACGTCTGGCAGCAGGCTTTGGGCTGAAAGTGCGTTGCCATGGGCCGCGTCCAGATCGGCGACATAATCTTCTAGGGTGACCGCGAGATGTTGTTCTAGTGCGGCAGAACCAGCAAGGGCTGCAGCATTGAGCCAAGAAGACATGGCGACAATCATCAAACTACCAAGACCCATGACACCGATGAGTGCCACGCGACGTGCAGTATCGCGCATGAGGGGCAGGAATTTCATCATATAGGTCCAGAAGGCATAAATGCCGACGGACACAGCAACCGAATAGATAATGGCCGCAGCGAAGACGGTGTCTGCGGAGCCATCCAACAAGCTGCGCACACCTAAATAGGTGTATACGCCGCTGGCAAGCGCCAACACAGCGAGCGCAAATCGCGTCATTGTTTCAAGGTTTTTCACCCCGTCGCGCAGGCGAACAGCATTATTGTCTTCGAGCATCGCGTTTTGGTCCCTAAATTGGTTGCTCCATATTAAGGGGATTAATCGCGACTAAAAAAGGGCAAGCGGCAAGATTAAGGATTTGTTAGCCATTATGGTTAAGTTGCTGGCTTAGTTTGCGCCAATGGATCAACAAGTAGAGCAGCCAAACATAAATGCCAGTCTCCATCGCACGTTGCACCAGACCAACATAGCTATTGTCAGGTGTGATATTCGTCAAACAGATCAGCAAAATTGGACTGCAAATATAGGCCAGACGCTTAAAAGCATCTGGTTTGTCTTGGTCAGGGCTGGGGCTATAGTATGTCATGGTCGCAAGGCCCAATATGGCCAAAAGGTAGGCCACCAATCCGGTGCTGATGTGAATGGTGTGGGTAATCGTTGGGTCGTCCGGGCGGCATTCAAAATCACATGGCGAGAATGCAGCGACGCTGATGAGAATTGGATAGGCCAAGAAAATGAAGAGGCCAACCTTTACCGCACCGGATTTGGGTATAGTGCTGGATGCTAACCAAAGCCCGGCGAGCAAAATCACTTCGACCACAAGGAAACCAGCAAGATTTACATATTGCGCGCTGGGGGCGCCTTGTGCCCCCAATTCGCTCATGAATTGGGAAATATGACTGTAATTTGGGTAATTGCTGGCGCCGATTAGAACTGTGGCGATCAGCCAAAAATAGCTTAGCCCAACCAAAATAATTGCAAGATTATTGTTTTTCATGCTGCCCTCAGAATTTCATCACCTAAGTGGCAATTGGCAGCGAAAAAGACAAGCCCCTTAATTGAGACGCAAAGGCTGATATTGCAAAAATTTGGCGATGACTTTTTCAACCCGTTTGCGTTTTGCTTGTGTTGGAAGCTCACCCATCCGTCCTTTTAAGATCGCGACAAGGTCACCTTGCTGATCGATTGGGATCGCATTTGACGCCATCTCCGCATACATGGGCAATTGGTTTGGTGCGGCCTTTTCCAGCTGTGCCAGCAATTTTGGCATTGCCACATCGCGATAATGTTCGTCACCCGCAAGGCTTGTCAAAATCTCGACAGCCTTGTCTTTTGCGATCACCGACCCTCGGTCAGCGGCACTCAAAATGGTGTCCAAATGCTCAAATGCAGCGCCAGGAAAGCTTTTGCAGATATTTGCGATGGCGGTGAGCGCTCCCCAAAGAGTGCGATTATCTTTGGTGGTCAAAAGATCGAACAGAAATGTTGTTTTTTGATCGAACGAGCCCGGGGAAATTGCCGCCACTTCGTACAGTACTTTAATCGCATCGTGCTTTTGCGCTTTTTTGCCGTTGGCGACGATGCCGAGCAGTTCCAATATGTCGGCGCTATTATCAGCCTTTGCCGCAACTTGCTTGGCCAACTCAATGTTTGGCACTTCGTCGTTGCGTTCAAGAGCGCAGGCGAGTTGGTCTGCTAAGCTCATTATTGCCACCGTTCCAGTTTTGGCAATCCACGGGTGAAAAGCCAAGCCATGAATTTAGGCATGCCTTGTTTTTGAAGCTGTGCAACGCAGAATTCCTGCATTTCGCTCACGGTGAAATTGGGTTGTTTAAACTCACCACCCTCATAGCAGAGCGAGCAAAATTTTTCACTTTTTTGGCCGTTGGCTTCTGTGCCACCGCCGTTTGGGTCTTTCTTGAGCGGCATTGAGCAGCTTTGACAAAGTCCGGACATGTTCAAATCCTTCAGTTACTTAATTGTGCACAGCTGGCGATTGTTTTCATCAGCAGATTGCATGGACATAAGTGTTGATATAAAAACCATGGAGTAAAGTCAACGGTTTGAGTTTTGGAAGTCGAAATGCGCATTGGGCAATTATCAAAGCGAAGTGGGTTGAGCCGGGATACAATTCGGTATTACGAGCGCGAGGGCTTGATCCAATCTTTACCAGCGCCAGAAGCAACCAACAGCTATCGGGAATATCCAGAAGAGATATTGGATAGGTTGGATGTTATTGGGCAGGCGCAGGATGCGGGCTTTTCCATCTCAGATTTGAAGAATCTCACAGCCTTTTGGGAGGGCACCAATCAAGATTTTGATGGCGAGGGATTTCTGAAGGCCAAAGCGCTAGAAGTGAAAATTACGATTGAACGGGCTCAAGGTTTTTTGAACTTGTTGGAGGCGACGATAGAATCGTTGGAGAGAGGGCCGACCTCCTCGTAGAAAGGCCGGCCCCAAGTCTAGGTTGCCTAGATCTGTATGGCCAACTCCAATGACAATTGTGCCATGTCGGTTAGGGAGGATTGGCGTTGTTCGGCGTCGATTTCATCACCGGTCAAAATGCAATCGGTCATGGTGCAAATGGCGATGGCGCGGCATTGTTTGGCTGAGGCGATTGTGTAGAGCGCAGCGGCTTCCATTTCGACGGCGAGAATGTCGTGGTCGATCAGCGGCTGGTAGCTCTCAATCCCTTTGGGCTGATAAAAACTGTCGGACGAAACAATGCCGCCCGCATGCCACTTCATCTGCTTGCTGTCTGCGAGGTCTGCGGCTTTTCGCATTAGGCCAAAATCTGCGTGCGGCGCATAGGTGAAGTGCCCAAAAACATGGTCAAACATTTTGCTCTCGGTTGACGCGGATGCGCCAAGTACCAGATCACGCACTTTGACCTTTTTGTTCAAGCCGCCACATGTGCCGATGCGGATGAGGTTTTTCACTTCATATTTATCGATCAGTTCATTGACATAAATCGCCAAAGAAGGCTGGCCCATGCCCGTGGCTTGCACGCTGACACGTTTGCCGTTGAAGGTGCCTGTATAGCCCAAACAGTTTCGTACAGAGTTGACCTGCTGAACATCTTGCAAAAATGTGTCCGCAACCCATTTTGCGCGCAACGGATCGCCAGGAAGAAGAACGGTTTCGGCGTAGTCACCAGGCTTTGCATTATTGTGGGGCGTCATTTTACTCTCCGGTCAAATATTTTTGTCGCATCTAGCCACTTTTTGCGGGCCGATTCAACGTTTCATTCCGTCACGTGGCTTGACGCTTGTGCGTGGCTGGGGCATTGAAGGGCAGAATTATAAGGACATGCACTGATGGACAAGTTTACCAATTTGACTGGTGTTGCGGCACCATTGCCATTGATCAATATCGATACAGATATGATCATTCCAAAACAGTATTTGAAAACCATCAAACGCACGGGCTTGGGTAAAGCCCTTTTTGCGGAAATGCGTTTTGAAGAAGATGGTGTGACGGAAAAGCCAGAATTTGTACTCAATAAGGACGCATATCGCAAAGCGTCGATCATTGTTGCAGGCGACAATTTTGGTTGTGGTTCAAGCCGTGAGCATGCACCTTGGGCACTGAAAGATTTTGGCATTCGCTGCGTAATCTCAACTAGCTTTGCTGACATCTTCTACAATAACTGCTTTAAAAATGGCATCCTTCCGGTTGTGGTCACCGAAGAACAATTGGCGGCCCTATTGGACGATGCAGAGCGCGGTTCAAACGCGACAAGTACTGTTGATCTAGAAGGCCAAACCATTTCTGGTCCAGACGGTGGTTCCATTAGTTTTGATATTGATCCTTCGCGTAAAACTGCGCTGCTTGAAGGTTTGGATGATGTCGGGATTACTATGACAAAGGGTGATGCGATTTCTGGCTTTGAAGATAAAGTCGAAGGTGAACGTCCTTGGATCTAAAAACGAGGTCTAGTTCTTCGTTTAGATGAATGGATTTGAGGGTGGCGCATTGCGCCGCCCTTTTTGTTTTGTCATCTTGCCCGCAAATTATGGAGGATTGAAATGGCTGTTGTGAAAATTTCTACCGGCTCACCGTTTGAAAAAGTGGCTGGCTATTCACGCGCAATTAAAGATAGCGACTGGGTGCATGTAGCTGGCACAACTGGGTACGATTACAAAACAATGGTGATGCCGGATGATGTCGCTGAACAGGCTGATAATTGTTTCAAAACCATCGCTAAGGCGCTTGAGGAAGCTGGTTCATCTCTGAGTGATGTGGTGCGGGCGCGTTACTACATCACGGACGCAAGTTTTGCAGAGGCGGTCTTTGCAGTCACAGGCAGATATTTCGGTGAAATCCGTCCGGCAGCGACGATGGTTGTATCAGGGCTAATAAAGCCGGAAATGAAAATTGAAATTGAAGTTACCGCGCGCATTGGTGCTGGTGATTAAAGCGTCATCATGTGAGGCGAATTGTCACTTTTCTTAGCGCGAATTATAATATACGCTTGCGTATGTTTTTTCGTGGAGAAGTGATGATGCTCTTTATATTGGCGGCTTTGGCAGACTTAATTTTGTTCGTACTGCATGTGGTTGCAATATTTGTTGGCGAACCCGCCTATCTGTTTTTACGGGCGGGCAAGGCGATGGCTCAGGCGGATGCCAACGGTGAGAGCTGGCCGGCCATACTAACTGGTGTCGTTTGTACGGTATTTTTGGTCTGGGCGATAATTTCATATTGGGGCGGGACCAAAAAGCCATATGCAAACTGGGCGCGCAATTTGATGATTGCCATAGGCGTTGTTTTCCTTCTACGCGGCGGTGTGATTGTCTTCCAACTTGGTGGTTTCACGCTTTTCTCTGACGGAGAAGCGCCCCAATTGCGTGACTTCATATTCTCTGTTTCAGCATTATTGATCGGCGCATTACATTTGGCCGCGGTCTTTTTGAACAAATCGCGCTGAGTGTTTGTACTATAGTCTTGTCTGTTTTAGACGAATTGTGCCTGCACAGCCTTGTCAGGCAGCGCTTCAAAGCGTAGCAAAGCGCAAAATTCCAATTTAGGACGAGCAGATCATGGCAAAGCAAAATCTATTATTGTTGCCCGGCGACGGGATTGGCACAGAAATTATGGTTGAGGTGGAAAAGCTAATTGCGCACCTAAATTCGAATGGCCAAACAGACTTTGCTTATGACAGCGGTCTTGTTGGTGGTTGTGCATATGACGCACACGGCGCGGCTATCTCTGACGCAGATATGGAAAAAGCGCTGGCAGCGGATGCAGTGATTTTTGGTGCCGTTGGTGGGCCGAAATGGGATGATGTTCCTTATGAGGCGCGGCCCGAGGCTGGGCTTCTTCGCCTGCGTAAAGATTTGGGTCTTTTTGCCAACCTGCGGCCCGCAATTTGCTACCCGGCTTTGGCGGATGCGTCTTCATTGAAAAAAGAGATTGTTGAAGGTCTTGATATTTTGATCGTGCGGGAGTTAACCGGGGGCGTCTATTTTGGTGAGCCGAAAGAAATCATTGATCTGGGCGACGGGCAGAAGCGCGGCATTGATACGCAGATTTATGATACATATGAGATTGACCGGATTGCGCGGGTTGCCTTTGAATTGGCGCGAACCCGGGACAATCGAGTTTCATCCGCGGAAAAACGCAATGTGATGAAATCAGGCGTGTTGTGGAATGAAATCGTTACGCAAATTCACGCTGACGATTATGCAGATGTTCAGCTTGATCATATTCTTGCAGACAATTGCGCGATGCAATTGGTGCGTAATCCCAACCAGTTCGACGTGATTGTGACGGACAATCTATTTGGCGATATCTTGTCTGACGCGGCCGCTATGCTTACTGGTTCACTTGGCATGCTGCCCTCTGCTTCACTCGGCGCACAAGACGCTAAAACAGGCAAGCGCAAAGCGATGTATGAACCAGTTCATGGTTCTGCGCCAGATATTGCGGGCCACGGCATGGCCAATCCCATTGCAATGATTGCCAGCTTTGCGATGGCGTTGCGTTACTCGTTCGAAATGATTGAGTTGGCGGACAAGGTTGAAGCGGCAATTGCAGGGGTTTTGGATAATGGATTGCGCACTGGCGATATCATGCAAGCTGGCGGGACCAAAGTTTCCACCTCTGAAATGGGCGATGCGATTATCGCTAAGCTTTAGGCTTTTGGCTGATTGAGTTGATACGGTGGGGCCGGATTTCGGCCCCATTTTTGATTTAGTGGGTATGTTGCGAACCGTTCTGGGTCAAACTGTTATTGACTCTTAAACATTTGCCTATAGAAATATCGAAGTTATTTTTTGAACAATGTGTGAGCATTTGATGCGCGTTTTGCAAAAGACAGCGATGAAGATGAAAACCATGCCAACAATTGGTGGCGTGGCGCTTACACTTGCAACAATGAAAATTGCAACAAAAAAGACCACCACCAAAACCGTCTAAACCGTCTTCCCTGGGCTTTCCCCCGACAGGGTGGAGGGTCAAAGCGACGGCCGCAACCAAGGTTGCGCGGGGGGTGAAGACAAGGATCAAACGATTATGGGTTATAAGGTAGCGGTTGTCGGCGCGACAGGTAATGTCGGTCGCGAAATGCTTTCAATTTTGGCTGAACGTGGGTTTCCCGCTGACGAAGTGATTGCGATCGCTTCATCTCGCTCAGTGGGCCGTGAAGTTTCATTTGGCGACAAAACGTTGAAATGCAAAGACTTGCAGCATTTTGATTTTACCGGCACCGATTTTGCATTCATGTCTGCGGGTGGTTCTATTTCAGAGAAATGGGCACCAAAAATCGGCGCACAGGGCTGCATCGTCATCGATAACTCCTCTGCATGGCGTTACCACCAAGACGTGCCGTTGATTGTGCCAGAAGTGAATGGCGACGTGTTGGACACCTACATGGCGCTCAACGACAAGATGAACATTATCGCGAACCCGAACTGCTCCACAGCACAGTTGGTGGTGGCGCTTAAGCCGTTGCATGACCACGCAAACATCAAGCGTATTGTGGTGTCGACTTATCAGTCCGTTTCGGGCTCCGGCAAAGAAGCGTCAGACGAATTGTGGAACCAAACTAAAGGTGTGTTTGTCACCGACCAACCAACCCCTTCTGTTTTCACGAAGCAAATCGCGTTTAATGTGATCCCCCATATCGATGTCTTTATGGAAGATGGCTACACCAAGGAAGAGTGGAAAGTTTTGGCCGAGACCAAAAAAATGCTCGACCCGAAAATCAAAGTGACTTGCACCGCGGTGCGTGTGCCGGTTTTTGTCGGCCACTCGGAAGCCGTGAACATTGAATTCGAAAATGAAATCACCGCGGATGAAGCACGCAACATTTTGCGTGAAGCACCTGGCGTTGCAGTTGTTGATAGCCGCGAAGACGGTGGTTATGTGACCCCGGTTGAAGCGGCAGGCGAAGATGCAACCTATGTGAGCCGCATTCGCGAGGACGCAACGGTCGAAAATGGTCTAAATATCTGGGTTGTTTCTGACAATCTACGCAAAGGCGCAGCGTTGAACACAATTCAGATCGCTGAGAGCATTATTCAGCGTGGGTTGATCAACAAAGCCGCCTAAACATTGTCGTTCAGAACGAGTTGAGTAGCCGGGCAATTGCTCGGCTTCTTTTTTGCGTGCAACTTCGCCTTAGATGATAAAGATACATTATGATTGAAACACGCGCAGCAACACAACATGACCTCAAAGAGATTGCCCAATTATTCCTGCGCTCGCGCCAGGTGGCATTGCCGTTTTTGCCTATCCTATATTCGCCAGAACAAGACTTAGCGCATATGCAAGATATGTTCGCCCGAGGCACAATTGATGTGGCGGTAAACGAAGATGCGATTTTGGGATTTGTTGTGGACCTTGATGGCTGGATTGCGCATCTCTACCTTGATCCAGATTTTCGCCGGCAGGGAATTGGCGAGACCTTGCTGGCAAAGGTGAAACAACGGCGCGAATGGGTTGAGCTTTGGTGTTTCCAACAAAATTGGGCTGGCCGTTCTTTTTATGAAAAGAACGGCTTTACGTGTGTACGTGAAACCGACGGGGATAATGAAGAAAATCTCCCCGATCGGCTCTATCGTTGGCAGGCCGAAACTTAAGACTTATCGGGGCGTGCAAAGTCGCCCGTTTCATTGTCCATCACCCATAATTCAGCCGTTGAAATGTCAAACCAAGCGCCGTGAAGCTCCAATGTCCCGGCTTCAACAAGTTCGTTGATATAGGGGAAAGTGCGCAGGCTTTGGATAGATTGGCGCACACTGACGCGTTCAAGCGCTGTTTGACGCTCGGAGTTTGTCATCATGCCAGCGGCGGCGACTTGCTCGGCAACCGGGGCAAGTTGGCTCATCCATTTGCCAATAAAATCACCATCATCAAGCTTGTTGCCTTCTGAAGCGGTGAGCGCGGCTTGAATGCCGCCACATCGGCCATGACCCATAACAACAATGTTCGAAACACCAAGGCCTTTCACAGCAAACTCAATCGCTGCGGACGTGGAGTGGTGACGACCGTCAGGCGCGTATTCTGGCACCAGGTTTGCGACGTTTCGAACCACAAACAGTTCACCGGGGTGAGAGCTGAAGATCATTTCAGGCGCGGCGCGACTGTCGCAACAGGCAATAATCATGGTGGAAGGGCTTTGGCCTTTGTCGGCCAGATCGCGAATTTTTTCGCGTTCGGTTTGGAAACGGCCATCTATGAATTCATGATAGCCGTCGAGCAGTTTTGTTGGAAAGCTTTTCATGGTTTTTCAACTACATGTAAAATTCAAATTTTTCAATGCGCGTAAAGTAGCAATTGGTATGCAAATTTGTAATGGCTTGCGATTTGTGTCATTTGCAATCTACAAAATTTGATCAAGGAACAGACAAGTGAAGATTTATCGTTTTGTCACGAACAATGATGACGCCCAATTCTGCAAGCGTGTCGCAAAAGCATTGACTGAAGGCTGGGAGTTATACGGCGAACCCAAATATGCATTTGATGCAGCACAAAATGTCATGCGTTGTGGCCAAGCGATGACAAAAGAAGTGGCAGATCAGCCATTTGATATGGACAAAGCCTTGACAGACTATTGAGTGTGCAGGCAACTGGCTTAGAGTTAACTTTTGGTTACCAATAGGTAAGCTATGGTCGCTCGACTTAAGAACTAGGCCGTTTGTTTTGACGAATCTCAAATTGAACGGTACATATTTTACGCCTGAATAAGTGCAAATTGCGCAGGTTTAGGTGCAACGCAAAAAGATCAAGAGGCCCTGTCGCAATGGCTGAACCAAATCGTCCTCTCTCCCCACACCTTATGATTTATAAGTCTGAGATCACCATGGTGATGTCAATTGTACACCGGATCACGGGGACAGCGCTTTATTTCGGTACCGCACTTGTGGCGTGGTGGTTTGCTGCAGCCGCCATGGGCGACGGCGCATTTGATCTCGCGCAGGGCTTTTTCAACCACTGGTTTGGGCGTCTCATTCTGCTTGGTTACACATGGTCCCTATTCCACCATATGCTTGGCGGCTTGCGCCATTTTGTCTGGGATATGGGCAAAGGGTATGGCGAAGAACGCTATTTGATGGGCTGGCTCACCATTGGCGGCTCTGTTGTTCTCACAGCCATTGTTTGGCTCTTTCTAATATAGAACCTTTGGAGGTCTGATATGAGTTTTCGTACGCCGCTAAGTCGGGTGACGGGCCTTGGTTCTGCCAAGGAAGGTACTGAGCATTTCTGGGTTCAACGGATGACTGCGGTGGCCAATGTGCCGCTCATGTTGTTTTTTGTTTGGTTGGTGATCAGCCTTATTGGTGCTGACCGGGCACAAATGGTCGCAACTTTTTCTAATCCTATCATCACCGCGCTATCCATTTTGATGATTGTGAGCGCGTCCATCCATATGCGCCTTGGACTGCAGGTGGTGATTGAGGATTATGTGCATGGTGAAGGCCTAAAGGTCTCCCTCGTTCTTTTGAACACTTTCTTTTCATATGGCGTCGCTGCAGTTGCAGTTGTTTCGCTTCTTAAACTCAGTTTCGGGGGCTAAGAACTGATGGCACGCAAAGGTAGTTATGAGATTGTCGACCACGAATTTGACGTGGTCGTTGTTGGCGCTGGTGGCGCTGGGTTGCGCGCAACGCTTGGCATGGCTGAGCAGGGTCTGCGCACCGCCTGTATTTCAAAGGTTTTCCCAACACGTTCGCACACCGTTGCAGCGCAAGGTGGCATCGCCGCTTCGTTGAGCAATATGGGCCCGGACAGCTGGCAGTGGCATATGTATGACACGGTCAAAGGGTCTGACTGGCTGGGCGATAACGACGCGATGGAATATCTCGCACGAGAGGCGCCAGCTGCGGTTTATGAGTTGGAGCATTATGGTGTTCCGTTCTCACGTACCGAAGAAGGAAAAATCTATCAGCGGCCATTTGGTGGCCACATGCAAAATTTTGGTGAAGGCCCGCCAGTACAGCGCACCTGCGCGGCGGCTGACCGGACAGGCCACGCGATTCTGCACACGCTTTACGGACAGTCTCTGCGCAATAACGCAGAGTTTTTCATCGAATATTTCGCCACTGATTTGCTGATGAGCGAAGACGGCGAATGTATCGGCGTTATCGCTTGGAAACTTGACGATGGTACCATTCACCGTTTCCGCGCCAAACAAACTGTCTTGGCAACGGGCGGTTATGGTCGCGCCTATTTCTCGGCAACTTCTGCACACACCTGCACAGGTGATGGCGGCGGCATGGTTGCACGGGCTGGCTTGCCGCTTCAGGATATGGAATTTGTTCAATTCCACCCGACCGGTATTTACGGCGCGGGTGTTCTGATCACTGAAGGTGCGCGCGGGGAAGGTGGTTATGTCACCAACTCAGAAGGTGAGCGCTTTATGGAGCGTTATGCGCCAAACGCGAAGGACTTGGCGTCTCGCGATGTTGTTTCGCGTTGTATGACGATGGAAATTCGCGAAGGCCGCGGTGTTGGTCCAAATAAAGATCATATCTATTTGCACCTTGATCATCTTGATCCTGCGGTTTTGGCAGAGCGTTTGCCGGGCATTACCGAAAGCGCGAAAGTGTTTGCTGGCGTTGATCTCACGAAAGAGCCAATTCCGGTTATCCCAACAGTTCACTATAATATGGGCGGCATTCCGACCAATTATTGGGGTGAGGTGCTCAACCCAACCAAAGATGACAGCGAAGCGATTGTTCCCGGCCTTATGGCAGTGGGTGAAGCAGGTTGTGCTTCTGTGCATGGGGCGAACCGTTTGGGTTCGAACTCGCTAATTGACCTTGTGGTGTTTGGCCGTGCCGCGGCGATCAAAGCTGGTAAGGTTGTTGATGCAGCTTCGCCGGTGCCAGATGTGAACCCTGCAAGTGAAGAAAAGGCTTTGGATCGTTTGGATCGCCTGCGTTATGCAAGTGGCGCAACACCAACCGCTCAATTGCGCGATAAAATGCAGCGCACCATGCAAGAAGATGCAGCGGTGTTCCGGACAGAAGAAACGCTTCAATCTGGTGTAAAGCGCATGACCTCGATCTTTAAGGAAATGGCGGACGTCAAGGTTCACGATCATTCAATGATCTGGAATACGGATTTGGTGGAGACACTGGAGCTTGAAAACTTGATGGCCAATGCGGTGACCACTGTGGTTTCAGCCGAAGCACGGCAGGAAAGCCGCGGTGCGCATGCCCGTGAAGATTATCCAGATCGCGACGACAAAGTGTGGCGTAAGCATTCCATTTCACGTCTGAGTGAAAATGGCGATGTTGAACTCAGCTATCGTGGCGTTCACGTTGATCCGTTGACTGAGGAAGTTGACCTTGAAAAAATCGCGCCAAAAGCGCGGGTTTACTAGGAGAGGGTGATGCAAAAGCTGTGTAACATAACATTGGGACTGACATTGTTGGTGGGCTTAAGCGCTTGCACGACAACTGAAGCACCGGATGGCACGCAGCGTGTTGAAACTTGGTCAAGCTCAACAACATGGGTCGACGGGGAAAAGACGACTACAAAGTCGCATGATGTTGAATATAAAGAATTGCCCAAGCAGGCCACCCAATTTGCCTTTGGCGGGCCTTGGCATATTCAAGACTATGACGACACAAAAGATGGCGACCGACACTGTTACGTTGATCTGAAATCAGCAAAATTGGGCACATACAATTACGCCTTTAAGACGATTGCTGAATGTCATCCGGATATGAGCAATATCGTTGCATGGCGTCCGACCGGCGGTACCGTCGGCGACGTGATTATATTGGTTGATGGATCAGGCGCCAATATTGGTGAATTCGATAAGGTCGGCAGAAGCCTTTATCGGGGTGTCTTTACTTTGGCGAATGGCAACGTTGTGAAGGCCCATTTGAAGAGGTGGTAAAGTTTGGTTGAGCAAACAGGTTATTCTGGCACACCATTGCCCAAGAAATTGGGGCTTAAGGATGGGCAAAGAATATTGTTTGTAAATTTGGCTGAAGCGCAGCAGAACCTACGCAGCGCACGTCAATTTCGCGAATTGGTTGAGTGTGATTGGGACCAATTGGCAGACCAAACAAAGGGATTTGATGTGATCCATGGGTTCACCAAATCTCACGACGAGTTAAATGACCAATTGGAAAGGTTGCAAAACCTGTTGGTTCCAAATGGTATGATTTGGATTTCGTGGCCGAAAAAGGCCGCGAAAGTTGAAACAGATGTCACCGAGGATGTGGTTCGCGCTGAGGCGCTGGCCTTTGACTTAGTGGACGTGAAAGTATGTGCCGTGGATGCGGTTTGGTCGGGGTTGAAGCTGGTCATTCGCAAAGAAAAGCGGCAATTATATGGATAATATTGGGAGCACCAGTCAATGGTACAACTGACCTTGCCAAAAAATTCTCAGCCGACAAAGGGCAAGATTTGGCCAAAGCCTGCTGGCGACAATGTGCGTGAATTTCACATTTACCGCTTTGACCCGGACAGTGGTGAAAACCCACGTATCGATACATTTTTTGTTGATCTAGATGATTGCGGCCCAATGGTTTTGGACGCTCTTTTGTACATCAAAGACAAAATTGACCCCACATTGACTTTGCGCCGCTCTTGCCGCGAAGGAATTTGCGGCTCTTGCGCGATGAATGTTGGCGGCATGAACACCCTGGCTTGTACCAAGGGTATGGACGAGTTTAAGGGTGCGATTGCCATCTATCCTTTGCCCCATATGCCTGTCGTTAAAGATTTGGTGCCGGATCTCACTAACTTTTATGCCCAGCACCGCTCGATTGAGCCATGGCTTAAAACCAAATCGCCTGAACCACGTTCTGAATGGTTGCAGGCGCGTGAGGACCGCGAGAAACTCGATGGTCTTTATGAGTGTATTCTTTGCGCTTGTTGCTCGACTTCGTGCCCAAGCTATTGGTGGAATGGCGACCGTTATTTAGGCCCAGCTGTTTTGTTGCAAGCCTATCGTTGGTTGATCGATAGCCGTGACGAAGCTACGGGCGAACGTTTGGACGATTTGGAAGATCCGTTCCGTCTATATCGCTGCCATACCATCATGAATTGCGCTAACACGTGTCCTAAAGGGTTGAACCCGGCTAAGGCCATTGGTGAAATTAAGAAAATGATGGTTGAACGCCGCGTTTAGGCTTTAGCTTTCTGGTTGGGATGAAATATGGGTGTTAAAACCATTATTAAGGTTGAGGACGTGGCGTATGCCCGCGTTCTCATTCCGGCTCTTAAGGGCCATGGCTTTCACCCAATTGAAGGCACTGATATTGGGCTTTCTGGTATGGGCGGTATGGCTGGCCCCGACGGGATTGCTATTCAGGTACCTGAGGAAGAAGCGGAAGACGCAAAAATTTTGGCCGAAGCGCTTTTGGCCGATATTTTGGCGCAATAGGCCCAATTTTCAAAAATTTGATCACTTTGGTTCGGTTTAAGGCAGGGTTGCCGCACGTTTGCCACAATCTTTGGCGCACAACGCAGACTGAAAACTTGCCGAAGTTGAAGGGCTTTTAAGATATTTCCTTTAATTTGGCACAACTATGATCTCACGAGGGATGAATTGATGAAATTTGTGGTTAAACCGTTCATGTTGAGCAGTGCGATGTGCGCGCTGTTGGTTCTTGCTGCATGTACGTCAACATCATCCCCATTTGCATCGCGCACTGCGCGTTCTTCTCAGCCCCCTGAGCAACTTACGCCAGTGAATAGTGGTTCGGTAAACAAGTCGACATTGCCACCGGTAGGCGCCGATGGAAGCACACCGACGCAAACGGCAGCCAATGGCGACCCGACATTTACGGATGGGCGAATTGATGGCAGCGCTGAGAACCTGTTTGGCGACAGTGACCCATCATTTGTTTCTTTGGATGATTTGGACACCAACACAAATGTTGCGGGTCGCGACCTTACTGGCCCCATAACAGTGCTAAAGCTGTTGGGTGTTTGGACTGTTCAGAGCGGCGAGGAAAATTGCCGACTTAATCTGACCCAATCAGCAAAAGGCTCTACTGGCCGCTATCGTGCGTCTTCGCCGGGCTGTGTCGTGCCAGCAGTTGCAGCTGTGAGTTCGTGGCAACTTGCAGGTAGCCAAGTTCAATTGTTTAATGAAGCTGGTCAGCTCATTGGTGCCTTGTTGCAAAATGGCGATCGTTTTGTCGGCACTATGGTTGGTGGCCAGGGCATCTCGATGGTCGGCTAATGAAAGCTGAGCCTGACATTGTTCAATTGGATGTTTCAACGGGCAGTGTTGGTGCAACCTATAGTCAGCTTGTCTCTGATGGGGTGTTGCACCCAGATCAACAACAAGCCAAATGCGTTCAGGCACTGGATCATGTCCGTGTTGCTTTGGATGTTGAAAAGCCCGCCCCCTCATTTATTTCGAAATTGATTGGCCGCAAGGCTGCTTCCCCCGTCAAGGGATTGTACATTTGGGGCGATGTTGGTCGGGGCAAAACCTTGTTGATGGATATGTTTTTTGACGCGGTGAACGAGCCCAAAAAACAGCGTGTGCATTTCCATGAATTTATGGACGAAGTGCATGACCGAATTTCCACATTTCGCAAAAGCAAGGATGCTGAAAAGTCTGGCGATCCCATTCCATTTGTCGTTGCGCCCATAATCGCCTCTGTGAAGCTTTTGTGTTTTGACGAGTTTCACGTCAATGACATCACAGATGCGATGTTGTTAAAGCGTTTGTTTGAACGACTATTTGAAGCAGGCATCGTCGTTGTAGCGACCAGCAATGTCGTGCCAGAATTGCTTTACAAAAATGGTCTCAACCGACAGCTCTTTTTGCCATTCATTGATCTGCTTCTTGAACATGCGGACGTGCTTAATCTCGCATCAGAAACGGATTATCGCCGTCAGAAATTAGAAACCCAGCCAGTTTATTTCTTCGGCCCGGAGAACGAAACCCGTATTGGACTTGATCAAGCTTGGGACACATTGACCGGTGGCGTTGAGGCTGCGCCTAAAATCATTGATCTGATGGGGCGTGAATTTGTTGTACAGCGACACTTTACCGGCGCAGCGCGATTCGGGTTTAAAGAGCTATGCGAAGCTCCATTGGGTGCGCGAGACTATTTGCGGCTCTCACATCACTTTCATACTTTTGTGATCGAGGGCGTGCCTCGGTTTGATCGGGCTCGATCGGATGCGGCCAAAAGGTTCATCCTGTTGATCGATACGCTCTATGATCGGGGGGACAAGTTGGTCGCCTCGTTTGAGTTGGAGTTGGATGCGTTAAGTCTTGATGACAAAACGGCTTTTGAGTTTCAGCGCACCATATCCCGGCTAATTGAAATGCAGTCGAAAGACTATCTGGCTGCCCCGCGCAAAGATGCAGCGGAATAGGCTGCTTGGGCGGCCTGCCACACTCTACCCCAAATGTATAATTCCTTAGACGAACGCCTTACTTGCGTGGGGGAAACTATGGGGGTAAGGAAGATCAGGATTAATCTCACTTTACCTATAGGGAAACTTCATACATGGCTCGCAAAAAAATTGCCTTGATCGGTGCAGGTCAAATCGGTGGTACGCTGGCGCATTTGGCCGCTTCAAAGGAACTCGGTGATGTTGTTTTGTTCGACATTGTTGACGGCGTTCCACAGGGTAAGGCGCTCGACTTGGCGCAAACTTCTGCAGTTGACGGTTTTGACAGCAATCTTAAAGGCACGTCTGAATATAAAGATATTGCAGGATCAGACGTCGTTATTGTTACTGCGGGTGTTCCACGCAAGCCTGGCATGAGCCGTGACGACTTGTTGGAAATCAACCTAAAAGTCATGGAGCAAGTTGGTGCCGGTATCGCAAAATATGCGCCAGACGCATTTGTGATCTGTATCACGAACCCGCTTGATGCGATGGTTTGGGCTTTGCAGCGTTTTTCTGGTTTGCCAGCAAACAAGGTTGTCGGCATGGCCGGTGTTTTGGACAGCTCACGTTTCAAACACTTCATTGCTGACGAATTTAACGTGTCGATCAAAGATGTTTCAGCCTTTGTGATGGGCGGACATGGCGACACAATGGTGCCGCTAACCCGTTATTCAACAGTTGGTGGCGTGCCGTTGACTGACCTTGTGAAAATGGGCTGGATCACTAAAGAGCGTCTTGAAGAAATCGTTCAACGCACCCGTGATGGCGGTGCTGAAATTGTTGGATTGCTTAAAACCGGTTCTGCGTTTTACGCACCAGCGGCGTCTGCGATTGCAATGGCAGAAAGCTACTTAAAAGACCAAAAGCGCGTTCTACCGTCTGCTGCTTATTTGAAAGGCGAGTTCGGCGTTAAGGGAATGTATGTGGGTGTTCCTGTAGTAATTGGCGCTGATGGTGTTGAACGGGTTGTTGAAGTTTCATTGAGTAAGGCGGAACAAGGCCAATTTGATAAGTCAGTTGGTTCAGTTGAAGGTCTTGTTGAAGCTTGTAAGAAGATCGCGCCAAAACTGGCGTAATTAGACGCATCATAGAACAATATCGCTAACCAAGGTGGAGTGACGCGATGAACATTCATGAATATCAGGCCAAGAAACTATTGGCCTCCTTTGGTGCGCCGATTGCCAAAGGTATTCCTATCTTTTCTAAAGATGAAGCCAAAGCAGCAGCTGAAGAACTTGGTGGCCCATTGTGGGTTGTTAAAAGCCAAATTCATGCTGGTGGCCGGGGTAAAGGCAAGTTTAAAGAATTGCCAGAAGACGCCAAAGGTGGCGTTCGTTTGGCATTTTCAATGGACGAAATGCAGTCTCATGTTGACGAAATGCTCGGCAAAACATTGGTGACAAAGCAAACCGGTCCTGCCGGCAAGCAAGTCAACCAATTGTACATCGAAGATGGCGCGGACATTGAGCGAGAGCTTTATCTCTCCGTTCTTGTTGATCGTACAACTGGCCGCGTGGCATTTGTTGTTTCAACAGAAGGCGGGATGGATATCGAAGCGGTTGCGGAAGCAACACCGGAGAAAATCCACACTTTGCCGATTGATCCAGATACGGGCGTAACGGCAGACGATGCCGCCAAAATTTGCGCCGCATTGGATCTTGACGGTGTCGCAAAAGATGATGGGATGGAGCTTTTCCCAATTCTTTACAAGGCATTCCTTGAAACCGACATGGCCATGTTGGAAATCAACCCGCTGATCGTGATGAAAGACGGTCATTTGCGTGTGTTGGATGCCAAGGTTTCCTTCGACAATAATGCGATGTTCCGTCACCCGGATATTGCTGAATTGCGCGACCTTACCGAAGAAGACGAGAAAGAGATCGAAGCAAGTAAATATGATCTTGCCTATATCGCTTTGGACGGCACAATCGGTTGCATGGTGAACGGCGCTGGTTTGGCGATGTCGACAATGGACATCATCAAATTGTACGGCGAGGAGCCTGCAAACTTCCTAGATGTTGGTGGTGGCGCGAACGCTGAAAAAGTAACAGCAGCGTTTAAGATCATCACAGCAGACCCAAGCGTTAAGGGCATTCTCGTAAACATTTTCGGCGGCATTATGCGCTGTGATGTGATCGCGGAAGGTGTTCTGACGGCGGTTAAAGAAGTGGGACTTGAAGTGCCGCTTGTTGTGCGATTGGAAGGCACCAAAGTAGCTGAAGGCAAGAAGCTCATTTCTGAGAGCGGCCTGAACGTTATTCCAGCTGATGACCTTGATGATGCAGCGCAAAAAATTGTTGCTGCAGTGAAGGGATCGTAGTTCGTGCCACCAAGAAAGATCAACTTAGTTTCTGCTGCAAATGAGAAAATTGACAAAGTGTTCGATCCTCACATTGCAGGGGACATCAATGAAAGTCAGGTCAAAATTGCAAAATTTGGCGCTGAGTTTGATTGGCATTCACATGAGAATGAAGATGAAGGTTTCTTGGTATTGAGCGGTCGTATTGCCATCGACTTTAGAGATGGCGCGGTCGAACTTGGTGAAGGTGATTTTTTGGTGGTGCCGCGGACTGTTGAACACAGACCTCGTTCACTAACCCATGAGCCTGTTGTTTTGATGGTTGAACCTTCAACCACTTTGAACACTGGTAATGTGGATAGCGAACTTACGGTTACCGACCTCAAACGACTTTAGGATAAAGCATGTCTATTCTGATAAACAAAGACACGAAAGTCTTGGTGCAAGGGCTAACCGGTAAAACCGGCACGTTCCACACTGAGCAGGCGCTTGCCTATCATGGCACTCAAATGGTTGGCGGCACACACCCAAAAAAGGGCGGCACAAACTGGACCTCAGGCGTTGATGGCACAGAGTTGCCGATTTTTGCAACGGTTGCTGAAGGTAAAGAGCAAACCGGCGCAAATGCATCTGTGATCTATGTGCCACCTGCTGGCGCAGCTGCTGCAATTTTGGAAGCGATCGAAGCCGAAGTTGAGCTGATCGTTTGTATTACTGAAGGCGTGCCCGTTTTGGACATGGTGAAAGTAAACGCGGCATTGGCGAAATCAAACTCACGTTTGATCGGCCCGAACTGCCCAGGCGTTCTAACCCCTGAAGAATGTAAAATCGGTATTATGCCGGGTAACATTTTCCAAAAGGGTTCTGTGGGTATTGTTTCACGCTCAGGTACATTGACCTATGAAGCCGTGTTCCAAACCACAAATGCAGGCCTTGGCCAAACAACAGCTGTTGGTATTGGCGGTGACCCAGTTAAGGGCACTGAATTTATCGATATGCTGGAAATGTTCTTGGCGGATGATGCCACGGAAAGCATCATCATGATCGGTGAAATTGGGGGCTCTGCAGAAGAAGAAGCAGCTCAGTTTATTATGGATGAAGCCAAAAAGGGCCGCTCGAAGCCAATGGCTGGCTTTATTGCGGGTCTAACTGCTCCTCCTGGCCGAACAATGGGCCACGCTGGCGCGGTTATTTCTGGCGGCAAAGGCGGCGCGGAAGACAAGATTGCGGCAATGGAAGAAGCGGGCATCAATGTGAGCCGCTCACCAGCCAAAATTGGCGAAACCCTTCTGAATGTTTTGAAGGGCTAATAGCTTAAATATCGCGCGTGAATTAGCGTTAATTGAAACCTAACGCATCACGCGCGATACTCGACGACAATTATCGGCATTGTGCCGATTTGTTTACTACCTTCAAAGAAAAGAAGGTATTTGGATTAGGGGACGACGAGGCCACTCCTCGCCAGGCAAGTCATGACACGACAAGAACAGAACTCTGCGTTTCTGCTCACTTCCTTCCTAGATGGGGGCAATGCGGGCTATATCGAAGAGCTTTATGCGAAATTTCAAGAGAACCCCGCCAATGTTGACGAGACGTGGCGGTCTTTTTTTGGCTCATTGGATGATGATGCGCTAGACGTTATTAAAAGCGCGCAAGGTCCATCTTGGGCGCGCAAAGATTGGCCTAAGGCGGAGAGCGGTGATCTTGTTTCCGCCTTCGATGGCGATTGGGGCGATCTCGAAAAGCGTTCAATTGATGCAGTTGCCAAAAAGGCCATCTCATCAGGCCAAGACTTAACTTCTGAAGATGTGCAGCAGGCAACACGCGATTCTATTCATGCGATTATGATGATCCGCGCTTATCGGATGCGTGGCCATTTGCATGCTGATCTTGATCCACTTGGCATCGCCGTTTTGGAAGATGCGCCAGAGCTAGACCCCGCGAGCTATGGTTTTACGCCTGCAGATCACGACCGCAGGATTTTCATTGATAATTATCTAGGCCTTGAATATGCGACCATCCCAGAGATGATCGACATATTGAAGCGAACCTATTGTTCGACCTTCGCGATCGAATTCATGCATATTTCAAACCCCGCCGAAAAGGGTTGGTTGCAGGAACGTATCGAAGGACCAGACAAGGAAATCGCTTTTTCCAAAGAAGGTCGTATAGCAATTTTGAAAAAGCTGATCGAAGCCGAAGGTTTTGAGAAGTTTTTGGATGTTAAATATACAGGCACTAAGCGCTTTGGTTTGGATGGCGGCGAAAGCCTAATTCCAGCTCTTGAGCAGATCATCAAACGTGGTGGTGCTTTGGGCGTTAAAGACATCGTATTGGGCATGGCGCACCGTGGTCGTTTGAATGTTTTGACCCAAGTCATGGGTAAAAAACACCGGGCGCTGTTCAACGAATTTAAAGGTGGCTCTGCTGTTCCAGACGATGTTGAGGGTTCTGGGGACGTAAAGTATCACCTTGGCGCATCATCTGACCGCATATTTGACGACAACAAAGTTCACCTGTCGCTGACCGCAAATCCGTCACACCTTGAGATCGTGAACCCGGTTGTGCTTGGCAAATCGCGGGCAAAACAGGATCAACACAATGCCCAAGATGGCATATTTGTGCGGCCGACTGAGACTGATCGTTCGTCTGTGTTGCCTTTGCTGTTGCATGGTGATGCGGCGTTTGCAGGCCAGGGCGTTGTCGCAGAATGTTTTGGTCTTTCAGGCCTTAAAGGGCATCGTACAGGTGGTTCGATCCACTTTGTGATCAACAACCAAATTGGTTTCACCACTGCACCGAAAAATTCGCGCTCTTCGCCATACCCGACTGACGTCGCCAAAATGATTGAAGCACCGGTGCTTCACGTCAATGGTGACGATCCTGAAGCGGTTGTGTTCGCGGCGAAAGTGGCGATCGAATTTAGACAGAAGTTTAGAAAACCGGTCGTGATCGACATGTTCTGCTACCGTCGTTTCGGTCATAATGAAGGCGATGAGCCGTCCTTCACACAGCCAGAAATGTACAAAAAGATCCGCGCACATCGTTCAACGCTTGAAATTTATTCTGAGCGTTTGGTGAAAGAAGGCGTGTTGAGCGCGGCCGAAGTCGAGCAACTGGTTGGCGAATGGCGCAATCACCTGCAGGGTGAGTTCGACGCAGGTGACGAATATAAGCCAAACAAAGCCGACTGGATGGATGGGGCGTGGAAAAACCTTTCCATGGCCGAAGACGGTGCCCGTCGCGGTAAGTCCGGCGTCGACATGGATAAGTTGGTTCAAGTTGGCAACAAGATAACCGAAGTGCCTGAAGGCTTTGACGCCCATAAAACCATCAAACGTTTCATGAATAATCGCCGTAAGGTGATTGATGCGGGTGAGGGTGTCGATTGGGCATTGGCCGAAGCGTTGGCGTTTGGTTCACTTGTGAATGAAGGGCATCCTGTTCGTCTTTCTGGTCAAGATTGTGAGCGGGGAACGTTTTCGCAGCGCCACACCGTGATCCATGATCAACAAAATGGCAGCCAATATACGCCGTTGAACAATATTGATCCGGGCCAAGCACGCTATGAAGTGATCAACTCGATGCTTTCAGAAGAAGCGGTTCTTGGATTTGAATATGGATATTCATTGACCGAGCCTAACGCGCTAACCATTTGGGAAGCTCAGTTCGGTGACTTTGTGAACGGCGCGCAGGTACTGATCGATCAGTTCATTTCTTCGGGCGAGCGCAAATGGTTGCGTATGTCTGGCTTGGTTTTGATGTTGCCCCATGGCTACGAGGGCCAAGGTCCAGAACACTCGTCTGCGCGGATGGAGCGCTATTTGCAGCTTTGTGCGGAAGACAATATGCAAGTAGCGAACTGTACGACCCCGGCGAACTATTTCCATATTCTCCGCCGCCAGCTTAAACGTGATTTCCGTAAGCCATTATTGCTGATGACGCCGAAATCGCTTTTGCGTCACAAACGCTGTGTTTCTTCGCTTGAAGAATTGGGACCAGACAGCACATTCCACCGTCTTTTGTGGGATGATGCGGAAACGCCAAACGGCAAAACCGAAATCAAATTGCAGGCGGATGAGAAAATTCGTCGGGTGATCCTGTGCTCGGGTAAAGTTTATTTCGATCTGCTTGAAGATCGTGAAAAACGCGGTGTTGATGATGTCTATCTTATGCGTTTGGAACAGCTTTATCCGTTCCCCGCTAAAGCATTGCATGATGAACTTTCGCGGTTCAAAAATGCCGAAGTTGTTTGGTGCCAAGAAGAGCCTAAGAATATGGGCGCTTGGGCGTTTATTCAGCCCTATGTTGAATGGGTGTTGGAGCAAATGGATCGCGCTGGCGAACGCCCACGCTATGTTGGTCGCGCCGCTTCTGCTTCCACAGCAACGGGTTTGATGCGGACACATTTGGCGCAATTGCAGGCCTTCTTAGACGAAGCGTTTGCGGAATAGGGTTAGTCCCTAATTGACTAAGAGAATTTTAGATTGGAATTCGTGCTATGTCAGTTGAAATTCGAGTACCCACACTAGGTGAAAGTGTTTCGGAAGCCACAATCGGGCAATGGTTCAAAAAGGTCGGTGATGCTGTAGCGGCAGACGAACCGGTGGTTGAACTGGAAACTGATAAGGTGACGATTGAAGTCCCTGCACCATCGGGCGGCATTTTGGAAGCGATCAGCTTTTCAGAAGGCGAAACGGTGGAAGTTGGCGCATTGATTGGCGCCATTTCGGCAAGTGGCGCCACGACGGCGCCGGTTGCGCAAGATCAAGATGAACAAGAAACAAGCGAGGCCACAATGGCGAGCGAAGATAAAAATGATGCAGCGCCAATAGAAATTTTGGTTCCAGCGGCAGGTGAATCTGTGGTTGAAGCAGATGTTGGTGAATGGTTCAAAAAAGTCGGCGACCGCGTAGACGTTGATGAAGCAATTGTTGAGCTTGAGACTGACAAAGCGGCGATGGATGTACCGTCGCCCGTTGCAGGTACTTTGATTGAAATTGTTGCCCCAAGTGGTGAGACAGTTGAAGTTGGTGCCGTGCTTGCCCGCGTGCAACCGGGTGAAGGCGGCGCTGCCGCGGTTGCGGCCGCAGCGCCGGCTCCGGCCCCTATTGTTTCAACCCCGACGGCGAGCGGTGACATGCCACCTGCGCCATCAGCAGCTAAAATGATGGCTGAGAAAAACATCAGCGCAAGCGATGTAGATGGTTCGGGCAAACGCGGCCAGGTGTTAAAAGGCGACGTGATTGCAGCGGCAGCAAATATTGGCACGTCGGTTGCAGCAAGTGCTGCACCAGCGCCAGCTCGTGCGCCCTCAAGCGCTGAGGATGCGCCACGTGAAGAGCGGGTGAAAATGACCCGTTTGCGCCAAACCATCGCAACACGGCTGAAAGAGGCGCAAAATACAGCGGCCATGTTGACCACTTTTAATGAAGTGGACATGAAGCCCGTGATGGATTTGCGCAAATCATATAAAGATTTGTTCGAGAAAAAGCATGGCGTAAAGCTTGGTTTTATGGGCTTTTTCACCCGTGCTGTTTGTCATGCGCTAAAAGAAATCCCTGCGGTTAATGCCGAGATTGACGGCAAGGACCTCGTGTACAAAAACTATGCTCACATTGGCGTCGCTGTTGGTACAGAAAAAGGCCTTGTTGTGCCGGTGGTACGCGATGCGGACCAAATGTCTATTGCCGAAGTCGAGCAAGAAATTGGTCGTTTGGGTCGTTCAGCGCGTGATGGCAAACTGTCCATGGCAGATATGCAAGGCGGCACGTTCACCATTTCAAATGGTGGTGTCTACGGCTCGCTTATGTCGACGCCAATTTTGAATGCGCCGCAATCTGGCATTTTGGGTATGCACAAAATCCAAGAGCGCCCAGTGGTGGTAAATGGCGAGATTGTCATTCGTCCCATGATGTATTTGGCCCTTTCATATGATCACCGCATCGTTGACGGCAAAGAGGCCGTGACATTCTTGGTGCGTTTGAAAGAAAGCTTGGAAGATCCGCAACGTCTGGTTCTGGATCTGTAGCAGAAGAAGTTGCGCGATTAAGGAGCGCAAACATGTCAGTTGAACTAACTCTTCTGGTCTGGAGCACGGTGGTGGCGTTGGTCTATGTCACCACACAAAGTTTTTTGTTCAAGGCCCAGGTCGGCAACCATTATACCGTGACGGCCCGGGATGAAGAAAAACAGCCAAGCGGTTTGGCTGCACGCGCGAACCGAGCATTGCGCAATTTTGTTGAAACCTATCCGATATTTATCGCTTTGGTTTTGGCTATTGAGCTGACGAGCGCCAATAGTGGGTTTTCATTTTACGGTGCACATATCTATTTTTGGGCCCGCATTTTGTTTTTGCCAGCCTATTTGATCGGCACACCTTATGTGCGCACATTCATTTGGAAATTTAGTGCATTGGGTTTGGTGTTGATGATGCAACCATTGTTTGCGGCCATGTTTTGGAGCAACTGAGTAAAAAAATCGGGCGGAAACAATCCGCCTAGTTAAACGGGTTTATAATTCTTAAGAGGCTTTTATGTCGGACAAATTTGATCTCACCTTTATCGGAACTGGCCCTGGCGGTTATGTGGGCGCAATTCGCGCGGCTCAATTGGGCATGAAAGTGGCGGTTGTTGAAAAACGCGCAACCCATGGCGGCACATGCCTCAACATTGGTTGTATTCCCTCTAAAGCCTTGTTGCATGCTTCAGAGCTTTTTGAAGAAGCAAACCACTCATTTGCCAAATTGGGCATTGTTGTTGATCCAAAGTTGGATCTGGATGGCATGCTTAAGCACAAAGAAACCACTGTGACATCCAACACCACTGGTATTGAGTTTTTGTTGAAGAAAAACAAGATCACAGCATTCCATGGTTTGGGCAAAATCGAAGCCCCGGGCAAAGTTAAAGTCACCGCTGAAGACGGATCTGAGCAGGTCATTGAGACCACAAATATCGTGATTGCGACAGGTTCTGATTCAGCAAACCTTCCGGGGATCGAAGTTGATGAGCAACGTGTTGTTTCTTCAACCGGTGCGCTGGAACTGAAAGAAGTTCCGAAGAAAATGCTGGTTGTTGGCGCCGGGGTTATCGGGCTCGAATTGGGATCAGTTTGGTCGCGTTTGGGCGCGGAAGTTACAGTTGTTGAGTTTCTTGATCGGATTTTGCCGGGCATGGATGGCGAGATCGCCAAAAACTTCCAACGGACGCTTAAAAAGCAGGGCTTCAAATTCAAGCTTGGCACAAAAGTTACTGGCGTTGACAATTCTGGCGACGTTCTTAAAGCAACTGTCGAGCCTGCGTCCGGTGGCGATGCGGAAGAGCTGGAGGCAGATGTTATCCTCGTTGCGATTGGTCGTACGCCATACACAAAAGGTCTAGGCCTTGAAGAAGCTGGCGTGGCGCTTGATGAACGCGGCCGGGTGAAAACTGATGCGCACTATAAATCAAATGTTGATGGCATTTACGCGATTGGTGATGTGATTGTTGGCCCAATGTTGGCGCACAAAGCTGAAGACGAGGGCGTTGCTGTTGCTGAGATTTTGGCAGGGCAAGCTGGACACGTCAATTATGGGGTGATCCCGGGTGTTGTTTACACGAGCCCAGAAGTGGCGTCCGTCGGTCAAACCGAAGAAGAAGTCAAAGAAGCTGGCATCGAATATAAAATTGGTAAATTCAATTTCACCGCAAATGCGCGGGCTAAAGCGATGCTTTCACCAGACGGTTTTGTGAAAATCATTGCTGACAAAAACACGGACCGTGTGCTCGGCGCTCATATTATCGGCAGGGGTTCTGGTGAGATGATCCACGAATTGGCAGTTTTGATGGAGTTCGGCGGTTCGGCTGAGGATTTGGCACGAACCTGTCATGCGCACCCAACAATGTCAGAAGCAGTACGCGAAGCGGCAATGGGCTGTGGCGATGGCACAATTCATATGTAACTGAGCTTTGTCATATGTAATTGAGCCATAATGTTTGAGCATGGCCTCATTTGATGATCTAATATAAGTGCCGGAGAATTTCTCCGGCACTTTTTTGTGGGAGTTTTTGAATGGTCGATTTGCCAACATTGGATGAAATTGAAGCGCGCTACGCCTCTTTGAAGAATGAGGTTTTGCATACGCCAACCACCCAGGCGGCATCGAGCATTTTGAGCAACGTTCTTGGCCCTGACCTCTATTTGAAACTAGAACTCTTGCAACATACCGGCACGTTCAAGGCAAGAGGCGCACTGTCGGTTGTCAATTCCTTGTCTGATGCGCAAAAGGCAAACGGCATCACCGCAGTGAGCGCAGGCAATCACGCGATTGCAGCCAGTTGGGCGGCAAAGAAGGCGGGCATTTCGGCCAAGGTTGTGATGACCAAAACGGCTAACCCTTTGCGCATCGAACGCTCGAAAGCGGAGGACGCAGAAGTCATACTTTGCGATGATATTGGCGCTGCCTTCGCAGAAGTTCAACGTCTTGAAAAAGAAGAGGAACGCACATTCGTTCATCCATTTGAGGGTGTGAATACAACGTTGGGCGCTGCTGGTGTTGGGCTGGAACTCATGCGCGATGTTGCTGACTTGGACGCAGTCATCGTTTCCATTGGTGGCGGCGGGTTGATTTCAGGCGTTGCGAGCGCAGTGAAACTGATCAATCCAAAATGCAAAGTCTATGGTGTTGAACCAACCGGTGCTGCGTCCATGAGTGCATCTCGTGCACAGGACAAACCAGTGACGATGGATGAAATTGGTACGATTGCTGACAGTTTAGCGCCGCCATATTCATTGCCCTATAGTTTTGAGCTCAACAAAGCTTTCGTGGATGAAGTGGTTAGGGTTTCCGACGATCAGATTTGTGCCGGCATGGCGCTTTACCAAGAAGAACTGAAATTTGCAGTTGAGCCCGCCGCCGGGGCAACGCTTGCTGCTGCCCTAGGACCGCTAAGGTCAAAAGTCGCTGGCAAAAAGACAGCGATGGTTGTGTGCGGCGCGAATATTGATAGCGCGACATTTGCCAAACAAATTTTGCGCGGGCAGGATCACGTTGCGGGATTGTTGGGTTGATTTCCTACCGTTCCAACAATACCCGTTCCACCGCATAACCTTCATTGCGCAGGCCTTCGACGAGGCCTGTTTCGCCGACTAGGTGCAATGCACCGACGGCGATGAAGGTTGGACCTTGTTCGATCAGTGCTGCTGACTTTTCCACCATGCCGACATTACGGTCATCTAGCAGTTGGCGCTGAAAGCTCAGCATATCTGCATCATTACTTTTAAGACTGTGGGAATAGTGCATCATGAGCGGCAGCATGACGCCTATTTCTTCGCTCAAATAGAGTTCGGTTGCGGTTTGTAGAATGTCATCAAATATGCCGTCGCGATATTGTTGCGCGGCATCATCAAGAGATTTGTAAAAGAAGGTCTTGTCGATATTGCTGATCGCGTCAATTTGCTCGCGTACAGTTTCTAGCCCGACGATTTGTATACCGGCTGCACGCGCATCGTTTTCCATGACGACATCTAGAAAGTTGGTATCGGACATGCCCATTTCAACGTCGCATAGGCTAAAGGCCATCAAGGAAGCACTGAGCCAAGCTTGCATTGGATCGATTTGATCGAAATCAGAACCGCGTTCATTTAAGATTTGATCAACTTGGGTCACTGTTTCTGGGCTGAGATTGTCACTCAGCTTTTGTCCATCTTGCTGGAACATCAGTTCGGGTGAGCCACCAATGATCAAGCCCATTTCATAGTTGGTTTGAGAGCTGTCTAGCTCACCTGCGAATGTGTCGACTTGCTCTAGCGCTGCAATCACATTTTTCGGCAAGGAAGTAATGCGCGGATCTGATTTGTGGATTGTGCCGAAAAGCCAAGATACATGATCGTCATCTTCGTGGCTGATCTTCCAGAATGTGCCTCGCCCGTTCAGCGTATTGTCGGCCTCTGCGGTAATCGCCGCGTAGGCGGTTGGGTCCGAGGTCTGCAACTCATTGTACAAGTTGGCATTGGTGCAAGCGGTAGAGGCCTGTGCCGTTTGTGTGAACAGCATAGTTGACACTAAAAGTGTGGCACTGAGAACAGATTTGATCATTGCAGACATCCTTTGAGCCGAATCGATTTTTTCCAATTTGAAGGCGAAAAATGTCAGCTCCATGGCGACGTGAATTATCGCTGGGTGGGCTAAGACGGAATTTGAATTTTTCGCGCAGCGGCTTCCTTTGCCCGTCGATCGATTTGGGTGAAGCTGATGACACCGATTAAAACCATAATCGAACCGATGGCATGCCACAGTGTAAAGGCCTCGCCCAACACCGTGACCGCGAGCAATATGGTGACGATGGTTGATACATTGCCGATGACGGCCGTAGGCGCAGGGCCGACCATGCCAATGGAAATTGAAATCAGATATGCTGGTAAAACGGTGGAAAAGGCAGCAATGGCGAACATCAGCCACATGGCGCGATCCGGCAAGATCAACTCGCTGATATTGTGGGTCAGCAAATATTGGCCGATCACCCCAACCCCTGCAGCTGTCATGGCTATTGAGGTAAAGAGCCGCGCACCGATGATATCGATGTGAGATTTCGCCAGCAATTGATAGATCGCGAAGGAAAGCGCTGCACCCAACACCAACAAAGAGCCGACAATCGTGTCTGGGCCGTCCAATTGCAGGTCACGGGCAAAGATAAGTGCTAACCCTGCGTAAGAGAGCATAAGGGTGAAAATCATGATGGGTTTGATTTTGCGGCGATAGATGACGGCCCCGATCAACACCACAAAAATGGGATAAGTCAGCAAGATCAAACGGTCTAATTGCGCGCTAATGTAGGTTAGGGCTGCGAAATCGAGATAGGACGCGACATAGTAACCCAAGCACCCGATCAGCCCGACGGCAATCGCCCTTTTGCCTGTGATTAGCGGTTGGTCCGTGGTGGCTTTTCGGTGGCGATAGCCAAAATAGCCGATCAACACGAAAACAGGCACCGCTAAGATCATCCGCCATGTCAGGATGGTTAGGATGTTAACATCTTCGATGAGGGCGAGTTTGATGAAGATGCCTTTGGTGGCGAAAAAACATGCACCAACACCACCTATGACGTAGCCCCAGATGATCTGGTTTCCAGCCTTTGTTGCAGTGCTCATCTATTGTCACTCGCCTGATGTTCGATCAAGTCCCGGATAAATTGAACACCCAATTCAACTTGGCTGAGTTCGATAAATTCATCTGGCTTATGGGCTTGGTCAATTGAGCCGGGTCCACATACGATGGTGGAAAATCCACCATCATTTTGGAATTGGCCTGCCTCGGTGCCATAGGGCACGCCGATGGTTTCGTTTTTACCCGCAAGGCGCATGGCTAAAGATTTTGCTGGATCGTCTTTTGGCGCGGCAAAGCCGGGGGTCCAAATGGGGTCTTGAGTGATCGAGCTTTCAGGGTATTTTGCCTTCATTTCGGCTTCTAGCTCGGCCATATACGCATCGATCCTGCCGACAATGGCGGCGTGGTCTTCCTGAGGCAGCACCCGGTAATCGAAAGTGAAAGTGCAATCTTTAGCGACGATATTGTCGGCAATGCCACCATGGATTCGACCTACATTGATTGTTGAGTGGTTGGGCTCTAGCGGAAGACCTTCATATGGGTTCGCCAGCAGTTCGTCGTGGATATCATTGATGAAGTTGACTATCTTTGCGGCATAGCGCGTCGCGCTAACGCCCAAATGAGTTTGGCTTGAATGGGCTTCAAGGCCAGAAACATGCACAGTTGAAGAATGAACGCCTTTATGCATCTCAGCCACCTGCATATTTGTGGGTTCTCCCACAATAACTGCATCGATTGGAGGCAAAACTTTCGCCATTTCCCGAATCATAAAGGGTGCGCCAAGGCAGCCCAATTCTTCATCATAAGAGAGCGCGATATGGATTGGCCTTTTGAGGTCAGCTTTGAGCATTTCAGGCACAAGTGCCAACCCCATGGCGCAGAAGCCTTTCATGTCGCAGGTGCCGCGCCCATATAGGCGGCCATCTTTTTCCACCACTTTGAATGGATCCGTTGTCCAATTTTGGTCGTCAACCGGCACCACGTCCGTATGTCCACTCAGCACAACGCCGCCAGCAACTTTTGGTCCGATGGTGGCATAAAGGTTTGCTTTGGTGCCATCTTCGTTCGGCACCAGATGGCTCTCAATCCCATGGTCTGCGAGATATGATTTCACGTCTTCAATAAGCGCAAGATTTGATTTTGATGAAACAGTATCAAAACTCACAAGATGGGCGATCATATCTTTAATATTTTGCATGCGATTTGCTCCAGAAGACGTGTTGGCGAAATGGCCAAAGGCGGGAAGGCGAGTTTAGGCTGAAAGAATTGGTTGTGCCAATGCTCAATTGTCATTAATCGGTTCGAATTAGCGCGCAACTAAATTTGGCGGTCGATTAGCTGCGCGGATGGGCCTTAAGATAAGATTCCATCAATTGAGCGCTATCAATCTTTGTATAAATCTGCGTCGTGGATAATGATGCATGGCCCAATAATTCTTGAATGGCACGGAGATCGCCGCCGCCCGCCAGAAGATGAGTTGCAAAACTATGCCGCAAGGCATGGGGCGTTGCTGAATTTGGCAGGCCAAAGGCTGAACGCAATTTTTGCATTTTTAGTTGCAATAGGCGTGGGTTTAGAGGGCCGCCGCGCGCGCCGCGAAATATTGGATCAGCGGGGTCAGGCTGATAGGGGCAAAGTTTTTGGTATTCTTCTATTGCGGCATAGATAACGGGCAAGATGGGCACGAGCCGTGTTTTATTGCCTTTTCCAACAATGCGCAGGGAGTTCTTATCGAGTAAATCTTGACCGGTTAATGATAGAGCTTCTGAAATGCGTAAACCCGCGCCATAGCAAAGAGACATCAGCGCAACATCTCGGGCGGTAATCCAAGGTTCTTCGTCTGCAAGATCAGCGTCATTTATGAGTTTTTTCGCGTCGATTGCGGTAAGGGCTTTGGGGAGCGACTGTTTCTTTTTGGGAGCTTTGATGGCGGCAAGGCTATCAGCTGACGCGAAACCTTCCTTTTCCAAGAAGGCGAAGAAGCTTTTAATCCCGGAGAGACCACGCGCCATTGTCGTGTTACCTGCGCCATTTTGGCGGCGGCTTGCCATAAAGCCTCGCCAATCGGCGGGGGTTAGTTCGTTTAAGACCTTTGCGCTTACCGGTCCGCCGCAATGGGCGGTGAAGAAACGCAGCATTTGCTCCACATCACGATCATAGGCAACGAGCGTTTTGTCACTCAGCCGACGTAGGGAGGACAGCTCGTCCTGCCACATGGCCATATAGGTGGCGACTTTTTTGTCTTTGGTGATCAAAAGCTCGTTCATTTGCTCAGTTTATCGATTGAGGCTTACCAAAATTGAAATCGGCCTCGTTTTTTTGCCTGTCCCGTTTTAGGCTCAATGTCTAATTCGATTCTAAAAAGGTACGGAATGGGTCAAATCTCCCCAGATGTGGTTTCAGTAATGGTCAGCGTTGCTGTTGATGGACCTTATTCTTATCGGGTGCCGGACGGAATGGATGTCGTTCGCGGCTCTGTTGTGCAGGTGCCGCTTGGGCCGCGCAAAGTCACTGGGGTCGTTTGGGGCGAACCAAAAGACAAATTCGCCCATAATCGATTGAAAGACATCGATTTGGTTTTCGACACGCCACCACTGACCGAAGAGTTGATGAAGTTGGTCGATTGGATCGCCAAATATACATTGGCGCAGCCGGGAATGGTGTTGCGGGGTGTATTGCGGTCCCCCGAGGCATTTGGTCAGGACAAGCCAATTGCGGTTTATCGTTTTACTGGCGAATTGCCAGATCGCATGACAGGTGCTCGGCAACGGTTAATCGATGTGATGGAAGATGGGTTCGCTTGGCAAAAGCGTGCGTTGATCGGTGAGAGCGGGGTCAGCCCAACTGTCATTGACGGGTTGGTGAAACTTGGGGTGCTTGAGCAAAGTTTCGTGCCGCCCCCACCAATTGTGCAACCACCAATTCCTGATCATGCGCCGTTGCAACTTAATGACGAACAGCAAGCGGCGTTGGCACTGCTTCGAGAACACAAGCCAGATGAGTTTGGTGTTGCGCTTTTGGATGGGGTGACAGGTTCCGGCAAGACAGAAGTGTTTTTTGAAGCCGTGGCGGACTGTTTGCGGGCTGGGCGGCAGGCGGTGATCTTGCTGCCAGAAATTGCGCTGACCAATACATTTCTCAAGCGGTTTGAGGATCGGTTTGGTACCCGCCCAGGTGAATGGCATTCGGATATGACGCCGGTGCAACGGGCCCGGATGTGGCGGGCGGTAGCACAGGGTAAAGTACAGGCCGTTGTCGGCGCGCGTTCGGCTTTGTTTTTGCCGTTCCCCGATCTTGGCCTGATCGTGATTGATGAGGAACACGATACAGCGTTCAAACAAGCTGATCGGGTGAATTATCACGCGCGGGACATGGCCGTTGTGCGTGCTCATCTGTCCAAGGCCCGGGTGATATTGTCTTCTGCGACCCCATCGGTTGAAAGCCGAAACAATGCGGAACAAGGCCGGTACAAACATGTGACCATGTTGGGACGTTTCGCGGATGCGAAAATGCCGGACATTACGGCCATCGATATGAAAGAGGATGGACCAGAAAAAGGCGAATGGATTTCACCAAGGCTGGCGCGCGAGATTTTTTCTGCACTGGACAAAAAGGAACAGGTTTTATTGTTCCTCAATCGGCGTGGCTATGCACCGCTGACGCTTTGTCGGGATTGCGGATATCAATATCAATGTCCGGATTGTTCGGCCTGGCTGGTGGAGCATCGGTTCCGGGGCGTACTTTCTTGTCACCATTGCGGACATGAAGTGCAAAAGCCAAAACAATGTAAGGAATGTGGGGCAGACGATTCGCTTATTCCTATCGGTCCGGGCATTGAGCGAATCGCTGAAGAAGCGGCCCGGCGTTTTCCGGATGCGAAACGGGTCATACTTTCGTCGGATATGGGCGGAATTGCCGCAGCACGAGAGCGTTTTGAAGAAATTGCCCGCGGTGATTATGACTTAATCATCGGCACGCAATTGGTCGCTAAGGGACATCATTTCCCCAAACTCAATTTGGTGGGCGTGTTGGACGCGGATTTAGGGTTGGCCCATGGTGATCCTCGGGCTGCAGAAAAAACATTTCAAATTCTAACACAAGTTACTGGCCGCGCTGGACGAACTGGCAGGGCCGGCCGCGCGTTCCTACAAACCTATGTGCCTGAACATGCAGTGATGCAGGCCATGGTGCGCGGTGACAGGGAAGCGTTTTATAAGCACGAGCTAAAGGCCAGAGAATCGGTTGGTTTGCCGCCGTTCGGACGTTTGGCGGCACTTATTGTATCTGCAACAGAACATGATGTGGCGTTTAATCACGCGCGAGGATTGGCGGTAATGGCGCCAAAGGCGCCGGATGAAATGAAGCTAAAACTGTTTGGTCCCGCAGATGCACCCGTTGCCATGGTGCGGGGGCGACACCGGGTCAGACTGCTTGTGCAAAGCGACAAACAGTTCGATTTGTCCGCTTATGTGCGGTTTTGGCTGAAAGAGGGACCTAAAGTCACTGGAAATTTGAGGGTGCAGGTCGATATTGATCCGATGAGTTTTTATTGAGATACAGACGTTTTTGATCAAATTGGTTCAATCTGTGGGTAAAATCCGTAAAAATTCACCTCGATCCATAAAAAAGCGCTTGCGACAAATGAGTCTACCCAAAATTAGCCAAAGGTCTATTGCACGGCCTAAATGCTTGTGGTAGACGGTGCGCGATAGCTGAGGAGGGCATTAGTGCCAGCCTCCAAACACCATGAAAATTCCCGCCGGTTTGCAGGCAGTTGCTTGCAAGGGATTGGTAAGGCGAATTTTTGCAATTGATTGGGGTATAGAGGCTTTGAGCGCACAAAACTCGGTTCTCGTTACAATCGCCCGTCCTTACGCTTCTGCGCTATTTGATTTGGCGCAGGAAGCAAAAGACGTTGCGGGTGTTGAAAAGGCTTTTGATGGCCTTTTGAAATTGATCGATGGCAGCACAGAATTTTCTGACTTTTTGAAAAGCCCAGTTGTTTCGGGTGACGATAAAAGTGCTGTGGTTGTTGCCTTGGTCAAAAAAGCCAAACTAAAAGGCATATCAGCGAATTTCTTAAATCTAGTGGCAAAAAACCAACGTCTGTTTGCTTTGCCGCAAATGATTTCACAGTTCAAAGCGCTTGCTGCACAGGATCGGGGTGAAGTACACGCCGAAGTAACCTCTGCTCAGCCGCTTTCGAAAGCACACCAGGACAGCCTTGCTAAGGCTCTAAAAGAGAAAATTGGTAAGGATGTCACGCTTGAGCAGCATGTGGATGCTGATCTTATCGGCGGGCTAATCGTTAAGGTTGGTTCTCAGATGATCGATTCCTCGCTCAAGACGAAATTGACAGCCATGAAGATCGCCATGAAAGAGGTCGGCTAATGGATATTAAAGCTGCAGAAATTTCTGCCATTCTCAAAGATCAAATCAAAGATTTTGGGAAAGAGGCGCAAGTCTCAGAAGTAGGGCAAGTTCTCTCCGTTGGAGATGGTATTGCTCGTGTTTACGGTCTTGATAATGTTCAGGCTGGTGAGCTCGTTGAGTTCCCTGGCGGCATTAAAGGGATGGCGTTGAACCTTGAAGCTGACAATGTAGGTGTTGTTATCTTTGGTTCTGACCGTGCCATTAAAGAAGGCGACACTGTTAAACGTACCGGTTCAATTGTTGACGTTCCCGTTGGCAAAGAATTGCTCGGTCGCGTTGTTGACGGTTTGGGTAACCCAATTGATGGTAAAGGCCCAATCAAGTCGAAAAACCGTAAGCTTGTTGATGTTAAGGCCCCTGGCATTTTGCCACGTAAGTCTGTGCATGAGCCAATGTCTACTGGTTTGAAATCAGTTGATTCAATGATCCCGATTGGCCGTGGCCAACGTGAATTGATCATTGGTGACCGTCAAACAGGTAAAACAGCGATCCTTTTGGATACGTTTTTGAACCAAAAGCCTGCACACGCTGGTGATGACGAGAACGAAAAACTTTATTGTATCTATGTAGCTGTTGGCCAAAAGCGCTCAACTGTTGCTCAGTTCGTGAAGACGCTAGAAGATGCTGGTGCGATGGAATATTCTATCGTTGTTGCTGCGACCGCTTCTGATCCAGCTCCAATGCAGTTCTTGGCACCGTTTACCGGCTGTACAATGGGCGAATATTTCCGTGATAATGGCATGCATGCTGTGATCGGTTATGACGATCTTTCAAAGCAAGCTGTGGCTTATCGTCAAATGTCGCTTCTTCTTCGTCGTCCACCTGGACGTGAAGCTTATCCTGGTGACGTGTTCTATCTTCACTCACGTCTACTTGAGCGCTCAGCCAAGTTGAACGAAGATCACGGTTCTGGTTCTTTGACTGCTTTGCCGATCATTGAAACACAAGCGAACGACGTTTCTGCATATATTCCGACAAACGTGATTTCGATCACCGACGGTCAGATCTTCTTGGAAACTGATTTGTTCTTCCAAGGTATCCGTCCTGCTGTGAACGTTGGTTTGTCAGTGTCTCGTGTGGGTTCAGCGGCTCAGATTAAAGCAATGAAGCAAGTTGCCGGCTCGATTAAGGGTGAATTGGCCCAATATCGTGAAATGGCTGCGTTTGCTCAGTTTGGTTCTGACCTTGATGCGGCGACGCAGAAAATGTTGAACCGTGGTGAACGTTTGGTGGAGCTGCTTAAGCAACCACAATTCTCACCGCTTAAAACTGAAGAGCAAGTTGCTGTGATTTTTGCGGGCGTTGAAGGCTACATCGATACAGTTAGTGTTCGTGACGTTCAAAAGTTTGAGCAAGGTTTGCTTGGCGCATTGCGCTCTAAGCACCAAGATTTGCTTGATACAATTGCAAAAGATAAAGCACTTTCTGACGACACTCGTGAGAAATTGCATTCAGCGATTGGCGATTACGCCAAGACTTTTGCAGGTTAAGCAACTTAGGTTTTGACAAGGAGCTGAGGTGCTATGCCCTCATTGAAGGACCTGAAAAACCGGATATCTTCGGTCAAGTCGACCCAGAAGATCACCAAGGCAATGCAAATGGTTGCAGCTGCAAAGCTGCGCCGTGCGCAAGAGAATGCTGAAAGTGCCCGGCCATACGCTGAGCGCATGAATGATGTGCTTGCCGGTTTGGCCGCGGCCTATAAGGGCCGTGAAGGTGCACCGCAGCTACTTGGTGGAAACGGTAACGATCAGACACATTTGCTTATTGTCGCATCCGCGGAACGTGGTCTTTGCGGCGGCTTTAACTCATCAATTGCACGGCTTGCCCGTGATCATGCGAATGAGTTGATTGCACAAGGCAAGGCAGTCAAAATTCTTTGCGTTGGCAAAAAAGGACATGACGTCTTAAAGCGTTTGTTCGCTGACCAAATGGAAGATCTGATCACTTTGCGTGAAGTGAAACAAATTGGTTACACCCACGCAAAAGACATTGGCGATCGCGTGTTGGCAATGTTTGACGCTGGTGAATTTGACGTAGCGACGTTGTTCTATTCAAAGTTTAAGTCTGTAATTAGCCAAGTGCCAACCGCACATCAGCTTATTCCAGCTTCCTTTGATGATGAGCAAGCATCGGGTGAAGCAACCAACTACGAATATGAGCCAAGCGAAGAAGCTATCTTGGAAGATTTGTTGCCACGTAATGTGTCCGTGCAAATTTTCCATGCGCTACTTGAAAATGCAGCTGGTGAAATGGGTGCCAAAATGTCCGCGATGGACAATGCGACCCGTAATGCTGGCGACATGATCAACAAGCTTGAAATTAGCTACAACCGTCAGCGCCAAGCTCAGATCACTAAAGAATTGATTGAAATTATCTCAGGCGCAGAAGCGCTCTAAGAAGAAACGAGGACAGACCATGGCTGCAAAAGCGAAACAGGTCGGACGAATTGCGCAAGTCATTGGCGCGGTGGTAGACGTTGAGTTTGACGGCGCACTACCGCCAATTCTTGGCGCACTCGAGACAGAAAATAACGGCAACCGGATGGTATTGGAAGTCGCCCAGCACTTGGGTGAGAACACAGTACGCACCATTGCGATGGACACTTCTGAAGGGCTCGTTCGCGGGCAAGAAGTTGTCGATCTAGGTACTGCCATTACTATTCCAGTAGGCGAAGAAACTCTTGGCCGGATTATGAACGTAATCGGTGAGCCGATTGACGAAGCTGGTCCGATCAAAACCAAAGAAAAACGCGCAATTCACCAAGAAGCACCAGATTTTGTTGAGCAATCACCAGAAGCTGAAATTCTTGTAACCGGTATTAAGGTTGTGGATTTGTTGGCGCCATATGCGAAGGGCGGTAAAATCGGCCTCTTCGGTGGTGCTGGTGTTGGTAAAACCGTTCTTATTCAAGAATTGATCAACAACGTTGCGAACAATCACGGTGGTTATTCTGTGTTTGCGGGCGTTGGTGAGCGTACACGTGAAGGTAATGACCTTTACTGGGAAATGATTGAATCGGGTGTGAACCAAGAAAAAGGCGCAAAAGGTTCTAAATGCGCGCTTGTGTTTGGTCAGATGAATGAGCCCCCAGGAGCCCGTGCTCGTGTGGCTTTGACTGGTCTAACAATTGCGGAACAGTTCCGTGACGAAGGCCAGGACGTGTTGTTCTTTGTTGATAACATTTTCCGCTTCACCCAAGCTGGTTCAGAAGTGTCTGCTTTGTTGGGCCGTATTCCTTCAGCTGTGGGTTACCAGCCTACATTGGCGACTGACATGGGTGCCATGCAGGAGCGGATTACAACAACATCAAAAGGTTCTGTTACTTCAGTGCAAGCCGTTTACGTGCCTGCCGATGATTTGACCGACCCTGCGCCTGCTGCAACATTTGCTCACTTGGATGCGACGACCGTTTTGAACCGTGCGATCTCTGAAAAGGGTATTTACCCTGCGGTGGATCCATTGGATTCAAACTCGCGTCTATTGGATCCACAAGTTGTGGGTGAAGAGCACTATCAAGTGGCTCGTGACGTTCAAGAAATCCTTCAGCGCTACAAATCATTGCAAGATATTATTGCGATTTTGGGCATGGACGAGCTTTCTGAAGAAGACAAACTTACAGTGGCACGTGCCCGTAAGATTGAGCGCTTCATGTCTCAGCCATTCCACGTTGCGGAGATCTTTACCGGAACGCCTGGTATCTTTGTTGGACTTGAAGACACCGTTAAAGCGTTTAAAGGCTTGGTTGCTGGTGAATATGATCACCTTCCAGAAGCTGCATTCTACATGGTTGGCACAATCGATGACGCCGTGAAGAAAGCGCAAAAACTTGCAGCGGAAGCTGCGTAAGGAAACGAGGGTTTAATGGCCGACGGCATTAAAATCGAAATCGTTTCACCAGAAAACCTGGTGCTCAGTGAACAGGCATCGTCTGTCACGGTGCCAGGTGCTGATGGCTACTTTACCGTAATGGGCGACCATGCGGCGTTGATGACAACGTTGAAAGCGGGTTTTGTAACTGTGACATCTGGTGGTTCTGAAAAGACCTATTATGTGCAAGGCGGTTTCGCCGATGTTTCTGACGCGGGCTTAACTATTCTTGCTGAACAAGCGAAGTCCGGCGCGGACTTTGACCGTTCTGAACTGGACGCTGCAATTGTAAGTGCGCAAGAAGCACTTAGTGGCGCAACAACAGATCAGGCAAAACAAGAGGCGCAAACCGCCCTTGATGGTTGGAAAAACCTCATGCTTGAACTGGATGTAGTGGGTTTGCCTAACTAATCTCTATAGCCAGAATTAATAATTGAACCCGCATATTTCGATATGCGGGTTTTTTTGTGGAATTTTGAATTGTTCGAAAAAGTTGATCAATGCGTTATTGGGCCACAGTAAGAAGGCGTTAACCGCTTTCTCGGTAAACATATCAAGTACAAGATGTATGTTGCCGACTTTTTTGAAGCCATTGCCGATCACGAATCTTTCCATTTTAGATTCCAGTTGGCCAGCAGTCTTGTACCAAAAGGACGACGTGCGGGGGTCCGCGCGTGGCTAAAGGGGTAGATAAATGAAAATATTGTCGCGGTTACAGATTTCGCAAAAGCTTCCAGCATTGGTCATTGGCAGCGTTGTTGCAGTGGGGTTGGCGCTTGGAACCGCTAGCGTGTTGGTTGGGTCCAATCTGATTGAACATGCAGAATATGAAAAGCTAGAAACAAGCGCTGCAGCTCATGCACATGAGCTGGAAATTTACATCAAGAATATTGCCAGCGATCTTGAACTAACGGCTCATAACCCTTTAACGATTTCGACCTTGAAGTCTTTTAATGAGGCTTGGGGCAAAATCGAGGGCGACAAAACAAAGACCCTTCAGTCTGCCTATATTGACAAAAATCCAAACCCGTTGGGCTCCAAGCACTTGCTTGACGAAGCAAAGACCGGCACGGATTATGACAAAGTGCATGGCGAAATTCACCCCCACTTCCGCGAACATTTGGAGCGTTGGGACTTTTACGACATATTCCTGTTCAACGAACAAGGTGAGCTGGTTTATTCCGTCTATAAGGAATTGGACTATGCCACAAACTTTAAGACCGGCGGCGGACAATGGGCTGATACGGATCTCGGAAATGCCTTCCGCGGGGCAATAGCCTTGAACAAGGGCGAAGAACTCTTCCTCGACTTCAAGCCATATGCGCCAAGCGCAGGTGCACCGGCAAGCTTTATGGCAACGCCGATCTTTGATGGCAAAAAACGCATTGGTGTTCTCGCCTATCAAATGCCGATTGATGCAATCAATGAATTGATGAGCAGCAATGCTGGTTTGGGCGAGACCGGCGAATCTATTATTGTGGGTGAAGATCATTTCTTGCGAAATGACTCTCTCTTCACTGAGGAGAACGATACTTTAACAACTGAATTTAAAGACAACGCAATAGATGCTGCAATTAAGGGTTCTCCAACCCACGGAGAAATTAGCCATTACAGAAACATGCCGATGCTTATGGCCGCCGCACCGTTTGAGTTCCATGGGATACATTGGGCAGTTGTTGTGGCGCAATCTAAAGCTGAAGCGCTTGCATCGGTTAGTACGCTACAAATTACAATGGCTGGGCTTAGTGTTCTCCTGCTATTGATCATCGGAACCGTGGGATGGTTGTTTGGCAGAGCAATCACTGGACCAATGACAAAAATGACCGACGTCATGGGTTCTCTGGCTGCAAATGAACTCGATGTGGTTGTGGAAGGTACTGAACGAGAAGACGAACTTGGCGGTATGGCCCGAGCTGTGGAAGTCTTCCGTGAAAATGCGGTCCGGGTTTCTGAGCTAGGTGTTGAAGAAGCTGCACGTCAGAAAGCAATTGCAGAACGAAACGCAATGATGAGCGACCTCCAGCAAGGACTTGGCGTCGTTGTTGGCGCCGCAGCCGCTGGCGACTTTTCTCAGCGGGTCAGTGAAGATGTGGCTGATGACGAGTTGGTAAAACTTGCACGCAGTGTGAACTCTCTTGTTGAGACGGTAAATCGCGGCATTCGCGACACCGGCGAAGTTTTGGCTGCATTGGCCAATACGGATCTGACCAAACGCATGGACGGCAGTTACGAAGGCGCGTTCTTACAGTTGAAAAACGATACCAACCGTGTCGCCGATCGTTTGACTGATGTGGTCGGCCAGTTGCGCGGTACATCTTCAGCATTGAAGAATGCCACAGGCGAAATTCTGGAAGGCGCAAATGACCTTTCTGAACGTACAACCCGGCAGGCCGCGACCATTGAAGAAACATCTGCGGCAATGGAACAACTTTCTGAGACCGTGCTTGAAAACGCAAAAGAGGCTGATGCGGCGAGTGAAATTGCGGACAAGGTTCGCAACACTGCAGAAGAGGGCGGCGATGTTATGCGCCAAGCCACTGAGGCAATGGGTCGTATTACGGATAGCTCTAGCAAAATCTCAAACATTATCGGCATGATCGACGACATTGCTTTCCAAACGAACTTGCTTGCCTTGAATGCCTCAGTTGAAGCGGCCCGAGCCGGAGAAGCTGGTAAAGGATTTGCGGTTGTTGCGGTTGAAGTTCGACGTCTGGCGCAATCAGCGGCCCAAGCTTCATCTGAAGTGAAGGTTTTGATTGATCAATCGGTAACTGAAGTTGGCGGTGGCACGAAACTTGTTTCCCAAGCCGCAGACAATCTTGAAGTGATGTTGGAAGCAGCACGCCAAAACAATGAGTTGATGGTTTCAATTGCGCAGAAGAGTAAATCGCAAGCCTCTTCAATTGAGGAAATCAACACAGCGGTCCGCGAAATGGATGAGACCACCCAACACAATGCGGCATTGGTTGAACAGACCAACGCAGCCATTGAGCAGACCGAAGGTCAAGCCAATGAGCTGGATCGCATTGTCGATGTATTTGTGACCGCAACTGGAGGAACACCACGTCTTCCGGTAGGCGCCGACAACAAAGTGCCAAAAGAGCTTCCTGTGGATATCGGCATTAAAGGCCTGCAGCAAAAAGCGGCAAGCGTAGCGAAAAAATACCTAAGCGAGGGTAGCGCAGCGGTTGATGTGGATGCAGAATGGAAAGAATTCTAATCCATTAATCTTCAATTTTGAGAATTGAGGGCGTCGCAATTTGCGGCGCCCTATTTCGTTTCAATGGCGATAAAGCGATCCCACGCGCGACGCGCGCACCAATGCGCCGTTTTGCGTGGTTAATTAACAGTTACATTTTCTCTTAAAGTTGAATTTACTAAGATGATTTACACTTGCGTCAAATTAGAATTACAAAAGGGGTGCGTTAAGTCCGTACTTGTACCAATACTTAACGCAAAATAAGAATGGCAAAATCAAATCGATTTAAGCTTGGCCAGCCAAAATTGACCACATCGATTGCCTTATTCGTTGTTGTAAGCATCGCGACGACAATTGCTGCAGTTGGAATACCCATCTATTTTCAAGTTTCAAGCGATGTGCTCAAGCATGCTAAAACGTCACAATTGGCGAATATGCGCACCACGATTGCGGTACTTGAAACTCAAATGCCCGGTTCAGAAATGGCACGGGACGAGTTTGGCGAAATCACAACCATCACAACTTTCCGCATGCCGAAACTGCGTACAGACGATATGGTGGATTCGATCAAGAATATCACAAAGGAGCCTGCTTCCTTGTTGCGGTTTGACGCTGAACAGGAAGGGTTTGTTCAGTTCACCACGACTTTGGAAATCGAAGAGGGCGTTCGAGATAAAGAATATGTTTTAGATGCAACTCATCCTGCTTTTGCAAGCCTAATTGCAAATGAAAAGTTTGCGGGTGAGGTGAATATTCGCGGCATTGACTATTATGCTGTCTACCAACCGATCCAGAACAAAAAAGCAGAAGTTGTCGGCGCCATTTTCGTTGGTGCGCCAATTTCGGAATTCGCTGGTGAAATTTCGCATCTGCTTGAGCTAATCCTACTTGTCTCTGTCATTGTGCTTGTGGTTGCAAGTATTGTCGCGGTTGTTGTTTCTCGGATCTTGATGGGACCCATTCCACGGATTTCTCAGGCAATGACTGAAATCGCTGACGGTGATTTGGAATATACAGTCCCCTTCACCAACCGCACGAACGAGCTCGGCGAAATGGCACGGGCCGTTGAAGTGTTCCGGGAGAACGGTCTTCGGGTGAACCAAATGACCGAGGAAGAAAAGATCGCCGAGCGTGAGCGGACATCAGAACGCGCCAAGATGATGCAAGATTTGCAGCAGGCGTTTGGTGCAGTGGTGGACGCTGCGGTGGCAGGTGACTTTTCCCGCCGGGTGGAAGCCCAGTTCCCAGATGAGGAACTGAACCGTTTGGCCCATGGGGTGAACGAGCTGGTGGAAACTGTTGATCGCGGTGTCACCGAAACCGGTGAGGTGCTTTCAGCTCTTGCCAATACCGACCTCACCCAGCGGATGGAAGGGGACTATCAAGGCTCGTTCCTCCAGCTCAAGAACGACACCAACCGGGTGGCGGATAAGCTGACCGAAGTAATCTCTAGCCTTAGAGATACGTCCGGATCGCTTAAACAAGCCACCGGGGAAATCCTATCCGGTGCCAATGATCTTTCTGAGCGCACCACCCGTCAGGCAGCTTCGATTGAAGAAACTTCTGCCTCTACCGAGCAATTGGCAGAAACAGTGCGGGACAATACAGAACGGGCAAAGCAAGCGCAGAACTCGGCTGATGAAGCCAGTGCGGTTGCTGAACGCGGTGGTCAGGTTATGAGCGAGGCCAATGAGGCCATGCAGCGCATTACAGCCTCTTCCAATAAGATCTCTGACATTATCGGCATGATTGATGACATTGCCTTCCAAACCAACCTGCTGGCGCTTAACGCCTCTGTTGAAGCGGCACGTGCTGGTGAAGCGGGTAAAGGCTTTGCGGTTGTGGCGGTTGAAGTACGTCGCTTGGCCCAATCCGCAGCGCAAGCATCTTCAGAAGTGAAGGCTCTCATTGATCAGTCTGTTACCGAAGTGAATGGGGGCACCAAGCTTGTTGCTCAAGCCGCAGAGAACCTTGATGGTATTGTGGAGAGCGTTAAGGGGGTGACCTCCCTCATGGACGAGATCGCACGTGAAAGCCAAGAGCAGGCCAATGCGATTTCTGAAATCTCGACCTCCGTCCGCGAGATGGACGAGATGACCCAACACAATGCGGCTCTGGTTGAAGAAACCAATGCAGCTATTGATCAGACAGAGAGCCAAGCTTCTGAACTTGATCAAGTGATCGAGCAGTTCCGTCTTGATGCCAACCACGTGGTTGCTCCACCTACAGAGCAAACTGCACCAGAACCACAAGAAGAACCACGCCAAGAACAGCGTCAAGACGCTCGGGCATTGCAACAACAAGCAGCAGGGGCATATCTAAGCCAAGGCAATGCAGCTATTGATACAGATGCTGAGTGGAAAGAGTTCTAGATAAAAGTTTACCTACGACCTCACCGCGTAACATCAAGACCGTTCGGATGAAATGCCGAGCGGTCTTTTTTGGTGCATCAGCCGCAGGCGAGATTGCGGTGGTCTAGTTTCATTAGGGACTGATTGATCAACACTCAGTCTTGGACGACTTGGCATTTCCTTCATTGGCATTTCAGCCCACTTTGCTATATCTAGTTGGTAGTTGTAGTTAGGGGGCAGGTCGACAAAATTTGACCTGATGCGTATATGAAGAAGTCGATTGGGCTTGTCGCACATGACGACAAGAAAGAGCTTTTGGCACAATGGTGCGCAAGTCATCAACAAAAACTGACCTCCCTTGAACTCTTTGCAACTGGAACAACCGGTTCGCGGATTGTGGAAGAAACAGGGCTCGACATCACCCTGCTGAAGAGTGGGCCATTGGGTGGCGACGCCCAGCTGGGCGCCATGATTGTCGAAAACAAACTTGACGGTTTGATTTTTTTCATAGATGCCCTGACCGCAATGCCGCATGACGTAGACGTTAAAGCATTAATTCGATTGGCGACGCTTTATGATGTGCCTTTCGCATGCAATCGATCAACGGCTAATGCGGTGCTTGGATTGTTCTAAAGGCCTAGGGAGGTATTGATTGACCAATAGGTCGGTTTTAGGGCAGTTTAACTAAAAATATAAACTCCGAAAAAAGGGGAATATACGGGGTGGAAAAAGAAAACATGATTGAGGTCAGGGGGGTCTCCAAAAGTTTTGGAGGGTTAAAGGCCGTATCTGATTGTTCTTTGCAAGTTGAAACGGGGTCGATCACAGGGTTGATTGGTCCCAATGGCGCGGGCAAAACCACGCTTTTCAACATTGTTGCGGGGAATTTACCGCCTGATGAAGGCCAAATTATCTTTAATGGTGAGGATATCACCGCGTTAAAACCGCACGAACTTCATGCCAAAGGCATGTTGCGCACATTTCAGATTGCGCACGAATTTTCGCACATGACTGCGTTGGAAAACTTGATGGTCGCCGCGGCTGATCAGCCTGGCGAAAGCTTGTTTCAATCTTGGTTCAGCGTTCGCCATGTGACCGAGTTTGATCACGAAGTGCGCAAAATGGCTTTGGATGTCATCGATTTCTTGCATCTTAGCCACGTCAAAAACGAGTTGGCGGGCAATTTATCTGGTGGGCAGAAGAAGCTTTTGGAACTCGGTCGCACCATGATGACCGATGCAAAAGCGGTGCTGCTCGATGAGGTTGCTGCTGGTGTGAACAAGACTTTGCTCAAGGATTTGGCAGGCAATATTCAGCGTATGAATAAAGAGCTTGGCTATACATTCTTTGTGATTGAACATGACATGGATCTTATTGGCGAATTGTGTGATCCGGTGATCGTGATGGCCCAAGGCACAAAGATTGCTGAAGGGCCGATGGAAGAAATCCGCAACAATGCTGAAATCGTCGAAGCCTATTTCGGTACAGCTGTGGAGGCCGCATCGTGAGTTTATTAGATGTCAAAGCAGTGCATGCCGGCTATGGCGGTGCGCCGATCCTGAATGGCGTGGACATGGCCATCGATCGCGAAGATATTGGGGTTATCGTTGGGCCAAATGGCGCAGGGAAATCCACCACATTGAAAGCCATCTTTGGCCTTTTGCAAGTGACAGAAGGCAAGATCGTCCTTGATGGGGTTGAGATTGCAAACATGCTTCCCGATAAGCTGGTACCTTTGGGGCTAAGCTTTGTGCCGCAGGAATTCAATGTTTTCACCGACATGACGGTCCATGAAAACTTGGAAATGGGTGCATATATTCGCAACGATGATATCAGCGCGACGCTGGATTACGTTTATGAGATGTTTCCGCCGCTTAAAGACAAGCGCCGCCAAAAGGCAGGTGAGTTGTCAGGCGGACAACGGCAAATGGTGGCGATGGGACGCGCCTTAATGAGCCAACCCAAACTACTATTGTTAGATGAACCTTCTGCTGGGTTAAGCCCACGCTATATGATGGAAATCTTTGAAACAGTAGTGAACGTCAATAAGTCCGGTGTGGGCATATTGATGGTGGAACAAAATGCCCGCCAAGCACTTGAATTTGCCTCAAAAGGCTTTGTGTTGGCAGGTGGCAAAAACCGGTACACAGGCACCGGGCGGGAGTTGTTGGATGACCCAGAAGTCGCCCAAAGCTTCCTTGGCGGTTAGTGGGGATCTAACGCAATGAATGAATTTATTTTCTTTTTGAACAAAGTTGTCATTTCAGGGGCAACGCTCGGGTCCGTTTACGCGCTCGGGGCTGTGGGGGTTACGCTGGTCTTTGGCATTTTGCGCTTTGCGCACTTTGCCCATGGCGACATGATGACGTTGGGTGCCTTTATCTCATTTATGCTGGTGGGCGTGTTTCAGGCCATGGGCATTCAAACAGCGTTGCCAACAGGTTTTATTGTTTTGCCGTTTGCGATGGCAATTACCGCTGGTTTGGCTTTGGCAATTGATAAAGGATTTTATCAACCCTTGCGGGCCAAGGGCGTGAAAACAGTAACGCTGCTTATTGCCTCGATCGGGGTAACGTTGATGCTGCAGGGTCTGATCCGTCTTTTCGCGGGCACAGGCACACGCAGTTTCTTTGAAAACGAAACAAAGGATCTCTTTCGGCTTAAACTGCCAATTGAGGGCGTACGCCGTTCGATCAACTTTTCCGAGCCGCAAGTTCTGGTGATTGTCACGACAATTCTGACGGTGCTTGCTTTGCATTTCTTCTTGACGCGTTCAAGAACAGGCAAGGGCATGCGGGCAATGGCGGACAATCCGAGCCTTGCGCAAGTATCCGGTATCAACACAGCCAAAGTTGTGCGCGCGACATGGATTATCGCTGGCAGCTTGGCAGCGATGGCGGGCACGATGCTAGCCCTTGACGTGATTTTGAAGCCGGATCTAGCCTTTAACATCGTGTTGCCAATCTTTGCGGCAGCGGTTGTGGGCGGTTTGGGCCACTCATATGGCGCGATTGCCGGTGGGTTCTTAATCGGATTTGCAGAAACAATGGCGGTGTTTAACTGGTCGATTATGTTCCGTGGGTTCGACAATTTACCTGACTGGTTCCCGAAAGACCTTTCACTGGTGCCAACCGAATATAAATTGACGGTTGCATTTGTGATTTTGGTGGTTGTCTTGCTGGTTCGTCCGCAGGGTATCTTTAAAGGAGCATCATCATGATTAGACGCGATGCAATTTTGTTTGCTGGCCTTGGCGTGTTAATTTTGGCGCTTGCGGTTTGGCTTAAGATCCCGACAACAATTCAATTGTTGGTCACCGCTTCTGCCTATGCGTTGATTGCGCTTGGGCTCAATGTGCAATGGGGATATGCGGGCCTGTTCAACTTCGGTGTGATGGGCTTCTTGATGGTGGGTGGCGCGTCCGTTACCTTTGTCTCCTATCCACTCAATGATGCATTTTGGTCTTCTGAAGGACCATTTATGTTGTTCAAAGCTCTACTTGCAGCGATTGCTGGGGGTGCTTTGATCTGGGGTGTAACTCGAATTCCGAAATCGGGCAGCCTGAAAAAGCTTCGCGGATTTTTGTTGGTTGTTGCATGGGCTGTTGCTTATGTCGTTTACCGCTCTCAGATCGATCCGGCAGCTCGTTTGATTGAAGCTGAAGCCGACTTTGTGGGTGGGCTTGGCCTGCCAGCAATCTTTGGCTGGATTTTTGGCGGCATCATGGCCGGCATTGTTGCCTATGTGATTGGCAAGGTTTGTCTTGGTTTGCGAACTGACTATCTCGCGATTGCCACCATTGGTGTTTCTGAAATCATTCGCGCCCTGATCAAAAATATGGATTGGCTTACAAGGGGTACGTTGACCGTTTCTCCTGTGCCATGGCCTTCACCATTGCCAGCGGATGTTACCGCATCAGGGATCGCTGATCCAACCATGGCGATCATTTTGGCACGTTCAGGTTTTCTTGCCATTACGGTGTTGTTTATTGCGGTGATCTTCTTCTTCCTGCAACGCGCATATGAGGGACCTTGGGGCCGGATGATGCGCGCAATCCGGGACAATCATGTTGCGGCCGGTGCAATCGGCAAAGACGTGGTGAAACGCGAACTGGAAATTTTTGTGTTGGGTGCCATCCTTATGGGAATTGGCGGGGCGATCTTAACGTCCTATGTTCAAATCCTGGACCCAAGCGGTTACCAGCCGATCAACCATACATTCATTGTTTGGGTGATGATTATTGTTGGTGGCGCGGGGAACAATTATGGCGCGCTGTTTGGCGGTGTGTTCATTTATATTGTTTGGACCATTTCAGAGCCAGCGTCGTTGATCTTGTTCTCATTCATTAGTGAGATGTCCGATGGGGCGGGTATTGGTGCGATCCCAGATATTGAATCTCGGGCATTGCAAATGCGCGTGTTTGTTTTGGGGATGGTGATTACGTTCGCCCTGCGCTATGCGCCTCAAGGCATGATACCCGAACGGGTACGTAAAGAAGAAGGCTGATTAATCAGTTTGTCTTTATTGAAAATTTAAGTGCCGCTCCTTTGATCTGGAGCGGCATTTTTGTATGAGTTTTAAGCTCTCGCCGTTACCCAAAGTACGTTATAAGCAGTGCCATCGTGGCCGATGCCGCCTTTGCCTTCAGAAATATTAAAGCTCGCCCAAGGGGCGGCGCTTTGAAATTTTTGATTAAGGGCTTCCTGAGTTGGTAAATTGTAATAGCGATCCAGCTTATCGCGTCCTGCGCCATTACCACTTTTAAAGCTCGCCATCAGCAAGCCGCCCGGTTTTAGGGCCTGATGGATGGCCTTAACAATATTGTCGAGTTGATCCCATGGGGCATGAAGCAAACACATATTGGCCCATATGCCATCATAGAGCTGTATGTCATCTAGTTCATCAAACAACATCACCTTGGCGCGATCACCAAGTCGCTCAATGGCGTGTTTTGCAAGTGCTGGGTTGCCTTCGGTGGCGGTGATATCAAAACCGCTTTCTAGCATATGAGCAGATTCTAAACCCGCCCCGCATCCAAGTTCAAGTATGCGACCACCTTCTGGAATTTGACTGACAAAGTGGGCCAGCGTTTTGGACGGTTGGGTTCTTTTGGCAGCGTATTCATCAGCATTTTCAGCGTAGAATTTAAATGTGGTTGGATCATATGACATGAGCCGACATTAGCTGAATTTCGCGCCATAAAAAAGACCCGATGCGGGTGCACCGGGCCTAATGTTGTTGTTCGCGTTAAAGCGACTTGTTCGATTATTCGGCTTGGCCGAGTTCAACCCAAGTGCCGCCTTTAACAACCATTTCAACGATTACGCCAGCAACGTCGCCAGCTGCGTCGAATTCGTGGCTGCCGCCGCCGCCTTCATAGTTGATGTCTTTGCCTTCAGCGATAAGCTTTTTAGCTTTTTCCCACTCGCCTGGAACAATGACTTCACCTGGGGCAGTTGCAACTTCACGAAGTGCTTTGTTCAAGCCTTCACGGTCAGTTGAACCATGCTTTTCAAACGCAAGAGCAAGCATAAAGGCCGCATCGTATGATTGCGCGCCAAAGGCAGCAATCGGGTCTTGACCAGCAGCAGTAGCAAGATCAGCATACACTTGTGTACCAGCTGAATCTGCACGGCCCTGACGTGTGCCAATCATGCCTTCAACAGATGATGCATCGATACCTGTTAGTAGGTCATCAGCGATCATGCCGTCACCACCGAAATATACTTCAAAGTCACCAGACTCGATGGCCTGACGAAGCATTGTTTGGCCTGAACCAGAAGCATAAGCCAATACAACCAGGTTTGGTGAGCCGCCAGCAGCCAAAGAACCCAATTCAGCGCGATAGTCTGATTTGCCTTCTTCGTGTGCTTCGTTAACGGTCACATCGCCACCGCCTGCAGTGTAAGCTGCGGCCAATGCGTCGGCGAAGCCTTTACCATAGTCGTTGTTCACATATGAAATGGCGATGTCGTTGATGCCTTTAGCAAGCAACAAACGCGCTACAACTTCACCTTGGTAGCTGTCTGATGGGCCGGCGCGGAACAATAGATCATTGTCTTCCACAGTGGTAACCGCTGGTGAAGAAGCTGATGGAGAAACCATCACAACGCCAGCTGGGATTGCAGCAGTGTTAGCAGCTGAAATTGTTGCACCTGAACACATGGCACCAACAATGGCGTGTACGCCATCAGCGTTGATCAAGCGATCAGCCGTGTTTGCAGCTGCGGTTGCATCGGCACAAGTCGAATCACCGATGGTGAATTTTGCTTCGCTGCCGAGAATGCCGCCTTGCTCATTAATATGCTGAATAGCAAGTTTTGCAGCATCACCCATTGGGGGTGACAATGTTTCAAGTGGACCCGTAAAACCGAACATAATGCCGATATTTACGCCTTCAGCCATTGCAGGTGATGCAACGCTAAGTGATGTTGCTGCCACTGCGGCTGTAAGTGCTGTTTTTAAATGACGCATAATTTCCCTCTGACTAGTTCGTCTTCTAGTTTTTTTGACCTAAATTATTTGCCAGACTATTCTGGCGACATTAGGTTCATGCGAGGTCGTTTTCCTCCCCCGCCTAATCTCAACAATACGCATTTTGGAAAAAGAGTCACCCATTTTGATGCAAATTTACCAAAGATCATGCAGCTTTATGTCATTGTTGGTTAAGTTTGGGCGCGGTGACAAGCGATCTGACAATCCAAAGTTAATTCATTTGCTTAGCATTGATTGCCCGACAATCGAAAAACGATCAATTAAGAAGAAGAGAAGTCATATTTCCATGTTTGGTTGGTCGGTCTTGTTAAAAGTGCGTGCGCTCATATCAATTGTGTTATTTGGCCTGGTTGGAGCTGGTTCAGGCTTTGCCCAGGATCAATCCGCCGGCACAGGTTGCAGCGGCAAAGAAATTGTTATTGCAGATCTGCAGTGGCCTTCCGCATCCATTCTCGCCCATGTCCATGCCCGTTTGATTGCAGACCATCTAAATTGCAAGACCAAGGTCGCACTGATGGATATCGATAGCGCTGTGACCACGCTTAAGACAGCACAAACCCCTGCATTTATTCCAGAATTATGGATTACCCACGCCACCGAACGCTGGAACCAAGTGCAAGAGGCTCGGGCCGGGTTTGGCGCGGGCAATAGCTTTGATCGTTCAACGCTCGAAGGCTGGTTTTCCGCAGCGAAGCTGGTTGCAGATTTTCCGCGATTGAAAAACGCTGAGAATTTGAAGGAACTTCAAGAGCTGTATCAGCTCGACAGCAAACCTGACTTTATTTCTTGCCCCAGAGAATGGGGTTGCGCGATTCTGAACCGTAATATGCTCAAAGCGCTGGGACTATTTGATACGTTCAATATTATTGAACCGACGGACCGGTTGATGATGGACCAATTGATCGGTCAGGCACTTTCGAAGAATTCGCCGAGTGTATTTTACTATTGGCAACCAAACGCTATGCTAAATGAGCTTGATTTGGTCCAAATTGACCTCGGGATTTATGACAATAGTGCATATCCTTGTCTTGGTCGGGCTGAATGTTTGCAATTAGTTCGGAGTAACTTTGTCGAGGAACAAGTTAAAATAGTTCTGGCAGATTGGGTGCGCGGAGATGCACCGGAATTGTTGCCTTATTCCCGAAAAGCAGTGATGCCGATTACTATTATGAATTCTTTGTTGGCCTGGCAGGTTGAAAATAATGCGTCTGCACAAGCTGTCGCAGATCATTTTTATGCAAGTTATGACACGAGTTGGAATAGTTGGGTGGAATAGCGATATAAGTATATTTCATGAATTACTAAAGTAAATATCTAGCGATACCCAAACATCAAATAAACAAAATTTACAATTTCTGAATACAAGCTTTATCAGATTGTATGGATGTTAAATACATGAGATATATTTAATTAATACAAATTCGCAGTATTGCCGTTACTTTCCCGTTTTGTTCGCAAAATTTTGTTTGCGAAAATTATTTGACGCATTAGTTTTGCCTGATTATGCTCCGGCCAAACGCTGAACTATTAGGGAGAATGCGTGTGACTAATAAATTTTCAAAATTCGTTGCAGGAGCAGCGCTGGTTGTCGGTGCACTTGGATTCGCACCTGCGGCTGTTGCGGCGACATGTGACACCGACAAAAAAATCGACATTGCGGAGATGTCATGGGCATCTGCAGCAGCGTTAGCGCATATACACGCCAAGATTTTAGGTGCAGGCTATGGTTGCGACGTTGAGATTGTTGCCGGGGACTCTGTGCCAACATCAACTTCAATGCTAGCCAAAGGAAAACCTGCATTTGCGCCAGAACTTTGGACGGGTTCCATTGTTGAAATTTGGTCGAAGGGCGAAGCTGAAGGCACAGTGGCGAGCCTTGGGCCAGCGATTTCTGACGGCGCGGTAGAAGGTTGGTGGATCCCTAAATATGTTGCAGATGCTAATCCTGACCTAAAAATGGTTGAAGATTTGGTTGCGCACAAAGAGCTCTTTACGGATCCAGAGGACGGTTCAAAAGGTCGATTTTACTCGTGCCCTCCAGGCTGGACCTGTGAAATTATGAACGCCAATCTGTTCAAAGCCTATGGCCTAAATGACAGCTTCAACATCTTCTCACCTGGTTCGGGCGGCAATTTGGACGCGTCGATTGCAAGGGCATTTGTTAAGCAAGAACCAATTGTATTTTATTATTGGGGCCCCACAAGCTTGATGGGTAAATATGATATGGTTAAGTTGGGTATGCCTGAGCATGACCCTGTTGCATTCCAGTGTAATGGTACACCCGATTGTGCAAATCCAGGCAAAACCGATTGGCCAACACCGCCTGTTATTAAGGGCGTAGCCGCTTGGTTGCCTGAAGAAGCGCCAATGGTTGCAGAGTATATTTCAAAAGCATCATTGACCAATGTTGAAGTGAGTGCATTGCTTTCTTGGGGTGCTGAAAACAAAGCATCAGCTGAAGAAACCGCTGAGAACTTCTTGAAAAACAGTGAGTCCGTATGGATGAATTGGGTTGATGCAGACGTTGCAGCAGCTGTTAAAGCAAGCTTGAACTAAGGCGAGCCTATTTGATTGTTAAAAGGACCGGGAATTTCTCGGTCCTTTTTTGTCTTTGCGGGGGAATATGTTTCCAGAGATTTTTGAAACGCGGCCGTTGCGGGCGTGGATGGATAATGGGCTCGATTGGATCGTCGCCAATTGGGGAGACCAGTTTGAAGCAGCGGCAGCACCGCTCCTGTGGTTGCTGAACGGCATCGAATTTGGCTTGTTGCATACCCCGTGGTGGATCATTATTGGTTTTTTCACCCTCCTTGCCTATTTGGCGACCCGGAACTGGCCATTGCCCTTGGTTGTGCTGATTTCCACATTGTTCCTTGGGATCATGGGGTTGTGGGAAGATGCGATTAAGACCATGGCGTTGATGATTGCGGCCACCGTAACAGCGATTATCTTTTCCATCCCTTTGGGCATCGTGCTGGCCCGTTCGGCATTAATGCGCAAAATCGTGACCCCGATATTGGATTTGATGCAGACAATGCCAAGTTTTGTATATCTGATCCCAACGGTGATGATTTTTGGCCCTGGCAAAATCCCGGCACTTTTGGCGACCATTGTTTATGCCGCACCGCCATTGGTGCGGCTGACAGATTTGGGTATCCGCATGGTTGACCCGCAAATTATGGAAGCCAGTCAGGCATTTGGGGCAAGTCCACGACAGAAATTGTTTGGTGTTCAAATTCCATTGGCCCTGCCAACGATATTGGCGGGGATCAACCAAACAACCATGATGGCATTGGCGATGGTCGTGATCGCTTCAATGATTGGCGCAGGCGGACTTGGCTATCAAGTGTTGCAAGGTATTGGCCGTCTAGAAGTATCACGCGGTGTGCTGGCAGGTCTCGGAATTGTTGTGTTGGCAATTGTGTTCGACCGGATCACACAAGCGTTTGGCAAACAGCTTCAAGCCCAAATTGGTGTTGATGTGGAGCGTGCATAATGGCTGATCGTACAATCAAAATGCGCGGTGTAACCAAGGTCTTCGGCCCGCGTCCAAACGATGTTCTAAAAGCATTGCGCGAGGGTGCATCTAAAGATGATTTGCAGGCTGAAACCGGCCATGTGATCGGTCTCAACAATGTTGATTTGGACGTTGGTGAAGGCCAACTTCACGTCGTCATGGGGCTGTCCGGTTCCGGTAAATCCACCCTTATCCGGCACGTAAATCGCCTTATTGATCCAACCGCCGGTACCATTGAAGTAAATGGCAAACAGGTGCTGGAGATGGATATGGCGCAATTGCGCTCGTTCCGGCGCACTGAAATTGCAATGGTGTTTCAAAAATTTGGTTTACTGCCCCACCGGTCGGTGATCGACAATGTGGCCTATGGACTTGAAGTTCGTGGCGTTGCCAAACCAGGACGCCTAAATACCGCTGAAGAGTGGATCGCAAAAGTTGGGCTGGAGGGTTATGAGAACTCCCGGCCACACCAACTTTCCGGCGGACAGCAGCAGCGAGTCGGCCTTGCGCGGGCCCTTGCGATGGATGTTGATATATTGCTGATGGACGAGGCTTTTTCGGCGCTCGATCCGCTTATCCGTTCGGGCATGCAAGATGAGTTGTTGGCGCTACAAAAAGACTTGAACAAGACAATTTTGTTCATCACCCATGATTTTGACGAAGCGCTTAAGATTGGCGACCAAGTAACAGTGCTGCAAGATGGCGCGGTAATTCAATCGGGACGACCTGAAGAAATCGTACTCAATCCGGCAAATGCACATGTGGTTGAGTTTGTAGCCGACGTGAACCGCGCAAGGGCTATCCATGTGAACACGATCATGGAAGCGGGTGATTTTGGCCCATGTGATCATCATGTTCGGGCGAGTGCCGTTTGTGAAGATGTTTTGCCGCTATTTGCCGAGCATGATTGGGTCGGCGTGTCTGACGATAATGACAAAATCATTGGCAAAATTACGGCCAAGCAAGTGATTAGAGCTTTGGCGCGGCATAGTGCGCCGGTGTAGTGGTTGCTGCGGTTAATGGAGTGCCCTCTGCCTGAACTAAAGAAGCGCATAATCGACGCTTGCAAGCTAACCGGGGAGTTCACGACCCGGTCTGGCATGGTGGTTGATACATATTTTGATAAGTACCAGTTTGAGGGTCAACCGGACATATTACGAGATATCGCCAAGCGCTTGGCTAAGACATTGGACGGTGTGCCAGACTTGGATTTTGACGTTTTGGCCGGGTTGGAGATGGGCGGCATCCCAATTTCCACGGCTCTTTCCTTGGAAATGGAAAAGCCCGTTTGTTTTGTGCGTAAGAAAGCAAAATCTTACGGCACGGAGCGGATTTCTGAGGGGCCAGAGATCAACAATAAACGTGTGCTGATTGTTGAGGACGTTACGACAACAGGTGGGCAGATTTTGATATCGGCCAAAGAATTGGAACAAGCTGGCGCCCAAATTGTTGGCGTCGTGTTGGTGATCGCACGGGATCAACAGGCAGTGGATGCCATTGGCGATGCCGGCTTACCGCTTTTTGCACTGATTATGCCCGAAGAGCTTAGTTCTATCTAGGGTCTTCAAATTGAGTCCAGACCCTAAACTTTGACCAAAGTCCGCTCTATCGCATCTTGCCAGCCTGCATATTTTTCATCAGCCCAGTTTGCGTCTTGCTCAGGGTTGAACTGACAGTCTAAATCCCAACTTTCCATCATTTCTTCTGGTGGTGGGCAAACGCCCAAGTGCAAACCAGCCAAATAGGCCGCGCCTTTGGCGGTGGTTTCCAAATATTGCGGGCGATCAACGGGGGTTTGGCAAATGTCTGCCAAAAATTGCATGGTCCAGTTGGATGCGGTCATGCCGCCATCAACGCGGATCTTTTCGATTTTGCCGCCAAAATCGGCGTTCATGGCGTTTAAGAGATCTCGGGTTTGATATCCAACAGCTTCCAATGTTGCTTTGACGAATTCATTTGGTCCGGTCCCGCGGGTCAGGCCATAAATGGCACCACGTGCTTCAGAATCCCAATAGGGCGCACCGAGCCCCACAAAACCGGGCACCAAATAGACATGTTGGTTTGGGTCAGCCGCTTGGGCCATCCTATCGCACTGGCTTGCATCTTCAATGATCTGCAAACCGTCGCGCAGCCATTGAACAGCCGCGCCCGCAATGTAGATTGAGCCCTCTAACGCATAAGTAGGTTTACCGTCCAACTGGTAGCAAATGGTCGACAAAAGCCGGTTCGACGAGGGAAGTGGTTTTTCTCCAACATTCATCATCGCGAAACAGCCGGTGCCATAAGTTGACTTCACCATGCCTTTTTCAAAACATGCTTGGCCGATGGAGGCTGCATGTTGATCCCCTGCCACCCCGGCAATTGGAACAGCCGCTCCGAAAATGGCTGGATCGGTTGTGCCAAAATCGGCAGCACAATCTTTGACCTTGGGCAACAAAGATGCAGGCACTTCAAAAAGGTCCAAAAGCGCATCATCCCATTGGCCGGTATGGATGTTGTAGAGCAATGTTCTTGCGGCATTAGTTGCGTCGGTGACGTGTGCTTGCCCACCAGTCAGTTTGTAAATCAGCCAGGTATCAATGGTGCCAGCAAGCAGTTCTCCACGTTCTGCCCGCTCTCGCGCATTGGGCACATTGTTCAGTAGCCAATTGATCTTGGTGCCGGAAAAATAGGGATCAAGCAGCAGTCCGGTTTTCTCGGTTACAGTTTTTTCGTGTCCCAGCCCTTTAAGCTGCGCACAATGGGCAGCCGTTCGGCGATCTTGCCAAACAATTGCATTATGGATTGGCTCACCCGTGGCACGGTCCCAAATGACAATTGTTTCGCGTTGGTTGGTGATGCCAATGCCAGCAATTTCGCCAGCTGAAAGTTTTGTGTCACTTAGTGCGCCAGCGATGGTTTGTTGCACTGTTTGCCAAATTTGATTTGCATCGTGCTCAACCCAACCATCATCTGGAAAGTGCTGGTCGAACTCCATTTGGCTCGCGCCAAGCGCTGTGAGCTGGAGGTCATAAATAACGGTGCGGGTGGACGTTGTGCCTTGATCGATGGCAAGTAAGTGCTTGTTCATTTGCCCATTTTAGCTGCTGGAATTGACCGCCGCAATCCAGATCCGTTAAATTTTGCTGCGCAATACTGCACAAAATTTGTGCAATTTTGCCCAGCAGGCGCGGGTTTTTTGCGATGTTAGACTAATTTGCAACTTTATTTCTTCTGGCTAGTGGTTTTTGGTGCTGGTGATGCTTGCTAAAGGCGGAATTTGACGCCTATAAACCCGTAAATAACTGGCGCACCCCTTAAAAGGACCTTCTTGATGGAACTGAAAAAGATCAATGATCAGGTGAGTGTTAGCCCGCAAATTGCAGTTGAGGACGTCGCTGCAATCAAGCAAGCGGGCTTTAAAACCATCATCAATAATCGCCCCGATGGGGAAGCATATGACCAACCTTCATCAGATCAAGTGAAAGCCGCCGCGCTGGAACATGGGCTGAAGTTTGTTGAAATTCCAATGGGCCGCGAGGGCATTTCTGAAGAAATGGTGGCCCAAACGCGAGACGTTTTGGCTTCTGGTGAACCTGTGCTTGCCTATTGTCGTTCGGGTACGCGTTCAACAACACTTTGGGCACTCAGCCAAGCAGGGAAATTGGATGCCCAAGAGATTATCTCAGCCGCCGCGAATGCAGGCTATGATGTCAGTCATCTTGCTGGCCATTTGAGCGAATAGGTTGAAATTAGATAAGTAGAAAATGCGCCATTTTTGGGCGTGCAAATCTTGCCAATAGCGAAGAAATAAAAGGATCAATCTGTCCATGAAGATCAAGAAAATCCTCGTCGCCAATCGAAGTGAAATTGCCATCCGCGTGTTCCGCGCTGCAAATGAAATGGGTATTAAAACCGTTGCCGTTTTTGCAGAAGAAGACAAGTTAGCGTTACATCGATTTAAGGCAGACGAGGCCTATTTGATTGGACAAGGCCTAGGCCCGGTTGAAGCCTATTTGCAGATTGATGAATATATCCGCATCGCCAAACTTTCCGGTGCTGACGCCATTCACCCTGGCTATGGTTTGCTGTCTGAAAGTCCAGAATTTGTTGATGCCTGCGAAGAAGCAGGGATCATCTTTATTGGGCCAAAAGCTGAGACAATGCGGGCGTTGGGCAATAAAGTTGCAGCGCGTAATATTGCGGTTGAAAGTGGCGTTCCAGTTGTGCCGGCCACAACGCCACTTCCAGATGACATGGAAGAAGTTGTGCGCATGGCGGCAGAGGTGGGCTATCCGCTGATGCTTAAAGCCAGCTGGGGCGGCGGTGGCCGTGGTATGCGGACCATTCGCGATGAAGCTGCGGTTCGTGCTGAAGTGCCTGAAGCCAAGCGCGAAAGTAAAGCAGCCTTCGGCAAAGACGAAATGTATTTTGAAAAGCTGGTGGAACGCGCTCGGCACGTTGAGGTGCAGTTGATTGGCGATAGCCATGGTAATTTGGTGCACCTGTTTGAGCGTGATTGTTCGGTACAACGGCGCAACCAAAAAGTTGTTGAGCGTGCGCCAGCGCCATATCTGAGCGAAGAGGTGCGTGAAGCCCTTACCGGTGCAGCGATCCAGCTTGGGTCGGCTACCGGTTATCGGGGTGCGGGCACGGTTGAGTTTTTGATGGATGCGGATAGTGATGAATTTTATTTCATCGAAGTGAACCCACGCATTCAAGTGGAACATACTGTAACCGAAGAAGTGACCGGCATTGATATTGTCAAAGCTCAAATTCGGATTTCAGAAGGCAATAAAATTGGCGATGAAAAGTGCGGTGTTCCAGCACAAAAAGACATCAGGCTGAATGGCCATGCGCTGCAATGTCGGGTAACGACGGAAGATCCAGAAGAGAACTTTATTCCAGATTACGGCCGCATCACCGCCTATCGCGGCGCGACCGGTTTTGGCGTACGGCTTGACGGGGGAACTGCATATTCAGGCGCGGTGATTACCCGCTATTATGACCCATTGCTAGAGAAAGTGACCTGCTGGGCGCAAAGCCCCGAAGAAGCCATCGCACGGATGGACCGGGCACTGCGTGAGTTTAGAATTCGGGGGGTGACCACCAACCTGAACTTCTTGGAAAACATTATTACCCATCCGAAATTCTTGGACAATAGCTACACGACGCGCTTTATCGATAATACGCCAGAGCTATTTGATTTCCCAAAACGCCGGGACCGGGCAACCAAACTGTTGACCTATGTGGCTGACGTGTCGGTCAATGAACATCCAGAAGTTAAAAACCGACCCTTGCCGCCAGTAGACGCTGCAGCACCTAAAGTGCCTGTGTTTGAGCCACCCACCGTCCTTGAAGGCTCACGCCAAATTCTTGAGCGCGAGGGGCCAGCGGGGCTGGCGAATTGGATGAAGGCACAAAAGCGTGTCTTATTCACAGACACGACTATGCGCGACGGGCATCAAAGCCTCTTGGCCACGCGTATGCGGACCCATGATATTGTAAAAATTGCTAAGGCCTATTCACATGGCATGCCGAATCTCCTTTCGCTGGAATGCTGGGGCGGCGCAACATTTGATGTGTCTATGCGGTTCTTGACCGAAGACCCATGGGAGCGCTTGGCGACCATTCGCGAAGAAGCACCAAACATTTTGACGCAGATGCTGCTGCGTGGTTCGAACGGGGTTGGATACACCAACTATTCGGACAATGTGGTCAAATATTTTGTTCAGCAAGCGGCCAAAGGTGGGATCGATATTTTCCGGGTGTTTGATTGTTTGAACTGGGTGGAAAATATGCGCGTCTCTATGGATGCGGTGATCGAAGCCAACAAAATCTGTGAAGGTGTGATCTGTTATACCGGGGACATGTTGGACCCAGATCGCGCTAAGTATGATCTGAAATATTATGTTGGTTTGGCCAAAGAGCTTGAAGCCGCGGGCGCTCATGTCCTTGGTCTAAAAGATATGGCCGGTTTGCTGAAACCAGCTGCGGCGAAAAAGCTAATTTCGACCTTGAAGGAAGAGGTTGGCATGCCCATCCACTTCCATACCCACGATACGTCGGGCGCGGCGTCTGCCACAGTGTTGGCAGCGGTTGATGCAGGTGTTGATGCGGTGGACGCGGCAATGGATGCGTTTTCGGGCACCACGTCACAGCCTTGTTTGGGCTCGCTGGTTGCGGCATTGCGCGGCACGGAGCGCGACCCTGAATTGGACGCGAAAACCATCCGGGAAATCTCGTTTTATTGGGAAGCCGTGCGCACACAATATCGGGCATTTGAAAGCGATCTGCGTTCGGGTGCTTCTGAAGTTTATCTGCATGAGATGCCCGGCGGGCAGTTCACTAACCTTAAAGAACAAGCGCGTTCATTGGGCTTAGAATCCCGTTGGCATGAAGTCGCGCAAACCTATGCGGACGTGAACCAAATGTTTGGCGACATCGTGAAAGTGACCCCGTCCTCAAAAGTTGTTGGCGATATGGCGCTATCAATGGTCTCATCCGGGCTGAACCGTGCCGATGTTGAAGATCCTTCACGCGAGGTGGCGTTCCCAGAATCAGTGGTTGGGTTCTTTGCTGGCGATTTGGGTCAGCCTCCGGGCGGTTTCCCGAAAGAGTTGCAAGCCAAAGTGCTTAAGGGCAAGCAAGCGATGGCCAAGCGCCCGGGCGCTTATCTTGAGCCTGTGGATTTGGAAGCAAAACGAAAAGAAGCGGAAGAATTGGTTGGGCATCCAATCGATGATTTCCAACTGGCTTCTTACTTGATGTACCCGAAGGTCTTTGTTGAATATATGTCTGCACAAGACACTTATGGACCAACTTCCGTGCTGCCGACCCCTGTTTATTTTTATGGGTTGGAAGCAGGCGACGAGGTATTGGTGGACTTGGCAAAAGGCAAGACCATGGTTGTTCAGTTGGTCGGGCAATCAAAGCCAAACGAAAAAGGCATGGTGCGCGTGTTCTTCGAATTGAACGGTCAGCCGCGTTCGGTGTCTGTACCAGACCGCTCAATGGCCAGCGAGATTGTGGTGCGGCCAAAAGCTGAAATTGGTAATATATTGCATGTCGGTGCACCAATGCCGGGCGTTGTTTCAACCCTAGCGGTTAAGCCGGGCCAAGAAGTGACGGCTGGTGATGTGCTGCTTTCCATTGAAGCGATGAAAATGGAGACAGCCATTCACGCAGAGGCTGATGGCGTTGTTGCTGAAGTACATGTGCAGCCGGGTAATCAAATCGACGCGAAAGACTTGCTGGTGCGGTTTGAAGGTTAGACGAACCTACATATGAAAAATCTCTATCGGCGGCGAACTTTGCCGTCGATGACTTTTTGATTGGCCACAGTCTCAGTTTCTTCATTTTGCGGGTAATATGTTGTTATACTTGGCAATCGCGATACGATCCAAGAAACCGCAAACGAGACGATCACGATATCATCTACCCAGCCTAAAACCGGAATTAGGTCAGTTATTAGGTCGAGCGGGCTGATCACATAGGCAACGGTGAGAAGGGTCAGCACTTTTAAATAAGTCGGCGTGACCGGGTGCCAGAAGGCATGCCACAAAGTTACGATTTCACGTCGAAACTGAATAATGCGCTTTACAATCATTTTGTGATTCCTCCCTCATCGTTCAAGCGTGGGCACTTGACCTACATGCATAAGAGATAGGTCATTTGGTCACGTTTTCAAGCCGTCGTGCTTTTGTTGCGCCGATGCGATATTGAGCTTATATGCTTGAGGCACATAAGGAGATGTCTATGTCGGGTCCGATCGAGCGCAGAAATTCAGTTGGAGTAATGGTTGGCAATGTGCAGGTTGGCGGCGATGCGCCAATTGTTGTGCAATCTATGACCAACACGGATACCGCTGATATTAAAAAGACAGTGGCGCAAGTCGCTGATTTGGCTCAAGCGGGATCTGAAATTGTCCGCATTACTGTAGATCGCGATGAAGCCGCCGCCGCTGTGCCCCATATTCGCGACCGGTTGATGCTCAAGGGCATTGATGTGCCGTTGGTGGGGGATTTCCACTATATTGGCCATAAGCTCTTGGCGGACCATCCGGCATGTGCTGAAGCGCTTGCAAAATATCGGATTAACCCGGGTAATGTTGGATTTAAGGCCAAACGCGACACGCAATTTTCGCAAATGGTCGAGATTGCCAACCGGTACGATAAACCGGTGCGCATCGGGGTCAATTGGGGGTCGCTTGACCAGGAATTGCTGACCAAATTGATGGATGAAAACTCGGCCAATGGTTCGCCTTGGAGCGCCGCGCGGGTTCAACGCGAGGCGATTATTCAATCTGCAATCCTTTCTGCTGAACGGGCCGAAGCGCTTGGCATGGGCCGGGATAAGATTATCCTCTCCACCAAAGTGTCAAACGTTCAGCACCTTATCGATGTTTATGCAGACCTTGCTGCCCGTTGCGATTATGCGCTGCATTTGGGACTAACCGAAGCGGGCATGGGCGCAAAAGGCATTGTTGCGTCTTCGGCTGCCTTGGGCATCTTATTGCAACAAGGCATTGGCGATACAATCCGCATTTCGCTTACCCCAGAACCCGATGGTGACCGCACGCTTGAAGTAGAAGTGGCGCAGCAATTGCTACAAACCATGGGCTTTCGCCAGTTCTTGCCGGTTGTTACCGCATGTCCGGGGTGCGGGCGCACCACATCAACTGTTTTTCAGCAATTGGCAAAAGATATTCAAGACCATTTGAACACGTCAATGCCGATCTGGCGGGAAAAATACCCCGGTGTTGAAAGCATGAGCGTTGCGGTGATGGGCTGTATTGTAAATGGCCCGGGTGAAAGTAAACATGCCGATATCGGCATTTCCTTACCCGGCACCGGCGAGACACCTGCAGCGCCCGTTTTCATCGATGGTGAAAAAGCAAAAACCCTGCGCGGAGAAGATATTGCAGATCAGTTTAAACTGATGGTGGCAGAATATATTGAGGGACGATTTGGTGGGTGATTTCGGAGCTCTGCGGGATAAGATTAAAATAGTGGTTGAGAACCGCTTGGCGGCCTAAGCTTCTCGCCGGGCGAAATGGGTCACCAACTCATTCATCAATTGGGCGCGGGTGCCGAACATTTCTAAATGCGCAAGTGCACCTTGCAGTTCAGTATTGAGTACCCGCCGGGCATGGTCCAATCCGTGGGACGCAATAAGCGTGGACTTGCCTTGTGCTTCGTCTTTGCCAGCTGTTTTGCCCAATTGTTCTGACGATTTTGTTGCGTCCAAAATGTCATCGGACAATTGATAGATTCGTCCAGCGGCTTCGGCGAACTCGGTCAGCACTGAAACCTGCACCTCATTCGCTTGTGCCATGATTGCCCCCATGCGCACGGAAGCGCGGATCAGCGCGCCGGTTTTCATGGCGTGGATTAGGGAAATAGCGTTAGGATCGTAGCCCTGGCGTTCGCCTTCAATGTCGCGCATTTGCCCGCCCGCCATGCCGCCAACGCCGGCCCCTTGCACGAGTTCGGTGATAAGCGATGTGCGGGTATGGGCTTCCGGGTGTGTTTTTTGGTCTGCCAAAAGTCCAAATGCATGGGTGAGTAAGCTATCACCTGCAAGGATCGCGGTGGCGGGGTCGTAAGCTACATGCACGGTTGGTTTGCCGCGCCGCAATTCATCGTCATCCATGTCGGGCAGATCGTCGTGCACGAGCGAGTAGCAATGAACATATTCAATTGCTGCGCCTGCGCGAATAAGATCGCCATTGGTCTCACCGATCAAATCTGCGCTTAGTTTGAGGAGCAGCGGCCGTAAACGTTTGCCACCGTTTAACGCACCGTGACGCACGGCCGCAACCAACCGCTCTGGCGCTTGGTAGGGCGCAGACAATCCGTTGGCGCTCAGCTCTTGATCAAGAAACTGTTCGACGGCTTGGGCGCAAGATTTCACGGCGTCATCTAGAGACATGTTTGGGCTTTCGATAGGGCATTTGGGCGACTAAATTGACTTGTTGGTTCTAGCTGTGATTGAGTTGGTTTTCAACAACTGCCAAATTGGCATTTTTTACTGGCCAATCCGGCATAAAGAGCGTATATAGCCGCCCAACAGACAAGAATTTGATGCTTGAACGGCCCCAACGTTGGAAAATGGTGCGGGGCGTTTTTGTTGAATGGAGAGATTAAATGGCAGTACCTAAAAGTAAAATATCTCGTATGAAGCGCGGATTTCGTCGCTCTACTGATGCGTTGAAAAACCCAACATATGTTGAAGACAAGGATAGCGGCGAATTGCGTCGTCCGCACCATGTTGACTTGAAGTCTGGCATGTATCGTGGTCGCCAGATCTTGAACGCGAAAGAAGCGTAAGGCTTACTTTCAGTTCTATGACATTTTTAAAGCCGTCTCGTTTTCGAGGCGGCTTTTTTTTGTTGTCGTGTGGTTCGCCTTGCCTCAAATGGCAAATAGGGAAATGATGGGTTCACATTGAACCCTCAAAGGACGGTCCTATGATCTGGAAAATCCCGCTGCTTGCTCTGCCACTGTTAATCTACAATTTGGTGGCATTTGATGTTGTTGGCGACAAATCCAACGGATGGGCTTCCCCGGTCATGTCATTAGACATGGTTTCAGGCGCGGTTTGGACGATGAGCGTTGGTGACCTGTTGGTCGTGTTCGCGCTGGTTTTATTGTTCATTGAGGTGTTGAAATCAACGAAGGTTGGCAATGCGTCCATCATGGACCATATGCTCTCAACCATTGTGTTCATTGCTTATCTGGTCGAGTTCTTACTGGTGCCAGCTGCTGCAACATCCTTGTTCTTTACGTGCATGGCGATGTCGCTGGTCGATCTAATTGCGGGTTTCTCCGTCTCAATTCGTTCCGCATCGCGCGACGTTAATTTTGGCGGCCACTGAATAGTAGTTGGCCGAACAAGCTGTATAAGCGGCGTGCTTATCTAGGCGTCCAAGGTCCGCAGGTAGCCTGCAGGCATGCGCACAATTTTGCGTTGGTCGTTTTGCGCGTAGGCGCTTTGGGCATCAATTGGGCTGCCGCGACGCTTTTGGCGATAGGTTGCAATGTTTGACTTCGCAGCGATCACTTGGGTGACAAAGGATGCATCTGGGCGATAGTTGGCGTTGAAAAAGCGTGTGCGGCGCACAGCTGGCTCCAAGGCCACTGGCAAGTTTTGTTCCGAATTGACCCGGCTTGTTTCGTTTTGGTTCGAACTCATGGCACACTCCGCTTAAAAGCGAGCCGTTGTTTCAAAATGATACAATTTGGATGGCTCACACCCATTATATTGCAATGAGCGTGCCAAAAATAAAGGTTTTGTTAACTTTTAACCCCTGAATTCGGGATAATGGTTAAAACTGATCCTTGGCTTTTCTTAGAGATGCGAAGGTTTTCACCGGGTCAGTTCCATCCAAATTCTGAGATTTCGCGATGTTAGGTTCATCTGCGCGCAAAAATGGATTGGCCTGTTTCTCGATGCCTAAACGGGTTGGCAAAGTGGGCTGATCCGCTTTGAGTTGATTGTCGATTTCTTGCATGCGCTCAATCAACACTTGGTTGTTAGGATCGACGGATTTAGCGAATGCAGCGTTGGAGGCGGTATATTCATGCCCGCAATAAAGTGCTGTTTCATCGGGCAGGGTGCGTAGGCGTTTTAGGCCTTCCCACATCTGCCCAGGTGGACCATCAAACATTCTGCCGCAGCCAAGAGAAAACAGAGCGTCGCCAGCAAATAGGGTCGGTTGTTCTTCAAGATAATAGGCGATGTGCCCAGAAGTGTGCCCCGGCGTGGCAATCGCCTTCAGCGTGCCCGCACCAAATTTCAGGCCATCATTCGGGTTCACTTTCTTATCCAAACCTTCAATTTGCGATGCTTCTGCGGCGGGGCCGTATACCACAAAATCGTAATGTTCGCGCAATGGGGCGATGCCGTCGGTATGGTCCCAATGGTGATGGGTGACAAAGATCTTTGTGGGCACCAAGTTCAGTTTTGCGCAGGCGTCCACAATTGGCCCCGGTTCTGGCGCGTCGATAAGGGCGACTTCGCCGGTATTTGTGCACTCAAGAATGAGCGCATAATTGGTCTCCAAAGCCGGGATTTGGTGGATTTTGAACATGGTGCTCTCTTTTGTTGCCGGTAGAATTGGAACTTTAAATTGTCCGCACTTAAATGCATAGTGCGAGCTTAAGCGTTTCAAAAAGTAGAAACAGATGTTTATTGTTGTCGATGAGTTGCTGCAATTTTACCGGTCCCCGTTGGGGCGGATTTCTCGACGTCTTATTCAAGATGTTATGGGGAAAATGGTTGATGGCGCCCATGGGCAACGGGTGGTTGGGCTTGGCTACAGCACGCCCTATCTGAAAAGGCTGACCCACAATGCGGAGCGGGTGATCTCGCTGATGCCGGCGCGCCAAGGCGCGCAGGTTTGGCCTAAAGAAGGGCCGTGTCGTACAGCACTTGTTGATCCATTGGAGCTGCCGTTCACCGATAGCGCGGTTGATCTTGTTGTTGCCAATCATCTGTTTGAATATGCGCGTGAACCTGAAGAACTTATGCAGGAACTATGGCGGGTGACGACACCGGGTGCACGGCTTGTGATTGTTGTGCCACGTCGGCGCGGGCTTTGGGCGCAGCGCGATAATACCCCATTTGGTCACGGGCATCCATATTCACGCAATCAATTGAGCAAATTGCTGCGCGATCATTCATTTACGCCCGAAATTTGGCGGGAAGCACTTTATTTGCCACCCAGTAATTTTGGACCAGTTTTAAAGTCCGCGCGATTGTTTGAGGGGCTCGGACGGCTTGCTGGTCCAGCATTTGCTGGGGTGATGGTGGTGCGGGCGCGCAAGGAAATGTTCCCCGCCGTGACTCGAAAACGACGCACTGGGCGTTTGGTCAAATTGCCAGAATTTGTGCCCCAGCCTGCCTATCCAGCCAATTCCAGTTAGTCAATTCGCATAAATCGAACCAAAACGATCCCGTTTGCTTTGCGCTTTGGTGATGTCCTCATTAAGGTGCAGCGCGCAAATATATTTCAACGAAACGAGCAGGAAAAGTGTCAGACCGTCCTCAGGTTAATCCATCGATATTGGAAATCGCTGCTTATGTGCCGGGCAAGTCCAAGGCTGCGCCGGGCATTGAGCCAATTAAATTGTCAGCAAATGAATCTCCATTGGGCGCAAGCCCAAAGGCCATTGAGGCCTATCGATATCATAGCGGCGATTTAGCGATTTATCCGGACGGGTCGACAACTGAACTGCGCCAAGCGATTGGCGATGTGCACGGCCTTGATCCTGAACGGATTGGCGTAGGCTCGGGCTCTGATGAGTTGTTGCATCTTATAGCACAACTTTATCTTCAAGCTGGGGATGAAGCCGTGATGTCTCAATATGGATTTTTGGTCTATCCGATTGTGACGCGCGGGGCAGGTGGTCATCCGGTTTTTGCGCCTGAAACAGATCTGAAGGCTGATATTGATGCCATGTTGGCAGCGGTGAACGAGAAGACAAAAATTGTCTTTCTCGCCAACCCAAACAACCCAACGGGCAGTTACCTCTCAGCTGAAGAGCTGGATCGGTTGCATGCCGGTTTGCCCAAAGATGTTCTGTTGGTCATTGATGCGGCCTATGCTGAATATGTTGATGCCCCGGATTACAAATTGGGAATTGATTTGGTCGACGCGCATGAAAATGTCGTGGTCACGCGAACATTCTCAAAAATTGGGCTCGCGAACTTGCGCGTTGGTTGGTTATACGGGCCGACGCATTTTATGGATGTGTTCAACCGATTGCGTGGGCCATTCAACGTAAATGGCGCGGCGATGAAAGCGGCGACGGCTGCCGTTCGCGATGTTGAGTTCACGGCTAAGCTAAAGGCGCACAACAAGCAGATGCGTGAAAAATTGGTTGCTGAATTACAATCCAATTGGTTCCGCACACGGCCGAGCCAAGGCAATTTTGTGCTCACCGAGTTTTCGGATGAGGTTGGCTACACGGCCAAAGATGCATTTGAAACGCTGTTGGCAAAAGGTTTGGTGGTGCGTGAGATGGCTGGGTATGGATTGCCTAATGCCTTACGCATTTCGATCGGCCTTGAAAAAGATATGACAATGCTGATGCAGGTGCTGCACGGCATGCGAAAGAATTGAAAATAAGATGTTTAACAAAGTTGCAATTATCGGGATCGGCCTTATCGGTTCGTCCCTTACGCAGGCAATTGCTAGAGGGCAGTTGGCCAAAGAAGTTTCCATTTCGGACAAAAACGAAGCCTACCTGCAAGAGGCAGAAAAACTTGGGCTAGGAACACATTATAGTTCTGACCCAGAGATTGCGGTTAAAGATGCCGATCTCGTTATTTTGTGCACGCCGGTTGGTGCATATAAAGCGATCGTTGAGCAAATAGCTGGTTCACTGGCGCCCAGTTCAATTTTGACAGATGTGGGCTCTGTAAAAGGCCATGTGGTCAAAACGTTGGCCGATTTGCTGCCTGAGCATGTTGAGTTTGTGCCCGGGCACCCGATTTCGGGTTCTGAAAATTCTGGCCCAACTGCGGGTTATGCAGAACTGTTTGACAATCGCTGGTGCATTCTTACCCCGGCGGAACGCTCAAGCGATGTCGGCGTGGAAAAACTCAAGCGATTTTGGGAAGCGGTTGGCAGCGACGTCGAGATAATGGACGCAGAACACCATGACATGGTGTTGGCCATTACCAGCCACCTGCCTCACTTAATTGCTTACAATATTGTCGGCACCGCGGACCATCTGGAAAGTGTGACCAAATCTGAAGTGATTAAATTTTCGGCCGGTGGATTTCGGGATTTTACCCGAATCGCTGCGTCGGATCCCGAAATGTGGCGCGATGTGTTTTTGACAAACCGTGAAGCGGTTATGGAAATGCTTGGGCGGTTTTCTGAAGACTTGTCAATGTTGCAGCGCGCGGTGCGATTTGGCGACGGGGAAATGCTCGAAGAATTGTTCACCCGCACCCGCAATATTCGCCGCTCAATTATTGATGCGGGTCAAGAAATTGATGCACCTGACTTTGGGCGACAAGTTGTTGTTTCGGACGATGACGAAGCGAAAAGCGAATAGCTTTCGCCTAAAACAATGCTGGCACGAAAAAGAGTGGGGCAACACCAAGGCTCACCGTGCCAGCATTTGCTGTCCATAAAGACTTATATTCACCCGTCGAATTGGCGACGCCAAAAATTGTTGGGGCAAGCAAGCCATAGGCCTCAGGGTCAAACAGTTCGACCAAGCCTTTGGATTGGGTGGTGGCCCGGCCATTGAGCAAACCAGCTTCGTCTAAGAACATTTCACCGGCAGCCGTGAATTGCATGTTGGTTGCCGTGAAGTCGATATTGTGGACAATCAATTTGCCGTCTGCATTTTGCCATTGCTGCAAGATGGTTGGGTAATGCCATGCATTTACATTGCGGTTTAGCTCGCTCAGCTCAAATTCGACTTTAAGATTGGCGTCTTGGACTTGTAGTTCAATTAGATTTGCCGCCTCAGCTCTAAAAAATGCTTGCAGACCCGCATCTGCATTTTGGGTCGCGATCAGGTGCGCTTCAAGAGTTTTGGCATTTGCCAATTCAATGGCGCCAAATAGATCATCCACGAGTTTTAAGTCTTCAGCTACCGCGGAGATACGCATTAATTCCATGCTCCAGTTCAGGCGACCGCTCAGCTGCATTTGGGAGAAATCAAGTTGGCGTTGGCTGCCAGTAAATTCGTTGCGCCAATTGATCGGGGCGTCAGCAAAGCCAATCAAGTGCGTAGGGCTATAGATCCGAACGGTGGCTTTGATGTTCGCGATGTCCACTTGGTCGTCACCCGATATAAGGGTGGCATTTTTGCACGTAACATCATAGCGGAATGGAAATCCGGTGATTGACCGATCATCGCATGTGACTTGCGGCACACTGTTTGCTGAAGCGAGCTGATCCATCTCTTTGATGATCAGCGTCGTGCCGTAGAGCCATCCGCCGGTCCAGACAACAATGAGAAGAACAACAGTGGCGATGAGGATTTTGAACTTGGTCATAAGTGATGATCTAACGCGGGTTTGGATGATTGTCACCCCACTTGGGATGAGATGTTTTTGATTGTGGTTGTTGTTGAACAGGCGTGAAAAGCTTATAAGGCATGTTCTGTCTCTTATTCCTCTTCAATATGGTCAATTTATGGGTCACTGGGTTTTTGGATATGGTTCGCTGATCTGGCGACCTGGGTTTGAGTACATCGATGCACGGCAGGCCATTGTGCGCGGTTTGCACCGGCAATTATGCATTTATTCGTTCACCCACCGTGGGACGGAGGAGCGGCCGGGCTTAGTGTTTGGTCTTGATCAAGGCGGTGCGTGTCGCGGCATGGCGTTTGAGGTTGACGGGGCCATATGGGACAAAACCCACGCCTATTTACGTGAGCGTGAGCAAGGCAACGATGTTTATAAGGAGAGCTTGCGCAAGGTAACGCTTGAAGATGGGCGGGTTGTTGAAGCGCTGACATTTGTTGCGGATCGCAACCATCGCCAATATGCGGGCCGTTTGTCGCGGGAAGAACAATTGCGTTTAGTGCGTCAAGGCGTTGGCAATTCGGGCGCAAATCCAGAATATGTCATCAATACATATGCGCATTTGGCACAAATGAAAATCAAAGACGAAACGCTGAAATGGCTACATGACGCGCTGATCCAAAGCGATTAACGCCGCTTGGTTAAGCGGCGTGGCGCTCCGGGTGAAGACGCGCTGCCTCTAAATCCCAGATCATCGTAAGGGGTGGCATTTCATTATCCGCCAATTCATAGACATAGGCGCTATCGGCCACATGCACCGCTTTTAGGAAAGCGCGACGGCTCTGCTCGTCATGGATTAGGTTTTCACCCGTTCCAACCCATAGGGCATCTTCGCTGTCATTTTTATGCTTGGCTAAAAGGCAAAGTTGATTGCCAGCCATATTGAGATCGGCAAGGCCGATTTTTACAAGGGTATAAGTGCGACCTGTTCGGCCCACCCACTTGGCGGCGTGATCGGAACTGTTCAAATTTAGTCGTCGAATGGCTTCAGACATTACATTCCCCGATTCTTTTCCAACACCCAAGAAGAACAAAAATAGAACAAAACGATCTATCTGTCAATCTGGTATTTGGAGCAGTACCACATATATGGTGAACGGGAGATGAATTGTCAATATATAGTGTGTTCAGGTCCGATGGGCGTCAATTCGTGCCTGAAGCGCAGGCGTAATAGGTCGTGACAGGCCAGCATCGATATCTTCTAACAGCATTTGGGTTGTCAAAGGCTCAATTCGGTCCTGAATGGTCTGATGAAACTCTTCCAAACTAAGTCCTGCTGGAATGGGCTCCATATATTTCGCGCGTGCTGTGCCGGGCCAAAGGATGAGCGAGTTGCGCGGCCAATAAAGACCAGAGGTGAGCGCAACGGGCACAACGGGCACGTTTTGCGCAACATACATTTTAGCAAGCCCCCATTTGTAACGTGGCTCATCTAGCGGTGCGCGGCGGGTGCCTTCTGGGTAAATGACAATTCGACATCCGCGTTCAATTGCTTCTTTGCCTTGCTTGACCATTTGTGGCAACGCAGATTGGCCGTTCTTACGGTCGATCGAAATGGTGTGAAAGTTGCGCATGCACCACCCAAAGAATGGAATATCCAGCAATTCCTTTTTGGAGATAAAGGTCGGCTTGCCATTGGTTGCGGCGAGCAGTGCGAAAATGTCCCAATCGGACATGTGTTTTGAAGCAATGATGAAAGGGCCGTCGGGCAGGTTCTCTTGACCAGTTATTTCGGTTTTGATGCCAACAATCCAGCGCAATAGAAATAGGTTAGCGACATACCAGAATTTGACGACCCACCATCCCGACATTTTGGGGCCAAACAGCGAGTAGATGCCAAAAGGAATCGCCAATAAGGCGGTCACCGTAAAGAAGAACGCATAAAATATCAGCGACCGAATAGCTTGGAGAATCATTTAGGTAACTTTCAACTTTGGGACTGCTTGATCTCAAGCAGGTGATTTTATCGATCAACCGTTATGATGCGACATCATTATGGTGCGACTTGGGCCAAAAAGCGATGGACAGTAATTCGTGACGTGATGGCTGTTAGTACAGCGATTGTAGCGACAACCAGAATGAGGCCCAGAAGCCCAAGCCAGCCGAGGGTGAACTGACCAAACAAGAGTTCGACTTGCGTTGCACTTTGCACCGGCAATATCGCGTTGGTTATGGTGCTGGCGATAAAGAAAAACAGGATCGACATCGCACCGCCGATCAAACCACCCTGCAATCCAATCGCTAGGAAACGTTCTTGAAACGCGCCAGCAATATAGTTGTCCGAAGCACCAATGAAATGCAGCACATCGACAATTTCGCGGTTCGTGGCCATTGCGCCGCTAGTGGCAAAGATAATTGCCAAAACGGTTGCTGCCAAAATCAGGATCAAGGCCAGTGTACCAGATAGGACAACCGTGCCTGCCATTGCATTGAGTTGTTGTTGCCAAAGCGCGTGGGTGTCGACACTGATTTCGGGAATTGCTGCTGTCAGCTTGGTTTTTAGATCTTCTAAATCAAATTGACTTGGATTGCCGAGTTGCACAACAACCAAGCGGGGCACGTTAAATGTGCTGATGTCGAATTTTTCCCCAAGCCATGGCGTGAGCAAATCTTGGCTGTCTTCAAGCGTGAGTTCAAACGCACGGCTAACCCCGGGTGATTGGTGGGCCATCGAAATTGCTGTCCGGATATTGGATAACATTATTTCTTCTTCGACCGGTTGCAATTGAATGGTGACTTCCCGCCCGACTTCTGACGACCATGCTATGGCTGAATTTTGCACCAAGAAAACCGAGCCAAACGTGACGCAACTCAAAAAGGTCATGATGCCAACAAGCAAAGCGAGCGTGCGCCCGGCAATTGATTGGCGCGGGACAATCGGGAACGGCGTTTTCGACTTTAACGATAGCATTTGCAGCAATTGGTTAAGCGGTGACATTGATGCCCCCATTTTCCAATTGAAGGCGAGGGAACTTGAACTTATCCAGCAGATGATGCTCGTGACTGGCCAAGATAATTGTGGTGCCCATCCGGTTCAATTCAACAAACAAATGCAGCAAACGTTCAGAAAGTTCAGGGTCAACATTGCCTGTTGGCTCATCTGCCAGCAATAACACTGGCTTGGCGATCACTGCCCTTGCAATGGCCGCGCGTTGCTTCTCGCCACCGGACAAGAGTTCGGGGCGCACATTCATTTGATGGCCGAGGCCGACCCAATCCAAAAGCTCTTCTACGTTTGATCTATATGCCTCTTCCGGCTCACCACGCACGGCGAGGGGAAGGGCGACATTTTCAAATGTGGTGAGGTGTTCCAGCAGTCGAAATTCTTGAAACACAATGCCAATACGTTGACGCATCTGCATCAAGGCGGATTTGTCCAAAACACTGGTGTTTTGGTTGAACATTTCCATATGCCCGTTTGTTGGCCGCAACGAGAGTAAAAGCAGGCGCAACAAAGATGTTTTGCCTGACCCCGAAGGCCCGGTCAGAAAGTGAAAGGAACCCGGATCAATATTGAAATTGAGGGTCTTTAATATTTCTGGTCCGCTTCCATATCGAAGCCCGACATTTTGAAATTTGATCAAGATCTACTCCCGAATCACCATTTAGAAACCATTTTAACAGTGATGTGTGTTTTCGCGCTGATTAGTAGCAGGTTTTTTCGGAGTGTTAACACAATCAGCGTTAGATTTATGCCGAGTTTAGTCATCGGTTTTTGCAATGATCATTGTATGTCCAAATTGTAACACACGTTATGAGGTTGCCGCGCAAGCAATAGGCGACCACGGCCGTTCTGTGCAATGCGCAAGTTGCCAACAATCTTGGCACGCGCAAGAGCATATTGAGGAAGATCTTTCAAACCAGGTGCAGGATGCAATGGACGAAGCGTCAACTATCGGCGCGAGCGAAAGCCAAGAACCCGTCGATGAAGATGCGCTTGATATCGCGTTCGGTGCCGAAGAAGATGTTGTCGCCGCTCAAGAAGCACCGATGCCAACGGCTGCTGAAGAATTCAGCAATGAAATTGATTTGATGGCAGAACCGCCAGCTGGCGACGACGAACTTGAAGATCAAGAGGATGCTGGAGCCGAAGCGGTCGAGAGTGCTCGTGACGCTGCACAGGACGTCGTCAACTCAATCAATGATGATGATGAAGTTGAGCTAAAGTCTTATGCTGGGCGTCGTCGTCAACAAATTGAGCGGATGAAACGTTCGCGACGTATTGCAAAGCGCAGAAGAGAAGTTGCGCGCGCGTTGCCCTTGGCAAGGCTGAAGCGCAATGTCAGCTATAGTGCGCTATTGGCGACGTGCGTTGTTTTGGGGCTTATGTTTGGCTTTAAAAACAAAGTGGTGCAGCATTATCCCGACATGTCTGGATTTTACCGGCTTTTCGGTCAAAGTGTGAACGTTGTCGGGCTTGAATTTATCAATGTAAAAACCGACCGGGTTTGGCGCGACGGACACGAAGTGTTGACGGTGCGCAGCGATATTGCAAATATCGAGGACCGGATGATTTATCTGCCGCCTATTCGAGTGGCATTGATCGGTGAAGCAGGCGACACCATTTATGAATGGAACACCACGCCTGGACTTGCTGTGCTGGAATCAAATGGGGTGTTTGAGTTTACGACCGAGCTGTCTTCGCCGCCAAACGACGTCAAGCGCGTGAAAATGAAGTTTTTGGACTGGCAGGTTAAGCCCAGATCTATCGAGCAACAAAATGCTGACAAATTGAAAACGAGTTCAGCACAACCAAACAAAAGACCAACAGTTTACGCCGGAACAAAAGTCGCCGCTGAGCGATTGAAGGCGTTCAACAATAATAATTAGAGTACAGGAGAGTATCGGGATGGCGAAGATTTTGTTGGCTGAAGATGACCCGAGTGTCCGCGGATTTGTAAGCCGGGCATTGGAAATGGACGGCCATGATGTTGTGGTTACCGAAGATGGTGGTCTCGCGGCTGAAGCTGTGCTTGAGCATAATGGTGAATTTGACCTTCTGCTTTCCGATATCAAGATGCCGGTAATGGATGGCATTGCACTGGCGCTAAGCGTTGCCGCGCAATATCCTGATATTACAATTTTGATGATGACAGGCTTTGCCGATCAACGCGAACGTGCCCATGGGTTGGAAGCGCTTGTGCATGATATTGTGCCAAAACCTTTTACTTTAGCCGATATCCGCGCAAAGGTTGCCGAGGCGCTTGAAGGCGGCGAAGTTGAAAAAGTGACCTTGGCGAGATCTCTTGGCGCCTAACTTGCCGTCACTATTCGATCTCGAAATCCCTTAGAAAATGTTGTTGCAATTTCCCATTCGGCAAGTAGGCTTTGGGCACGGCATGACCCGTGCCGCCCACCTCCGTTATGGGGAAGTATTTGCATATTGGGCATATTCTTGATTTTGAACCCACCGCTCGGGCTATACGCATAAGGAGGAATTGCGTGATTGGTCCGATGGAAGGTTCTTAAAAATGAAACTATCTGCACCAATATTTCAGCTAAAGCGCCAAGCAAAATTGCTCGCGAGGCAAAACAAATTGCCGTTGCATAAAGCGCTTGATCAAGTCGCAAATACTCAAGGCTTTACAAGCTGGAGCCTGCTGAGCGCCAAGGCGCAATCTGTTGAGCAGGTTGAAAAATTTGCGCAAACTCTGGAGCCAGCTGACATGGTTTTGCTTGGCGGCAGGCCGGGGCAAGGCAAAACGATGGTGGCGCTACAAGTGGCCTTGCTAAAATTGAAGTCGGGTCACCAAGCTTATTTCTTTACGTTAGAATTTCACGCCGACGAATTAGGCAAGTATCTCGTGGAAATGGCAGGTGGCGATCCTGTTCTCAACCAACTAATAATTGATACATCAGATGAAATTTGCGCTGAACATATCGTCGCAAAAATGAAGCATGCGCCGCGAGGTTCTGTTGCGGTGGTTGATTATCTTCAGCTCCTGGATCAAAGACGCATTAATCCCGAACTTGATATCCAGCTTAAACAATTAAGTGAGTTTGCCCGGTCATCTGGCATCACAATTTTGCTGATTTCGCAAATTGATCGGGCGTTTGAGCAGTCGGGCAAAGCATTTCCAGAACTTTCGGACGTGCGCCAACCCAATCCGATTAAGCTGCAATTATTCAATAAAACTTGCCTTGTGCATCAGCAGAAGCTGCGCTGGTCAGAAGTGGCCTGACATGGGCGGAGGAGCGGGGCAACTTGCCCCACATATTTCTAGTCCAACCAATCAGGGACACTATCCAATTCAATGAGCGCATCAAGGTCTTGGCGTTCACGAATGACGTGATAGCGATCACCGTCAACCAGCACTTCAGCGCATAGCGGCCGCGTATTGTAGGTGCCAGACATCACCGCGCCATATGCACCCGCGCTCATGATGGCGATATACTCGCCTTCATTGACTTTGGGGAGCTGCCGGTCGCGGGCGAGATAGTCCCCTGTTTCGCAAACAGGACCAACGATATCGCCGCGCTTTTCAAGCAACTGATGGTCTTCAACCAAAGGCTTTGCTTCATGGTACGCTTCGTAAAGTGTTGGCCGGATCATGTCGTTCATACCAGCGTCAACAATGACAAAGGTGCGGTCTGCACCCTCTTTAACATATTCGACTTTGGTGACGAAAATGCCGGCATTGCCCGCGATCAAACGACCCGGTTCTAGAACCAACTCGCAATCTAGATCTTTGACGTTTTTGAATACAACTTGCGCATAGGCGAGCGGGTCGGGTGGCACATCGTTTGATGTGCCATAGGGAATGCCAAGGCCACCTCCAACGTCGACATGGCGAATATTGTGGCCCTCTTCGCGCAATTCACCGACCAATTCAGCCAAGAGTTTAAACGCATTATTAAATGGCTCCAGCTCGGTGATTTGCGAGCCGATATGCATATCGATCCCGGTAGCGTCCAAGTGCTCAAGCTCTGCAATACGCTTATAGACATTACTTGCCCGTTCAAACGGAATGCCAAATTTGTTTTCGGCTTTTCCCGTTGAGATCTTGGCGTGGGTTTTCGCGTCCACATTTGGGTTGATGCGCACAGAAACGGGGGCCACTTTGCCTATGGCTTTCGCGACTTCATTAAGCCGTTCAAGTTCGGGTTCACTTTCAGCGTTGAAGCATTTAATGCCCGCTTCTAGCCCGAGTTCCATCTCAGCGCGGGTTTTAGCCACGCCTGAAAACACGATTTTGTTGGCAGGAATACCGGCCTTTAGAGCGCGTTTTAACTCACCCAAAGACACAACATCCGCACCCGCGCCCATTTTGGCGACAAGTCGAAGCATTGCTTGGTTTGAGTTGGCCTTCATCGCATAGGCGACCAGCGTATCAACCCCCTTGAACGCTTCTTGCATAACCCGAATATGGCGGGTGAATGTCGCCGTCGAATAGACGTAAAATGGCGTGCCGATGTCACCAGCCAATTCGGTTAAGTCGACGTCTTCAGCGTGCAAATGCCCGTTGCGATATTGAAAATGATGGACCATTTTGTCTGGCTCTTATTCTGAGGCGAGTTGAGATTTCCAACGTGCCGCTTGTTCACGAACATTATTTGGCGATGTGCCACCATAAGATGTGCGGCTTTTCACGGAGTTTTCAACGCTGAGGACTTTAAAGACCCGGCTGTCGATGCGCTCATCAACTTGCTTGAAATCTTCAATTGTCAGCGCATCCAATTCGCAGCCCTTTTTCTCGGCAAGTGCAACAGCAGATCCAGTTATGTGGTGCGCATCGCGGAACGGTACATTTGCTTCACGAACCAGCCAATCGGCCAAATCAGTTGCGGTTGAAAAACCAGAACCCGCTGCTTCGCGCATCGCCTCACGATTGACTTTTAGGTCGTTGATCATGCCCGTCATGGCCGCAAGCGCCAGGCCAAGACTATCAAAGGCATCAAAAGCGACTTCTTTGTCTTCTTGCATGTCTTTGGAATATGCCAATGGCAGGCCTTTCATCACGATCGTCAGCGAGGTAAGTGCGCCCATGATGCGCCCAATTTTGGCGCGGATGAGTTCAGCTGCGTCTGGGTTCCGCTTTTGCGGCATGATGGAAGAGCCGGTTGAGAACTTGTCTGACAGGCTGACGAACCGGAACTGTGCCGTTGACCAAATCACCAATTCTTCGGACAGGCGCGATAAGTGCATGGCGCAAATTGAAGCGCAGCTTAACGCTTCTAAAACAAAGTCACGATCCGCGACGGCATCCAGTGAATTGGCCGCAGGGCGTTCAAAGCCCAAAGCTTTCGCCGTCATCTCGCGATCAATTGGAAATGATGTACCAGCAAGCGCTGCTGCGCCCAAAGGACTTTCGTTCAGCCGTTTGCGGGCGCCATGAAAACGCGACGCATCACGGCCTAGCATTTCCACATAGGCCAGCATGTGGTGACCAAATGTAACTGGCTGCGCGCTTTGCAGGTGTGTGAAGCCCGGCATAACCGTTTCAGCTTCTTCTTCTGCGCGATTGATCATTTCAAGCTGCAGCGTTTTAATCTGGCTGATGAACATATCAATGCTATCGCGCACATAAAGCTTAAAGTCAGTTGCGACTTGGTCGTTGCGCGAGCGGCCGGTGTGCAAACGTCCAGCGGGTTCGCCGATCAGATCCTTCAGCCGTGCTTCAACATTCATGTGGATGTCTTCAAGCGCGCGCGAAAAAGTGAACGTCCCGTCATCGATTTCTGATCTAACCTGATCTAGACCTTTTAGAATTGCATCCTTATCTTGATGGGTAAGAATGCCGGTGGCGGCAAGCATGGTGGCATGGGCTTTTGAGCCTTCTATATCTTGTTTATAGAAGCGCTTATCGTAATCGATGGAGGCATTAATTTCCTCCATGATGGCGTCTGGGCCTGAAGCGAAACGACCGCCCCACATTTGATTGCTCATACTTACCTCTCTTAAGGAGAAATGATGTCTCAAGATCCGCACAATGAACCCAAAAACCCCGCCACTAACAAGTGGACAATGGGTGCATTGATGGTTGTGGCGGTAGGTATAGCGACCGCTGTTTGGGTTAGCAATGGCGGGGGCGGGCAAAACAGTTCTGTTGCGCAGGGCTCTTTTGAAGCCAACCCGGCCATTGAAGCCGTAATTGATAGTGCGGCGCAGGGAGATTTGGCTGCATTTCGAGCCACAGCAAATGGCAGCGCCTATCCTGAAATTAGCTTTGTTTCAGATGGGGGCGAAAAGGTCGGGTTTGACCATTTTGCCGGCAAAGTTACGCTCGTCAATTTCTGGGCAACATGGTGCGCGCCATGCCGTGCTGAAATGCCAGCGCTTGATGCCTTGGCGGCCAAATATGCGGATCAAGGCTTTCAAGTAGCAACCATCAATTTGGACGTCGGGGACGATGGTATCCAAAAAGCTAAGGCCTTTATGGATGAAGTTGGCCTGAAAAACTTGCCCCTACATGCTGACCCCAGCTTTGAGGCTTTTGAAACGCTCAAGAAACGTGGCGTCGCGCTTGGTCTTCCTGCAACATTGTTGCTTGGTCCGGATGGACACGAATGGGGCGTTCTTGCCGGACCTGCTGAATGGAATGGCGAAGACGCATACATGCTGATTGATGCAGCTTTGGCGCAGGCTTCAAAGAGCTAAAGTTTTTTGATCACTCTGGCCGGGTTTCCGCCCGCGACGCAATCGGCAGGAATGTCTTTAGTGACAACGGCACCTGCGCCAATGGTGGTGCGCGCGCCGATGGTGACGCCGGGCAAAATGATTGCGCCAGCGCCGATCCAGCAATTGTCGCCAATGGTAATTGGAGCTGCCTTGTTGACGAAATTCATGGTGTCAGGCGCGTCCGGATAGGGATAAACACATCGCTCGTCGGATCTTACCGGGTGGCCTGCGGTTAGAATTTGCACATTTGGGGCGATGAGGACTTCATTGCCGATTTTGATGAAATGGTTGTCCATAATGGTGCAGTTGCGATTGATGAAGCAACGTTCTCCAATTTCAACCATCTCGCCATATTCAACATAAAAGGGCGATTCGACCCAGAATTGCTCTGACGCCTTACCCAAAATGCCGCGCAATAATTCCATGCGATTTGGATCGTCATATTCGGCTTCATTGAATTGTTTGACGATATTGCGCGTGCGGTTTGCGTGCGCCACAAGGTCTGGATCGCCAGCTAGAAATGGTTCACCGGCGAGCATTTGTTCTTTTGCGGATTTTGACATGACATGCCTATTGGACTGGAATTGGTATGTTCCATCTTTAGGCAACAAATAGTGATTTGAAAAGAGTGATTAGGCAGACTTATCGACGATGGTGCCGGTGCCGGGTGCAGGCGTTGCTTTCGCGGTCGCAAGGCTCTGGTCCAACATGTTAATCATTTGCTTTTGCATGTCATTGGAGGCTTTAACCATCGCCAATTCGGCGCTCTGTTGGTTTTGAGCCGATTGCATTGCAAGTGATTGTGTCACGAGTGACATATCCATCTGAAGCGCCTTTCTAGCTTTTCAGTTGTCCAACTATCGCTCTGTTTGCGTTAATTTTGGGTAAACCAATCGCTTAGAATTGTAATTGCGCGCTAAATCCCAAACGTGATGTTGGTTCAGTTATCACCCTGATGGACTTGCAATTTCTCAAATAGTATTTAAATAACTGACTGGTAAGTTATTTATTATGAATGAGGTGGCAAGATGGAAAATGAGATAAGGCCAGAGCGTAAAGGCGACAGAGCAGCACGAGCCAATGTTGGTGGCGTTGAAACGGGCGGTATGTGGGTAAATTGGAACCCACCCGAGCCGCGCACGGGCATCAAAGGCAGTTTAGACAGGTTTGTTGGACCGGGTGCCACGGGCGCAGAAGAATTGGTTCAATTTGTGTTTGGCGGCCTAATCAGTGTCGGAATTTTGGTGGTATTTTGGTTGGCGCGGGGAACAGACGCTAACATTTGGCAATGGTTATTTGTTGTGGTGCTCGCACTTGATATTGGCGGAGGGATTGTCACAAACGCAACTTCGGCGGCAAAGCGCTGGTATCACCGCCCGGGACATGGCCGTGCGTTACACTTGCGGTTTATCTCGGCTCATCTTGTGCATATTGCTTTGACGGCATATCTGTTTTCGTCAGACCCCATAATCTATGGTGTAATACTGGCTGTGGTCGTTTTGGGCAGCGCGGTGTTGGTATTGTACTCCCCTCTTTATCTGCAACGCCCAGTTGCGATTGCCTGTGTCATGTTGGCGATTTTGGCGGCCCAATTGCCAGTTTTGGATATTGCTGGGCTAAATTGGTTCGTCGCCGCATTGATGTTGAAATTGATATTGGGGCATGCGTTAAAAGAGGCACCGTTCCAACCAAAGGACGGAAATTAGACGTGGTGGATGTACGAGAATTGGCGGCTGAAGAATTTCATGCCGCCTCTAAACTTCTTGCAAGAATGTTTAAAGTTGATCAAGGCATGACAAGCCTATTTACACCCCGGACAGATGCGGAGATGGCAAAGACGCTTGAAAACTGGTTCTACGTGACGTTGCAGGTTTGGCAAAAAAATCATCAAACATTGTTGGGTGCGTTTGAAGATGGGCAATTGCTGGGTGTCCTTGTTGGTGGGCATACCGAGTTTAGGCCTAGCAATTGGGATCAATTGGTTTGGTCATTTGGTATTTTCCGCGCTGGAGGCGTTCGATCAATTATTAGAACGGTCACGCATGATCACGAGCGGGCGCAGTCCTTCCCGGCAGCCCCTGCACAGATCGTTGAATTTGTTGCGGTTGATGAAAAAGCGCGCGGAAAAGGCGTTGGTCGGTCAATGTTCGACCATCTGCACAATATTATTGCCGTTGAAGAGCCAATTTGGCTTGAAACAACGCGAACTGAAAATCTTTTGATTTTCAACAAGCTAGGTTATGAAGAGGTTAGTCGCTCAATGTCGCATGGTGTTGAGCATGTCCAATTTGTTCGACAGCCTGCTAAAAGGAAATCCATTGCCGCGTCCAGATAGAAGTGCCGAACGCATCCCGCAAATTTTGAATGCTGCGGCAAAGATTTTTGCCCGGGATGGTGTGCAGGGCGCCAATATGGATGCGGTGGCAGCAGAGGCTGGATTGTCGAAAGCGGCAGTTTATCTCTATTTTAAAAGTAAAGACGCGCTGGTTTTGGCGTTGTTACAGCAGTTCTTTGAAGCCAATTTGGAAGCGCTAAAGCTAATTCCATTGGGTGAAAATGCAGCCGACCGTTTAAGCAAATGGATTGACTTGGTGAGTGCGGCAATGAGTTCTGGAGCTCATTTTCAAACAGTGGGATTTGAGTTTCTGGCTTTAGCTGGTCGAGATGAACATGCTCGCAAGGTAGTATTGGAATTTTACAATCAATATCAAACCGCCATTGCCCATCTACTTTTAGACGATGGGTTCGGCCAGGTCGAAGCCCAGCAAAAGGCCAGCGAGATTGTCGCTTTGCTTGAAGGCACCAACCTGTTGTGGATGGCCCATTCGGGCAATTTGGATTTTGCGACGCTGGCTAAATTTGGCGTCAATTCATTGTTGAGTTGATCTGCGAATGAGCTAGCGGCCAAATAGAGATACAGAACTTCTTTTCAGGAAGAACACCAGTGTCGCACCGGCCACCAACCCGCCAACATGTGCCCACCAAGCCGTAGATCCGCCATCCGGGAACAGCACAAAGAAAAATTGCATAGCGACCCATAATCCAAGCACCCAAAGAGCGGGGATCGGCAAGGGTAGCGGGATGATAATCCGCGCCAACACGTAAACTCTGACTTTTGGGAAAAGAATAATATATGCCCCGATAACGCCCGCAACCGCGCCGGAAGCGCCGACAAGTGGCGCTGTGCTTGTTGGGTCAGCGAGCATGTGTGCAAGACCACCGGCAGCGGCGCACGCGAGATAGAAAATTAGATAGCGCACATGGCCCAACGCATCTTCGATATTGTCGCCAAAAACCCACAAAAACAGCATGTTGGACAGCACATGCATCCAATCCGCATGCAAAAAAGCGTAGGTGACCAATGTTGTTTGATCGGGAAGGTTTGGCACCTGATCAATCAGCGGGTCGCTCAGCCAACCCGGCACAACCGCCATCGTGACAAGAACGAACTCCTCGCCAGCCGTGGGCAACACATATTGAATGGCAAAGAAGATGATATTGATGACGATAAGGGCTTGATTGACCCACGGGCGTTCAACATAGACCTTGGGGTTCTGATCATATAGGGGAATAAACAATAGGAACTCCGGGTCGCTGAATGGGCGGCTGATGAAAGTATGTTGGCATTTTGCAGGGCCAATGCCAAGCAGTATGGAAGTTGGTGCTTTTATGGGCCGCAGTTGGTCGTGTTGCTCTGCATTTTTTGGCGTTTACGCCGCGCGGGCTGGCCCGGCACCCCCGTGCATTTTACGCGCCTCCGTCGACCTGCCGGTCTTTCCCGGCATCCCCGCCAACTGGTGCCCAATGTGAGCATTTCTTGTTCTGCCGCATTTTGAGCTTGTCATATGCTGGTAATGCAATGCTCTTCCTGTGTTCGCTTATGCCGCCAACACTACCGAAATTGCCCGGGCACCCACAAAACGTCGCCATTTCCATTGTCATTTGTCACGCGCGACAGGACAAACAGCAAATCTGACAATCGATTGAGATATTTAACTGCCATGGGATTGGTGTCCGCTTCCATGTCTTTTAGCGCAACGCCCACGCGTTCCGCGCGGCGCACAATGGTGCGGGCGAGGTGAAGATGGGCGGATGCGGCACTACCGCCCGGTAGTGTAAAGCTTTTTAATGGCTTCAATTGCTCGTTGAACTCATCAATTTGCTGTTCAAGCCAATCCACTTGGCTTTGCACGGCCCGGAGTGGCTCATAGGATAATTCTTCGTCAGGACCCGGTGTCGCGAAGTCTGATCCAACGTCAAAGAGATCGTTTTGAATACGGGCGAGGACATCGTCGATTTGTTGATGTTCATTCGTGTGTAGACGCACCATGCCGATGGATGAATTGGCTTCATCCACGCTCCCATATGCTTCAACTCGAATATCTGCTTTTGACCGGCGAGGGCCGGAAACAAGGCCAGTGGACCCATCATCGCCCGTGCGGGTGTAAATCTTATTGAGCTTGACCATTTTGTTCCCTTAGCGTGGCGCAAAAAAGAATGCAGCGACCATCAATAAGATAATGGCGATGAATTGAGCGATGACCCGCGCACGCATGAGTTTTTGGCTTAGATTGGGTGATCCGCCGCGGAACATGTTGAATAGGCCGGCAAATAGAATAAGCGTGACCGCGCCAAGCGCAATGAAAATCAGAATGTTGATCGGTTGCATGTTTCGACTCGTTTTTCGTTAGTTACTGCGAGTATATGCGTTCAGCTCGTCCGCCAACAGGTCATAAATGACGCGGATGCGATTTGCTTTATGCACCTCGCGGTGGGCAACCAGCCACATTTCCATTGGCGGGATTTTGAGGTCTGGCACGATGGGCACGAGCCCGGGCGTTTTTTCGATCAAATTGAGCTGCGCAAAACTAATGCCTAATCCTTGATTGACCAATTCCCAAATAAGCGTCTGACTGTCCGTACGCAGTGCAAAATTCTCCCGATCAAGCGGAAAGCCAAGCGCTTTGGACACACGCACAATATCGTCTTGCCGATCAAGGCCGATTATTTCGTGATCATAAAGGTCTTCGGGCCGCTCGGGGGTGCCATGCTTCTTTAAATAGGATTGATGGGCGAAAGCATGTAAAATCACGTCACCAACTTTTTTGGCAACAATATCAAGTTGGCCCGGCCTAAACATACGCACAGCGATATCCGCCTCTCGCAGCAATAAGTTCTCTACCGCGTCAGATGGCACGATTTCCAATTCAATCATTGGAAATTTGGTCCGTGCTTTTTGCAATATTGCCGGCAGAATTTGATGTGAGATAATCTCAGAAGCTGTGATGCGAACGGTACCGTCCAGAACTTGTGTGGCGCCGGTCACCGCCAATTGCGCTTCAGCGAGCGACGCTTTCGCCCGCCGCACGGGCTCGACCAGTTGATGCGCGACGGGGGTCGGTTTTAGGCCTCTCCCGGTTCGGTCAAATAGAACCGCATCCAAGCAATTTTCCAACTCTTCTATATGTCGCCCAATGGTGGGCTGCGACGCACCCAAATTGCGGGCGGCGCCAGACAGTGATCCTTCATCCATAACCGCGAGGAAGGAACGCCATAAGAACCAATCCGGTTCGCCAGCAGATGATGATCTATTCATTTTTGTATATTCCAACTGCAGTTTTGGGCAATTTTAATTTGATTATGAATATATATGTTGGTGTCAGTCAAGAAATTCAAACAACAAATCGGAGCAGATAAATGACTGACACAGTAACAATTTTGGGCATTAATGGACGTATCGGACAATTCGCAGCCAAGGCTTTTATCGATCAAGGTTGGAACGTGATTGGATTTGGTCGATCCAACAAAACAGCTTTTGATGGATTTGAATTTCATCAAGGCGATGCGTTCAAGCAGTCGGACGTAAAGGCCGCTATTCAGGATGCTGATGTGGTCGTTCACGCTCTCAACCTACCGTATGATCAGTGGGAAGAAGATGCTGAGCGCATGAATGACGTGGTGATCGAGGCGATGAAGGGCAGCGGCAAAACGCTGATCTTTTCAGCCAATGTTTATAATTTTGCCGCCGACGTTGCGCAAATGAAGCCTCAGGGCGCTCAGGTGCCGCATAATGCCAAGGGTGAAATCCGCAAACGGTTAGAGGATGCTCTTAAAGCCGGGGCACAAAAGCACAATTTCAAAGCCTTCATGATGCGGGCAGGCGATTTTTACGGACCTGGCGCTGAGGGTAGTTGGTTTGACCTTGGTTTCGGCATGAACTTCAAGAAACGCCAAATCACATTGCCATGTGATGGGGAAACCAAACACTCATGGGCCTATTTGCCGGATTTGGGGCGGGCGTTTGAGGCCGTGGCGGCAAAGCGCGACACGCTTGAAACCTTTGAAAACTTTCACTTCCACGGCAACTTCATCACCGGCAATGAGATGGCCGATGCCATACAGCGGGCAGTGTCCCAGCCCTATAAGTTGGTCAGCGTCCCTTGGTGGCTGCTTTCAGTATTGGGCCTATTCCAGCCGGTGATGCGTGAAGTTGTTAAAATGCGCTACCTATGGAATTCGCCACAAGAGTTGGTCGATCCAAAGTTGGACGCCATCTTGGGCGAAGGGTTTGGCACGCCGTTCGAGCGGGCAGTGGCAGAAACGACATTGAGTTTGCTGCCGGCGTCTGAGCTTGAGGCCATAAGCCATAGCAACAGGGCCGTTGCGGTCGGTTAGTCCTGAGGTTGGTCTTCGACTTCGTCTAGATCGTCTTCAATTTCCAGCTGGGCGCGGATTTGTTCTGGTGTCCAGCCTCTTTTTCTCAATGCGGCAAGGCTGAGGGCTTTCTTTGATTTGGAAAGCTTTTTGCCTTCATCATCAAGGATTAAGCCATGATGCAAATATTTCGGTTCTGGCAGTTCAAGCAAGCTCTGCAAAACGCGGTGCACAGCAGTGGCAAAATAAAGGTCTTTGCCGCGCGTGACATGGGTGATGTTTTGGTCGGCGTCATCAACCACAACACTTAGGTGATAAGATGTTGGGGTGAACTTACGGGCAATAATCACATCTCCCCAAGCAGCAGGATCGGCCTTTATGGTCTCCATTTCAGCGAAATCTTCACTGAGTTCTTGCCAAGTTAGATCGCCAACCTTTGCTATTGCTTTATCCATATCAAGACGCCAAGCAAATGCCTTCGCGTCTTGCATGCGTTTTTCCCGATCATATGGGCTCATATGTTTGCAAGTGCCCGGATAAAGTGGCGCTCCGTCCGGGTCTTTTTCACCCGTTGCATTGGATTTGATCTGATTGCGCGAGCAAAAGCACGGGTATAGCAGGTCGTCGTTTTTCAGTTTTTCCAGTGCCGCTTCATAATCAGCAAAATGCTCTGACTGTTTGCGCGGTTCTTCGTCCCAGGAAAAACCAACCCAATCCAAATCGTCCAACATTTGGGTGGTGCCTTCTTCAGTACATCGAATGGTATCGATGTCCTCAATCCGCAACAAAATCTTTCCATCATTGGCTTGGGCGACTTGTTGGGTCAAAAGGGCGGAAAAGGCGTGGCCGAGATGCAATTGCCCATTTGGGCTGGGGGCGAAGCGAAATATGGGTTGATCAATGTTGTTCATAATTGCTCTAGTTGGCACGTTCAGTCGTGAAAGACAAATATGAAATCCACTCCCGTAAAAGATCGTTTGCGCGATGAGCAGACATTGGCGACCCATCTAACGGCGCTTGGCGCACTTGATCCAACCCTGATCAATGTGATTGAGCGATGTCACCCGGTGCCATTGCGGGCAGAGGCGGGCGGCTTTGAAGGTCTATCGCGGATTGTTATTGGTCAGCTGCTTTCGGTGCAGTCGGCAAAAGCCATTTGGGAGCGGTATTGCGCGGCTTTAGGCGAAGTGAGCGCCAAGCGCTATCTTTCATTGGGTGAAGAGGGGATGGCTGGTGTTGGTCTTTCCAATGCAAAATTTCAAACCATTCGCGCCATCGCCAACGCTGAAATAGGGCAAACGCTAAGATATGATTTGATCGAAACATTGCCGTTAAACGAAGCCATGCGCACATTGACCAGCATAAAGGGCATAGGCCCTTGGACGGCAGAGATTTATTTGTCCTTCTGTGTGGGGCACGAGGATATTTTCCCTGCCGGAGACTTGGCCTTGCGAAAAATTGTTGCGCATCATCTCGAGCTTGATGATACACCCAGCATTAGCGATACGATGAAATTGACCCAGAAGTGGTCTCCCTATAGGGGTGCAGCAGCGCGTCTTATGTGGCGCTATTATGCTGTGATGAAGAATAAAGAAGGCATATTGATATGAGCGAATTGTTTGGCCCAAAACTTGAACCCGCAAACGGCAATCCACCAAACAAGCTTGTGATTTTGCTGCATGGTTATGGCTCGGACGGCAAAGACCTAATTGGGTTGGGTGATTTCTGGGCACAAGGATTTCCAGACGTAGAATTTTTGGCCCCCAACGCACCTGAACCTTGTTCGGTTAATCCGTTCGGATTTGAATGGTTTCATTTGGATTTGGAGCGGGGCGACACCGACTACGAAGCGGGGGCAGAACAAGCCTATCCGCAAATCCGCGAATATGTTTTGCAACGCACAGCAGACGCAGGGTTGAAACTAAGCGACGTAGTGCTTGCCGGATTTTCCCAAGGGGCGATGATGGCGCTGCATGTCGGTTTGCGGTTTGAAGAACCACTTGCGGGCATCTTGGCATTTTCAGGCAAGCTGGTTGATCCAGAAGGCATTGGCGACGAGATGGAAAGCACGCCGCCTGTTTGTTTGATCCATGGTGAAGATGATGAAGTGGTGCCGGTGCAGGGTAGTTTGGAAGCCAAAGAAGCGCTGGAGCAGTTTTACGTCAATGTGTCGCTGAAAGTGAGCCAAAAAACCGGCCATTCCATTGCCATGGATGGGCTCGAATTTGCCACAGGTTTTTTAAATCACGTGTTTAAACCTGAAGATCAAATCAAGATCGAAGAGTAAATGAAAAGTTAACCGGCCTTCACATGGCTGACATCTTAGGCCACAATGATGAGCGTGAATATTAGTGGAGTGATTCTCACCAAAGGAGGAAGGTGTGACAATCCATGTGTCACCCGAAGCTCTGCCGGCGCTTGTTCTAAACGCTGATTTTAGGCCGTTGAGCTATTATCCTTTATCATTGTGGTCCTGGCAGGACGCGATCAAAGCCGTGTGTCTTGATCGGGTCAATATTGTCTCTGAATATGACCGCGTGATTAAGAGCCCAAGTTTTGAAATGAGGCTGCCGAGCGTTGTCTCTCTGAAGTCCTACATCAAACCCGCCGGAAATCCTGCCTTTACGCGGTTTAATCTGTTCCTTCGGGACCGATTTGAATGCCAATATTGTGGCTCAAAGCACGATCTCACCTTTGACCATCTGATCCCCCGCTCACGTGGTGGACGTACCACATGGCAGAATGTGGTCACGGCCTGTTCGCCTTGCAATTTACGTAAAGCCAATAAAATGCCGCGTGATATTGGCATGTGGCCCAGCCAAACGCCCTATCAGCCCACAGCATATGATCTGCAGGCCAATGGGAGAAAGTTTCCGCCCAACCATTTGCATGAGAGTTGGATGGATTATCTATATTGGGATATCGAACTCGAACCCTAGAGCGCGCCCTGATGCTCTCATTTGGGCTGCAAATGTCAGCCTTTTGCGCTTCCGGTGCTCACGTACATAAGAGTACGCTGCGCTCCAGTTCTCAAAGTCTGCCATTTTCGCCTCAAATGAGCGCATCATAACCACGCTCTGGGCTTTGAATTTCCTGTCCTCGAACCGAACCATTTTCGACTCAAATCTGAAATTCAGCTTTGAACTAGGCGTCTTTTTTGGCGTGGAAATTTATGTGTCCGGCATAGAGCGTTGCAGCGGTTAGGATTGTCGAGACAATTGCATTGTATCCCGCAAAGCTAAGGCCAAAGAACCGCACCTGTGCCTGATCGCAAGGGATCACGACTGTGTCGTTGATCTTCTGCAAATCTGCAAAATCGGCGATACCTGCACCAACGCCGGTACATGTATCAGGGCCGGGCCACCAACCCCATTCAACTCCAGAATGGTAAGCTGCCATCCAGGTGCCGTAGGCAAATATGATCGCAACAATGCCGAGCACGATTGTGCGCGCATTACTGCCCAGCCGGTCCCACAAAAAGAGACCGATCAATAAAAGCGGGATGGCGATATAGTAGGGATTACGTTGCTCGTAGCACAGGTCACACGGAATATAGCCGCCAATATACTGAAAGCCATATGCACCAACGATTGTTGCCGTTGCCAAAATTGTGGCACCTATAGTTATATTTTTTGCATTTGAGCTGGTCACAAACAGTCCCCAATAATTGACGTGGCTAGATAAGGTATTTCACCGCAACAAACCCACCTACTAACAGCGTGCACCCAATAAAGAACATCAGTCCCAAACGTTTCTCGATGAAGTCCTTAATGGGTGGGCCAAAGAAATATAAAAGCGCAGCAACGATGAAGAACCGCAACCCGCGTGCAACAATAGAGGAGAGGATAAATATGGGCAGATTAAGACCGGTTGCGCCCGAAGCGATTGTGATCACTTTATAGGGGAATGGGGTTAGCCCAAACACGAAGACGATCAACAAGCCCCATTCATTAAAGGCCAATTGAAAGTCTTCAAATTTGTGCCAATATCCATAAAATTCTAAAATTGGACGGGCAAGCGTTTCCAACAAGGCTGCGCCTATATAATAGCCCAATATACCGCCCAGGACGGAGGTGATGGTGCAGATTAGTGCATATCGCCACGCGCCAGCACGTTTCGCCAACACCATCGGAATAAGCATAATGTCCGGTGGTATGGGAAAGAATGAACTTTCTGCAAATGAAATTGCACCCAGTGCCTTTGGTGCATGTTTGGATGCACCCAGTGCTAAAACCCAGTCATATAGGCGTCTGATCAACGGCTTAATCCTCAAAAATTATTTAGGACAAGCTGTCCTTTTGGCTCACAGATGTAATCAGTTTGGTTTTCGTGTCAATCAGTGATTGACGCGGGTGTGTTTTTGAGTATATTCCGCCCCCATCACCTTAGTGCGGGTGTGGCGGAACTGGTAGACGCGCGGGATTCAAAATCCCGTTCCTTCGGGAGTGGGGGTTCGATTCCCTCCACCCGCACCAAATATCAAAAATTCTCGGCAAGCTCATTTAACCTTCTGATAAAACAGAATGTTTTTTGCCGTCCTTGCTTCTTCTCTTTGATTTTCCATTCAAGACCAGCGAAAGCTGAAATGCACTTGGTGATGTCGCCTGTGCGAGAATTGTGATGCCTATGCAGACCACCTCCTTTTGAGGGATTATTAACCATAATTATGCATGTTGTTAATTGTTGAATTCTCGAATCGAAATGGAAAATCCTCATGGACGTGGCCGAACAAAAACCGCCGTTCAATCTTAAACTAAGTTTGGCAACCAAGGTTCTTTTGGTAACAGTTGCAGTAGTCGTCATCATGTTTGTCGCTTTCTCTGTCTATAATGACCGGGAACGCAGTGCCGCGATGGACAAAACCATCGCTGATAACGCTATAAATGTTGGTGGTAGCATGGCGCAAGGCGTCGGCAATTGGTTTGCTGGACGGCAACTTTTGATTGAAAATGCCGCTCAAAGCGTTGCAGCGATGCCCGAAGGTGGTGAGATCACCAGCCACTATCAACACGAAGTTTACACCAGCAATTTTGGAGCAACCTATTTCGGTTCTGAAGCGGATGGAAGTTTCCACACCGTGCCTAAACTTGAGTTGCCGGAAGGGTATGACCCGCGTAAGCGGCCATGGTATCAAGATGTTGTAAGCAAGAAAGCCACAACAATCACAAACCCTTATCCGGACGCGTCAAGCGATGATCTTATTGTTACGATCGCGTCGCCAGTTATGAAGGGCAACAAAATACTTGGTGTAGTGGGCGGTGACTTTTCAATCGACGCTCTTGTGCAAATGTTAGCGGATATCAAACTTGAGGGCGGTTATATGTTCCTTGTCAGTGATGAGGGCACAATACTTGTTCACCAAAACCAAGATTTGGTTGGAAAATCTTTGAGCGAAGCTTTTGACGGGGAAACCCCTTCACTTTCCTCACAAATTCAACCGGTAAGTGAAGCTGGCGTTGATCGTTTGCTAAGCTTTGCGCCAATTCCCGATATGCCTGAAGTGAAGTGGTATGTGGGCACATCGCTTGATCAATCGCTTGCCTATGCGGAACTGGCCAGCTCTCGCTGGACCAGCCTCATAGCGACCATTATTGCGACAGCCCTAACGGTTTTGGTGATCTTTGCGGTTTTCCAAAAACTGGTCGCGCGTCCTATGCAACGCATGACTGGCAATATGAGCCAAATGGCCAAGGGCAATTATGATGTTGAAATCGATTATGAGAATCGACAGGACGACATCGGCGAGATGGCTCGGGCCATTGAAGTTTTCCGCGAAAACGGCATGAAGATCTCGGCGATGACTGAGGAAGAACGTCAAGCTTCTGAGCAACGTGCCTTAGACCGATCTGCCATGATGCAGGATCTGCAAAGATCATTTGGTGCTGTTGTTGATGCCGCAATTGCCGGGGACTTTAACCCAAGGGTTGAGGCCGACTTCCCAGACGATGAGCTTAATGCATTGGCGAACAGTGTGAATACACTGGTCGAAACCGTAGATCGTGGCTTTAATGAAACCGGCGACGTATTGGCAGCGTTGGCAAAAACCGACTTAACCTTGCGTGTGTCGGGTGACTATCAAGGTGCTTTCTTGAAGTTAAAAGACGATACGAACGCTGTTGCTGATCGACTTACAGAAATTGTTGGCCGTCTGCGCGAAACTTCTGGTGGGCTCAAGTCTGCAACTGGGGAAATTCTTGAAGGGGCGAACGATCTATCTGAACGGACTACCCGGCAAGCCGCCACAATTGAAGAAACCTCTGCTGCTATGGAGCAATTGAGCGATACGGTGACGGAGAACGCTAAGAAGGCGCAATCTGCTACTGAAAAAACTTCTTTGGCTTCTAAACTTGCAGCGGAGGGCGGAGATGCGATGACGCAAGCCACCGATGCAATGGAGCGGATTACAAGTTCATCCTCGAAGATTTCCAATATTATTGGCATGATTGACGACATTGCTTTTCAGACGAACTTGCTGGCGCTTAACGCTTCTGTTGAAGCTGCCCGTGCCGGTGAGGCTGGTAAGGGATTTGCGGTGGTGGCGGTTGAAGTTCGCCGCCTTGCCCAGTCCGCAGCCCAGGCCTCGTCTGAAGTTAAAGTGTTGATCGAGCAAAGTGCTGGCGAAGTGTCTGAAGGCACAAAGCTTGTTTCGGGCGCGTCAGAGAAACTTGGTGAGATGCAATCTACTGTGCAAGAGAATGCGACTTTGATGTCTGACATTGCGGTAGCTTCACGCGAGCAAGCATCGGCGATTGAAGAGGTCGGCACAGCAGTGCGTCAAATGGACGAGATGACCCAGCACAATGCGGCCTTGGTTGAAGAAACCAATGCGGCCATTGAGCAAACCGAAATTCAAGCGAGCGACCTTGATAAGATTGTTGATGTCTTCCGCATTGCAGACGGCGCGACAGCGGTTGCACCAGCAACGAGCGTTAAAGCACAACAAAGCAAAGTCGCAAGTGCTGTTAAGTCATTCCCCGCACAAGGGAACGCTGCAGTTCAAGAAGAATGGGCCGAGTTCTAAACCGGTTTCAGTTCCTTAAATTATTGAGGTGTGGGACTCGCCCCACCCTCATCAAAATATCTCTCCAGACATTTTGTATCGCACTTGTTGTTCATTGCGTCTTGCAAATGTGCGTTGGATTACTGTGCTGTGGTCATGTCCACCAGAAATTGGATAACGACTCGTCCCTTGGAGCAATTTGTCCATTGGAAGAGCGGGAATTCTTACTCATTTTTTGACGTTAAAGAATTGTGTAACAATTGGATGTATAATCCTTAATCATTAGTTATTTTTTAGGATCATAATAAGGTGGCGAAAGACAAAAGCGGTTCGCGTACTACTCGCTTAAATAGATCTTCGACAAAAAGGCAAAGTATCCGCCAGCTAAGCGGCGTTTTAATGCGCACGACATTGTTGGCAACTTTGTTTCTGGGCATATTTGCCGGCCTCATCCAACTATATTTAGACCTTCAACAAGAAAAACAAGCAGTCGTATCGAGTTCAGAGCAGTTTGTGGACAGTGTGTCCAATTCGGCTGCGACAGCTGTTTACAATTATTACAATGAGGGTGCGGCGCAAGTTGCGGTTGGGTTATTTACACAACGTGCGATTAAGCGCGTTGTGATCTTGGCAAATGATAGCGATGTACCAATGGTGGATAAAAGTCGAGAGGTTGCACCGACTTTGCCCAAACTTGGTGTTTTAACGCAGGCCGATATCGTTGTGTTGGAGCGCACGCTTCTCGCGCCACCGGAACTTGATGCAGGCAATGAAGCGATCGGTTCCATTGTGGTCTACGTAGACAAGTCCATTGTTCCCCCTGCAATCGTCAACCGACTATTCGTCTATTTCTTCGTTGCTTGCGTCAAAAACTTTTTGCTCGGGCTGCTGTTGGCGTTCTTTGTTTTCTCAGGCCTTGCTCGTTACATTATCGCTCTTGCAGATGTCGTTTCAACTTGGCGACCAGGCGGCGGCATTATTGATGCGCCACATCCACCTTCCCTGCTTCACAATACCGAATTGGGTGTATTAGGTGGCCGGATATCGGAGCTATCTCGCGAGGCCGAGAATACGATCTATGAAATCTCTGCTGCAAGAGATCAGGCCTTTGAGACCAGTAGTGTGCTGGCCAATAAGAGCGAACAATTGGAAAAAATTGTCAACGAACAAACTTCCAAGCTTCAGCAAGTCAATGAACGCCTAGTCGATTTGGCCGCTAAAGATTCTCTGACTGGGCTGAAAAATCGCGGCTATTTCGACAGTAAGGCGAAGCGAAAGATTGGCAAGGCGATTAAAGAGGGCCAGTCTCTGTCTTTGTTGATGATCGATATTGATTTCTTTAAAGGCTATAACGACTTTTATGGTCATGGCGCAGGTGATGACTGCATCGTTGAGGTTGGCCAATGCCTTGAAAAACAAGTTTCGGAGATTGGTGGATTGCTTGCCAGATATGGCGGTGAGGAATTCGTGGTTCTCTTGTCAACGGGCCTGGAAGAAGCGGCGCAATTTGGAGAAAAACTTGTTGAGGCTGTGCGGCTTTTGTCAGTTCCCCATGAACAATCAAATGTTGCGACCTTCGTTACAGTAAGCGTTGGCGTTGCATGTCAATCACCTACTGAGTTGGACGATTTGGAGTCACTGTACATGGCCGCAGATGAAGCGATGTATGCTGCAAAGCGCGGAGGCCGCAATCGCTGTGTGGTTTCTACCAACGAGTTGAAGCACGCTCTTGATGAGAAGAAAGCGCAGTCTGACAAGCTTCTCGCAGCAATTGGGAGTGGTGACTTTGAACCATTTTATCAGCCACAAATTGACGGTGCCAACGGGCAACTGATTGGTGTTGAGGCGCTTGCGCGTTGGAAACGAGAAGATGGGCAAATTGTTTCGCCAGCAGATTTTATTCCGTTGGCAGAGGAATTAAATCTTGTTCAAGAGATTGATCAGATTATTTTTGAGAAAGCCTTGAAGCAATTGAAGAAATGGGAAAATGGAGGTCATAAGGTGCCACATCTTTCTGTGAACGTTTCCTCGGCACAATTGTTTGGGGGTGATTTTGAGCGTTGCGCTGATGCGATCGGTGAACTTAAAAACACCAAAATCTCATTTGAACTTTTGGAAACCACTTTCCTGGATGCAGCAGATGAAACATTGCTATTTCAAATCGACAAATTAAAGGAACTTGGCATTGGCATCGAAGTCGATGATTTTGGGACTGGGTATACTTCAATCGTGGGATTAATGAACATTGCACCCACCCGCTTAAAAATTGCTCGCGAACTTGTTATGCCAATCGTTGAAAAGGGGCCAGCGTGCGATGTGGTCCGAAGTATTATTGAAATCGGCAATAGTTTGGGCATTGAGGTGCTATGCGAGGGCGTTGAAACCGAGCGACATGCCGAGCTGCTTATCTCCATTGGCTGTTCGTTTCACCAAGGGTTCCATTATGCCCGCCCGATGTCGAGCCGAATTTTTACCAAATATATGAAAGAGTTAAAAAGGAATGCGGCCTAGCGCGTAACCCTCGCGCTTACTCATAAATCGATTTGCCGCAAAGTTGAGGTGAAACAAAATGATCAGGTTTGTAATTTTATTATCAATCTCAATGTTCGGATTTGCATCGACCAGTTCGTTCGCGTCGAGTGAAGAAGTTTCGATTGCGACGGGCGAATGGCCTCCTTATAGCCAAGAAAAAAGAGAAGATAAGGGTTTGGTCAACAATGCTCTAAGTGAAGTCCTTGGTGAACTGGGATACAAGGCCGTGTTCAAGTTTATGCCTTGGAAACGAGCGTTAGAAGTAACGCGAAATGGCAAGTTTCAGGCGACGTCATTTTGGTATTTTGATGAAGCGCGCGGGCAGGACTTTTATCATGTTGGGCCCGTGTCGCGAGAGCAGCTCGTGTTTGCCTATCGGAAATCTGAACCTTCTCCGACTTGGGTCGAATTAAAAGACCTTAGTGATCGAAAGATCGGCGGTGTCGTTGGTTTAACCTACACAGAAGAATTTTGGAAATTGGTCGAGGATAAGGCGCTCAATGTGCAAATGGGGCCAAATGATCAATCAAATTTGCGCAAGTTGTTGGCTGGTCGCATTGACTTATACCCGATTAGTAAGGCTGTAGGTGTTGAGTTGTTGAATCGTGAATTTTCGGCAGAAGAACGTGATCAACTGGCATTTTCGGAGCAACTAATTGATGAGAAGATTGGCTATATTCTCTTTTCACGCCAAGTTGAGGATAACAAACTAATTGCGGAAAAGGTTCAGGAAGCTCTCGATTTGAACATCGATTAGAGTCCATTTTTTTGGGGAGTGGGTGACTTTTGACTCCCCACTCCTTTTTGACTCAGGTTTTAAATCAAGTCTACTCAAGTTCGCTCAGAATCTTGTTCGAGAGTTCGCCAAAATTCATCTCGGATCGCATGATGGTGCCTGAGTTTGTTGCAAAAGCAATAACCGCATCATAGTCGGGCGAAAAGGCTAAGAACGCGTACCACATGGTGTTTGATCCATTGTGGAACATGGCTTCGCCCTTTAGTGGCGGTTGCAATGGTACATGCATCCAACCTGCCGCATATTGATCTGTTTCTTTTGTCAGTTCTGATGCTTCATGCAAACGTTTGACGGTTTGAGCACTCAGAAAACTTACATCGCCTTTGCTGGCTTCTAGGTGCGCGTTTGCAAAAGTCGCCAAGTCCTGAAGCGACATGTGAACTGTGCCCGCAGGGCCAATGATCGGCGTGTTATCTGATCCGTTTTCCTCAGGGTCCACGGCTTTGGTGAACAGGAAGAATTTTGTTGAATGGCCCCACGGGTTGGCCCCTTTGGGTGGGCCAAATCCGGCGCTGGTTAGTTTGAGCGGTTCGAAAACTTCTTTGCGAACCAAGTTTTCCCAACTCTCGTTCATGACTTGAGCCGCCATGGCGCCGGCAATCGTGTAACCGATATTGGAATAAATAAACTTGGTGCGGGGCGTTGCTTTTGGTGGATTTTTCAAGACGTCAAGGACCGCGTTCAAACGGGCTTCGCTTAGATGCGCTTCATCCGAAAACTCTCGGTTCATAGAAGTCTTTACGCCAAAATTCGCTTTAACGCCGGACGTGTGGTTTAGCAGATCAATTAGAGTTACATCGTGCCATGCATTGTCAATTTGGTCCGCAAATTCAGGCAATAACTCATTGATCTTATCGTCGAAATCAAGCCTGTTTTGGTCAACCAGACGGCCAATCATGGTGGCAGTAATTGATTTGGTGATGGAGCCGATATGCCACTTGTCTGTGCTCTCTACTTGCTCTGCGCCGCCTTTTTTGCGCAAGCCAGACGCGGATATTGCGATGGATTTTCCTTTATGCATCACAACTCCGCCATTACCGATTTGAGCGGCTTTTTTGCGCACGATGGGTAATTGTTCATCGAGCAAGGTTTGAATATGAGCGTTTGTTTGGCTCGCGGCGGGTTGTGTCATAACTAATCCAAGCATGAGAATAAGCGTTGATATTGGCAAAGAGGACCGAAGAAGCTGGGGAAAATGTTGCATGATTCTTCACTTATATTAAAATTTGTGAAATATATTTAATATGCAGGATGACCCTATTCAAGGCCCCGTTGAGAATTTTGTGCTTAAGACGCCAGAACAACTCCGTGTTCTTGGCGCGCCGGCCAGTCGAGCTGTCTTTCATGGGATGTTGAAAATCGGCAAAGGTTCCATCAAGGATGTGGCGGATGCAATCGGCAAATCCCCCCACTCGCTTTATCATCATATCGAGAAACTAATGGACGTTGGCCTTGTGCTACATGCGGGCGAGCGACGGTCTGGCGCAAGAATGGAGCAGCTCTATCGGCCCGTAGCGCATCTGTTGCAAGTCGATACAACAAACAACTCGCCCGAATATTTGGCCGCAATTGCGGACAATGCAAGTGCGAGTTTTCGGCAAGCCGACCGGACCTTGCGCCGTTCGACGGTAGATGGCAAGGCAACGATTGCAGATGGGGATAGAAATATAGCTGCCCTTCAATTCACTGTACGTCTGAATGATGAGCAGCGCGCTGATCTGTTTAAGCGCATTAATGCGCTTGTGGATGATTTTACAATTGGCCTGCAGCAAGATGAAGACGCACCATTTCACCTCATCACGATGGCACTAAGCCCAACTGACGAATAAATGATGTGGGTTTCACATCTGTGAATTGAAACAATCGCTAACCAAGGCTACAAGAGCGTGGTCTTTGTTTGTGAGCTGGATATTTCATGCGTCTTTTGACACGCATTTCATTCGTGTTTCTATTTGGGTTGATGTGGTTGGCGCCGGTTTGGGCGACGCCGCAATTGCTCGTGGATATGCGAAGTGGTGAAGTTCTGTATGAAGAAGATGCGGGCATTACCTGGCACCCAGCTTCGTTAACGAAATTGATGACAGCCTATGTGGCGTTTGAAGCCATCGCTGCAGGCTCAGTCTCGCTTGATACACCGGTTATCATGTCTGAAAATGCATTGAAGGCGCCACCAAGTAAAATGGGTTTCCCTGTTGGCACCGCTGTTACATTGGAAGATGCGCTTTATTTGCTTGTCGTAAAATCTGCGAATGATGTTGCGATTGCGGTTGCGGAAACTGTTGGTGGCAATGAGCAGAAATTTATCAATCTGATGAATGCCCATGCGCGCAACTTGGGTATGAGCAATAGCTTCTTTGTCAACCCAAATGGTTTGCATGACGGCAACCAAGTCACAAGCGCCCGCGACCTTGCCATCCTGTCGATTGTGATCCGCAACCGATATCCACAATATGACGGCATTTTCAACACACGGACGGTGGAGTTCGGTAAGTCCAAACTCGCATCATTCAATATTCTGCTGACCAAGTTCCGCGGCACCACTGGCATGAAAACGGGATATGTCTGCTCGTCTGGTCTGAACATTGTAGCGACCGCTGAACGCAATGGCCGCAAATTGATGGCGGTGGTCTTGGGCGGATCTTCAGCCCGTGAACGGGGTGAGCTGACTGCACTATTGTTGGAACGTGGCTTTACCAACCGCTATCCGGGTACTGGAAAATCTGTAACACGGGTCGCCAATTTGGCCGTGCCACCGGTGGATATGCGACCAAAAATTTGCGGCAAAGAAGCCAATCAATATGTCGCTGCGCGCAAAGCGGCTTTCCCATTTGGGCTGGAAGGTGAGATTTCTTATCTCGGGGACAGTGTCACACCAAAACGGGTGCGTATTCGCACGCTTGGCAAATTGGTTAATGTTGATCTGCCGCGTCCTCGCCCGGCCTATTCATATGTGCCAATTGTCGCGCAGATCGAACTGCCTCGACCACGGCCAACAAATTGAAATTTTGCTGGTGCTTAACTGGCATTTTGTTGAGCGTAATGCCGCTCTAGCTCAATCAGTTTCTGTTTACGCCAAAGCCCGCCGCCATAACCTGTTAGTGAGCCGTCAGCGCCGATCACCCGATGACAGGGAATGAGGATGGCGATTTGGTTCGCGCCATTGGCACGAGCGACAGCACGGGTTGCTGTTGGGCGTCCGATTTCTGCTGCGAGCTGGGAATAGCTTTTCGTTTCGCCCGCCGGGATGGTACGCAATGCGTCCCAGACATTTTTGGTGAAATCTGATCCATGCATGGTTAGCGGCACATCAAACTGAGCCGACTTTCCCTGAAAGAAACGTGTGAGCTCTTGTTCAACTTGGTCTGTTGGCGGAAAACGCCCAATGCCGATATTGCCTTTGACTAGCTTTAAGAGTTTCCGGAGTTCGGTTTTGATCGCTTTGCGGTCGGCAAATTCAAGCAGATGCAAACTGTCCTTATCGCTTACTGCGATCATCGGCCCGAGTTCGGTTTCCATCCAATCGGCTTTCAACATTGCATCCTTGGCCAGTTTGCCCGGCGGTAGCCCGAGCAAGCCAGCAAAGGCACTTCGAAATGCGCTGGGTGATGAATAACCCGCGTCCAACTGTGCGTCGATTACTTTGCCGCCATCAGCCAACGTGGTAAACCCGTCACGGATACGGCTTAGTCGTGCCATTTCCAAAAAGGTAATGCCAAATTGACGTTTGAAAGCGCGTCTAACGGTTGATGGATCAAACCCTAAGCGCACGATGTCTGGTTCCCCCCAGCGTCTTGCGGGTTCCTCAAGCAGGGCTTTAGTGAGGGTTTGAATTATCGGGTCGCCGTTTGCTTCTGGCGCGAGCGGCTTACACCGCTTGCAAGGGCGAAACCCTGCTTCAATTGCGCCGCCAACCTCGGGGTAGAACGTGCAGTTTTCGCGCTTTGGTTTTCGCGCCGGGCAAGTCAGGCGGCAGAAAATCCCGGTGGATGATACACCAACATATGCGTGTCCATCGTAAGTTGAATCACGATCTAACAGCGCTTGGTATAGTTTGTCGTCGTTTGGTAATTGAAATAACATGGGTATAAATTAGCACGAAATTGGTCGACCTGTCCGTCGCAATTCGGGCGTCTATTCTTAAAATTACGCTTTTTGAATTTCAAACCGCAAATAATTTTCCGCCTTTGTGCTTTCAATCAGACGATGACCCATTTGATTGCACATATTGGGAATATCAATGGCGGCAAGTGGATCGCTGGCCAAAACGATCAGGCGTTCGCCGGACTTCATGCTTGCCAGCGCCTTTTCAGCCTTGATGACGGGTAGAGGGCAGTTCAATCCAATGGTATCGATTTGCATATTCGTTTTGCCACGTTGTTTGGGTTCAAGTCCTAGTCTTGAACCACGAGTACCCAATGTGTGCCAAAATTAGAGTTTTGGCTGTAATTGACCGCCAAGCCAGCTTGTTTTGCCCGGGGTGTCAGCAATGTCTTTGCGTCGCGACTAGAGCTGCGCCAGCCGGAAAATGTTTCGGCAAAATTGGAATAACCAGCACTAAATAATGCGGATGCGTTGGACTTTTCGGCGATTAATGCGGCTGCACCATTATTGTTGCCATCATTTGCATAGCGGGCAGCAGAAAGTTTTGCCACTTCATTGAGTTGGCTTGTTAGCGTGAGCAGGGGAAGGTTGTTTGCGGCACGATATTGATTGATCAGGCCAATGGCTTCTTGGCGGTCCAATTGAGCGCCCGGTTTTGCCATGGATGCAGTTAGACCAACAGGAAGTGGGCTGGTCGCGGCGACACAGCCAGCAAGTGGCAACAATAGTGCGAAAATGGCGAATAGTTTACGCATGGCAATCCCCAACCAACATCAATATCGGCTTTTAACAGAGCAAATAAAAAACGGCCAGCAAATCCATGCTGACCGATGATCAAGGAAGCCTAAAAGTACGGCGAAATTGAGGTTAACTTGCGCGATCAATACGTGTGGTAAAGCAAGTGTAGGCGGCAGAACGCAAATGGATGAACTCAACATCGTCTTTTGCAAATATGTCGTTCGCAACTTTTTTCAGTTCATCGACACGTACGATTTGGCCCGTGGTGTAATTGATCTTTTCGTCCGACGAATATCCCCGGATCATAAATTTTTCGCGCTCGGCAACCACGGGCGGCAGTTCGTTCGCCTTGCCCTCAAATCGCTGGCACGGTTCGCCACACACAAATATAGGTCCAGTTTCGGTGAATGCGCCGGTGCCATCGAACGGCTTATAGGCACCTAGAAGTACGGGCTTTCCTTCCGCGATATTCTTAAGGCAATGGCGACATGGTGAGCCACCATCAGAAACGCGATGCTCTAGCGCATTGCCATAATCGTCATTTCCACCGTCCCACCATTTTTGAGCGCGTCGTGTTGGGATTGGGGTAAATTTAAAAGCCTGTACCATCTGTCTATCTCCTTGTTCTGTGCCAAGAAGATGCAAAATCAATTGAATTTAGGCGACCCGGTTTTGACCGGTTTGAGATTTTTTTGAAAAAATATTCTGCGTTTTACTTGCAGGGCCACAGTATTATGAATTCTCTTCCTGTGCATATCGAGCAAGCCGTGTGCTCAATGTTCCGGTATGCAGTTCGAATAGGTGGTTGTCGTGGTCATAAAAATAGATGGAGCGGCCTTCGCCCTTAACACGATCACGAGGCGGGAGAACCTCAAGCTTGAGGTTGGTGATGCGTCCGAGATATTCATCAAATTCATCCTCGCCAATTTTAAAGGCGATGTGGTTGTATGTGGGTGAGGGAAGTGGTTCGCCCTCCATGATTGCGATCCAAATCTCACCAACTAAAAAGAACTTTTCCGCCGAGCGCGAAAATTGCTTTTCGTCGCTGGCGTACACTTCTTCGGCATCAAAAACACCAATAAGAATGTCTGTCATTCGATTTATGTTGCGCACGATAAATGTGAGGTGTGACAATCCTTCAATCATGTGATGGCCTCAACGTAGATTCTGTTTCTTTACTGGCCAAAACTATCATGATCACCGGACAAAAAGGCGTCTTCTTCCGGCGTGTTTTTTCGACCTAAAACCTCATTGCGATAGGGGTAGCGGCCGAATTTTTCAATCATTGCGCGGTGTTTAATTTCATATTCTAAGCTGTTTTCGCCGGGTAATGCGTCAAATAGTTTTATTGCTTCATCGTGCACCATCAGGCTTTCGCAATGCATATAGGGCATATAGGCAAAGGTGCGGCGTTCGTCGGGTAATTTTAGATCATCACCACGTAACACCATCTCTTGCGCCAATGTCAATGCGATGAGGTCGCAGGCAAACGCACGGGGGTCTTTGCGGTAAATTTGGCGGGTGAATTGATCAAGTACAATAATTTCAGCTAGCCGATTTTCCGGTGACGTGCGCCATGAAAACAATTCGCCTTTATGTGCCGCGGCGTTGGTGTCGCCAAACTGATCGACGATTTTTTGATCAAATTCATCGCCACCAGAAAACCAGTCTTTTGGTCCATGGGTGACAAACCAAAACTCAGTGACGTCTTCGGGTTTTACAATCATGGTGATCCTCGGAATGGCTTCAATTTGGTCTAAAGTGCAATTGTTAAAGCCCAAGATCAAGTTCTAACGCCTGACATTAAATTGAAGCGCCCTATCGCCAATCGCGGTTGGCTGGGCTAAAAGGCGCGAAACGGTTTCACTCAGGTGTAATTTATGTCGCAACGCGCATCCAATCATTTTCAAATGCCCCCCGAAAGCCTAACAGGCCTCAGCCGGGATCTCATGAAGCTTGAAGAAGCGGGCAAAGAAGTGATCATCGGGCTGATTGGCGCCGGGGAAATGGGCACCGACTTGATCATGCAAGTGGCACGTATGCGCGGTTTGCGGATTGGTGCCGTGGCGGTACGCAATGCCGATAATGCACTGAAAGCGGTTGAAATCGCGTATGGCGATCGCTCAAACGGCATTGTCTGTGAAAATGACGCAGCGATCACCAAAACCATCGAAATGGGCAAAATTGCCATTTGCACGGACGCAGCGCTGGTGGCGAATAATCCATTGATCCAACAAGTGGTGGAAGCAACGGGCAAGCCAAGTGTTGGAGCGGATATTGGATTGCAGGCTCTAGAAGCGGGCAAACATCTCATCATGATGAATGTTGAGGCCGACGTAACGGTTGGTGCCTATCTGAAGCGCCGTGCCCATGAACTTGGGCAAATCTACACGGTTGGTGCCGGGGATGAGCCATCTTCCATCATGGAGCTGATCGATTTTGCCAACGCGCTTGGCTTGCCAATTGTTTCCGCTGGGAAGGGCAAGAACAATCCGCTTAATGTTGATGCTGTGCCAGACGATTATGAGGCCGAGGCCATCGCGCGCAACATGAACCCACGCATGTTGGTGGAATTTGTTGACGGCTCAAAGACCATGGTGGAAATGGCCGCTTTGGCCAACGCCACCGGTTTGGTGCCAGACAAGCCAGGCATGCATGGTCCACAGGCCACCTTGGATACGCTGGAAGATATTTTGGTTCCCGAATGGGATGGCGGCATTCTGTCCGATGTGGGTCGGGTTGATTACACAATTGGTAAAGGCGTTGCGCCGGGGGTTTTCGTAATTGTGAAAGCGCCACACGAGCGCATTCATGAACGCATGGCGGATCTTAAAGTTGGTCGCGGGCCGTATTTTACTCTTTATCGCCCGTTCCATTTGACCAGCTTGGAAGTGCCATTATCATGCGCGCGGGTTGCGCTTTATGGGCAGGTGGACATGCAGCCACTTGATGTGCCGGTGGCCGAAGTTTGTGCGTTGGCGAAGAAGGACATGCAAGCAGGCGAGAAGTTCGATGCGATTGGCCAATATTGTTATCGGTCTTGGACCATGACGGCAACTGAGGCGCGGCAAAACAAGGCCGTGCCCTGCGGTCTGATTGAGGGCGGCGTTGTCACTGCCTCAATCAAAAAAGGTGAACTGATCACCTATCAAAACTGCAAACCCGACAACAGCTTGGCCATTGTCGGGCTGCGGGGCAAACAAGATGCGATGCTCGGACTAGCTTAAGCAAGCCACCATATCATTTGTTAGCTTCTTGATGAGATTGAAATAAAGGTCTTTGTCGCTCGGCAAATCGGCGCCGAGTGGATCAAGTTCACCTGTTTTTACATTCGTGCCTTCAACAGCCAGTTGCACCAATTTTGCGTCAAATTGTGGTTCAGAAAAGATGCATTTTATGTTGTTTTCGCCCAATGCAGCTTTAAGGGTCGTTAAGCGTTTTGCGCCAGGCTTTGCTTGCGGGCTAACGGTTACAACGCCAGCGTTTTGCAGGCCGAAGCGTTTTTCGAAATATTGATAGGCATCATGAAAGGTTACGAATTTCTCGCCTTTTACCGGGGCCAGCGCTGCCTGTGTTTCGGCGATTAGAACATCAAGATCTTGGATAAGTTTATCGGCATTTTCACGATATTGAACCTGATGGTCTGGATCATGCTTGCTCAGGGTTTGGGCGATAATGTTTGCAACTGTTTTGGCGTTTTCTGGATCAAGCCAAATGTGCAAATCGTCAGCACCGTGGTCGTGGCCTTCATGTTGATCGTGCCCTTCCTCCTCGTGCTGAGCTTCTTCTTCATGCTCATGTTCTTCTTCGTGATCGTGTTCTTCGTGCTCGTGGTGATCATCTTCATGAAGCAATTCAATTTCGCGGCCGGGCAAAACCAGAACGCCGGACTGTTCGCCAAGCGCGATTGTTTCGCTGTTTTGCGGGATTGTTTGCAGCGCCTTGTCCAAAAAACTCTCAAGATGCTCGTCGACCCAAAAGATTACGTCAGCATTTTGCAGGTTCTGCGCATCTGATGGTTTAAGAGCATAATTATGGGGCGAGGCATTGGCTGGCACTAAAACCGTAACATCTGCATGATCGCCAGCAACATATTCCACCAACGCGTTTATGGGGCGAATAGAGGTGACGACTTGTAATTTCTCAGCCATTCCGAGTTGGGGGACGAGGCTAAACGCAGCGGCGCAAAGGGTAATGGAAGTTGAACGCATTGATATATCCAAATTTAGATTGAAATGTAATAACATTACATAATTGTGTTATGATATAACGTATGCCATACAGAGTGGCAATAGGAATTTGGTCAACTGGCAACGGGAAATTGTTCGTTGCTCAACTTAGAAATTGAGGATGCCAGATGGCTGCCAGCCAAGATGTGCTTGTTTCTTTAAAAAATGTCGGCGTTGAACGAAGTGGAAAATGGCTTGTTCGCGGTGTAGATTTTGACGTTAAGCGCGGCGAAATTGTCACGCTCATTGGGCCAAACGGTTCGGGTAAATCTACCAGCGTGAAATGTGCGCTTGGTTTGCTTAAGCCAAGCGAAGGCACCGTCATACGCGACCCCAAACTGGTCGTCAGCTATGTACCGCAAAAGTTTGATCTAGATTGGACGCTTCCCTTGAGCGTGAAACGTTTGATGAACCTAACGGCTGAACATTCTGATCAAGAAATTGAAGCGGCGCTGGAGCGGGTTGGCGTTGGGCATTTGATTTATGATGAAGTGAGCGGCCTTTCGGGCGGCGAGTTTCAACGTGCTCAATTGGCTCGCGCGATGTTGCGAAAACCGGATTTGCTGGTGCTTGATGAGCCCGTTCAAGGTGTCGACTTCCAAGGCGAAGTCGCAATTTATGAGCTGATCCAGCATATGCGAGACTATCATGATTGTGGCGTGTTGCTTATTTCCCATGATTTGCATGTGGTAATGGCCGCGACGGACACGGTGATATGTCTTAACGGCCATGTATGTTGCCGTGGTGCGCCGCAACTCGTGGCGCAAAATCCTGAATATCAAAAGTTATTTGGCGCGCATAGTTCCGACGCCGTCGCCTTTTATAACCACCAACATGACCATCATCACCTGCCGGACGGCCGAGTAAAACATGCGGATGGCACAATTTGTGAAGATTGCGACCATTCCCAAAAACCGACGCAAACTGAGGGCGAAGGAGGGCACGGTCATGTTTGATGATTTCTTCATCCGCGCCATCGTTGCAGGTATTGGTTTTGCGCTAATCACAGGGCCGTTGGGTTCCTTTGTTGTTTGGCGGCGTATGGCCTATCTTGGGGATACGATGGCGCATTCCGCTTTGCTTGGGGTCGCCATTAGTTTGCTTTTGAACATCAATTTGATGGTTGGCGTGGTGGCCGCGGCGCTATTGGTTTCAGTTGCATTGATGGTGCTTGAACGTCGCGGCGTATTTTCTTCTGACGCCCTTTTGGGTATTTTATCACACTCCACATTGGCACTAGGGCTGGTGCTTGTTGGCTTTATGAGCTGGGTACGGGTGGACTTAATGGCCTTATTGTTCGGTGACATTCTCGCGGTCTCTAAAGGCGATATTGCACTGATTTATGGATTTGGCGCGCTTATCCTTGTCGGTCTTGCTTGGGGATGGCGGGCGTTGATCGCTGCTACGGTGAATGTCGAACTGGCACAGGCTGAAGGCATGCATCCACAACGTTCACGAATTTTGCTTATGGTGTGTCTTGCCGTGCTGATTGCAATTGCGATGAAGATCGTTGGTATCTTGTTGATCACTGCCTTGTTGATTATTCCGGCGGCTGCAGCGCGAAGGCTTTCAGCCAGTCCAGAACAAATGGTTGTCATTGCGTCGACTATTGGGGTTATCGCTGTTGTTGGCGGGTTGAATATGAGCCTTTCCTTTGACACGCCATCGGGCCCTTCAATTGTTGTTGCAGCGCTTGTGATATTCCTCGTCAGCCTTTTGCCAATCTCAAATTTGGTGCGCAAAATGAGAAAGGCCAAATGATGACTTCAAAAGATAAATTGACGAAAAACCAATCACTGGTCTTTGAGCGATTGATGGCCTCAAAAGGGCCGATGAGTGCATATGATATTCTGGACGAGTTACGTGATGACGGGTTGAAGGCGCCGCTGCAAATATATCGTGCACTCGAAAAGCTGCAGGAAATTGATCTCGTGCATCGACTTGAAAGTATGAACTCGTTCGTTGCTTGTGCTGGTCCGCATTGCCACGAGCAAACCGGTTTTGTCGCGTTCGCAATTTGTGAATCGTGCGGCAGTGTTAGCGAGTTTTCGGATGAAACAGTTCAAGAGCGGCTGGCTGCATGGTCAAAGGATCGACAATTTAGCCCACAAAAAACCAATCTAGAGATTCGCGGCTTATGTTCAACTTGTTCATAAGAAAGTTTAGTACAATTTTAGTTTACAATGGCCCAACTGAAGATTGCTGATCCTTATTTTTGTTAACAAGAGCATGTCTCTTTTCCTCTTCAGTTGCAGATCAGCGGCATCAGTTTTTGAGCTTAACTCATTGGAACATATGAGCTAAAGAATCTGAACGGCTTTCGCACATTTATTCTCCGATATGGTGCGCCATTTAACCATTTGATGAAAGTTCTTTAACCAAAGTGCAATAAACTCCGCCGCACTTAAGTGTTCGACAATGTAGGACGATATGGAAGACTTCGACCTTTTTGCGGATGATGTTGATGACGTCAACACCATCGTCAAAACGCAAGAATCGCTGTTCGACACTGAACAGCGGTTGGGTGCGATGCTTGACGCTATGCCGATTGGTCTGCTGTTTCACACCCAACAAGGCATTCTTTATGCCAATGGCGAGTCCTGCAATCTTCTTAAAGCAGATAAGTCTGAATTGATCGGGCGGCACTTTTTGGATTATGTGCGCGAAGATGAGTTCATAAACGCCAGCTCATTGTTCCAAGAGGCTTTTGACGCAAACGAAAAAGCCGTTGAAGCTGAGAGTGTTATTGTCAGTAGGGGTTCGACAGACCGCTTAATTAAGATCACCGCTAGCCGCCTCCCATGGGAGGGCACGCCTGTCGTGCAGGTGCTATTTCAGGATATTACTGAGCAAAAAAAGGCGGAGCAATCGCTGCGCATGCTCAGCATTACCGATGAGCTGACCGGCGCCTTTAACCGCCGGCACGTGTTTTACGAAGCCGAGAGCTATCTCAATCAAGAAGAAGTGCCAACTATCAGCATTGCATTGCTCGATGTCGATCATTTTAAGTCGCTAAATGATACATATGGCCATGCACTCGGCGACTTGGTTTTGAAAGAAATTACCCGCATTGCGCATGAATTTGTTGGCACATTGCCCAAATGCGACTCGGCAATGTTTGCCCGAATCGGGGGGGAAGAATTCTTGTTTTTGTTCCCCGGTCTTTGCGCTGACGCGGCTTTTGCTATGGCAGATGAATTCCGGCGTTCCCTTATGCGGCTAAGGGTTGTCGCGGACGATGGTCGAATGGTTAGCGTAACGGGTAGTTTTGGGATCGCTGAATTCCGAACTGGCGACAAGACAATCGACAAATTGCTGAGCCGCGCTGATGATGCTTTGTATAAAGCCAAAAGCGGTGGTCGCAATCAAGTCGAATACGCTTCCTAATTGGCCTTCGTGCCTAATCGATTGGGCAAGTTTACCCCAAATAGCTTTCAAGTCGTTTGAACGCTTCTTGCAAGACATTCTCCGGTTGGGCGTAGCACAGGCGCAGATGTCCTTCGCCTTCCTCGCCGAACGCGATGCCAGGGGCTAGTCCGACTTTTGTTTTTTCCATGATGTCCAACGCAGCAGCAAAGCTGTCGCTAAGGTCGTCGACTTTGAAGAAGCAATAGAACGCGCCATCTGGTTGGATGAATTTCACACGTTCAAACTTCCTGAGATTGGCTGCGGCGACTTCATAGCCGACACCGATTTTTTCTCTCAGGTTTGCAATTTCCTCGTCACCTTGCTCGAGGGCGATGCGCCCTGCATCTTGTATGAAGCCGGGTGTGCAGGACGTGTTGAACTCGGTCAATTGGCCCAGTTTTGCTTCCAATGTAGCAGGTGCTGCGAGCCAACCCAGCCGCCAACCCGTCATTGACCAGCATTTAGAGAATGAGTTTACACAAATCAAAAGATCGTCCGGCTCGCCAACTGAAAGGAAAGATGGCGCACAGTCTGCATGTCGGTAAAGGCGTGCATAGACGTCATCAGCAACGATCCAAATCCCATGCTTGCGGCAATGATCAAGAACCCTACGTTGATCGCTTGCCGACATTGTCCAGCCTGTTGGATTGTTGGGGGAATTGATCAGCACCGCTTTCGTGTCAGGTGTTAGGGCGCTCAACAAGAGATCCAGATCTAGTGACCATCGACCATCTTTTGGCGCGAGGGGGACGGATGTTAGATCAGCACCCATTGCGCGAAATGCGCCGGGGATGTTCGGCCAGCCAGGTTCCAAAACGACGATCCGATCGCCCGGGGACGTCAAAATCTGTGCTGTCAGCATGAGCCCTTGCATGCCGGAAGGGGTTACGGTGATGTTTTCACGCTGAAGTTTGGCGGTAAACATTTTGTTGGAGTAAGTCGCAATGGCGTCCCGCAAGTCTGCGGCGCCATTATTGGGCTGATAGAGATGGTTGCCCTCACTCAGTGAGGTCGTTGCGGCATCAACGATGATCTTACCAGTTGGCCACGCGCCTTCCCCAAACCATAGCGGAATGATGCCATCTTTCTTCATGCCGATTTCGGCAACTTCGCGAATCTTTGAAGCGGATAAGGTTTGGGCTCGGTCAGAAATGCGTGAGGAAATGTTGAATTCTGTCATGCCGGACCACTTCTTAAACGTTTTGTTGTCGCCAGCAGGTAGAAGATCAGGTGTTGAATAACGTGCTTATCTGGCGACAAATGAATAAGTGGTGATCCCGACGCGATTCGAACGCGTGACCCCCAGATTAGGAATCTGGTGCTCTATCCTGCTGAGCTACGGGACCACTGATTTGCCAACATAACCTGCTCATCACATTGAGAAAAGTCGGAATAAGGGATGATTTTTGCCTTAATTTCATGCAACATCACGTCCAGTAAGTGATCTTGTTTGGTTGGGGCGTCGTATTTCTTGGCATTTTCAGTTTTTAAATCAATGGCGGCGGTCAGCATGAGCATGTCGATGTTCTTCGGTGGGACCGTATTTGCCTGTGAAACGCTTAAGCCGGGGCCCAAAGGTCTGGTGGTGGAAGTGACCGATGGGGATACTGTCGTGCTCGACAATGGCGACAAAATTCGCCTGATTGGTATGCAGGCGCCCAAACTGCCGCTTGGGCGCGTTGGCTATGCCAAATGGCCCTTCGCCGATGAATCCCAAGAGTTTCTTTATGATTTTGCGATGGGTGAAAATGTTCGTATTTACTATGGCGGCGCGCGCAGAGATCGGCATGGTCGTGTGTTGGGCCATCTATTTGTTGAGGATGATCGATCAAGATGGGCCCAACAGGCCGTAATTGAAGCTGGGTTGGCGCGGGTCTACTCTTTCAGCGACAATCGGCATTGCCTTGATGAACTGTTGTTGGCTGAGCGCAAAGCACGCAGTGAGCGCCGCAATATTTGGGGCCATGATTATTATCGTTTGCGCGACGCCCATAAGCCGCAACAATTGGAAAAACGCGAAGGCCACTACGAACTGGTTGAAGGACGGGTTTTTGGCGTTGGGGATACTGCGCACCGAATCTATTTGAATTTTGGCCGGGAATGGAAAACAGACTTCACCGCCGTGATCGACCGACGGGTGGTGAAACACTTCACGGCGATGGGTGTCGATCTAAATGACCTTGATGATGCATTTGTGCGTATTCGCGGGTGGGTTGATGTTGATGACGGCCCCCGTATCGATGTAACACATCCAGAGCAAATTGAAGTTTTGGCGTTGAAATCAAAATGAACATTTTTCGGATCATTATAGCGCTGACAATCAGTGCATTGCTTGTTGGGTGCACAACCATTTTCAATGGCGGTCCCAATGTTGGGGTTAGCCGTCTGGGCGATGGCACAACCGCAATACCTGCGGGCACCGATCCGAGTGATCAGGTGGTGGGGCAGCGCGAACATCCAAAGATTGTCGCCTCTTATGGCGGCTCTTATGAGGATCGTTCTTCTGAAATCATGCTCGCGCGGCTTGCAGGGAAATTGCTGGTCGCTGCGGGTGAGGGGAATAGCAAACTCACCGTCACAATTTTGGATAGTGAAGAGGTCAATGCATTCGCCCTACCAGGTGGCTATATTTACGTGACGCGCGGGATTTTGGCGCTTGCAAATGACGAGGCAGAACTTGCGGCCGTTTTAGCCCACGAAATTGCTCACCTGACCCTGCGTCATGCGCGGGAACGTTCTAACCGGGAACGCACCAGCAAAATTGTTGACCGGGTAATTGGTGGCATTTTGGGATCAAACCCAGAGACGGACCAGTCGGCGGCAAGGTCCAAACTTTCATTGGCTGCTTTTTCTCAAGCCCAAGAATTGGCTGCGGATAAAGAAGGCGTGAAAATCGCTGGGCAGGCTGGATATGATCCTCACGCCGCGGCGCGGTTCCTAGGGCTGATGGGGCAATTCGCTTCTTTTAAATCCAAAGAAACATCTGGCGATGATTTCTTGTCGAGCCATCCTTCAACACCCGACCGGATCGAGTTGGCAGTAAAGGCTGCGCGCGGATTTGGTGCGCCGGGCATCGGTGCCAGCGAACGTACACGTTATCTCAAAGCCATCGATGGAATTGCGTTTGGGCCGAACCCCAACAATGGCGCGATTGCGGGGCAGCGCTTTTTGCACCCAAATCTAGGGTTCGTTTTCACTGCACCAAAGCGATATTCGCTCAGCAATGGCAATTCTTCGGTTGTTGCGGTGGCAAAAGACGGAACGGCGGCGCGGTTTGATAGCGTGTTTGTACCCGTTGAAGTTTCATTGGTTGACTATATTGCTTCGGGATGGGTCGCTGGCCTTGATGACAGCACCATCAAACAAAGGCGCGTCAATTCAATCGATATGGCCACTGCCTCAGCGCAAACAAAAGACTGGGCATTTGAAGTGGCGGTGTTGCGGTTTGAAGGACAAGTTTATCGCTTCATCTTTGCCGCAAAAAGTGCCGGCGCGCGATTGCGTTCGGATTTCCACTCTACATTGGAGAGCTTTAGGAAAATTCGCTCTAACGATTTGAGGCAAATCCAGAAATATCAAATTTCAGTTCTTACCGCCAAAACCGGACAAACGAGCTCAAGCCTTGTTGCTCGTATGAAGGGCGTGTCTGATGCCGCGGCGCTGTTCAACGTGTTGAATGGGTTGCTGCCAGGTGACCAACTTATTGCGGGACAGAGCTACAAGATTGTGGTCAAAAAATAAGGCCGATCGAAATGACCGGCCTTATTGAATTAATTTGATTTGCTTGAAAAACCTATGCGGCTGCTTCTGATGAGTTGCCGCCTTCTTCAGTTTTTGGACCGCGACGTGGGCTTGTCGCCAGGTTTTTTTGGATCAGTTTCAGTGCTTCTGTAAGCGTGATCTTGTTCACAGAGCTGATTTCGCGTGACATGCGATCAATCGCTGCTTCAAACAATTGACGCTCTGAATATGATTGTTCTGGCTGCTCTTCTGAACGGAACAGGTCACGAACAACCTCAGAAATCAAAATCAAATCACCAGAGTTGATCTTGGCCTCATATTCTTGTGCCCGACGGCTCCACATGGTGCGTTTAACGCGCGCACGGCCTGTGACAGTTTTAAGGGCTTTTTCAACTGTTGCTTCTTCAGCAAGTTTACGCATGCCGACGCTTTTTACCTTCGCGAGTGGAACGCGCAGGGTGAGTTTGTCTTGCTCAAAGTTAATGACAAAAAGCTCCAGAGATGTGCCTGCGACTTCTTGCTCTTCTATACCGGTAATTTGGCCAACACCGTGTGCGGGATATACAACATATTCGCCTGTTTTAAATCCTTGACGCTGAACTGACTTCTTAGTTGCCATTCGGTAGTACTCCTGATTGACGCCTTGACACCTTTTGGGGTGTCCTAACTGATCTATACTGACCATTGTTGCAAAAACTGTCGTTCACGAACCCAACTGAGGTCTAGTGATTGGTTACCAAAATCCTAATTTGATTGCATTTGAGCAAAAAAAACGTGCCCTCCGGCACGGTTGGGTAAACGACAAAATTACAACTGTTACGCTAATGTAACACAAAAGCGCGACAGAATCAATTTTGCCGCGTTTTTACGTACTTAATGCTTAATTTTGCCATTATTTGCTTGGCCAACCGCTCGTTGTTGGCGTGGCCAGACAATTGCCGATCAGTCGCCTTCGCCAGGCGCTTCGGAGAAATGGTTTTCCAACTTGTTCTTTTCACCATCGAACTTGGCGGCATCTGCAGGCGGCTCACGCTTTTCGGTGATGTTTGGCCATACGTCAGCAAATTTGGTATTGAGTTCCAACCAAGCTTCTTGGCCCGGCTCTGTATCGGGCAAAATCGCTTCGGCAGGACATTCAGGTTCACACACGCCACAATCGATACATTCGTCAGGGTGAATGACCAACATGTTCTCGCCCTCATAGAAACAATCGACGGGGCAGACTTCAACGCAGTCCATATATTTGCATTTGATACAATTGTCGGTGACGATGTAGGTCATAGGTGAGTTCCGTTAGGTGAATATTTTCGCCATGGCCGTTGGGAAAGTGCAACTGGACTTAAACTGCCCCAATCTTTCCAGCCTAGCGAGAAAACTGTCGGTCTATTGGCTAATGAATTTTTGCGATAAGCGCAAGAGCGGTTTTGAGTAACGCTTTTCAATCCTAGGGCAAAAGAGGAAATGCTGTTTCAATCCGGCGTTTTCAGCTGGTCTGTCTCACGTCTTTCGCGCTTTGTCGGCCGACCTGCGCCTTTTTCACGCACTGCTTGAGGCAGCGGGCGGGGCTCTGTGGACTTGGGCAATGGCGGTGGGCTCAGGTCTTCATAAAGTTGGGCGGCCAAAGTTGCGGACTGTCTTTTCTCACCTGGATCTAGCATTTTAAGAATGCGAATGCCGCGCGGGAGCGTGATGGTGAGCACATCACCAACTTTCACTTTTGCGGCTGCATTGATGCATCTATCTGAATTGACGCGCACATGACCGCCATTCACCAACTTCTGGGCAAGTGTGCGGGTTTTTGCGCATCTGGTGAACCAAAGCCACTTATCTAGTCTTTGCCTTAGTTCCGGTTCACCCATTAGTTCGTTGGCTATTTCTTTAGTGCAGCAAGGGCTGCAAATGGCGAATCTGGATCAATCGGCTTAGATTTTGGCGCCGGTTTCGCGTTTCGCTTTTGATGCTGATTGTTCTTGTTGTTGGGCTTGCCGGATTTTTGGCCTTTGCCCTGAGCATTCTGGTTGCGATTTTGCTCGCGCTTTTTGCCTTGGAACTGCTTGTTGTTTCGGCGCGGCGCTGGATGCCAAACTTCGTCGAACTGTGGCTCAATGGGCTCAGCGGCGGCCGTCGTTTTGTCGTCACCCTCCGCAGCTTCAGCTGGGGTTGTTTCTTCGTTATTGTTTGCCGCTTCAGTCACCGGCTCAGCCGTCACTTCTGCGCTCGCTGGCTTTTCATTATCGTTGGTGATCGGTTCAGCAGTTTCAGCTTCAATCGGCGTGCGTGTCACCTTGTATCCAAGTGAAGCCAGCACGGTAGAAAACTCTTCGCCAGCACAGCCAAGCAATGATGTCATTTCAACCGTTACACGGAACCCGTTGCCATCAGCCGCGCCTTCGGGCGGCGTGTCTTGGTTGCGTTTGGGGTCAAATGCAATCAGCGGGCGAATAAGATCGGCCAACCGTTCAAGAATATCCACACGCACTGCGCGGTTGCCGGTCACCTTGAACCCAGCAATTTCGTAAAGCTCTTTCGCGACTTCTGGATCAGTATCAATTGACGTACGGCCAGAAAGAATGATTTGCGGCAACTCGCGCACGCCCGTCTGACGGACGCCACCATTTTTCAATGCCCAAAGAATCAGTGCGATTTCGCGAGGCGCTGGTTTTAGCGAAAGCGGCAAATAAATGTGGTAGGCGCCAAATTTTATGCCCATTTTGCGCATGATGCCACGCACGTCTTGGTCTAGAGATTTAACGTCATCAGCGATCTCTGTTCGCGGAATAACGCCCAAGCTTTCTGATAAGCGGAAGGCAACACCGCGTGCGGTGCCTTCTAACTCGGCAGGATTTTTCAACGCGATCAACTGTTCAAGTTGCGTGTTCACCGCATGGCGAAGCCATAGATCTAATCGATCTTGCACGGATCCGAGATCTGGGCCAGTGAGGCTTTCGTCGGCCAGAATAACCAAACGTGGCGTCAGGATGTCATCGCCTGGAGATAGTTCAGCAATAACCTCGCCGCGCCAACGGATGAGGCCATCTGCGGTTAAAACAAACTCGTCGTTGGGCGAATCGGTAACTTTTTCCGCTCTCTTTTTGATCTCGGGCGCAATTGCAACGCTTGCGGCAGAGCGCAAGCCTTTGGTTTCGCCGCCATCTTGAGATGAGAGGGTAAATCGAAATCCTTCAATAGAGCCAATCGCTTGGCCCTCCAAGGAAACTTCGCCGCTTTGTGATACTTCTGGAGCCGTCATTTGTTTATCTCTTAAATGGCGCATTAAAACACTCGTGCGACGATCGATAAATCGCTGCATAAGACGCTTATGTAATGCGTCTGATAGGGAGTTTTCAATCTCTTTTGTTTTTTCACGCCAATAGGTAGGGTCTTTGAGCCAATTTTTTCGGTTTGCAACGAATGTCCAGGTTCGAATTTGTTTGATCCGATTGGACAAGGTGTCAATTTCACCATTGTCATTGTCGCAAAACCTGACCTGTTCGGCAATCCAGTCTTCGCTAATTGTTTCAGATTGCGCAAGATTTGCAAAAATTGTGGCAATTATCTCACCATGTTGGGCCGGCGAGATGTTCCGATAGTCCGGAATTGACGCGCATTCCCATGCAAGATGGGTGAGAGTTTTGCCCGATTTGGGCCCAATATCGGGGTGACGCATCAAAAACTCTAACCCCAGCTGGTCTTTTGCAACCGGTACATTGGTGAGTTTTTTGTGGGTCGAGCGCATATCTAGAGAACGCTGCAATGCAGTGAAGGATGAGAAATCCAGCTTCATATTGCGCCATTGCAGCATTTTGACCGGTTCGAATTGATGGGCTTCGAGTTGTTCGACCAATTCGGGTGTAAAACTTTCAGCGCCGCCGGTGACGCCAAATGTGCCATTGCGTTTGTGGCGGCCAGCACGCCCAGCAATTTGGGAGAACTCCGCCGGGGTGAGCGGGCGCATCTGCTTGCCATCAAACTTCATATCTGCAGCAAACGCGACATGGTTGATATCTAAGTTAAGTCCCATGCCGATAGCGTCGGTGGCGACCAAAAAATCAACTTCACCATTTTCATAGAGTTCAACCTGCGCATTACGGGTCCGCGGGCTCAGGGCGCCCATCACCACAGCCGCGCCGCCGCGCTGGCGTCGAATTAGTTCTGCGATGGCGTAAACTTCGTTTGCCGAGAATGCGACAATGGCTGATCGACGAGGCTGCCGGGTGATTTTTTTTGAACCCGCGTAAGTGAGCTCAGAAAACCTTGGTCGCATGATGATTTCGGCATTCGGCAAAAGCGCGGCGATGATGGGTGCCATGGTTGCGGCACCTAGCAAAAGCGTTTCTTGCGTGCCGCGCACGTTTAAGATGCGATCCGTAAATATGTGCCCACGATCAAGATGGGTTGCGGTTTGGATTTCATCGACGGCTACACATTCAACAACCAAGTCGGTGGGCATGGCCTCTACAGTTGCCACCCAATATCTTGCGCCTTTGGGCACGATACGTTCTTCACCGGTCACAAGGGCCACCGCGCCTGTGCCAACCCGGTCCACAAGACGTTGATAGACTTCGCGTGCCAGCAGGCGCAAAGGTAAACCAATCATACCCGAACGGTGCGCCAATATACGTTCAACGGCAAAGTGGGTTTTTCCGGTGTTTGTTGGCCCCAAAATGGCCTTAACGGTTCCCGTGGTGAAGTGGGTCGTCATAAATTGCTCCGGCGTCCTTAAAGTAGCTGCAATAACTGTCTTTTTTTGGGACAGGACAGCGGGTTAAAGCAGCGCTGGATTTACTTCTGGTACGAAACGAGAACGAACACGGACCGAATCGCGGTTCTGTGTTGATTCTGATTTCGTTCTCCACATTATATGGTGGGTCGAAGTGCAATGGGCCACTATTTTTTGAAAATCGTTCATTTTTCGCCCTTGAAATTGCCGACCGGCGTTCATTTGAGTTTCAAATCAATTAATTTGGGGCATTTGATAATGAATGTTGCATTAGTTTGAACAGCGGCAATGTGGTTTTATTTGTGGCGTTAACTTCTGGCGTTGGAAATGTGGGGCATTTAGGGCGAATTTTTACCAAAAAGAAATTGACGTGTCGAAACGAGAACGCGCTTCAGGCGTTTATGGTTAATGGAACTGAGCCAAAATCTCGAGGTTTTTTAGTAATTTAGCCGGGTGAGTACCATGGACAAGTCGCCAAAAGCCGTGCCGACCAAAACCCGATAGGGAATCATATAGCCGGAGTTGCCCAAAGGGGCGTACCAGATCAGAAAGCGCTGGTTGCTTTTCATGTAATTGGTGGTGTCCGAATTGGTGAAGTGGCCAGAAATTGGCTTGTAGCGCATGGTGCACAACATCACAGGCCCCTGATATCCAGTGCGTTTGGATGTGGCGGTTTGCTTTTCAGCGAATTTGAGATCGAGATCATATCGCTCAACGCCGGTATAGACATTGAAATTGTGGTTGCAGACTTCTGGGCCTAACGTGTCGGCCTTCACAAGAAATGCCGCAACTGGATCGTTGATGCCACGGCGATGTTTTGAGACAACGGGCACACGGTTGTTGTTTTGGCTTAGGGGTGGCACCACTTGCATGCTGGTGACATTGCCGTTGTTGGCTTGGAATTGAACGGTGAACGTGTCGGCGCTGGTTTTGGTTTCCAATAGGAACCGATTGGATTGAAGCTGTTTGCCACTTGAAGAACCGCTTGATGTCAGTCTTGCTGTACCTGCCGCCACCAAAGATGCAAGACCAGAAACATCACCACTAATGTTGACGCTGTAATTGTTGCCGTCATCCTTAAAGCTCACCCCAACTTCCGCAATATTGACCCCACGTAAGGTGACCACATATCGTGCTTGGCTGTCTAATGACGCAGCGAACCCGTTTGTGGGTAACAATGCGAAGATAAGTAGGGTAAGAAGGGTGCGGAAAAGAGTTTGTAAGGGGTATGCGGCCACGATGTCGGTCGCTCCTTGGCTAATGCGAACTGGTTTTACGAATCACTGATTTTTTACAGTGCCGACATGGAATGACGCTTTCAAGGCATTTCACGATGTAAAATCAACAGAAGTGCTTGACTAATGCCAGCCCATTATCTATTTAAACGCGACTTTTTCATATAATTGAGACCTATCGGGCTCGGCGTAATGCACGAGACAATTCAGGTTTTATGGATCGAACGGGAACAAAAAACATGGCACGTCGTTGTGAACTTTCTGGCAAAGGTGTGATGTCTGGCAATAATGTGAGCCACGCGCTCAACCGGACTCGCCGTAAATTTTTGCCAAACTTGTGCAATGTGACTTTGATGTCTGAAGCTTTGGGCCGCAATGTGAAACTTAAGGTTTCTGCAGCGGCTTTGCGTACAGTTGAGCACCGCGGTGGCTTGGACGCTTATTTGCTTAAAGCGAAAGACACTGAATTGTCAGATCGCGCATTGGGTGTGAAAAAAGAACTTCGTCAGGCGCTTGCGTCTTAAGGAAACGGTTCTTCTAAAGAATTCAAATTTGATACCGCGCAACATAATGTTTCGCGGTATTTTCTTTTCTAAGTGGCGCCGGTCTTTTGCCGGAATTGCTGCGTAAAATAGAGGTGCATTTTCATGCTCACTCGCTTTTTGATTGCAATTGTGGCAATGGCAATCGTTGTTGTTTCATCGAACTTCCTTGTTTCTCATCCTGTTGATTTTCAACTTGGCATGTTTGATCTCAATGAGATCCTGACTTGGGGTGCCTTCACTTACCCATTTGCATTTTTGGTAACAGACCTGACCAACCGCCATTTCGGTCCGAAATCGGCGCGCATTGTCGTATTGGTCGGCTTTTCGTTGGCGGTTTATCTGTCGCTCAAACTTGCCGACCCACGCATAGCTGTTGCTTCGGGTTCCGCATTTCTGGTGGCCCAACTTCTAGATGTTTCCATCTTTGATAAACTTCGCAACGGCGAATGGTGGCGCGCACCGCTAATTTCATCAGGCATTGCCACGGTGATTGACACAGTTATCTTCTTCACACTGGCATTCTCACCAGCATTTTCTGGCATTGACCAGTTTTTCAACCAAGCAGACACATCGCTTGGGTTTGGTGTGCCGTTCCTAAGTGTCGGGCCTGAAGTGCCGTTATACGTCTCGCTGGCTGCCGGGGATATGCTCGTGAAAATGCTGATGGTCTTTGCTCTATTGGCACCGTTCAACTTGCTTCGCCGGTTCATTGCAGACCGACAAGTGGTGAGGGACGCAACTGCATAGCATTCATGAATGTGAAATTATCGGATTTAGCCAATTTGTTTGTGAGCGCGATTTGGCAACCAAAGCGCCCCGATCCTGTCGGGGCGTTTTTTTGTGTGGTGAAATGCGCAACATAAATTGATCAAAAAGTATGTTTAGATTTGGGAAAGCCGATAGCGAGCTTGCTGACTTGTTTGACCCTACCTAACGGAGCACCACCATGAAAAATCCAATCGCCTTCGCCCTTTTGGTTCTCTTTGCGGCCACTTCTGCATTTGCGCAGGATGACGCTTATGGCGGTGCAAAAAATGTGCCCGAATTCTCCCCGGCCTTTGAAAATCAAACCCGCGCGCCAATTCTTGCTTCGAAGATGTCTTTGAAAACAGAAATGATAGCCACTGGTCTTTCGAACCCTTGGGGCATCGCGAAACTGCCCAACGGCGGTTATCTGGTCAGCGAGCGAAAGGGCCAGCTGCGGTTTATCACGGCAACCGGAGAGTTGGTTAAAGACCCGATTAAGGGCATACCAGAAGTATTTGCCGAGCGGCAGGGCGGACTGCTTGATGTGGCGTTGGCCCCAGACTTTGAGCAAAGCCGGGTGATCTTCCTTACCTATGCAAAACCTATGGGCAATAATTTATCTGCGACAGCGGCGGCCCGAGCGGTCCTATCTAACGATATGCGCAGCCTCACGGAATTGAAGGATATATTTATCCAACATCCTCCTTCGCCATCGCCTATGCATTTTGGCAGTCGAATTGTATTGCATAACGGTTTTGCCTACATCACAACGGGTGACCATTCATCCGAGCGAGAGCGCGTGTTTGCACAGGATTTGGACAAGAGCTACGGCAAAGCCATCCGGGTGACACAGGATGGGGAAACTCCAAGCGATAATCCCTTTATTGATCAAGAGGGGGCAATCGACACGATTTACGCCCTTGGAATGCGCAATGTGCAAGGCGCTGCCTTGCGCCCGGGCACCGACGAGATTTGGTTGCTTAGCCATGGCCCTAAAGGCGGTGATGAACTGAACAGGCTACAAGCTGGGGCCAATTATGGTTGGCCAGTTGTCAGCTATGGTGAGAACTATAGCGGTCGCCCTGTTGGCAGTGGTAAGCCGCGCGCCCAAGGCTTTACAGAACCTAGATACTATTGGGACCCGGTAATTGCGCCCAGCGGCTTTGCCTTTAAAACAGGTGAAGAACTTTCGGATTGGAATGGCAACATCATTGCTTCTTCGCTTAATCCGGGTGGTATTGTGCGGCTGACCCTTGATGGCGACAAGGTAACAAGCGAAGAACGGTTGCTCCCCAAACTTGGTCGCGTTCGCGATGTTGAGATCGATCATGACGGATCGATCATTGTGCTCACCGATTCTCGAAATGGGCAAGTGGTGAGAATTACGGCTGAGCGCTGACCATTGAATAGTCAGTTCCGCCAAACCAATATCAACCAAAAAGCCCGCCGCAACAATGCGACGGGATCCAATTTTCTAGTTTTAGGTGGCTCTGTTTAGTTTGCAGCCAAGTAAGCCGCCAAAATATCGCGGGCCGCTTTAAGATCCGTTTTGTCGATCATTTCTGTGACCGTGTGCACATAGCGACAACCAACAACAATGCCGACGGCTTTTGCTCCAGCAGCAGCTTGTTGCGCCGCTGCGCCGTCTTGGCCGCCACGGGCGAGAACGGTGCGCTGGTAAGGAATGTCGTTTTTCTTCGCCACCGCTTCAACATCACGCACCAGATCAATGTCGGCGATGAACGAGCTATCTTTCACGTGAAGGCCAAAGCCCTTGCCTTGAACGGTGACGGATTGATGCTCAGGCACGCCTGGGGTGTCACAAGCAAGCGTTACGTCGATGCCAAGGCCGATGTCCGGCTGGATCGCATGGGACGCTGTGCGGGCACCGCGCAGGCCAACTTCTTCTTGGGTGGTAAAGGCCACGTGGATTTCGCAATCATGGGTGGACTTGTCTGCCACCAATTTGCGGATAGATTCGATGCCCAACCAACACGCAACGCGGTTGTCCAAGGCTTTAGAAACCACTTTGTCTTCTAGATCGAGCAATGGCTCGTCCATCACCACATAGTCGCCAACTTGCACAACGTCTTTGGTTTTTTCGCCTAAGCCAAGATCGATCACGAACTCAGAAACGGTTGGGATTTTTTTGCCTTCTTCAGGGCTTTGAATATGGATTGGCTTGCCGCCCGGGTTCATCACTGCTTTATAGTCGCCATTTTCGGTAACAACCAAAACGCGACGGCTGAACAGGTTGCGTGTGTCAAAGCCGCCAACATTGTCGACATAGACATGGCCTTTTTCAGATACGTGGGAAACCAAAAAACCGATTTCATCCATGTGGCACAACAGCATGATCTTTTTCGGCGGATTAGCTGGTGTGCCTGTTGGGTTGCGTTTGCAAAGCAATGACCCCATTGGGTCAGTGGTCACTTCGTCAAAAAGACCCTCGACTTCTTTTTCAATGACAGCACGAATGCGGTCTTCGCGACCAGGCACGCCTGGTGTTTCGCACAGGTGCTTCAATAGTTCGATGTTCATGGATTATCCCTTTTAGAGTTGCCCGTTTACCTCGAGCTTTGATTGGAAGTTGCGCCCACCTTAGGCGAGATCAGTCGTTTGTACTAAAATTATTATTCTAAAATAAATTGAAGTAAAAGGGTGCGTTCCCAATTTCTGAAATTATCGTCAGATAGGATGGTGATGATTGTGTCGCCTTTGCCGTCAATATGTGTGGCCAAACCTTCCATATTGTCGACATCGCCGCCATTAGCTTCCAGCAGTTTTTCGCCAAATAAAACAACACCCGCTTTCACGTCTGCAGCTTTGATCAAGCGCAGCTGCATGGAGAAGCCAAAAATTCCAATGTCGCGATGAAGAATTAAGAGATCACCGTTTTGGGTAAAAGTACATGCTGTGGGTCGATAGCCACCTTCTGCCCGAACACTTAAATTTCCACCGTCACGCTTGCCGGAAAGCCATGCACGATTATGTCCTTGATCGTTGCGGACATCTTCCAAAATCATCAGGGTTGACCCGGCAACCGGAGACGCTGGCGGCGCAATACACAGCGATTCAATTGAGCCGTTATTGCGTTGCCGGGTGATCCAATTGGGGATTGTATATTCGCGCGCCGCACCGCCAGGGCGCGTACCGTCCAATTCGAAATCTGCAACACGGGTCAGGTGCTCAAAGCCAACGCGCACCGCAACGGGCTTGCCGTCTCGGTAAATGGTGTCAATTGCTTCCGGATCGCGCGAAAATGTGGATGGTAATTTTACGCCCTTTGAATTTCGCAATCGCTTAATGTCGGCATTGATGATGCCTTCGGGGGCACCTTTCGGGTCATATTGCAATTTCCCGGAGATAAAGTGCCCTTTGTCCGTGACAATGGCGAGATCGCCGTCCGCGGACGTAAATGTAATGTCAGAAAGGCCGCCAAAGTTCCTGACATTGCCGGTTAGGTGTAACCCACCATACCATGTCAGTCCGTTGCCAACCGGCTTGCCGATTTCTCGACCCTGAAAATGACTAATCTGGTTGGCACCAATATTAAATGGTTCCGCAAATGCAAAATTGGGCGCGAGGAACGCGCCCAATAGGCAAGATAGAATGGATAAGTTGCGTGCTATTTTCGGCCTCGTCGACGGGTTTCTTGAGGCAACTCTTCGTCAAACAAAGCCGCTAGATTATCCGTCAAAGCGCCGGCCAATTCTTCCGCATCCAGCAACGTGACTGCCCGTCGATAATAACGGGTCACATCGTGACCGATACCGATGGCCACAAGTTGAACGGGAGAACGGGTCTCTATATCTTCAATGACGTAGCGCAGATGTTTTTCCAAATAATTGCCCGGATTAACAGATTGCGTGCTGTCATCGACAGGCGCGCCGTCAGAAATCACCATCAATATGCGGCGATTTTCAGGCCGACCCAAAATTCGTTTGTGCGCCCATTGAAGTGCTTCGCCGTCGATATTTTCTTTCAGCAAGCCTTCGCGCATCATCAAACCAAGATTTGACTTCGCGTGACGCCAAGGCTCATCAGCTGATTTGTAAATAATGTGACGAACATCATTTATCCGGCCTGGCCCTGCTGGACGGCCAGCTTGCATCCATGCTTCGCGAGACTTGCCGCCTTTCCAAGCGCGGGTTGTGAAGCCCAAAATCTCAACTTTCACGCCGCAACGCTCGAGCGTGCGGGCAAGAATGTCACCACAGATTGCTGCGATAGTGATCGGGCGTCCACGCATGGAGCCTGAATTATCGATCAATAAGGTCACAACCGTGTCGCGGAAATCCGTGTCTTTTTCGATTTTGAACGAAAGAGGTTGCAGCGGATCGGTCACCACGCGGGTGATCCGTGCAGTGTCCAAAAGCCCTTCCTCAAGATCAAATTCCCATGATCGGTTTTGCTGGGCCATCAAGCGGCGTTGCAATTTGTTGGCCAAACGGGCCACTGCACCAGACAAACCGTCCAATTGCTTATCCAAAAGTGCACGCAATTGATCAAGTTCTTCGGGCGGACAAAGTTCGGAAGCACTTACGGTCTCATCAAACTTTGTCGTAAAAACCTTATATTCCGGCATGTTGCGGAAATGCTCTGGGATATCATTTTCAGGTTGAGCATTGGGGCTGTCTTCGCCCTGTTCAAGCGGTGCGTCCTGCTCTTCCATATCTTGGAAGTCAGCGTCTTCGCCTTCAACTTCGCCCTCCTGCTCGGTGTCGCCGGGTGCCTGTTCGGCATCCATTTGCTCTTCTTCCTTGTCAGAAGAGCCATCTTGTTTATCGGCATTTTCGTCGGGCGCGTTTTGCGGATCTGTATCTTCACCCGCATCATCTTCGTCGCCATCCAAATCGGTTGGATCAGCGTCGACCACCAATTCCATATTGCGCAACGCCGTGCGGCAAAGTTTAGAAAATTCGGCTTGATCATCAATTAGCGAAGCAAGATCGTCCAATTGATTGCCAGCTTTTTGCTCGATGGTTTCGCGCCAGAAGTCGACTAGTTTCTCGCCTGACGATGGAATGTCGATACCTAAGAGTTTTTCACGTAAAACCAAGCCCATGGCTTCCGCTAAAGGCGCATCAGCAATGTCGGTAATCGAACCATAATTGGCCCGGAAAAGTTTGTCTTCCAGCATGGCGGCAAGATTGCCCTTCATGCCGGGCAACCGGTCGGTGCCGATTGCCTCCACCCGCACTTGCTCCAGCGCGTCGAACACGGCGCGCGCCTCTGTATCTTGAGGCGAGTATTTCTTATGTAATTTTTGATCGTGGGCCGCCAAGCGCATGGCCATCGCATCGCCCTGTCCGCGGGCAATGGCAACGTCTTCGGCTTTTGGCACACGGGGCAAGTTGGCCAAACGGGCTTTGTCTTTAGTCAGCAAGGGGCGGTCAGAGGTAAAGGCAACCTCTAACTCGCTATCCTGCGCGATGGCGCGCATGGTGACGCCCACAGCACTTTTTAGTGTTGCTGCAGGGTCAGGCCTGTTGGCGCTTTTGGATATGCCAGACATATTTTCCCTTTCGGGTTAAAACATTGTGTCGCCGCTTTATGCACTCAAAGCGATGTTTGCGGCTGATTCAGGCAAATCCGTGCCAAATACGCGCTGGTAGAATTCAGCAACCACGGCGCGTTCCAACTCGTCACATTTATTCAAGAATGTAAGGCGGAAAGCCATGCCAATATCATCAAAGATCGACGCATTCTCGGCCCAAGTAATCACCGTACGAGGGCTCATCACGGTTGAAAGATCACCATTGATGAAAGCTGAACGGGTCATATCTGCCAGGCGCACCATGTTGGAAATGGTTTTTTCACCCTCTTCATTTTGGAACGCTTTGGCTTTGGCCAACACAATGCCAACTTCTTTTTCGTGCGGCAGATAGTTCAAAGTTGTCACGATTGACCAACGGTCCATTTGACCTTGGTTGATCTGCTGGGTGCCGTGATAAAGACCCGACGTATCGCCCAACCCAATAGTGTTGGTTGTTGAGAACAGGCGGAAAGCTGGATGCGGCTCGATGACTTTATTTTGATCCAACAATGTCAGGCGGCCAGAAACTTCAAGTACGCGCTGGATCACGAACATTACGTCTGGGCGGCCTGCATCATATTCATCAAACACAATCGCGATATTGTTCTTCAACGCCCATGGCAAAATGCCATCACGGAATTCTGTGATTTGCTTGCCGTCTTTGATGACGATGGAGTCTTTACCCACCAAATCGATCCGGCTGACGTGGCTATCTAGGTTGACCCGTACCAGTGGCCAATTCAACCGGGCTGCAACTTGCTCAATGTGGGTTGATTTCCCGGTACCGTGATAGCCCTGCACCATGACGCGACGATTATGCTCAAACCCAGCCAGAATGGCCAAGGTCGTGGCTTTATCGAAAAGATAGTCTGGGTCTAAAGGCGGCACGTGTTCGGTGCGCTCTTTATAGCCTTTGACCATCAAGTCTGAATCAATGCCGAAAAGTTCGCGGACAGAATATTGAGTATCAGGCAAGGGTGCGGTCATGATGTGAGCCTTTTAAATAGATAGCTGTTCTTTAATTGGGGTTTTGGCACAAAAAGCGCGCAAAGGGTAGGGCAGGTATTTTATTGGTCGGCGGGTTTATAGCAACAAAAATTGTACTCGACTAGGGTCCAGACACAAGGTCTTTGACCCCGCGCCGAGCACAAACAGAATTTTTGCGGTTTTGCTTACACAAATCCCTTGGACTTAAGGTGGTTGTAAGCCGTCACAATATTGCGCAGTCGCTCCTCAGAACTCTTGTCACCGCCATTGATGTCAGGGTGGTGCTTTTTCACCAAGTCCTTGTAGGCTTTTTTGATCTGATCTGGGCCAGAAGTGTGGCTCACATCAAGCATTTCAAGCGCCTTTTTGTCAGCATCTAGGATCTTGCGGTCGGCAGAACGGTTTGGCCCACTGGACGCGCCTTGCATGCGCGCATAGCGGCGCAGCACATTCGACGGATCGTGGTTCTTTTTCTTACGCCCGGCCGTGCTCGGTGCCTCGGCTTGGGCCGGCGCGGCTTTATTCACGCCCATATCCCACGTTGGACGGCCGCCGGTACGATCGGTTACAATTTTTTGAATTTCCTCATCATTCATTTCTGAGAAGAAATTGAAACTTTTATTGTACTCACGCACATGGGCCATGCAGAACTGATAATAGCCCGGCATATCAGAACCCTTTGGTGCCTTATGTGCGCCAGGTTGATCGCAACCTTTCCACGCACAACGGGGGAGGTCGTCCTCCGGTTTGACTGCAGATGACGCGCGACGTTTTACTTTGATTTTATCGAAGAGCTTGGAATTCAATGTAAGTGCTCTTAAAGCTAGAGAAAATGGACACCCCTTTTACATCAAAAAATGGCCGGAGCGAAACCCCAAATGTCGATGAAAGATACAATCATTGCGAAATTGATCAAAGAATTTCAGCCAACAACCCTGCGGGTACACGATGAAAGTGAACTACACCGGGGCCATGCGGGATATCGCGAGGGGGGAAATAGTCATTTCCGCGTGCAAATCGCCGCACCTTCTTTAGATGGGAAAATGCGGGTTGCGCAACATCGCGCAATCATGACGTGTTTGGCCGAAGAGCTAAAGGAAACCATTCACGCGTTGGCTATTGAAGTGGAGCCAACGGGTTCTCCAACCGATTGAACACATTAGGGAATAATCTTTAGCTCAGTAATGCGGTTGCGTTCTTTTTTCAGAATGCGGAACCGCATGCCGTGGAACGTAAATGTTTGATTGACGTTGGGGATCATCTTGGCTTCATCAAGGATCAGTCCAGCAATTGTGGTGGCGTTTTCGTCCGGCAAAGTCCAATCAAGTGCACGGTTGAGGTCGCGAATGGGCAGCGAGCCGTCAACGATGTAGGAACCGTCTGGTTGCTTCTTCGCCCCTTCCATCATTTCGTCATGCTCGTCGGCGATTTCACCAACGATTTCTTCCAAAATGTCTTCAAGGGTCAAAAGGCCTTCAACCTCGCCATATTCGTCTACTACCAAGGCAAAGTGCGCTTTCTCTCGTAAGAAGGCATTAAGTTGGGCTTGAACTGGGGTTGTATCCGGCACAAACCATGGTTTTGAAATAATCCGTTCAATATCGAGATTTTCGACTTTGCCACCAAGCTTAAACAAGGCGCGTAGTAGGTCTTTGGCGTGCACAACACCAACAATATTGTCTTGGTTTTCGCGCCAAAGCGGAATGCGGGTATATGGGCTTTCCAATATGTCTTGCACCAGTTGTTCTGTCGGCATATCCGCGTCAAAGGCGAGCATTTTGGTGCGGTGAATCATGACGTCGGAAACTTCAAGCTCACTTAGATCAAGAATGCCGCCAAGCATGTCACGGTCATTTTTGATCACTTCGCCGTCGCGGTGCAACAAATCCACGGTGCCGCGCAATTCTTCATGGCTTGTCATGCCAGAAGTGTCGTCTTCACGCCGTGCGCCGACGAGGCGTAAAAGTGCATTGACTAGCTTTTGGATTGCGAACGTTACGGGGGCAAAAATAGCCACAATAGGTCGCACAAAAGGGGCGACGCCGAGTGCAAATTCATCAGGTTTGGAAATAGCCCATGTTTTGGGCAAAACTTCAGAAAAGATCACGACCAAGGCGGTCATGACGATGGTGGCATAAATCACACCAGTATCGCCAAACAGCGCAATCAAGACGCTGGTGGCAAGCGCAGAGGCGAGAATGTTGACGAGATTATTGCCAAGCAACAAAGCGCCGATCAAGCGTTCTTTGTCTTTTGTAAGATCTTCAACAATTTTTGCCCGTTGGTTTTCTGCTTTGACCCAATGGTGAATGCGGGCGCGTGAAGCGGCAGTTAGCGCAGTTTCAGAACCGGAGAAAAATCCAGATAGGGCCAAAAGCACTACAATCGCGGCGATCGAAATCCAAAGTGATGGTGGAATGGAGGCGAAAAACTCGAACATTAGCTGCGTTGCTCCTCAAGGAATTTCAATATCGAATTGGGTTCTACCCCGTTTTCGATAAAGGCTTCGCCAATACCCTTGGTCAAAATAAAGGTGAGGGCACCGCGTGAGACCTTTTTGTCTTGGGCGATATGATGCATCAATTCTTCGCTCGATGCCAATTCACCCGGAATGTCACTCAATTCGGTCGGCAATCCAACCGCTTTGAAATGGTTTTCGACACGCACCGCATCTTGCCCGCTGGCAATGCCGATTTGGGTTGAATAGCGGTGGGCGAGGACCATGCCGATGGCGATGGCTTCTCCGTGTAACAAGCGATCTGAATATCCGGTCGCCGCTTCAAACGCATGGCCGAATGTATGGCCCAGATTTAGCAGCGCTCGTACGCCATGTTCTTTTTCATCCGACTTTACGAAGCGTGCTTTTGCCCGACATGCATGGGCGATTGCCTTGGCCCGTGCTGGCCCGCCCTCATAAATTTCGCGCCAATTTTCTTCTAGCCAAAAGAAGAACTCCGCATCGTCAATCAGGCCATATTTAGCCATTTCGGCATAACCGGCGCGGAATTGACGTTCGGAAAGTGTTTCAAGGGCACCTAAATCGGCGGCAACAAATCGGGGTTGATGAAAAGCGCCGATCAGGTTTTTGCCATGTGGGGAGTTGATACCTGTCTTGCCACCAACGGAGCTGTCTACCTGCGCGAGTAGGGATGTTGGCACTTGAACAAAGTCCATGCCGCGCCGAATAACCGAGGCGGCAAATCCAGCTAAATCGCCGACCACACCGCCACCAAATGCGATGATGATATCGTTGCGCTCTAGCCGTTGGTCCAATAGCGCTTCGATGACCTCGTTGAGCACCTTGTTGGATTTAGAGCTTTCGCCCGCCGCAATGCTCACAACGCTATATTGCAGTCCTTCGGCCTCTAAACTCTTTTTTAGCCGCGGCAGCTGTTCGCGCTCGACATTTTCATCTGTGACAATGCCAAACCGCGCGCCAGGAAACATAGACTTAAGCGTTGCCCCTAACGTTTCAATGGCATCATGCGCGACATTGATATCGTAACTACGCGTCCCAAGGTCGATGGTGACAATATTTGGCTTCGTGTGTTGCTCGGTCATTTTATGACTTTGTGGTTGGTGCTAGATGGTCAGCGAGGGCCGCAATAATCTCGGACGCGATTTGTTCGTGGCTGGCTTCGTGCGACATCACAGTTACCTCCGCTTTAGCGTAAGTTGGATATCGTTTGTCGACCAATGCCTTGAGCGTGCCGTAGGGATCAGCTGTGCGTAAAAGTGGTCGCGTGTTTTTGCGCGACACCCGTTCAAACAGCAGATCAATGTCCGCCTTCAGCCAAACAGAAATTGCGTTTTTTGCAATATTGTTTCTGGTTGTTGGGTCCATATAGGCCCCGCCGCCGGTAGAGATAATGGCGTTTTGTCTTGTCCGCAGAAGCCGGGCGATCACCCTTGTTTCCCCGGCACGGAACTCTTCTTCGCCATGGGTTTCAAAAATATCGGCAATGGGCATGCCAGCAGCGATTTCAATTTCGTCGTCGCTATCGATGAATTCTAATCCAAGGAAATGGGCAACTCTTCGGCCAACTGTAGATTTTCCAGCGCCCATCATTCCAACAATTACAATTGGCTTGTTGGCGCGGCCGTCGTTCACGCGATCTGCATTACGCCGTACTATGGTGCTGTCCAGTTCGACGGGCACTAAATTCTCCACTTAAACATGAATGTTGGTTGAAGCGATGTGTGGGCAAATTGTCAAGTCACTTGGTTTGAACACATGCCACATGATTTCATCAAATGCTTGATTGGGGACGCAAAATAGTCGAAAAAGGGCAATCAAGGGAGTTAAAGTTTCATGCCGACACTTATTCGATTTTTAGTTTTTCTTGGCGTGTTGGCTGGAATTGCTTTTGGCACAATGTATGCGCTGACCATATTTGTGGAGCCGACGCCACGTGAAATGAGCGAACGCATTCCAGCACGCGAGTTGTTCGATAATAAGTAGGTCGCCTGAGATGACCAATGACCAATTGATTGAAAATTTCCTTGAAATGATGAGCGCTGAAAGAGGCGCTGCGCAAAACACGCTTGAAGCCTATCGGCGCGATCTTGGCGATTACGAACAATTTGCAACATCTAAGTCCACACCAATTGGCAATGCTGATCGCCATGCAATCCAGCACTATTTGATTGATTTAGATGAACGCGGTTTCGCCGCATCCAGTGCGGCGCGGCGTTTAAGCTCTATTCGGCAGTTTTACCAATTTCTGGTTTCCGATGGGTTTCGAAAGGACGATCCGACCAGGGTGATCCCCGCACCCAAAGCTGGTGTGCGATTGCCCAAAACCATGTCGATTGAAGAAGTTGATCAGCTTTTTGCCCAAGCAGAGTTGGAAGCCAATGACGATCAACTCAAACCAAAGGCGCAATTGCGGGCGCAAAAACTCTATGTGTTGCTCGAGTTGCTTTACGGCACCGGCATGCGTGTATCCGAGCTGGTGGGGCTTTTGCGCTCAAGCGTGACACGAGAAGCGAGCATGCTCAACATTATCGGTAAGGGCAATAAGGAGCGGGTGGTGCCGCTAAATGATCGCGCAAAAGACGCGCTGTTGAATTATCTTTCAAAGCTTACGCCGGGTCGGTTTGTCTTTCCAGCTAATACAGAAACTGGATTTATGGCGCGGCAAGTTTTTGCGCGTGATCTAAAGGCGTTGGCCGGACGCGCTGGTTTAGATACGCAAAAAATCTCACCCCATATATTGCGCCATGCTTTTGCCTCACATTTGTTGGAAAGGGGTGCAGACCTTCGTGTCGTACAATTATTGCTGGGGCATTCAGATATTTCGACAACGCAGATTTATACGCATATTCTTGATGAGCGATTGACTTCGCTTGTGCATGAGCATCATCCTTTGGCCAAGGATTAACAAGAATTGTGCAAACCTGACGCGCGTTCCTTTTAGGAATATTGTTGCCAATTTGGTGCGCAAAGGTTGACATTAATGGGGGGAATGGCCACTTTCCGCCGCAATTGAATGGGTTCCAAAAGGCCACTTGCCTTTTAGGGGACAAATAGAAGACGGAACAACATGCAGTCCTATCTCGAGTTTGAAAAACCGGTCGCAGATTTACTGGGTAAAGTGCAAGAACTTAAGTCACTTGCGCAAAGTGGTGAAGCGGTTGAAATTGAAGATGAAGTGAAACGTTTGCAAGATAAAGCAGACGAAGCACTACTCGATATTTATGGTCGCCTGTCACCTTGGCAAAAAACCCAAGTTGCGCGCCATCCGCTGCGTCCGCATTTTATTGATTATGTAAAAGAGCTGATAACGGACTTTGTGCCGTTGGCTGGCGATCGTAAATATGCCGAAGACGCCGCTGTTCAATGTGGATTTGGTCGATTTGACGGCCAAGCGGTCGCGATTATTGGGCAAGAAAAAGGCTCTAATACTGAAACGCGCCTAAAGCATAATTTTGGTTCTGCACGGCCTGAAGGATATCGTAAGGCAGTTCGCGTCATGGATATGGCGGATCGGTTTGATATTCCGGTACTGTTTTTTGTCGATACCGCTGGTGCTTATCCGGGTGTCGGTGCTGAAGAGCGCGGCCAGGCCGAAGCCATCGCTCGCTCAACAGAAATGTGCCTTGAAATTGGTGTGCCTTCCATTGCGATTGTGATTGGTGAAGGCGGATCTGGTGGCGCGATTGCGATTGCGACGGCGAACAAAGTCGTGATGTTGCAGCATTCGATTTACACCGTTGCTTCGCCGGAAGCGGCGGCATCGATTTTGTGGCGAGATGCCGCAAAAGCGCAAGAAGCTGCAAACAACATGAAAATCACAGCGCAAGATTTGCTTGAATTTGGCATTATTGACCAGATCATTCCCGAGCCTGCTGGCGGCGCACATCGTCATCAACAAGAGATTTTGCAGTCTGCCCACAAGGTGATTGAGGATTTCTTGGCTGAATATGAAGGCAAAGGCCGGCTTGAAGTGCGTGAGCACCGTCGGGAAAAATACTTGGCCATGGGTGCAAACCTTTCCTAATCGGATCAAAGTTCACCTAAAAGTGAATTGAGTGCTGAGGGAAAGCGCTTTGGTCTTCAATTGATTAACTGTAATTTATTTGGGGCCGCCTAGTATTGAGCGCCGGGCAGTTGTGGTTTGGAGTAATTTCTTGATTTTTGGTTTGCACAAATTTGCAAAAAATCTTTTGGTGCCAAGATTCTTGTTGGTGATCTGCGGTATTTTTCTGCTGTCTGCCTGCACCACCGGATTTGAAAGCAATCGCCACAACATTCCTTTGACATCCTTGACCAAAATCCGCCTTGATCAAATGGGGTCTAGCGAAGGTGCGCCAATGTTGGTGCGTATCTTTAAGCGAGAGAGCGAACTCGAGGTTTGGAAAAAGGTCAAGAAAACCGGCAAGTTCGCCCATTTTCGTACCTATAAAATTTGCGCGTGGTCAGGTGATCTGGGTCCAAAATTCCGTGAAGGAGATCGCCAGTCTCCCGAAGGATTTTATGATGTGACACCGGGCCTGATGAACCCGCGTTCGAACTATTTTCTTGCGTTTAACCTTGGTTTCCCAAATCGGTTTGACCGCGCCCATGGGCGCACTGGTTCAAATATAATGGTGCACGGGGATTGCTCATCTCGCGGTTGCTACGCGATGACGGACGAAAAGATCGGCGAAATCTATGCGCTTGCGCGTGAGACATTTAAGGGCGGATCGAAGAGTTTTCAGGTTCAAGTTTTCCCGTTCCGAATGACCGCACCAAACTTGGCTGAATTTAGCGACAGCAAACATATGAGTTTCTGGCGCGATATCAAAGTTGGTTACGACCATTTTGAAATCACCAAAGAGCGGCCAAAATGGTCCGTGTGTAATGGTCGATATGGCATCAACAAAGCTGGTGGTTGTGGCAACACAACGCTGAGTACGGCAGATCAAAAGCGCTTTAGCGAAAAACAGATCCAAGACGCTGCAGCGTTTAAAGTCGCAATGGCCAATAGAGATCAAGCAAAGCTAGATGCGGAAGCCGCAGCCAAGCGCAAAATTGAAGCCGCACAAGCAGCGGAAGAGCGCAAAAAAGCGATCAACCAGACCACCCAAAAAGTCACCGGTTGGTTCGGTGGACTGTTTGGTGGTGGTAACGGTGCTCAGCAAACGGTTGAAGACCCGAACGCCCCAGTTCCACCAACGCGCTAAGGGCTAAGCCCTAGTATTACTTGCCAGCAGCACTGCTTGCTTTTAGCTTTGGCCCATGAGTTTAGAAACATTGCCGGATTGGCCGTCATTGGCTTGCCAATTCGAACTTGAACATGCCCTTTTTGGCGCCCAATCCACCCGTTTGCGCAAATGGTGTAAGGGTCAATTTGACCTCATGACTGACCCTGCCTTTGCGCGGCTCTTTTCCGATAATATCGATAATTTCGACGTGCCACCCTCAGCCTATAATCATCGATATATCACGACAGAAGATGGCGAACTGCTTGGTGGAATTCGATTTTATGGGTTAGACGTTGAACGCCCCTTCGTTGAAGTCGTCGCCCATAGTTTTTCTGACTTAGACACTTTGCGGTCCGTTGTGGCCCGAGAATGGTCAGTCTTTTCCCCTCAATTCGTACGCCTTGTTGTGGCGAAAGATCATTTGCCAATGCCGGACGCGATATTGGACCTTTCCATTCATGCCGCTTTATATCGGGATATCGCCACAGGGCAAAACCAGATCACGTTGACTGGTACGGAAGACGTTGAATTAGCCCATAAAATTGTGACCGCACGATACGCGGTATTGCCACAAGATGGCGCAAGACGGGCCAATATCGCCGCTGCGGAACTGTCAGAATTGAAGGAATGTGCTGAGGACGACGGACTTTCTCTTGCCCAAGACAAAGCAGGTTCAACCATCGGCGTCATTGCCTGCAAAAAGGGAGAACTAGACTGGATCGAGGGTGATATCGTGATTGAAGAGGTCGTCAGTGCCGACCATAGCGGTCATGGGTATGGGGTTCAAATGCAACGCGCTTTGGCGAAAATTCGGGGCGCTAAGTTTCCAGATCGATTGCTTTTAGGCACGATCGATAGACACAATCATTCATCGCGAAAGTCAGCCGTCCGCGCTGGACGACCAGAAATATTGCGCAAAGTCTTTGTGCAGCTAAGTTCTGACTAAAACTCGATGGCCCAATAGCCAACGGTTTTGGTTTCACTTAGGTCTGCAGTGCCGATTTGCTTGAATCCTAGCTTTTCGTGGAATGCGACGGAGCCTGGGTTTGGTGGATTGTGATTGATCTCACAGCACACCATTTTGATGCCGTCTGCCTTGGCCTTTTCGATCAAATCTAAATAGAGCCGCTTTGCGTGGCCTTGTTTGCGCGCATGTTTTGCGGTCACTACCCGGTCGATATAGGCAAAGCTGTCATAACGCGATTTGAACCAAGAGAAATTGATCCCATCATGGGGCGAAGCGTGGCTCATGCCGATAAGAAAGGCATCAAGTTCGCCAATTGTTTGGGTCAAATAGGAGCGATCCAGCAACTGCTGAAGGTCATTAGGTTCCAAAAAACTTGTTTCAATTGCATGCTCATTGTTGAGCGCTAAAACCAAGTGAAACTGATTTGCAGATAGGGTCATAAATAATCAAAGAGGCCAAAAGAGTAGAATTGCGGGAACGGAAACCGCCACGATGATGATTTCCAACGGTAAACCCATACGCCAATAATCCGAGAATGAATAGCCGCCCGGGCCAAGGATCAGCATGTTGTTTTTATGCCCGATTGGGGTAAGGAATGCGCAGCTAGCAGCTACAGCTACGGCCATCAAAAATGGATCAGGATTGACCCCCATTTGCCCCGCCAGCCCGATGGCAACCGGTGCTGCAACAATGGCCGTGGCCGTGTTGTTGAGCACGTCGGAAAGGGTCATGGTGACAATCATTAATAAGGTCAGCGCCACCCAAGGTGGCGCGCCTGCGGTCGCGGCGGCCAATCCATTGACGATTAGTTCTGTGCCCCCAGAACTTTCAAGTGCTGCGCCAAGGGGGATCATAGATCCCAAGAGCACCACAACGGGCCATTCAATGGTGTCGTAAAGCTCGCGGATGGGCACAATGTCCGTAAAGACAAATAATATGGCGACCACCGCAAGTGCCACCGGCAGATAAATCCAACCGAAACTGGCAGCAGTTAGCGCCGCGGCAAAAATGCCGATGGCGGTCCAGGCGCGGTCATATTGGGTGACTTGCAAATTCCTGTCTGCAAGCGGCAAAAATCCCATGCGCCCAATGACATCTTCAACACTATTTGGCGAACCCAATAGGAGTAGAATATCCCCCGGGTCGAGTTGGGTTTTGCGCACTTGCGTGCGGATGGCTTTGCCCTGTCGAGAAATCCCGAGCAGCGACACGCCGTAACGGGCCAACAATTTCGATTGCATTGCGGTGCGTCCAGTCAAACGGCTTTCGGCGGTAACAACTGCCTCGGACAAAATCAAATCACCAGAAAGGGCGTTGTTGCTGGCTGTTTGTCCTTGGAACTGCAATCCCAATGCGCCGACAATTGCGTTGATGGCCTCCGGGGAGGCTTCAATAATCAAGTGATCGCCGGCTTTAATTTCTTCGCTCCTTGCACGCCCGGCCAAACGTTTGCCGCGTCGCGCGAGGCCAAGCACATAGCAATCATTTTCCTCAGCCACGGCATCAAGGTCTCTAACTTTTTGTCCGATTGCTTTGCTCGTGTCCCCAACGACCAAATCAGCCACATAGCCTTCAAGGGAAGCGAGTTCGGACGGGGAGTTTTTGGATTTGGGTTGCTCTGGAATAAGCCGCCATCCGATGATCGCAACATATGCCATGCCGACAATCGCCGCGACCAAACCGACGGGCGCGAAGTCGAACATGTTGAAGGGTTCGCCAAGGGTTGTTTCGCGAATGGATGCGATAATGATGTTTGGGGGTGTGCCAATCAGCGTAACAAGGCCGCCAAGTATAGTAGCGAACGATAAGGGCATGAGGGTTTGGCCCGGCGAGCGTCCAGATTTCTGCGCCGCTTGGATGTCGACAGGCATCAGCATGGCAAGGGCGGCGACATTATTCATAAAGGCCGACAGGATGCCGCCTAGCCCCCCTAAAATCGTGATGTGCATACCAATAGAGCGAGATTGATCGATGACTGAGCGGGTGATCAGATCAACTGCACCTGAATTGGTGAGACCACGAGAGACCACAAGCACGAGTGCGACGATAATTGTTGCCGGGTGGCCAAAGCCGGAAAATGCATCAGCTGTCGGCACCGCGTTGAACAATAAGGCGATGATGAGGGCGGTAAACGCCACAAGATCATAGCGCCAGCGTCCCCATAACAGGCCTACAAATACCAAGAAAAACAAAGAAAAAAGAATAATCTGGGTGGTGGTCATGGGTGCAGGCCTAGTTCGAAGTAACTTGATCCAATCATCGCAAATCCAATGGCCCAGCACTAGGGGGAAATTGGAATTAGTTTTTTGAGTTTGGTGCACATAGTGGAAACAAATTTGGGTTTGATTTTGCAACCGTCGGAGCCATGTGGGATAAGATGGTTATGGCAAGAGATAAATCAAAACATCCGTTTGAGGGTGCCCATTCAATAGGGCCAAAAATGATTCAATATTTGTCGATGATCGGCGTGACCGATTTTGACGATTTGATCGATGTTGAAGCAGAAGAATTGGCAATGCGTATTGACGTGGAGTTTGGCCAAAAAACCATGAATGCCATGGGGCTACGCGCGCTGGAAAACTTGGTCATTTTCGCAAAAGAACAGCGCAATGGATGAATTGGATGGCCTAGTTACCAAGGTTCGGTCATGCACGATATGTGCTGATCATTTGCCATTGGGACCGCGCCCTGTTTTGCAGGTCAGCAAAAACGCTAAAATTCTTATTGCGGGCCAAGCGCCGGGAAGGCTCGTTCATCTGTCGGGTAAACCATTCGATGATAAAAGTGGCGAGCGGCTACGCGATTGGCTGGGGGTGAGTGCCGAACAGTTTTATGACCCCAACCTATTTGCCATCCTGCCAATGGGTTTTTGTTTCCCCGGTACTGGCAAATCAGGTGACTTGCCGCCGCGCACTGAATGTCGGGCAACATGGCATGAAGATGTTCTGAAATTGTTGGACGGGATTGACTTAAAAATTATCATTGGTGCTTACGCGCTCAATTACTATTTGGGTGACACCCAATCAAAAACATTGACCGATACGGTAAAGCGGTGGGCAGAGTTTATGCCATCTAGTTTGCCCCTGCCGCATCCTAGTCCGCGCAACAATATATGGCTTAAGAAGAATGAGTGGTTTGAGACCGATGTTTTGCCAACGCTACGGCAAAGGGTTGCTCAAATTCTTGGATAACAAAGGGCTAGGCAAAAGAAGGGAATGTATCGGTATGTTTGGTAAGATTTGGGTTTTGGCAATGTTGGTGGTTTTAGGGCCTGTTGGCGCTGCATGGTCAGGGGAACAATGTGGGCCGGAGAGTTTGATCAAGTGGGCTAAGGTCTTCGATACAATTACCATCTGCGCCACCCAAAGTGTGCCTGATGAGAAGATAATGCATGCCGCACATGTTGCGGCCCAGTGGTTAGATAATGACGGGGATGGTGAAGTCGATGATGCGAAATTGTTGAAACAACTCGCGCAATCTAACCCGGTACTCGTTATGAGCGAAGAAGGGTTTGAGGACGCGCAGGCAGATGAAGTTTTTGACTATTTTGATCGTCACGTGGTTCAAGATTTGGGGGCGTTTGAAACCAACCCAGTTGACGAACGCGACGCATCTCAAGAGGAAATTCATCATCTCATTGTGAATGCTGGTTGGCAAAAATATCAGCCAAATGTTTTCAGTGAACAACGCGCAAAGGGCAGCGTATTGTTCGGGCAATGGGAAGAAGCGGAACGCAAAGGGTATTACGCTTACGACGACCCGACATGCGATGCGAGCTGCAAAGTGACAGAATTCGTATATTTGGCATCAGCGGCTTATCTTGGGTCAAAGGCGGATTTGTTTTCCGATGAAATGCGTATCAAATCTCAAACTGAGTTGCGTCAAAAACTGCCAGAAGTCGTGCGCATTTTTGAAGACCCATCATATGGCTATCCAGTTCACATGTGGCCAGATGGAGATTACGGGCACAGCAAAAACATAGTCTTGGGCCAATAGGTTGTCCGAACTGTCACCGCCTCAAACAAGTTGGCCACGTTGGCAGAGTGCATTGGTCTATGGGTTGAAAAATGTGCCCGCGCTACTCAACCCTGTCGCTGACAAGCTTATGTTTGAAACGGCGAAAGAGCCGCATTTTGACAGTGCTGAGATACAAAGTTGGTTCACAGAACAGCTGAAAAAGTGCCGGTCTTATTTGGAATACGGTAGCGGTGGCACAACATATTTGGCAGCTCAGTTTAAGGTTCCTTTTGTCAGTAAAGAAAGCGATTTACTGTTTTCGCTAAGCGTGCAACGCACAATTGAATTGGCCGGCATGCGCCGTCCAAATCAAGAATACTGCCATGCAGATATCGGGTTGACGGAAAACTGGGGTTATCCGTTTGTGCTTGGACAGGTGTCCCCATTTAGACGGCAAAAATTTGCCGCTTACTCAGACGTTCCAAACCAAGAAGCCATGCCGGATTTTGTTTTGATCGATGGGCGATTTCGTGTTGCTTGCATGCTGAAATGCGTAAAAGCACTGGGCCACAATGATGACTGGACCATTGCGTTCGACGACTATGTAGACCGTGTGCAATATCATCTCGTCGAAGAGTTCGCCCAACTCGATCAAATGGTCGGACGAATGGCGGTTTTTAAGCAAATGCCTGCCGTGAACTTGCCTAAACTAGACGAAGTCCTTCAAGCGCATCTTCATGATTATCGCTAGTGTGGGACGAGGCTGTGCACCTTAAGTGATTTTGGCGGGTTTTCTAAGCGTGAAGAAAATGAACCGCGGCTGAGTAGTCAGGCTTTTATAGGCGTCGGGAAACTTCTCTTTAGCCGTTTCAGCGGGCATAGGCTCTTTTATCGCTTCGATTTCAAACCCAGATGCAATGAACTCCTCAATCATCTGAGTGAGTGGGCGGCGCCAAAACCGCACATGCATGGTCTCGCCATTTTTCGTCCAACTGTCCTCAATCAATGTGTGGGCGAAATAGTTCTCGCCGCCTGCCATCTCATGATCTTTAAATGGATGATGGGTGGAAATCACCAAGCGGCCACCCGGTTTAAGCAGACGGTAGAATTCACCAAGTGGCATGTCCCAATGTTGCAGATAATGCATGGCGAGAGAGCATAGGATGCCGTCAAAACTGATGCTTGTGTAGGGGAGTGCCTTGGACAAGTCCGCGACTTTCAACTCCACCTGATCCCCAATTGCTGCTTCGGCAAAAGACAACATCTCTTTACTTAGGTCAAAGCCATACATATTGGCGCCCTTGTCCAAAAGGTCAGCCAAGTGTTTGCCGCCGCCGCAACCTGCATCCAAGATAGTTTTGCCCTTTACATCGCCCATCAGCTGGGTGGATGCCGGGCGTTCATATAGGTCATTCCACGGGTTGATTTTTTCGGCGCTATAAATTTTGGAGAGTTTGTTAAAATCTGTTGTCGTCATCTCATTCTCCATAAAAAAATGCGCCAAAAGAGGCGCATTTTTACAAATTTAGATGATGGCTTGCAACTAAACGATTGCGCCGTGGCAATGTTTGTATTTTTTGCCAGATCCGCATGGACAGGCTTCGTTCCGGCGCACTTTGCCCCAAGTTTCTGGCTTGTCTGGATCAATGCCGTCAGTTGCTGGAGCCGCAGCATTCTCGCCTGTAGTAGGGTCGAGATGTTGCTCTGTCATTTGCGGTAGTTCGGGCTCAGGTGGCGTCATCTGCACCTGCACATGGCTAAGTTGAGCGATCACAAGTTCACGCAAGCTATCCAGCAGTGTTTGGAACAGCTCATAAGCTTCTTGCTTGTACTCATTGAGCGGATCGCGTTGGGCAAGACCACGCCAGCCAACTACTTTTGACAAGTGATCAAGGGTGATCAAATGCTCGCGCCACAGGCCGTCAATTGACTGCAACAAGAGTTGTTTTTCGATCTGCCGCATAATTTGTGGCGTATAGTCTGCGGTTTTCTTCGCCGCTGCCTCACTTGCCGATTTGATCAGTCGCTCCGTAACTTGCTCGCTGTCAATGCCTTCTTCTTCCGACCATTCCTTGATCGGTGCATCAACGTTCAAGTAAGTGCGGGCGGCTTCAGTTAGCTGCTCATGCTCCCACTGTTCTGGATATGAACGCTCAGGGATCGCTTTTTCGATAATGTCATGGACAACATCTTCACGCATTTCCTTGATCGCTTCAGCCACATTGGCGTCGTCCATCAATTCAAGGCGTTGCTCGAAAATCACCTTACGTTGATCATTCATCACATCATCATATTTGAGGATGTTTTTACGAATGTCGAAGTTGCGGGCTTCCACTTTTTGTTGGCTTCGTTCAAGCGCTTTGGTTACCCATGGGTGGGCAATCGCTTCGCCTTCTTCTAGGCCAAGCTTAACCAACATGCCTTCCATGCGTTCCGGTGCGAATATCCGCATCAGATCATCTTGCAATGAAAGGTAGAATTTTGAGTGACCGGGGTCACCTTGACGGCCTGAACGACCGCGAAGCTGATTATCAATCCGGCGAGATTCATGTCGCTCGGTGCCGATAACATAAAGACCACCAGCGGCAAGGGCTTCTTGCTTGCGGGTCTCAATTTCAGCTTCAATTTCTTTGATCTTGGCGTCGCGTGCTTCGCCTTCAAGGCCTTCGCATTCGTTGGCGATGCGCATCTCAAGGTTACCGCCCAACTGGATATCTGTACCACGGCCCGCCATGTTGGTCGCAATTGTCACCGCGCCGGGCATACCCGCATCAGCAATGATTTGCGCTTCTTGCTCGTGATGGCGTGCGTTGAGAACTTTGATGTCCTTTGCGCCCTTTTTCTTCAAAAGGTCAGCGAGGAATTCAGATTTTTCAATAGACGTCGTGCCAACCAACACTGGCTGTTTGCGCTTTTGACATTCCTGAACTTCTTCAGCAATCGCGTTGAATTTTTCTTCAACAGAGCGATAGACTTCGTCTTCCTCATCAACCCGGGCAACATCAACGTTGGTTGGGATCGAGATCACATCCAAGTTGTAAATGTCTGCAAATTCGGCAGCTTCTGTTTCCGCTGTACCGGTCATGCCGGCCAATTTGTTGTAAAGACGGAAGTAGTTTTGGAATGTGATCGACGCCAAAGTCTGGTTTTCAGGCTGGATTTGGGCACCTTCTTTGGCCTCAAGGGCTTGGTGCAGGCCTTCAGAAAAGCGACGGCCCGGCATCATCCGGCCCGTAAACTCGTCAATGATCACAACTTCATTGTCGCGCACGATATAATCTTTATCGCGAGAGAAAAGCTTGTGGGCACGTAGGGCAGAGTTGAGGTGGTGAACGATCGAGACGTTTTCCACGTCGAAAAGGCTTTCGCCTTTAATCAGATCAGCGTCTTTAAGGATGGTTTCAAACTTTTCGATACCCTCGTCCGTGAAGGTGGCTGAACGTTGTTTTTCGTCCAGATCAAAATCTTCGTCCGCCACATTGACCATTAGTGCGTCAATTTGGGTATAAAGTTCGGAACGGTCTTCGGATGGGCCGGAGATAATCAATGGCGTACGCGCTTCATCGATTAGAATTGAATCGACTTCGTCCACGATTGCAAAATTGTGGCCGCGCTGTGCCATTTGCTCGCGCGAGAATTTCATATTGTCGCGCAGATAGTCGAAACCAAACTCGTTGTTTGTACCATATGTCACGTCCGCTGCGTATGCCGCGCGACGTTGATCATCGGACAGGCCATGTACAATGACGCCCGTGGTCAGGCCCAAAAAGCTATAAACTTGGCTCATCCATTGCGCATCTCGACTGGCGAGATAGTCGTTTACTGTAACAACATGAACGCCTTTGTCGGTTAGGGCGTTTAAATAAACGGCCAAGGTCGCTACAAGGGTTTTACCTTCCCCAGTGCGCATTTCTGCAATGGCATTATCGTTCAACACCATGCCGCCGATCAGTTGCACGTCAAAATGGCGCATGCCCATGCTGCGTTTCGCGGCTTCGCGTACTGTCGCAAATGCGGGGACCAAAAGGTCTTCAAGTTTGGTGCCGTTTTTATACTGGGCCTTAAATTCGTCCGTTCGCGCGCGTATTTGTTCGTCGCTTAGTGCCTGCAATTCTGGCTCAAGTGCGTTTATTTTGTCGACCAAAGGGCGATATTTTTTGACTTGGCGCTCATTTGAGGAGCCAAAAATTTTACGTGCAAGCGCGGCGAGTGCCATATAAGCGGTCCCATTTTGTTGCTGTTGTGCCTTAATTTGGGCACATCAGCTAAGAATTCTGTGCATTGGTATGGCGAATTAAGGGCAGAAGTTGCTAAATTTCACCTAATCAAGCGTTGGGAGATGTAAGTGCGGTGAAGTGTCTTGTCAACGCCTCCCAAATCACGCAAACCTCAAACAAATTTGTTGGGCCCGTGCAATTGTGAGCGAAGTCCGATTTTGCACAGATAAAAAGAAAGAACAATAATGCTGAATTTGAAGAGAAAACACCTTAATTCACTACGTGCAACTTTGCTGGGCAGCGCAATGGTTTTCAGCATGTTGGGTGCCGCAAGCACCAACGCTCAAGAGGCTCCGTCGCCCACCACAGTGATTGCCGTTGTTGGTGGGGAAAGCATTACCCAGGCAGATTTGGGCTATGCACTTGAGGATATGGGTGAAGAGATTTCTGCAATTCCAGCGGCAGAGCGTCGCGGCTTTTTGGTGCAAATGCTTGTTGACATGAAAGTGATGGCGCAAGCGGCGAAAAAGGCAGGCATGGCAGAAACAGACACTTTTGCTAGTCGCAAAGCTTATTTGGAAGATCGCGCACTTCGTAGGGCCTATTTGCAAGACGTCATGGCAACTGAAATCAGCCCAGAAGAGTTGCAAGCTGCTTACCAAGAAGCGTTCAAAGATTTCGTGCCTAAAGAAATGTTGCGCGCGCGCCATGTGCTCGTCGCCAGCGAAGAAGATGCCAAACTGGTTATTGCCGAACTGGATAATGGCCGGGATTTTGTTGAAGTTGCAAAAGAGAAATCGACTGGTCCAAGTGGACCAAATGGTGGTGATCTAGGCTACTTCAGCGAAGGCGACATGGTAGCAGAATTTTATGATGCATCGCGTGCATTAGAGGTTGGTGCTTATTCGGCACCGGTCCAATCGCAATTTGGCTGGCATGTGATTAAGCTTGAGGATCGTCGTCCGTCAAATCCACCAGCATTTGAGCAAGTTCTACCCCAAATTCGCCAACGTGTGATGGTGGGCAAATTTGAAAAGCTTGTCGAAGATTTGAAAGCGAACGCTGACATTCAAATCGTTGGTGCGGGCAACTAATATGGCTGAAGTGAGTACAATTTCGCCTTTAGCACCAAAAACATTCCCAAAACTTGATCAAATTGAAGGGGTGGATTTATTTTGTGCCCCAATTGGGGAAGGGTATCACGGGCGGGATAACTTGCTTTTTGCGCGGTTTAGCGAAAGGACATGCGTTGCTGGTGTTTTGACTAAAAGCAAATGTCCTTCTGCACCAATTGACTGGTGCCGCGAGAATTTGGGTTATGGTTTGGCGCGCGGTTTGGTCATCAATGCAGGCAATGCAAATGCATTTGTCGGCAAGGTTGGCGCACAGACGGTGCACCAAACGGCGGTCGCGGCGGCAAAAATGCTTGATTGCTCAACTTCAGAGATTTTTATCTCTTCAACTGGTGTGATTGGCGAACCACTGGACCATGCGCCGCTGGTTGAAGCGTTGCAAAAATCGCCTCAAACTGCCTGTGATTTTGAAGCTGGCGCAAACGCCATCCGCACCACCGACACATTTGCCAAAGGGGCCGGTGCGCAGTTCGATCTGGATGGTGTTTCCGTCTCCATTTCGGGCATTGCAAAGGGGTCTGGCATGATCGCCCCAGACATGGCGACCATGCTCTCTTATGTTTTTACCGATGTGCCGATCTCAGTTGAGATTTTGCGCGCATTGTTGAAGGACGCGAACGCGCTTAGCTTTAATGCTATCACGGTTGATAGCGATACGTCGACATCGGACACTTGTTTGGTGTTTGCTACTGGCGCGGCTGAAGCGCGTGGGGTTGCGCCAATTACCTCGCTCGACGATCCAAGATGCGCAGATTTCAGACAAGCACTTAATGCAGTTTTGAAGGACCTCGCCTTACAAATTATTCGGGATGGCGAGGGCGCCACCAAAATGATGGTGGTCAAAGTCTCTGGCGCTGTTTCAGATCAAAGCGCAAGCATTATTGCGCGCTCCATCGCTAATTCACCGTTGGTGAAAACAGCATTGGCTGGCGAAGATGCGAATTGGGGACGGGTTGTGGCCGCAATCGGCAAGGCAGGTGAACCCGCCGAGCGTGACAAGTTGCAAATCCGTTTTGGCGACTTACTTGTTGCGAAAGATGGATTTCGCTCTCCGTCTTATACCGAAGAGGATGCCAGCGAATATATGAAGGCTGATCAAATTGAGATCAGTGTTGATCTTGGATTAAACGGGGGCAGTGCAACAATTTATGGTTGCGATCTAACCCATGGCTATGTCTCCATAAATGGCGATTATCGCAGCTAAGAGGGCAGTTTATTGACTAAAGAAAAACCAATTTTGTTGGTGGTTGCCTGTGCGCTTGTCGATGCGGACCGACGGGTCCTGATTGCACGTCGGCCTGAGGGCAAAAATATGGGCGGACTATGGGAATTTCCTGGTGGCAAAGTCGAACCCAACGAGACCCCGGAAGCCGCGATCATTCGCGAGCTGAAGGAGGAGCTTGCCATCGACACCAAGGAAGCTTGCCTTGCGCCACTGACTTTTGCGTCATTTTCTTATGAGAAATTTCATCTTCTTATGCCACTTTATGTCTGTCGTAAGTGGCAAGGAACACCGGTTGCGCATGAGCATTCTGCCCTGAAGTGGGTAAAACCACAGCGCATGCGAGACTATCAAATGCCACCTGCTGACAAACCGCTGGTCGCCCACTTGTGTGACTTGTTGTAGTTTTCGTGGTTTGACCTTTTTGGGGGGCGAAATGGGCAAAAACAATTCAATCATTCATCGTTTTTTAGCCGATGAAAAGGGTGCAACGGCCATTGAATATGGACTGATCGCAGCGGTCATTGTGGTCGTCATTATCGGTGCGATTGGCGCTTTTGGTAGTGCATTATCGGGAGTATTTTCGGGCAGTGAGGACAGTGTCGGCGGCGCAATTGATAAAGCGATTGGGTCGTCCTAGTCTTCATTGCTTTCTAAAATATCCTTCAAAGAAACTTTTGCGCTACCTGGTGCGAGCGGCTTTTGTTGGCTTTCGTGGGGCGCCCATGCTGAAAGCCAAATAAATTCCAATGTCGCTTTTACCCGGCCATCTTGATCTGCAAACTCGGTTTGATAATTTGAGATTGCTTGGCCCAACAATGCGCGTGTTGTCGCTCTATTTGGGGTCTCTATCATCGGGTTGCTCGCCCCAAAAGCTCTTAACTCAGCCATCAGCGCCAACGGATGTTCGTACCTAACGACGTGATGTTCAATGTCAGCGACCGGTAAAGCAAACCCGGCGCGTTGCAACAGGCCTCCGGCGTCTCGAACATCAATAAACGGCGCCACCCGGGCATAGGCCCCGCCAGATATTTCATCATCTGCCTTCAGCCATGCTGCACGCAGTTCCTTCAGAGTTTCGCCGCCAAGGGCAACACACAAGAATAAACCATCTGGTCTGAGATGTTGGTGCGCTTGATGCAAAAAACCAGGCACGTCATTGGTGACCTGCAGGTCCATCATCGACACGATCAGATCATAATCTTTGTCGACTTGGTCAAAAGCTTCAACATCAACTTGCTTGACATTGTCGGCAGGCAAAAGGGTGGTTGCACATTCAAATGCAATCGGGTCGGTTGCTGACATGCCGTCTTTGATGAGGTACTCGATTGATGGCGCGATGATGATCGCTTTTTCAAACTTGCGGGTAATCGTTGCAAGTCGGCTTTCAAGATCTTCGATGACCAACTCAGCGACGAATTTATCTTCCGCATCGCCGCGACGTTTCAATCGTTTGTGAATTCGGCTACGATCAAAAAGCTTTGGCGGCTGCATGGTGGCTCCAAGGAAAAACTGAAGAACATTATATTTTGAGCAATAGTTATGGGGGTGATGGGCAATATGCAACTTGTGTTGCGCATAAAGTCACTATTTTCGGGCAAACAGCAAATCATGTCAGCCATGCGGAACGGCGCATTGGATATGTTGTTCCCGCCCAGCTGTCTGGCTTGTGACGAGCCGATTACTTCTAGTGACGGATTATGTGCTGGTTGCTGGAGCAAGTTGCGGTTTATATCAAAACCCTATTGTCCCAAATTGGGTATTCCGTTTGCTGCTGATATTGGGGCCAGTGTTTTAAGCGCGCAAGCAATCGCTAAGCCGCCAGCATTTGACCGTGCCAGGTCCGCTCTGATTTACGATGACCTCGCCCGTCAAATTGTAAGCCAGTTCAAATATGGGGACCGTTTGGAATTGGCAAAATTTTGCGCGCGGTTGATGCTTGTGGCCGGTAGTGATTTTTGGGAAGAACCTTGCGTGCTTGTGCCAGTGCCGTTGCATTGGCGTCGCCGTCTTTTGCGGCGATACAATCAATCTCAATTGCTGGCTGATCAGATTAGCGCCATGACAGGCTATAAGGTCCACAATGATTGGCTAACGCGTAAGCGATTTACCCGACAACAGGTCGGATTGAGTTCACATGATCGCGAGGACAATGTGCGTGGCGCTTTTTCGGTGACAGATCAGTTTTTGGAGCAATATGAAGGGCAACGTATTGTAATTATTGATGATGTTGTAACAACTGGCGCTACAATTGAAGCGATTGCACGCAGTTTTAGGATCAAATATCGATCAAAGATTGACGTGTTAAGCTTTGCACGGGTTGTCATGGAGCCTGTTGGGGCAATATAGACAAGGTCTGACCTTGATCTAGAAGGAGCGCAAATGCCCACGATCGAACTTTATACCACGCCAACTTGCCCCTATTGCATTGCTGCTAAAGCGTTGCTTGACAATAAAGGCGTTACCTACAAAGAGATGACTGTTATTGGCGACCCAGCCAAGCGGCAAGAAATGCTCAAACGGGCAAATGGCAGCCACACGGTGCCACAAATTTTTATCGATGATCTACATGTTGGTGGATTTGACGATATGAATGCGCTGGATCGGCGGGGCAAACTTGATGCGTTGTTGAACCTCGCCGCAAGCTAAAATGTTACTCGCAGCCTTACAAATGCGCTCGTCGATGGATTTCGAGGAGAATTTTTCAGCTATTGAAGAGGGCTGCGAGCAAGCGAGCGCGCAAGGCGTTGGCTATCTGCAACTGCCTGAAATGGCGCCTATGTTTGCCGAAAATCACGATGGCCTTCGCGCTTGGGTGCGCGACGGCGGCCCCGAACAAGCTATTGAAGCGTTGGGTGGATTTGCGAAAAAATACCAGTTAAACTTACACCTTGGTTCAATGGCTGTGGCGAGCAAGACGGGCAAATGCCTTAATCGGTCATTCCTGTTTGCCCCGAGCGGCGATATTGTTGCCCAATACGACAAAATCCATTTGTTTGATGCGGATGTCGCTGGCGACGCGCCTTATCGGGAAAGCAAGAATTTTGACGCTGGCGAAGAAGCGGTGCTTGCTGACCTGAACGGCGTCGGTTTGGGAATGTCGATTTGTTATGACGTCCGGTTTCCAAGTCTATATGGGACTTTACGTCAAGCAGGAGCACAAGTAATTGGCGTTCCCGCAGCTTTTACGGTGCCAACTGGTGAAGCCCATTGGGAGAGCTTGTTACGTGCCCGCGCGATTGAAACTGGATGTTATTTGGTAGCGGCAGCGCAAGGCGGCAAGCATGCTAACGGACGACGAACCTACGGGCACTCAATGATTTTGAACCCATGGGGCGAGGTAATTGCGGCCTGCATTAACGATCAAACAGGATTGATTGTCGCTTCTTTTGAGCACAATGCTATAAAAGATGCACGATCTCGCATTCCAACACTTGCAAATTCACGCCATTTTTCGTTAAACGTTAACCATAATGGGCCACAATAGTATTGGTTAAACACAAAGGTATCTTTCGGTGATCCAGTATTCGCTTTGCTGTGCAAACGAACATAAGTTCGAAGCTTGGTTTAAAAATGCCGCCGCCTATGATGCGCAGGCGGGTCAGGGTATCTTGGAATGCCCTGTTTGTGGTTCTGCAGACGTCAACAAAGCGTTGATGGCACCGGCTGTTGGCAAAAAATCCAACCAAAAAGTTGCTTTGTCCGCGGGTCATCCAGAGCAAAAAGCTTTGCGTGAAGCCATGAACAAGCTGCGCACAAAAGTGGTGAACGAAGCCGAGTATGTTGGCGATCGGTTTGCCGAGGAAGCCCGCAAAATTCACTTGGAAGAAAGTGATAGCCGCGGCATCTATGGTGAAGCGACAAATGAAGAAGTGTCTTCGCTTGTGGAAGACGGTATCGACTTTTTACCATTGCCCAACGCACCTGAAGAGCACAACTAGAAGTCTTCAATTCGTTAAAAATATGAGAGCCGCCTAGCATTGTTAGGCGGTTTTGTTTTGCGCGATTTCACGCGGCTTGACATCTATGTAAGTTATGGCTTACGGTAAGTTATGGCTTACCAAGAAATATTCGTAGCATTGGCAGATCCGACCCGGCGGCAGATTTTTGAAAATCTACGCGCGCATCCAAAAAGCGTGAGCGAACTTGCAAAAGGTCAAGCCGTGTCTCGGCCCGCGGTTTCTCAACATCTAAAAGTGTTGAGCGCTGCAAAATTGGTCGATGTTGAGCCAAAAGGGAACCGTCGCCTTTATTCGATAAGGCGGGATGGTTTGGAGGAACTCAGGGAGTATCTAGACAGCTTCTGGTCAGATGCCTTGTCCGCATATAGTGCCGAAATCGCACGCATAGTTGAAGAAAATGGGAAATAAAAAGATGCTTGAACCACTTGTAAAAACCGTTGATGTGCCTTGCGATCAGGCGACTGCTTTTGATGTCTTTATCAACAAAATGGACAGTTGGTGGCCGTTGTCAAAGTTCACGCTGTCCGCCATGAAAGGCGCACCAGCTGAAGGCATTCGTGTTGATGCGCATCCGGGTGGTCAAATTGTTGAACTTGGGGCAGAGGGTGTGGAAACACTGTGGGGCACGATCAAAGAATATAGCCCCAATGACTATCTCGCGATGGATTTTCATATTCCGGCACCTGGCCATGAAGAAGTGGGAGATCGCACATTGGTTGAGGTTCGTTTTACCTCGTTAGGTGACAATTCAACGCGGCTTGAATTGACGCAAAGCAATTGGGAAGCGCTGGGCGATATGGCCGAGATGGTTATGGGCGGTTATGGACATGGCTGGACCATGATTTTGGAAGGCGGCTATTTGGCTTCATTTAGCTAAACGATGTGGCATCTCAGATAATTCGGCGCTGGCAGAAATTGCCAGCGCCATCAGTTCTACTTACTGAGCGGCGTTTGTTCTCAGATCGCCAAGATGTTTGTCCCATCCAGCATCGAGTGCTTGGGCCAAGCCGAACATCTCTTCGGATTGAGGTAGTCCTGCATGTTCAAGCGAAAGCTGTGTGCCGCCAGCTACTGGCGTTAAATTGCAGGTCACGACGGTTACTTGGTCATTTAGTTGCGGCATTTGAAATTCATAGCATAAGAGTGTGTGCGGTTCAGACTTGAGCACCTTGCCCCACATGAACGCCTTTCCACTTTCTGCGCCGATCATTTCAAAGCTGTTGTCTGAGCCAAGCGCCTTATTTGGTTTGTGGAACCAAATGGAGAGTTTTTCTGGGTCGGTTAGAAATGTCCAAACATGCTCCGGGCTGGCTTTGAGGAAAATGGATTTATTGATGGTTAGGCTGCTCATTGTACGTCCTTTTCGATGGCAGTTTTCAAGTCGCCAAGTTTGTCGTCCCAGAATTGGCTGAAATAGTTGAGCCAATTTGATGTTGATTGCAGAGTTTGTGGCTCTAGGTGATTGTAACGCTCCCGCCCAGAAGCATGGACGGAGATCAGAGCACCTTCTTCCAATATATTGAGATGTTTTTTCACGGCTGCGCGGGTGAAGGAAAAATGCTCACCCATTTCGCCGATGGTCATGTCCTTTTTGGACAACAGCATTAGCATTTCACGCCGATTTGGATCCGCCAAAGCGCGGAAAGCGAGTTGAATTTGGTCCTGACTATTTTGCATTTCACTTCCTTATGAAACCAAATGGTATCATTTATATATGATACTAAAAGGTATTATGTCAAGTCGGGATGCTTATGGAATTTGGTTTGCAAAATTTTGTGGTTTTCACCCGTGATTGGCTAAATACTTGCAATCGGTTGCAATATTGCGGCCAAAAAGCCAGTTTTGTGGACTGATTAGGCAGATATGGGGTTGTCGCCAGCACCTGCTGAACCGAGTGTACGGGCGCTGGTTTTCCTAACCCGAAGCCGCATTTGCTCTTGTTTCAGGCAAGAGTTATTGGTGCCAGGTGGTTCTCCAATAAATCCATCTGGCACTTATAATTGCTATGTCGATCTTAGCGCTGGCTAGCCATCAACATGCTGCCGCCCAACAAAAAACCGCCACCGACATAATTCATGCGCCGTTTCGCCGTTGTTGACTGCAAGAATTTTTTCGCCCGTTCTGCCGCGATGACATAGGCTGATAAAACCAGCATCACAACACTCGAGGATGAAACCATTAGGATTACGAACTGCGGCAAAGGTGCGGATTCTGGGTTCATGAATTGGGATAGAAATGCCACATAAAATATGATGGCTTTAGGGTTCAGCACACCAGTGATAAATCCAATCCGAAAGCTCTTTGCGCCTTGCTTAGGGTCAATGCCAATATCGTCGTACGTCGCGGTGCGGGCAAAACGAATTTGGCTGAAGCCGAGATAGGCCATGTATAAGATGCCGGCCCACTTCACCAGCTGAAACAGCTCTGATGATGCGGCCAAAATCGCGCCAAGGCCAAAAAAGCTCAGGATCATCAGCAAAATTCCCCCGCAAACATCACCGGCAACGCAAGAGAGAGCCGGTTTTTTGCCAAAGGAAAGCGATTGACCAATGGCCAGTAAAACGCTTGGGCCGGGAATGATTGAAATGACGGCATAGGCAGCAACAAAGGCCAACCAGTTTTCAATGGTCATCAATTTAGCCTTTGGGTTTTTCTGCCAAAAGCATGTAGTTCACGCTCAGATCTTTAGACCGTTTCCACTTGTCTTCAATCGGATGATAGGAAACCCCGGTCCGCTCCATAATGTTCATGTCATTGCGCTTGAGAATGGAGGTGATTTCTTCTGGGGTCACAAACTTATCGTAAGTGTGGGTGCCTTTGGGCAACCAGCGTAAAACGTGCTCTGCGCCAACAATTGCCAATGCATAGGCCTTAAAGGTGCGGTTGATGGTGGCCACAAACATGATGCCGCCGGGCTTAACGAGCGCCGCGCAGCTTTCAAGGTAAAGTTGGATATCGTTGACATGTTCGATCACTTCCATGTTCAAGACAACGTCAAATTGCTCGCCAGCTTCGGCTAGCGCTTCTGAAGTTGTGGCACGATAGTCGATTTCCAGTTCAACACGTTCAGCGTGGTTTTGCGCGATCTGAATGTTCTTCTCACCAGCGTCGGCACCAACAACATCTGCGCCGAGCCGTTTCATCGGCTCACACAGCAAGCCGCCGCCGCAACCAATGTCCAAAAGCCGAAGGCCTGCGAACGGTTCCCGAGCCATTTCGTCCAAGCCGAAATGAGCAATAACTGCATTGCGGATATAGGCTAATCGGACTGGATTGAACTTATGCAATGGTTTGAACTTGCCCTTGGGGTCCCACCATTCGTCGGCCATTGCAGTAAAACGGTCAATTTCGGCAGCTTCGATTGTGGTGGTTGCCATGGTCAGTCCTCATTGTGTCTAAGATCGTAACAAGCGGTACGAGATGTTCCAAAGTCGACTTGCATCTTAAGCCAAGTTCACCTTAACAGGTCAGGTGTGATATTGTCTCAGGCCAAGTCCAAGCAAGTCAAACGTCATGCAAATGATGGCTTTTTGTTGATTGCAATGCTGGTTTATGGCAATGGTCCGCGCGCGACAACTTTAAAATCCATCTAAATAACCCGTGGCAGACGAACGCCAGACGGGATGAAAAATATCAGGAACTTTTATAATGGCAATCATTGTGATGAAGTTTGGCGGCACGTCAGTCGCTGATATTGAGCGGATTAGGCATGCTGCTGCGCATGTTAAACGCGAAGTTGATTTGGGTCATAAAGTTTGTGTTGTTGTATCTGCCATGTCGGGCAAAACAAATGAGCTTGTAGGTTGGGCGCGTGAAGCTGCGACCTTACATGATGCGCGTGAATATGATGCTGTGGTTGCCTCAGGCGAGCAGGTGAGCGCTGGGTTGATGGCGATTGTCTTGCAAGATGCGGGCGTGCCCGCCCGTTCATTTGCAGGTTGGCAGGTGCCGATTGAAACCAATGACGCCCACGGCGCGGCGCGGATTACCAATATTGAGCCAGATCTCTTGCATGAGCGCATGGATGATGGCGTTGTGTGCGTCGTCACTGGGTTCCAAGGCATATCGCCGCAAAATAGAATAACGACACTTGGCCGGGGCGGCTCGGATACGAGTGCAGTTGCTGTTGCGGCGGCGGTTGGTGCTGACCGGTGTGATATTTATACAGATGTGGACGGTGTTTACACAACGGACCCACGAATTGTGCCCAAAGCCAAGCGGCTTGATCGGGTGAGTTTTGAAGAGATGCTCGAGATGGCATCATTGGGCGCAAAAGTGCTGCAGACCCGTTCTGTTGAATTGGCCATGGCGCAGAAAGTGCGCTTGGTTGTGCGCTCTAGTTTTGATGATCCAACCAGCGTGCCGGCACCGTCAGCAGACGGTTCATGGAACGGCCCTGGAACATTGGTGTGTGATGAGGATGAAATTATGGAAAAGCAAATCGTATCTGGGGTGACTTGCGCCCGTGCCGAAGCCAAATTGACCTTGCGCGGCGTGAAGGATAATCCCGGCGTTGCTGCTGATGTGTTTGGTCCATTGGCGGATGCGCAAATTGTTGTCGATATGATTGTGCAAAACGTTTCAGACGATGGCCGCGAAACCGACATTACGTTCACTGTACCGGAAAGCGAATATGAGAAATCGCTAAATGTTCTGACCGAAGCGGGCAAAAATGCGCTGGAATATGATTCGATTTCTGGGTCCAAAGGCAGCGCGAAAATCTCAGTTGTTGGTGTCGGCATGCGTTCCCACGCCGGTGTTGCTGCATCCATGTTTAAAGCCTTGTCAGACAAGGGGATTAACATTCAATTGATCACCACATCAGAAATTAAAACCTCAGTTTTGATTGATGAGGAATACGCCGAACTTGCAGTTCGGGCCTTGCACACTTATTACGGTCTTGATCAAGAAGACGCGTAACCTGAAAAATCGGGTCGCGCCATCTTGTAAATAGTCACTAAGGTGAATGGCAATTGCGTTTTAAAGGCGCGATTGAGGAACAAATGGCTAAATTGACCACCGGCCCTCGAGAACTTTTGCGCCGATTGCGCGCAACAATGGCTGAGCCATTGGGCATTCAAGAACGGCTAAATAAAATCGTTGAGTTGATTTCGGATAGTATGCACGCCGACGTGTGCTCTTTCTATGTTCTGCGCGATGATGGTCAATTGGAACTGTTTGCCACCCAGGGGCTAAAAGCGGAAGCTGTTCACAAAACCACATTGCGGGTTGGTGAGGGCTTGGTTGGTCTCATTGCAGCGGAAGCGGAAACGCTCAATTTGGCAGATGCGCCGTCGCACCCGGCCTTCGCCTATCGACCGGAAACGGGGGAAGACCCTTATCATTCGTTCTTGGGTGTGCCGGTGTTGCGTTCTGGCCAAACCCTCGGCGTACTTGACGTCCAGGGACGAGAGGGCCGTCAATATTCAGAGATTGAAACCGAAGCATTGCTTACCACCGCTACATTGATGGCGGAGATGGTTTCAACAACCGAATTTGGCGCGTTGGTTGGGTCCGGCTCTAATATTGATCTTAGACGTCCGCGGACATTAGAAGCAGCGAGTTTTTCTGATGGAATCGCTCTAGGCAAAGTCTTTGTTCACGATCCACGGGTTGTGGTCACCAATTTTGTTGCTGAAGATGTCGACGCGGAAACGGAACGGCTAGAGCGCGCCATTCGCACCATGCGCATGTCCATTGATGACATGTTCAACAAGCGCGATATGCAAGCCCGTTCTGAGCACCGTGAGATTTTGGAAAGCTACCGGATGTTCGCCCACGATCGGGGCTGGGTGCGTCGTTTGCGTGAGGCTGTGGCGAGCGGTTTGACGGCAGAGGCAGCAGTTGAGCGCGTGCAGAACGATACACGCGCACGGATGCAGCGTCAGACTGATCCATATATTCGCGATCGTTTGCATGATTTGGATGATCTCGCGAACCGGCTTTTGCGCGTACTTACAGGCGACACGAAAGTGTTTGGCCGTCATGAATTGCCTGAACATGCGATTTTGGTCGCGCGGAATATGGGCCCGGCGGAACTGCTTGAATATGACCGCACCAAACTCAAAGGTGTTGTGCTGGAAGAAGGCGGGATGACGGCCCACGTGGCCATTGTTGCCCGTTCCTTGGGCATCGTTGTTCTTGGCCAAGCGGACAATCTTGCGTCGATCTGTGAGATCGGCGACAACATTATCCTTGATGGGCAAACGGGCACTGTCCATTTGCGACCAACCGAAGATGTTGCGGCAACTTATGCGGACAAGGTACGCCTTAGCGCCAAACGTCAGGAACGTTTCGCCGCTCTTAAGGACAAACCATCTGTCACTCTTGATGGGGTGACCATCGATTTGCTGCACAATTCGGGCCTTATCGCAGACTTGTCAGCGATTGAAGAAACCGGTGCCACAGGCATTGGCCTGTTCCGCACTGAATTGCAATTTATGATCGCGTCTAAATTGCCAAGGCTTGCAGAGCAAGTCGAGCTTTATGGGCAAGCCATGGACTTGGCAGGCGACCGACCAATTGTGTTCCGCTTGCTCGATATTGGTGGCGATAAGGTCGTGCCTTATTTACGTTCAGCAAGCGAAGAAAACCCGGCTATGGGTTGGCGTTCTTTGCGCCTTGGGCTTGATCGTCCAGCCTTACTGCGCACTCAAATTCGGGCGCTGTTGCAGGCAGCCAATGGCAGAGATCTTGATATCCTGGTGCCTATGGTCACTGATTGCAACGAGTTTAAACAAGCTCGGCAAATGGTTGATGTCGAATTGGCGCGGCTTAAGAATTCGGCATTTGATGCACCAAAGAACCTGCGCATCGGCGCAATGATTGAAGTGCCATCTTTGCTGTTTGAATTGGATCAGTTGCTACCGATGACCGATTTCGTTTCCATTGGTTCAAACGATTTGGTGCAATTTTTGACTGCCTCAGACCGTGCGAATGCGCGTGTCGCCCGTCGTTATGATTCTATTGCGGCGCCGCGATTGCGGGCATTCAAACATATTGCAGATGCTGCAAAACGGCATCAGAAGCCTTTGACCATGTGTGGTGAATTGGCTGGGCGTCCGATTGAAGCTCTTGCTTTGATGGCGGTTGGCATTGAACGGCTTTCCATGTCCGCGTCATCAGTCGGGCAAATCAAAGAGCTGGTGCTTAGCCTTGACCTGATGCATATTCGCGAGCAAATAGCGGAAGCGTTAGATAGTGATCGTGGCGATCTGGATGTTAGAGAGTTTCTTTATGCGCTTGCGGACCGGCAGGGCCTGCCGCTTTAACGCATCTATATAGACAAGAAGGTGCCTGACTTATGGCAAAATTACCAACCGAAAAGTTGGATGCAATGGTTGATCGCTATCAAGCGATCGAAGATCAAATGGCGTCTGGGCCCGATCCTGAAACGATCGTGCGTTTGTCTAAAGAACATTCGGAACTGCAGCTTGTTGTCGAAAAGATACGCGAGTTCAATCAGGCTCAAACTGATCTAGAAGGCGCTGAAGAAATTATCGCGTCTGGCGATAAAGAATTGGCTGAACTTGCCGAAATGGAGCGAGACGAGCTGAAAGAGGTCCTGGAAACTTTAACACAGGATATTAGGCTTCTTTTACTGCCAAAAGATGATGCCGACGACAAAAGCGCGATCCTTGAAGTGCGCGCTGGCACGGGCGGTGATGAAGCTGCGCTTTTCGCCGGCGATCTGTTTCGAATGTATCAGCGCCACGCCGAGCTTGCCGGTTGGAAAATGACCATCATGGAACAAGCAGAAGGCGATATGGGCGGCTACAAGGAAATTGTGGCCTCGATTAAGGGTGATGGCGTTTATGCCCGGATGAAATATGAATCCGGTGTGCATCGCGTGCAGCGGGTGCCGGACACAGAATCAAGTGGTCGTATTCACACATCTGCCGCAACCGTTGCGGTTTTGCCGGAAGTTGAAGATATCGATATTGAGGTGCGCAATGAAGATATCCGCATCGATACGATGCGGGCATCTGGGGCTGGTGGCCAGCACGTGAACACGACGGATAGTGCGGTGCGCATCACCCACATCCCAACGGGCATTGTGGTGCTTTCTTCCGAGAAATCTCAACACCAAAACCGGGCGAACGCCATGAAGGTTTTGCGGGCACGTCTTTATGAAGAGCAACGCGAGAAACGCGATAGCGAACGGGCGGATGCGCGTCGTGACCAGGTAGGGTCAGGTGATCGGTCTGAGCGTATTCGGACGTACAACTTCCCACAAGGTCGCCTTACCGACCACCGCATCAACCTCACCCTTTATAAGCTGGACAAGCTGATTGCAGGTGAGGGATTGGACGAAGTATTCGACACGTTGATTACCGAAAATCAGGCAGCTCAATTGGCAGCATTGGACGAAACTGTCTAAGTGATGATCAGTTTTGCTCAGCGGCAATTATTTTGGCGCAAGAAGTTCGAATCGGCAGGTCTTGCAACCGCAGGTCTTGATGCACGCTATTTATTGATGGCGGCTTCTGGGCTGGATGCCGCGCAGCTGATCAGCCGTGACCGCGATCCGATCCCTGATGATGTTTTGGAGCGGTTTGAGGCCATGTGCACCCGCCGCCTTACCAATGAGCCAGTGGCCCGAATTCTGGGCGAAAAAGAGTTCTACGGTCACAATTTTGCGCTCAATCAAGATACGTTGGTGCCGCGGCCGGACACAGAATTGATTGTTGATGTCGCCCTTGAACGTTTCGAGGCGGATGGTCGATTTTTGGATTTGGGCACCGGTTCAGGCGCCATTGCAATTTCTATTTTGCTCGAGTTCCCCGAGGCGACCGGGGTGGCAACGGATTTATCTGCATCGGCGCTTGAATGTGCCCGCCAAAACGCAAAGCGCCATGGGGTTGAAGACCGTCTAACGTTCTTGCATGGCAGTTGGTTCGAGCCGGTAGACGCGCAGAGCTTTGACCTTATCATTTCCAACCCGCCCTATATTGGGCAAGATGAGCGAAATGAGATGAATATTGAAGCGCTTGGGTTCGACCCGCATCTTGCTTTATTTGCAGAAGAAGGTGGGCTGGCAGCTTATCGCGCGATCATTGATGCTGCTGGCAAGTATTTAGCCGATGATGGTTGGCTGATGTTTGAAATCGGCCACAAACAGGCGGAAGCGGTGTCTTTGCTTCTGGTGGAAAATGGTTTTGATGAAATTGCCAAACTATCAGACCTAAGTGGCCTCGATCGGGCCATTTTGGCGCAACGATAATTCTCCTCGATTATCCATGTGGCGTAAGAATTTCGTCGACTGTACGACGTTCGCGTTCTTTTTTGGCTGGGCTGTCACCTTCTGTCAGTCGGCCAATTACGATACAGGTTACTGCATCAAATCCGGTTGGAAGGTCTAAGACCTCGCGGGCCAATTTGGGGTTGAAACCGCCCATTTGATGGACTTGCAAATCCAATTCAAGTGCAGCCATTGTCAAATATGCCGCCGCCTGTCCGGCATCGTACCAGGCATGATCATTTATCAGCCCGTCACGCATGCGCTCGCGGCGTGCGGCACAAACAATTATGGCTGATGCGCCACCAAATTTTGCTTGGTTGGATTGCGATAGGATACCCATCAGTTCTTCAAATGCTGAACTGTTTTGACGCAGGGCGTAGTAAAATGACCAAGGCTGTTCATTGAACGCAGAGGGGGTCCATCGAACTATCTCAAAAATGGTGTTCAAGTCGGCATTTGTAATTTCACTGCCATCAAATGTCGCGGGGCTAAATCTATCGGTAAATTTAATCATCGAGATGTTCTTTCATGTTTGCTGACATATTCTTACCAAACCGAGAAATTTTGTCTGGACCAAACGCTGGCGGTAATGGTCTAATAGTTACACCATGAAGAACATTCCTTTGAACATGTTGCGGGCATTTGCGCTTGTCTATCAGACAGGCGGTATTCGCGCAGCCTCGCGCCAACTTATGGTTTCGCATTCTTCGGTAAGTCGTTTTGTTCGTGAACTCGAATCATTTCTTGGCGTGAAGCTTATTGATAGGTCAAAAGTAAGCCGCACCGTTGTTTTTACGGACGAAGGGGTGCGCGTGGGCAAAGGTGCGCTCAAGTCGTTGGGCGAGTTACAGCTTATATTGGAGACAGTTCAGCGCAGGCCGAGTTCGTCTTCGGTTACAATAGAAACAACGCCTTCATTCGCAACAAGATGGTTATTTCCGAAATTGAAGCAGTTCGAACAAAAGTTTAGCTGGATTGAGCTTTCGGTGTCGGTCGGGCAACAGTTTACAAGCGCCGAGAACTGCGAAGCGGACTTGGTTTTGCGCATGGGTCAGGGGCCTTGGGATGGTTTTGATTGTGAAGTATTTATGGATGATCGTTTGGTGCCGGTAGCAGCACCAGAATATGTCGCAAAAGCCAGCATGCCGTTTTCATTGGAAAAAGAAAAACTGCTACATGATCGGGACCCGAGATCCGGTTGGGGCCTTTGGCGTCAGCAGTTTGACGATTGTGCTTCGTTGCAAATGAAGGGGCCAACCTATTCGTCTGGCGAACTGCTATTGCGAGCCGCAGAGCAAGGGCTTGGCGTGGCGCTTGTGCCCATGAGCATTGCGGCAGAATCGATTCATGCCGGACAATTGGTGCGGCTTTGCGATGGCCGGGAAATTGAAGTACCACGGTCTATCTGGATGTTGCAGCCTAAGAACCGGCGAAAAACAAAAGCGATAGAAATCACAATGAATTGGTTGAAGGATCAATCCGCTTGAGAACCCTGAAAACGAGGGTTGTGCAGGTTCTGTTTTATGTTTGAGCCCACAAAAATTGCGACGGCAACGACAGCAGTTTTTTGATCATTTGGATCAATTAATTCTAGTAAAAATTTTTTTCTTGGCAATTTTTAACGAAGCATATAGGTTCCACTTGCGTGTTAAGTTTTCAGGTGCTGGTCACCTGATCGCGAGCATCTTTTTTGATTGATGGATCGCGCACACGCCGGACAGCAGGCATATAGCAGCATCCACCATAGATAAGACAACGAGCGGACTTCTCAGTTGAAGCGCTTGGCCAAGTTTGGACTGTAATCGCACTTTGTGCGAAAAGTGGCTGTCCAATGAATTTAAACAAGAACAATGATTGTAGTGATCGCAAGAGCAACCTATGAGACCAGGACAAAAAAATAACCGCTCACGTGGTCGTGGGAATGGCGGCGGCGGTGGTCGCAAAAACGTAAATCCTTTGTCACGTAGTTATGAGAGTAACGGCCCTGACGTAAAGGTACGCGGCAACCCGGCAACCATTGCGGAAAAATATGTGCAACTCGCTCGTGATGCGCAAGCGTCTGGCGATTCTGTTATGGCGGAAAACTATTTTCAGCATGCTGAGCACTATTTCCGAATTATTTCGGCCGCCCAAGCGCAAGCGCAAGCCCGTCAGGATGAGCGTCCTAAGGAGCGTCAAGAGCAGCCAAATAAAGATGATGGTTCGAACGAGCGCAGCGAAGACGTAAAATCGACTTCGGACGCTGATGGTGCTGAAAAAGCTGTCGCTGATCAAGCGGAGAGCAAGCCGCAGGCAAATGGTGATGAAGAGAGCGCCCCGCGCCCTCGGCGTGCGCCACGCACCCGTCGTCCTCGTCGTAAGCCAGTTGAAAATGCCGAACTGTCCGAAGCACCGCAGCCTTCAATTAATTTGGGCGAAGCGGAAGTTGTTAAGGCAGCACCATCAAATGATGATGTTCCTGCAAAAGCTGGTGGCGACGGCAGTCCAGCAGCAGAAGCGGCTGAATAAACAGCTCAGACTTGCAGAGATTTTGAAGGCCGGTTTCAGACCGGCCTTTTTTCATGTTCGGTTGGATGTTGCCCAAATTGCTTTCGATATTCGCTTGGGCTGACTTTCAGCTTTTTGCGAAAATGATGTCGCAATGTTTCAGGTGTCTTAAATCCAGTGCGCAGGGCCACTTGGTCAATTGTGAAATGAGCGCTTTCCAACAATTCCCGCGCCAAATAAATACGTTCATTTGTGAGCCATTGCGCGGGACTTTGCCCAACGGTGGATTGGAATTTGCGAATGAGGGTGCGCTCCGACATTGAAGCTTTGTTCGCTAACGTGCTTACGCTCCAATGTTCATCCAGTTTTGTGCGCACCTCGTCCAACAATTGATTTAGCGCGCCCAATTTTGGCGGTGCGACCGGACGGGGAACAAATTGGGCCTGCCCACCTTCACGGTGCGCTGGCAGCACCAATCGCTGTGCCACGAGGTTGGACGCTTGTGTGCCAAACTCTTTGCGAATGACATGAAGTGCCAGGTCTATGCCAGCGGCCGATCCGGCGGAGCTCAATATCTGGCCGTCCAAACAATAAAGCACATTGTCTTTAACATCTGCATTGGGGACACGGGCTTTAAGCTCATCAATATATCGCCAGTGAGTTGTAATGGTGCGCCCCTCAAGCAGGCCAATTTTGTCGAGCAAAAATACGCCGGAGCAAATTGCCATAAACTGCGCACCTCGTTTATGGGCATTTAGCATTTGTTGCTTTAGCTTTTCACTTGGTTCTTTGTTGATTGGCCAGCCTGGAATGATGATAAGATCTGCATGTTCGAGTTCTTCCTCTTGCGTGTCGCACTGAACCATCAACCCACCCGCGGCCCGCAATGGTCCGGTTTCCACTGCGACCGTTTTGCAGTCATACCAATTTTCTATTTGCGGTCTGGGCGTTGCGAAAATTTCAACACAAATACCAAATTCAAACGTGCACAATTGATCATAAGCGAGGACCGCGACCTGCTTGTTCTGATTTTGAATGTCGCCCATCGGGTGCCTGCTAAATTGCTAGATTGGCTGAAATTTAACGTATAGCGCAATTTATGCCAATCGCGGGCGATAGACAATGCCCAATTTTGTCGCCATATTGGAACTAAATATATTGTCAGACAAGGATTTCAAAATGTCTATTTTTCAAACATTTTTTGGGCTCTTGGAAGAGCAGGCGTTTTCAATATTTATGATTGGTTGGGTTGTGACTTTGGCTGGTTCTGTCACGCACCTCATTGGCGGCGGGTTTAAAGAGGGCTCCTCTAATGTGCCGGTGTTGGGCAACTGGGAAGCCATCAGAGCCGGTGAAAAAGGGTTCTTTCAACAGCGTATTGGTGTTTTGACCCTACGATTGGGTCTTGTCATGGTGCTGGTTGGTGGCCTTATTCATTTTCTCTAGAAAATCTAGGTTGAGCTCTTTTAACTGCGCGAACCGTTCCTATATTTACAATTGAAGGGTGCGCCCAAAGTGGGCATCCGAGATAAATTGTTTTTGTGGCTTGAGCATTCTGGCTTGAACGCAAAAACACCAACGCTTCGAGACGCAATATTCTGTGCCAGGTTGGGCAGATTGAGCGGGCCGAAAATGGAGAGTTGAAACGTGAATATAGAAAAATACACCGAACGTGCGCGTGGTTTCGTTCAATCCGCACAAAGTGGCGCCCTTTCTGCAGGGCATCAGCAATTTTCCCCCATTCATTTGTTGAAGGTCCTGATGGACGACGATCAAGGCATGGCTTCTGGCCTTGTTGATCGGGCAGGGGGTAATTCAAAAACATTGCGCGCCAGCGTTGAAGCGGGATTGAAGAAAATCGCTTCTGTTTCTGGCGGCGGTGGCCAACTTTATCTCAGCCGCGAAATGGCCCGGACTTTTGAAACTGCCGAAAAAGCTGCGGACAAGGCCGGTGACAGCTATGTCACCGTTGAGCGGCTTTTGCTGGCGCTGGTAATTGAAAAAGACAGCGATGCGGGCAAATTGCTCGCAGCTGCGGGCGTCACTGCAAATGGCTTGAACGATGCGATCAATGAATTGCGCAAGGGCCGCACTGCAGATTCGCAGAGCGCCGAAGAATCATATGATGCATTGAAAAAATATGCACGTGACCTCACCGAGGTTGCCCGTGAAGGCAAACTTGATCCGGTGATTGGTCGCGATGAAGAAATCCGTCGTGCCATTCAGGTCCTGTCCCGTCGCACCAAGAACAACCCAGTGCTAATCGGTGAGCCAGGCGTGGGTAAAACTGCCATCGCGGAAGGCTTGGCCTTGCGCATCATCAACGGCGATGTCCCCGAATCGATCAAAGGCAAAAGCTTGCTGGCGCTGGATATGGGCGCACTAATTGCGGGCGCGAAATATCGTGGCGAGTTTGAAGAGCGGTTGAAGGCGGTCTTGAACGAAGTCCAATCCGCTGAAGGCGATATCATTCTGTTTATTGATGAGATGCACACGCTTGTCGGCGCGGGAAAATCGGACGGCGCGATGGATGCGTCGAACTTGCTCAAACCTGCCCTAGCGCGAGGTGAGTTGCACTGCGTGGGCGCGACCACATTGGACGAATATCAAAAGCATGTTGAAAAAGACGCGGCGCTGGCCCGTCGGTTCCAGCCTGTTTTCGTTTCCGAGCCAACAGTTGAAGATACGGTTTCGATTTTGCGTGGCCTGAAGGAAAAATACGAACTCCATCATGGGGTGCGGATTTCCGATAGTGCGCTGGTTTCTGCCGCGACCCTGTCCAATCGCTACATCACTGATCGGTTTTTACCAGATAAGGCCATCGATTTGATGGATGAGGCGTCAGCACGGCTGCGGATGCAGGTGGACAGCAAGCCAGAAGAGCTGGACGAGTTGGATCGCCGCATCATTCAATTGAAAATTGAACGCGAGGCACTGAAGAAAGAAACCGACGATGCGTCAAAATCCCGGCTTGGAAAGCTGGAAGCTGAGTTAAGCGATTTAGAAGAAGAGGCTGATGCTCTCAACCAACGCTGGGTGGCGGAAAAAGATCGGCTTGGGGCGGGCCAAAAGCTCAAGGAGCAACTCGACCAAGCCCGAACCGATTTAGAAAACGCACAGCGTCAAGGTGACTTGGCAAAGGCTGGGGAACTTGCCTACGGTTTGATCCCAGAGCTAGAACGCAAAATTGGTGAGGCCGAAGGCAATTCTGCTGAAACTGAAAGCATGGTTGAGGAGGTGGTATCCCCATCCCACATTGCGCAGATCGTTTCGCGCTGGACCGGTGTGCCGGTGGACAAGATGCTGGAAGGCGAGCGCGAAAAGCTTTTAAAAATGGAAGAGCAATTGGCCAAACGCGTTGTTGGACAATCAGAAGCGGTGGAAGCTGTTTCCAAAGCCGTGCGTCGCTCCCGGGCTGGGTTGCAAGACCCAAATCGCCCGATGGGTTCGTTCATTTTCTTGGGACCGACCGGGGTCGGCAAGACCGAGCTAACCAAGGCTTTGGCGCAATTCCTATTTGATGATGATACCGCCATGGTGCGTTTGGACATGTCCGAGTTCATGGAAAAGCATTCTGTCGCGCGTTTGATAGGTGCACCTCCGGGATATGTCGGGTATGACGAAGGTGGTGTGCTTACTGAAGCGGTGCGGCGTCGGCCTTATCAGGTCATTCTTTTCGACGAGATCGAAAAAGCGCACCCAGATGTGTTTAATGTCCTTTTGCAAGTGCTTGATGATGGCCGCCTAACTGACGGGCAGGGCAGAACGGTTGATTTCCGCAACACGCTGATCATCATGACATCGAATTTGGGCGCTGAATATCTGGTGGAACAGAAAGAAGGCGAATCGGTTGAAATGGTGCGCGGCAAAGTTCTGGACGCGGTCCGGGCAAGCTTTAGGCCCGAATTCCTAAACCGTGTCGATGAAATCTTGTTGTTCCATCGCTTGGCCCGCTCTGACATGGGTGCGATCGTTGATATTCAACTTGGCTATTTGCATAAACTGCTGGTTGATCGTGACATCACACTTGAGATTGACGAGAAGGCTCGCGAATGGTTGGCCAATGAGGGCTATGACAGTGCCTATGGCGCAAGGCCGCTCAAGCGGGTCATTCAGCGCGCCTTGCAAGATGAGTTGGCTGAAAAGATTTTGGCTGGCGATATTGCAGACGGACAGACAGTGCATGTCAGCGCCACGAAACTGGGTTTGATAATTGACCCCGCTGCGTCTCAAAAGGACGCCGCTCAATAATTATCTTTCTAAAATAGGGCACTTATTGCTCTAATGTTCAACGATCAGCATGTGCTCAATCCCAATGGTGGGGTTGGGCACATGTTGGTTTTTGCGCGTGGAATTCTGGGAAAAGATGATAAAGCTCTATCCGTTGTCAAGATGAATTGAGCTATAAATGTGAGTATCGGGCGATGACGGAAAGCGAAGTTGAATCTGAGATAGCATCGATAAAGTTGGCCGCCGGATTGTCACTGGAGTTTGATTGGTTCGCCGTCGGTCAGATTGACGATGCGACTTTAGCAATTGGTGAACCCGCCTATAATCAATGCAATTGGTGCTATCTCATTCAAAGCGAGGGCGAAAGTCTGCTCTTTGATACCGGGTCCGGACGGCGCCCGATCATGGCATTGCTTGATCGACTTGGCAGCGCAAATGCGCGTGCCTTTCCGTCCCATATGCATTTTGATCATTTGGGAAATGTTGAAGCATTTCGCAAGGTCATGATTGCCGACTTGCCCCTGCTCAGAGCAATCGAAAAGGATGGATTTATCGTTCCACCGGAAACGTTGTTTTTGGGATCTATGGAGGGCGTTGAGCCGCCGCGTTTTCAAGTTGAGCAATGGGTGGAACCAAACACGTTTATTTCGGTTGGTAGCCGAAACCTACAAATTCTGCACACACCGGGGCATTCGCCAGATTCAATTTCGATTTGGGAACCAGATCGCAATCAGTTGTTCGCCGCTGATTTTATCTATCCGGGTGGTCTCTATGCGCATGTTCCAAATGCTTCCCTTTACGACTATTTAGAAACTGCGGAACGATTGCTGGATTTGCTACCCAAAAGTACAAAGATTTTGTGTGCTCATGGCCAACAGCAAAATGGTATCTACGATGTCCCAACGCTGGGCTATGGCGATCTAGAAGATTTGCGGAACAGTTTGAAACATCTGCTTGAAAGCACAGCACCGTCCAACGGTGAAGTGCGGGTCAACAATAACCTCTCACTGATTTACAATGAAGCAAGTTTTGCTAACCCGCATAAAGCCTAACGTTTTTGTGTTGTTTTTAGCCGCAAGTAAAAATAAAGCGGGATGGCCAGCGAAAGTCCGACACATGAGCCCGCGAGCAAAATTGACCACCAATGGGGCACATTATTCTCCCTCGCGTCAAAAAACGTCCAAAGCCAAAAGGCTAAAGTGCCCCACAAAACATCTACTGCCCAACCGCTAGACGGACCTGTTGCAAAAACCTGGGTCAAAAATAGCGGGATATCGAGACCATTTTGCATGATGAAGGGCACATAGAACGACCAAGGCAGAATGGTGCCGATGATTGCAAGAATAAGATAAGGGCGAGGGTTGGTCATATTGTTTTCCGAAATTAGTGACGTTGACCCTATCTAAATCAGACAAGGGAATGGCATCAATTCCGTCATGGGGTATGGCGCGACGAAGGGTGCGTATCCACCCGTAATTCTTGCTTATTGCATCTTCGACCGCATTAGTCGGTTTGTGATCGATCTCGCTCAACTTGGCAATAAATGTCAGCTGCGGGTCCAATCAAGATGCTGGTTACACCCGTATTGAACCTTCTCTAATTGGTCAAAACATCACCCATGAAATTACAGCGGTAAACTATCTGCGCAAATGGGTAATTTTAAACGATCGTTGATGCTCGCCAAATGTCGGTTTAACCGGATCTGAAATCTGGTTGGCTTCTGCCTTTTTCATCAGTCGCTCAGCGAGGAAAAATGAGACGATAGCCACAAAAATTCCACCGGCCATTTGTCCGATCAGCACACCTTCAGCTCCCCAGAGTTGCGCGCTAACATAGACAAACGGGATAATGCCTAGCGTGTTGCGCCCCCAATTGACCCATGTTGAATAGAATGGGTGGCCGAGATTATTGTAAGCCGCATTTCCAACAAAAATTACGCCGTTAAATATCCACGCTAGAGAAAGGGGGCCGCAGAATAAAAAGATTAGGTCTCTTGCTACGCCTTGTGCGTCAAACATGTCGGCAATCAACCCGCGTAGCAGATACAAAACTGCGACAACTGGAATTACATAAATGACGATCAATACCATGCTGCTATTGAAGGCTTTCCGGACTCGATCGTGTTGCCCAGCGCCAAAGTTCTGGCCGATAATTGGTCCAATTGCGCCGGACATTGCAAAGATCAAGGCAAACGCAATTGGGGTGACCCGCCCGATAATCGCCATTCCAGCAACGGCGGCTTCGCCAAATTCCGCTGCAGCTTTGATGACATAGGCCCCACCGATTGGTGCTGCAATATTGGCCAACATTGCCGGGAAAGCAATCGCCGCGATAGGCCGCAAGTCGCGCACGATCATCTTAAAGGATAGTCCTGTAAATCCACCATAATTGCGCACGATATACCAGACGGCGACAATCGCGACAGATACGCGCGAAGCAACAGAGGCCCAAGCTGCTCCCTGTAACCCCATGTCTAAAACAAAGATAAAGATTGGATCAAGAACGGCATTCACAACGCCTGCAAGCAGGGTCACGATCATGGATAGTTTTGCAGCACCGTGACTGCGCAAGGCAGCGGATGACACAATTCCGATCAAGAGAATTGGCATTGTCGGAATGAGGGTTTGAAGATAGGAAACCGCTAGTTCCTGGGTTTCACCCGTCGCGCCGATCAGGCCGGTCAACCCGTCCAGATTAACATAAATGATGGTCGCAAATATTAGCGCGAAGGCAACACCCACAATCAACACATGGGTCAGTAGTTCGGTCGCGCGCTGGGGTTTGTTTTCGCCCAGTGATTTGGCCACCATCGCACCACCTGCAATCGCCATACCAATGCTAATGGATGTCGTCATGAACAGAATTGTTCCTGCAAAACCAACAGCGGCGGCCAATTCTTCAATTCCCAACATCGAAATGAACAGCATGTCGGCGAGATCTACGGCGAACAAGGCGACAAACCCGATAGCAGAAGTCAGTGACATTGTAATGATGTGCTGAGTTAATCCGCCTGTTAGAAACTTAGCTTGCTCAGGAGCCTTGTTCATACTCGTTCCCCAATCATAATCGCCCAAAATGTTGATCAATTGCAGTTCTATTTTGGTTCTCATCGGACAGTACCGACTTTTATGGCATCAGCAAAGGACAGTTAGGGCGCGTATTGGGTTCGACTAAAACAAGACTGAGCGATTATCGCAGGCATTCGATGCAAACTATTTTTGTTGAATGCGGCCGCATCGGCCCAAGCAAGTCAGCGCTAACGCCTAATAGCCGCGGTCTGATTGATGGACTGGGTATGATCATGTTGTAAAATATAGTGACCTTATCCCCGCAATTCAGCGATGGCCGAAGCCACAGAATAGTCCAGCGTCAAACGTTCGTTCCTGCATTTTGCGGGCCGTGCGGCCCAAATTTGTCCATAAAGAAATCATGGGCAAATCATACGTCATGGAGTTGATCAGTATCTCCATTTGGGTCGGCTTAAAGGGTGGGCCAATATGTGGCGTTGATTGCTTACACATTCGTGTGGGGATCTGGCGCTACACTTTACACCCGCAATGCTTACATCTGTGGGCAAGATCACAGGGAATGCCATCACATCCCATTGGTTCTATCAAGTTCACAAGTAAGCAGATATGTGTTTGTTGCAAATGACTGTCATTTGCGATAACCTGAAAAGGTTGACTGCTAAATGAGGCGTGACAAATGAGCATTTTGAAACGAATGGGCAAATGGGTGATCGTTTATTTGATCATCAAATGGACAGGGTTGGTCGGGCTGATCTATTGGCTTTCGCGCTATGAATGGTTTCGATACGAATATCTGTTTGCGTTTCCCGCAATTGCTCTTTTGATTCTTTTGGTGAAGTTTCTTTGGCGCAAAAAGAAACGTGGTGAACTTTTAGCTGGTGATTGAGGTGAGGATAATTCGATGCTGGCAGTTGATCATGCAATTGCGTCCGCGTTCAGATTTTATTGAAAACTAATCCCCGCCCCCTAAAACCATGCCTATCATTGCGCCATCTTCTTTGAAGCCTTTGGGATTGCTGACGAGCAATGAGGGCGGTGAAAATGGTGGGCGAACAATTTCAATAAAGCGCCAAATCCAAATCACTAAAAGAAGAAGTTGGGATATGGGTTGGCCGCAATTCATATCGCTACGATCAAATGTCCAGCCTGACACCGAAGGCAGGCGTAATTCATCGGGCAGCAAGTTGAAGCTGTTCTGGATGTTGACCTTAGGAGGGGAAATGAAGGACGAGCCGCGCAAGTGGTGAGGACCTCGGGCGACGTTTCGCCCGCCCTGCCGGAGGGGCAAGTTTTTGAATAGTGCGGACACACTTGTGTGTAGCACGTCATTCAAAAACTGGTACGCCCCCGTGAGGCAAATCCAATGATCTTTTCAACGGATCATGATGTGGCAAAAAGGGGATAAAAGGGTTCAGCACCCCGGGGCATTTGATTAGACGCGTAAGAACTCTGCTGCACGAGGCGTTTATTGTCTCATTTTCTACCCACATAACGAGCCAATATGCGCCTCGTGCTCCCGCTTCTTTTTACCCCGCAAATGGCGCTGCCATGTTGCGTTCTTTTGGGTTGGGGTTGAAGTTGAACATTGACTCGATTAGGAATCAGACTTAGAACAAAAAGAGAACATAAACGAATGTGTGCGGCGCGAAGGGAAATGAGATGCCAACTCTATTGAAGATTGATTATGTGGAATTGCCCGGCGCAGATTTGGCAGCGAGCAAGCATTTCTTTGCCAAGGCGCTGGGGTGGAAATTCACGGATTATGGCCCAGAATATTTCTCCTTCGACAATGCTGGGCTTGATGGCGGGATGGACGGCACGAAGGACGCTATGACCAAACCACTTGTTGTGCTTAAGGCGGATAATTTGGAAGCGGCTCAAACTCAGATTGAGGCGGGAGGCGGAGAAATTGTACGTCCGATATTTTCGTTTCCCGGGGGTCGGCGTTTTCACTTTAAAGAGCCAAGCGGCAATGAATTGGCTGTTTGGTCTGAAAGTTAGGGAGATCAATAATGGGAAATGTAAAAGCGTTTGTACGTCTGTCAGAACTGAAAACCGAGCCATTTCAACATGGCAAATCCTATGCATCAGAGGATGCAGGCATTAGTGAAGAACTGGGTTTGACGAAAATTGGTGCCTCCTACACGATTGTGCCGCCGGGCAAAACCGGATGTCCTTTTCATGTTCACCACGCAGAAGATGAAATGTTTATCATCTTGTCAGGTTCAGGCGAATACCGGTTCGGCGATGACAGGCATCAGGTTAGGGCTGGCGATGTGTTAGGCGCACCGGTAGGCGGGCCAGAATATGCGCATCAGCTTTGGAACACCGGCATCGAGCCTTTGATCTTTATTGGCATTTCCAACAAGGCAGATGCGGACGTGGTGCAATATCCTGATACGCAAAAGATTATGTCGATGAGTAGACGTGGGGGAACGGGGCACTTCACCCATCGGCACATGAGTTATGAGAGTTCCAAGGTTGATTATTTTGACGGCGATAAGGATGTTTAATGCGTCGGCCAAGTCATAATTCGAATGGGTTACTTGCCCGATTGGTTTTCTTGGCGCAGACTTGTCTTTTTCGAAAGGAGAAATGCAGATGAAAGTTAGCGATATTCTTCATGATAAGGGTAGCTCTGTTCTCACTTTAACCCCCAACGATAAAGTGGCTAAGGCCGTAGATACGCTTGGTGAGCACAATGTTGGTGTTGTTGTGATCACTGGTGATGTTGGGGAAGTTTGCGGCATCCTATCCGAGCGCGACATTGTGCGCAGACTTCGCGAATCAGGTGCTTCAGCCCTTGATGGCACCATTGGTAATTGCATGACGCCTGATCCGTTCACCTGCGATCTTGAAGCGACAGTTGATCAGCTGATGGGCATTATGAGCCAAAAGCGCATTCGCCATATGCCTGTTGTCGATGCGGGAAAGCTGGTTGGACTGGTTTCGATTGGCGATTTGGTCAAACGTAAAATCGAACAGGCAGAACGCGAAGCCGCGGCTATGCGAGATTACATCGCTTCATAGCCTTTCAGTTTTTTCTTAGCGTTCGGCGACGTTTATCGGTTTGGATTCGCGGGCCATCAATTCTTGAATTTGAGCGATTGTTTGCTCAAATTTGCGTCTGTACTTATTTGGCAGCGCTTTATCGCGCGGCAATCTCACGCCAAGTGGGTCCACCGTGCGTCCATTGATTTTGATTTCATAGTGTAGGTGTGGGCCGGTCGAATATCCGGTTGAGCCCACATAGCCGATAACTTGGCCCTGCCGAACGCGTACGCCAGGTTTCATTCCGTCGGCGATGCGGGTCATGTGGGCATAGGCTGTTTCATAGCCATTGGCGTGGCCGATGGAAACAAAGCGCCCATAGCCCGACACCCATTGGGCTCGCTTTATGACACCGTTGCCGCCCGCATAAATTGGCGTGCCGGTTCGCGCCGAAAGATCAACGCCGGTGTGCAATTTATACGTCTTGAAAATGGGGTGTACGCGATATCCGTAGTTGGACCGCAATTTACCACCGCCCTGAAGCGGCCGCCGCATCAGGAACTTCTTACCGGTCTGGCCGTTTTCGTCGTAGAAATCGACCAGCCCTTCATCTGATTGATGACGATACATATGCCGTGTGGCGTTTGCGAGGTTTAGGCCGACATAAAGCAGTTCCTTGCGGCCTTGATCGTCAGGTTCTGACATTAAAAGTTCGATATTGTCGCCCGCATTGATCTTCTTGGTGAGGTCAAGGTCATAGGCGAACATAGCAATAATTCGCTCGATCGTGGTGTCTGGCAAGTCGTGCTTTCTGCCCGTCTCAAAGATGGAACGATATAAAGACGGCAGGTTGGCAACGTCAATTTCTTCGGTGTCTTCTTCCGGGAAACTGATCGTTGGAGGGGCCAGCCCAAGCACATATTGGCCCCGATCTGTGCGCGCCACGGTTACGATATGTTGCTCGTTCTTTGTGTAAACGCTCATGCGAAACGGAATTTGGATTTCAGATCCAAGCTCATTTCCAAACAAGATGCGCAGCTTCATGCCCTGGTTTAGCGCAGCAGATGGGTAGACATTGCGGATCGCGCCACCAATGCTATCAACCATGGATTCAGTGAAGCCGTTTTTGGAAAGAACATCGCCAAAATCTGCCGTCTGCCGCACCGTTAGCACCCGTTCGGTGCGCGATACAGAATTTGCGCCCTCAATATTCGTCCGGGGAACAATCGACACATTTTGCGCTACAGACGTGAAGCCTTTGCGCTCAATTGATAATGGGTTGATATTGTCAACTTGGGTTGATGCATATGCCAATGTCGGGCTATCGAAACCAGTATATGCACCCTCAACAGTCGCACGCACATAGTCAGACGCGATGGCGTCATTGATTTGGGGCGCTGGAATATCGTCGAGTGTTAAAGAAGCCTGCACCACGGTGACCTCGCCTTCAACCTCGGCACCATATATATCTGTGTTGATCGTTCTCGTGTCGTCAGGCAAAGAAATGGGCTGGTTACGACGCAAAAGTGCGACAGGGTCATAATTGGGAATGTCTTGCGAAAGGGCCGTTGCCGAAGTCGCCAGCGTCGCTTTAATCCGCTCGAACGGCTGGCGCCGAATTTTTGAGACCCCATCTGCATTTTCTCGAATGGACGCTTCGATCACTTCCTTTTCAGACCGGGATGCCGCCACAGGGCGCACACGATCTGACTTTTGCATCACTTCGCGGACAGGACTGTATGAAGCGGTCTCAATTTGAAGGCTTTCATATGGTGTCGAAAAGTTCTGTTTGCCGTCAAAGGAGACATATAACACCGCGGCCATTAATAAGGCGCCAGTCAAACCTGTAAGCACTGTGCCGCTTAACCAAGTCAAGGAGACCTCGCGGCTTTCCGGCGCGTCACTGCGCAGCGCACGCAAGCTTAAAGCCGCACCGTCACGAAAACCTGCGGACTTAAGAAGTGCTTTATCTTGTTTGCGCTTGACGGCGTTCAATGTTCGACCCTGTTGTCACGGCTACTTATACTATGCCCAGCCATTTCATCATGTTGAGCGCTGCAATTTATGGCATGTTCACAAAGCGAAAGACAAGCCAGAGTTGCATCTGCGACCCTCTCGCCCCATAATAGCGCTATATATTAGAGTGTGTGGACAAGAATTGCGGCGAAACTTGGTCGGATTTGACAATATTCACCCCGGTCAAGACATGGCCGATTTTGGCCAAACCCCCAGCTATTGGGCATTGTTATATAGGACCCAATCTGAGGCTCAAAGTTTGTGCAATTTTTATGACATTTCTTTGAATGATTTGTTGACTCTTTATTTTGGTGGTCCTATAACCCCCAAGCGCTGACGGAGATGGTGTTGAGAGACGCGGTTGAGGTTAGTTAACTGATTGAAAGTAAAGTATTTATTTTTGGTTGGGGGTGTTGCTAACGGGGATTGATCTTGTTAGGAGCGGCGGGCTTGATTGGGTTTGGTTTTAACCAAAAATTATCAAGTTGTTTCTGATGGAAACTAATTGGTTTTTATTGGAAAATGGTAGTTGACAGGTTGGTTCGCTGATCTTATAACCGCCAAACACTGAGTGATTAGCTTCGTGCTGATGTTTAGTGTTTCCTGAATTGGGCAGAATGTTTCTGCTGGCTTGTCCGGCTAGAGAGTTATGTTTTTGGTTTGGGTTTGACGTTTATGCCTTTGGCATTTGGGTCTGTTCTTTGACAGTGTGAAGAAGAAGAAAGAGAAACGTGGACGGCGAAGTCCTTGCGGATCTGGTTTTACCAGGTCATTACGAGACTTCGATGGGTGTACGTTTCTATTAGAGAACACCAAATTAACATACGCGTTGAGAAACGCGTCGTGACAAGTGGTGTCCTCGTCAAAACGTGCATTGCGTCGACAAAAGTCTATATCAAACTTGAGAGTTTGATCATGGCTCAGAACGAACGTTGGCGGCAGGCTTAACACATGCAAGTCGAGCGCTTCACTTCGGTGAGGAGCGGCAGACGGGTGAGTAACGCGTGGGAACATACCTAATAGTACGGAATAACATTTGGAAACGAATGCTAATACCGTATACGCCCTTTGGGGGAAAGATTTATCGCTATTAGATTGGCCCGCGTTGGATTAGTTAGTTGGTGGGGTAATGGCCTACCAAGACGACGATCTATAGCTGGTCTGAGAGGATGATCAGCCACACTGGGACTGAGACACGGCCCAGACTCCTACGGGAGGCAGCAGTGGGGAATATTGGACAATGGGCGCAAGCCTGATCCAGCCATGCCGCGTGAGTGATGAAGGCCTTAGGGTTGTAAAGCTCTTTCGCTAGGGAAGATAATGACGGTACCTAGTAAAGAAGCCCCGGCTAACTTCGTGCCAGCAGCCGCGGTAATACGAAGGGGGCTAACGTTGTTCGGATTTACTGGGCGTAAAGCGTACGTAGGCGGATTAGAAAGTAAGGGGTGAAATCCCGAGGCTCAACCTCGGAACTGCCTCTTAAACTTCTAGTCTAGAGATCGGGAGAGGTGTATGGAACTCCTAGTGTAGAGGTGGAATTCGTAGATATTAGGAAGAACACCAGTGGCGAAGGCGATACACTGGCCCGATACTGACGCTGAGGTACGAAAGCGTGGGGAGCAAACAGGATTAGATACCCTGGTAGTCCACGCCGTAAACTATGAGAGCTAGCCGTTGGGAAGTTTACTTTTCAGTGGCGCAGCTAACGCATTAAGCTCTCCGCCTGGGGAGTACGGTCGCAAGATTAAAACTCAAATGAATTGACGGGGGCCCGCACAAGCGGTGGAGCATGTGGTTTAATTCGAAGCAACGCGAAGAACCTTACCAGCTCTTGACATACCTATCGCAGCTTCCAGAGATGGAAGCCTTCAGTTCGGCTGGATAGGATACAGGTGCTGCACGGCTGTCGTCAGCTCGTGTCGTGAGATGTTGGGTTAAGTCCCGCAACGAGCGCAACCCTCGCCCTTAGTTGCCAGCATTTAGTTGGGCACTCTAGGGGGACTGCCGGTGATAAGCCGGAGGAAGGTGGGGACGACGTCAAGTCATCATGGCCCTTACGGGCTGGGCTACACACGTGCTACAATGGCGGTGACAGAGGGCAGCCACTCCGCGAGGAGGAGCTAATCCCTAAAAACCGTCTCAGTTCGGATTGCACTCTGCAACTCGGGTGCATGAAGTTGGAATCGCTAGTAATCGTGGGTCAGCATACCACGGTGAATACGTTCCCGGGCCTTGTACACACCGCCCGTCACACCATGGGAGTTGGTTCTACCCGAAGGCGCTGCGCTAACTTTTGAGGCAGGCGACCACGGTAGGGTCAGCGACTGGGGTGAAGTCGTAACAAGGTAGCCCTAGGGGAACCTGGGGCTGGATCACCTCCTTTCTAAGGATTGTCCTTCAAGACTTTATGTCTTATCGGACTTTCATTGGATAAGATTGGTTTAAGTCAAAACCAGTCGACTACTACAAAAGCGGGACATCGCCGCCTTCGTTTCTCTTTCTTCACATTAAGTGACGTTCATCACGTGCAGGTTGCGCTTTTAGATAAGGGCCTGTAGCTCAGTTGGTTAGAGCGCACGCCTGATAAGCGTGAGGTCGGTAGTTCAAATCTACCCAGGCCCACCATATTCCTTATTAATAAGGGGCCATAGCTCAGCTGGGAGAGCGCCTGCTTTGCAAGCAGGAGGTCGTCGGTTCGATCCCGTCTGGCTCCACCATTTATAGCTGGAAGCTGGATGTTGGTAATCGCCGTTTGGACAGTAAGTCACTTAAGAAAGAACAAGTTTTGTGGGACTGATTTTATTGGTTCTGCATGATCTTATATATCGTATAGAGAAAGATAGTTTGTTTGTTTGACCCACACCCGGGGAGAACAGATTGTCTTCGTGAAGTTAAATTTAAATATGATCTAACCTTATCATATTCGACGGTCCATTATGCCTTGCACGAGGCGGATTGCGGATATTGATAATGAGAACAATCAAGTGTCTTAAGGGCATTTAGTGGATGCCTTGGCGCACACAGGCGATGAAAGACGTGATACGCTGCGATAAGCATCGGGGAGCTGCGAATAAGCTTTGATCCGATGATTTCTGAATGGGGAAACCCACTCCGTAAGGAGTATCCCGCAAGGGAGGCGAACCCGGGGAACTGAAACATCTCAGTACCCGGAGGAAAGGACATCAACCGAGACTCCGTTAGTAGTGGCGAGCGAACGCGGACCAGGCCAGTGGCTTGAAGTTAAGAACGGGAAGAAGCTGGAAAGCTTCGCCATAGTGGGTGATAGCCCCGTACCGGTAGAAAAACTTCAAGTCCTCGAGTAAGGCGGAACACGTGAAATTCTGTCTGAACATGGGGGGACCACCCTCCAAGCCTAAGTACTCGTGTGCGACCGATAGTGAACAAGTACCGTGAGGGAAAGGTGAAAAGCACCCCGACGAGGGGAGTGAAATAGTTCCTGAAACTGAATGCCTACAAACAGTCGGAGCCCGCAAGGGTGACGGCGTACCTTTTGTATAATGGGTCAGCGACTTAATTTAACATGCAAGCTTAAACCGTTAGGTGTATGCGCAGGGAAACCGAGTCTGAATAGGGCGTTGAGTATGTTGGATTAGACCCGAAACCAAGTGATCTAGCCATGGGCAGGCTGAAGGTGCAGTAACATGCACTGAAGGGCCGAACCCACTTCTGTTGAAAAAGAACGGGATGACCTGTGGCTAGGGGTGAAAGGCCAATCAAACTTGGAAATAGCTGGTTCTCCGCGAAATCTATTTAGGTAGAGCGTCAGACGAATACTCCAGGGGGTAGAGCACTGGATGGGCTAGGGGTCCCCAACGGATTACCAAACCTAACCAAACTCCGAATACCTGGAAGTAATATCTGGCAGACACACCACGGGTGCTAAGGTCCGTGGTGGAAAGGGAAACAGCCCTGACCGACAGCTAAGGTCCCAAAGTCATGGTTAAGTGGGAAAGCTTGTGAGATTGCACAGACAACCAGGAGGTTGGCTTAGAAGCAGCCATCCTTTAAAGATAGCGTAACAGCTCACTGGTCAAGCGATCTTGCGGCGAAAATGTAACGGGGCTCAAACCATGCACCGAAGCTTCGGGTTTGCACTTTGTGCAAGCGGTAGCGGAGCGTTCTGTAAGTCTGCGAAGGGATACCCGCGAGGGGTCCTGGAGGTATCAGAAGTGCGAATGCTGACATGAGTAGCGATAAAGAGTGTGAGAGACACTCTCGCCGAAAGTCCAAGGGTTCCTGCGCAATGCTAATCAGCGCAGGGTTAGTCGGCCCCTAAGTCGAGGCAGAAATGCGTAGACGATGGGAAACAGGTTAATATTCCTGTACCTGGTGGTAGTGACGAATCTATAGATCTGTCAGTCCTTATCGGATTGGTTCTGGCAGTGAGTAGGTTCCAGGAAATAGCTCCACCAACAAGACCGTACTCTAAACCAACACAGGTGGACAGGTAGAGAATACTAAGGCGCTTGAGAGAACTATGCTGAAGGAACTCGGCAAATTACATGCGTAACTTCGGGATAAGCATGACCATATAGGAGGCAACTCTTATGTGGTGGCACAGACCAGGGGGTGGCGACTGTTTACTAAAAACATAGGGCTCTGCGAAGTAGCAATACGACGTATAGGGTCTGACGCCTGCCCGGTGCCTGAAGGTTAAAAGGAGAGGTGAGAGCCTTGAATTGAAGCCCAGGTAAACGGCGGCCGTAACTATAACGGTCCTAAGGTAGCGAAATTCCTTGTCGGGTAAGTTCCGACCTGCACGAATGGCGTAACGACTTCCCCACTGTCTCCAGCATAGACTCAGCGAAATTGAACTCCCCGTGAAGATGCGGGGTTCCTGCGGTTAGACGGAAAGACCCCGTGCACCTTTACTATAGCTTCACACTGGCATTCGTGTCGGCATGTGCAGAATAGGTGGTAGGCTTTGAACTATAGACGCTAGTTTATAGGGAGCCGAAATGTGAGATACCACCCTTATCGTCATGTATGTCTAACCGCGGCGTAACAGCGTCCGGGACAGTGTGTGGTGGGTAGTTTGACTGGGGCGGTCGCCTCCCAAAGAGTAACGGAGGCGCGCGATGGTGGGCTCAGACCGGTCGGAAATCGGTCGTCGAGTGCAATGGCATAAGCCCGCCTGACTGCGAGACTGACAAGTCGAGCAGAGACGAAAGTCGGTCATAGTGATCCGGTGGTCCCGCGTGGAAGGGCCATCGCTCAACGGATAAAAGGTACGCCGGGGATAACAGGCTGATGATGCCCAAGAGTCCATATCGACGGCATTGTTTGGCACCTCGATGTCGGCTCATCGCATCCTGGGGCTGGAGCAGGTCCCAAGGGTTTGGCTGTTCGCCAATTAAAGCGGTACGCGAGCTGGGTTTAGAACGTCGTGAGACAGTTCGGTCCCTATCTGCCGTGGGTGTAGGAATGTTGAGAAGAGTTGCCCCTAGTACGAGAGGACCGGGGTGAACAGATCTCTGGTGGACCTGTTGTGGCGCCAGCCGCATAGCAGGGTAGCTATATCTGGACGGGATAACCGCTGAAAGCATCTAAGCGGGAAGCCTCCTTCAAAACTAGCATTCCCTTGAGAGCCGTGGGAGACCACCACGTTGATAGGCCAGGTGTGGAAGCGCAGCAATGTGTGAAGCTTACTGGTACTAATAGCTCGATTGGCTTGATTGTTCTCATTAATCAATGTCCGTATTACACCAATACCAACAACATCATCCTAGACGTCAAAATCTAGAAAACATGTTCCTGTATTGCATTCTCAAAGAATGCGCGAATAAATCAAATTTAACTTCACGCTTTTGTTTTTTGCTGACTTGGTGACTATGGCGAAGCGCCCAGAACTCGATCCCATTCCGAACTCGAACGTTAAATGCTTCAGCGCCGATGGTACTTTGTCTTAAGGCACGGGAGAGTAGGTCGTCGCCAAGTCTGCTAAAAGCAAAAGCTCAATACGATATGTAAAATTAAAAAAAACGCCCTCCAGTGAAAACTGGGGGGCGCTTTTGTATGTGGGAGGGCTCAGTAGTCAACCCTCTTTTGTATCAGTCCATCGCAGCTGCATACTGTGTCCTGAATCAAGGGAATCAAATTGCAATTTTACGTTTTCACTTCGGAACTTGCTTTTGCTGTCGGGTATTTGTTGCTCATCCACGGCATCGCCCTTGGGGCATTTGCATTAGACAAATACCCTGCCAAGCAACATATGTGGCGAATTTCTGAGAGAACATTGCTAACGCTTGCGATGTTTGGCGGCCCTATAGGTGCGATTACCGGTCAGCACTTGTTGCGTCATAAAACCCGTAAGCAACCATTCAAAACAATTTTGTACCTGATACCGATCCTCCACATTGTAGTTGCTACGATTTGGTGGATTCTTCAGGCAAAAGAATCCCTACAATAGAGGCCCTGCCCACATGGTGATTTATGTCATGCAATAGATCGAGGTCTTTACACAAATCTAACCGGTCGACTTACGAACGTATTGCAAGGTAAGAAACAAGCGGGTTAGTGAGCAGATTGGTCTTCAAACACCGTGCAGATCCGATCAATCACACGACGTACTTCTGGCAGGTAATGGTCATCTTGGTGGGTGACAATCCATTGGTCATGGGTAAGTTCAGGAATTACATCTCCAGCACGGCTTAATTGGGCGTGCGAATCACCAATGAATGTTGGCAGTAGGGCTTTGCCGTTGCCGGTCAATGCCAGATTGAGGCTGTTTCGCGGTGCAACGACTTCGCAAATGGCTTCTCCCGCAATTTCGTCTTCCAACCATCTGCCTGAAGGCGTGTCGCCGATCACCTTGATCCATGAATCATTTCCCCCATCTGCGACATGGGGGGTGAATTCAACGCGTGATAGTTTGCGACCAGCCAAACTCGGTTCCGTGGGGCGTTGGTTGGGCAGGCCAATAACTGCCTCACGATCGGGACCATTAGGTAACTCATGATAACCGTTGGGAAATGGATGGCTGACCGGCAAGTATTCGATGGTAATTAAACCGGCAGGCCAAACGAGGTGGGGCGAAAACCCAAGTCGGGGCGTTGAAGCATACGAGCGGCGAAATACGAATAAAACCCATGAGATTCTCGAAACGGTACGAAGGATCGCTGCGCGTCATGACCGCCCAGCATCTCATGTCGCACCTTCATGGCTTGGGTCTCGTCCGTTTCCTCGCTCCCTTACCCCTATAACTTCCTAAGAGAATGGTGCAAGATGGATGTCTGGGTGCATTTGGGAACGTAAATCCCGGGTCTCGACCTAGGTAGCAGCGAATCCGTGTTGCAAGCGTTTAGACATAATATGGAGGTAATCTCTATAATATGCCCCGCAACCCTCGTGATTAGCACGTAAACATGCGTCGTGTTTCCGTTTAGATTGCTGTGGCTTCCAAATTTTTCCGTCGAAAGAAAAGCTAACCTATTGAAACAAAGCCGTTTTCCAAACGACGGGGAACTAATGCAGATTATTTCTTCTATTTCTTTGAATGATTTGTTGACTCTTTATTTTGGTGGTCCTATAACCCCCAAGCGCTGACGGAGATGGTGTTGAGAGACGCGGTTGAGGTTAGTTAACTGATTGAAAGTAAAGTATTTATTTTTGGTTGGGGGTGTTGCTAACGGGGATTGATCTTGTTAGGAGCGGCGGGCTTGATTGGGTTTGGTTTTAACCAAAAATTATCAAGTTGTTTCTGATGGAAACTAATTGGTTTTTATTGGAAAATGGTAGTTGACAGGTTGGTTCGCTGATCTTATAACCGCCAAACACTGAGTGATTAGCTTCGTGCTGATGTTTAGTGTTTCCTGAATTGGGCAGAATGTTTCTGCTGGCTTGTCCGGCTAGAGAGTTATGTTTTTGGTTTGGGTTTGACGTTTATGCCTTTGGCATTTGGGTCTGTTCTTTGACAGTGTGAAGAAGAAGAAAGAGAAACGTGGACGGCGAAGTCCTTGCGGATCTGGTTTTACCAGGTCATTACGAGACTTCGATGGGTGTACGTTTCTATTAGAGAACACCAAATTAACATACGCGTTGAGAAACGCGTCGTGACAAGTGGTGTCCTCGTCAAAACGTGCATTGCGTCGACAAAAGTCTATATCAAACTTGAGAGTTTGATCATGGCTCAGAACGAACGTTGGCGGCAGGCTTAACACATGCAAGTCGAGCGCTTCACTTCGGTGAGGAGCGGCAGACGGGTGAGTAACGCGTGGGAACATACCTAATAGTACGGAATAACATTTGGAAACGAATGCTAATACCGTATACGCCCTTTGGGGGAAAGATTTATCGCTATTAGATTGGCCCGCGTTGGATTAGTTAGTTGGTGGGGTAATGGCCTACCAAGACGACGATCTATAGCTGGTCTGAGAGGATGATCAGCCACACTGGGACTGAGACACGGCCCAGACTCCTACGGGAGGCAGCAGTGGGGAATATTGGACAATGGGCGCAAGCCTGATCCAGCCATGCCGCGTGAGTGATGAAGGCCTTAGGGTTGTAAAGCTCTTTCGCTAGGGAAGATAATGACGGTACCTAGTAAAGAAGCCCCGGCTAACTTCGTGCCAGCAGCCGCGGTAATACGAAGGGGGCTAACGTTGTTCGGATTTACTGGGCGTAAAGCGTACGTAGGCGGATTAGAAAGTAAGGGGTGAAATCCCGAGGCTCAACCTCGGAACTGCCTCTTAAACTTCTAGTCTAGAGATCGGGAGAGGTGTATGGAACTCCTAGTGTAGAGGTGGAATTCGTAGATATTAGGAAGAACACCAGTGGCGAAGGCGATACACTGGCCCGATACTGACGCTGAGGTACGAAAGCGTGGGGAGCAAACAGGATTAGATACCCTGGTAGTCCACGCCGTAAACTATGAGAGCTAGCCGTTGGGAAGTTTACTTTTCAGTGGCGCAGCTAACGCATTAAGCTCTCCGCCTGGGGAGTACGGTCGCAAGATTAAAACTCAAATGAATTGACGGGGGCCCGCACAAGCGGTGGAGCATGTGGTTTAATTCGAAGCAACGCGAAGAACCTTACCAGCTCTTGACATACCTATCGCAGCTTCCAGAGATGGAAGCCTTCAGTTCGGCTGGATAGGATACAGGTGCTGCACGGCTGTCGTCAGCTCGTGTCGTGAGATGTTGGGTTAAGTCCCGCAACGAGCGCAACCCTCGCCCTTAGTTGCCAGCATTTAGTTGGGCACTCTAGGGGGACTGCCGGTGATAAGCCGGAGGAAGGTGGGGACGACGTCAAGTCATCATGGCCCTTACGGGCTGGGCTACACACGTGCTACAATGGCGGTGACAGAGGGCAGCCACTCCGCGAGGAGGAGCTAATCCCTAAAAACCGTCTCAGTTCGGATTGCACTCTGCAACTCGGGTGCATGAAGTTGGAATCGCTAGTAATCGTGGGTCAGCATACCACGGTGAATACGTTCCCGGGCCTTGTACACACCGCCCGTCACACCATGGGAGTTGGTTCTACCCGAAGGCGCTGCGCTAACTTTTGAGGCAGGCGACCACGGTAGGGTCAGCGACTGGGGTGAAGTCGTAACAAGGTAGCCCTAGGGGAACCTGGGGCTGGATCACCTCCTTTCTAAGGATTGTCCTTCAAGACTTTATGTCTTATCGGACTTTCATTGGATAAGATTGGTTTAAGTCAAAACCAGTCGACTACTACAAAAGCGGGACATCGCCGCCTTCGTTTCTCTTTCTTCACATTAAGTGACGTTCATCACGTGCAGGTTGCGCTTTTAGATAAGGGCCTGTAGCTCAGTTGGTTAGAGCGCACGCCTGATAAGCGTGAGGTCGGTAGTTCAAATCTACCCAGGCCCACCATATTCCTTATTAATAAGGGGCCATAGCTCAGCTGGGAGAGCGCCTGCTTTGCAAGCAGGAGGTCGTCGGTTCGATCCCGTCTGGCTCCACCATTTATAGCTGGAAGCTGGATGTTGGTAATCGCCGTTTGGACAGTAAGTCACTTAAGAAAGAACAAGTTTTGTGGGACTGATTTTATTGGTTCTGCATGATCTTATATATCGTATAGAGAAAGATAGTTTGTTTGTTTGACCCACACCCGGGGAGAACAGATTGTCTTCGTGAAGTTAAATTTAAATATGATCTAACCTTATCATATTCGACGGTCCATTATGCCTTGCACGAGGCGGATTGCGGATATTGATAATGAGAACAATCAAGTGTCTTAAGGGCATTTAGTGGATGCCTTGGCGCACACAGGCGATGAAAGACGTGATACGCTGCGATAAGCATCGGGGAGCTGCGAATAAGCTTTGATCCGATGATTTCTGAATGGGGAAACCCACTCCGTAAGGAGTATCCCGCAAGGGAGGCGAACCCGGGGAACTGAAACATCTCAGTACCCGGAGGAAAGGACATCAACCGAGACTCCGTTAGTAGTGGCGAGCGAACGCGGACCAGGCCAGTGGCTTGAAGTTAAGAACGGGAAGAAGCTGGAAAGCTTCGCCATAGTGGGTGATAGCCCCGTACCGGTAGAAAAACTTCAAGTCCTCGAGTAAGGCGGAACACGTGAAATTCTGTCTGAACATGGGGGGACCACCCTCCAAGCCTAAGTACTCGTGTGCGACCGATAGTGAACAAGTACCGTGAGGGAAAGGTGAAAAGCACCCCGACGAGGGGAGTGAAATAGTTCCTGAAACTGAATGCCTACAAACAGTCGGAGCCCGCAAGGGTGACGGCGTACCTTTTGTATAATGGGTCAGCGACTTAATTTAACATGCAAGCTTAAACCGTTAGGTGTATGCGCAGGGAAACCGAGTCTGAATAGGGCGTTGAGTATGTTGGATTAGACCCGAAACCAAGTGATCTAGCCATGGGCAGGCTGAAGGTGCAGTAACATGCACTGAAGGGCCGAACCCACTTCTGTTGAAAAAGAACGGGATGACCTGTGGCTAGGGGTGAAAGGCCAATCAAACTTGGAAATAGCTGGTTCTCCGCGAAATCTATTTAGGTAGAGCGTCAGACGAATACTCCAGGGGGTAGAGCACTGGATGGGCTAGGGGTCCCCAACGGATTACCAAACCTAACCAAACTCCGAATACCTGGAAGTAATATCTGGCAGACACACCACGGGTGCTAAGGTCCGTGGTGGAAAGGGAAACAGCCCTGACCGACAGCTAAGGTCCCAAAGTCATGGTTAAGTGGGAAAGCTTGTGAGATTGCACAGACAACCAGGAGGTTGGCTTAGAAGCAGCCATCCTTTAAAGATAGCGTAACAGCTCACTGGTCAAGCGATCTTGCGGCGAAAATGTAACGGGGCTCAAACCATGCACCGAAGCTTCGGGTTTGCACTTTGTGCAAGCGGTAGCGGAGCGTTCTGTAAGTCTGCGAAGGGATACCCGCGAGGGGTCCTGGAGGTATCAGAAGTGCGAATGCTGACATGAGTAGCGATAAAGAGTGTGAGAGACACTCTCGCCGAAAGTCCAAGGGTTCCTGCGCAATGCTAATCAGCGCAGGGTTAGTCGGCCCCTAAGTCGAGGCAGAAATGCGTAGACGATGGGAAACAGGTTAATATTCCTGTACCTGGTGGTAGTGACGAATCTATAGATCTGTCAGTCCTTATCGGATTGGTTCTGGCAGTGAGTAGGTTCCAGGAAATAGCTCCACCAACAAGACCGTACTCTAAACCAACACAGGTGGACAGGTAGAGAATACTAAGGCGCTTGAGAGAACTATGCTGAAGGAACTCGGCAAATTACATGCGTAACTTCGGGATAAGCATGACCATATAGGAGGCAACTCTTATGTGGTGGCACAGACCAGGGGGTGGCGACTGTTTACTAAAAACATAGGGCTCTGCGAAGTAGCAATACGACGTATAGGGTCTGACGCCTGCCCGGTGCCTGAAGGTTAAAAGGAGAGGTGAGAGCCTTGAATTGAAGCCCAGGTAAACGGCGGCCGTAACTATAACGGTCCTAAGGTAGCGAAATTCCTTGTCGGGTAAGTTCCGACCTGCACGAATGGCGTAACGACTTCCCCACTGTCTCCAGCATAGACTCAGCGAAATTGAACTCCCCGTGAAGATGCGGGGTTCCTGCGGTTAGACGGAAAGACCCCGTGCACCTTTACTATAGCTTCACACTGGCATTCGTGTCGGCATGTGCAGAATAGGTGGTAGGCTTTGAACTATAGACGCTAGTTTATAGGGAGCCGAAATGTGAGATACCACCCTTATCGTCATGTATGTCTAACCGCGGCGTAACAGCGTCCGGGACAGTGTGTGGTGGGTAGTTTGACTGGGGCGGTCGCCTCCCAAAGAGTAACGGAGGCGCGCGATGGTGGGCTCAGACCGGTCGGAAATCGGTCGTCGAGTGCAATGGCATAAGCCCGCCTGACTGCGAGACTGACAAGTCGAGCAGAGACGAAAGTCGGTCATAGTGATCCGGTGGTCCCGCGTGGAAGGGCCATCGCTCAACGGATAAAAGGTACGCCGGGGATAACAGGCTGATGATGCCCAAGAGTCCATATCGACGGCATTGTTTGGCACCTCGATGTCGGCTCATCGCATCCTGGGGCTGGAGCAGGTCCCAAGGGTTTGGCTGTTCGCCAATTAAAGCGGTACGCGAGCTGGGTTTAGAACGTCGTGAGACAGTTCGGTCCCTATCTGCCGTGGGTGTAGGAATGTTGAGAAGAGTTGCCCCTAGTACGAGAGGACCGGGGTGAACAGATCTCTGGTGGACCTGTTGTGGCGCCAGCCGCATAGCAGGGTAGCTATATCTGGACGGGATAACCGCTGAAAGCATCTAAGCGGGAAGCCTCCTTCAAAACTAGCATTCCCTTGAGAGCCGTGGGAGACCACCACGTTGATAGGCCAGGTGTGGAAGCGCAGCAATGTGTGAAGCTTACTGGTACTAATAGCTCGATTGGCTTGATTGTTCTCATTAATCAATGTCCGTATTACACCAATACCAACAACATCATCCTAGACGTCAAAATCTAGAAAACATGTTCCTGTATTGCATTCTCAAAGAATGCGCGAATAAATCAAATTTAACTTCACGCTTTTGTTTTTTGCTGACTTGGTGACTATGGCGAAGCGCCCAGAACTCGATCCCATTCCGAACTCGAACGTTAAATGCTTCAGCGCCGATGGTACTTTGTCTTAAGGCACGGGAGAGTAGGTCGTCGCCAAGTCTGCTAAAAGCAAAAGCTCAATACGATATGTAAAATTAAAAAAAACGCCCTCCAGTGAAAACTGGGGGGCGCTTTTGTATGTGGGAGGGGGAATTCCCGCAGTTTCTGGTTCTAGTGCAGATCCAAACATACCAGGAAGACGATCTAAGCGCTGATCACCTTGTTCATACTTCCTGTTCCCAATATCCTTCTGGTGAACAAAGTTGGGGCGGCGTATGTCTAACGAACAATTACAAGAACAATTACTAAGTTGGTTACGGCAGCTTGTTGATGAGCGTAAAATGCCCCTTGTTCTAGGAGTTGCAGGTGGGCAAGGCGTTGGCAAAAGCTATCTTACCCATGGCTTGCTGACCGAACATTTTCCCGACAGTGTGGTTCTATCACTTGATGACTATTACCTGCCAAGGGGCCTGCGTGATGAACTGGCACAACGAGTCCACCCGATGTTGGCGACACGGGGCGTGCCTGGAACGCATGATCTTGATCTATTGGCTTCCCATATTTCTCAATTGCGGTTTGGCAGTGGCGATCCGATTATGGTGCCCCAATTTGACAAGTTAACAGACGACCGAATTGGGTTTCAAGAACTGCGAAACATGTCGCCATCATTGATCGTAGTGGAGGGGTGGTGCGTCGGAGCAATATCGCAACCGCCTAGTGAACTTGCAGTGCCTGTCAACCAGTTGGAAGCGCAATCTGATCCGGAAGGTTTTTGGCGTGCCTATGTGAATGACAAGTTGGTGGAGATGGAGAAGAAGCTTGGGGCGCTGCTTGATGCTACCATGTTCTTAAAGCCAGATCACTTCCAATCTGTTCTTGCTTGGCGGACCGAACAGGAACGATCAACTTATGCCGCACAAGGCAAGAGCATGCCTGACAAACGAATTGATGAAATCGACGTGTTCATTCAATATTACCAACGGATCAGCGAGCATATGATTAGCCGCCATGCTCACTTTGATTTCGTTGTCGAAGTGAGCGGCGCTGAAAGGTCCTGGAGATATCTTGGTCCTTCCAGTTAATCTAATGTCGTACGATTACTCCAACAATTCCTTGCGCAGGTTTGCGGCTAGTCGATAGAGCACGGCGACCGAAACCGCGAGCACCGTCATCACCATCCACATTGCAAAGCCGCCAAATTGGTGGAGCAGAAAACCGCCGACAATTGGTGCCATGACGATCCCTAGGGATGCCAGGGAAGCTGCACCGAAATAGCTGCCTTTTAAATGTTCAGGGGCCATGCGATCAATGATGATGTTTAGGGTGGGGAACAAAATTGCTTCTCCGATGCTCAGAACAAACATCGCGCCCATGATCCAGTAAGTGGGTTCGGTTGGCGCAAGGGCAAAGCCTAGGAAACCACCGGCAAACAACACAACACCGAGTGTTGCGCGGTTGAGTGGGCGCATATTTTCGAGCAGCTTCAGCAGTGCAAATTGGAGCAGGACGATTGTCGTGCCGTTGATGAAAATAAGCGTCGCATAGAATTGTGCGATCTCAACTACTTCTTGCTGGCGCAAATACTGGATAAGGCCCGCATCGATTTGCCCATAGGCAATATCTGCGATCAATGTCGCAGCGACAAAGATCAAGAACGCGGTGTCCTTCCTCAACACCCCAATCGCAGCGCCGAAGCGCAAAGGTTCACCGGATTTGGTACGCTTAAGGGGGCGCTCGACGCGGAAGATGACGGACGCAACCACGAGATAGATGACATAGACGCCTGCTACGACATAGAACGTGGATTGCTGCCCTGTGGCGCCTGCAAAGACCCCCAATAGAGGACCCGTCGCTGCGCCAACATTTAAGGCGAAATAGCGCACATGGAGCGCCATGTCTTTGACGGCGCGTTTTTCCACCATGTCAGTCATCAAGGCTTTGCTGGGGTTTTCAACCATGCCGCGGCCGAAGCTTTGCACAACTGTCCCGGCGAACAATAACCAAAGGTCGTTTGAAGCGCCCAAAATCACCATGGCGACAATATTTAGGGCAAGCCCCGCGAGAATGATCTTCCGCCGCCCGATAATGTCGGACAGGAACCCGACATAAAAGCCAAACACCACGCCAACGGTCGCGGAACCGGACAGAAACGCACCAATTTGAAATTCGTTTAGTCCAAATTTTTGGTGCAGTAGGATCGCCAAAAAGGGCCACACCATGAACAGCACAAACCTGCTGGCGAATGTGGCCATAATGACAAGCCAGATGGTTTTGTTGAATTGACGTACAGCTGCAAACACGTGTGGCGTTCCAGTATCAAATTGGAGTTATGTGGGGTTGGCGTGAACCAAGGGGAGGCGCTGAAATGCTCAGCGTGGCGTAATTCTATTCTTGTTCGACAATCATTTCAACAGTGGATTGCGGCCCTAACATTTGGGTGCGTTAGGCTTTTGCATCATATAGATGTCGATCCAATAGAATTCGATCTGCAAGGTAATCGACAAAGACGCGTATCCGACCAGTTGAGCGCAAGTCGCTATGCAACAAAAGCCAGATTGAACGATCAGGAATGGGTTCGTTAAACGGGGCGCGTTCAATGCCGTCAAATTGATCCGCGATGAAACAAGGCAGCATCGTCAACCCAACGCCATGTTTGGCAAGTGTAAGTTGGGGCACGACCTCGTTGCCGCGATGCTTAAGTTCTGCTTTGGGGAAAGGGGACTTCTCTGTCCAAGCGACCGTTTTTGTGCCCTCTTCCTCGGCCCAGCCGATCCAGTGCAGTCCTTCGCCACCATTGTCGACAATCTGCTTTGCGTAATCGGGGCTGCAATAAATGGCTTTGTTGCATTTGACGACGCGTCGGCCAACGACGTCATCATTTACTTCCTGCGCGTAGCGCAAGGACACGTCGGCCTCGCGTTGGTTCAAATTCACAAATGAATTTGTAAGTTGCAGGTTTAGTTCGATGTCCGGATATTGATCAGAAAAATCAGCAAGATATTGAGCGATTGGGGACAACATCATTGATGGGGGCAGGGAAAAATGCACGGTGCCCTCTAGCCGCTGGTCTCTGCCAGTGATCACACGGGAGGCCGCCGCGATTTCCGCCTCTACATTGACAGCGAAGGGGAATAGATCGTGGCCCATGCCTGTAAGGGACAGTCCGGTTTTTGTTCTGTCAAACAGGCGAGCGTCAATTTCGTCTTCTAGCGATGTCAGCCGGCGGGCGAGGGTGGCATGATTAATCCGCAGCATTTCGGCGGCGCGCCGCAATGTGCCCGCGCGCGCGATCGCTAGGAACAGCTTGATATTGTCCCAATCCAAATTATCGATTGCTGTCGCCATTTTGGTTGCCAATAGTTGTGGTTCAAATTCGCACCATCACGTATGGATGTTGCATATTTAAGGCATCTCACAAAAAGCATAACCTCGTCAAATCGATAACCAACACGCAAAGACAGGAGATAAGAATGGTTCATATCGACAAGGAAGTTGTGATTAATGCCCCTATCGAAGATGTTTGGGCAAGTTGGGACAAATTTGGTGACATCAAGGATTTTCATCCTGGGCTGAACGATTCAAAACTATTGCCGGAAAGCAAATCAACAGGGGTCGGGGCGAAGCGGCAATGTGATTTGGCGGATGGTAAGACCACGATCTATGAAGAGATCACAAGCTACGCGCCGCAGGAACATATGACGGTTTTGCTTTATGATGGTAATGTGCCGATCAAGCGCGCACTTATCCGACTGGATTTTGAAAGTGTGAGCTCAAACAAAACACGTATTGTCGTTCATGCGGAAATTGAAGCAAAATTTGGGGTTCTCGGCAAAATGTTGGGCCCTGTATTAAAGTCACAATTCGGCAAGACATTTGAGCAGCTGCTTCAAAATAACGCGCAATATGTTGAGCGCATGGCGGCATAACTTGCCAAGCAGCATTCCATTAAGAAGGTCAAACATTATGAGCCAAACGGCAAAATCCGAAATTGAAGTTGCGCCACTTGAAGGGGTTATTCGCAACCCGGCCAACCCACATCACTTTATGAGCATCCAACCCGTTGGCAGCCTGGTGGAGATATTCGTTGTCGATGAGTTGATTGCAACATCTGAAAATGCGGTTTGGATCCTTGAAGTCGGTAAGGCGATGTATCCGCCAAGATTGTATGTGCCCAAAAAGCACATCCGGCAGGAATTGTTGAAAACGGATAAGACGACCCATTGCCCGCTGAAGGGTGATGCGAGCTATTATTCTTTTATGGGCAATGAAATCGCGTGGGGATATGAACTAAGCGTTGAACCTGCTGAAGAGCTTGGCGAGCTTGTGGCATTTTGGCCAGACAAAGTGCGTATTGAAATCGGTGTTTGAAACCCCTTACGGCATTCAACTCATTTTGTTTGATTAAGGAACTAACTGTTGCAAACTTACGGGTTAATCAAATTCGTTGTGTACCTATATTGAACGATAAGCGCGGTCATGTGTGATCGCAAATATTGTTTTGGAGTACAAAATGTCCATACGCCCAGTAAAGAAAACAGTTGACGCAAAGCCTACATTGGAAGGCGCAGGTGTAAAATTACACCGCGCCTTCGGGTTCCACGATCCAAAGGAACTTGACCCGTTTTTGTTGTTTGATGACTTCAGGAATGAAAAAGAAGAAGACTATATCAAAGGCTTTCCTTGGCACCCACACCGCGGCATTGAAACCATCACTTATGTGTTGTCCGGTTCGGTTGAGCACAAAGATAGCCTAGGCAATACAGGTGAATTGAACGCGGGCGACGTGCAGTGGATGACCGCCGGTTCCGGCATTATGCACCAAGAAATGCCGCATGGTAATGAAAATGGGCAGATGCACGGGTTTCAGCTTTGGGCAAACTTACCTGCCTCGATGAAAATGACGACGCCGCGCTATCAAGATGTTGAAAGCAATGACGTGCCAACAATTGTTGATGACGACGGGACATCTGTTCGTGTTGTCGTTGGTGAGTTCTGGGGCAAAAAAGGGCCCGTGGATGGCATTGCGGCTGACCCACAATATTTGGATATTTCCGTGCCTGCGGGCGTGCGCAAAGTGTTTAAGGTCGACACTTACCGCAACAGCTTTGCTTATGTGTTTGCCGGTGCGGGAAGTTTTCGGGATGCATCAAAACCAGTTGGCATTTTGACCGAAAAAGAAGTCAACGGCGAAGAGCTTCATATCCGGGATATGAGCGGCGACAGAACGCTTGTTTATTTTGATAGTGGAGACGAAATTGTTGTTCAGGCTGGTGACGAAGGCATTCGCTTTTTGCTGATTTCGGGTAAACCGATACAAGAACCGGTGGCTTGGCACGGCCCAATTGTGATGAACACGCGCCAAGAACTGATTGACGCTGTGAATGAACTCAACGCTGGCACCTTCATCAAAGAAAGTGGCACGGACTGGAAAGGTTAGTGGTTTGCGGCTTCAAATAGTCTAATATCTTGATGTTTGAAGCCGTTCCGCACCCGCTGGAGAAATCGTTTTAGAATCAAACCGGTTAGCATTTTCAAGACTAAATTTGATGAATTATTGAAATAAGTTCTCTATATGTTCTGGTGAATTTGTGGCATACACGCCGCATGAAACATTTGCGATTTAGTAATTTGCCCCTTGCGGAACAGCGCTGCGCACTTAAAGAAATTATCCGCTCATATCCTGAATTGATGGATATTTTGACGCGAGCGCGGGACATGAAATTGGCGAACCATTGGATTGTCTCCGGCGCGATTTACAATAATGTTTGGAACTATTTGACCGAGCGCCCCTATATGCATGGGGTGAAGGATGTCGACATCTTTTACTTTGATCCGACCGACTTGAGCTATGAGGCGGAAGACGAGGTGATTAAGCGGGCCGATGCGGTGTTTGCAGATTGTGTGCCACCGGTTGAAGTGCGTAATCAAGCGCGTGTGCACCTCTGGTACAAAGACCATTTCGGTGAGGATTATTCTGCTTTAAAGACCGCCGAAGAGGGTATTGATCGCTTCGCGTCCATCACTCACGCTGTAGGCATGCGGCTCGATGAAAATGATCAGCTTGAAGTTTATGCGCCCTATGGATTGGATGAAATCTTTTCGTTCCGCGTGACGCCAAATTATGTGCTGAACAACAAGAACACGCACCATGAAAAAGGCGAGCGCAATCGGCGCAATTGGCCTGAGGTGGCCTTGGTGCCGTGGGATGACGCTGTACTAGACGGTCCCGCCGAAAATGTTCGGACAGGCTAGTTAAGGCTTGTAGGGTTTTGCGGTGATGATCCCAAGACTAGATTTGTTGATGGTCAATATTGCGGAATATTCTTCGCAATATAGGTAAAAATTCTTTCCCTGTTCTTTGATTTGTTCGATTGGCGTCGCCAATATGATCTTGCGGCAATGAGCAACTATTTCAGCGTCAGACATCTCGTGAAGATTGAGATTTTTTGCGATCCGCACCAAACCCATTTCTGTGTTCTTGAAATTGTTGGCTAGTCGATTTCTGGTGCCCGACATTGGATGGTTATGTTCGCTCATGTGAAGATTTTCTTTAGCTGCCTCGGTTCTAAGTTCATTGCTATAGATTGGATTTGACAGATCTGGTGACTAGTTAGTTCGCGTCAGACTTCCAATGTAAACGCAAAGCTTCCTAGAGATTTTCCATTCGCCAAAATTTCGACCTTGTGTTCTCCGGGGTAAAAGGTGCGGGTGGTGATGGGTTTGATCATTTGAGATTTTGCAATCTCCATCTTTTCGCCCGGCTTGATTTGCCCGGTTTTCAGTTTGAACACTTTTGGCGACAGGTCCCCATTGGCCTTCTTGAAGTGGATTGCGTAATCCAAAATGAGGGGTTGGGATTTCTTAGCTGTTGATTGCAGCGTGAACTTGAATTCAAGCGGTGAACCCATCTCAACATTTGGCGTTGTGATTTCAAAATCAGAGAAGTCAGCTTCTAAGTTTGAATATCCCAATGCTTCAAGCGTTGGTTGATGGCCTTGTTTGATCAATGTGCGGCAAGCGTGGCGAACCAATCGCTCACGATTTTTGTTGGCATCAACAAGCCAATCCGAAGCGATTTGAGCGACCAAATCCGGCTGGTTTTTCGCAATGTCATTGATGTTATTGGCCACAGACCTTCGTACATATTCAGTTGGGTCATTCTTTAGCGTTTCAAGGATGGGTAGGATTGGCGTGGGGTCTTTGACAAAGCTTTGCAAACGCAATCCCCACGGCAGTAATGGTCGGCAACCCTCAGACGCCAATCGGCGAACATGGGCGTTGGTGCTGGTCGACCATTTGGCAAAATATTGCATGGCGGCTTCTTGGTCCGCGACGATGAATGGGCGCACAGCGAACTCGGCGCTAAATCGTTTGGTGAGTTCTTCGAGCACGCCAAAGCTTGTTTTGATGTCATCCATGCCGATTTCAGCCACAAAGTCAGCCATGGGCATGATGGCAAACCCGCTCAGCCCGTCTTCGCGTTCTTTGGTTGAACCGCCATCAATTGGCGCTTCTGACCCGAGCGTTGCCACCAATAGAGGGCCTGCCTCTTTGATGCCATTTGGCAAGGTGGTCACCAATGCGTCGCGAATTTGGTTGGAGCGCTCTTTTAGTTCAAGTGCTTCCAAGTTCTCGCTCGCAAGCTGCAAAAACTTTTCGCGTTCAAATGTGGGGGCTGCTTGAGAAAGCAGCGCCCCCATTTTGTTGATCACGTCTAGGTTGAAGAAATTTTTAAACGGTTCAGGCATTGCTTACATGTTTACCCAGTCTAGATAGCTGCCAAGATCGATAGCACGGGTGGCCGTGGCATCAAGCAAGCAGCTTGAGTGGAATGTTGAGCGGATCGTGCCTTCTTTCCAATATTCATATTCAAAGCCACATTTTGCATCGCGGTAGGTTATCCACGCGCGTTGCGCATCGCGAAGGCTGGCAAATTGATCTGTGGTCAGGTTTGCTTTCAGGTCTTGGTAGAGAAAGTTCAAATAATTGTCCCACCATGCATTTTCGCGCAGGGTACATTCCATCATGCCAACGGTTGTGTCGCCACCAGGTGCTTCCATGCAAACCCTTGATGCGGCACCGATACATTCACGCAGGCTGATTTCATCGCCAGAACTTTGGATGTCATGCACTGTTTCAATACATTGCTGCAATTGAACTTCGTCGTCGGTGGTAAATTCTTGCGCATTGGCGGTTGATGCACCGCTAAGCGCAAGGATTGCGACAAGTGATAAATAGAGTTTTTTCATTCTGGTTTCCTAAATTTTGATGATGTCGGTAATTGCAGAATAGCGCGACGCGCAGCAGAAAAATATTCTCGATAGATGATGAAGCCAATTGTTATGACCGCCATTGCAATGCCCATGTTGCTGGACAAAAACCAACCCACATTGGCAATAGAAAAGTAGTAAGCGCGAATGCCCGCATTGAAGTGTTGTGCACCATGGGCGTTCAGATTTGCCATGGCCTCGACTTCCTGATCCTGCGCATCACCATCATGATTGGCTGCGCCCAACAGGATGCAGTAGTGGTTGAAATGTCTAAGCGACAAGGTGAAGGATAAAAATGCCATCACCGTCATGACGAGCATGACCACGAAGTGAATTTGATAGTCAAAGTCGCTATAGGTTTCGCCCCAGCTGAGGGAGCGAATGGTGGGCAATATTTCGTTGAGCTGCCCGATGACCGCAAACATGGCGAGGATCAGCAAAACAGAGGTTGAGGCGAAAAAGGAAACGGCGCTCATGATATTGCCGGTGAGAATGCCGTCTAGTGGCGTGTCACGCCGCACAGCATTGTGCACCCATCTCAGCCGCTGATTGGCCATCAGCTTAGACATCGAGGGGCGTTGGGTCTCAATTGCCTTGCTTAGATAGCCATAAAAGGCCCAAATTATCAGCGGAAGCAATGTGGAAATTAGGATCATAGGTGGCTTCACTCAAGGTGCTTAATTTTCACCCAAGCATAAAGCAACGCCTGCAATTTGCGAGTTCAATTTTCACAATTGCTCATATCGCGAAATTGCACGACGGAAGGCCAATAGCAACCACACCAAGTGGGAGGTAATGGCGAATAAAATGATCGATGGTGTTGTTATGGTGTCCACGCCAGAGGAAATGTAGAACTCGCCAATCCAAAAGCTGGGCACAATGCCACCAACAAACCGCCAAGCCGATGGTATGAGCGCGAGGAGCGGCACCATCGTACCGATATTGAGCAATTTGGTGAGAGCGAGCCCTTCGACCTTGTTTGAGGCGATGGAAAGTAGGATGAGGGCAACGATGGCCGTCTCCAGCGCAACCATTGTCGTGATGACAAGGGTCAATTCGACCGGTTGTTCTGGGTAGATCTGCAAGCTGGCCAACAAAGTTGATGCTGCCCCTAGCATCACTGCAACACCAAGGCGATAGGCAAAAAATCCCAACTTACCTATAGAGGTTGTTTCTATGGCCAAGAGCATGTGGTCGTCGCGGTCTTCCAACAGCAAAAAGCCGACAACCCAGCCAATTAGAAATGCAGGAATAAGCAGGGCAATCGGGGCGATATATGTTGCGACCTGCTCAATACCGAAATAGGCAAGGCCCAACTTGTCCAAATCATCTCGAAAAGCCACAAATAGTGGTGGCGGCGTGACGCTCATCAAAGTTGCAAGCAGTAACACAGGATCACGGCCTAAATTTTGGCCATCACTTTTGAGCAGCAGCCAAAATCGAGTGAATAGATTGGAAGTGGTTGAAGTCATTTTTTGCCAAACTCCCGTTGTAGAAAAATTGCGGCACCCCAGAACGAGAGGACGGCTGCTCCAAATGTACTTACGAGCGCAATTGCGAATGCTTGCGGCGTAATTGGGCCAGCATTAAAGCCAACGAGAAGCAGCTTGAACTGGGCTAAGGGCGGTATCAAATAAGCAAAGTCTGGCAAAGGATCGACCAGCAAAAGCAGAAGCGGGGCGTTGAGCGGAATGAGAATGGGCACCGCACCGATCAAGTAGGTGTTCACTGTTTTGAACCGCAGGGCCATCACAGCGCCCAGCGCGATATACATGATTGACGTTGTTATGGTCGCATAAAGTACCAACCAAAGCGCGCTTAAGTCGGCACGCGACACTAAGGACAAAACCAAGACGGCGACCAAAGCGATAGATGTTAGGCTTGCGGATTTTGCGGCCAAATATTGCGCTGGGGACATTGGCGACATGGAAAGTGCGCCTCGAACATTCTCACTCTTTTCGAGCATCATCAGGCCGCCCAAAAAGAAATAGCCAAGGACCGCAGGATCAGAATAGACAAGGGCTGCGATCACCCAGCTGGGCACCGCATCGCCGGCAATGATTAGAATGGCGCAATAAACAGCAATCACAACCGCATAGGCGGCGATGATGCGATAACGCCATTGTAGGGTGAGATCATTTAGCGTGAGGTGGACAATGGCCAAATTCATTGTGCCGTCACCTTTATGAATACATCGTCCAGGCTAGCTTCTTTGGTGTGCAAGCTGAGAATTTGATCATTGTGCATCAGTTCCAAAAAATCTTGATTGCGGCCAATATCTGCCATCGGGAATTCATGGCTGTTAATCGCGGATTGAGTGCCGGTTTTGACTTCGAGTGCGGAGCTGCCGAATTGCTTTTTTAAGGTTTCTGGCGCGCCGACGAGGGGGATGTTGCCCTTGTGCAAGAAGCCAATCCGATCGCACACTTCGTCTGCTTCAGCCATATTGTGGGTGGTCAAAAAGATCGTTTTACCTTGCTTCTTTAGGCTCTTGATGAGATCTCGGGTAAGGCGGGCGCGGGCAGGGTCTTGCCCGGTTGTTGGTTCATCAAGAAACAGGAATTCAGGATTGTGGATTAAGGCGCGACAAAGATTGAGCCGCATTTTCATGCCTTTGGAAAAACTCTCAACCCGTTTGTCGGCGTTTTCTGCAAGATCAACCAGCGATAAGCACTCTTCGATGTCCATCGTTGGTTTATTATAGAGCGCGCCAAACAGTTTTAGATTTTCCCGCGCCGTCAGCCGCATATAAAGCGCTGGTAGTTCAAAGCTCACGCCGATCCGGTCGTAAAAGGAGCGGTCAATATTGGCGATTGATGTGCCAAACATTTCAACTGTGCCGCCAAACCCGGGCAGGAGACGCATCAAAATACGTTGCGTCGTGCTTTTTCCCGCGCCCGATGGTCCCAAAAGTCCAAAGACTTCGCCTTCTTGAATTTCTAGGTTCACACCATCAAGGATTGGGTTCTTGCTATTGGGATAGGTGTAACTCAGGTTTTTGACATTCAGCATGTTCACGGCTTTCGTGGCGATGTTAGTTTAAATATGAAGAGGTCGCGCAGTTGGGCGATGGCTGCTGTTAGCGCTTCTGGGGGCAACAAGTTTGCTTGCATGACTGCGCAAAATAGCAACGTTGCGATTTCGCCAAATGTGCTTTGCTTGGCGTTTGCGCTGTACCCCATTGCTTGAAGTTTTTTTGTCACTTGTGCAAAAAACACCATATCGTTTTCTTGGTGTTGGGCCATCTGCTCAGGACCCAATTTGCGGGCCAACATTTCTAGTTCCCCTGGCCGCATCATGATGGCGATGAATGGATCAGATTGCATGGCGGCTAAGAGCGTGTCGAATAATTGACCCACCAATTCCACTTCAGAACCACTATGGGTGTTGAGTAGGTGTTCAACAGTTTGATGATGGGCCGCCTCGCGCTGCTCCATGATGGCGAGAAACAATTCTTCTTTGCTGGCAAAGAAACTGTAAAAAGCGCCTTTTGAAATTCCCGCGGCGCGACAAATATCTTCCACCCGAGCAGCCCGTAAGCCACGCTGGGTAAACTCTTCATGACCAATCTCACAAAGCTGGGTAGCTATCTTTTGTTTTTCATGTGCGGAGAAATGTTTTGCCATTTTGCTTGTTCGTTCCCTGCTATCCAAAGCGCAGCGTCTGTTTTTGACAAGATCAACAGGGCATCGTTGGTTATGCCACGCTGCCCATGTCACCAAATATGCTGCAAGATTGATGCAGCTCATCATCTGTTTCTAACTCGAAAATTTCAAATTCGCAATGACCAAATAGTTTTTTCAGTCATTGTTGTTAGGCAGTTGCCGGCCACAATGGTGCGTGCATTGTGCGTGAATGTGTTGTATTGGTGTTTTTGAAGTTGGTTTTGAACTCAACGACGATGATTGACGGGAACGCGATCATCAACGAAGCATGGAGCCAATAGGGAGGCTGGCAAAGTTGTTTGGGGCAACGGCACGTGCTGAAACCGACTTGGTGAACAGGGGTCGATTAATCGACTAACACGAGGCTCGTAGCCTACTCAAACAGAGCCATGACGGCTTTTTGCACCGAAGCTGTCAATTGCCTTTTTGTCGGTGTTGGTGAGGTGGCTGCACGGACGGTGATGCCATCCATCAAGCACAAGATGACAAAAATGGCCGTGTCGATGTCTGCGTTTTTGGCAATTTGTTTCCCAGATTGCGCAGCAGCAAATATTGCCACTAAATCAGTCTTAAATTGTGTATCCGCTTTCGTGATAATGTCGTGAACCTCGCCATTATGACTGGCTTCGGTTGAGATTTCGATCATCAATTTCGCGAAGTTTCGATCGAGCAAAGTATCCAGGATTTCAGGGATTGCGTCTTTAAAACCTTTGGCTGGATTTCTCGTCGTGCGTAGATAGTCGATCAGTTCAGCATTTTGCTGATGTTCTTCATCTGTGATGGCTTCAATGATAGATTGTTTGGACGGGAAATACCGATAAAGCGCGCCGGGACTGATTTTGCCTGCCTTGCAGATATCCTGCATTGAGGCATTGTGGATGCCACTTTTGATGAAACATCGGCGTGCGGCAGATAAAATCTGGCGTTTGCGCGTGACGTGAAGCTGTTCGTTGCGGGTGCGGGCCATGGGTGTCCATTGAAAATTGAATGTTCATTCTTAGAATGCAATTGACGTAATCTCAAGGTGTGATATTAAGCGAATGATTGTTCTTATTTAGGTGGCTTCATGAGTTTTCGAAACTTTTCCCTTGGCGTTGGTGCCCTATTTGGGCTTGTTCTACTTGCACTTACATTTTGGTTCTTGGTGCCCGATACCAGAACCAGAGCCCAAGAGATCGCCTTCGACTTTGAAGGACATCGCATGGTTGGGCAGTTAATCATGCCGATGGCGGCGAAAACCGGCCCAATTAATTGTTTGGTGTTCGTGCATGGAGATGGGGAAATGCCCTATGACGGGCTGGGCTATTATGCGCCATATTTCTCCCTGTTCGCAGACAATGGCTGGTGCAGTTTTTCCTGGGATAAACCCGGTGTTGGGGCGTCAGAAGGGAACTGGCTGAGCTTCTCTATGCAAGACAGGGCAGATTTGGTCGGTGCAGCTATAAAAGCACTACGCGCAAATTCGCATGTTGAAATTGACAAGGTGGGCCTGATCGGTTTTTCGCAGGCGGGTTGGGTTTTGCCGAATATATCGCCGGGCGTCGAGAAAGTTTCATTTCATATTTTTGTGTCCCCTGCGGTCAACTGGATGGCGCAGTCAGCTTACATGACCAACTTGCGTCACCAGGAAACACCAATTGACCCCGCGCAAAAAGCGGTAGATGAACACGTGGATCAATTGCTGCTCGAAGGTGCTGCCTTTGAGGCGTTTGAGAATCTCGCCGCCAAATTTCCGTCGCTGGATGCGGATGCTTTTACGAAAGAGCGTTGGGAATTTGTTGCTAAAAACGTAAGTGCAGATCTTCGCAAGGACTTAAGAAATCTGGTCGATCAACCTGTCTTGCTATTTGTCGGCGGTCGAGACGGGCAAGTTGACGGGGGGGAAAGTGCGAAGGTTTTTCAACACGTTCTTGCCGAAAAATTGCAAGTGCAATCATATGCGACTGCTGGGCACAGTATGGTCGAAGTGGATGAACGGCGGCCGATGACAAGTTGGGATGGGGTCGTTCTTTTGACCAAAATCGCGTTTAGCGGCAGTGGAGCATTTGTTGAGGGATATTGGGCGACAATGGAAAAGTTCATCGCCGCCCAATTCGCAAATTAGACGTTAGATTGGCCGTGGATATTGCTGATAGACTTTTTGAATATCAGCTAATACCGCTTCTGAAAGCGCAATGTCTTTCGCGTCAATGTCCGTTTTGAGCTGGTCCATATTGGTGGCGCCAATAATGACGGATGTCATGAACGGGCGATCAAGCGCGAATTTCAGTGCCATTTGACAGACGTCCAAACCATGGCGTTCTGCTATTTCCATATATGCGCGAATGGCCGGTTCCGACTGTGGGCTGTTGCGATAGGTTGCACCAGCAGAAAGCTCACCTCGTGTGCCGGCAGGAATTTTGCCATCAAGATATTTGCCTGAAATTGCACCCGCGGCCAATGGCGAATAAGCAAGGAGGGCCACATCTTCATGGTGAGACAATTCCGCAAAGTCATGGTCAAAGTAACGACGCAATAATCCATATTCATTTTGCATGGATGCAACGCGAGGCAGATTGTACTTTTCCGCTAGTCTCAGATATTGCGCCGTTCCCCAAACGGTTTCGTTGGAGAGGCCTATGTGGCGAATTTTACCGTCATTTACGAGTGCACCAAGCGTTTCCAGCACTTCCAGCATGTTGTCTTTTACGGCATTGGTGTCTTGAGTTTCTGGCTGATAGTCATAGGCATAATTGAAGTGATAATGTCCACGGTTTGGCCAGTGCAATTGGTAGAGGTCGATATAGTCTGTTTGAAGGCGCGACAGGTTACCCTCTATGGCTTCGTGAATTGAGGCGGCGTTGATTTCTCCGCCCTCACGTACCCATGGCACACCTTTGCCCGCGACTTTAGTGGCTAAAATGACCTTGTCACGATTGCCGGATTTCTTGAACCAGCTGCCGATGTATTTTTCGGTCAATCCTTGTGTTTCGGCTGTGGTTGGCACAGCGTAAATTTCAGCGGTATCAAAGAAATTGATGTCGCGCTCCAATGCATAATCCATTTGCTGGTGCGCTTCGGCTTCAGAGTTTTGACGACCCCAGGTCATCGTGCCAAGGCAAATCTCACTGACCATTAAATCAGTGCGTCCAAGTTTATTGAATTTCATCGTGTATCTCGCGTTTGGAGGGAAATTGAACTTAACCTAAAGCCGCCATATCAGGCAAGATTGGAGCCACTCAAACCCTGCGAAAAAGTTTTTTGGCAATTTGTGTCATTAAGCCTTCACATTGTGATCAAAGCACCCTATATAGGCGCTGTCTTGATGTTCATCAGACACTGAAACGGCTTTAAAGTCGTTCTCTTCAAAGACAGATATTGTCTTACTTATTGGCGCGGGGTGGAGCAGCCCGGTAGCTCGTCAGGCTCATAACCTGAAGGTCGTAGGTTCAAATCCTACCCCCGCAACCAATAAATCAACTTCCCAAAAAAAATGTCGAGTTTGCGCTTTCAATGTAATCTTGTCGCGGTACTTGCGGCAGCATGAAGCCTAGCGCACAGGTTGCAAAAGATTGGCCATTAGGCGGTAGGCGCCGGGGACCAATTTGTCGAGCTGGTGGTGTAGGATGAGGCTGGTATGGGTGTGTCGGCCTTTGCCGAAATTGCCTGTAAGCATAGAGCCCAATAGCGGGTCTTCGCCTTCATCAGACATCGACAATAATGGGGTGTATGCATCGTCCCACGATGCCACGAAATAAAGCCCGCGTTCCTTATGCCAGTTTGTCCAATCTGCTTCGCTGATCTCATTCAGCTCGTTGAACAAGTCGTGCCCTGGCTGAAGGACAGTGACCTGCGCATTCTGATTGGTGACGCGCCAACGTAAGGACGGTTTGCCGATGGTGAGCGGAGCAAGCGCGGTGCCATCTTGGTCCCAATTGTCCCAAGGGCGGTGATAAAGTGTCACCAGATTGCCACCTTCTTTGACCCATCGGTGCAGGGATTTCAGATTGTTGGACAGCTCAGGGCGGGTTCGGAAAGCGAACACGCCAACTAAGATGCTGTCATATTTATCGAATGCGGACTTGGCGATATCATCATCGGATATGGCTTGGATGTCCATGCCAACCTGACGCAGCCAAAAATCACATTTGTCGCTGCCGCCACCAATATAGCCGACTTTGCCGGTCGGCAATTTCACATCAAGCGCCAGCAATTCCACATTGGCGGGTGACGCGAAGAGCATTTTGCCAGTGTGGGCAAAGTGCATGCGTTGCACGGTGGAAGCGGGTGTCCCGTTCAAAGCCAGCGAAGCTGAATATTGTGCGGGCTTTGCATTGTCCGCCAGCGAGAATTTGACAGCATTTTTGTCTAAACTCGCGCTTAGTTCTACTGGGCAATCGATCTCAATTTTCGCATCACCCGGGTGGGTGTGCGCAATCTCAATTTCTTGGTTCGCAGGTGCGTTCAAGTTGAAAATCAGGGCTTGGCGATCAAGTTCAATTTCGGCGAGTGGGGCAATGTTTAGCCGTTGTTCTGGTGCGATATGGATTGAAACATCTTCACCATGGACGTTGAATTCAAGTCGAGCAAAAATTTCGGCATTTGCTTCATAAGGAGACCAAATATCTGGCAGGGGATCGCTTGGTTCCGCATCTTGCGGAATTTGAATTGTTGGGTTTTTCGAAGTCGGTGACGTCACCTGCCAACCGCTTGGGGCGCATATGCTAGATTTGATCGCAACGCCATCAGACGTAAATAGATTTGCTTCAAGTTCTTGGCCAGGACGAACCTCATAATTGGAAAGTTCGAGGCGTGCATAAATATTGGCGGCAATGTAGATCGCGCGCTGGAGCTGATCTTGTTTGGCGTGTAGCCGGTGCAACACTTCGTAAGTGGCTGTTGCAGGGCAGCTCACTTCTGCTTGTCGAATAAGTTCTAGTGCAGCGGCGCAATGTTTCAGCACATCGGCGCAATTTGGCCAACCGCCAATGGCGGCGTCGATTTCGGATTGAGCATCGGCCAGTAAGGCATCGAGTTCGGGGGCGTTGGCGAAAGAGGCAAGGTCGGCAAGGGTTTTGGGCAAGCGGTCAAAAATTGAATTTTCGTCGCCTTCAAACCCTTCAGCGGCCCAAGCCAAATTCAATCGCCAGTTCGCAGTTTTGCCCGGCTCGACCCATCGGCCCATGCCTTGGGTTTTGTGATAACTGCGGGAGACTTGTCCCCATTGGGCATAGTCGATACCCAAAATGGGATCTGCACCACTGCCTTCAATATGGACCGTAGCCGGAGGAGGTGGCAGGTCATCGTCATACGCATCGCCTGCGCCAGACCATGCGGGGAGGTAGACTTTTTTGACCTGCCAAGGGTCAAGGCCCTGTTCTGGAAATGCACTTGGATCGGCGGCCAATTTGACCACTTCGAATGCGCTTTGTGTCATTGCGCGGTGATGACCATGCTGCCCGGGCACGTCCAAAAATGTAGGTGCGATCATATCGGGGCGTTCGGTGCGAATGATATGCACAAAGCGCTCAAGGGTACGGGTCTTGCCCCAGTTTTCTAGCGTTTCTTCACCACTTTTGGAAAAGCCAAAATCGGCAAGTGGATCGCCCGGATATTGACACAACCAATATTGCTTCATGTCCAACACTTCAGCCGCGCGTTCCATCTCACGGGTTCGGATGACGCCCAGTTCGACCCCGGTTTGGGTGCCGATATCGTTTTGTCCGCCTTCGCCCCGTGTTGAACAGGCATGGGACAATTTCACCCCGTCACGAAAGCCAATGACGGCGATCATTTCCGAGGTTTCATCGTCTGGATGTGCGCCAGTGTTCATGAAAGATGTTACCGACTTAAGGGGCAGAAGTGCTTTCCAAAGTTCGGTCGCGCGTGGCTTGGACTGGAGGTCGAGTAGGCGTGCGGTTTGTGTCGTCGTCATTTGTGAACTCTTCATGGAGTGCTCCGGCCCTTATGCAAGGGTGAGGTTGGAAGGCGTAATGGTTTGATGAATGATCATGGCTGCCGCACCGATTGCGGCGGTCTCGCGGCCTGAAAATCCACGAATGACGCGGGCGATATCTCTGTCGTCGCGGTTTGAAACAGAGCCCACGGGCAATTCGAGACGCTCGATGAGCGAGTCGATCAAAATATCGGGCAAAGCACCGCCCAGAATAACAGTTTGCGGATCATAGATATTTTCAACAATGCCGATGACCTGAGAGAGGTGCGTGCTGGCAACTTGCATCCATTCACGCATGTTTGGGTCTTTGTCATTCACCGCTTGTGCAAAGTCCGAGCCAGATTCTAAGTTTAGCCCAAACTGTTTCATATGCTGTTTTGCGGCGAAACGGCTGGCATATGTTTCTAGGCACCCCTTGTTGCCGCAGGCGCATAAATTGCCGTTAGCTTGGGTGATGATATGGCCAATTTCGCCAGCATTACCATATGCGCCCCGTTGGGCATGGCCCTTAGAGACAACGCCCAGGCCAATGCCGGTTCCAAAATAGATGAAGCAGAAATTGTTGAGGCCTTTCGCGATGCCAGCAACACGTTCTGAAACAGCGGCCGCCGTCGCATCATTTTCAATGAGCACGGGATAACCAAGCGCATCTTCAAAAATTTGCTGCGTGTTCATTTCTGACCAGCCGGGTAGCACCGCTTCGCCGGCGCTGGTGAGGGCGGTTTCGCCAAACGGGCCGGGCATCACAATGCCAACGCCCAACAATGTCGACTTCGGGCGACCGCTTGTTGAAATTGCTTCCTCGACCAAATCAACGATTAGGGGAACTGCAGTTTCAGGATGCGCGCTATCGATAAATTGATGTTTTGAAAATCCAATTTCCCCAGAAAGATTCATCAATGTCGTCACAATGGCGTCGGGACGCAACTCGACGCCAACAGCGCATGCCCCGTTCGGGTTAAACCGATATTGCAAAGCTGGTTTACCTCGCACACCGGTTCGGTGGCCATCTGGCTTGAGTAGGCCCTGTTCTTCCAAGACCGCGGTAATGTTGGAAACGGCTTGAATACTTAAGCTGCAACTTTTGGCAATTTCTGCACGGCCTGCCGGTTCATGCGCGCGTACATATTCAAGCACCACTTTTTGATTGTGGTCCCGATTGCGTTCTGCGTTGCCACCTATTGCGCCAATTGGCATTTGAATGTCCCAAACTGGAGTTATTTACTCAATTAACTTGAGTTAAGTATTGATTTGTTTTCGCAAATGGTCAACACTTTGTAATTATCGAATATGAAATATCCCAAATTCTAATTGCGACAAGCGCTAACCAGTTAAGAATAAACACCTTTTAATGGGTGGAAATGTCATAATGAGGAGGAAACTGAAATGATGTCATGGAAGAAAAAGCTATTAAGCTTCGCTGCAGGGGCGGTACTTACGCTTTCTAGCACTGCATCCTGGGCTGTGGAAATCGAGTATTGGCAGTACTTTTTTGAAGCACGTGTAAATGCGATGGATATCCTGATCGAAAAGTTTGAAGCGGCTAATCCTGGTATTACTGTTAAGCAAACAACTTTCCCATATGCTGACTATCGCACCAAAGTTGCTGCGGCTATTCCTGCGGGCGAAGGTCCGGATGTTGTGCAACTGTTCTACGGTTGGTTGAACGATTATGTTGATGCGGAACTCATTACGCCGCTACCAACAGATATGTTCCCTCCGGAAAAAATCGAAGCTGAATTTTTCCCAATGGTTCAAGCGATGAAACGCGACGGCCAATATATGGCACTGCCAACGGCTGTGCGCTCACTTGCATTGTTCTACAACACACGCTTGTTTGATGAAGCTGGCATCGAAAACCCGCCGGCAACTTTAGACGAATTCATTGAAGTCGCTAAGAAGCTGACCAAAAAAGATGCCTCGGGCAATCTAACGCAGGTTGGTATCACAACAGGCATGAACGCGCAGGATCACCACTGGTGGCGTGAAGTGCTGACCCGTCAGTTCGGCGGTAGCCCGTATGATGCGGATTACAGAAACGTAACATATACTGATGGTGGCGGTGCTGCTGCGATGAAGTGGTACACAGACCTTCAAAATGTTCATGAAGTAACCCAAGCTGGATTTATGGATGAGCCGCAAGCTGCATTTAAAGCAGGTCGCGCTGGTATGCATATTGATGGATCGTTCCGTATTGGTGCGTTGGAAAAAACACGTGGCCTGAAGTGGGGCGTTGCTGAATTGCCTGCTGGTCCGGATGGCACAAAGTCCAACTATTCAAGCTATTGGGTAAATGCTGTGACTTCCAAAGCAACCGGCGAAAAAGCCGAAGCTGCGAAGAAGTTCTTGGCTTATGTGACGTCGGACGAAGCGATGCAAGTTTGGTTGGATACAGTAGGTGAATTACCTGCAAAACCATCTGCTGCTTTAACAGACGCGAACAAAGCTGACCCAGTGTTTGGTCCATTCATTAGTGGCCTTTCATACGCAAAGACAACAATCTTTGCCAATGAGTCTGGTCAACGCCAAGTGTTGATGGATGCCACTCAGCGTGTGTTCCTTGAGAACCAGTCTCCTGAAGACGCTGTTGGTGTTGCTGCTGAAGAAGAGCAGAAGATCCTTGATGGATACTATAACTAAAATTTGAATGGAGCGGCCCCGATTGTGGGGCCGCTTTTTTTGCGCCATATGTCGCAAATGGGAGTTGCAAATGGGTTGGTATCAGTCCCTCACAATTAAGCAAAAGCAAGTGGTTTGGGCTTGGGCATTTCTTTCCCTCCCTGTCGTATTTTATTCTGTTATACGGTTTTATCCCACGTTCAACGCGATCACCTTGTCTTTTCAAGAGTGGAACCTTTTAGGTTCGCGGACCTGGGCGGGCTTGGACAATTATTTCAAATTGTTTGCCGACCCCGTGTTTTGGAAAGTCTTCAAAAACACCTTTGTCTATCTACTGATCGGCACACCAATCAGCTTGCTCATTTCGTTCATCGTCGCATACAATTTGGACAAAGTCCGGTTTATGCACGGCACGATTAGAGCGCTGTATTTCTTACCCTTTATGACGTCAACCGTCGCTATGGCATGGCTTTGGCGCTGGTTCTACCAGCCTGTGCCTATCGGCTTGTTCAACAACGCATTGGCAACAGTTGGCATTCCCCAGTTCCCGTTTTTAGGCTCAACAACTTGGGCGCTGCCTTCCATTTTGGCGCCGGCCGTTTGGGCGGGCCTCGGGTTTCAAATTATTATTTTTATGGCCGGTTTGCGTGCCATCCCCCAAACCTATTACGAAGCGGCGCGCATTGATGGCGTCGGCGCGTGGACAATTTTGTGGCGGATCACACTGCCTCTGTTGAAGCCGACAATTGTCTTTTTGGTTGTGCTCTCGTCAATCGGGTTCCTAAGGATTTTTGATCAGGTCTTTAACATGACCTCGAACAATCCGGGCGGGCCGCTCAACTCAACTAAGCCCCTCGTGCTGATGATCTATGAAACCGCGTTTAATGCGTTTGATATGGGCTATGCGGCCGCTCAAACCGTTGTGTTGTTTGCCGTGTTGCTGGTTGTCAGCCTGACCCAACTTTACATTATGAGGGACAAGTAAAATGGCCAATGTTTCGGAAATTAAAGCCTCCTCAAACTCCCTAGACGCCGTCAGCACATCCCACCGGCGCAAGAGCGGCGACCTTGGGCAAATGGCCCGATGGATCTTGCTCATGGCTGGTGGTGTGTTGATGGTGTTGCCCATCATTTACATGCTTTCGACGTCCCTAAAATGGCCGCACGAAATCTACAACCTGTCGATCATTCCGGATGAGCCGACTCTTGATAACTACATCTATGTGCTTGAGGATGGACGGTTTTATACGTGGTTCCTCAATTCACTGATCATTGCGATAGCGACGACAGTATCGGCAGTACTGTTCGATGCACTGGTTGGCTATGTGCTGTGTAAGTTTGAATTTCGCGGTCGTTTGATTGTGTTTGTCGCCATCCTTTCCACACTGATGATCCCAACGGAGATGTTGATTATTCCGTGGTATTTGATGGCCAAGAACTTTGGCTGGTTGGATAGCTATTGGGGCATCATGTTCCCAGGCATGATGACGGCGTTCGGCACCTTTTTGATGAAACAATTCTTTGAAAGCGTACCTGATGACTTCCTTGAAGCAGCGCGTATTGATGGTCTGAATGAACTTGAGATCTGGTGGCGCGTTGCCATGCCCATGGTGACGCCTGCACTCGCGGCCTTGGCGATCTTTGTTTTCTTGGGCAATTGGACTGCCTTTATCTGGCCGTTGATTGTGACCAACAGCCCAGAACTCTACACGTTGCCAGTTGGTCTAACGACTTTCAGTGTTGAACAGTCGGTTGAGTGGGAATTGATCATGACGGGTGCTGCGTTGGCGACCATTCCAACATTGGTCGTGTTCCTCGTGTTCCAACGTTACATCATTCGTGGTGTGGTCATGGCGGGCCTAAAAGGATGACGGATAACACAGTTTTTCCGGACCCTTATTATAAATCAACGGTGCTTGCGCCGTTGTTTGAAGGGGCCAAAGCACATTTCGTGGGTTCGATCCGTGCAATCAATCAATCGCATTTGCTGATGTTGGTAGAGACTGGCATTTTGGAAAAGGACGTTGCATCTGACATTGCCAACGCGCTTGTCGATATCGACAAGAATGTTGACGTGGATGCACTCACCTATACTGGCGAATATGAAGACTATTTCTTTCTGGTCGAAGCTGAGCTGAAGAAACGCGTCGGGCCTGATATTGCAGGGGCGTTGCATACAGCGCGCAGTCGTAATGACATGGATCACACAGTGTTCAAGTTGGTTCTGCAACAGCGATGCAATGACCTAATCAAACTTGGCACAGACCTGTGTTCAGCGATGATTGAAACGGCTAAGCGTGAGAGCGATACACTCATTGTGGCGTATACCCATGGGCAGCCTGCTCAGCCAAGCACTTTTGGGCACTATTTGGGTGCGGCGATTGAAGTGTTGTTGCGTGACCTTGACCGTTTAACCCGTGCTCGAGCTGCTTTGAATAAATGTCCCATGGGTGCGGCAGCGATTACCACAAGTGGGTTTGAAATCGACCGCCATGCGGTGGCGACATCACTGGGGTTTGAAGCGCCGCTTGAAAATAGCTATGGGTGCATCGCTTCGGTTGACTATGTCACGGGCCTATATTCAGCGATGAAGCTGACTTTTTTGCATTTAGGGCGTCTTGTTCAAGACTTTCAGTTCTGGAGCGCCTTTGAAGTCGGTCAGCTTTATGTGCCCAACAGTTTCGTCCAAATCAGTTCCATCATGCCACAAAAGCGCAATCCAGTTCCGATCGAGCATTTGCGGCTATTATCGTCCCTTACGGTGGGCCGCTGTGACATGATGGTCAACAACATGCACAACACGCCGTTTACCGACATGAATGATAGTGAAGGCGAAGTGCAGCAGGCCGGATATGCCGCCTTTGAAAGTGGCTCGCGGGTGTTGCAACTGCTTGGCGCATTTATTCCAGCTTTGAAGATTAACGCAGATCGCGTTCGCCAGAACACCGATGCCTCCTGCATCACAATTACCGAACTGGCGGATAGTTTGGTGCGCGAGGACGGCTTGTCATTCCGACAGGCGCATGAAGTTGCGGCTTCAACAGCAAAAGCGGTAATCGCTCAAGGGGCTGGTCTTGCAAGTGGATTTGAGGCGTTTCAATCAGCGTTTGAAAGCGATGTTGGGCATGTTTCTAAGCTTGACGAAAATGCATATCTGAAAGCTGTTTCACCTGAGCAATTCGTCGCGGTTCGAGATCGTTTCGGTGGACCTGCGCCACGTGCGCTGAATGCAGCGCTTTCTGGCTATCAAGAACAATTGGACCAACTTTTGGTTCAGCATAATCAAAATATTGAACGAACATCAAATGCGACGAAGGCTCGAAATTCGGCTTTCGCTCAGCTTACAAAACATAGGGAGAATTGAGGTGGCAACTGTCTCACTCAAAAACCTGACAAAGGTTTATGGCAAGGTCGAAGTTTTGCACGGGATCAATCTCGATGTTGAAGACGGCGAGTTTGTTGTTTTTGTAGGCCCATCGGGTTGTGGCAAATCCACCACCTTGCGCATGCTTGCGGGCTTGGAAGAAGTCAGTGCGGGCGACGTGCTTATCGGTGACAAGGTTGTCAATAATTTGGAACCAAAAGACCGCGATATCGCGATGGTTTTCCAAAATTACGCGATCTATCCGCACATGACCGTGCGCAAGAATATCGGGTTTGGATTGCACACGTCAGGTCTTTCGAAACCAGATAAAGAAAAACGCATCGACGAAGTCGCTCAGATCTTGAGTATGACTGAACTGCTTGATCGTAAACCGTCACAACTGTCTGGCGGTCAACGTCAGCGGGTCGCCATTGGGCGCGCGATGGTTCGCAATCCAGCGGTGTTTTTGTTTGATGAGCCACTCTCAAACTTGGATGCGCAATTGCGTACGCAAATGCGTTTAGAGATCAAAAAACTGCACCAACGTGTTGGCACAACCATTATTTTTGTGACCCACGACCAAGTTGAAGCCATGACATTGGCGGACCGCATTGTGATTATGAAGGATGGGCATATTCAGCAAGTGGGGACCCCATCAGAAGTATTCCAACGGCCCAAAAACATGTTTGTCGCCCAATTTATCGGTGCGCCCTCAATGAACATGCTGCCTGGTTCACAGGTGAAGGGCGGGGTTCAAGTTGATGGTGGGCCATTGCTGCCGGTTGTGGCGCAAAATGAAGCGGCTAAAATTACCGTTGGCATTCGCCCAAGCGATTTGCACATTGCCCAAGATGGACAGACAGTCTTGATGGAAGGGTCGGTAACGGTTGTCGAGCCACTTGGCACGGAAACATTGCTTTATGTGCAAGTGGGTGATCATGAAGTTATTGCGAGCGCGTCAGCACGTTACGAGGCAAGTCCGGGAGATAAAGTGAAGCTGACGGCTTCTACCGACGAAATTCATCTGTTTGATACAGCGACTGAAGAGGCTATTTAGTGACGCTTGAAACTAGCCTCAATGTCCTTTCAGTAGGCCGCGTATATAGTGATCTTGTGTTCGCGCAAATTCCCAAAATGCCGGTTTTGGGAGAGGAAATCTATGCGCAGGAGTTTGGCGCCCACGCGGGCGGTGGGGCGTTCATTACTGCATCACATTTCCGCTCTGTGGGTATGGATGCGGCTCTATGCGCCGTATTGCCGTCCGGCGCATTTGGTGAGTTGCTCAATGATGCATTTGTGAAATCTGGTGTTGATCTTTCGCCCAGCGTCAAAGCGGATGATAGTTGGGGGCATCAAATCACTGTTGCCATGGCCCATGATGATGACCGCGCTTTTTTGACAAAGCGAGGTGGGGAAGCAATCCCGCATAATTGTGAGCAGGTGATCCGCACCGGTCACTATAGGCATCTTCACATCGCAGAATTGGCAACGCTTTTAGAACGTCCACAATTGATCGAGTGGGCCCGTGCGGCAAGTATGAGCATATCACTTGATTGTTCTTGGGACGTGGACGCAATGCGGCATCCGGATGCGATCGGGTTGATTGCACAGACAGATGTCTTTTTGCCAAATCTCGCGGAAATTCAATTTGTGATGAATGGTAAGCTTGAGGATCAAGCCGAGTTGATTTCAAAACGGTTAGGCAATTGCGCAATTGTTGTAAAATGCGGTGCAGACGGTGCCAAGCAGATCAAAAATGGTGCAACCATTCACGTGTCGGCGGTGCCCGCAACTGTGGTCGACGCCACTGGCGCTGGGGATGCCTTTAATGCTGGATACCTAGCGGCGTGGCTGCAAGGTAAGACAGTTGAATTGTGTTTGCACGCAGGGCACGATCAAGCGCTTGGAGCCATTTCGCAAGTCGGCGGTGCCGCCAACAACTTGCATGGGGGCGAAGATTTTCGTCTGAAAGCGCAGGCAAACTAGACTTCGCTACAACCCAAGCTGCAGCGAGGTGTCGCGATATCTAGCCATTGGCCGTTGCTTGTTCATTCTCAAAATCACCGATTGCTTCAACATCAATTTGCTGCGCAAAGTTTTTCATAACGAAAGAGGCGAGCTCATCTTTGGGCATTGGCTTGCCATATAGATACCCTTGGAAATGGTCGCATTTAAGGTTTGCTAGTGCATTTGCCTGGGCAGTGGTCTCAATACCTTCTGCGGTTACCGTCATGTCCAGTTTGTGGCCGAGCATGATTATGGTGTCGAGAATTTCGTGTACCTTTTTCGGGTCAGCGTCTAGCCCGGCGATGAAAGATTTATCGATTTTGATTTTGTTGAAGCCAAACTGCCATAGGTAGGCAAGGCTAGAATATCCTGTGCCAAAATCATCCATCGCCAGAGAAATACCCGTTTCGCCAATTTGGGCGAGTTGGGCGGAAACGGACTCTGTATTTTCGATCAACAAACCTTCAGTTATCTCGAGTTCCAACCGAGATGGATCGACGCCAGTGCGGTCTAGCACGTCTTTGATTTGGCTAACGAGGGTGCCGTCGTCAAACTGGCGCGCTGATAAGTTCACCGCAACAAACACGCCGTCCGGCCATTGGCTTGCCGCAAGGGCAGCTTGTTCAATAACCCAATTGCCAATGTCTTTAATGGCACCCATTTTTTCAGCGATGGGGATGAACTCCAGTGGCGGAATGTTTTCACCGTTGCGGTCTTTCAGTCGTAAAAGCGCCTCAAAACCAGCAATCTGTTCGTTGTTGCGGTGCAAGAGCGGTTGGTAGTTGATCTGCATTCGACCCTCGTCGATCGCATTTGTGATCGCGATTTCGATTTTACGGCGGCGCTCAAGATGGCTTTCTAGTGACTTCTCATAAAATGTGCAGGTATTGCGACCATCCAATTTGGACTGATAAAGCGCAACATCCGCTTTTTGCAACCGCTCATCAAATCTGAGTGTGGGGTTGCATACGTCGTGATGGACACCAACTGAAATTGTGCCTTTGATCGTGGCGCCGTCGACAATAATTGGCTTATTGGCCTGATGGTGAATTTTTTCCACAACATCCCGCATGGCTTTGTGGCCGACTTTTTCGGCTACGGCAACGAATTCGTCACCGCCAATACGACCGACCATGCCATGCTCACCAATTTCATTTTCAATGGTTTCGCCTACATGCCTTAAATATGCATCGCCTGCTTTGTGGCCAAAAGTGTCATTTATCAATTTGAAATTATCGATATCAATGAACGCAACGCCCAATTGGCCGCGTTCAATATCACTTCTGATAAACCGGTCCTTGAATATTGCAAGCAAGCTGCTCCGTGTTAAAAGGCCTGTGGTGACATCATATTTGGATAAATATTCTGCCCGCTTGGTCGCGCTGCTCGCCTGCCCGGACTTTAGGATGAAAGCGATATAGGGGAAACCAAACGCGAAGGCCAACAATGCGGCCAACGTCATGATGACGGCGTTGAACGAGGCTTCTAGGGTCGAAGCTACGAATGTTTGGTTGAGGTAAATCTCAACGACACCAATTACTTCGTTATTCTGTCCAATGGCTGGCACATAGGCTTCGACATAAAGATCGGGGCGACCTTCTTTCTGCGTTCCGTCGTTCAATGAGATATTGGGGACCCTTGTTTCTAACACTTCAGCTGCGCTGCTGCTAAAATTGCCCAACAGGCTCATTTCGGGCTTAGCCGTTAGGTCGTCAGAAATTAGGATGAGATTGCCTTTCTCGTTGAAAAGCTTAAAGCGAAAAACATTGCCTACATTTGCAGCAAGTTCGATCCGTTCCAATTGCTCTGGCGTTAGCTGACCGTCATTGAGTAGCTTGGGAAGCCCTTCAGTGTTCGTGATGAAATAGTCAGCCCACAGTTCGGCTTTTCGTTTTGCGTCAACGGACACAAAATGATCAACCGCAGTACCGATTAGTATATGTGTGCACCCCACCAGTATAAATAGTGCGAAAATGGCGACAGCGGCCAAACCTGATTTTTTGAGCATGTAATCCCCGAATATTATATGCATCCATCAATGTATCGATCCAACATAAAGTAGGCGGTTTATGAAAATATTTATGCTCCTGTTGTTTCAGCGGTTTTGGTTTAACTGTCATGCTCTTGGGTTATGAACTATCGAATTTGGTGGGATGTGCATTGCCTAAGCATTTGAATTGGTTGGCGTTAATACTCTGTTGTGGATGTTTTGAAGTTTGTGGCGGAGTGAGGCAAATGCGTGTGCCAATGCGGTGGCTGTATCTTCAAAGACACCCGTGGATTAACAAGTTGGATCGCACAGTGCTTGACATAGTTGCATTTGAAACTAATCTACTTCCATCACATAACCAATCAGAATAACAAGTGATACGCGCTTGACGGTTGCAAATTTGGCGTGCCGAAAAGGTACGCAGCTTTGAGGTTGTATTATTTGTTTAAATGAAAAGGATAGCCACCCATGGCAAAGGCATTTGCGTCCACTGGTGATATGGCAGACAAAAAGATTTCTTTTACTGAAGTGGGGAAAGATCTTTACGCCTTTACCGCTGAGGGTGATCCAAATACCGGCGTTATTATTGGTGATGATAGCGTGATGATTGTTGATGCGCAGGCCACGCCGCGGCTTGCTGACATGGTGGTGGAAAAGGTCCGCACCGTTACCGACAAGCCGATCAAATATGTTGTGTTGACGCACTACCATGCAGTTCGGGTGTTGGGCGCTCAGGCCTATGGCGCGGAGCAAATTATAGGTTCTGAAAAATGCCGCTCGATGGTTGCCGAGCGCGGGCAAGAAGATTGGGACAGTGAGTTTGGACGTTTCCCTCGCCTGTTTCAGGGCCATGAATCTATTTCAGGGCTAACTTGGCCCACCATGACGTTTAAAGACAAGATGACTGTTTATCTTGGCAAACGTCGGGTGGACTTAATGCATCTTGGGCGTGCCCACACTGCAGGCGATATTGTCGCTTGGGTTGGTGACGAGGAAGTGATGTTCACTGGCGACATCGTTGAATATCATTCAGCTTGTTATTGCGGTGACGGTCATTTCAATGATTGGTCCGCAACGCTAGATCGCATCAAAGCCTATCAGCCAAGATCGATTGCGCCGGGTCGAGGGGACGCGCTAGTTGGCTCCAAAATGGTGAATGCGGCGATTGAGAACACCAGAGATTTTGTGTTGTCGACTTATCGCCCCGCAGCAGCTGTTGCAGCTCGAGGTGGCACCTTGAAAGAAGCATGGGATGCTGTGCGCGCAGAATGTGATCCAAAATTTGGCGAGTACGCGATTTACGAACATTGCCTGCCGTTCAATGTGGCGCGCGCATATGACGAAGCTTTGGGCATGGATACACCACGTATTTGGACCGCTGAGCGTGACATAGATATGTGGAACCAGTTGCAAGGCTAAACCAAGGCACTTTCATTCGCTGAGACGCAATCATTCTTTGAGGAGTAAGAATGACCAAGATTTTCGAAACACCGCTGTACCCCTACAAACGGTCAGCGGATCAGGATGCTGAGCAAACTGTCCGGCATCCGGTAATTGTGATTGGTGCAGGGCCAATCGGCTTGGGTGCCGCGATCGACCTTGCCATGCAAGATGTGCCGGTTGTTGTGATCGATGACAATGACAAGGTGAGTTGGGGTTCGCGCGCTGTTTGCTATGCCAAGCGGCCCCTGGAAATATTGGATCGTTTAGGGTGCGGCGACGAGTTCGTCGACAAGGGTGTGATCTGGAATTTGGGCAAAGTCTTCTTTGATGAACGGCAGGTCTATGACTTTGATCTGTTGCCAGAGGATGGCCATAAGCGGCCAGCGTTCATCAATTTGCAGCAATATTATTTTGAGCAATATCTGGTGGAACGTGCCTTCGAGCTGCAGCGCCAAGGCAAAGTGATTGAAATACGCGGATTGAACAAGGTCGTTGATGTTGAGCAAAAAGCGGATTGCGCACGCGTATCAATTGAAACGCCGGATGGCCCTTATCAGCTTGAAACGGACTGGTTGATTGTCTGCGACGGTGCGGGTTCTCCAGTTCGTCAAATGCTCAATCTAGATTTTGATGGGCGGGTCTTTGAAGATAACTTTCTGATTGCTGATGTCATTATGGAAGCTGACTTTCCTGTGGAACGTTGGTTTTGGTTTGATCCCCCGTTTAATCGCGGGCAGTCGGCTTTGTTGCATTCTCAGCCGGACAATGTTTGGCGCATTGATTTGCAGCTGGGTTGGGACATCGACAAAGCGGAAGAGAAAAAGCCGGAAAATGTCATCCCCCGTCTGAAGGCGATGTTGGGGGAAGATGCGAAGTTTGAACTCGAGTGGGTCTCGATTTACACGTTCCAATGTCGTCGGATGGAAAAGTTCCGGCATGGACATGTTTTGTTTGCCGGCGACGCGGCGCACCAAGTTTCGCCTTTTGGCGCACGTGGCGCGAATTCAGGCCTGCAGGATACGGACAATCTTTGTTGGAAACTCAAACTCGTGATGGACGGTGTCGCGCCAGAAAACCTGCTCGATAGTTATGATTGGGAACGGGTTTATGGTGCGAATGAAAACATTCTCAACTCAACCCGATCCACTGATTTCATCACCCCAAAATCTGATGTGAGCCGTTCATTCCGCAACGCGGTTTTAGACTTGGCCGAGCATTATGACTTTGCGCGTCCATTGGTCAATTCGGGTCGTTTATCGGTGCCTGCTGTTTATGATGGTTCGCCGCTTAATGGCGCGGATGATGCTAACTTGCCAACGCGTACCCGCCCGGGCGCGCCATTTGTTGATGCACCGATTGGTGACCAGTGGCTTGGTGACAAATTGGGTAATAAGTTCCAATTGTTGGCGATAAACGCGCAGGTTGATCCAATAAAGTTCGTTGAAAATGTTGAGGTTGAAATCCATTCAATCGACACGTCCAAATTGCCAGATAGTGCATTTAAAGAAAGGTATTTGGGCGATGAAAAATCGGCGATCTATCTGATGCGCCCGGACCAGCATGTGGCAGCGCGGTGGGCGACATATGACGCTGAGAAAGTCAAAAACGCGTTGCTCAAAGCAATCGGGCGAGGGTGAGGAAGCAGATGCTGAACACAAAACCAAATATTACCGGTGCTGATGATTTTTACGCGGAACTTCTGGCGTTGCACGACGGCAAAACGACAGAGCAAAGTGCGGATATCAATGCACGGCTGATCTTGCTGCTTGCCAACCATATTGGTGACCGAGATGTTTTACGCGAAGCAATTTCTATCGCGAGCGCTCCCGGAAGATAGTCAAATAAACGATTTGAGGAGATAGTTTTGTTGCGTCGCACGCATCAAACTTGACTCAATTCGCGAATCTATTCTAGTACTAGAATATGGATCGGAAAAACCTCACAGATGCTGAATTGTTGCTGCTTGGACTAACAGCGGAAATGCCGCGTCATGGGTATGAACTTGAGCAAATAATTGAGGAGCGCGGCATGCGAAATTGGACCTCAATTGGGTTTTCTTCAATTTATTTCGTGCTGGGCAAACTCGAAAAACGCGAACTTGTGAAAGCGGCAAAACCAAAGGGCGCGAAGGCCAAGAAGCTGTTTAGGCTTACAGCTGAGGGTCAACAATTGCTGATCGCCCAGTCTTTACACGCATTGGAAGTTATCGCGCCAGGTCAGTCTGGTTTGATGTTGGGCATGTTACATTGGCCGTTTTTGCCTAAACCTGCAGCGCTTAAGGCTTTAGCCCTCAGAAAGAAAAAGCTGACGGCAGAAATTTCCCGCTTAGAGGGCGAACGGTTTAAGCGCCAACCTTTGCCCGACTATGTGGATGCCATGTTTGATTATTCTGAAGCTCAATTAGCTGCTGAACAAATTTGGCTCGACAGAACATATCTCTATTTCGAAAATCGAATTGAACTTGAAGGAAAATAGAATGAAAGAGATTGATTGGAAAGAAAAGTTGAAGGAATTGTATTTGCCTGAAGCAACTGACTTTTCGAGCGTAATCGTGCCCAACTTGCCTTTCGCCATGATTGACGGCGCTGGCGACCCAACGGGCGAATCCTATCAAGCTGCCTTGAAATGGTTGTTTGCAGCGGTACAACCCATCCGGCGTTTGGGGCGAGAAAAAATGGGCAAGGATTTTGTTGAAGCGCCTCTGGAAACATTGTGGTGGGCGGACGATATGGGTGACCTAGTGGCGGGCAATCGCGACAAGTTTAAGTGGCGCTTGATGATCCACCTGCCGCACTGGCTTGAACAAACCCAGTTTGACGCAGCACTCGCCGAAGCGGCTAAAAAGCTGAAGGCAGAAGCGCCAAAAAATTTACGGTTTGAATGGTTTGAAGGGGGTGAAGTGGTGCAAATTATGCATATCGGCCCCAATGAAGAAGTTCGGCCAACCCTTGACCGTCTTTATCAAGAATATCTACCCCAAAACGGGTTGGAAGCTGCGGGCTATTATCACGAGATTTATCTCAATGATCCAAAGCGGGTCGCGCCTGAAAAGCGTAAAACGGTCCTTCGCCAGCCGGTGAAACGGGTCGACAGTTAAGTCCTTTCAACCGTCCCCTGATGAAATCTCATGACCCAATGATCGTCCGTTTTCTGCCAAATGGATGTTCGTTGGGTCCGACTTTCTCGAATGCGATAGTGGACGATCCAAGTGCTACCTTCCAAATTCGTTGCGGAAAAGTCTTCAATCGTGCGAGCGCCGTCAAATCCGGGTGCCTTAGCCAAATGTGCGATAATATCGGCAAGCGTAAACCGTCGCCCAGAGGCCCCAATTTCGATAAAATCTGGCGCAAGGCTGCGCGTTAGAAAATCCGCATCGGCACGATTGTTTGGATGCAAAAGTGCTTCTTCTTTTTGACGCAGAATTTGTGAAATTGAATCAGTCATAATCCTATTTATCACTCAAAGCAGGTGAATAAACCAGATGCAGATGAAAAGATTTGGCTTCGTGATTGACTAATCAGTCATTTGTGCCTAAATACACAAAATCGGAATTGAAATGACGGAAATGTTTACTTGCAATTGAGTGCCTTAGCGGGACATCAATTTGTGAATTCTTACGGAAACTGCTTGTGATAAATGTTCAAACCGCACATGGCGAAACAGCACTTGGCGAAAAGGCAGAGCCAACAAAACGAGACCTGTTGATTGAAGCAGCGATTGATCTGTTTGGGCGGCAGGGTTTTTGGAATACTTCAACCGCATCCGTGGCTAAACATGCTGGCGTTGCAACTGGGACTTTGTTCAATTATTTCGCGTCAAAAGAAGAACTCATCTCTGAGATTTTGATTTATCTGAAACGGGAAATGCTTTTGGCCGCGACGGTTGGATTTAACCCGAACGCTGGTTTGCGCGAACAGTTGAATTCGTTTTGGCACAATGGCTTGCGCTGGGTGATGCTTCATTGCGAGCGGTTCCACCTATTGGAGCAAATTAAAGTTTCTGAACGTATTTCGAAATATGATCTTGATGCGGTTGGCAGTGATTATGCTGAGTTTATGAGCTTACTAAAAGAGGGCGTAGATAGCGGTCAATTGCAACCGCTCGCCACCGAATTAATCGTCGAAATAATGTCTAGGCAGGGCCAAGCAACTGTTGAATATTTGCTGCAACACGAAAATCTAACTGACACCGAAATTGGTACGCATCTAGAAGCCGGGTTTATGGTTTTTTGGCGCGGCATCAGTTTGCATCAAACGTAAATCAAGGACACCAGTCAGTCTTTATCGTCTTGATTGTGACTGACTAATCAATCATTGAATTGGAGAAAACATGCCAGATTATGAATTGCCTTTTGGCTCACATGGTTGGGATTATGATCGGATGCCAGACCTCACCGGCAAGACAGCTATTGTCACCGGCGGAAACTCGGGCATCGGCTTTGAAGCGGCGAAGAAATTCGTGTCAAAAAATGCTCATGTCACTATTTTCTGCCGCAATGAAGAAAAAGCGAAAGCGGCGGTTGCAGACATTGCGACAGAGGCTGGCCCGACCGGTAAGGTCGACTATGTCTTAATGGACCTCTCGGACCTATCCAGCGTTCGCAAAGCTGCTGAGCAATATCTTGCTCAACATGAGAAGTTGGATATCTTGTTGAACAATGCGGGATTAATGATGATCCCAACGCGAACGCTGACCAAAGACGGTTTTGAAACCCAATTTGGCGTGAATCATCTTGGACACTTTGTGTTTGCACAGATGCTTTTCCCATTGGTTGAAAAAGCTGACGGCCGCATTATCGCCGTCTCTTCGATCGCCCATAACTGGGGCCTGAAGCGGATCAATTTTGAAGATCTGAATTTTGAAGAGGGCTACACATCCATGGTCAGCTATGGCCAAAGCAAATTGGCCAATATGTTGTTCATCCAGGAGCTGCAGCGTCGATTGCAGGCTGCGAATAGCAAGGTAAACGCCTATGTTGTTCACCCTGGCTACGCGGACACGAATTTGCAACGCACGGGGCCGGGTGGTCTTGAAAAATGGATGATGGTTGTGTTTGGTCGTTTCTTCTCGCACCCACCAATTCACGGTGCAAAGTCTTTGGTGCTGGCATCAACAGACCCAGAAGCAAAGCCAGCGACATTTTATGGCCCAGTAAAACGGGGCGGGCTTGGTGGCGCGGTCGGCATATCGCCCATTGCACCACATGGCAAAGACATGGAAGCTGCCGCAAAATTGTGGGATGTTTCTGAAGAATTGACCAAGGTGAAATGGTCTATCTAGGATATCGATGAACCTGAACGCGCGGTGCATGTGCGCCGCGCGTTTGACCAATTACTCTGCTTCAATCAGTTTTGTAAGTTCTCCAACTTTTTGACCAACCAAAGCCTTGTCGCCACGCGTTTCCACATTGACACGCAACAGCGGTTCGGTGTTTGACGAGCGCACGTTGAAGCGCCAATCGTCATATTCAACGCTTAAGCCATCAATATGTTCAACTTTGAGCGCGTTGGGCGCATAGGTTGCTTCAATGTTAGCGATGATTTTTGGCGCATCATTGACCGTAAAGTTGATCTCACCGGAACACGGGAATTTTTCAATCCGCTCTTGCACCATTTCCTTCAGCGTTTTGCCGCTTGCAGAAATCTCCGAGACGATGGCCAACCATGGCAACATGCCCGTATCGCAAAAACTGAAATCGTCGAAATAGTGATGGGCACTCATTTCGCCACCATATATGGCTTTTTCTTCGCGCATGATCTGCTTGAAGAAGGCGTGACCGGTGCGCGAAACCATTGGAATTCCGCCAGCGGCTTCCACCACATCGACTGTGTTCCAGGTCAGGCGTGGGTCATAGATGATTTTGCCGCCAGGGTTTGAGCGCAGCAATGTCTGCGCAATTAGGCCAACCAAATAGTAGCCTTCCACGAATTCACCGGTATGGTCATAGAAGAAACAGCGATCAAAATCCCCGTCCCATGCAATGCCCAAATCCGCACCATGTTCCTTCACAGCGTTCGCAGCTTTCGCCCGTTTGTCAGGCAGAAGCGGATTGGGAATGCCGTTTGGTAAATTGCCGTCAGCCTCGTGATCAATCTTGATGAAGGTGAAGGGCAAATGTTCTTCCAACGCGTCGATCACTGCACCCGCGCAACCGTTGCCTGCATGGCAAACAATTTTGAGTGGTTTCAGGTCGGCGTCTTTTACTTGATCTAAAAGTCGTGCAACATATTTGGAGCGATCAAGAGTAGCCAGCATTTTGCCGCGATTTTCATACGGAACATTTTTGAAAACGATATCGCTCATCACGGCGTCTTCCAGTGGCTTTAGCGCGTTGTCACGGGTCGCCGCTTGTGCGCCCTTTAACACCATTTTGATGCCATTATAGTTTTGTGGGTTGTGACTGGCCGTCACCATTAGCCCGCCATCCGCGCCGCTATTGTCGGTGTGGAAATAGACTTCCTCGGTGCCGCATTGTCCGACAGGCAAAACATTTACGCCGCTATCCAATAGGCCTTGAATAATCGCGCTGGCGAATGGTGCGCTATCTAGGCGCATATCATGGCCAACCACGATGGTTTTGGCGTTGAGGTGATGGGCAACAGCTTGGCCAAATCGATAGGCAAACGGCACATTGATTTGATCAGGAATGAGGCCACGAACGTCATAGGCCTTAAAAGGAGAATTCGACATTTCCACTCGCTTTGTTTTCTTGCGCTGTTGTTTTATGCACGATTTGGTTATTCGAACATAAAGGCCAAATAGTTTAGGTGCCAAATAGGGCAAAAAGGCTCGTCATGCAATGTTGGGCCTAGTCTGAAAATCGCCGTTCAATTGCATCAAGCGCCTTTAAGAGAAGCTGCGCGTCAGCGTCACCTATTGATTCAGTGAAACTTGTCTCAAACATCTTGGCTGTATTCACCAAATCTTTATAGGCGGTTTGGCCAACTGTGGTGAGTTCAAGATGCTCCAAGCGCCGGTCTTGTGGGTCTTGTGTGCGTTTGACCCATCGGCGTTTCTCGAGAGAGAAAACCGCACGCGATACCTTGGTTTTATGCATTGGTGAATGGTCGCAGATCTCTCTGGCGGTGATGACGCCAAATTGGCCAATGGTCGCAAATGTTCGCCATTCGGGTCTCGTCAGACCATACCGCCGCTTATATTCCTGTGCGAAGCGTTGGCTAACGCGTTCTGCTGCTCTATTCAGTCGATAGGGCAGGAATTTTTCCAGCGCTAGAATGTCAACTGGATTAGGTTTTTGATCGTTCATTTTGCTCTCCCCTGTTTGATAGTTACATAATGGATGGTTACATGTGCAACCACAATTTTGCCTTTGGAAAAAATAGATAGGGTCCAACGGTGTTCTTATGAGCAAAAACGATCTCGATTACATGCCGGGTTTCGGCAATGATTTTGAAACTGAGGCATTGCCGGGCGCGCTGCCTCAGGGGCAAAATAGTCCGCAAAAATGCGCCTATGGCCTATATGCAGAACAATTGTCTGGTTCGCCATTTACCGCGCCACGCGGCACGAATGAGCGGTCATGGCTTTACCGCATTCGCCCCAGCGTTCGGCATACGACGCGGTTCAAACCATTTGATTTGCCAATGTGGAAAACCGCCCCACACCAAATGGACGGCGAAATGCCAATTGGGCAAACGCGCTGGGATCCGGTGCCCATGCCAGAAGAAAGGACGGATTTCTTGGCTGGCGTTAAAACCATAACCACAGCCGGTGATGTTTTCACCCAAGTTGGCATGGCCAGCCACGTCTACGCGTTTAACGCGTCGATGGAAGACGATCATTTTTTCAACGCGGATGCAGAACTATTGCTGGTGCCAGAAATGGGCAGCCTTCACATCTTTACCGAGATGGGCAAGTTCGATGTCGCCCCGGGCGAGATCGTTGTCATCCCCCGTGGCATGGTTTTCAAAGTGAGCGTTGAAGGCCCATGTCGGGGTTATATGTGCGAGAATTATGGCGCGAAATTTACGCTGCCAGACCGGGGACCAATCGGCGCAAACTGTCTCGCCAATCCGCGTGATTTCAAAACACCTGTTGCCGCATTCGAAGAAAAAGACACGCCGTGCCGAGTGATCGTAAAGTGGTGTGGCAAGTTTTACGAAACGCAAATTCCGCATTCTCCCTTGGATGTGGTTGCGTGGCACGGCAATTACACGCCGTATAAATATGATTTGGCGACCTATTCGCCTGTTGGCTCAATTCTGTTTGATCATCCTGATCCGTCGATCTTTACGGTGTTGACCGCGCCGTCGGGCGAAGACGGCACGGCGAACATTGATTTTGTGATTTTCCCGCCGCGCTGGTTGGTGGCAGAGCATACGTTCCGCCCGCCATGGTATCATCGCAATATTATGTCTGAATTTATGGGGCTGATCCATGGGCAGTATGACGCGAAAGAAGAGGGCTTTGTGCCCGGCGGCATGAGCTTGCACAATATGATGTTGCCCCACGGTCCCGATTCTGGCGGCTTTTACAAAGCGTCAACAAATGAGTTGAAGCCGCACAAACTTAAGGACACAATGGCCTTTATGTTTGAAACGCGTTTCCCTCAGCTCTTGACTGAATATGCGGCGACGCTAGAAACACAACAGACAGATTATATCGATTGCTGGGCCGATCTAAAAAGCCACTTTGATGGCACCCCTGAAGGAAATTGGGACTGATTTATGAAACTTGCAACTCTTTCAAATGGTTCGCGCTATGGCGAACTTGTTGTCGTTAGCACCGATTTGAAGCGCTATGTTTCAGCGAGCGATGTGGCAAACACCATGCGGGACGCGATTGATAATTGGTCCATGGTTGAGGCTGGATTGCAGGCGCGTTCTGATAAAATCAATGGCGATGCAAGCGTCGGCGAAGCGTTTGATGTGAGCAAAGCCATGGCGCCGCTGCCGAACCCAAGCCAGTGGGCAGATGGGTCTGCCTATGTCAACCATGTGGAACTTGTGCGCAAAGCGCGTGGGGCTGAAATGCCCGCCAGTTTTTGGGAAGACCCATTAATGTATATGGGTGCGCCAGATGCGATGCTTGGCTGTAACCAGGATGTTGATGTTGGCTCTGAGAGTTGGGGCATCGACATGGAAGCCGAAATCGGCGTGATTTGTGATGATTTGCCCATGGGCATTTCGACAGAAGACGCCGCAGACAAGATCAAATTGATCGTGCTGCTCAACGATGTGAGCTATCGCGCATTGATCCCGGGCGAGCTTGCAAAAGGCTTTGGCTTTTTCCAATCAAAAGGCGCAACGGCCTTTGCCCCAGTGGCAATAACGCCGGACGAATTGGGTGAGCATTGGGCAGGCGGCAAAGTGCATCGGGACATGTTGGTGCACTATAATGGAGATGCATTTGGCAAGGCGAATGCCGGCGTCGACATGACCTTTAATTTCCCCAAACTCGTTTCCCATGCAGCCAAAACACGGCACATTGGAGCTGGCGCGATTATTGGCTCGGGCACAGTATCAAACAAGGATAGCGACGGCACACCGGGCAAGCCTGTCCGTGATGGTGGTTTAGGCTATTCTTGCATTGCTGAAATCCGCATGATTGAGACGATCAATGATGGTGCGCCGAAAACTGAATTTATGAAATTCGGTGATCAAGTGCGTATTGAAATGCTCAATGATGATGGGTCCACAATCTTTGGCGCTATTGACCAAGAAATCGTCAAATTCGGATAGGTGGATCGGGGCGCGAATATGACAAAGCCTGTGCTTTATGACTATTGGCGCTCATCCGCGTCCTACCGTGTGCGGATCGCTTTAGATCTTTGTGGCATTGAGTATGAGGCCGTCACCGTCAATTTGCTTGAAGGTGCGCATAAAGGGGAGTCATATAAGTCCCTCAACCCGCAAGGCTTGGTGCCAACCATTGAGCTGGATGGCATGTTGTTCACCCAATCCCTCGCGATTATCGAATATTTGGCCGAAAAACACCCCGAAGCAGGCCTAGTGCCCGGCGATGCCGTTGACCGCCAACGGGTGCGGGCACTTTCCCACGCAATTGCCATGGATATTCACCCGGTGTGCAATTTGGGTGTCGTGAAATATGCGATGGCATTGGGCGATGATGGCGATAAAATCCGTAAAGGTTGGTTCCATCACTTTATCGGCCAAGGCCTTGAAGCCTATGAAGGTATGCTGAGCCACCAAATGGAAAGCAAATTTTCTTTCGGCGATGCACCAACAATGGCCGACACATGCCTGATGCCGCAGCTCTACAATGCCCGACGCTGGGAAATGGACATTTCGCACTTGGAACGCATCTTGGTGATTGAAGAGAATTGCAACGCCTTGCCCGCATTCCAGGCTGCGCATCCGGATAATTTTGAGCCAAAGTAATGCCCGACCAAGCGGCTAGGCATCACTTTGAGATCAGCTCTGAATTCGGTGCGAGTTAAGCTGTTGTTGGTCGACCAAGGATCGTAGAAATTTGCTCGCGGTGCAGGTAAAGAATGGCTGTACACATCAAGCCGAGTACGATCGCTAGTACCGGCGATGCATTCATAGCGAACACATTCGCAAATGTAGCACCGACCATGGTGCCGCCAAGAACTGAGGCACCGATCACCTGACGGTTCGGCCACCAAAGAAGCGCTGCGCCTACGATTTCAATTGTACCGGTCATATATCGAAACCATTGGCCAAACCCAATGGTATCAAAACCTTCCACCATTGCTTCAACGCCTGCTAGTTTGGCGCCTCCGGCAGCAACAAATACAAGTGTGAGGAGTGCGCGTAGTCCGATAGATAGATAAGTCATTTCATTCATCCCAAATAACTGTTGTGATTGTTGCTCACCAACATGTATGCTGCAGAAAAGTAATTCAATGCGCTAATTTCAACATTGAGTGCGCGAAAAAAGAGCAGGTGTCTTATGGAGCGTTGGTCGGAGCTTCGAACCGCTTATCAGGTGGCCAAACTTGGCACAGTAAGTGCTGCAGCGCGAACACTTGGTGTGCATCGTGCCACCGTTAATCGTCATATTGATGCGCTTGAAGAGGAACTCGGTGCGCCGATATTTATCCGAAACCTCAAAGGCTACACCTTAACGGAGCTCGGGGAAGAACTTCTCAAAGTTGCTCGAAAAACGGATGAGCTCTTCAATGATTTACTCGGTCGCGCCATGGCGCGCGACGGATCGCATGAAGGTGAGATTAAAATCACCGCGATCCCAACATTTACCAATATGTTGATGCCGCCGATTGCGAACTTTCGCGCAAGAAACCCAATTTGTCAGGTTACGATCGTTTCGTCTGAAGGGTTGCAGCGCCTCGAATATGGCGAAGCGCATATTGCTCTGCGGGCTGGGCGAAAACCTGAGCACCCGGACTATGTCGTTCAGAGCTTTGGATATGTCTCCCTAAACCTTTATGCTCACGATAGTTACTTTTCAAATGGCGGCACAACCAATGGCGTAAAAGACTTGGAGATTGATCAGTTTCTCCGACCGCCAAGCCAAAACGACTATATGCAAGTTTGGAGGAACTCTTCAGAGCAAACGTCGGGGCTAAAAGTTGCCGTTGCCACTGAAGATCCAGTTGTTGCGCGCGAAGCGATTATGGCGGGACTGGGCCTAGGCATTCTAACCGAGTTTGAGGTTGCAGGGCGTGATGATGTTCGTGCGGTTTTGCCGCGCAATGAGGATTGGGATATCCCGCTTTGGTTGGTCACACATGTCGATTTGCATCACACTGAAAAGGTACAAGAGATGTTGGCACATATAAAGGCGCTCAGACCTTGAGGTGGCTTATACTCCGATAAGTTGGTGATCGGCGATTGATGCAGATCGAACAGAGGGCTACGGCAGTTGGGCTGCCTCATAGTTAGCCTCACCCTGAGCTTGTCGAAGGGCGAGCAATGGATAAGGAGCATTGTGGTTTTATCCTTCGACAAGCTCAGGATGAGGGTGGTGTAAATCCGAAAAATAATCCCCGCCCTTTCGACCCGCCTTATAATCCTCACCAACTTTCTTGAAGACCTTGCGGACAGCGGACGCGTTGTTGGGGTCGTGAAATGGGTCTTCTTGCGTGCCGCCGTTGCAGGCTTTGCCTGCTACCTCGGCATCCCCGCCGATTGGTGCAACACATATGCACCGAGCAAGCGAGGCACGAAAACACCTTCATAAAGAAAGTTGAGCCAAATGGAGGGCAAGACGTTTGCTTTTCGCTTGGTGACAACTTGTCCAGTCTGACACCGAAGGCAGGCATAAACCATCGAGCAGCATGTTGAAGCTGTTCAAGGAGTTTTTTTGCTCACGGTGCGCATCGCAATTCAGCGTGACGGACTAAAACCGTCCTACTTGAATTGCTGCACCTGCGAGGAGCGGCGGAAAAATCCGCCAGGGTCCTCGCCAGTGACTCGTCCGTCTTTGTCCTTGACTTGCTCAGTGCAGGTGTTGGACTTCAATCGGCGACGGAAAACCTCCTGATGACCGATCAATGGGTCATGATGTAGCTTAGGGGATAAAAGGGTTAAGCACCTCGGGGCAATTTGTTGACCATGCAGCGTTTGGTTGAGCGCGAGACGATGATTGTCTCTATTTTTTTAAGCGCAATTTCTGAGCCATTCTTTGTCTCGCGCTGTCGCAATTTGCTTCGCTTCGCACGGGAAACCGTGACGGAGAAGTTGGTGTTACTTTTTAGCCCAGTTCCAGTTCAACTCTGGGCATGACGCTTAGGCCGAGGCCACGGTATGGCGTTCGTCAGCACTTGATATGGAAACCAACGGACGTTGACATTTGATTTATCGTGAGGTGCATGCCCAAACGGCGACCCGGCAGTTGCGATCATTGGGTACGCAATATGCGATTGCGCTGCTTTGTGCTTCTTCGTTATCGACGTGCCATGCCCAGCCCCAGCCGCCATTGTCGCCTTGTGCAATGGCCCCGCAAGCATTGTAGAAGGTTTTGATGGTTGTGCAATTTCCACCGCATCGGCTTTGCACGCTGTTTGCCGCGGCATTTTGGCTGGGAAGGTCATATGCTGCTCCCCACGCGCCGTTTGCACCAACGCCAACTGCGCCCCAGCATCGACCATTTGCACATTCTGCAAGGGCAACATCCGACATGGCCGTGATAAGCATTGTAGCAAAGGCAACAATGTATCCCAATTTGCGCAAATTCATGATGTTCCACTCAAAAAAACCGTCATGTGCACGGTTCCAAAAGGAAAGGTGTGAGTCAAGCCGTCCGTCACTTTTGGGCAATGGGTGGAGCGGCCTTTAAGCGAAGAGTAACGTGTTCAAGGTCTATTGACATTAACATCCATGGATACTAAATACATGGATGTTAATTGAGTTTGGAGAAAATGCTTGGAAGAGCTTGCTTTAAAATTTTTGCGGACGGCGACACAACTTCAAGGGCAAGTTGATGCGAAACTTGGCGTGCACGATTTAAGCTTGCAACAGCTCAAAGTGCTTTCTGTTTTGCGGGCTAGCCACAAAAATCGAGCGCAAGTCAGTTACATTCGCAGCCAAATGATTGATCCAAATTCAAATGTCTCGCGCTTGCTGAACAAGCTCATGGAAAAAGGCTTGATTGAAAAACAACGTGATCGTGATGATCAGCGGGTTGTCCATATTCATCTGACCGAGCAGGGCATGAAGGCGATGGGGGCTGGTCGAGAGATCATGACCAAAGAATTCGAAGTTTTGAACACCCTTTCATCAGACCAGCGCGCGCAGTTGGCTGTGATTTTACAAAAGCTAAATAGCTAAAATTTATCAAAATATATTCCATGGATTATAAATCCATGAAGGAGAAATAACAATGCACCAAACAGCAATGATTACCGGGTCCTATTCAGGCATTGGCAACGAACTGGTCAATCTATTGGCCGCAGATGGTTTTGAACTGTTCTTGGTGAACAGAGATCATGTGAAAACAGAAATACAAAAGGTCCACCTTCAAACCAAGTTTCCCGATATTCGCATTCAAAGTTGGGTCTGCGACTTGGCAGACGAAGAGCAGGTAAAAAGCACAGCGATTGCCATAGCTGCGCAGCATAAGGAAATCCATCAGGCCTATTTCAACGCCGGTTGGATTGGCACAACGTTTCAGCGTTCGCCGCAAGGACACGACATGAATTTGCAGGTAAATGCGTTAGCAAACCTAATTTTCATCGCGTTGCTTGAGCCTAGCCTTAGGCGAGGTCAAGCACGTGTTGTTGCTTCAGGTTCTGGTGCGCGGCGAATGGTCAAGAAGACGGAAATTCAACATGTCATGAATGTTGATGAAAAGTCTGGAATGGCCGCATATGCGCAATCAAAACAGACATTGGCCGACCTGTTTATGGCTCTGGAGGCAGAGCGAACAGGCATAGCGTTCAAAGTTGTGGACCTGCCGCCAACCAAAACCGAGATGGCTAAAAACAAAGCAGTGCCGGGAATTATGCGCGCATTTTCATTTCTATTCGCAACGCCGAAGAAAGTAGCTAAGAAACTTTACGGTGCGGGGCAGTCAACAGAGGGGGCTACGGCCGATAGCCGAGCAAACCCAACGGATGCGCAGCTGGAATTATTGCAGCACGCCCGCGAATTGGTGTCGTTCAAGTTGGTTGATGATGTGCCATTAAAGCGGCAAGCTTGATGTGTCCTTCAATGTTTCCAAAACAATAGAGGTTTTCACGTTCTGCACGGACTCGTGGGGCAACAGCACATCATTGACGAATTCGCGCAGCCCGTTAAGGTCTTTGGCCACCACCTTGATGAAATAGTCCATCTCGCCAGTTAGGGCATGGGCTTCCTGCACTTCGGGCAAGTTTGAAATGAGGGCGGCGAAGCGTTTTGAATTGTTTGGATTGTGGGTGGCGAGGGTCACATTGATGATGGTGACAATGCCAAGTCCGACTTTTTCCCGGTTGAGCTTGGCGTGATAGCCCGCGATTAACCCATCATCTTCCAAACGTGATCGACGCCTTGAACATTGGGAGGCGGAAAGGTTCACTTTCTCGGATAATTCGTTGTTGGTTAGTCGCGCGTCGTTCTGCAGTAGCGCGAGGACTGCGCGGTCGAATTGATCAAGAGTGCTCATGGTGTGTATAGATTGCCTTAAAACTGCATGTATCGTGCATATAATTTCTGTTTAAGTGAAATTTTGCAAGCCTCTTGCATGTTTTTTGCGCGATACTTCTTCTCATACAATGATAGGGAGAGTTTGAAATGGGTCCATTTCCTCACGACGCACCGGTGGCAACAATTACGGAAAAAAATCCAGCAGGCACTGATGGGTTTGAATTTGTTGAGTTTGCGCATGACGAGCCAGAAAAGCTTGCAGAGCTATTCACAAAGATGGGTTATGTCGCGGTTGCTAGACATAAAACCAAGAATATTTCTTTGTGGCGTCAAGGCGACGTCAACTACATCCTAAACGGCGAAAAAGACAGCTTTGGCGGTCGTTTTGTTGGCCTTCATGGGCCTTGTGCACCTTCAATGGCTTGGCGTGTTGTGGATGCGCAGCATGCATTTGATCACGCGGTGAAAAATGGCGCAGAGCCGTATACTGGCGACGGTAAATGCATCGATGCGCCTGCGGTTTTGGGCATCGGCGGTTCACTTCTATATTTCGTTGATACATATGGTGAAAAAGGTTCCGCCTATGATGCGGACTTTGAGTGGGTCGGAGAAGTTAATCCAAGCCCCGAAGGCGTTGGCTTCTATTATCTTGATCACCTGACCCACAATGTTTTCCGTGGCAACATGGACAAATGGTGGCACTTTTATCGCGATCTGTTCAATTTCGAACAAATTCACTTCTTCGATATTGATGGCAAGTATACAGGGTTGGTTAGCCGTGCGATCACTTCGCCATGTGGTAAAATCCGTATTCCGTTGAACGAGTCGAAAGACGATACCAGCCAAATTGAAGAGTATTTGCGCAAGTATAAGGGCGAAGGCATTCAGCACATCGCAGTTGGATGCGATCATATTTATGACAGCACCGACAAATTGGCAGAGAACGAACTCAAGTTCATGCCGGGTCCACCAAAGACTTATTATGAAATGTCACATGACCGAGTTAACGGCCATGACGAGCCGCTTGATCGTATGATGAAGCACGGCATTTTGATTGACGGCGAAGGTGTCATCAATGGCGGCATGACGAAAATTTTGTTGCAAATCTTTTCTAAAACGGTCATCGGTCCGATCTTCTTTGAGTTTATTCAACGCAAAGGCGATGAAGGATTTGGCGAAGGCAATTTCCGTGCGCTGTTTGAATCGATCGAACGTGAGCAAGTGGAACGCGGCATCGTTGGAACAGACGCAGCCGAGTAAAAATAGCAGAACAAAATGCCTCCCATTTTGAACGGCTAATAGGGCATCTTTGGTTTTCCAAAGGTGCCCTTATTTTTGAGTATTTCAATTTTTTTGACTTTCTTGGGAATAAACCCCGCTGAATTTTGTTGTCTAAGTATCGAAGCAAGAATAACGGGAGACAATTATGTCAGTAATTTCAAAAATTTCAGTAGCCGCTCTTTTGGTCGCAAGCATTGGTGGCGCCGCAATCGCTGCAGGTCACATTCCAGTGCAAAAATACAAAACCGAGCTTGGCGAAGTGTTGGCCGACAAAAACAACATGACGCTTTATACGTTCGATAAAGACAGCGATGGTGTTTCAAACTGCTATGATCAGTGCGCTCAAAACTGGCCGCCTTTATTTGCTGATGAAGATGAGCATGAAGGCGACTACTCAGTTGTTGCGCGAACTGATGGCACCAAAGTTTGGGCCTATAAAGGTCAGCCGCTTTATTTGTGGGTCGGCGATAGCGAGCCAGGTGACGTTAGCGGTGACGGCGTTGGTGGCGTTTGGCACGTCGCGAAACCATCAATGTATTAATTGTCAGCATCCTTTATGATATGTTGGTAATAGATGCCTCGCCAATTTATGGCGGGGCATGTTTTAGCGAGGCTTGTTTAAGCAAGGCTTGTTTAAGCAAGGCATCGGAGATCAAAGTTTGAATTTTCGGCTGGAAGATCAGTTTGTGGTTCACATTCCTGCGCTGCAGAGATTTGCGCGGACTCTTACTGGTGCGCCGGAGCGGGCAGACGATTTGGTTCAAGATTGTCTTGAACGAGCGATCCGCAAAAAATCGCTGTTTCGCAAACCCAGCAATCCGCGCGCGTGGTTGTTTAAAATCATGCATAATGTCCATCGCAATCAGGTTGTGAAGGTTCGCCCTACGGCAGATGTTGACGAACTTGAAAATATTGCCGAAGCGCCGCGCCAAGAAAGCGCGGCTGAGCTGACAGATGTCCGCACGGCAATGCAATTGCTGTCCAAAGAACATCAAGAGATATTGATGTTGGTGGCCGTTGAAGGGCTTAGTTATGCTGAAGCGGCGGAAATTTTGAATGTACAAAAGGGTACAATCATGTCGCGGCTTGGCAGGGCTAGGGACCATCTTCGAGCGATTATGAATGGTGAGCGTCAACAAAAAGGTGAAGTGAAATGAACATTTCTGACGATATGTTGGTTGCCTATGTTGATGGGGAATTGCCAGACGGTGCGCGAAAACAAGTTGAAGCCTATTTGGCTGAAAACCCTGAAGCAAAGCAGCGGGTTGAAGAATGGCAACAAAATGATGCGGCCCTTCGGGATGCATTTGATTTGGGTGTAGATTCGTTCGACCCTGCGCCACCAAAGGCCCAGAATGACAATCAACGTTGGCAGCAGCTAACAAGATACGCGCTTGCCGCGTGCATTTTGTTGGCCATCGGGTTTGGGGGCGGGCTTTCGCTTTCTCAGCTGCCGTTTGTGCCAAAAGACAAATTTCAACTGCAAGTGGCGGCTTGGGCCAATGAAGCACATGACGTGTTTGCAATAGATGAAAATCGACCCGGTGAATTCGATGCTGGCAATACGGAGCAGGCGACAAATTGGTTGCGCAAACGCGTTGGCGTAGATGTGGCTATTCCCGACTTGAGCGCCAACAATTTGGCGTTTGTTGGGGCGAGGTTGGTCGGGCAAGGTGGCGCACCGGCGGCGTTGATGACCTATGAAAGCGCCGACGCAACGCGGGTATCTGTTTATGTGCAGGCACACGAACAAGAGCTCGACGAATTGGGCTACTGGTTTTTTCATTCAGAAGATAAAACGACGTGTGTTTGGCTTAATCAAAAGGTCGCTTTCTCTATCACCGGTGATCTGCCAGATGACGAGTTAAAGAACATTGCTGAGGAAATGGCTGGCCGCCTTGGCATGGCTTATAGCGGCAGAAACGTCTAGGCCTTGCCTCTGATCCGTCCATAGAACTTAGCTTTGTCTCTTTGTCATAGAACTGTCATCAAGGCGCATTAGAGCATCCCAAATTACGTGTTTTGGGTGTGATATGTATAACCGTTCTCAAACTATACTGGCAGAGTTCTTGGGCACTGCGTTTCTTCTGGCGACAGTGGTCGGTTCCAGCATCATGGCCGAGCGGTTGGCAGGTGGAAACATTGCGATTGCGTTGCTTGGAAATACCATTCCAACAGGGGCAATTCTATTTGTCCTGATCACCATATTTGGGCCGGTCTCTGGGGCACACTTCAACCCAGCGGTTAGTTTGGTGATGATGTTGAGCGGTGCGCTAAAGCGCGTTGAGGCGCTGGCATATATTGCTGTACAAATTGTTGGCGGGCTCGTCGGTGTGTGGTGCGCCCACATGATGTTTGACGAGCAATTGGTACAGATTTCGCTAAAGGCCCGGTTTGGGCAAGGGCAATGGTTTTCCGAATTTGTTGCAACGTTTGGACTTGTTCTGGTGATCCTTTTGGCCGTGAAGTTTAAAGAAGATGCGGTAGCCGCAAGCGTCGGTCTATACATCACCGCCGCCTATTGGTTCACGGCAAGTACTTCATTTGCTAATCCGGCTGTCACAATTGCCCGATCTGTTTCAGATAGTTTTGCTGGCATCGCGCCTATGTCTGTATTGCCATTCATTGCCTTTCAGCTCATCGGCGCGGTTATTGGGTGGTTGACGTTTAAGTTTCTTGCTTTTCCGACTAAGCAGGTGGTATCAAATAAAATCGTTAAATAACAACATCTTAACATGACAAGGTTAAATTCTCAGTTACACAATTGTAACAATCAGATGATCTAGTGCCCATCAATGAATTTTTGCGGGGTTTTATGAGTCGGTTCGGCTTTCTGGGTTCATTTGTACTGATTTTATCGGCATTTTTGATGTTGGTATTTGCCTCTGCATTTCTTGCACCATCCATTGTTCAAAATTTGTCGTCACTTGATGCAAGGCTACTTGCGCGCGAGTGGCTGGTGTCATTAGAAGCGCAATTTGACCTGCCCGGCGAACCTATCCCGTTTGAAGTGAGCGTTGCTGATACGGTTGCCGCGTCGATTTTGCAGCGGAATAATACTCAATCTGGCGAAGTGGATTTGTTTCGACCGGTGGAGTTTCAATCGCTAGATCATTTTGGGCAAATAAATGGCTATGTGGTTTTTACCAATTTCGGCGAGGTGTTTATTGCAGGCGGAAAACCTCGGCTTAGATCGCGCGAAAATGTGGATTTTGACGCTGCCGTTCAAGAGGCGATGCAGCATTCAAAAACAATAGTATTCACCCATGATCATGATGTTCTAGCCGGCCATTCGTCACTAATTGTCATTATTCCGATGACCAAGTTCGGCGCATCACGAGGGGTTGTCAGTATTGAGGTGGATCGCCATCAAATCGAGGGCATTATGGAGCGGGGTGTTCAGTTCACCAGCTTTGTTACCGCAATAATATTGGCATTGTTGGCACTGATCGTTATGGCAACGCTGTTCTATTGGGGTCGTCAACGGCGGTTGGCGGAAAAGGAAGCTGTCCAGCTTGCATTTTTTGATCCTTTGACCGGTTTTCCTAACCGTCGTCGCTTCCATTTGGATTTACCACAAATGATAAAAGCCGCCTCTGCGCAGGGGCGGGAACTTGGCTTGTTGAGCGTCGACGTGGACAAGTTTAAGCAGATTAACGATCTCTACGGACATAATGCAGGCGACGCCGTGTTAAAGCAGATCGGTGAGCGGCTCGTTGAACAGGTTGGTGCTGAAGATCGTGTTTATCGTCTGTCGGGGGATGAATTTGTCATCATTTTGCGCGACCAGTTTACCCGCGGGCGTCTCGACCATTTGTGTGCCAATTTAATCAGCACGATGGATGTTCCATTTTTGGTTGAGCAGAACAATATTATATCAAGCATTTCAATGGGGATCGCGGCTTTTCCATTTCATGCCTCGGATGGCGAGCATTTGCTCAAGCGAAGTCAGTTGGCGCTTGGCGCTGCCAAAGAAAACGGGCGGGGCGACTGGGTCGAGTTTTCACCAACATTGGAAAAAGACCAGAAGCACAAAACGCGGCTGGAACGCGATTTGCGCGCGGCAATAGCTGAAGGTGAATTGCAATTATATTTCCAACCTCAAGTCACAGCTCAAACCGGCGAACTAATGGGATTTGAGGCTTTGGCCCGATGGACACATGCAGAGTTGGGGCCCATCTCCCCAGAAGAGTTCATCACTATTGCGGAGCAAAGTGGGTTAATTCACCCACTTGGGGCATGGGCACTAGAGGCCGCATGTTTTGAAGCTGTGTGTTGGAGCGGGGATCTAACCATTGCGGTCAATCTGTCCCCTGTTCAGTTGCGAGATGCTCAGATCGTTGATTGTGTGCGCCAAGCACTCGAAAAAAGCGGGCTTGAACCGCATCGTTTGGAACTTGAGATTACTGAGAGCGTATTGATCTTGGACACAATAAAGGTCAGCGAAACGCTAAACGAGCTACGTCAACTAGGTGTTGGCATAGCAATGGATGATTTTGGTACGGGTTATTCTTCACTCAGTTATCTGACCCGCATGCCGTTGACCAAATTGAAAATTGACCGTTCGTTCATCACCAATTTTATGCTTGGCGAAGCTGACGACGCTGTGGTCCATTGTGTTATTGGTCTATCTAAATCACTCCAGCTCAAAGTCGTCGCCGAAGGCGTGGAAACAAAAGCGCACGTACAGGCATTACAATTGGCGGGATGTGATATTTTGCAGGGCTACCATTTTGGCCGGCCAACGGGATCTCCGTTGAAGGTCATTGACGAATTCGCGCAGCAGAAATTGCAAAAGCCAGCGTGAGCTAAACCCCGGACAACCCGTTGGCAATGACGTATCTGGTTAGTCCTGCCGTTGTTGAAATGCCGAGCTTCTTCTTGATGTTTTTGCGGTGGGTTTCAACCGTGCGGATGGAGATATCCAGCTTCACCGCAACATCTTTGTTGGCGAGCCCTTCGGCGACCAACAATAATACCGCTTGTTCGCGGGTCGTGAGGAGAGAACTGACACCTTGCGTTGCATCTTCGCCCATCAAGACTTGAGAAACCCCAGTTGAAAAATAGGTGCCGCCGGCGGCAACTTTTTCAATCGCGGTAACAATTTCTGACGTTGAGACGTCTTTAAGCACATAGCCCGATGCACCATACATGGTGGAGGTCGAAATATATTCGCGACTATCGTGCATTGAAAGCATGAGCAGTTTGGTGTTTGGAAGCTGATCTTTGAACAGTTCGATCGCGTCGATACCATTCATATCTGGCATATTGATATCCATCAGAACGACATCAGGTAATGTTTTTCGGGCCATTTCCAATCCGGTTTTGGCTGACGATTGTGCACCGACAACTTCAATATGGTCATAGGTTTCTAAAACCGAACGAATGCCTTCTAGCACCAGCGGATGGTCGTCAATCAGCATCACTTTAATTGGGGTGGTCATGCGTCTTGCATCTCCGAGTTTTCTTTCGTGGTGGTGAGATAGATGGAACGGGGCAAACGTGCAACGAGCCGCGTGCCCTTTGGCGTGCTTATTACATCAAGGTTGCCGCCAAAATGTTCCATCCGCTCTTGCATATTGCGCAATCCAAGACCGCCGGATGGCCCGACGGTTTTGTCTCTTGGGTTTAAGTGCGGGACAAATCCTCGACCATCGTCGATGATTTTCATTTCCAGCCCGGCATTGTTGCTTCTTAGCGTTAGTTTTACGTGGCCCGCGCCTGAATGCCGCTCGATGTTGCTCAGGGCTTCTTGGGCGATGCGATAGATGGCGGTTTTGGCGTCGAACGGAAGGACGTTTTTAAAGGCGACACTTTCAAAATCAACGACAGTATCGGTGCGCTCTTCAAAATTGCTTATCAGCGATTCCAATGCAGCACTGAGCCCCAAATCATCCAACTGTCCGGGGCGTAAATCATGGGAAATGCGGCGCACTTCCTTAATGGCGGTATTGAGTGCTCCCGCGCCACGTTCAATGGTTTCTAGGGCCGTGCTTTTGCCTTCCCTTACCTGTCGTTCTGCGAGGTCGAGCACATACCGAACACCAACCATATTTTGGCTAATACCGTCATGTAGTTCGCGGGCGATCCGGGAGCGTTCTTCTTCCTGGGTATCAACGATACGTTGGGTTAGTTCTTTGAGTTTGCTGTCGGCCAGCCGGCGCTCGCGCAAGTTCATGATAATGCCAGTGCCAAACACTGCGAAAACGGCAGGTACGGTAATGAGGGCCACCAGCCAAAATGTTTGATTGACGGTATTGCTTAGGGACTGGTTGGCAGCTTCGGTTTGAGCCAAAATATCATCAATATAGGCGCCTGTGCCGATCATCCATTGCCATTTTTCAAGCCCAACAGCATAGCCCAGCTTATCAGAACTTTCGTTGGATGAGGGTTTTTCCCAAACATAGCGGTGGTAGCCGCCGCCGTTGCGCGCATAATCTAGCAGCGCTGCAACATCTGGATGATCTGCCCAATTTTTACCAACACGGAAGGGCTGCCGAGGATGGACAACATTTGTGCCATCATAGTGATAGACATAAAAGTATCCGTCCTCACCAAAGCTCAGTCTCTTTAGAATAAGTTTGACTTGTTCCTTGGCAATTTCATCATTGGCGCCGGCATTCAAATATACAGGGTTAATCGCGGTTAGCGCCATTTCAATATAGTTTTGAAGCTCGACCTGTTTGGCGTTGAGCATAGATTGCTCAAACGTTTGAATGCCTTCTTTTGACAATTGGCTGGACTGCCATGTCACCAAAGTCGTAATGGCAAGAATAGCCAGCAAAAGCGGGATCGTTGTGAGCGCTAGAATTTGTTGCCGAAAGGTCATTTTGCATTCTTCTCAAGAACAGTTGGGTACCAATTTAGCACTTTTTGGCGCGGCGATCTCCGTATTTGTGGGTAATTTCCTGATCTTGGCGAATTCATCTACCCAGAAATCCGTAATAGGAGCCGTTTCTGCTTGAAAGTTGCACAAAATAGGATTGCACTAAGCATCAAGGTGCACGCGGAATGTGGCTGGGCCTTGTTTACCTTTGCGCGGGTCAAATACCGCAGCAACAAAATTGGATGATTTGGGAGGAACGAATGAAAAGACGTGAATTTTTCAAAAAGGCAGGTGCAAGTGTCGCCGGTGTGGCAGGTGCTGCAACATTGGCTTCACCAGCACTGTCGCAGGGTCGTCAGCAGTGGGTCGGTGTTTCGGCTTTCGGTAAAGCTGGCTTGTTGGGCGCGGCGCTTGAGAATTTCGGCAAGACAGTCAATACGCTCACAGAGGGCACTCTTGAGATCAAGATGTATCACTCTGGCGAACTAGTTGGGGGTCTTGAGGCTTTGGATGCTGTGCAGTCTGGCACCGCGCAAATGGGCTTTGGTGCACCATATTATTGGGGCGGTAAGTCTGACGCGATTTCATTCGTTGCGGCATTGCCATACGGTTTGAACGCACAAGAGCAAAATGCTTGGTTCTACTATGGCGGCGGCATCGAGATGGCTGACGAAACCAGCTATAATCCACTTGGTCTAAAGTTCTTGCCAATGGGCAATACTGGCAACCAAATGGGTGGCTGGTACGCAAAAGACATCAACAATGTTGGTGATTTGGACGGCCTTAAGTTCCGTATGCCGGGTCTTGGCGGCGAAGTGCTGAAAACATTTGGCGTGAACGTTGTTTTGCTACCAGGTTCTGATGTGCTTCCGGCGCTAACATCTGGCGCAATTGATGGCACAGAGTGGATCGGCCCTGCGGCTGATCTGGGTGCTGGCTTCTTTAAAGTTGTGAAGAACTATTATTACCCTGGTTGGCACGAGCCAGCTACTGTTCTTGACTCATTCTTTGATAAAGCGGCTTGGGATGGCCTTAGCGACACTCAACGTTCTGCGATTGAGCAAGCTGCAATGGCTACAAACTTGGGCATTCTGTCTCGCTTCCAAGCGGTGAACAATGCGTCATTGAAAAAACTTGTGAATGAGCATGGCGTTCAGTTGAAGCCATATTCTGACGAGTTGCTGCAAGCTATTGGCGAGCGTACACCAGAAGTTACGGCTGAATTGGCGAAGAAGTCACCAGAAGCAACAAAACTTTACAACTCAATCGTTGAGTGGCGTGAAGGCATGGTGCAATGGTCAGGCATTTCTGAAGGTAAATTCATGAATGCGCGAACTTCTGCGAACTTCAAAACCGTCTAATTTGTAACGGTTGAAACCTATTGGCGGGGTCGTTTGGCCCCGCCTTTATTATACCCTATAGTGGGGAAAATATCCTTTGGGGGGAGTGCAATGTCTGGGCTGATAAGTGGCATCAGATTTGTGGCTGGGTTCATTGATCGGATCAATGAGATGGTTGGCCAAGTGTTGTCTTGGCTGGCGCTGCTGCTGGTTATAAATGTCTTTTTAGTTGTTGTTTTGCGATATGTTTTTTCATATGGCGACGTGTGGATGCAGGAAACCTACATCTGGATGCACGCATTTGTTTTCATGTTGGGCGCTGGGTACACGCTTTTGCATGATGGGCATGTACGGATTGATTTGATCTATTCGGGTGCATCGGATCGCTACAAAGCATTCGTGAATTTTTTCGGTTCAATCTTTTTGGCCGCACCGGTTTTGTGGTTGATTTATGGCCGCGGGATGGACTTCTTTTATAGATCATTTTCTCGACTTGAGACATCACCAGAAGCGGGTGGATTGCCTGCACTTTACGTCTTGAAAGGTGCAATTCCGGCGTTGGCCATTCTCTTGAGCCTGCAGGTTTTGTCCATGGCGCTAAGATCGTTAGACACAATCATTACCGGCGAACGTGTTCGTTTGGTTGAAGATGAAGATGAGCCGTTAACATGACACCAGAAATTTTAGCTTTTGTAATGTTTGGGGTAACAATTTTTGTGTTGCTCCTTGGTTTTCCTGTGGCGTTGTCGCTTGCTGGAACGGCCATCATATTCGCCTTTATTGGCGATCAACTCGACTTGTTCCATTTCGCATTTTTGAATCTTTCGCCGACGCGGATTTTCTCATTGATGAAAAATGAGCCATTGGTCGCGGTGCCGCTATTTGTCTATATGGGCGTTATTTTGCAGCGATCAGATATTGCTGGCCAATTGCTTGAATCAATGGGCCAATTGTTTGGCAAGGTTCGCGGTGGTTTGGGATATTCCGTTATCATTGTTGGCGCACTGCTTGCCGCTTCAACAGGCATTGTTGGTGCAACTGTTGTGACCATGGGTCTGATGAGTTTGCCGGTGATGCTTAAGGCCGGATATAACCCAAAAGTTGCTGGCGGCATCATTTGCGCATCTGGCACTTTGGGGCAGATCATCCCGCCGTCAATCGTTCTGGTTTTGCTGGCTAGTATTTTGCAGGGGGTGAACGAAGAAGCGGCAGCGCTTACTGGCAATTTGGCACCCGAACCGGTAACCGCAATTGACTTGTTCGCAGGCGCGCTATTTCCCGGTTTAATGCTTGTCGGACTTTATTTGCTTTGGATATTCATCCTTACAATCGTCCGACCAAACGACGTGCCATCGATGAAGGATGAAAGTGTAACCGCACCAAGTGTCGGCACACTCATTCAAGCAGTAGCACCGCCACTTATTTTGATCATCTTGGTGCTTGGTTCAATCCTTGCAGGCATTGCAACGCCAACGGAATCTGCTGCCGTGGGTGCAGCCGGCGCTGCTGTATTGGCGTGGCGCGCGAAGAAATTTAACTTCAAGCTGTTTAAAGAAGTCGGCTTGGAAACGGTGAAGGTTTCGTCGATGGTCTTTTTGATCATCATCGGTGCGGGTCTGTTTTCAACAGTCTTTAAAGGCTTTGGCGGCGACGATGTTATTGCTGAATTCTTGCGCAATTTGCCAGGTGGTGCATTTACGGCGCTTCTGCTCGTTATGGTATTGATGTTCTTTCTAGGGTTTTTCCTAGACTTCATCGAGATCATTTATGTGGTTGTCCCGATCGTTGGACCCATTTTGATTGCCCTTGGATATGATCCATTATGGCTTGGGGTTATGATTGCGATTAACTTGCAAACAAGTTTCTTAACGCCGCCCTTTGGGTTTGCGCTGTTCTATTTGCGCGGGGTCGCCCCCGCCGATTTCAAGACCAGCGACCTTTATGCAGGGGTGATGCCGTTTATTCTCATCCAATTGATTGCATTGGCTTTGCTTTGGACGTTCCCAAACATCGTGACTTGGTTGCCAAGAACGCTTTTCTAACGAAAGTACAATTGATTTGATTTTGAGGCTGCGCGGAACTTCCGGGCAGTCTTTTTTGTTCACACGCTTGTGACCAATGGTTAGCAGCACCTATGGATTTGATGTTGTAAGAAAACATATATCGAATTGAAAGAGGATTGCAGTGCTGGACTTTGTGTTTGCCTATTTGGCGGGTTTGCTGACGCTGATCAATCCTTGCGTGCTGCCACTGTTGCCTATTGTGCTGGCGGGGTCCGTTTCCAAAAACCGGCTCGGGCCCGTTGCGATGGCGCTCGGCCTTGCCGTATCATTCACTGTTGTTGGCTTTCTCGTCTATACCGTCGCGCAATCCGTAGGTTTGGATCAAGATGCTATTTCGCGGTTTGGCGCTGGCATTATGATTGCGTTTGGGGTGATTTTGGTTGTGCCGCAATTTGAACGGCAGTTCTCAAAAGTGACCGGTGGCTTGGCGGCTGGTGGCAACAAGACAATCAATCAATTGGATGATAGCAATTTAACCGGGCAAGCCATCACTGGTGTGCTGCTGGGTGTCGCGTGGTCACCCTGTATCGGGCCAACTTTGGGTGGTGCGATTGGGTTGGCAAGCCAAGGCGAAAGCTATTTTTATGCGCTGGCTATTATGGCTGTGTTCTCCATGGGGGCTGCGACAATTGTGTTGGCGCTAAGCTATGGGTCTCGTGAGTTAATCGGTCAGCGCCGGGATGTACTCAATTCAATTTCCCAATATGCCAAACCTATTTTGGGCACCGCTTTATTGTTGGTTGGCTTGGCGATTTGGTTTCATCTTGATCGAGTTATCGAGATTTGGGCATTGGACAATTTGCCGCTTTGGTTGGTCAATTTGTCTGTAAGTTTGTAAAGTTAGGAGGTCGTGATGCGACAGATTTTGATTAAATGTTCGGTTGTTTTGGCACTTTTGTTTTCTACCATTGGTGGTGCGATTGCCGCCGACCATGTGGACTATTCTCCCTCTGTTTTGGCAAAGGCTGAGCAAAGTGGAAAACCTTATCTGCTCGACTTCTATGCTGCTTGGTGTAGTACCTGCCGGGCGCAAGATAGCGTGATTGGTCAATTGCAATCCGAGGATGCAAAATATCGCAGCATTCAAATCATTCGCGTGGATTGGGATGAAGCGGCATCGCGTGATGTGATCAAAGCCAACAAAATTCCCCGACGTTCAACGCTTGTGATCTTTAATGGAGGTCAAGAACTTGGCCGGGTTGTTGCGCAAACGAGCAAGTCAAAAATCCAAGCTCTGCTTGATAAAGGCCTTTAAGCAAATTTGACACCAACGCCGCCGCGTGAATAATCAACTCAAAGGGGAGATTATCATGCAGCGTCGGTTTTTGTTTCTAATCGCATTGGCCGTTATTGGCATTGGGGTCGCAGGTTATTTCCTGTGGCCGATAAATGGACCTGCACGAAATTTCAATCTCACCGGTGATGTCGTGCGCGGCAAATATGTGATGCGCACAGGTGGCTGCGTTGCCTGTCACACAGATATTGAAGGTGGGGGGGCGTATTTGGCTGGTGGATTACCGCTTAAGACGCCATTCGGTGATTTTGTTCCGCCTAACATCACCTCAGACACGCTCGCAGGCATCGGCAGTTGGAGCGTAGAAGAATTCTCCAACGCCATGAGCAACGGCGTTTCGCCGGGTGGTAAGCACCTTTATCCATCCTTCCCATTCGATAGTTATACAAGAATGTCAGATCAGGACATGGTGGACTTGTACGCGGCTTTGATGGCGAGCGAACCGGTATCCGAAAAGGCAGCAGATCACTCCATCGCCTTTCCGTTTAACATCCGGCTTTCAATGCAGGGTTGGAAACGCCTATTTTTTCAACCGGAACGGTTTACCCCAGACCCATCTAAATCCGGACTTTGGAACCGCGGCGCATATTTAGCAACTGGCCCAGCGCATTGTGGCGCATGCCATACGCCAAGAAATATTTTTGGCGCAGCGCAAACAGATCAACATTTCAAGGGCACACCAAGTGGATCAAAACCATTTTTCCCGGCGATCGACCCAGCAACGCTTAATGAACGCGGGTATGATGCTGAAACGCTTGTTGGTGCTTTAACTGGTGGGTTTGACCCGGACTTTGATACGTTGGGCGGGGCCATGGGTGAAGTAATCAATGAGAGTTTAAACCATTGGACGCCCGAAGATTTGGCAGCTCTTGCGGCCTATTTGCTTGATGAAGATTGATAGAGTTGGCGCCATCCCTTTTTTATGGGGTTGAGTTTGCACGTGGATATCTGCATTAGTTCTTCAAATTGAATTAGATAGGCGGAAAGATAAATGGAAAGTCTTCTCTCACTTGAGAATTGGTTTACGCTTTTAATGTTGTTTGGATTGCTGGCCGTTCTTGGTTTTGACAATCTTTTATACATTTCACTTGAGTCTCAACGGGTCGAAAAAAGCAAACAACAATATGTGCGTCGCATGGGCATTGGCCTTGCGATTGTCTTCCGGATTGTATTGCTGTTCTTGTTGCTGCAGTTGATCGAATTTTTTCAGGATCCATTCCTTATTTTGAATTGGACCGGTTTCATTGAGACTGAAATGAACGTGCATGCCTTTATCGTTTTAGTCGGCGGCGGGTTCATTATTTACACAGCCATTCAAGAGATTTTTCATATGATCTCGGTGCATGATTTGCACGACGCCAACGACAATAAGCGCAAGCGAAGCGTTGGCATGACGATTTTTTGGCTGGTGGCGATGAACTTGGTGTTCTCGTTTGACAGCGTTCTGTCTTCAATCGCGTTGACTGATCAATTCTGGGTGATGGCGGTGGCGATTGTGCTGTCCGGCATCATGATGATTGTGTTGAGCGATTATGTGTCTGAGTTTTTGCAACGCAATCGTATGTATCAGGTGCTTGGTCTGTTCATTTTGCTGCTGGTGGGTATTTTGCTGCTCAGCGAAGGCGGGCACCTTGCGCATCTGAAATTGTTCAGCTTCCCTGTTTTGCCAATGGCAAAATCAACATTCTACTTCGTCCTGTTTGTCATGGTCGCGGTAGATGTGGTGCAAAGCCGATATCAAAAGAAGCTCATGCTTGAGCGCGAGCATCGTGAAGGTCTCATCCGCGATGTGATCAAGAAAGAAGGCGCGGCTGAAGACCACGCCTAACTTGAAAATCAAAGTTAAGCCGACGCGCGAATTTTAAGCGCGTCGGTTAAGGTCATCGTTGTATGATCTTTAAATGCTGGGTCTTTTTCTGGGTAATCTGTTCTGAAATGCCCACCACGACTTTCCGTGCGTGTCAGCGCTGCTGCAGCCACTAGAGTTGCAGATGTGGTCATGTTGAGGAATGACCGCGTAACGTCTTTGGCTGTTTCTTCCAGAACCTTGATTTCGCGCAAAGCTTGTTTAAGCCCAGCCTCATTGCGTTCCACACCAACATGATTGGTCATAACGTGCCGCAGTTTTTGCACGGCGTCGAGATTGCGAAGGACCCGTTCTGCTTCTTCGCCCTCAGCTTCATCCCATTCAATGCCGAGATAAGGCGCCATGCTCGTGTTGATTGGCTCCAGACCTGAAATATCTTCAGCAATACGTGCGCCAAACACCACAGCTTCGAGCAAGGAGTTGGACGCCAAACGGTTGGCCCCATGCAGCCCGGTGCAGGAGGCTTCGCCGCAAACCCATAGACCAGCCAACGAAGAACGCCCGCGCTCATCAACCTTGACGCCACCCATATGGAAGTGTGTGGCCGGGGTGACGGGTATCATATCGGCAACCGGGTCGATGCCAGCTTCTTTGCAGTAATTTGCGACCGTTGGAAAAGCCGTTAAAATGCGCTCGCCCAGGACTTTTCTGGTGTCCAAAAAGATTTTGCGCCCAGCTTGTATTTGCCTGAAATTGGCGCGTGCGACCACGTCGCGCGGGGCCAGCTCTGCATCTTCATGCACATCCAGCATAAAGCGCTCGCCCAAATCATTTAGCAAAATGGCGCCTTCACCGCGCAGCGCTTCGGTTGCTAACGGGGCAGGGTCTTGCCCAACGGCCATGGCGGTTGGGTGAAATTGAACGAATTCGCTATCGGCGATTTGCGCGCCCGCACGGGCCGCCATGCCCATCGCGTGGCCACGAACGCCAGGCGGGTTGGTTGTAACCGCATAAAGGCCACCAAGCCCGCCAGCAGCCAACACAGTTGCGCGCGCGCGGATAAGCACTGGCTCTGCATAGCGATCGCCAAGTTTACGGGCATAGACACCAATTACGCGCCCATTTGAACGGGCCAAGTCTACAGCGGTAATGCCTTCGACAATTCGAATAGATGGGGTGTTGCGCACTTCTTCGATTAGGGCGGCCATAATTTCACGGCCAGCGCGGTCACCTGAAACCCGAACCACGCGATTTACAGAGTGGGCGGCTTCTTTGGACAGCACAAAACTACCATCCTCAGCGCGATCAAAGGGCGTGCCCCACTTGGCCAAATCGTCGATACGTTCTGCCGCCTCTGCGGCAACAGATTGGGCGACTTCAAAGTCAACAATGCCCGCGCCGGCAATATCAGTGTCTCGGGCATGCGCTTCGGCGCTATCGCCTTTGCCAACTGCCGCGGCAACGCCGCCCTGTGCCCATGTTGAAGAAGCGCCAAGACCCAAAGGTTTGGGCGACAATACGGTGACCGGACGCGGTGCCAATTTGAGTGCGCAGAACAACCCCGCAAGACCAGCACCGACAATCAGCGCGCCTTCTGCATTCAACACATTGTCATAAATGGTCATAGATATTTCTCAATCGCAATTTAGGGATGTTGGCAGGCCGTAGGCGCGCTTTGCTTGTCCAATTATTGGCAGATTCGTTTTGCTGGAGTGAAAGATACATATATTGCTAGATCAATGAAAGTGCTACCATACTGGCTTGTGAGGGATTTAACGGAGATGAGGGAACTATGATCAAAGTGTTGGGAGCCGCAATTGGCGGTTGGGTGAGTGTTTTCGCGTTTTCTGGGACGGCGTTCGCAATGAGCGAGGCGTTGCCCGCGGGAACGCTTTATGTTTGCGACGAGGGTACGCCTTATGTGCAGGTGCTTGTGCCGCACGACATGAATAAAAATGCAGTTTTGATGCTTGAAAATGAGCAAATTGAGATGGCACCCACACCGGTCGCTTCTGGGTTTGGCGCAGATGTTATTTTAGGACCCCATCATTGGATGGTGCAAGGCAAAGGCCCCGAGCAGCTGATGTTGTTTAAGGATGACGATGCGCCGAAAAATTGCACGGTCAGCAATGTCGATAAGGCAAATGACACAATGGCGAACGCGGGTTCGAATGACGGTGTTGTTTCGCTGATGGGCAATTATTCGCTCGGCGGCATTGTGCGGTCGGGGCCGGGTATGGACTATGACAGGATTGATAGCCTGCCCTATGGCGAGCCTGTTGTTCTAAGTGAGCGTTCGAACGTCATGATGAACGGATATGAATGGTTCAAAATTGAATATAGCGAAGGGCTGGTCGGCTATCAGTGGGGCGGCATTATGTGTTCCAACGCGCTGCACATTGTTGGCCTTTATGAAGAATGCCCAGCCGACCTAAACTAATTTCATTGGCAAAATTCAATTTGGTTGACGGCTTGTAATTCAAACCGTCACATCCCAATTTAAAGGCAATGAAACCAAATTGGGTTTGAAAGATGAAAAAGATTCTCGCCGCCATCGCTCTAACATGCGCATCCATATTTGTATTGCCAGCACATGCTGAAGAAGTGGGCAAAATCGGTGTCGATTGGGTCGGCAACGACATATTGGTTGAAGCCGTGCATGATCATGAAATTGAAGGGGTCACCTGCCACCTTGCGTATTTTGATCGGGGATTTTTCGATCGGCTTTCAAAGGGCAATTGGTTTGAAGACCCTTCAAATTCATCCATCGCTTGTCGTGTGACCGGTCCTGTAATTGTCGGCGATATCGAATTGGATAAAGATGGCGAGGAAGTCTTTAAAGAAGGCCGTTCGTTCCTTTGGAAGAAGCTTGTTGTTAAACGCATTTATGACAAGCAAAACGATACGTTGATTTATCTGTCGCACACCCGTGAAGTATCTGAAGGGTCCGCCAAAATGTCGATCTCGACCGTGCCGCTTTATAGTGCGGATGTATCTTGGAGCGACAAATATTGGCCCAATGGTCGTCCTGAATAGGAATTTGCGCGACAATATTGGATAAGTGGTTTATGCCTCGCTCAACATTTTGAGCGAGGTTTTTTGATGAGTGTACGTGATTGCAATGGCGCAGAACTTGAAGATGGCGACAATGTTCAGGTCAACAAAGACCTCAAGGTCAAAGGCATGTCCAAAACGCTGAAGCGCGGTACCGCGATCAAAAATATTCGCACAACCAACAAAGACACCGAAGTTGAATGCCGGATTGGTAAGGCGACCATTGTGCTCAAAACCGAGTTTTTGAAGAAATCTTAATCTATGGTTTTCAGATTGACCGATCTAGTTGCATTCACTTTCTTATCCAAGTCGGCAATTTTAGGCTTAGGGATGTAAGCGGCGCATAACAAGCGCTGCCCCAAAAGTGAAATTATTCACTTGTATTATGTAATGTTATAACATAGCAATCGGGGATGTTATAACTTAACAGGTGAAAATTGAATGAAACATATATTGGGTATTGGCATTTTGGGCGCCAGCCTTTTGACTGGATTGGGTGTTGCACAGGCGGACGAGACAGTGTGGCGATTCTTTGTTGCAGATCATGAAAAAGCTCAAATTAGTGTTGTTGAACGAGGGCATGAAACCATCGTTTGGGATCAGCTATCACAACCGGCTAGACTAACACTTAGTGAGGATGGTTCTCACTTGTTTGCGGTGCAACGTGATGAGGGTCGAATTGACTTTGCAAAAACGGGTTTCGTTTTTGAATCCCACGGTGACCATGACGATCTCGTAGTTGATGACCCTGAATGGCAGGGGCTTTTTTTAACGGGTGCCAAGCCAACACACTTTGTGGTTCATGGAGAACATATCGCCGCGTTTATGGACGGAACGGGTAGCGTTGCCCAAGTTAATTTAGATAATTTGGATAGGCCATATTCGGCTTCATATTTTGTCAGTGAAGAAGGACATCATGGTGTAGCGGTACCTTTGCATGATCACATGTTGATCACAGTGCCAGCTGTTGAAAGTGAAAGCAGTTTGCCCGACCATGTACAGGTTTTAAATGCTGACAAAGAACAAGTTGGTGAATTGCATCAATGTGCCGGTTTGCATGGCGAGGCTGCGTCTCAAAAGAAGATTGCATTCGCTTGTAAGGACGGCATTTTGGTTTTTGATGAAACGGACCTAATGACAACCAAATTCCTTCCGTATCCAATGGAACTAGGCGAGGGACGTTCGGGTCGTTTGGATGGTGGCCACAATTTCCAATATTTCGCAGGTAATTTTGGTCATGATCAAATGATTTTTGTTGATGTTGAAGGCGAAGGTAAATTTTCAACGCTCAAGTTTGATGACAAGTTAGTTAGTGGGTATTTTGATCCAAGCAACTCAGCTGTCGCTTTCGCTCACACGGCTGATGGCCAGTTACACAAAATTGATACCCTTGCTGCAAAGATCATCATGTCGGTAAAAGTGACTGGTCCGATTGACATGGATGCGCCTTGGCATTCTGCTCGACCGAACTTTACATTTGCGGGAGACCATATTGCGTTAGTTGACCCTCACAAAAGCAATCTATCTCTAATTACAAAAGCTGACCTATCGGTTGCAAACATTATTGAGGTGCCAGGAAAGCCTTTCTCAATTGTTGCGGTTGGCGGCGCCGTTGCTGATCACTAAAATAAGCCAAGTGCCGTGGTTTTTGCCTCGCTCAACATTTTGAGCGAGGCTTTTCGATGAGTGTACGTGATTGCAACGGTGCAGAACTTGAAAGATGGTGGTAATGTTCAGGTCAATAAAGACCTCAAAGTTAAGAGCATCCGCACAACGCATAAAGACAGCGAGGTTGAATGCTGGATCGGCAAAGTGACTATTGTGCTCAAGACCGAGTTTTTGAAAAAGGCTTAGGGCATTGACCTTAGTTTGCCTTGTCGATTATTGGAGCGGTGAGTAGCCCATATTGCTCGATCTCGTCGTCTGTCATTTCATGAATACCCTCGCCAGGAGCGGCGTAGATCGTGAACCAATAAAACTCGTCTTTGCCTAACATCTCTTCGATATATTTTCGGTTTTGCTCGTGTTCGGGCGCGTCCTTGGGATAATCAGCGGCATCTCTTGTGCCATCGCGCCAAGAATGTACACCAACAATGGCGCCCCGCTCCATAGTGCGTTCAACCCCAGCGAGAAACAGATCGACGCCACCAGAGAAAATCTCAGACGTTGAAAGTAGCTTGGTGTTCAAACCTTGTGCTCGAACATAATAGGCAAGCTTAATCATGGTATCGTCGTCAAGCGATCCGCCAACCGAGTGTTCAACCAACGTCTTTATATCAGGGTTGGCTTTATGCACGGCCACAAACTGATCATAGGTTTTTGAGTTGATCTCATTGTGCATATGCACTTCGTCGCCGATCACCTCAAATTTGGTGATTTCGGTCATGTTGAGCGCAATAATTTGCGCCATCTCGCACCCGGCAAGAAACAGGCCCGCACAAAAGGCTGCGCTGAGTTTCATTGAGGAGACGAGTTTGGATACGATCATGGCCGTAACTACTTTTTCTTGGTGGCTTTTTTGTCCTTTCCAAATTCAATCATACGTTCAACTGCGCCACGTGCCTTTTCGGCAATAGCAGGATCAACAGTCACTTCTTCGGTGCCGGTATGTAGCGACCAAAGAATGTTCTCCAAGTTGATGCGTTTCATGTGTGGGCAGATGTTACAGCCCTTTAGGAACTGAACACCCGGCGTTTCAGCCGCCACATTGTCTGACATGGAACACTCGGTGACCATGACCACATTTTTCGGCTTTTTGGTTTTTACCCAATTGATCATGCCTGCAGTTGAGCCAGAAAAGTCACATGCATCAATAACGTCGGTCGGGCATTCTGGGTGCGCGATAATTTTAGCTTTCGGGTAAGCTTCGCGCAGTTCAGCGATATCCGCAGCGGAAAATGTTTCATGCACTTCACATGCGCCAGCCCAAGTGATGATTTTCTTCTTGGTTTTCTTCGCGGTGTTTTGCGCCAGATATTGATCAGGGATCATGATGATCGTGTCGCTATCAAGCCCTTCGACAATGTCGAGAGCATTTGAAGACGTGCAACAAACATCCGTTACAGCTTTTACTTCAGCTGATGTATTCACATAGGTGACCACGGGTACGCCGGGATATTGTTCGCGCATGGCCAAAACGTCTTCAGCGGTTATGGAGGAAGCGAGAGAACAGCCAGCCCGTGCATCTGGGATAAGGACAGTTTTTTGCGGGTTCAGCAGTTTTGACGTTTCTGCCATGAAATGCACACCACATTGGATGATGGTGGACTGATCAACTTTTGTTGCTTCAATAGCCAGTTGCAAACTGTCGCCAACAACGTCCGCAACACCATGATAAATTTGTGGCGTTTGGTAGTTGTGCGCCAGAATGACCGCATCTTTTTCGCGCTTGAGCTGATTGATTTGGCGAATCAATGGGGCGTAGAACTGCCATTCAATCTCTGGGATTTGGCCTTTGATACGTTCATAGATCGGGGCGGTTTCTTTTTCGACAGCCTTGGTGAATTTAAGGTCAAACAGACCTTTCAAAACATCGCGTGCCTCATCAAGCTGAGTTACCGAGTTGATCAATTGCGCCATAAAATCGCCCTTTCAGAAGCATCATCGAAGCGGAACTTAGGTATTTTTGTTGTGTATTTCAATTGACCCTTTGTGCTAAAGCCCAAACCAATGTCGATTTTCCCGCAAATTATGTGCGGTGACCCTTTGGAGAAAGGCAGAATATGGCCCAGAATGTAGCTCAACTGACCCCCATCTTAACCGCAGCACCCGTAGTGCCGGTTATTGTTCTAGATGATCTAGAAGCAGCGTTGCCGCTTGCACAAGCATTGGTGAAAGGTGGGTTACCCGCTTTGGAGGTGACTTTGCGCACACCAAATGCCTTGGCCATTATCAAAGAAATGGCAAAAGTTGAGGGCGCGTTTGTCGGCTCTGGAACCGTGCGTGACAAAAACCATATCGAACAGTCAATCGAAGCGGGCGCTCAATTCATGGTTTCTCCAGGTGCGCCTACAAAACTGCTTGCAGATGCGCTTGAATATGACGTGCCCTTGCTTCCCGGCGTTTCAACAGCAACCGAAGCGATGGCCGCATCAGAGGCTGGATATTCTTACTTAAAATTGTTCCCAGCAGAAGCTGTGGGCGGCGCAAAATTGCTGAAGAGCTTTTCGTCGCCACTGCCAGATCTCAAATTCTGCCCAACAGGTGGCGTTAGTCCGCAAAATGCGATGGACTATTTGAGCTTGCCAAATGTGATTTGCGTTGGCGGTTCTTGGATTGTGCCAAGCGATGCGATCAAGGCGCGTGACTTTGACAAAATCGAAGCCTTGGCACGTGAAGCCTCTCAAATCGGCAAGTAATGAACATGTTGCGGCAATTGATATTTGGATTTTTGGTATGGGCGGTGTTTGTATCGCCCATCATGGCCAAATCCAATATCTTTGTCGCGGCAAGTTTAAGCGATGTTGTTCAAGCGTTGGTTGATGCCTCAAACGTTGACGGCTTGGTGGTCGTTACCGGGGGAAGCTCCAGTTTAGCGCGTCAGATCAAAGCAGGTGCTCCTGCTGAAATGTTCATTTCGGCCAACAAGGAGTGGGCCGAATTTGTCGCGGGCGATCAGAAATTGACCAGCTTGTTTTCGAACAGGCTTGTGCTGATTGCATCTGAGCAAAAAACGGTTGAAGATATTGAAGAATTGTCCTCAATATTCGGCAAAGGGCGGTTGGCGCTCGCCGATCCAAACCATGTGCCTGCGGGGATTTATGCCCAGCAGGCGTTGGCGCATTTTGGTTTATGGCATGCACTTTCAAATAGATTAGCGCCGACGGACAATGTGCGCTTGGCGGCGCGGCTGGTCCAAAGTGGTGCTGCGCCGTTCGGCATTGTTTATGCTTCGGATGCTCAGCTATTGGATTTGAACGTTGCCTTTGATTTTCCGGAGAAAAGCCACGCCGCAATTCGTTATTGGTCGGTGTCGTTAGGCTTAGATAAACCGGACATTGAAGCATTTGAGCAGTTCCTTGGCAGCGACGAAGCGCGTGCTATAGTTGTTCAATATGGGTTTGTTCCAAACAAGAATGTTCCAATTGAGGGTGAATAGTGTCGGCTGAGATTTGGGCAATCATCTTTCTTTCCCTCAAAGTTGCCTTTTTCGCACTGCTATGGGCTGTACCTGTGGCATTTTGCCTTGCCTATATTCTTGCGAGAAAACAGTTCTTTGGCCGTGAGTTGCTCAGTGCCGTTTTGATGCTGCCGCTGGTTATGCCGCCCGTGGTAACCGGGTTGGTACTCCTGTTTATTTTCGGACCAGCGGGGCCAATCGGTCGTTTGTTGGAACCGTTTGGTGTTTCTTTCGCTTTTAACGCTGCTGGGGCCAGTTTGGCTGCCGGTTTGGTGGCACTGCCGTTGATTGTGCGGCCGATACGACTGTCGCTAGAGGGCGTGAATGTGGAATTGGATGAAGCACTTGCCGTCGCTGGGAAAACGCGCTGGCAGCGGTTTACAATACTCTATTTACCCATGTCATTGCCCGGCGTCATTGCCGGCGGCATTCTAGGATTTGCGAAGGCCCTTGGGGAATTTGGCGCGACGATCACGTTCGTTGCGAACATTCCGGGTGAAACGCAGACCTTCTCGCTCGCAATCCATTCGGCCTTGCAACGTTTTGATGGTGGACAAACTGTTTTATTGTTGAGTGTGATTTCGATTGGCATTTCAGTGATTGCTGTATTGGCATCAGAATATTTGCTCAAATGGTTGCAGGTGCGTTTGATGGGCGAACGGAAGTTGGGCCATGCTTGAAGTTGATATTCAGGGCACGCGCGGCAATCCAAATGCGCGATATCATTTTGTTGCCAAGACGGGGATCACGGCAATTGTTGGTCCGTCTGGCGCAGGCAAGACATCTCTTTTGCGTGCGATAGCTGGTCTTGATGTGGTTGATGGCGGCGGGGTCAAATTGAACGGAGCCGCTCTTCCGCTCATGCCGGAAACGCGTCAACTTGGGATGGTGTTTCAAGAACCTCGTCTATTGCCGCACCTGAACATATTGCAGAATATCGAACTTGGTCGAAAGGGCGACAAGTCCGCAGCAGAGATTGCCGGTCAGCTTGGCATCAGCCAATTGGTGGACCGATCGCCTCGGCATCTTTCAGGCGGTGAGAAACAACGGGTGATGATTGCCCGTGCACTATTTGGTGCACCAAAAATAATATTATTTGATGAGCCCCTCAGTGCGATTGACCCGCATCTAAAAAGTGAGTTGGTTGATCTTATTCGGGATCAATTTGCCCTGGCCGATATGCCTGTTCTCTATGTCACGCACCAAATTGAAGAGGCCGCACAATTGGCCCACAGTTTGATTGCAATTGAGGATGCGCAAATTGTTGCACAGGGGCCACTGGCCGCGACAATGGCCAAACTGGACGGTCCTTCATTTTTTGAAAATGGCATCACTAGCATTTTGTCCGGTGTGGTTTCAGGCATCGACCCGCGGTTTGGTGTTGCGACCATTTCAGTGGGGCAACAGCATGTGGATGTGGCTCAAAGATCACTGCGGCTTGGTGATAAGATACAATTGCGAATTTGGGCGCGCGATATCCTGTTGGCCAAAGAACGGTTGGTTGGCGTGAGCGCGCGCAATCAGTTGGAAGGCGAAGTTTTGTCCATCGACAGAGTTGATGTCGCTCATTCGGATATTTTGGTTCGTGTCGAAGGCGAATTGGTGAGAGCGCGCATCATGAACAAGACCGCCGCAGAATTAGACGTGTCTGCGGGCCAGAAAATCTTTGTGGTCTTTAAATCCGTATCAATTGAATAAGGCGTAAGTTTCCCAAGAACTAGTATTCGCGCCCCTCACGGGGTTTGTAACGCGGAATTTGCCAGCCAAATTGAATGGCACCTGCGCGCAGTAAGAAGCCGAAAAACGTGCCTGCAAGCGCCGCGTAAAACGGATCAATGCCCAAATAGATGAGGGCGATATATCCTCCTGCTGCCAAAAGGGCCGCGGTTGCGTAAATTTCATCCTGCAAAATCAATGTGTTTTCATCGCAAACAACATCACGGATCATGCCGCCAAATGTTGCCGTCATCATGCCAAGGGCGATGGCGACGAAAAATCCGGTGCCATTTTGGTGGGCAATATGAGCGCCCAAAACGCCATAGGCAGCCAGCCCAACGGCATCTAGCCACAATAGGGCGACATATCGGCGTTGGATAAGGTGGGATGTGAAAAACGCAATGAAGGCGATGGCCAAACAGGTGGCAAGGTAGGTCTGATCCACAATCCAAAATACCGGTCGATCCAAAATCAAATCTCTCAGTGTGCCGCCGCCTACGCCGGTGAGGGTGGCCAATAATCCAAAGCTGATAATGTCTAGCTGCTTTCGGCTGGCCACCAACGCGCCAGTGGTCGCGAATATGGCGACGCCGAACAGGTCTAAATAGTAAATGGGCAGGCTGAACATGAAGGTCTCCACCAAATCAGTTGTTCAAGTCTAGCGCGTTGGCAAAGCCGGTAAAAGCATAATCATAATTTGCGTTGAGCCAGATTTGGGCTACCATAAAGTCAACATATTGGGGGATCCCTGAGCTAGGGGAGGGGCTATATTTGACATTTTCGCAGCGTTTCAGCGCTCACTTATTTCATCGATCAAATTGGTGGTTGTTGTGCTTTGTCGCTTGGATTTCCATCCTGTGGAAATTTGGCAGCGGGACAGGAATTTATGCGCAAGATGCAAATGGGTTCCCGACACTCGCGCTGATTTTTACCTACTTTGCCGTTTCTCCGGCGTTCTTTTTTGCGCTGGCTGGGGTCAACCCAAAGGTTGCGTCGCGCAGCTGGGGGTATTTGGTCGAGGCAACATGGCCGGTCTATGTGTTGGACCATATCGTAAATTTGACGACGATCTCGGTCCTTTACTGGCTTATAGGTGCGCCCATGGGTTGGGGTGTGTTCTTGCCGGTTACCCAATCAGTGTATTTGGCGTTCTATGCAGCTCGTGGCTATGTGCGGCGCGTTGGCTACAATCAGTTTGATGATGAAAAAGATGAAGTTTAGCGTGTCGTCCAGCTCAAAAACTGTCCGCTAATTTGTGCAAAGCTTTTTTGAGTTTTTTGCGTTTCTTTGTTGGAAGTTGGCCGCGCAGCTGTCGATCTAAGGTCCGCCAATGGTGATCAAGCGCTTCGACTAAACGAAGACCGCCGTCACTTAAAATGACGTCCAAATCTTCGCCTGATTGAGAAGGAGTACAATTGACGAGGCCGGCATTTTGAAAACGAAACAAAATGGTGCGCAGGGTTTCTTTGTCTAATCCCAATTCGAAGAGCATTTCAGAAAACTCAGTTTCCCGATTGCCATTTAGCCAAAGCAAAATCGCATCATCGCCGGGCACCAATCCAAGGTCGCGCAAAGGTGCTAACGCGGCCTGTCGGCTCAGGGCGCCTGTTTCTATCAGTGCAAAAAGCAATGTGTTTTCGGTTTTTTTGGCCATAACTTCTTTTAGCCCATTTGTTCAGGCATTGGAAAACTCAGGCTAAGACTATCGTTAATCGGTTAATTTGGACTGACCCGCTTTGCAAAGCGATGAAAATGCTGCAAAAAACGGACGAGTTGTGACCAAGGGACATCATATGCCATTTTTGCGTGCCGCTTTTCTAATGTTGTTGATGGGTGCTGGTATGGTCGTGCCGGCGGTGGCCCACCCGCACATATTCATCGACGCGCAAGTTGTCGTTGCCTTTAATGATGAGGGCAAAGTTTCAGGATTGCGCCAAGCATGGACGTTTGACGCGCTTTATTCGGCTTGGGCCATTCAAGGGCTGGACGAAAACGGTGATGGCCGAGTTTCAAGTGATGAATTGCAGCCGCTTGCTGACGACAATATGTTGGGGCTTAAGGACTTTAATTATTATTCGGTTGTTGGTCTTGCAGGCGGTGCTGACCAAGAATTTATGACCGGTTATGATGCACGTATGGAATATGATGGGACCAACCTGAAACTAGCATTTGCAGTTGATTTGGTTTCGCCCATTGCCCCGGAAGGGACCGTCGAAATTGAAGTTGCGGACCCCGAATACTATTCAGCATTTCAGTTTGCTCAAGGCGATGCGGTTTTCTTTGATAATGCGCCAGACACCTGCGCAGCCGAGATGAACGGCCCCAAGCCCATTGACCCGACAATTGAGGAACAATTGTTTGCGCTGGGCACGGATGTGCTCGAGTTGCCCGCCGAGTTGGCTCAAGCGGTTAAAGACCTTTCAAATGTGATTATTGTGCGCTGTGACGCAGAGGCGTTGGGTGAAATTGCAACGCCGACTGTTCAGGAGAAACCAAAAGGGTCTCCGTTTGTTGCCCCACCACAGGAGCCGAACTTGGGCGGTCAACAGTCTGGAATTTTGGGGTGGATCAACACACAACAAAAAGCTTTTTACCGTTCATTGACTGACACGATGGCGCGGATGCGCGAAGATGGCAGCGCCTTTTGGGTGCTGGGTGGGTTGAGCTTCCTTTATGGCATTTTTCATGCGGCAGGGCCGGGGCACGGCAAGGTCGTGATTTCTTCGTATATGTTGGCAAATGAAAGCGAGTTACGCCAAGGCATATTGCTCAGTTTCGCCACAGCGATGATGCAATCTGTTGTTGCAATTGTCTTTGTGTTGGTCGCGGCTAGCCTTTTGAGATTGACCAGTTTTGCCATGTCCGATGCGGCCCATTGGATGGCCGTCGGATCATATTTTTTGGTGATGTTGTTGGGCGCTTGGCTGATTTGGCGCAAATTGTTCAATAAAGGTCATAGCCACGGCCACTCTGGCCATCATCACCAGCATAGTCGTGATCACCATGAACACGATCACCATGAGCATGGTCCAGATTGTGGATGTAATCATGCACCAGATGTTGATCAGTTCCGTGGCCGCAACTTCAAAGAACAATTGGGGTTGATCGTTTCCGTCGGGCTGAGACCATGTTCTGGAGCACTTGTTGTATTGGCATTTGCACTTAGCCAGCAATTATTGTTGGCGGGGATTGTCGCCACATTTTTGATGGGTCTTGGCACGGCGATCACGGTTTCTGCCTTGGCTGCACTTGCTGTTTACGCAAAGGCATTTGCGCAAAAACAGGCGAGCGGTGGCGGTAAGTTTTGGGGCGAAATATTAGCAACCGGGGAGCTGGTAGGCGCTTTCGTTGTATTTGGCTTCGGCGCGCTTTTACTCTTTGCTTCAATTTAAAGAACAAATTTGTCCATTTGGTAAAATTTTTTGCTGGCCAGCGTCATAAATCTGTCATAAAGTTGACAGGATTGCCAGTGTCTGTGGGAGGAATGGCGCGCCAAAATTTGGTCGCATATTGTCAAAAATATGCAATAGAATGCGTTCTATAAGATACTGGTTTGGATTAATTTGGAGGCTCATAAAATGAAGAAAAAACTACTCGCGCTTGCGCTCGGTGCCGTGATGGCCAGCGCTTCAGTGCCAGCGTTTGCTGATTATACGCTCAGCATTCTACATATCAACGATGTGCATTCTCGCATTCAGCCAATTAACCGATTTGATTCCGGTTGTCGCCCTTCAGACAATGCAGCAGGCAAATGCTTTGGCGGCATGGCTCGCGTGGCCACCGCGATCGATACGCGCCGTTCTGCACTTGAAGGCGCTGGCAACAATGTTTTGACATTGGATGCAGGCGATCAGTTCCAAGGCTCACTTTTCTACACCACCTATAAAGGTGCGCTGGCAGTCAAATTGATGAATATGATCGGCTTTGACGCGATGGCTGTTGGAAATCATGAATTTGATGATGGCCCGCAAAAACTTGCTGACTTTGTTGATGCGGCAGAATTTCCAGTGCTATTTGCCAATGCAAACTTGGCCAATGAGCCAGCTTTGGCCGGCAAAATTCCGTCACATATCGTGAAGGAAATTGGCGGCGAGAAAGTTGCGATTATTGGTGTGTTGGCAGAAGACACCGCTGAAACTTCTTCTCCAGGCGATAATGTAGCTTTTGTGCAAGCTGAAGATGTCTTGAAAAAGCTTGTTACCCAACTTGAAGCAGATGGCGTGAATAAAATCATCTTGCTATCTCACGTGGGCATTAACCGCGATATGAGCATTGCGGCGGCCGTTGACGGCATCGACGTGATCGTAGGTGGTCACTCACATACATTGCTTGATGAATATCCAACAGTTGTAAATGCGCCAAATGGCAAGCCAGTTCAAATCGTTCAGGCTTATGCTTATTCAAAATATTTGGGTGAGCTTACTGTCACTTGGGATGACAATGGCGATGTGACCAGTGCTAAAGGTCAGCCATGGTTGTTGGATGCACGTGTGCCTGAAGACAAAGAAATGGTAGCTTTGATTGCAGAACAAGCTGCACCTTTGGAAGAGATTAAAGCCAAAGTTGTTGGCGAATCGACTGCAGCCATTGATGGTGACCGCAGCGTTTGCCGGGCTCAGGCTTGTGAGATGGGTGTGTTGGTCGCAGAAGCGATGCTTGATCGTGTAAAAGACCAAGGCGTTCAGATTGTCATCCAAAATGGTGGCGGATTGCGTGCGTCAATCGACGCGGGTGAGATCACCATGGGTGAAGTTCTAACTGTGTTGCCTTTCCAAAATACATTGGCAACATTTGAACTTAAGGGTGCTGACGTGATCGCGGCGCTTGAAAATGGCCTAAGCCAAGTTGAAGACGGCGCGGGCCGTTTCCCACAAGTTGCAGGTATCAAATATACTTGGAACGCGTCTGCTGATGCAGGTAGCCGAGTTGTTTCAGTTGAAGTGCAAGGCGCCGATGGCTCATTTGCACCGATCGACAATGAAGCGACTTATGGTCTTGCGTCTAACAACTATATGCGCGGCGGTGGTGACGGATACAAAGTATTCTCAACCAACGGCATGAACGCATATGATTATGGTCCAGGCCTTGAAGATGTTGTTGCAGCCTATATTGCCAAGCTTGGCGGCGCATACACACCAATGGTTGATGACCGGATTACTAAAGTCGAGTAGTCCATATTCATCAAAAAAATGAGTTGAGGGCGATCCAATGGGTCGCCCTTTTCGTATTTGCAATTACGAATGTACTCACTATGCTAATCGACTAAGGTTAGGGGACCCATGCGACAATTCGGACACTGCAATTTGTGGTGCCGATCTTTAAGTTGTGGCAATCCCTTGGATGTCGCAACTAGGGTCCATACCCAAAGAAAAATATCGAGGCAAAATGTCGTCGCATCTCCCTAAAGACCATCCCATGGTTTATACCAAGAAAATTGGTGTCCTGCTGCTCAATCTCGGCACACCTGATGCGACAGACTATTGGTCCATGCGTCGTTATTTGAAAGAATTCCTGTCCGATCAGCGGGTCATCGAAATCCCAAAGTGGAAATGGTGGCCGATTTTAAACGGCATTGTTTTGACTTTCCGTCCGAAAAAATCTGGCGCCGCGTATGACAAAATTTGGGATTATGAAAATGGGGACAGCCCGTTGCGGGTTATCTCTGAAGGGCAAGTGAAAGCGCTTCGTTCGGCATTGGCGGACCATGACAACATCGTGGTCGATTATGCGATGCGCTATGGCAATCCTTCGACCCAAATGAAACTTGAGGCCTTGCAAAAACAAGGGTGTGATAGGATTTTGCTTCTACCGCTTTACCCGCAATATTCTGCCGCTACCACGGCGACGGCCAACGACAAAGCGTTTGAAGCGTTTCAACAAATGCGTTGGCAACCCGCTGTGCGCACAGCGCCAGCATATTTTGAAACAGACGCCTATGTCAGTGCGATCGCACAATCCATTGAAGAGGGATTGGCAAAGCTGGATTTTGAGCCGGACTTGGTGATCACATCCTATCATGGAGTGCCCAAGAGCTACCTGGTGAAGGGCGACCCTTATCATTGCCAATGTATCAAATCGACCAGATTGGTGCGGGAGAAGCTTGGATGGGCGGATGACAAGTTGATGGTGACGTTCCAGTCGCGCTTTGGACCAGAAGAATGGTTGCAACCCTATACCGACAAAACACTTGAGGCGTTGCCCGAAAAAGGGATTAAGAAGATCGCTATCCTTACACCTGGCTTTTCTGTGGATTGCCTTGAGACGCTTGAAGAGATTGCGATGGAAGGCAAAGAAGAATTCATGGATGCTGGCGGCGAGCAGTTTGCCTATATCCCATGTCTTAATGACGGCGAATTGGGCATGAACGTGATCGAAGACGTTGTGCGTCGTGAGCTATCTGGCTGGGTCTAATCGCCAAGCGAATTCGTCTTTAACAATGTGACTTCGTTTCGCGAATTCGATTGAGTTTCTTGTTAATCCGGCCCATTGTCCCTACATATTTGTTAATTGTAGAATTTGGAGGGTGATATGGACGGATTTTCAATTTCCATCATCGTGGGCGCCGTTTTGGTTATTTTGGTGCTGTTGGCGGGTGTCAAAGTCGTGCCGCAAGGTTTCAACTTTACGGTTGAACGTTTTGGTCGTTACACAAGAACACTTAGGCCAGGGCTTAACTTGATCATCCCCTTTGTCGACGGTATTGGGCGCAAGCTCAATATGATGGAGCAGGTGCTAGATGTTGCCCACCAAGAAGTTATTACAAAAGACAATGCTTCGGTTACCGCAAACGGGGTGACGTTCTTCCAGGTCATGGATGCGCCCGCCGCGGCCTATGAAGTAAACAATCTAGAAAATGCTATCCTGAACCTCACCATGACCAATATTCGGACGGTGATGGGATCGATGGATCTGGATGAGCTTTTGTCCAACCGCGACGGCATTAACTCGCGGCTTTTAAGTGTGGTTGATGCAGCTGTATCGCCGTGGGGCGTGAAGATCACCCGCATTGAGATTAAAGATATCGATCCGCCAAAGGATTTGATTGAATCAATGGGCCGCCAGATGAAAGCTGAGCGGGAAAAGCGGGCCACCATTTTGGAATCAGAGGGCCGTCGCCAAAGCGCGATCCTTGAGGCAGAAGGTGAAAAAGAAGCACAGGTGCTTGAAGCCGAGGGCCGCAAAGAAGCTGCGTTTCGAGATGCGGAAGCACGTGAGCGTGCTGCGGAAGCTGAAGCGAAAGCGACGCAGATGGTTTCGGAGGCTATTGCCCAGGGTGACGTACAGGCAGTGAACTATTTCGTGGCCAACAACTACATCAAAGCGCTTGAAGCTATCGCGAAGTCGCCAAACCAAAAAGTCCTTATGATGCCACTTGAGGCCGCAAATGTTATTGGGGCTGTTGGCGGTATCGCTGAGATCGCCAAAGAAGCTTTCGGCGGGGATAAGCCGAAGCGTAAAACAGGGCGCGTTCCGAATTCGGAGGGTTAGAAAATGGATATAATTGGCCTCATTATTGAATATGGCGGCTGGTCATGGGTCATTGGCGGGTTCATTCTCTTAGGAATTGAACTCGCGGTACCTGGTGGCATATTTGTTTGGTTTGGAGTTTCTGCCGTTCTTGTCGGGATTGCTACATTAACGCAATCCTTCAACTGGCAACTGCAATGGATCCTGTTTGCGGTTCTTTCTGTATCAAGCGTTGCCATTTGGACGCGGTACTTTAAGGGGCGAAATGACGTTTCGGATCGACCATTTCTAAATGCCCGCAATCAAAAACTTGTTGGCGAAAGCTTTGTTCTTGATGAACCAATTGTCGGTGGGGCTGGCCGATTGAAGATCGACGATAGTTTTTGGCGGATTACAGGACCGGATGCGAGCAAAGGCCAAACGGTAAGTGTTACTTCTGTTGAGGCGACGATTCTGCATGTGGAATTGAAAGACTAGGGTCATTAAGTGATGCAGAACGCCTCTGTGCCGATAGGTGCAGCAACCAAAGCGTTGCTGCTAACTGCACACATCCAAGAAACAATAGCGCATGCCAAGGCGATATAGCGGCTGCGACCCAAGCGACGATCCCCAGTGCTGCCGTTTTAAGCGCCAACATTATTGTTTGATAAAACGACATTGTCCGCGAAATGTGGGACGCGGGGACTTCTTCCATCAGCCAGGCATTGCGGCCAACACGAATGGCCGAATTTGAAAATCCCGCTAAGCAGGCAAGCCAGATGACAGTGATGGTGCTGGGCCAAATGATCTGCGCCAACATCCAAAACGTGAAGATTAACATGGCGAAATTGATGATCAACGGCGCGCTGAACCTGTCCATGATTTTTGATGCTAGGACACCGACGAAAATCGCGCCGATGGCAAATGAAACTTCATAAACTGCCATATCCAAAATTGTGCCGCCAAGCATTTTAAGCACCAATACTGGCACCAAGAAGTTGCCGGTTTGGATGGCGATGTAGGGCCAGTAGCTTAAGGTGGAAATGGCGTTGAGTTTTGGTCTCGTCCTTAGATATTTCGCGCCGTCGATGATGGATTTCACGATTGATGTCGGGGCTGTTTCTGGCGTCAGTGTTGCTGTTTGAACCAGCAGCATGGCGATTGTTGAGACCGCAAACAAGGCGGCAAGACCCAACACGATTTGTATTAAGGATAGTTGGGTAACGACGATTGCGAGCAGCGCACCAACAAGCAAATGAGCGAATTGGGTTTGCATTTCCATTGCGGTGCTTAAGGCACGGTATTTCGACTTTGCGAACACGGCTTGGACATAAGCAGATCGTGCGGATTGATCCAATGTGACGAGCAGATTGGCGAGGGCAAAGACCCCAACAAGTACATAGCTGCTTTCAAATCCGACACCGGCCAAAATGGCCAAGCTGAACAGGCTCAGTGTGACGAACATTCGTAACACGATGAGCATAGATTTTCTGGAATGTTGATCCATCCACGCGCCAAGGGCGGGTGCAGCAAAGAATATGATGAGGTTTATGGTGAAAGATGCAACACCCAGAATTTGAGTGCCGCCTTCCTGTTTGAGCAGCAGCCACGGTATGCCGACAAACATAAAACCCTGACCAATCGACGTGATCAAAATTGAGAAAATGAGAAAGATGGCGGTTCGTTTGTTTGACTTTGACATACATGCTCCAATTGCATGTCGGTGATATAATTTCCTTTTTGGCTAGACAATTGTGCAATTTTGAACATTATTAGTGCCGTTAAGGAACTAATGGGGCTTTTATGTCTAGACGCACAGATCAAATGCAGCAAATGCGTGTTTTCTCGATGGTTGCAGCGCAAGGCAATTTTGCGCGTGCTGCCAATGCCCTTTCTTTGCCAGCCTCGTCTGTCAGCAAAACCATTGCTCAATTGGAAGCAAGGTTGGAAACCGTTCTTATTCGGCGCACGACAAGGGCAATTCAGCTAACTGATGACGGTAAAGAATATCTGCGGGCCGTCAAAATTGCGCTATTTGAAATTGACCGGGTTGAAGATCGTGTCCGTGCAGGAGACAAGCCAAAGGGCAAGTTGCATGTCACTGTGCCGGTGGCGTTTGGCGAGAGTTTCCTGAGCCCTAAGCTGCCGGAATTCTGCGCAAAATACCCAGATTTGTTGATTGATTTCGACACAGACAGGCGCTATTTGGATATGGTGAGCCACAACATTGATGTGGCGGTGCGCACCGTGAAACCTGAAGACGATTCTGCATTTATTGCGCTTAATCTGTTGCCCCATGTTAATTTTTTGGTTGCTTCGCCTGATTATCTCAACCGCTTTGGGATGCCAAAGACGATGGATGATTTGAACCATCATCGCTTGATGTATTTTGATTGGCCAAAGCGGCAGGGTCAGTGGCAAATGCAGGTGGACGGAAAACCTTTCACTATTCACAGCGAGGCGGTGTTTCGTACCAACAGCTATCACACCCTTAAACATGGCGCGGTTTCTGGCATGGGTATCGCAAACTTGCCGGCAGATTATGCTGTTGATCACCTTAAATCTGGTGAGTTGGTGCGCGTGCTGCCCGAATTTTTGGATGATCGCGGGCATCGTGTTGCGCTCTATCATGAACGCCGCGCGCAGTCGCCAAAGACCGATGTGTTTTTGGAATTCTTGGTTGAGGCGACGGCCAAGCACAAAAAGAACTTGGCCGAACTAGGGTTTGTCTAAGGCTGCAATTCAATCGGAACTGGCGGGCTTTCTTGCATCACCAAAATTGAAATGCGGCGATTGGCCGAAAGGTAAGGGTCGTTGGGGAATAAGGGTTCCACATCGCCCTTGCCAACCACCGAGAATATGCGTTCAGACGGCAGTCCATATTCTTCCATAAGACGGCGCACAACATTTGCGCGATCGGTAGACAGTTCCCACGCGCCATAAGATGCTGTTTGATAAGTCGCACCTGCGGCCGTGTGGCCCGTTACCCGAATTTGGTTTGGCAGCTTTTTAAGGATTGGCGCCATCACAGAAAGCGCTTCACGTGTCGCCTCGTATGGGTATTTTGACCCTTCAGGGAACATTGAGCGGCCTTCTTGGTCAACAATTTGAATGTGCAAACCTTCTTCGGTTTCCTCGATCAACAAATTATCAGCCACGAATGTGATTTCTGGCAATTCCTGCCATGCTTGGCGCAAGGTTGTTGTAGCTAAAGCAAACTGTCTTGGCGTTTCAACTTCAGACTTCTCAATATCGTGCGTATTTGCTTCTGGGCCTTGTTTGGTGCGTTCATTATGTTGCTCTTCAGCAAATTCAGTTTGGGTCGTTTCCTCTTCAAGCGATATTGATTTTACGAAGTCGCGCTGTGGGTTGCCATCGCGTTCAATAATACCGGCACGTGCTTCAACTTGAATAACCCCGAATGCGTCTTTCAAAGAACCGGCAACAACCTGCAGCTTCTCGTCATCTTGAATAGAAAATGACACGATGAGAACAAAGAACGCCACCAAGATGGACATGAGATCAGAAAAGGTGACAAGCCATTCTGGGATCTCACTTCCGCCTTGTTTTTTCTTTCTTGCCATATTGATCCCCGAACCTTGTTACTGGCTACGCAGCTTCATCAACAATTTCGCGTTGTTTTTCTGGTAGATAGGCGGTTAGCATTTCTTTGATCAGTGCCGGGCTTTTGCCATCACGAATGGACATAATGCCGTCGATAATCAACGTTTGATTGATGTCTTCAAGTTCAAGCTTGGACAGCAACTTGTCGGATAATGGCAGGCAAACAAGGTTGGCCAAAACCGCACCATACATGGTGGTCAAAAGCGCGACCGCCATCGCAGGACCAATCGCTGCTGGGTCTGACATGTTCGCCAACATTTGCACCAGACCAACCAACGTGCCAATCATTCCAAATGCTGGGGCCGCGTCACCTAGTGACTTAAAGACCCGTTGGCCTTCAGACAGACGCGTGATGAACTGGTCACGTTCCAGTTCCATGGTTTCACGAATGAAGGCAGCGTCATATCCATCAGCGATATATTGCGCGCCTTTTTTGAGATTCACATCTTGGGCTTCGACATTTTCAAGGCCAAGCGGGCCGTTCTTGCGTACAATGTCACCCATCTCCGCTAGCTGCTCGATGAGTTCTTTTGGATCGACCTTTTTGTGGGTAAACGCCACTTTTCCGCCGGTGGAAAAGGCGGTCAGCACGCCTGATAGTGGAAATCGAATGAGGGTAGCAGCCACACCACCTCCAACAACGATCATTATTGAGGGATAGTCGACAAACTGAGCAAATGACCCGCCCATAAAAATGGCAAGCGCAATAAATGCAGCACCAGCAATCATGCCGATAATTGTGGCTAAATCCATGTGACCTTACTCCTAACTGCAACCCAAAAACGCGGGTGCTAGGTCAATTTTCTTGGATGCAGTGTACCGCGTTAAGGCTAATCAGCTGTTAATATGAAGGTGGGATTTAACCCCCATTGTGGTTGCCGCCAATTCGTCAAGTCCTTGAATCATGATGATTTTTTGTAAAATGGCACTTGAAATATTATCGGTTCATTAACCATAATAAAGCATGTTCAAGTCAAAGGTTCCTTGAACAGACGGCGCAACAATTGTCAGCAAAACCTAGAGCATATTTGCAGTTTAGCGTTTGTATTGGCTTAGCGACATCGTTCGGCTTTTCGACGCTTCCTGCCTATGGCGAAGAAATATTTGGCGGCTGGGATCTGCAAAGTAGCGTTACTTTGCGCGGTGGATATGAGGACCAAGATGGCGCGCGGGCACACATTTTTGTTGTCGCGCCCGAGTTTAGTTTGCAGCGCCAAGAAGATGATTTGACTTTGGGCATAACGGGCGGAGCACAGCTCGACCAGTCGGGCACCAACCGGTTTACGCCACGTTCCGCAAACCTTGGCGCAAATGGAACATTGCAGCTTAGTCGAAGAGGTTCGGCCAATTTTGCGGCAGACTACACCATTGATCAACCACGCAGCACAGACCCCGAATTGGCGACAGACATAAAGACGCCAGGTCACACCCAGCAATTCGCAATAAGCGGGGGTTATAGCCATCAATTTGCCAAAACACAGATTGATCTACGCGGCAGTTTTGGTCGAAGCCAAACCGCCGATTCGATTTTGAATGATAAGAGCGTTCAATCTAATGCAGACCAGAACGCTTGGCGTGCAGGTGTTGGGGCGCGAGCAATTCGCGAGCTTGGCCCCACGGTAAGTGCATTTCTGGACGTTCAGGTAAATCGAGAGCTTTACGATAGTGCGTCAGCCGCTCTCAGCGCGAGCCGCAACAATTGGTCATACGAAGCGCAAGTGGGTGCTGTTGTTAATTTTAATGAACGGCTGCAAGGTGAAGTTGCGTTTGGACAATTGCGTCAAACATTTGACGATGCGAGCATAGATGCGGTTCAAACATTCACTTACAATGCGGGCTTGGCGTGGCAGGTCTCAGATTTGTCCACATTGCAGCTGGATGTTGGCACGAATGTGAGCCCAACAAGCGTTGCAGGCGAAGCAATGCGGATTGTTGATGTTGGGCGACTGACCTTCAATCAGCAAGTGAATAGCCAAATTTCGTTTTCAGCATTTGGCGAACTGTCGCGCGAACATTACCAAAATAGTGATGATGAGATAAAATCGAGCCAAGTCGGGTTTGGCGCGCAATATTTAATAAATGAGCAAATGTCGACCTTCGCTAATTACTCATTTTCTTTGCGCGAGCCAACGGGCAGCGATCCAGGTCGCCGCCATTTCATCGAAGCTGGTGTGCGTTTTAATCGGCAATAGAAACGTCGTTGAACAATTCCTTGGCAACACGGCGCAGTTCGCGGGTGAATTCGTCTGCAATGTCTTCTCTATCCATCGCAAATACTACATTTGCGGTTAGAAAGCCCACTTTAGAACCGCAATCAAAGCTCTGCCCGTCATACTTTACACCTGTAAAGCGGTCATGTTCCATTAGCTTGACCATAGCGTCAGTGATTTGAATTTCGCCGCCTGCGCCTTTTGACTGTTTGCTCAACAGATCAAAAATTTCTGGTTGTAAAATGTAGCGGCCAGAAATGATTAGGTTGGAAGGTGCTTTCTCAATTTCAGGCTTTTCAATCATCTCTGTGATGTTGAATGACTTATCATCCCCATCACCGCGGCCAACAACGCCGTAAGAGCTGATTTCTGCAGGATCGACTTCTTCTACAGCAATGACATTGCCGCCATGTTGGTTGTAGCTTTCCATCATTTGGCTCAAGACGCCGGGTTTTGAACGCATCAACATATCAGGCAAGAGCAACGCAAATGGCTCATTGCCCACAATATCACGAGCGCACCAAACGGCATGGCCCAAGCCTAACGGTTCTTGCTGACGGGTGAAGCTTGTTTGACCTGGTTTGGGCAGCCCCTCACTCAACATCTGCAACATGTCGTTTTTCTGGCGCTGATGTAGTGTAATCTCGAGTTCAACTTGACGGTCGAAATGGTCTTCAATCACGCCCTTGTTGCGTCCGGTTACGAAAACGAAATGTTCAATGCCAGCTTCGCGGGCTTCGTCGACTGCATATTGAATGAGTGGTCTATCAACCACAGGCAACATTTCCTTGGGCATGGCTTTGGTAGCAGGCAAAAAGCGAGTGCCTAGACCGGCGACGGGAAAAACGGCTGTGCGAACTTTTTTGGTCAACATGTCATCCTTTGGCAGCATCCCAAATTATATATTATTTGGCCTCAATTATGACGCCATAATTTGGAAATAATTCTATAACACCTAGTCATTGTGTAATGTAATCGCAACCCTTCAGGTGTTAGATGAGATTACGTTAAAATTGATTAAGGACGTGTGATGAGCATATTGGTAACAGGTGGCGCAGGCTATATTGGTGGACATACAGTTTTGCAATTGGCAGATGCTGGAGAAAAGGTCACCGTTCTTGATAACTTGACGACCGGATTTCAATGGTCAATTGACCAACGTGTTGACTTTGTTGAAGGAAATGCGGGTGACGTTGAATTTGTTACTGCACTTCTACAAGAACGTGGCATTAAATCCATAATGCATTTTGCAGGTTCGATCGTTGTGCCAGAATCGGTGGAAAATCCACTTAAATATTATCAGAATAACACCTCAACCACACGCAACTTGATAGAAGCGGCGGTGAATGCGGGTGTGAAACATTTCATATTCTCTTCAACCGCTGCAGTTTACGGGATGGCAGGTTCTGAGCCTGTGAGTGAAGATAATCCCCTCAATCCACAATCGCCTTATGGACGTTCGAAATTGATGAGCGAAATGATGCTTGAGGATGTGGCGGCAGCGCACGATATCAAATATGGGGTGCTGCGTTATTTCAATGTTGCTGGCGCAGACCCACAGGGGCGCACCGGGCAATCTACACCCTTGGCTACGCATTTGATCAAGGTGGCTTGTCAAACGGCGCTTGGGCAACGTGACAGAATGAAAATTTTCGGCACAGATTATGACACCCAAGACGGCACATGTGTGCGCGATTATATTCATGTGACGGATTTAGCCAAGGCTCATGCTTTATTGCTCGACTATTTGAAAAATGGCGGCGAGAGCACCACCATGAATTGTGGTTACGGACGTGGCTATAGCGTGCGCGAGGTGGTTTCTGCAGTGAAAAAAGTAACCGGCGTTGATTTCGCGGCAGACGAAACAGGCCGCCGTGCAGGCGACCCGGCAGCAATCGTTGCAAGTGCGGACCGTGTGCGCACTGTGCTTGGTTGGGAGCCAAAACATGACGATCTTCGTGGGATCATCGAGCATGCTTATAGCTGGGAGCAATATCTGCTGACCCGCAATGACCGCCCCGAAATGGGCCAACTTTAATGGCTCAATTTCCCTGTATTTCAAATTGGGGATAGCAATGCGAATATTTGCGGCAATTTTGATTGTTTTATTCTCTGCGATGTCTGGTTCGGCTATGGCCGCACCGCAGCAAAGTTTTGCCCAATTTTTGCGCTCGTTTGAAGCTAAGGCATTGGCCGCAGGGATTTCGAAATCAACGTATCGCAATGCGACAAAAGGGCTAGCCTCTGATCCGGCGATTAAAGTGGCCCAGGGCACCCAGCCTGAGTTTGAGCGACCAATTTGGGACTATCTTGAAAAGCGCGTCACCGCGGATCGCATAAAACGTGGTCGGCAGGCGTTTGCTAAAAACAAGGCTCTGTTTGAGCGTATCGGGCAGGCATATGGCGTTGACCCATACATGTTGGCGGCCATTTGGGGCGTTGAGACGGATTTTGGCGCGATCATGGGCAATAAGCGCTATTTCAAACCCGTATTGCGGTCTTTGTTCAGTTTGGTGCATCAAAGGCGTGGCCGTGTGGCGCTGGATGAAGCGGAACTGATTGCCGCGCTTCGGATCGTGCAGCAAAATGAAGCGCCAAAAGGAGGTCTGAAAGGGTCTTGGGCTGGCGCATTGGGGCATTTACAGATCATGCCTTCAGCGTTTTTGACCCATGGCACAGATTTTGATGGTGACGGGCGACGTGATCCACACAATTCCTTGGCTGATGCTTTGGCATCAAGTGCGAAATGGTTGTTGGGTGTGAACTACCAACCCGGTCATGATTGGGGATATGAAGTTCAACTGCCCGACGGGTTTGACTATCTGCTTGCGGGCAGAACCAAATTTCGACCTATTTCGTTTTTTGCTGGAAAAGGCGTCGTGCGCGTTAAGGGGCGTCAATTTGGCGATCCGAATGAGCAAGTATTTCTTTATGTGCCTGCTGGCGCAAGGGGCCCAAAATTCTTGATGACGCAGAATTATCTCGCCCTAAAGGGCTATAATTTTGCAGATTCTTATGCATTGGCAGTTGCGCACCTCACGGATCGGATTAAAGGCGCTGGCCCATTTGTTCAAAGTTGGCCCAAAAGCGCGAAGTTCTTAAACCGACAGCAGCGCGTCAATTTGCAGACCAAACTCAAAGCGCTTGGTTATTATGATGACAAGCTGGATGGTCGGTTTGGACCCATAAGCCAGGATGCATTGCGCGCATGGCAAGCCGCGAACAGCAAATTGGCAGATGGTTTTGCCACAATTGATGTTTATAATGCGGTTATGAAATCAAATTAGGCGCGATGAGCAAGATGCGACGTTGGACGACAAAAATATTGATGGCTGTGGTGTTGATGCTGGTGTTCGCGCCTGCAACAATCGTCAATGTTGGCTTCGCACAAGAACGTATTGAAATCGCGCAGGCTGAAAAGAAGAAGCGAACGCTGTTTGATGTTCTGTTTGGTCGGAATAAGCCGGAGAAAAAGGCGCCCGTAAAGAAGACGACAAAGCGTAAATCTTCCCTGAGTATTACCAACGTGCCGAAAATAAAAATGATTGAAAAGGCACCGGACGCACGTACACTTCTGGTGGTGGGCGACAGTTTAGCGATTGATTTGGCAAAGGCACTTGATCGTCATTATGCCAAAGACACCCAATTGGCTATCGTCAGTAAAGGTGTTGGCTCTTCCGGGTTTGTGCGTGACGATTATTTCGACTGGAACAAGGCGATTGAAACCTACCTCACCAGCGAAGAGTTTGACATGGTTGTTGTTGCGGTGGGCATCAATGACAGGCAAGAAATTAGAAGCAGTAATGGACGACACAAGGCACTAACCGACGAGTGGCGCACAGAATATGATCAGCGTTTGAATGCATTTTTGCAGGTATTAGCTGGCGCAGAGAAGCCAGTTGTTTGGATGGGCCTGCCTCCAATGAGCAAGAACTCATATTCAAAAGCAATGAGCCAAATAACCTCCATGCATCGCCTCGCGGCTTTTGCGAACGGCGCTGAATATGTCGATATTTATGAGCGCTTTGCCGATGAAGACGGGAACTACACGGCTTATGGGCCGGACTTGAATGGGCAAAACAAATTGATGCGCAAGGGCGACGGTATTCACCTTTCCTCAGCCGGTAGCGACAAGGCCGCGTTCTTTATTGATAAAGTGATCAAGCAGTTCTATCGCGGTGGCGAGATAACAGTCGCCATTGTTGACCCGCTCGCAGGAACAGATGTCGCTGGCATGCTGCGCCCGCCCTTTCAGGGCATTGCGCAAGTGAGAAAACTGGAACTTGCAGGCGCGGTGCGCGAATTGGGTGAAAAGGCTAAATCTTCTGGCGAATTGGTGTTAGCGCAAAAGCAAGACAAGCCCAACCTGTCGCTTACCCAATTGTTTGCTGTTCAACCCGGCCGCGCAGATGGATTTGGAATTGAACCGGTGGTGGTAGAAGCGGCAGAAACAGACCCCTTGGCCCGATAAATAAAGCCGACATCGATGATTTCATCGACGCCGGCTTTGCAAATCTAACGTGCAGATTGTGGGGTCAGCGCGGTAGACTTGTTTTTCCCATAAGATCGAAATCGATTGAACGAGCGGCTTGGCGGCCCTCGCGGATCGCCCAAACCACAAGTGATTGACCCCGCCGCATATCGCCTGCAGCATAAACGCCGTCAACACTGGTTTTGTAAGACATGGTGTCCGCAAATAGGTTTTTGCGCGGATCAAGATCCGCACCAAGTTCTTCCAGCATGCCCTCAAATGTCGGGTGGGCAAAGCCAATGGCCATCAGCACCAGATCAGCTTTGAGAACGAAATCTTCGCCGTCAATTGGGGTGCGGCTTTTATCCACACGTGAGCATTTCACGCCCTTTACATGACCGATTTTGTCGCTGATGATTTCAAGGGTCGCTGCTTGGAATTCGCGGTTCGCGCCTTCAGCCTGAGATGATGATGTGCGCATCTTAATGGCCCAGTTTGGCCATGATGTCAGCTTATCTTCTTTTTCCGGTGGTTGAGGGCGGATATCCATTTGCGTAACTGAAACAGCGCCTTGGCGGAACGCTGTGCCCACACAATCAGATGCAGTATCACCGCCGCCGATGACGACAACTTTTTTACCCGTTGCCAAGATCGGATCGGCATCGCCGATATCTTCGCCGCCATTGCGCTTATTTTGCTGCACCAGATAAGGCATTGCATAGTGAACGCCCGCAAATTCAGTGCCTTCGCAGCCCGGGTCACGAGGATGTTCTGAACCACCGGTTAGCAATACGGCATCATGGTTTTTTTGCAGGCTTTCAAGCTTGCGCGTTACGCCAATATTCTCATTGTAGTGGAAGGTAACGCCTTCGGCTTCCATCTGCTCAACACGGAAATCAATATGGCTTTTTTCCATTTTGAAATCAGGAATGCCATAGCGCAGCAAGCCGCCAGCTTTCGCTTCGCGTTCAAACACATGAACGTCATGCCCAGCGCGGGCTAATTGTTGTGCTGCTGCCAATCCAGCAGGGCCAGAGCCGACGATGGCGACTTTTTTGCCAGTCTTGTCATCATTTGGTTGGGGCGCAATCCAGCCATTTTTAATGGCACGGTCTGCAATGGTTTGTTCAACTGTTTTGATGGTGACCGGCTGATCTTCCAAATTCAGCGTACATGCTTCTTCGCAAGGGGCAGGGCAAATACGACCCGTGAATTCTGGGAAATTGTTTGTTGAATGAAGGTTGAGCGCCGCACGTTCCCAATCACGTTGATGAACAAGGTCGTTCCAATCTGGAATTTGGTTGTTCACCGGGCAACCTGTATCGCCATGGCAATAAGGAATACCGCAATCCATACAGCGTGAAGCTTGGCGAACAATCTCTCCTTCGGTCAGCGGCACCGTAAATTCATTATAGTGCCGGATGCGGTCCGAAGCTGGCTCGTAACGTGCTTCTTGGCGATCTACTTCGAGAAAACCTGTATGCTTACCCATCTTAGTTCTCCCTTACGCCTTGGCCGAAGATTGTTTGTTTTTTTGCTGTTCCATCTCAAGGATGGCGCGGCGATATTCAACCGGCATTACTTTTACGAATTTGCCTCGATGCTCTTCCCAATTGTCCAAGATTGTTTTGGCGCGGGTGGAACCCGTATAATGATGATGGTTCGAAATGAGCTGATACAAACGTTCGTCATCATGCTTGGTCATGTCGCCTGAAATATCCACACGGCCATGCCATTCGATGTCGCCACCATGGTGGTGATGTTCGCGCATCAATTCTTCTTCTTCAAGAACCGGCTCAATATCCACCATTGCAAGGTTACAGCGCGAGCGGAATGTTTGGTCTTCGTCCAACACATAAGCAACACCGCCGGACATGCCCGCAGCAAAGTTGCGGCCTGTTTCGCCGATCACGACGACGATACCGCCGGTCATATATTCGCAACCATGGTCGCCTGTGCCTTCAACAACAGCGACGGCCCCTGAATTGCGTACGGCGAAGCGTTCACCAGCAATTCCACGGAAATAGCATTCCCCAGACACCGCACCATAAAGCACTGTGTTGCCGACAATGATCGCGTTTTCTGGCACAATATTTGTGTTTTCTGGTGGGCGAACAACGATACGTCCGCCCGAGAGGCCTTTACCGACATAATCGTTGGCTTCACCAACCAGATCAAAGCTTACGCCATTCATCAAAAATGCGCCGAAGGCTTGACCCGCAATGCCCTTTAAGTTCACCGCGATTGAATCTTCAGGCAGGCCTTCAAGACCATATTTTTCCGCCACCTTGCCTGAAAGCATTGCGCCAGCAGAACGGTTCTTGGAGCGAATATCGATGTCAAACTTAACCGGCTCGCCGTTTTCCAATGCAGGTTTTGCATTTTTGATCAGGGTGCGGTCCAGCACTTCTTCAAGCTCATGGTTTTGAACTTGCGAGTGGAAATAAGTATCCTCGCCAATCAGTTCAGGCTTATGGAAGAGTTTGGTGACATCAACGCCCTGCGCTTTCCAATGATCGTCAGTGCGCTTTTGACCCAAAAGATCAGAGCGACCCACAAGTTCATTAAGTGTGCGTGCGCCCATTTCGGCCATCAGCTGACGAAGTTCTTCAGCCACATAGAAGAAATAGTTGATCACATGTTCTGGTGTGCCTTTAAAGCGCTTGCGCAAGACAGGGTCTTGGGTGGCAATGCCGACCGGGCAAGTGTTCAGGTGACATTTGCGCATCATCAAGCAGCCCGCAGCAATAAGTGGGGCAGTGGCAAAGGCAAATTCGTCAGCGCCCAATAGAGCGCCGATAAGAACATCCCGACCTGTCTTAAAGCCACCATCGACTTGCAGCGCTACGCGAGAACGCAGACGGTTGAGCACAAGGGTTTGGTGGGTTTCGGCTAGGCCGATTTCCCAAGGTGAACCTGCATGCTTAAGCGAAGTTAGCGGAGAAGCGCCTGTGCCACCGTCAAAACCGGATATGGTGATATGATCAGCATGGGCTTTCGCCACGCCTGCAGCAACCGTACCAACGCCCAATTCAGAAACCAGTTTGACTGAAATGTCCGCTTTTTCATTTACGTTTTTCAAATCGTAAATCAGCTGCGCCAAGTCTTCGATTGAATAGATGTCGTGGTGTGGTGGTGGTGAAATCAAACCTACGCCGGGTGTTGAGTGGCGGGTTTGCGCGATTACAGCGTCCACTTTGTGGCCAGGCAATTGTCCGCCTTCGCCGGGCTTTGCACCCTGCGCCACTTTAATTTGGATCATGTCCGCATTGACCAAATAGTCGGTCGTCACACCAAATCGGCCAGAAGCAACTTGTTTGATGGCAGAACGTTCAGGGTTGCGGGAGCCGTCTGGTAACGGGTTGTAGCGATCTGGTTCTTCGCCACCTTCACCCGTATTCGACTTGCCGCCAATTTGGTTCATGGCGATGGCCAATGATGTATGTGCTTCGCGGCTGATCGAACCATAAGACATGGCGCCCGTCGCAAATCGACGAACGATGTCTGTTGCCGGCTCGACCTTTGAAATGTCGATTGGTTTGCCAAGTGACTTAACTTCGAACAGCGAGCGGATGGTCAAAAGCTGGTCTGATGCGTCGTTCACCGCTTTGGCAAATGCATCATATTTTTGCTGAGCAAACGCTGGTGACGTCTCAGCGGTGCGAACGGCATGTTGCAAGTCTGCAATAGCGTTTGGTGACCACGCATGGGCTTCTCCGCGAATACGATATTGATATTCACCGCCCACATCCAATGAGTTGGTCAATGTTGCATCGTCGCCAAAAGCCAGTTCGTGACGGTCTACGGTTTCCCGAGCCACTTCACTAAGGCCCACACCTTCAATAGATGTGCCAGTGCCAAAGAAGAATTTTTCGACAAAGTCAGTTGAAAGACCAACCGCGTCAAAAATTTGTGCACCACAATAGGATTGGAATGTCGAAATGCCCATTTTGGACATGACTTTCAACAAGCCTTTACCGATTGATTTAATGTAGCGGTCCACACATTCTTGTTCGTCAACTTCTGGTGGGAACTGGCCTTCAGCTTGCAACGCAGCGATGGTTTCAAACGCTAGATAGGGGTTGATTGCCTCAGCGCCATAACCTGCCAAAACAGCAAAGTGATGTACTTCGCGTGCTTCGCCGGTTTCAACTACAAGGCCGCATGATGTGCGCAAGCCCTTGCGGATCAAGTGATGATGCACAGCCGCAGTCGCCAGAAGTGCTGGAATTGCAATCCGGTCGTGGCTCAGCAAGCGATCTGACAGAACAATAATGTTCATGCCCAAACGCACTGCACTTTCTGCGCGGTCACAGATGGCTTCCAACGCCACTTCCATCCAGTCGGCGCCTTTTTCAGCGGCGTAGGTGACGTCGATGGTTTCGGTGAGGAATTGGTTGTCCCCAATATTGCCGATGGTGCGGATTTTTTCCAAATCTTCATTGGTCAAAATCGGCTGGCGCACTTCAAGGCGTTTTTGGTTCGATAGGCCTTCAAGGTCGAACAGGTTTGGCCGTGGTCCAATAAAGGAAATCAAACTCATGACACTTTCCTCACGGATCGGATCGATCGGTGGGTTGGTCACTTGCGCGAAGTTCTGTTTGAAATAGCTATAGAGCAGCTTGGATTTATCGCTCAGGGCAGAAATTGGTGTGTCTGTACCCATGGAGCCAACAGCCTCTTGGCCGGTGGTTGCCATTGGCGTCATCAAAAACTTGATGTCTTCTGTTGTATAACCAAATGCCTGCTGGCGATCCAAAAGGCTCTCGGATGATTTGAGCGGATGGCGATCAACCGCTGGCACATCTTCAAGCACGATTTGGGTGCGGCCCAACCATTTTTGATATGGGTTTTTCTGTGCAAGTTTTGTTTTGATCTCGTCATCGGAAACGATTTTTCCAGCTTCAAGATCAACAAGCAGCATTTTGCCCGGTTGCAGACGCCATTTTTCCACGATCTGGTCTTCTGGGATATCCAGCACACCTGATTCTGAAGCCAAGATGATTTGGCCAGATTTTGTGACGCAATAGCGCGCGGGGCGCAAGCCGTTGCGGTCAAGGGTCGCGGCAATGCGACGACCATCTGTCATGGTTAGCGCAGCAGGGCCATCCCATGGCTCCATAATGGCAGCGTGATATTCATAGAACGCTTTGCGCTCCTCATTCATAAGTGGATTGCCCGCCCATGCTTGGGGCACCATCATCATGGCGGCGTGAGGCAGGTCGTATCCGCCGCGCACAAGGAATTCGAGCGCATTATCAAAACATGCAGTATCTGACTGGCCTTCATATGAAATTGGCCAGATTTTAGAGATGTCATCGCCAAAATTATCGGAGGACACAGAAGCTTGGCGCGCTGCCATCCAGTTCACGTTGCCCCGGATGGTGTTGATTTCCCCGTTATGCGCAACAAAGCGATAAGGGTGGGCCAATTTCCAAGACGGGAATGTGTTGGTTGAAAAGCGTTGGTGAACAAGCGCTAAAGCCGATGTGAAATCTTTGTCGCCCAGGTCAGGATAGAAAGGTCCCAACTGATTGGCGAGGAACATGCCTTTATAAACAATTGTTCTGGCAGACATGGAGACAACGTAAAAGCCATTGTCACTGTCGGCCTCTGGCAATGCGGCATAAATGGTGTTTGAAATCACCTTGCGGGTGATCAGCAATTTTGTTTCGAAGGTGTCCGTGTCCATGCCTTCTGGGCGGGCAACAAAGACTTGCTCGATAATGGGCTGCGTGCCGATAACGCCTTCAGAAAGACTTGAATTGTCGGTTGGCACTTCACGAGTGCCCAAAATCTCCAGGCCTTCACCTTGTGCGCATTCAGCAAGCTTTGCAGCGCATTTGGCTTTTAGGTCTTGGTTGTTTGGGTAAAACAACATTGCAACTGCATATTCGCCGGGGGCAGGCAATTCAAAATCAACCGATTTGGCAAAAAATGCGTGAGGCATCTGCACCAACATGCCTGCACCGTCACCCATCAAGGGGTCAGCGCCCACCGCACCACGGTGGGTGAGGTTGATCAAAATGTCCAAGCCATTTTGCACAATGTCATGGGTTTTTGTATTGTCGATATTGGCGATAAAGCCAAGGCCACAAGCATCATGCTCGTTGCTCGGGTCATAAAGGCCCTGTTTGGCGGGACGACCATTATAAGCGAAGGTTGCGCTTGTTGAAGCGCTCTCCATCAAGGTGTCGATGTGGTTGGCCATAAGCCCCTCCATAAAGTTCGCCCAATTGCCCAGAACGGGCAAAAATTTGGGTCAGGTCATCTGCTCGGGTCGCTCGTTGGAATACCACGAGCGGCTCGTTGCGACGTTGCGCAAACAATTTTCAAAAGAACGGTCAATTTGATTTGTTGCCGTTCAACTTGCGAGCTTGTTTTTCAAGCTCACCCCTAGCGCCTTACCAATGGCGTATGACACGCGTTCAACACCCATATCCAATATTAAGTTTGGAAGTGGGTATCGCGGTGTTTTTTAATGGACAATATTGCTGTCCTATTTTGAGAGGCACATTGCCAGAAAAAATCCATCTGGGCAAGATCCTAGGGCAAGTTTTTTTGTCGCAGGGCAACAGAATAGTTGGAATGTAAAATGCAATACGGGCGCAGTATTCATCAAATAACTGCGCCCGTCTAATGTATAAAACTTTAAACTATTAAAGCATCAATTGTGGTTACAATTTAGTTCTTTGCTTCAGTTTCGATAGACTTTGTTTCATTTGATGAAGTTGATCCAATCGCAATCTTGCGTGGTCGTTTGCTTTCTGGCAGTTCACGGGCCAGATCAATGTGCAACAGTCCATTTTCAAGATCAGCGCCGCGTACTTCTACGTGATCGGCCAGCTGGAAGCGACGTTCAAATGAGCGCTCGGCAATACCGCGATGGAGGAATTCGCGCTTTTGCTCTGTGCCTGAAGTTGATTTTCCACCTTTCACGCTGATTGAATTTTCTTTTGTCTCAATCACGATGTCATCAGATGAGAAACCAGCAACGGCCATGGAGATACGGTACGTATCTTCGCCGGTGCGTTCAATATTGTAAGGGGGGAATGCGTTTGCTTCTTGTGGTGAGTGATTGTCAAGAAGTGAGAAAAAGCGATCAAAGCCCACTGTTGAGCGGTAAAATGGTGAAAGGTCTAAATTTTGCATAACATATTCTCCGTTGAGCAACATGCGGTTTTAACGTTGTTGGTGCGGCCCGTTTCATTGACGGCGGCGCTCCAAGTTGGCCCCTTCATCGGCAACCAACGATTGATATGTTGTGCATAAATTTAATGTTTCAAGTCTTGTTCTTCATAAAAATCAAATTTGGCCTATTTGAAAAAAAGTTGCTGCCTGAACGGAATATGAATAGCCATTTCGGGGTTCGTTCAGTTCACCTTTGATAGACATTTACCTGTGGCGCCAAAAAGTCTGATCACTTCACAGTGTGTCACACAAATTTTGAGAAAAGGGACACCATCATCCGCCCCCCGCATGGTGTCTCTAACAAAGAACCAGCAATTCATTTTGGATTGCTGGTTTTTTTGTTGCGGTTGAACTAGGGTCTGATCAAAATTGAGCTGTTGAACAGATCATCTTCCAATTGTGTTCAGACCCTACTAAATGAAAAGCGAATTGATCGCTTAATGAGTAAAATGTGAGGCACTATGTCGTCAGTTGCAAAAGTGGATGGTCCACAGCTCGCCAATATTTCGTCTAATCCTGTGCCCGAAGGTGCGCGCGCTGGGTTCTTCAAGGCCCAAGATGGCGTGCATTTGCGATATGCCTTGTTTCCCTCAACCGGTAATAAGCAAAAGGGTACGATTTGTCTCGTGCATGGCCGTACCGAATATATTGAAAAATATTTCGAGACCATTGCAGATTTCCAAAGCCGTGGATTTAACGTGGCGACATTTGATTGGCGCGGGCAGGGTGGTTCTGAGCGCCTAATTGCCAATCCAAAACTTGGACATGTTGAAGATTTTCGGGATTACCTCACGGACCTCACAAGCTTCCACGTTGATATTTTGCTGCCCGATTGTCCGCCGCCCTATTATCTTGTTGGTCATTCTATGGGCGGTTTGGTTTCACTGATGGCGGCGACGCGCGACCAGCTTATGTTTGACCGGGTGTTTTTGACCGCACCAATGGTGGCGGTTGAAACCGGGTTTAGTCTATCCACGTCTGCGACCATATTGGGTGTTGGCAAATTTTTGGGGGCGGGAAAATTGCCGCTCAACCCTTGGGATTACAAACGATCGAGCGAGGCAACTTTCCCCGGCAACAATATAACGTCCGACCATGGCCGGTACATGCGGATGGTGAAAACGCTTGATCACCGACCAGATTTGGAAATTGGTGCGCCAACGGTGAGTTGGGGAGCGGCATCATTTAAGGCAATGATTGCGGCAAACAGTTCTGAATTTCCGTCTAGCGTGCGTATTCCGGTGCTGGTGATCGCCGCTGCGTCCGACACGGTGGTGTCAACGCCGGCCATTGAGCAATTGGGCATGAGCATGCGCATTGGGCGTCACGCGGTGTTGCCAAACTCGAGACACGAAATTTTTATGGAAACCGACGCCATCCGCGCCCAGGCTTTGGCCGCGTTTGATGCATTTATTACAGAGCCGACCAAAGGGTATTAGCGCCCTTCCAGCTCTCTAATCCGTCGCAACGGGGGCTAAGAATTCAATTGCTGCGGCGTGAATCTTTGCATTCGCTGCTGCGATGACTTGGCCGCCATTTGCAGCATTTTTGCCTGACCACGTTGTCACAACGCCGCCCGCTTCTTCAATGATTGGGATCAGCGCCGCGATATCAACATTTTTAAGGCCCTCTTCCACGGCCAGCTCCGCGTGGCCTGAGGCGACCATAGCGTATGCATAACAATCAAGACCATAGCGAGCGAGTTTTACATTGGCTTCCAACTGGTCGTAAGCTGCTAGCGATTTTTCTGAATAGAATATGCGTGGCGACGTTGTGAACATGGTTGCTTGAGCAAGTTCATCAATATCGCTGGTGGATAACAGGGTTTGGTCGCCTCCATGGTCCATGATTGCGCGGCCGGGAACGCCAATAAAGTCTTCCCCGATATGGGGCTGGCTCATCAGGCCCGCTATTGCTTTTCCCTCAAATGTAAGCGCGATGAGGGTTCCCCAAACAGGTAGGCCAGAAATGAAGGCTCGGGTACCATCAATTGGGTCAATGATCCATTGGAACGGACTGTCGGTTTCCTTGTTCTCCCATTCTTCGCCACATATGCTATGATCTGGGAAATGCTGTGCAATCACAGCGCGAATAGCAAGCTCTGCTTCCCGATCTGCAGCAGTTACGGGATCGAACCCTTGTTGTAGTTTGTTTTCAATATTCAGGTTTTTACGGAAGTATTTAAGCGTAACCTTTTTGGCTTCTTGGGCAGCTAGCTGTAAAATTCTGTGAATTTCTTCAAAATCCAAGTTGGTTTGAATTTTTCCGCTCATTTTATTTCCGTTCATTTTTCAACTTGCTGTTTTTATTTGAGAAAACGAGAAGTTTATAGAAAATTTACACTTTTCATTTACGATCTAATTAGAGTCATTTTAGCAACATCTTATTGGTTAGCGCCCTTAGTTGCTGGTACATGGCTTGCATTTGGGGGCAAATCAGTTCACCCCATAAGATGCATGATGCATTAGCGGCTCAGCCTATTGCTTGGAGCCTCTGACGTTTCCTCCCTTGACTTAGGGCCGCTTCGAGCGGCCCCCTTTTTGGCCAAATTCTCAATTTTTGATATGGTGGGTGGGCTATTCTGCGGCGAGTTGCAAGTCAATCAGTTCGCGCAAATCCAAACGGATCAGCAGTGAAATGAGTTTCTCAGTGAGTTGCTGCATGTGCGCGAAATTGGCATTTTTCTCTAATGTGGTTTCGTTCATATAGAGATGACGGCCTATTTCTATCTGTAAGGCATGTACATTGTTGCCCGGCTGTCCGTATGTCTTTGTGGTAAATCCACCGGCATAGGGGCGGTTTCGCGCGACCTTGAGACCCGCTGTTGTGAAAAGCGTGTCAGTAAGATCTGCAATCATTGGATGGCATGTGGAGCCAAATCTGTCGCCCAAGACAATATCGGGCGCGCTGGAATTGCCGCGTTTGTCCAAATTAGGCATCGAATGGCAATCGATCAGCACTGCAATACCAAAATTGGCCAAGGTTTCACTCAACAGGTTTTGCAGGGCAAAGTGATAGGGCTTGTAGATGCCTTCAATCCGCATCGTTGCATCAGCTAGCGAAAGTTTGGTGCGGTAAATTGATTTTTTCTCCGCGACAATTTTTGCAATAGTGCCCAGACCTGCTGCAACCCGAGGCGACTTTGTGTTGAAGTTATCGGGTAAACTGTCGCTGAACATGGATTGATCTAGTTCATAGGGTTCGCGATTTACGTCCAGATATGCCCGTGGGAAATGCGCCCGAAGCATCGGCGCGCCGAAATTTGGTGCCCGCCCGAACAGCTCGTCAACAAACGCATCTTCGGATTGGCGAATGCTGAGCTGATCAAGTCTTGTTTGCTCAATAAACCTATTGGGATAATCACGGCCAGAATGGGGAGAATTGAAGACAAATGGCGCGCGTTGAATACGTGGTCTTATCGTCTCAAATGCCGGGCGATCAAAGTAATCAGATTTCAACAGTTTCTCCGTGGATGACGGTGATTTTCTTGTGACCGCATAGTGGCGAATAAATGGCTTTAAGTCCACAGGTACAAGCGGATTTGATCAACCCGAATAAATAGTCGCAATGTTGACTTGAGTTTAAGTGCTGGGCAATGCAAAATCCGAATCAGATGATCGCTTTTTAAGGGGCTTTTCCAATGCGTCGGATCTTGTTGGCTGAAGATGATAATGATATGCGCAAATTCCTGACGCGTGCGTTGGGCAATGCGGGATACGATGTCGTGGCATTCGACAATGGTCGTTCCGCATATGAACGGTTACGCGAAGAGCCGTTCACGCTTTTGCTTTCTGACATTGTGATGCCCGAAATGGACGGCATCGAACTTGCCCGTCGAGCCACCGAATTGGACCCAGATTTGAAAGTGATGTTTATCACCGGGTTTGCGGCCGTTGCACTTAACCCCGATAGCGAAGCGCCTAAAGACGCTTCTGTGCTCTCAAAACCATTTCACCTAAAAGACCTGGTGGATGAAGTCGAGCGCCTGCTCGCGGCTTAAGACTTGGTAAGTCTAAGATTTGAAATAGGCCTCGATCTCTTTGTGGATCGGGGCCATTTCTTTGTCGGATGGCATGTGAGCGCTGTGGGTGAGGACAAATTCGTGCGCAATATTCAGTGTCGAGTGGGCATTTTGTCGAGTTTGCTCGTACGGGAATAATATGTCGTTCTTGGCGAACGTGATGAGCACTGGCTCCATTGCTTTAGGCATATCTGTTTTGAAAAATGGTCCTGCGGGCCGGTGGTTCCAAAATGCGGTTTGCCGAATGATAATATCCAAATACTCAAGATTGTCTGGTGTTAGATCTCGCGAAAGTGGCCGGGCAATTTTGGGTAACATCTCTTTGATCGGCACGAACCGGTAGGCTAGCCAAGTGAATAGAAGTTTTGCATAAATCTTGAGATAGGGCAGCTTGGGCGTAAGGCCTGCGGTGACAACAAGCGCATGTTTGCCGACCCGCTCTGGTATCAGTTTTAGCAATTCTAGACTGATAGAGCCGCCAAAACTGGCGGCGACGAAATCGACTTTTTGAACCTCCAGCCCGTCTAAAAGCTCGCCCAGCCATTTGCCGTAGGCATTGTTTTTTATTGAAAACGGCGTGTCTGCCGAACGGCCGGGCTGCCCGATAAGGTCGGGAGCGATTAGCCAGTGATCTTTTGCAAGATAGGCGAAGAACTCAAGCATGATTGGGCCGCAGATGGACATGCCAGGTAGCACCAAAATGGGCGACCCGTTTGGGTTCCCCATCATGGAAACGTGGGTACTGCCGTAACTTGTGGCAATCATTTTTGTTTGGACGGGATAGGGCAGCTTGGCAATTACTTTGTCGTAATAGGCTTGGAATTCAGCCCGCCCATCAATTGACCGAAATACTGAGTTTTTGGGCAGCGGCATGTGCAAAGCATCGTTGCGGAAGGCTATGTCTGACTGACTTAAACGTTGGTCCATCAGCTTGCATTTCTATCGGGTTTTTCGCCAAATGTTTGAATTTGAACGCCACTTTCTTTCAGGCTTTGCTTGGATTTCGCGAATAGTTCCTCATGTGTGTAGCACGGCAGTTTTGGATATTCATGGTGCAAGAAATGATGGTTGTTTAGCCAAAAGAACGGGCTGACAACCCATTCCCAGACACCTTGGCCACGTACAATTAGCGTTGTTTTTTTCCGGTCAGGTGTTTCTTCAATTGTGTGCAACATGCGATGGGAAACGGCGATTACCGACGAAGCAATGGAAGCCGGGGCTAGGCACAAAAAGAATGTCTCAACCGGCGCAATGATCAGCAATGCAACCAACACGGCCATCAGCGCGGCAATGCGCAAGAAGCTAAATGTCGACATGCGGGACGACACGGCGTTGGATTTCACAGCTAAAATGAACATGCGCAAATAATGCAGTGGTACGAACAGGCCGAGGAATAATCCGACAGGAATGGAGACATGTTGCAGCCAATAGTCGGGGTCTAGGTTCGGGTCATTTGTGTTTGCGTGGTGGCGCAAATGCAGGAACTTAAAAGTCGGAAAATCATAAAGCAAAAGCCACGAATGTACGGTGCCCAGCAATTGGTCGACCCAAGCATATTTGGCGTTGTTCATTATGGTTTTGTGCGTGGCTTCGTGGGCAACGGAAAAGCTGAGGTGAATTGCCACAAAAGCAAGCGGCGTAGCGATCCACAGGGAAAGTAATCCGGATAAATGACCGATCGTTGCAAAGGCAAACAACGACAATAGCCCAATTGAAGCCGCCAAAGTCGGCAAAGCAATCTTGTTGCGTTGAAGCTGCATCATTGACCTGGCGATTTCGGTCGTATTTTGCGGCATATGGGCCCTCAGTTTGGTGCTCTTGTTCAAATGAGTATGCAAACCGTGCGCTCCAATGTCTAGGATAGAAGTTGGAATATGATGAATTGGATTTTTGTTTGAATTGGCCTTGACCCACGTATTCATTTTATGGTCTATCAGCCCAGCAAATTGATTGCCTTGCAAAATAATCGCATTGCAGTTTAATTGCGCGGATGGGCGTATAGCTCAGCGGGAGAGCACTACATTGACATTGTAGGGGTCACTGGTTCAATCCCAGTTACGCCCACCATCCAAAATCTTCACAAATCTTGCGCTGCGGGCGACGGTAAGTTCGTTTGGGTCACAACACGACATCGAGTTGCGAAAGACTGCTAGCTGATCTTTACGGATTGCTGTTTGTCGCGCGAATGTCAAAATTCACCGTCACCAAACTGCCTACCAGCGGATCGTCTGAACCGATCTCGTAGTCATGGCGATTGATTTGTGCAGTTCCGTTGGCGGTTGCGACTTCGCCTTGAATGTCCAGCGTGAATGTTAGTGTAAGCGGGAGCTTGCTTCCTACCAACTCTAGCTGCCCGTTTGCTTCAAACTGTCCGTCGCCCTTTGGGTCAAAGCCTTGAGCGCCAAAGTGTGCGGTGGGGAATGTTGAGGCATTTAGAAAGCTTGCTGACTGCGCTTGTGTGCTAATGCTGCCGAGGTCGAGGCTAGTGATATCAATATCGACAGATAATTTGGCCGCTTCTGGGGCGGCGGGATCATAGTCGATATTTGCCACCCAGGCGCCAAAATGTCCTTGCACCGGGTTGCCGCTCTGAATGACTTCGATTGAAAGTTGGCTTTGGTCAGCATCAACGAGCCAGTCGCCGGAAGTGCTCTCGCTGGCCGCTTGAGGTGTTACCTCAGAATGTGGTTCAGAAGCCGGAGCTGTGAAAAACACGAAACCAGCGAAAACCAAAATTGCAGCGCCGGCCAAGATCTTTGGCAATTGATTTTGGTCATGGTCGGAAACGGCATCTGTTTTGCTGTTCGACTCCAACATCCGTTGCAACGTTCCATCTCGATCTATGATTGCGTGTTTTAGACTGCCTGCAATATGCAGCGCGATCAAGCCGCCCATGATCCAGGCAGTCACATAGTGTGCCCACCCCCAAAATGCCTCTACAGCTTCGTTTTGGGCGATGAACCAAATACGTTGCGGGAAGGGGCCCCAAATGGGGGCGAGGCCCTCGGTCGCAGAATGGTGCAGCCAACCGGTGAGCGGCATCGCAAAGATCATTGCGTAAAGCAGCCAATGGACAATTTGTGCAGTCAGAACTTCAATGGGTTTGTGGCTGGAAAGTGGTTTTGGATGAGGCTGCGTTAGAGCCCAAACAATTCTTAGGATGGCGAGGACAAGAACGGTTAAGCCGAGTGTTTTATGGATAGAAAACACATTGAAGGCGAAATCGACCTGCGCTTCACTATCAAAGGTGAGGCGGCTCATATAGAGCCCCAGACCAAATAGAATGAGAATAAGGACAGCGACGGCCCAATGTAGGCATTTTGCGACCAACCCGTATGAATGAGAAGTGTTGCGAATTTGCATATCCATAAATCCTCAAAAGGAGCAACCGGCAGTGGTTCTGCCGGTCGCGATCTTGCTTTTAGACAAGTGAACCAGAATGGTTCTTAGATTGGTGATTTCATTTCAGTCGTAATTTCGATGACAAGTTTGCCAACTGGAATGGTCATGCCCACACCATATTCAGCTGGGTCAATTTCTGCGCTTGCGGTAAATGCAGCCCAATCGCCTTTATAATAGTCAACAAACTGACCAAGCGGATGTTCGCCAAGGTGTGTCAAAGTTGCTGCAAGTGTTACCGGCTTAGTGGTGCCGTGCAATGTTAGATTGCCAGTAATGTCGGCTGTGTCGTCGCCGGTGCGGCTAACCGAAGTGCTTTCAAATGTGATTGTCGGATATGTCTCAACTTCGAGGAAATCGGCTGAACGGATGTGGTCATCCAATGGGCCGAAGCCCGATGAAACGCTGGCAGCGTCAACGGTGGCAGACAAGGTAGACGCTTCAATATTGTCTTTTTCTAATGAAAGCGTGCCTTCAGCTTTGGTGAACTCGCCGTTCTGCATGGAGACCCCGGCGTGGTTCCAAGTAATGCGGACTTCAGTGTGCCCTGGGTCAGTTTTATAGATGTCTGCTGCCAATGCAGGTGTGGCAATAGTTGCTGCCAATAGTCCAGCGGCTAGAATTTTTGAAATGCTCATTTCAATTCCTTTGATTTGTTGAACGGCAAAAAACTGTTAGATTTAGTTGACGTTAAATTTACATGATAACTTCATGTAAATGTCTTAGACTACAAGATCGAAAAAGAACACAAGCTTCACAGGAACGTGATGACAGATTACCTATCACCAAAAGAGACAGCGATCTGGGTCGCGTTAAACAGGGTACATCGACAGTGCCATGCAGAGATCAACGCTGCGCTCAAAAAGGCGGGCCTGCCTTCGATCAAATGGTATGACGTGCTCTGGGGAATTGAACGGGGTGGCGGCAGTGTGCGCCCATATGAGCTTGAAGAGCAATTGATTTTCGAACAGTCTAATCTGTCTCACCTCATCAGGCGGATTGTATCAAAAGGGTTGATCGATATTGAGCAATGTGACCAAGACAAGCGCGGCAAAGTCTTGAGGATTACATCTGAAGGTCGAAGCGTTCGGGCTCAAATGTGGGACATTTGGGGACCGTTGATTCACAAGCAGATGAGCGAACTAGAATCTATGCCTGAGGTTGTGAAGTTGCTTGAGGTTTGGCGTCAACATTAAGTCGATTAATGGGGTATGCACTGACGCATTTGGACGTTGGCTAGCTTTGCGCTAATTGCATGTGGAACCGTTTTACCATCCACCAGATAAGCGCGAGCTGTCCCAAAATCCCCACCAACAATGGCCAGACCCAATTCGCGTCTTGGCTGAGTGCCATCCAATAGGCTTTTGAAATCAGGAACGGCGGAAACAGCCCAAAAGCCCATTGCATTGGCTCCGGAACAAACCAGCCAATCAAGATGATCCAACCGGCAATGCCGACAAATTTGGCGATGGCAAAGCCTTGCAGTTTGTTTTCAGCAAAATTGGCATAGGTCAGGGTCGCTATCGGGCCTGTCAGTGATGCGCCGATGGCGATTGCTAGGGCGATATGGATTGGTACTTGCGCTAAACCGATAAATTGCAATTGAGCGAACACCACAATGCTGGCCAGAACTGCTGGGATATACATGCGTACGCTGATAAATTTTGCCGCTGAAACCGGTGTTACGCGCATGGCGGTGATGGTGTTGTCTTCTTTTTCGTCAAGCAGCAAAAATCCGTAAATTGCACCTGAAAGTAACGCCCCTTGGAAAACCACCAAGAAACCGACCAACATCGGATAGAAGTGGCTAAGCGCTTCAGAATGAAAGCTGCCGGGCATAATCCCAGCTTCAATCAGGTAGGTGTTGAGCGCAGGCAATGCGAAGCGCAAAAAAAGCGCGATCACAATTACAAATCCGCACATCATGAGCAGGAATTTGTCTCGACCAATGAGACGAAAATCGTTGCGGCCTATTTTTTGTGCGAGAGGAATGAGGTTCATAATTCTATCCCATCTTCATGGTGATGTGGGTGTGGAACGCGGCTTTTGCCCAATAGGTCAAAACAAGCAAGGTAAACCCCGAGTAGGTTAGCGAATAAAATGCTTCCCATTGTTCCAGTGGGCGGAACGCACCTTCCATGATCATGGTTGGTGCAGACGTAGGAATGAGCAATAGAGCTGGATGTTTGAATATGCCCCAAAAATAGATGAAAGGCAGTTGCATCAAAATGGCGATGCCGGACATTGGGATCAAAAAGTCGGTGATGCGTTGATAGCGCACCACAATGGCAACACCCACAAGGGTGAACAAAATCGACACTGACAATATGCCAACAATAAGCCAAAAAGGGTCTGGCCAGACGGCTTCTCCGCCAATCCAGTGGATGGCGATTGCGCCATAAATGGTGATCAAAGATTCCATGGTGGCGAGCAATACAAGCGAAGCGACCTTGGACAGCAAATATTCTGTATTAGTAAGCGGTGAAACAATAGTCGCGGCGATTGTGCCTTCGTCTTTTTCAAAGATCACCATGCCGGCGACATAAAGCATTGTTGAACCACCCACGATCAGCAAGATCGCGGCGGGGATGACATTGACCAATTGCGTTGGGCTCGCAAGCTGGGACAGGGCAATGGCGATAATGAGCGAGATGAAGATGCCCACATGATAGAGATTATTGCGGTACTGGACGGCTATGTCGGTTTTAATCGCTTGAAGGAGCCGTCTCATGCCGTCAGCTCCCGCCCTGTTACCTGAATGAATATTTTATCAAGTGTGGTTTCTTGGCTGTGGATACGTTCAATACGGTGAGCTGATTGAACAGCTTTCTGAAAATCGCCATTTGATTGCAATCCATCCAGTTCGAAGTGCGCGCTGGTCAGATCGCCATTTTCATTGGAAGTGTCTAGGCGAACCTTGCGCTGACCATATTGCTTTTTCAACGCGTCAGGTGCGTCGATTACTGAAATATTTCCGTCAGTTACAAAGGCGACGCGATCGCATAATTCATCTGCTAACGTCATGTTATGGGTCGTCACAAAAACTGTGGTACCAGCTTCCCGCAATTGGAGAATGAGATCTTTCACCCGTTTCCCGTTCACCGGATCAAGCCCACTTGTTGGCTCATCCAAAAAGAGAATTTTGGGTTGGTGGATTATGCTGCGCGCGACATTGAGGCGGATCTTCATGCCCTTAGAAAAGTCAGACACTTTTTTGTCTGCATCCTTGTGTAGATCAACCATTTCCAACACTTCGTCGGGGCTCAGCGTGGTGCCCTGATAGAACCCAGCGAAATGTTGTAAGTTCTCTCGTGCCGACAGTTTGAGATAGTGGTTGGGCAATTCAAAAGAGACACCAATTTGCTCGTAAAATTCGTTGCCCCAGCTTTTTAGGTCTTTGCCCAAAATCGAAATTTCCCCCCGATAGTCCTTCAAAAGGCCAATGAGGATTTTTTGCGTGGTGGATTTACCAGAGCCGGAAGGGCCGAGAAATCCGAAAATTTCCTTTTCCGCAATTTCAAAATCGATGCCGTGCAACGTGTCCGCTGTGGCGTTTGGATATGCGAATTTCAAGTTCTTTGCTGAGATCATAATATTCTCATTTCTGAGGTTTTGATTTATCAAATTCAGCGAGGCCAGCTTGAAATAGCTGCCGCAGGACTTGTTTGCCCGCATCGCTGTTTGCGCCTTCGTCCGGGGTTAGGGCGCGGTCCATCATGTCAGCGATACCCTTGATGACAGCGTCTGTCTCTGGAATGTCGTCTGGGTGCTTAAATTCTGAAATCACTACGAGGCCGTAGCTGAAAATATCCATCAAATGGGCGGTAACTGCTGGGTCTAGTTCTTTCCGCACCGCGCCTGCCGCCTGCATCATGGAAATGAATTCGTGGCGCATGCCGCCGTTTTGCTGACGCTCAAAAAAATTGCCAGGTTGTTTGATATAGTTGCCCAAGATCGTTGGGTCCTTGCGCATGATCACCGACATAAAAGGGTTGGTGTCGAACGCTTTGAGCATGTTGATATACATGTTTGCGATGCGCCCGCCTTCCGGGTCCGCTTCCACGGCCTCAAACCACGCAATTGAATATTTGTAGACCGAATCGATGAGCAAGGCTTCAAGCACTTCTTCCTTGGACTTGAAGTGAAGATAGATCGCGCCTTTGGAAATGCCTGCTGCTGTTGCGATATCTGCAACGGTGGTCTTGTTGTATCCAAATTTGGAAATCAGCTCCGCCGTGGCTTCAAGTATTCGGTTTTCTCGCTGTTTATCCTTGTCATTCACCGCAAATATCTCTCATGTTCGATCGCTTCCATGACTTTTTGACCGAAAATGCAAAAATAGTCAAATGGTATTTATCGCAAGGTTCTGCTTGGACGTCATCGATGACTTCCAATAATGGTCCCTCGTAAAATGGAAGAGGCACTTGGTTGGGAAAAGCTTCGCGCAAGTAATTAAGGTGGAGTAGGGGTATATACGTATAGAACTGAACATTTACGTAAAATTTATATGTACTTCTTATTATATCAGAATAACTTTTAAGTATTTGAATATGTTGAATCGATGTAGTGCGATAGTATTTTCGGATGATGTACATTGGTCGGATGCATTTTGCACCAGCCTGAAGACAGCTGGTTTTGCCAAAATTCATTGTGTTCGTGACTTTAATGCGCTCGAAGGCGTGATTTCCAAAAATCAAATCAACTTTTGCTTCTTCTCTCAGATGAAAGATGCAAATCAACTTCGTGCTGCAACAAAAACAGTACGGACTTTTGCGGATGAAATTCGATTTTCGCCACTGCTCTTGATGGCTAGTGAGATTTCACAGCAACAGCTCGCTGAATACTTGTCCATTGGGTTCGACGATATCATGCAATCATCCTGCACATCGGAGACCTTGAGCACCCGTGTGAAGCGCCAGATCAACACAGCGATCAGCTATTATGAGACAGCGCAGTATTTTGGCCCAGACCGACGCAAGAACAAGTCCAGTTCCGCTAAGGGCAATACGCGTAAAGGAATGCATCCTCATCGGCGCTATTTAATACGCCGCGATGTTTTTAAAGGGGTCGAAGTCTTGGGTGTTTTTGACCATAAGTCAGCTGATACAGCGACCGAATTGAGAGTTTAGGCGGTTTGCTTTTTTAGCTGATCGGTTGCATATTTATGCATTGCTTCAAGCTCTTGGATAGCAACCTCTAGGTCAGCTTTTTGTGCCCTTAGCATGTCCAGACGAGAATTTACGCGGTTTAGCAGGTGCTGGGTTTGCTTCGCCTGAGTTTGATCAACATCATAAAGCTCCAAATATTCAGAGATTTCCTTCAGGGTAAATCCAAGCCTCTTACCGCGCAAAATCAACAATAACCGTGTCCTGTCGCGCCGCCTAAACACCCTTGTTGTGCCAACCCGGTCAGGCATAATCAGGCCTTTTGCTTCATAAAACCTGATGGTGCGGGTCGAAATATCAAATTCGCTGGCCAGTTCGGCAATTGAAAACAGATCCTGCTTTGTGTCGACTGGTTTGGCCAAGATTTTATTCACGATTTTTGTACTCTTCACGAAGTTCTTTCTTAGACAGTTTGCCGATCAGCGTTTTTGGTAGCTCGTCTTTGAAGATGATTTCTCGCGGCATTTCAATCTTGGAAATGTAGGTTGAAATGAACGCCATTAGTTCATCTTGTGTTGCCGTTTCGCCGGTTTTGAGTTTTACATAGGCGACAGGTGCTTCGCCACGATAGGCGTCTGGAACACCAATCACGTTGCACTCGTCGACTTTTTCATGCTTGTAAAGCGCGTCTTCGATTGCGCGTGGGAACACATTATATCCAGAACAAATGATGGTGTCTTTGATCCGGTCAACAATATAAATGAAGCCGTCTTCATCGATATATCCGACATCGCCGGTACGAAAGTAGCCATTCACAAATGTTTGCGCGTTTGCCTCGTCATTGTCTAAATATCCAGGCATGACTTGCGGACCCCTTGCAACCAGTTCGCCACGTTCGCCCGGACCGACAAACCGTGTTGGGTCATCAATGTCGACAAATTGCACATCAGTACCGGGCAAGGGTTGGCCGATGGAATTATCTTTATTGGTGCCGTAAAGGGGTGAGCAACAAAGAACAGGTGCCGTTTCTGTCAACCCGTACCCTTCCGCGATCCTGCCACCGGTTGCATTTGCAAACGCAATTTTTGTGTCGTTAGGCAGTGCCGCGCCACCGGAGATGCCAACTTCAATGCTGGAAATGTCGTATTTGTCCAATTCATCCGCGGTCGCCAGCGCGTGGGAAAGCGTTGGAACGGCTGGGAAAATTGTGGGCTTCGTTCTGTCGATCATTTTAAGAAGCGGTAGCTTCTCATAACGAGGTAACATCACAACCTTCACGCCATTTACCAGTGGTGTGTTCATGCAAACCGTCATTGCAAAGATGTGGAAGAACGGGAGCACGGCGACCAGGCCTGCTGGCGGGCGAAACAAATCTAGACCCCAAAGGTCGATTTGGCTCAAATTGGCTGCAATGTTGGCGTGGGTGAGCACCGCGGCTTTGGGCAGTCCAGTTGTGCCACCAGTGAATTGGAGTACGGCCATGTCTTCGGGCTTAATTTTAACGGGATCTGCGATTGATCCAGAATTTTGCAAATCGTCCCAATAGACAACTTTGTCTGCCTGAGAAGATCGGTCGAGTTTGGACAGATCTTTGCTCTTAAGCAGTTTATAGAGCACTTTCTTCAATGTTGGCAGTGCGTTTGGGAAATGGGCAACTACGATTTTTTCACAAAGGCCTTGTTGAGCAAGGGCTTCTGCCTTCTCAAATGTCAGCGCCAAGTCCAGTGTGATGATAATCTTCGAATTTGAGCTTTTTAGAATATGGGTCAGCTCTGTGACCGTATAGAGCGGATTGCAGTTTACAACTGTTGCGCCAATTTTGAGGGCCGCATAATAGGCAACAGGAAAGAAATGGCTGTTTGGCATCAGAAGTGCGACGCGGTCGCCTTTTTTGATCCCCATATCCTTCTGGAACGCACCTGCCATTTGATCGATGGCGATGCCAAGTTCGGCATAGGTTGTTTCGCGACCTAAAAAGTCGAGCGCAACGCGTGCTGCATTTTCAACCACGGATTTATCAATGCGTTCAGTGATCGGTGTCGTGTCGATCGGCGCGTAATAATCAATCCCATCAGGATAATTGGTCAACCACGGTTGGTATAGTTGATGGCTTGGTGAACCCGTTACCATGTTGCTCTCTCCCTACTCAATTGATGGAAGTATTACATCAACTGACGTTAACGTCAATTGATCGACGTTCGATCAGATATTCTTCCATTTTTGCTGACGGTTTGTGGCAATTTGTTAGAAAACCGATGAAATACGGAGAGTTGCCTATATAGTAATCACGTTGACGTAAACGTCTATTTGTGACATTCTGCCGACGCTGAGCAAGCGCAGTCCAGATGCGCTGCTGTTGTGATTGCAGGAGGATTTGATGGCGCTTTTTCTGATTTTGGCAGGGTTGGTCGCGTTTTTCGCCCTCGCGTTTTTTGAGGCGCGGCTGGTTGTTTGGGGGATCGTGGCCCTTGGTTTCGCCGCCATTTGGCAATTGCTGATTGGTGGTGGTTTTAACCCATCTGGTTTTGGCATTCTTGCTTACATCCCGGGCATCATAATGCTCGTTTTGTCTGTACCACTGATTAGACGCCTGGCGCTGACGGCGCCGATTTATGGTGCCGTGAAAAAGATCCTTCCGCGCGTTTCCAGTACAGAACAAGAAGCACTTGATGCCGGAACAGTTGGGTGGGACGCGCAATTGTTCTCTGGTAAGCCAGATTGGCGTCAACTTTTAGATATTCGCAAACCAACACTTACGGCAGAAGAGCAAGCCTTTATGGATGGCCCGGTCGAAGAAGTCTGCGGGATGATTGATGATTGGGATACACGCCACAATCGCGCTGATATGCCAGACGAAGTGTGGACCTACCTAAAGGAAAATCGCTTCCTCGGCATGCTCATTTCTAAAGAGCATGGCGGATTGGGTTTTTCTGCCCAGGCGCAATCCATGATTGTTTCCAAAGTTGCCTGCCGCTCTATCGCCGCGGGAATTTCAGTGATGGTGCCAAACTCTTTGGGGCCGGGTGAACTGCTGGAAAAATATGGCACCGACGCCCAAAAAGATAAATATCTGGAACGGCTAGCGAACGGCAAAGAAGTGCCTTGTTTCGCGCTAACCGGCCCTCACGCTGGTTCAGACGCGGCTGGTATGCGCGACGCTGGCGTTGTTTGTTACGGCGAACATGAAGGCAAGGAAGTGCTTGGGGTTAAGCTGAATTGGGACAAGCGTTACATAACGCTTGGTCCGGTTGCGACGTTGCTTGGTTTGGCCTTTAATCTTTATGACCCAGAGAACTTGCTGGGCAAGGGCGAAGATGTGGGCATCACATTGGCGCTTATTCCAACCAAGCATAAAGGCGTCAATATTGGGCGTCGGCACTACCCATCTCGCTCAGCCTTTATGAATGGTCCCAATAGCGGCAAGGATGTTTTTATCCCGCTTGATTGGATTATCGGCGGCACTGATTATTGCGGTCAAGGCTGGCGCATGTTGATGGAATGCCTTTCAACTGGACGCGCTATTTCATTGCCTGCCATCGGCACTGTCTCCATCAAGCAAGCTTTGCGTGTGACTAGCGCTTATGCGCGAGTTCGTCGTCAGTTCTCAATTCCCGTTGGGATGATGGAAGGTGTAGCGGAGCCTTTATCGCGCATCGTTAAAGATGCCTATATGTATGAAGGTTCGCGTGCTGCCACCGCGGCGATGGTGGACGAAGGGCAAAAGCCGTCTGTTATTTCGGCGCTTTTAAAATATCGCACCACACAAGCCATGCGTGACCGTTTGGACGACGCGATGGATATTCATGGCGGTCGAGCGGTTTGCGATGGACCATCGAACTATTTGTTTTCTGCTTATCAGGCGGTGCCAGTGGCGATTACGGTTGAAGGCGCAAACATTCTCACCCGTACATTGATTACTTTTGCGCAAGGCGCACTTCGCGCTCACCCGTTCCTTTATGATGAGATTTCTGCGGCGCAAAATGAGAATAAATCTGAGGGATTGAAAGCGTTCGATAAAGCGTTTGCGGGCCACACGGCATTTATGTTGCGCAACATTTCAGCGTCGCTTTTCCACAATGTAACACTTGGCGCATTTGCGTCTTCTCCGAGCACCAGCCCGTTGAAAACACACTACCAGCAGCTTCATCGCTACGCGCAAAGCTTTGCGCTAGTCGGTGATTGGACTGTTGTTGTTTTGGGCGGTGACATCAAGCGCAAGCAAATGCTGTCTGGTCGCATGGCGGATATTTTGTCAGATCTATATTTGTGGTCCACGACCCTCAAGCGATATGAAGATGATGGCTCAATTGCCGAAGATTTGCCGATCGTTGAAGCAATTGTTGCGGACAGAAAAGCCGCAATTGAAAAGAGCTTGCTTGATGTGTTTGCGAATTTCCCCAACCCTTTAATGCGATTTGTAATGCGTCGTTTGGTGTTCCCGTTTGGCGCGCATGCGATAGCTTCGCCTGATCGTCATAATTATCGCTTAGCGAAAGCGGTACTGAAACATTCTGATCAACGTGATCGTTTGACCCGAGATCTTTATGTTAGCTTTGATCCAGAAGACCGCACCGGTGTGCTTGAAGATGCTTTGATCAAAGTTGAAGAAGCCGTTGACGCTGAGAAAAAGTTCATCCGTGCACTTAAAAAGGGCATTCTTAGCCGTCGTCTTGATCGTGACGCGATTGATGATGCGGTCGACCAAGACATTATCAGCCACAATGAAGCTGGCCTGTTGCGTGCGGCAGATGAAGCAACGGACAATGCAATCCGAGTTGATGATTTTGCGCCGGGCGAACTTGCTAAAATCAGCAAGAAGCCGCAAAAAGGAAAACATATTGCGGCTGAATAGTCATCTTGACCAATTGGCAAATGCGAATTGATATTAGTGGGGAGCAAAGACGTGGCACAACCCAAAATGCCTAAACTCAAATATTGGCGCTTTGAAGTCGATTTCGAAAAAATCGGCTGGCTGACCATCGATACACCAAAGTCGCCGGTGAATGTTCTGGGCACCCAATGTATGGCCGAGCTTGAAACGCTCACGTTGCGGTTTGAGGACCTAGTGGCATCGGATGAGTTGGCTGGTGTTGTGTTGCTATCCGCCAAAGATAATGGCTTTATCGCTGGCGCCGATGTGCGCGAGTTTGATGCGATGAGTGACCCTTCGATTTTACCAGAGGCGTTGAAAAAAGCGCATGCGATTTTCAATCGGATTGAAAATCTCAAAGTGCCAATCGTGGCCGGTATTCATGGGTTTTGCCTTGGTGGTGGGTTTGAGCTTGCGCTCGCCTGTCACTATCGGATTGCAGTGAATGACGACAAGACGCGCATTGGTTTCCCAGAAGTCAAACTTGGCATTTTTCCCGGATTTGGCGGAACAGGTCGCTCTATCCGACAAGCTGGTCCCGTCGCTGCGATGACGGCCATGTTGACGGGCAAGTTTTATCGCGCTGGTGCTGCAAAGAATTTGGGCTTTGTCGACAAATTGGTCAAGCATCGTGATCAATTGCGTTGGGAAGCCAGAAAAGCGGTGATGCAGCGTCGGAAAGCTGGGCCTGCAGGTCTAACCAAACGGATCATGGCAATGGGTCCACTTCGGGGCTTCACCACCAACAAAATGCGTCAGCAAGTGGCGAAGAAAGCGAACAAGAAACATTATCCTGCACCGCATAAGTTGATCGACATATACGAAAAGCATGGCGATGATCCAAAAGCGTTCATTAAAGCAGAGCTGGAACACTTCCCACCCTTGATGGCTACTGATACCGCCCGCAATCTGCGCCGTGTATTCTTCTTGTCTGAAGGGCTTAAAGCGCAAGGCGTGCAAAAGGGACCTAAGCCAAAATTCAACAGGGTACATGTCATAGGCGCTGGGGTGATGGGCGGTGATATTGCGGCGTGGAGCGCCTTACGCGGCATGGACGTGACGCTGCAAGATTTGGATATGGATCGTATTGCTCCAGCTCTAAAACGGGCAAAATCTCTGTTCAAAAAACGACTTCGCAAACCAGAATTGGTCGCGGCGGCGATGGCGCGGCTAACACCGGACCCCGATGCAAAAGGCGTCAGTCGAGCCGATGTGGTGATTGAAGCCATTGTTGAGAATTTGGAGATCAAACAGAAGCTATTTGCTTCACTTGAACCACAGCTGAAGCCCAATGCGATTTTGGCAACCAATACGTCCTCCATTCCGTTGGAAAATATTGCGTCGGTTCTTAAAGACCCATCGCGTTTGATCGGATTACATTTCTTTAATCCGGTTGCTCAACTGCCATTGGTCGAAGTGATTGAGCAAAAACATAATAGCGAAGAAATTGTGCGCATAGGTGCAAGCTTTGCCACTGCAATTGGCAAAAGCCCAGTAGTTGTGAAAAGCGCGCCGGGTTTCCTCGTTAATCGGGTATTGATGCCGTATATGTTGCAAGCCGTCATGCGGGTGGAAAATGGCGAAAACCGTGTAACGATCGACAAAGCAGCCGTCGCATTTGGTATGCCGATGGGGCCAATCGAACTGATGGATATGGTGGGCCTTGATGTGGGTAAGTCCGTGGCTCAAGAGCTCGGGCAAGAGGTCAAAGATGGCGGTATTTTTGCTGACTTGGTAATCGGCGGCCACTTGGGCCGCAAAACGGGCCAAGGTTTTTACAAATGGGAAAATGGCAAAGCGGTCAAGGGCGACGAAGAGCCGGTCGCTGACCTTGAAGCGCTTGGTCGCGAGCTGGTGAAGCCATTGGTTGATGAGTGCGAAATCTGCGTTAAAGACGGCATAGTTGCGAACGCAGAATTGGCGGACATTGGTGTGATTTTTGGGACGGGATTTGCTCCATTCCTTGGCGGGCCATTGCAGGCGCGCAACGACGGCAAAGCTTAGGAGAATATGATGGCGAAAAAGACAGTAAAGCGCGTAGCTATTGTTGGCAGTGCCCGCATTCCATTTTGCCGTGCCTATTCTGGCTATATGGGCGAAACCAATCTCTCTATGATGTCTGGCGTGCTATCCGGTTTGGTGGAAAAGTTTGATCTCAAAGGCCAGCATATTGATGAAGTTATGGGCGGAGTTGTGCTCAATCACTCTCGCGACTTTAATATCGCGCGGGAAGCTTCGCTAAACGCAGGGCTAGCTCCAACTACACCGGGAACGACCGTGCAAATCGCGTGCGGTACTTCATTGCAAGCTGCGATGATGATTGGTGCAAAAATAGCGAGTGGTGAAATTGAGAGCGGCATCGCATGCGGTTCTGATAGCGTGAGTGATAGCCCGATTGTGTTTGGGCCGAAATTCTCAAAACGGATGATTAAACTGAGCCGTGCGAAATCGCTTGGCCAAAAACTGGGTGTGTTTAAAGGATTTGGTTTTGGTGAAGTTATGCCAAATGCGCCGTCAACATCCGAGCCACGCACGGGCTTGTCCATGGGACAGCATTGCGAGTTAATGGCGCGTGAATGGGGAATTACTCGTGAAGCGCAGGATGAGTTAGCATTGCGTTCTCATTTGAATGCAGCAAAAGCCTATGAAGAAGGCTTTCACGATGACCTGGTTGTGCCCCATGCCGGTATTGTGCGCGATAATAATGTGCGTGCAGATTCTACATTGGAAAAAATGTCGACCCTTAAGCCGTCATTTGATCGCAAGTCTGGTCATGGCACCCTAACGGCCGCGAACTCCACGCCACTTACTGATGGCGCAGCTGCTGTTTTGCTGGCGAGCGAAGAATGGGCGAAAGAACGTGGGTTGCCCATATTGGGTTATTTGCGGGCAGGGGCTGTTTCCGCCAATGATTTTGCTGCAGGCGACGGACTGCTGATGGCGCCAACGATTGCGGTGTCCAATATGTTGCGCAAAGAGGAATTGAGTTTTGCGGACTTTGACTTGTTTGAATTGCATGAAGCATTCGCGGCGCAAGTTCTTTGCACCATTAAGTCATTTTCTGACCGCAGCTATAATCGCAAGGTTTTGGGACGCGACAAGGTGTTGGGCAAAATTGATCCTAAAAAGCTTAACATCAAAGGCTCAAGCGTTGCTTATGGTCATCCATTTGCTGCCACCGGTGCTCGTATTTTAGGACTAACAGCAAAGTTGCTTGATGATACGCAAAAACAACGCGCTCTTATTTCCGTTTGTACGGCAGGTGGCCAGGGTGTTGCCGCAATTGTAGAGCGAACTTAGGCTCTATTTTGCCTAAATTTTGATCATCCAAAGGTTAAATTGCGCCAGCATTTTGTGATTTTTGACGACAATTTGGCGTCAATATTTGCCATGATCTGGGGTACCCGTTGGTACACGTACAGGCATTCATATATATTGTCAGACAAATTTGCATATAGCCTTCAAGATTAAGGGATATTACCGCTCTGATTTTGTGACAATTTCATGAAAATTTTCCGCTTTCTACAATTTTTTTTAGTACTGGCTCACAAATTACGGTTTGCCTTAATTCATTGAAATATAAGGCAAAAAATAAAAACCGGCAGCTTTGATCGTCGATTTTGGCCTATTTGGGCAGGGTAAATCGGCGGAGCTGCTTCAAACAGTGCTTGCCAAAAGTGATTGATGAACGGTAGGTTCTAACCTCGCTTTTGGGCCTCCGGCTCAACTGCAATAACGACCTAAAGATTGTCCAAAAAAGTGGCAGTCGAGGTCGAAGGAAACGTCTACTAGGGAGAGTAGTTAATGAAGTTTACCTCAATTCTTAAGGCTGCATCAGCAGCGACCTTGATGGTCGCCGTAGCTGGCGGCGCTGCATTTGCAGACAAAATGCATCCGATGACCGGCGAAAAGCTGGCCGCGGATCAGACTTTTACATACCGTTTGCTTGATGGCATCCCAACACTTGATCCACAATTGAACGAAGATGTTTCTGGTTCAGACATTTTGCGTGACTTGTTTGAAGGTCTTACCAACCAAGACGCAGACGGCAACACCACTCCAGGTGTAGCTGAAAGCTGGGAAGCTTCAGAAGGCAACAAGGTTTATACCTTTAAGCTTCGTGATGCAAAATGGTCAAACGGTGACAAAATCACTGCTGGCGATTTCGTTTATGCTTGGCAACGTGCTGCAAACCCAGAAACTGCTTCACCATATGCATGGTACATGGAGTTGATGGCGATTGAGAACGTTTCTGAAGTTCTTGCTGGTGACAAAGAGCCATCTGAACTTGGCGTTGAAGCGCTTGATGATCACACATTGAAGGTGACATTGACTGCGCCATTGCCATATTTCGTGTCAATGACATCGCACACAACAACATTCCCAACACACAAAGCAACTATTGACGCCCATGGCGATCAGTGGACACGTCCAGAGAACATGGTTTCTAACGGCGCGTACAAGCTTACTGAGTGGGTTTTGAAAGAACGTACAACACGCGAGCGCAATGCAAATTACTGGAACAACGACAAGACTATTCTTGATAAAGTTGTGACAATGGTGATTAACGATGAGAACGTTGCGCTTACACGTTACCGCGCTGGCGAACTTGATCGTACAGAAGTGCCAACAGGTCAGTATCCTCGTCTTAAAGAAGAGTTGCCTGTTGAAACATTCTCGTTCCCACGTTTGTGTTCTTACTACTACACATTCAACCTAACAGACAGCGGTCACCCAGCGTTTAAAGATCAACGTGTTCGTCACGCGCTTTCATACGCAGTTGATCGTAATGTGATTGTTGAGAACGTGTTGCAAGCTGGTCAGTTCCCTGCTTACACATTTACACCTGGCGCAACTGCTGGTTTCGATGTTCCAGAAGTTCCATACGGTACTTGGACGCAAGCTGATCGTGACGCAAAAGCTAAAGAACTTTTGGCTGAAGCTGGCTACGGTGCGGACAATCCTTTGAAGTTCGACATGCTTTACAACACTTCTGAAGGCCACAAGAAAATTGCAACAGCGATGGCTGCAATGTGGAAACAGAAACTTGGTGTTGAAGCTGTTCTTGCGAACATGGAATGGAAAACATTCTTGGACGTTCGTGGTAAACAAGACTTCCAATTGGCACGTGGCGCATGGTGTGGTGACTACAACGAAGCATCAACATTCCTAGACCTTGTACAATCAGGTTCTGGTTATAACGATGGTAAGTATGTAAACGCTGAAGTTGACCAACTATTGGCAGATGCAAAAACATCTAGCGATGCTGCTCCACTTTACAAGCGTGTAGAAGAGATTATGGCTGCTGAAATGCCTGTGATCCCAGTATATCACTACACTGGTAACTTGATGCTCAAGCCGTCTCTTAAAGGCTGGCCTGTCAAGAACGTACAACAAAACTGGTATAGCCGTGACCTTTATAAGGTTGCTGCAGAATAACAGTTGAGAATTGGAGGCGCCGCGATTTAAATGTCGCGGTGCCTTCTTTAATTGGACCACCAACTAAGTTGGGGTCCATTTTTTAGTGAATGTCCTCTCAGATTGTTGACGATTTTGCGACTTGTTTCGCCGTTTCTGATGCGAGAAAAGAAGAGGCACGCTAAGGGAAGCAGGGTCAAAGCTTATGTTCAGCTTTATCGTTAAACGTATGATGTCGGCAATTCCGACAATTTTATTTCTAGTGCTCTTTTCATTTGTGTTGATGCGCTTGGCACCGGGTGGACCATTCACCTCTGAACGCCCGCTTCCACCACAGGTGCTGGCGAACATTGAGGCCAAATTTGGTCTGGACCAGCCATGGCACACTCAAATCTTTAGGTATGTCACGGGTATCGTGACCCAGTTCGATTTCGGGCCGTCTTTTAGATATAAAGACCGAAGCGTGAATGATATTCTTTCACAAGGGTTCTCTGTAACGCTTGTTTATGGATTTTGGTCATTCGTGGTGGCCGTTGTTTTTGGGCTGACGTTAGGCATTTGTGCTGCGATCAAACACAATAGTTGGTTGGATTATTTAGCTGTTGGCATATCCATCGGCGCGCAAGTTTTGCCAAACTTTGTTATGGCCCCAATTTTGGTGATTATTTTTACCCTTTGGTTGGGTTGGCTGCCCGGAGGCGGCTGGAACGGCGGGCAGGCTGAGTATATCATCATGCCGGTTATTGCGCTTTCCACCAGCTATATGGCTTCGATCGCGCGGATTGCTCGTTCATCTATGCTTGAAGTGTTGCATTCTAATTTCATTCGAACGGCCAAAGCCAAAGGCTTGCCGATGATGAGTATTATTATGCGTCACGCCATCAAGCCGGCACTGCTGCCGGTTGTGTCCTATCTTGGCCCAGCATTTGTGGGCATGATCACTGGATCTGTTATTATTGACGTCTATTTCTCCACAGGTGGGATGGGTCAGTATTTCGTCGATGCAGCATCAAACCGGGACTATTCACTTTTGATGGGTGCAACAATTATTTTTGGCTCACTCACAATCCTATTCAACATGATCGCCGACATTATCTATGCCTGGCTCGATCCGAAAATTCGGTTGCAGTAGGGGAGAATTGATATGCTGGTAAGTAAAGAAAAAATGGATGGTGTTGTTGACGCACTATCGACCCCTCAAGACATCAAAGGTCGATCACTTTGGCAAGATGCGTGGGAGCGGTTCTCACGCAACAAAGCCGCCGTGGTGAGTGTTGTCGTTCTGTCATTGATGGTCATCCTGTCATTTGCAGCACCTTTGTTTGCCCCTTGGTCATATGAGGAAATTGACTGGAACGTGATTGGTAATGCAGCCACAGCTGGATTTCCTTCAACCGAAAATGGTCATTTTTTCGGAACCGATGATCTGGGTCGCGATATCTTTGCCCGTACAATGCAGGGCACGCAAATCTCGCTTTTGGTTGGTCTGGTTGGTACAGCTGTTGCTGTTGTGGTTGGTGTGCTTTATGGCGCAATCGCTGGCTATGCAGGTGGACGTATTGACAACTATATGATGCGGTTTGTCGATGTTCTGATGTCGATCCCCTATATGTTCATCCTCATCATTTTGTTCGTGATGTTCGGTCGTTCGCTATGGCTTTTGTTCATAGGTTTGGGCTTGTTCTCTTGGATGGATATGGCGCGGATTGTTCGGGGTCAGACACTTTCAATTAAGAACAAAGAATATATTGAAGCGTCAGTTGCTTCGGGGGTTGATAGTTTTACAATTATCATTCGACATGTGCTGCCAAACTTGATGGGCATTGTTGCTGTCTACACGACACTCCTTATTCCTGGACTGATTTTGACGGAATCGTTTATTTCGTTCCTTGGGCTTGGTGTGCAAGAGCCATTGACCTCTTGGGGTGCGTTGATCAACGACGGCGCAAAAACCATCCAATATGGCACGCCATGGCAACTGGCATTCCCACTTGGCTTCTTTGTGGTTGGCTTGTTCTGTTTCTATTTTATAGGCGACGGCTTGCGCGATGCGCTTGATCCGAAAGATCGATAGGAGGATTTCTTGATGAATATTCAAATTTTCCAATTGTCGACCTGCAATATGCGTAAAGGATCAGTAGCGTGAGTGAACAGAAGAGAAATGTCTTGGAGGTCAACGATCTAGAAGTGACCTTCGACACCCCAGATGGCGATGTGAATGCTGTTAAAGGTGTTAGCCTGCATATAGAACCTGGTGAATGCCTTGGTATTGTGGGCGAAAGTGGATCGGGCAAAAGTCAGACTTTTATGACCACGATGGGCCTGTTGGCCAAGAATGGTCGCACAAAAGGCGAGATCATTTTTAATGGTACGTCTCTTTTGGGCCTGTCGACGTCAGAACTTAACCGTGTGCGTGGCCGCAATATGTCAATGATCTTCCAAGATCCGTTGACCTCGCTTACACCACACCTCACGGTTTATGAGCAGATGAGTGAAGTGTTGCAACTTCATACAGGCGAGCGCGGAAGTGCCGCTGAAAAGAAATGTCGTGAATGGCTAGATCGCGTTCGTATTCCAGAGTCTGAACGCCGTCTTCGCCAATATCCACACGAACTTTCTGGTGGCATGCGGCAGCGTGTGATGATTGCCATGTCCATGTTGTGTTCGCCTGATCTGTTAATTGCGGATGAGCCAACAACCGCTTTGGATGTGACCGTTCAAGCTGAAATTCTTGATTTGATGGATGAGTTGAAGCGGGAAAATAACACAGCGATCGCGTTGATTACCCATGATATGGGCGTGGTTGCGCGCATGTGTGACCGGATTCAAGTTATGCGTGAAGGTATTTATGTTGAGGAGGGTACCGCTGATGAGGTGTTCAACAACCCGCAACATGAATATACAAAAATGCTGCTTGAAGCGATGCCACGGATCGATCAACCTGACAAAGCCACAAACCGTAAGCTCAAAGAATATGACCTTAAGGGCCGGGATGAGAACTTCTTGAAAGTTGACGATGTACATGTGCATTTCAACATCAAAGTCCCAACCGGAATTTGGCATAAAAATGTGCCGCTTAAGGCCGTTGACGGTGTGAGCTTTGATCTAAAGCCCGGCGAGACTTTGGGCATTGTGGGTGAAAGCGGATGCGGTAAGTCAACGCTTGCCCGCGCTGTTCTGCAACTCATCCCGCCAACCCAAGGCAATGTGAGCTGGCTCGGAAAACCGCTAGATGCATCCAATAAGGCGGACCTGAAAGCTAAACGTGAAGATTTGCAGATTGTCTTCCAAGACCCTCTTGCAAGTCTTGATCCACGAATGACCATTTCAGATTCGATCATGGAGCCGTTGCAAACATTTAGCCCCGATCTCAGCCGGGACGAAATGAAGGTACGGGTCGCCAAAATCATGGAACGCGTTGGTCTTGATAAGAATATGATCAACCGTTATCCGCACGAACTATCTGGTGGGCAGAATCAGCGTGTCGGTATTGCCCGGGCCATGATCATGGAACCAAAACTGGTTGTGTGTGATGAGGCGGTGTCGGCGTTGGATGTGTCCATTCAAGCGCAGATTATCGAGTTGCTGATGGATTTGCAGGATGAGTTTGGGCTTTCGCTTCTGTTCATCTCCCACGATCTATCGGTCGTGCGGGAAGTTTCGCATCGGATCATGGTTCTTTATCTAGGGCGGATTGTGGAACTTGCGGATCGCAATGAGATTTATCTCAATCCGCAGCACCCTTACACGCAGCAACTAATTTCTGCGGTGCCAATTCCGGATCCCAATGTCGAGCGGTCGCGTGCACGGATCAGGTTCCCAGGAGAATTGCCTTCTCCAATGGACCCGACGGCTAAATTGCGTTTCTTGCAGTCCAAGCTCAAAGCTAATCAGCTGGATTATGTGCCAGAATTGCAAGAAATCCGTCCCGGACATTTCGTGGCTGAACATGATCCACTTGAAGAATTGCTCGTCAGCTAGGCTGATGCCGATTCTAATCGAATTAAAGAGGGGGCAGGTTTGCCCCCTTTGTATCTAAAATGACAATAGGTGGGTATTTGGAGCCTTGATGTGCAAACTTACGCGCTTTTGCGTTGAGATGCGTTGACAAGTGGGCCATTTGCTCATAAATAACCTCCAACGAATTCCCGGCGCCAGTGGCGCCTATTTTTATGAATGTGAAGGGTGACCGGAATGAAAATCAAAAATTCCATTAAAGCGCTGCGCACCCGGCATCGCGACAATAAGGTCGTTCGCCGTCGCGGTCGTATCTACATTATCAACAAAGTGAACAAGCGTTTCAAAGCCCGTCAGGGTTAAGTCGCATAATTCAGTTTGAAATTTTTAGGGCCGGTGACTTTGTCATCGGCCTTTTTTGTGTCTGAACCAATATTGCTGAAAAATCGAGCAGCTTTGACTTTTGCCTAAAAATAAGCAATAATGTGCAGTGCCTAAAATTTAGGCACTTTTGTGTTTTAGGGAGATGCCGAAGATGAATGGTGCAGATACGAGCTGGATTTTGACAGCGACCGCGCTCGTTTTACTCATGACAATGCCGGGCTTGGCGCTTTTTTATGCAGGCCTTGTGCAAGCAAAGAACATCTTGTCGGTGTTGATGCACTGCGTGGCGATTGCCTGTATCGCCTCGATCCTGTGGTTCATGTTCGGCTATTCACTTGCCTTTACCGAAGGCAATGGATTGATCGGCGGGATCAGCCGGATCGGCCTTGCGGGGGTGGAACGCGACAGTTTGAGTGGCACAATTCCTGAGAGCCTTTGGGTAATCTTTCAAATGACCTTCGCAGTCATCACGCCAGCCTTAATGGTCGGTGCGTTTGTTGAGCGGATTAAATTCTCGGCTGTTTTGTTGATCAGTGCCGTGTGGTTGATGCTGGTTTATGTACCTGTAACCCATTGGGTGTGGGGCGGCGGATGGCTTGCCCAGCTCGGGGTTATTGATTTTGCTGGTGGCATTGTTGTGCATGTTACCGCAGGTGTTTCCGCTGCGGTCATCGCCTTTATGCTTGGTGCGCGCAAAGGCTTTCCAAACGGCGTTCGTCCGCCCCATGCTCCTTGGATGGTGATGGTTGGTGCGTCGCTTTTGTGGGTAGGCTGGTTTGGCTTCAATGGTGGCAGTGCTGTTGCTGCAAATGGCGACGCGACGATGGCCATTTTGGTCACTCATTTGTCTGCGGCGACGGCTTCACTTGTGTGGATGACCATTGAATGGGTTAAGTTTGGCAAGCCAAGTGTTGTTGGCATTGTTACCGGGACCATTGCTGGCCTCGCAACGATCACGCCTGCTTCTGGCTCGGTTGGGCCAATGGGCGCGGTTGTGCTTGGCCTCGCTGGTGGCGTTATTTGTTTTTATGCCGTGGATTTGGTCAAAAACCGGTTCAATATTGACGACTCGTTGGACGTGTTGGCGGTGCACGGAATCGGCGGCGCAACGGGCACGATCTTGTTGGCGCTCCTTTTGACATTTGGGTCTGGCGCATCAGGTTACGCCGAAGGCATGAATGCCATAAGCCAATTTGGTGTGCAGGTACTTGGTGTTATTGTAACGGCCATTTGGTCGCTAGTGGCGACTATTGTCATTGTTTGGCTGACCAAACAGGCTGTTGGACTACGTGTTGGCCCAGAGGAAGAGACGACGGGCCTTGACCTAACGGTACATGGTGAGACAGGATATAGGCACTAGGTTTATGGGCATAATGTTTGGAAAGTTCTTATGAAACTGATTATTGCAATCATTAAGCCACATAAGCTGGACGATGTGCGAGACGCGATCGGCGCGTTAGACATATCGGGCATGACCGTTACAGAAGTGCGCGGTTATGGCCGTCAACGCGGCCATACCGAAATTTATCGCGGTGCGGAATATGAGATTTCGTATGTTCCAAAACTCAAGCTGGAAATCGCGGTGCCACAGGATAAGCTCGAACTTGCCATGGATGCCATTCGCGAAGCGGCTTCCGAGGGCAAGATCGGTGATGGCAAAATATTTGTGTTAGATCTTGAAGCAGCCATCCGTGTTCGCACGGGAGAGGCGGGTGAGAACGCACTATAAGTGCTTCTCGGTTTCAAGAGTGAACGCGTCAATCATGTGGGAGAGGTAAGCCCTTATTGTCTCTTCAACCGATTGGCGCGTCGTCGTTAGTGAAAAATATTTGCCCTCACTATAATTTTGTGTAGTGATGCTCGCCTAGGGGACAATCGAATTGGTGGGCATGTGTTTAGATATATAGTTCGGCGGCTCCTGATCGCCATCCCTACCATCTTTTTGATCATCGTTATTTCATTTCTCATTGTGCGGCTTGCGCCAGGCAACCCGTTTTCACGTGACAAAATGCCACCGCCCTATGTTATCGACAGCCTGAACGCTAAGTATGGGCTAGACGCGCCGCTCTTTGTGCAATTTTGGCGGTACTTATGGGGCATTGTATCCGCGTTTGATTTTGGGCCGTCAATCCGTTGGAAATCCGTGACCGTTAGCCAGCTAATTGTCCAAACGTTCCCAGTGACCTTTTATTACGGCGCCATATCGTTTCTGGTCGCCACATTTGGCGGCATGTCTTTGGGCATTTGCGCCGCGATTTGGCGCAATGGTTGGGTTGATTATCTAACCGTTAGTCTCGGGGCGATTGGGTATGTAATCCCAAATTTTGTGGTTGGTGTGCTCTCCATCTGGCTGTTTTCATATAAGCTTGGTTGGCTGCCGGGCGGGGGCTGGAATGGCGGCGATTGGCGCAATTTGGTGTTGCCAGTGCTAACGCTTAGCTCAGGCGCGATGATTGGCATTTTGCGCATGACACGCGCCTCGTTGTTGGAAGTGTTGGGCGAAGAATATATTCGCAGCGCGAAAGCGAGGGGCGTGCCCATGCCGCGCATTATTTGGCGGCATGCGATGAAACCCGCAATCACCCCGGTTGTGTCACAGCTTGGTCTGGTCTTTGTTGGCATGATCACGGGATCAGTTGTTGTTGACGTGATTTTTAACACCGGTGGTATGGGGCAATTCTTCGTCGACGCTGCTTTTAATCGCGATTATCCGCTGATTATGGGGCTCACCATTATGTCGGGTGCCTTGCTGATTGTTGCTAACCTATCGGTCGATATTCTTTATGCGTGGCTCAACCCAAAAGTTCGACTAGATATCTAAACGGCAGTTTTGAAATTCCGGCAAAAAAATACCCGCCTAGAATGACGGGTATTAACAGCTCTAACCAGAAGTTGGGATCTTATGAAGAACCAACACCATCTTGGCCGACAAATGCAATACGTAGCATGTTGGTTGCGCCTGGTGTGCCAAGGGGCACGCCTGCAGTAATCGCTACGCGGTCGCCAGGGCGCGCAAAGCCCTCACGGTAAGCAATAGAGCATGCACGGTCTACAACGTCGTCTAGGTTCACCGCATCGTCTGTACGTACACAGTGCAATCCCCAGACAAGAGATAGACGCCGAACTGTCGCCACTTTTGGTGAAAGGGCCACAATTGGTTTTTCGGGGCGTTCGCGCGCAGCACGAATGCCGGTTGAACCCGAAGACGTGTAGGTCACGATGGCGGCAAGATCGAGCGTCTCAGCAACTTGTCTTGCTGAGGCTGAAATAGCATCGGCAGCCGTTGCATCTGGCTCAACATTTTGGCGGCGGATAATGCCCTGATAAAGGCCGTCTTGTTCCACAGCAACCGCAATGCGGTTCATGGTGGATACGGCTTGCACGGGGAAGTCACCAGCCGCTGATTCTGCTGAAAGCATCACTGCGTCGGCGCCTTCATAAACGGCGGTCGCAACGTCAGAAACTTCGGCTCTTGTGGGCACAGGTGCTGTAATCATTGATTCAAGCATTTGTGTTGCAACAACAACAGGCTTGCCCTGTTGGCGGGCCATGCGGATCATGCGTTTTTGCAAACCCGGCACCGTCTCAAGTGGCATTTCAACACCAAGGTCACCGCGGGCAATCATAATCGCATCGGACAGTTTGATGATCTCTTCAAGGCGTTCGATTGCTTGTGGCTTTTCGATTTTGGCAAGAATGCCCGCACGGCCCTGAACGGTTTTGCGGACATCAATGATGTCTTCAGGGCGTTGGACGAATGACAGGGCGATCCAGTCGGCATTCACTTCAAGCGCGGCGAGTAAGTCAGCACGGTCCTTTTCCGTCAACGCGCCAACACCCAACAATGTGTCAGGCAGGCTTACGCCTTTGCGATCAGATAGCTTGCCGCCATGAATGACTTCACACTCAATTTTGTCAGCAGATTTGCCAATACAACGCAACTCTAGCTTGCCATCATCAAGCAGCAGCTTTTGGCCTTTTTCGATGGCTTCAAAGATTTCTGGGTGGGGCAGATGAACGCGAGTTTTGTTGCCTTCGGAAGTATCCGTGTCCAATGTGATGACATCGCCGGCGGCAAGGGAGACGGAGCCAGTGTTGAACTTGCCGACCCGTAGTTTAGGGCCTTGCAAATCAACAAGTACGCCAATTGGGCGTTTCACCGCTTTTTCGACATTGCGGATCGCATCCATGGTTTGGCCAAGCAGTTCGTGGCTTGCATGGCTCATATTGATGCGGAAAACGTCTGCGCCTGCCCGTGCCAGTTTCTCGATGGTTTCTTCGTCGTTCGATGCAGGGCCCAGGGTAGCGAGAATTTTGACTTTGCGTAGACGTCTCATTGGATCTCCAATTATTGCAGATCGGCGTCCGTTAGTTGGACAGTCCAATCCTTGTTTTTCTTGGTATCGACTTCCATGAAGCCGGTCCGTTCGTAACCGCGGGCTAGACAGTCCTTTTCACCGAAGATTGTGAAGGACTTATCACGGGTGCACATAAAAATGCGTCCATCCCAACGATTTCCGCCGATATCATCTACGGCGTGAATATAGAAAAATTGCGACCGCTGTTCGCTCAATGGTCCATTGAACACTACCGCGCAATTTTCCGGTTCTGCCATCCACCAGCCTTCAGATTGCCAGCCTTTTTCGCTGCGAAATCCTATGGCAATGGCCACCGGGTTTTGACTTTGATTGCATATCCGCAGATCGGCTGACGCTGGCGTTGCATAAAACAGGCTTAGCAATAGGATCAGTGGTGCAAATCTCATTGCGGCTTTTGTTATACTAAAGTCGATAAAAAACAAGGTCCGGACACTCCAAATGCGCTACAATTTGCGCCAAGGTCTTTGATTATAGTTGATTTTGGACGGTTCTGTGGCCAGTGATCGCATAAATCGATCTCAATTTCATAGTCAACATGCATTCCTTCGATAGTGTGGTGGATGAGCGATATTCGACCTTGCCATAATGACCTTAGATGGGCGAAAGATATAGCCCGGATTTTTGGCAAACATAAAAGAGAAATGATATGGGACAGTCCACAGTCGCCCGCGAACAGTTACGTGCCTTCATCGAGCGCATTGAGCGTTTGGAAGAAGAAAAGAAATCGATCTCTGAAGATATTCGCGATGTTTATGCTGAGGCCAAAGGCAATGGCTATGATGTCAAAGTGATGCGTGAAGTTGTGAAGTTGCGTAAGCAAGAATCACACGAGCGCCAAGAACATGAAGCGATCCTTGATCTTTATAAACACGCACTGGGCATGATCCCATCTGAGCCAGTGGACGGCGAGACGCTCTAACAAAAGCGTCTCCAAAAATGTGCGAATTGAGTTAGCCGTCGATCAATCCCGCGAGGACTTGGTTGGCGGCTTTTTCGTTGCCGATGGCGCGCATCGCGGTCGCGGCAATTGCATTGCGGTCTAGACCAGCTTGAGCGTACATTTTGTCTTGTGACGCGTGATCAAAATGCTCGTCAGGGATGAACATGGGGCGACATTTTAGCCCCCCATCCAAAAGACCGTTCAACGCGAGGTGGTTCAATACGAAACTACCAAAGCCGCCGATCGACCCTTCTTCAATGGTCACGAGTACTTCATGCTGTCGTGCTAAACGTTCCACCAAATCGACATCTAGTGGCTTTGCGAAACGGGCGTCCGCAACTGTTGTTGAAATACCGAAGGTGGACAAAAGTTCTGCCGCCGCAAGTGTTTCACTCAACCGACCGCCAAAGGACAATAGGGCGACAGAATTGCCTTCGCGCAAGATGCGGCCTTTACCGATCTCTAGGAAGCTTCCGCGGCTTGGCATTTCAACGCCAGCACCTTCGCCGCGTGGATAGCGGAAGGCGATTGGATGCTCGTCAAATTCGGCGGCAGTACGCACCATATGTTTAAGTTCAGCTTCGTCACCCGGTGCCATCAAGATCATGTTGGGGATTGCACCCAAATAGGCAGTGTCGAACGCGCCTGCATGGGTTGGGCCATCAGCGCCGACAAAACCAGCGCGGTCAATGGCGAAGCGGACGGGCAAATTTTGGATCGCCACATCATGCACCACTTGGTCGTAGCCACGTTGCAGGAATGTCGAATAAATTGCGCAAAATGGGCTAAGCCCTTCAGTCGCAAGACCGGCCGCAAAGGTCACCGCGTGTTGTTCGGCAATGCCGACATCAAAGCAGCGGTCGCCAAATTGTTTTGCGAACTTGTCTAGGCCCGTACCCGACGGCATGGCCGCATTAACGGCCACAATACGTTCGTCTAAATCAGCTTCTTGAATGAGGCTCTCAGCAAAAACACCGGTATATGACGGCGCATTGGAAACAGGTTTCGATTGAGCGCCAGTGATAACATTAAACTTGGATACACCGTGATATTTGTCAGCCGCATTTTCAGCGTGCTCGTAACCCTTGCCCTTTTGGGTGACGACATGAACTAGAATGGGTCCTGTTTCTGCATCACGAACATTGTCCAAAATAGGCAACAGATGATCTAGATTGTGCCCATCAATGGGTCCAACATAGTAAAATCCGAGCTCTTCAAACAGTGTGCCACCGGCCCAAAATCCGCGGGCATATTCTTCGGTTTTGCGCGCTTTGTCAGAAACGAATTTCGGCAAATGCTCGGTGATGCCCTTGGCGATCTCGCGAATGGAACGATAGGCTTTACCAGAAACAAGACGGGCAAGATAGGCGCTCATCGCGCCAGTTGGCGGTGCGATCGACATGTCATTATCGTTGAGAACAACGATCAGCCGTGCGTTCATCGCCCCAGCGTTGTTCATTGCTTCATATGCCATGCCCGCGGACATTGCACCGTCGCCGATAACAGCAATAATGTTGCGCTTCTCGTCTTTCAAGTCAGCGGCGACGGCCATGCCGAGCCCAGCTGAAATTGACGTTGAAGAGTGCCCAGCACCGAACGGGTCATGCTCGCTTTCCTTGCGCTTGGTGAAACCGGACAAGCCGTTTTCCTTGCGAAGGGTACGCATTTGACTGCGCCGACCTGTTAGAATTTTGTGGGGGTAGGCTTGGTGCCCAACATCCCAGATGATCTTGTCGTCTGGTGTGTTAAAGACATGATGAAGGGCGACGGATAGTTCAACGACTCCCAGCCCGGCACCCAAATGCCCACCAGTAACGGATACGGAATCGATCATTTCGGCGCGCACTTCATCCGCCAATTGTCGGATTTGATCTCGGGGCAATTCGCGCACGTCTTTGGTGCTGGCTATGCCATCAAGAATTGGGGTTTCAGGGCGTTTTGTCACTCATGCCTCGCTAAAAACAGTCAAGGCATTTCTTAATGCCCCATCTGGGTAACGCAGATTTAAACCTAGTTCAGGACCTACGCAACCAGTAGGCGGTGAATGGTCGCATTTTTCAAACAAAAAGAAGGGTTTTACAGTGAATTTGTGGGTTTGAAGCTGATGTTGCTCACAACGATCTGCTCAAATTTTGACGCAAATCCGAATTGGGATTTGTTGCCCATTACCACTGTTGGCGCCAAATCTGCCTCGTCTGGCTCAAACATCACGGCATATTGCGTGCTTTGGAACCTTGCTGGTTCTGTCATCAGATCAAGCACATGCTCAAGGTCTGGTGCATGAAGCTCGCCCGCACGTTGTTGCAGATCATATGCAGGTTTCACCATTGTTGACTTCGTGTTGCCAACTTTGGCTGTCTGCAAGATAGACGTGAAATCGTTGAAGTCTGGCTGCAAAGACGCGGTGGCAAGTGCAGCGCGGATGCCAGAGCCAAGATTTGCTTGTGAATTCGGATCAGAATTTTCATCAGCCTTGCCGAACGAGCTGCGCAACTCGGTCGCGCCATTCTGTCTATTCAGAATGATTTCGAGTGCTTTTTGTGCGTCTGGCGAAGGCTCTTGCTTTGTTGGTGCATAGGCGGCCAGAAGTGCTTCTGCCCGGTTTGGCAATTCAGGAATTATGCCAGCTTGCGCATTTGCATCTTGGATGAAGCGCGATGCGCTGGGTAGTTCATTGGGATCAATTGACGCAACGGCAAAGCGTGATGGCACTTCAATATTATTGTCGTCCTCAACCAAGGGCGTTTTTGCTGTCGCCAACAATATCGCTTCGGGCTTAACCGGTGGCGTGATCGAAAGGTCAGCAACCGCGACGGCGAGTTCAGCCTGTGCAGGTTCTGTGTTGAATGTGGGCGGCAGGAGCGCCGCGGGTCTGCTCGGCGGAAGTTGACCCAAAGCAGCGACCCGTATGGTTTGCGATTTAACCGAACGCTGCGCCGGGGTCTTCGCGACTTCAACATTGTCTTTGTTCCGGCCAAACAAAACGTCCATCAATGTGCGGCCTGATCCTGCATCATTATCGTCTTTTGGAAGGCTTGCAACGCGGGTTGCGCCACCACATGGGCTTTGCTTGCAACGTCTATAGTCAGCTTTGGCTTGCGCATATCCGGCTTTAGACAGCACCACACCGTTGGATGGTACGTGCATGGTTTTACCCTTTGGGAACAGCCTTTTGAGCTGCGCGGTTGTCATGCGTGGCCAAGCGCGAACACTGCCTGTATCAAGATGTACAAATGGACTACCTGACGTTGGATAATAGCCCACGCCACCCATTTGTTTTTTCATTGCGGCTTGGCGCAATTTGGAAATTGGTACGCCGGGGATGAAAAAATCCATGGCCAAACCACGGGTGTGGTTTGAGTTTTTCGCTACCGCGCTAGAGCGCGAACGCAACATCTCGTTGGTTTTGGGCGAGCGATAGGCGGACACAACATGCACTGGCTTTTTCGCGCCAACTTCTTGATAGACTTCCCAGATCAAATCGAAAAGACGGGGGTCCATTTTCGTTGGCTCGTTGCGCCGCCAGTCACGAAGAAACGTATTGAGCTGCGCTAATCCTTTGCGGTCATAGCGGCCATTGCGTTTGAAGGTAATTTTGGCGGTTTCTTTAGTGTGGGTGTAATAAAGATAGAGCGTCCGGTCGCGCGCAGCCATAGCCGGGCCAGATATACTGGTCACCGCAAGCACTGCCAAAGCTATCAAAAGAAACGCACGTTTCATGGCGTTTACCCGGATTTTGCCCAATATACCCAACACTTTTTGGACGCCTTTTACTCAAACAACTTCACGCATCTTAAACCACATAAGATGAGAATTTATTAACGATAAAAGGTGCGTCCTTGCCCCAATTTTATCTGCTCAGTTACTCAACTTACCTCTTTTATATGGGTGAGAAAAGAGGCTGAACCAAGGCATCTGCGTCAATCTGCCCTGCTGTGGAAAATGATTGGGTCAAGTTAGGCGGTTGTGGTCGGGACTATGAGCTTAAAAGCGCCATCAGTTTTTTGTGGTGGCCGTAAACATCGCCATAGCTGCGGACCGTACCATCCTCACCAATACGGAGGGTGAAATAGGCAAGGTGAACAGGAATATGGTCGCCAAGATTGTTCCACTTTTCCGTACCGCCCATCATGCCTTTGATCTTTTTCAGATTAAGCGATGGCTCGTATCGCAACAATGCGTTTGCGAAATCCAATGGGTTGTGAACCCGAACGCAACCGTGGGAAAATGCTCGATAGGTGCGTCCAAACAAAGACTTAGACGGCGTGTCGTGCAAATAAACGGAATGTTGATTTGGAAACAAGAACTTGATCGTGCCAAGCGCATTGCCGCGGCCGGGACGTTGTCGGATGCGGAAAGGCGGCTTTTTCGGGTTGATGTTCGCCCAATCAACAGACGAAGCATTGATGACCTTGCCGCCGGCCAAAAGCTCATAATTGCGGGAATTAAAATAGCCTGGGTTTCCGTTTGCACTCGGTAACAACTCTTTTGTGGCGATTGAGTGAGGGACATTCCAATATGGATTGACTACAACATGTTCAATCTCGTCAGAAAACACCGGCGTTTTGTGTTTGGGTTTGCCCACAACCACACGGGTCGCGTGCTGCACCACACCGGATTTATTCACTTGAAGGCGGAACTCAGGAATATTGACGAATACGTGGAAGTCGCCCAAATTCTTGGGCATCCAACGCCAGCGTTCCATGTTGGCAACAATGTCTTCAACACTTGCGCCATGTGCGCCATTTAGCGAAGCAACAGTTGCAGGGCCAACGACACCATCAGCGATGAGGCCAATTGATGTTTGAAATTCTTTCACCGCATCTACGGCAGCTTGATCATACACCAACTCATTGCTTGGATCAGTCAGTTCAATTTGCAACCGCTCACGCAATATCGGCATCCGCGCGTCTGTTTTGCCAAGTTTTAGCAGCTTGCCGTCTGGCATGATCACTTGTTCAATTTCTGGGCCAGCCATCTTTTTAGCCAACTCAGCGCGAAGCGCCTTAAACTCAACATGTGTGGGGTGCATTTTTTGCAGCAATTGAGCGGGGTCTTTAGCACTCACCAAATCGACACGTAGTTTAGTAAGGTCAACGCGCGTCGGTCGCAGCGTGATCGAACTCGAAACTGAGCTTGGGGCGATGCGGCCACCCGAAGCATGTTTGGCATAAAGAATAGCAGCGTCAGAAAATGCGGTTTCAACCTGAGCCAAAAGTTGCGGATCGTTTTGCGCGGCATCAATGTTCAACGCTGGCGTGATATAGTCAGAAGAGCGCAGGCCTTCCATCTCTGCTTTTTCAAACAGATTGAGAATGCTGATTGCTTTTTCTGAAAACGCGACTTTGTTGCCATCGTCTTCTAACCAAAGTGGTTCAAAATTGCGCGCGCCATAAAAATAGTAAAGGCCTTGGGCGTTCTTCCAAGTACGTGACCCGGCTTTTGCGCCGTAATATTCGTCGCGCAGACCAGACTTGATAATTTTTGCGAGTGGGGATGTGGCGGGGCCAATCACGACGCGTGTCGCTTCAACACCATTTACCAAAACCATTTCTTGGGCAGTAGCGCCAAGGGCTGTCAAACTGGCTAAGCTCAAGCCGAAAATTAGTGACCGAATTTTACAACGCATCTTGTTCCCTCAAAGTCCCCAAAATCAGCATCGGCCAACAAAAGCCGAAGTTTTTAGCTCGACGCCGCCAACTTAACGTATTCAACAATTGAAACTTGTTGGCGATTTATACGTTGAGATTATGACGAAGCCAAGTATTTCGCATAAATGTTACCGTAAAATGATTGATTTGTGAGAAAAGACGCTAAGCTGCGTTTTCTTCCAAATTGTATTCTTTGAGTTTTCGGTACAATGTTGAACGGCCAATGCCCAAGGCACGCGCCACTGCGCTCATTCTTCCCTGATGCTGATCCAGTGCAAAAACAATCAGATCTCTTTCGACTTCATTGAGCGGGGCGACGTCGCCATTGGTGGCCACAAACCGATCAGGCACTGGCTCTGATGCAAGTTGTTGGGTCGGATTAGGCGCGGTTAGATCATCGATATGTATCGGAGATATGAGTTGTGGTTTTTTTGCCAATTCAGCGCGGATGGCATCGGTGCCCTCAATCGAGGCGCGAATTTGCGGGAAGTCATCAGGCTGCAGAACGTTACTGCTGGCCAATACGACGGCGCGATAAACGGTGTTTTCCAATTGACGCACATTGCCGGGCCAAGCGAATTTTTTAAGCAATTCAATTGCTTGCTGGTCACATTGCATAATTTGGCGCCCCTCTTGGGCAGCAAATCGGTTGACGAAATGTTGGACAAGTGCGTCCAAATCGTTCATCCGCTCGCGCAAAGGCGGCAAATAAATGGGAAATACATTGAGGCGATAATAAAGGTCTTCGCGAAAATGACCCTCTTTGGTCAAATTCAGCAGCCGCTTGTTGGTGGCTGAGACAATTCGAACATCAACCTTTTCGACTTTCGTTGCGCCAATTGGCTCAACTTCGCCTTCTTGCAGCGCCCGCAGTAACTTCACTTGCATGTCGAGAGGAAGTTCCCCGATTTCGTCTAGGAACAGTGTGCCGCCGTCGGCTTCTTGAAACTTGCCTTTCTGGTCCGCAGTCGCGCCCGTAAAGGAACCCTTTTTGTGCCCAAAAAGAACAGATTCAACCAAATTTGGGGGGATTGCGCCACAATTGACCGTGACAAATGACTTGTTCGCTCGTTTTGAGGCGCTTTGAATGGCGCGCGCAATGAGCTCTTTACCTGTGCCGCTTTCCCCTTCGATTAGAACCGGAATATTGCTGGCACCGGCTTTTAGACCCAGCTGCTTTACCCGGTCCATAATTGGCGATTTGGTGATGATGTCATCGAACCCGAATTGACCAGAAAGTCGGTTCTGTTCAGTGCGCAGGCATGTTTCTAAGCTTTGCCGTTTGAGGGCATTTTGCAGGGAAATGATCAAGCGTTCGGGGGCCACAGGTTTGACGAAAAAGTCGACCGCGCCGTGCCGCATCGCTGTTACAATTGTTTCGATGGATGATGTGGCGGTTTGCACAATGACGGGATGGTTCATCCCGCGTTTTTTCATTTCGGCCATCACGCCCATACCGTCCATTTCGGGCATGACCAGGTCCAAAATGAGCGCGTCAATTTCGTCCTCGGCCAAAATTTCTAGGCCTTCCGCGCCGGATAAAACATCAACGGTATCATATCCATTTGCCTTTAGAATTTCGGCGCTAAGACGGCATTGTACGGGGTCATCATCGATAATCAGGACTTTGGCCATTAAACAAACTACTCGCAATCAAACCTGACCCTATCCGGCATCGCGTGGATACGAATCATCGAACTGTTCTATTTTGGGGCAGAGTAGGTTTGATTTGTTAACAGTGATTTAAGCATAAATTTTCAATTTGATTGGTCAGAATGTGCCGGCAAACTTGATTTTTGCCGTCCTTGCCCCACCTAATCGCCTAGTTATAGGAGCAAATCTGTGCGGACCCGATTGGCCGAAGATGGAAGTTGGATGCGACAGGCCGCCCAATTTGATTGGCGTGCCGAAGCGTTCATTTCCCAATTCCAATTCTCAAAACATCGCCACGATCGCTATGCAATCGGCGTTACCATGCGTGGTGTGCAACAGTTTGATTATCGGGGTGAAACCCGTAATTCGCTGCCCGGGCAGGTGGTTGTTCTTCACCCCGACGAAATGCATGACGGGCGCGCCGGGACCGAGGGTGGCTTTGCCTATAGAGCTCTTTATTTGGAACCCGAACTGGTGCGACAATATGCAGGGCAAAGTGGATTGCCGTTCATCGACGGTGGAATTTCCACCCATGCCGGGCTGAGTCACGCGGTTCAAAATCTATTGGATGATTTGGACGCACAGCCGTCAGGTTTGGAACTTGATGGATATTTGTCTGACCTTGCGATCGCGCTTTATGACGCGTCCACAACACCTGTTGGCACTCAGCGTTGCGACCGGCACCGTTTGGCGAAAGCGGCGCGTTATTTGCGAAAACATTATAGACAGGATGTGAGTTTGGACGAGCTGGCGATGGTTGCAGGCATGAACCGTTGGCAATTATGCAAAGAATTTCGCCAGTACTTTGGCACAAGTCCACATCGCTATTTGATTATGCGTCGGCTAGATGTTGCAGGTGGCTTGTTGAGCGCCGGGTATTCTAGTGCATCTATTGCGCATTTGGTTGGTTTTGCAGATCAAAGCCACTTTATTCGGCACTTTAAGCACGCTTTTGGCGTAACACCGTCAATATGGATGCAGCTTTCAGGTTGCAAGAACGTTCTATAACTTGGGCGTAAGGCGAATTAACTCATCTTCAGTGGTAAAAATTGAAGGTGGAAAACATGATTGGTGAAAATTTAGACCCTCGGTTACGCGCCGTGCTGGAACTGTTTGGGTTTGTGGCACTGGCGTTTGTAACAAAGCTCATTCTTGACCCGTTTATCTGGAAATTCTCAGGGCCGGTTTCGCTTCTTGTGGCGATATGCGCTCTAACCCTTTATCTTCGAAATAGGGGCGAAACATGGGGCCAACTTGGATTTGGTAAGTTTACAAAAACCCGTTCCTGGCTGTTGTTGGTGCCGCAAGCGTTGTTGGCCTTCATCGGAATTATGGGGATTAGCGTATTACTTTTCTACATAGGTGAAACATTTCAGATCAGTTTCCTAACCGAAGCACCGTCAGGTGTTGAAGACCGTTGGGGAGATGTAGAAGGAAACTTGCCGATATTTTTGATGTGGTTGGCCATTGTTTGGACAAGCGCGGCATTTGGCGAAGAAATGCTATTTCGCGCCTTTTTGATTGATCGTGCATTGAAGATATTTGCCAATGTGCGCTTCGGGAATTTCTTGGCGATTTTGGTGCCTGCCCTCATTTTTGGCGTTGCACACATGTATTATCAGGGCCTACGCGGGTTGATCAGCACGGGCTTAATTGGACTTTGGTTTGGCGCATTGTTCTTGGGCTACAAGCGCAATATTTGGCCGCTTGTTCTAGGGCACGGTTTGATCGATACGTTAACTTTCACAGCGATCTATCTCGACCTCGATATATAGCGAAGCTCACGTCCATTTGAGCGCAAAAGGGCGTCATACTTATATGTCGCCCTTCACATCATGTCTTTATGTGATAATCTCCGGGCAAAACATTCTCGGAGTTCTCGTTTTTCAATATGAATAAAGCAGTATTTGGTGCAACGGCTGAAAAAGCCGCTGGAGCGGAATTTGGCAATTTGCCTGAATGGGACCTTGATGATCTTTATCCAGGACCGGAAAGCAAAGAGCTTAAAGCCGATATAGAATTTTGCGAACAAGAGGCAAAAAGCTTTGCCGCTGACTATAAAGGCAATCTTGAAGAGTTGACTAAAAATGGCGGCCTGATCGATACGATCAACCGCTATGAAGCACTTTCAGATAAAATGGGTCGCATCGGCTCATTCGCCTATTTGCAGTATGCGCAAAATACGTCTGATCCTGATCGTTCAAAATTTATGGGCGATATGAATGAGAAACTGACAAGTTTTTCTACGCCGATGTTGTTCTTCTCCCTTGAGTTGAACCGGATCGATGATGCAATTCTTGCTGCGGCATTTGAAAAAGACGCAGCGCTTGCCCGCTACAAACCTTGGTTTGACGAGTTGCGCAAGGCCAAGCCTTATCAACTCGAAGATCGCGTGGAAGAATTGTTTCATGACAAGTCGGTTACGGGACGTTCTGCTTGGAACCGTTTGTTTGATGAAACAATGGCTAGCCTGAAATTTGACGTTGATGGTGAGGAGTTGGCGCTTGAGCCAACTTTGACCAAAATGACCGACAAAGACGGCACTGTTCGCGAAGCGGCGTTTAAAGGCCTTGTTGGTACTTTAGGCGAAAACCATCGTCTGTTTACCCACATCACCAATGTGCTGGCCAAAGATAAAGAGATATCTGATCGCTGGCGTGGGTACGAAGATGTGGCGGATAGCCGACATATGGCGAACTCGGTCGAACGAGAAGTTGTGGACGCGCTTGAAAGTGCTGTACGCGAAGCCTATCCAAAGCTTTCTCACCGCTATTACGCGATGAAAGCGAAGTGGTTCGGCATGGAAAAGCTGAATGCTTGGGATCGCAATGCCCCATTGCCTAACGATGATGACCGTTTGTTCAATTGGGATGAAGCCACCAATATGGTGATGTCAGCCTATGCTGATTTTTCACCCGAATTGGCCGATGTGGCTAAACCGTTTTTCGGTTCTGGTTGGATCGATGCGCCGGTGCGCGAAGGCAAATCCCCTGGTGCGTTTGCACACCCGACGGTGCCAAGTGCTCACCCTTATTTGATGCTCAACTATATGGGCAAGGCGCGTGACGTGATGACTTTGGCACACGAGTTGGGCCATGGTGTTCACCAAGTGTTGGCAGCGGATCAAGGCCCATTGATGGCATCGACGCCACTTACGCTGGCTGAAACGGCAAGTGTGTTTGGTGAAATGCTGACCTTTAGGTCTTTGCTTGAGGCGACAACAGACAAGAAGGCGCGTTTTGCCCTATTGTCCGGTAAAGTCGAAGACATGCTCAATACCGTTGTTCGCCAGATCTCATTCTATACGTTTGAGCGCAAGGTGCACACCGCACGCCGAAATGGCGAGTTGCGGTCTGAAGAGCTTAATCAAATGTGGTTGGACGTAAGCAAAGAGAGCCTGGGTCCATCTGTTGTTTTGAACGAGGGGTATGAGAGCTTTTGGTCTTACGTGCCGCATTTCATCCACGCACCGTTCTATGTTTACGCATATGCGTTCGGTGATTGCCTTGTTAATTCACTTTATGCGCAATATCAAAAATCGGAAGACGGATTTGCACAACGCTATCTTGACTTGTTGCGCGCTGGCGGGTCCAAACATCATTCAGAATTGTTGGCACCATTTGGTTTGGACGCCAAAGACCCGAATTTCTGGTCGCTTGGACTTTCAATGATCGAAGGTCTAATTGACGAGTTGGAAGAAATGGACGCCTGATCGGCGTTTGAAATTGATTTGTTAAACGGAGAAATAAATGGCTACCGAAGCTGAAAAGCTCTTTGAAGAGCAAACGAAGACATATAACGGCGTTATGAACGTTCTGAAATACTCAACCGTCGCCATCGTTGTGGTGCTTGTTTTGATGTATTTCTTCCTCGTAGCCTAACAGCTAACGAGCATTGTCGTGCCGCAAATGTGGGGGCGGCGCATTTTTGTTAATGCGTTTGGGCTTGAGTGAAAGCCCAGGGAGTAAGGCATGAAAATAGCGATAACACGCGAAACTGCCGCCAACGAAGCCCGTGTGGCGGCAACACCGGAAACGGTAAAAAAATATATCGGGCTCGGCGCTAAAGTTAGCGTCGAAAAAGGAGCCGGCGAAGGCTCCAAAATACCGGATGCAGAATATAAGGCAGCAGGGGCGACAATCTCTGCTACTGCATCTGCAACCATCAAGGGCGCAAATGTTGTGTTGACGGTTCGTCGACCAACTGCCAAAGCGCTTACCGGTGCCGCCAAAGGCGCGTTGGTTATTGGCCAAATGGACCCTTTCGGCAACGAAAAAGACATCGCCGTCCTCGCAAAAGCTGGGTTCGGTGTCTTTTCTATGGAATTTATGCCGCGGATTACCCGGGCGCAGGTGATGGACGTATTGTCCTCACAGGCCAACCTTGCTGGTTATCAAGCGGTGATTGAAGCTTCGGTGGCGTTTGACCGTGCTTTCCCAATGATGATGACAGCCGCGGGTACGGTTCGTCCGGCCAAAGCGTTTGTTATGGGCGCTGGTGTTGCTGGTCTTCAGGCCATTGCGACTGCAAAACGATTGGGTGCCGTTGTTTCAGCAACCGACGTGCGGCCAGCGGCGAAAGAACAAGTTGAATCTTTGGGCGGCAAGTTTGTTGCGGTTGAAGATGAAGAGTTCAAGCAAGCTGAGACCTCAGGCGGTTACGCTAAGGAAATGAGTAAAGAATATCAGGCCAAGCAAGCTGAGCTTGTGGCCGCTCATATTGCTAAGCAAGATGTGGTGATTACCACAGCACTTATTCCAGGCCGTCCAGCGCCGCGTTTGATCACGAAGAAGATGGTCGAATCCATGGCACCGGGCTCGGTGCTTGTTGATTTGGCTGTTGAACGTGGCGGCAACGTTGAAGGCGCAAAGGCCAACGAGATTGTTGACCATAAGGGCGTCAAAATCATTGGCTTTGAAAATATGGCTGGTCGTGTTGCCTCATCGGCATCTCAGCTCTACTCGAAAAACTTGGCCTCATTCCTTGAGACATTGATCGACAAGGAAGCAAAAACATTGGCGGTTGATCCAGAAGATGAATTGGTCGCCGCAACACAATTGACCCGTGATGGCGCAGTTGTGCATCCTGCCTTTAGTGGCGAGAAGGGAGCAAAATCATGATTGCATCATTGGATCAAATGTCTTCAGCTGCAGGTGCCGCAGCATCGGCTGCTAGTGGCGGCTCAATCGACCCGTTTGTATTTCGCTTGGCGATTTTCGTGCTTGCCATTTTTGTTGGCTATTTCGTTGTGTGGTCTGTAACCCCAGCGTTGCACACACCTTTGATGAGTGTGACCAACGCGATCTCTTCCGTGATCGTTGTGGGCGCGTTGCTCGCCGTTGGTGTGCATTTGGCGGCAGACGGAAATTGGATTTCCAAAGTCTTTGGTTTCCTCGCATTGGTTTTCGCCAGCGTCAATATTTTTGGCGGCTTCATGGTCACCCAACGCATGCTCGCCATGTATAAGAAGAAAGGGTAAGCGACATGATTTCTGCAAATATTGCTGCTGTTCTTTACCTCGTTTCTGGGGTTCTCTTCATCTTGGCGCTTCGGGGCCTTTCTTCTCCTGCAACCGCGCGTCGCGGTAATGCCTATGGTATTATCGGTATGGGCATTGCGGTGGTGACGACCCTATTGGTTGCCGCACCATCTGACATGCTTTCTTGGGCATTAATTATCGGTGGTATCGGTATTGGTGGCGTCATTGGCGGCGTCATGGCCCGTCGCATCGCGATGACCGATATGCCGCAACTTGTTGCGGCCTTCCACTCTTTGGTTGGCTTGGCTGCGGTGTTTGTGGCCGCGGCTGCGCTTTATGCGCCTGACGCGTTCGGCATCACAACCGACGGACATATCCATGCTCAAGCTCTGGTTGAAATGAGCCTTGGTGTTGCCATTGGTGCATTCACCTTTACCGGTTCTGTAATCGCTTTTGCGAAGCTCAACGGCAACATGTCTGGTAAGCCGATCATCCTACCGATGCGCCATCTGCTGCATATCGGCCTTGGTGTCTTGTTGGTCTATCTGATCTGGCAATTCACCATTACGGCTGATCCAATGCTGTTCTGGGCAATTACGGTCTTGGCGCTAGTTTTGGGTGGTCTGATGATCATTCCAATTGGTGGCGCTGATATGCCGGTTGTTGTCTCTATGCTGAATTCTTATTCAGGTTGGGCGGCTGCAGGTATCGGCTTTACGCTTGGCAATACCGCTTTGATCATCACCGGTGCGTTGGTGGGTTCTTCTGGTGCCATCCTTTCCTACATTATGTGTAAGGCAATGAACCGGTCATTTATCTCGGTGATCCTTGGTGGCTTTGGTGGCGATAGTGGCCCTGCAGCCGATGGCGAAGAAGAAACACGTCCGGTGAAGCAAGGTTCAGCGGACGATGCCGCCTTTATGATGAAAAATGCTGGTAAAGTGATCATCGTGCCGGGTTACGGTATGGCGGTTGCTCAAGCTCAGCATGCACTTCGCGAAATGTGCGATTTGCTTAAAGCTGAAGGCGTTGAAATCAAATATGCGATCCACCCCGTTGCTGGTCGTATGCCAGGCCACATGAATGTGTTGCTCGCCGAAGCCAATGTTCCTTATGACGAAGTGTTCGAACTTGAGGATATCAACTCTGAATTCTCTCAAGCCGATGTTGCTTTTGTTATCGGCGCGAACGATGTGACCAACCCATCTGCAAAAACAGATAAGGCATCGCCAATTTACGGTATGCCGGTTCTCGACGTTGAAAATGCAGGCACGGTGCTGTTCATCAAGCGGGGCATGTCAGCGGGTTATGCAGGCGTGCAGAACGAATTGTTCTTCCGCGATAACACCATGATGTTGTTTGGTGACGCCAAGAAAATGACCGAAGACATTGTGAAGGCTTTCGCCCACTGATTTGGAAAAGTTTGAACTGGAAAGGGGCGCTCTTTTGAGCGCCCCTTTTTGTTTGTTATTTTTTTGGTTCAGGCATCATCCGAGCGATCAAATTATCTTTGACGATGAACTGGTGATAGAGCGCGCCGGCGAGGTGCAGGACGAAGCTTGCGATGAACAGTTTTGCAAATAAGGCGTGCGCTTGGGCTGGTCCAACGATGGAAAGGTCAGGCCATGGGGCTGTTTGCCCAGATTGAAGAATTTCTCCTAAGCCGGACAGTGCCATCGTTCCTAAACCTGATGCGACGAGCGCGAAAGGAATGACATAAAGCGCGATATGGATGATCTTTGATCCCCATTTGACAGGCATTGACCAGTTCGGGTCTGGCGCAGGGCGGGCGTGCCGAAAAGCAAAGAATGTGCGGATGAGCAGCAAGATGCCGACCAGAATGCCCAAGGGTGCATGCAATTTGAGTATGGCAAATTTCGTCGCGTCATCGGCACTATTGTGCATAAGGGTCCCGGCGATCAATAAACCAATAATCAAAACTGCAATGGTCCAGTGAAGGATGCGGGCTGTACGCGAATATCTTTTGATCACAGGTTGTCTCATTTGGGTTCCTTTGACGATATTTCTCATTGCAATTTAGGTTCGTCGTGATAGTTTACATGTAACCTAATAAATGTTCCATGTAAACTAAAAAGAGCCAATGGCTGAAGACGAATTGACTCCACCACAAGATTCATTGGGCCGCCTGGTTTCGGCAACTGCTGCACGCGCCCAACAGATTTTGGCCCTAAAACTGGCACCCCATGATTTATCGCCACAACAGTGGGTTGTTTTAGGGGCCCTTTGGCGCAAGGATGGGGTGAGTATTGGCGAGCTTGCGCGCTATATGCATGCTGAAAAAGCGGCGGTGTCTCGTCTTATTGATCGCATGGAGAAAGCGGGATGGGTCAAAAAAAATGCGTCTCAGACAGATGCACGTTCAATTCTGGTTTATGCGACAGAAAAGGCTGATCGAAAGCGTCACCTAAAAGAACTCTACCATGAGATCAACGCGGTTTTGTTGGATGGGTTTTCTTCTGATGAGCATCAGGCATTGTTTGAGTTGTTGGATCGTGTCCACAAAATTGCCCAGCAGCATATTCGTTTGAGTGAGACCGAGTGAATCAAACCATTCGCGCAACAATTGGCATTTAGAACAGCTTGTTTCTTATGCCGAATTGAGCAAATGTAAGTGCATGGTTTAAGAGCAAGGCGTTGACCAATGGCAGGCGAAAAACAAGCAGTTGTTGTGGTTCACGGCATGGGCGAACAAAGGCCCATGGGCATGATGCGCCGAATTGTTGAGGCGCTCTGGACCACTGATGGCGATATGTTGCCACCAGGGGATCGAAACATTGGTCCAGACGGGAACAAAAGTTGGATCGTTCCCGATTGTAAAACCGGAAGTCATGATCTCCAACGCATCACGACGCCACCCGCGGCCGATGGAAAGCGCACAGACTTTTTTGAATTCTATTATGCTGATATTCTGGACGATGCGAAGCTGCGTAATCTTTGGCGTTGGCTATTGCGCATCGTTATGGTGCGACCCGAATATGTAACCAATCGAATGGTTTGGCCGTGGACCGCGCTTTGCTTTTTGATCGTTCTCATTGGACTTGTTGTATTTGGTATTGTGTTATTGGCTTTGGGCACATCCTTTCAGCTGGAATGGTGGAACCTTGATGGTGGATCAGCCCGCCTGAACGTCTGGGACGTTACGTTTGTCGGGTTCCTCAATCTTGGGCTGATGGTCTTTTTAGGCTGGTTGGTGCCAGCTTTGCGTTGGATATTGCGTTGGCCAGCATATGGGGTCATCACCGTCTTGGTCTATTACACGCTGTTTGGCATTGGCGGCGTGGAAGTGCGGTCTGTCGTTGTGGGCAGCACGTTGCTTATGGCCATCCTGACGGCGATGTTCTTTCTGCCGTATCTAGGTGATGTTGCCGGATATCTGGGGGCCCATCCAGACACTGTGAAACGCCGGCATGATGTGCGTGAGCGCGGACTACGCTTACTGCGCGACCTGCACAAAGACAAAACATATGATCGTATTGTTATTGTGGCCCACTCTTTGGGTTCGGTTGTCGCCTATGATATTTTGCATCTTTTGTGGGAGGAGTTGGGCCCCACCAATGAAAACCCGCCAAGTGACCGAGTGCGGCAAGCTCTTTATGAACACGATTTATTCGTTAAAAATCATACCAGCAAATATTGGAATGTGCTCACCGTTGAAGCCTATCAAAAGGCACAGGCAAATGTTGCCAAAGCGATCAGACTGTCTGGTCCGGTGGAGGACAGGAATGGCAAGAAATCCAAGTCCTATTGGAAAATCACAGATTTTGTTTGTTTCGGGTCGCCTTTAACGCACGCCCAGTTTTTGATGGCGCGGGGTCAAAAGAACTTTGAGAAGTTGAAAGAAGAACGTTTGTTCCCAGTCGCACCACCTCGAGCCTATAACGAGGATTTTGGTGCGCTTTATACACCAAACAAACTTGAATTCAGCGATGAATATGCCAACTTGCCGGTGCCGCGTTCAAGTGCGGAATGGGCGTTAAAAGCGCCGCAAGCCTATGCACACCATGGCGCAGTTTTCTCGTGCGTGCGGTGGACCAACATGTTTGACCAACATCATCCCTTGTTCTTTTGGCAAGGCGATGTTCTTGGCGGGCCAGTTGGAGGCTTTAATCATTTCGGTCGCGGCATTTTGGAACATAATGTGCGCATTCGATATTCAAAGCTGAGATTTGAAAATCTGCGCCTGATTACCCATACGCTATATTGGACCAATACGTTGAAAGACGGTGTTTCGGAAAATGTATTGAAATTTCGCAAGGCAGTTGGACTGCTGAAAACACCAAAATAATTTAAGGAATTTGTTTATGTCTCGATTTTTGTCAATTGTTAAATGGCTGGTCTTGCTGGCCCTTGTTTTGTACGCAGCGGTGCATGCATACTTTTATTTCTTCCAACGGTCCCTGCAATATGACGTGACGGGCAAGACACTTTCGTTGAATGAGGTTGGTCTCACAAGTGCCGAGGTGGTTCAAATTCCCACCGGCAATGGCACGTCTCTTTTAGGCTGGTATTCAGCCCCTAGAGGCGAAAATCCGACCGTGATTTATTTCCGGGGAAACACAGGCTCTTTCACACGGGAGCATGAGCGGTTTTCACAATTTGTGGCCGATGGATATGGCTTTTTGTCTTTTGATTATCGTGGCTTTCCCGGATCGCCCGGTGAGTTAAACCAAGACCATATTCTGCAAGATGGATTGGCGGCGTATGACTGGCTTGCCTCCCGTCAAAGCGAAATTCTTTTGTGGGGTCGCTCACTCGGTTCAGGCGTAGCGACATATGTTGCCTCAGAACGTGAGGCAGCGGCCTTGGTGCTTGAAACGCCTTATACAGCGACAATTGACGTGGCGAAGGAGCGCTATCCCGTATTGCTCGTGGACTTCGTAATGCTAGATAGATTTCCGTCTCGCGAATGGATCAAGGATGTTGAGGAACCCACATTCATTGGCCATGGGACTAAGGATAAAGTGATCAGTGTTGGCAATGGCGAGCGATTGTTTGCGCTTGCGCCAAACGGCAAAACCCTTTGGATCAAAGAGGGGGGTGACCATGGCAGCCTGTGGGCTGATGGCATTTGGAGTCAGGTGCAGCTATTTTACGCCGAATTTGCTCTTCAATAAGCTGTGATTTGAGCTGAGGGGGCAGTTTGCGCTAGTACTGCCCCCCACAGAAATAGGAGCATCAATTGACCGATTTACGTATCGACGTTTTCTCTGATCCCGTGTGTCCATGGTGCTTGGTTGGTATTCACCGCCTCAATCGCGCGATTGACGCTTTGCCCGACGACGTAAATGTCAGTATTTCTCACCATCCCTATTTGCTGGATGCAAATGCGGTGAAAGAAGGTGAGGAAGTGGAAGGCATGTTGCGGCGCAAATATGGCAAAGATCCTGCGCCAATGTGGGATCGCTTGGAAGAAGAGGCTAAAAAGTCTGGCTTAGAGTTGGATATGCGCAAGCAAAAAATGCGTTATCCCTCCCAAGCATCTCAAGTGTTGATCGCCGCAGCGGATGCCAAGGGCACTCAACATGAAATCGCCATGGCCATGAGCAATGCGTGTTATGTTGATGCTCGAAATATTTCAGACCCAGACGTTTTGGTCGATATCGGCACGGCCCATGGCTTTACGAAAGACGAAGTATTAGCGCTTGTGACCCGCGAAAATCTGCAAGAAGAAGTTGAGAAAGCGGCTGCCGACGCATCTGCGCAAGGCATTCAGGGCGTGCCGTTTTTCATCATGGGCGGTAAGTATGGGCTTTCTGGCGCTCAGCCAGATGAGGTGTTCAAGGAAGTTCTTGATACGGTGATTAAAGAAGCCGCTGCCTAGTCTAAATTCAATTGAACAAACAAAAACGCCGCTGAAAAATCAGCGGCGTTTTTTAATTCTTTGCGTTAAAGAGGGGCGCCTTAGCGACCACCACCTGAAACAAGACCTTCGCGCTGCATGCGCTTGCGAGCCAATTTACGGGCGCGACGCACAGCTTCTGCCTTTTGACGGGCACGCTTCTCAGAAGGCTTTTCATAGTAGTTACGCAACTTCATTTCACGAAATACACCTTCGCGTTGAAGTTTCTTTTTCAAAGCTCGAAGAGCTTGATCTACATTGTTATCGCGAACGACTACTTGCACGCGGCACACCACCTTCAAAAGAGTTAAACCAAAAATTCAATGCGCAATTGACAAAAAGCCAAAAGCGCTTCGGCCAGCAGAACCAGCCAAGCGTTGGGGGTGAATACCAAACATGGATTGGCTTGTCCAGCGTTTGGGGGCGAAAAATCGATGATTTAGAGGCAATTATGACCCGTTTTTGGGAAATACGCGATTGATGTGCCCCATTTTCCGACCCGGCCGGATTTCACCTTTGCCGTAATGGTGAACTTGCGCGTTCGATTCTGTAGTTGCCATTCCAGCAATGATTTCATCGCCAATGAGATTTTCCATCACGGCATTGCTGTGTCGTTCGGGGCTTCCCAAGTCCCACCCAGCAACCGCGCGAATGTGTTGTTCAAATTGATCAACAACACACGACGCTTCAGTCCAATGCCCAGAATTGTGAACCCGTGGTGCGATTTCATTGACAACCAATTTGATGTCGTTCTCGCCAGGAACAACAAAAAACTCCACGCCCATCACACCGACATAATCAAGTGCGATGATCAGTTGGGTTGCAATTGCTTTCGCGGCTTCACCAACATCGGTACCAATGTTACCCGGTACTGTCGACGTTTTTAGAATGTGGTTTTCATGCACGTTTTCTGCCGGATCATAAGCCGCAACATGTCCAGATTGATCACGGGCAATGATCACCGAAATCTCTTTTTCAAACGGAATAAAGCCTTCAAGGATTGCAGGCTGTTCGCCGATAACTTTAAGCGCTGTTACGAGGTCATCATTGGTTTTTAGAATAGTTTGGCCTTTGCCATCATATCCAAATCGTCTTGTCTTTAGGACAGCGGGCAGGTCAATCTTTTTTGCCGCGGCCTCCAGCTCATCTTGATTATCGATTTTGGCAAACGGTGCGACTTCAATGCCCACGGTTGAGATAAAGCGTTTTTCGACCAAACGATCTTGAGAAATTTCCAACGCTTTTGCCGAAGGAAAGAGGTTTGTTTGTGCCTGCGTGATGGCCGCTGCAGTTTCAGCAGGGACGTTTTCAAATTCATAGGTTACGCAATCAACGCTTTGTGCAAATGCAGTAAGGGCAGCCAAATCTTCGTATTTCGCAACGGTCTTGTTGGGCGTTACCGCAAAGGCGGGGCTTTGAGGGTCAGGGCAATAAATATGGGTGTTGAGGCCCAGCCGATGGGCGGCGAGGGCCATCATACGCCCCAATTGCCCACCACCCAAAATGCCAATGGTAGATCCGGTCGTCAGCTTATTCTTCATCAACTGGAAACTCTGTCACTTGGGCTGTGCGGTTTTTGCGATAGGCAATGAGTGCCTCGCGGGCGGTTTCGTCTGAAAGGGCGATAACAGCAGCGGCCAAAAGGGCCGCGTTGGTTGCGCCTGCTTTGCCGATCGCCAAGGTGCCCACGGGAATGCCAGCGGGCATCTGCACGATTGAGTAAAGGCTATCAAGACCTTTCATCGTGCGGCTTTCAACTGGTACGCCGAAAACGGGCAAATGGGTCAGTGCTGCGATCATACCCGGTAAGTGGGCGGCGCCGCCAGCGCCAGCGATGATGGTTTGAAACCCATCGTCCGCCGCAGATTTGGCAAAGTCATACATCCGGTCGGGCGTACGATGCGCAGAAACGATGCGCGCTTCATATGGAATTTCAAGTTGATCAAGGGTCTCAGCGGCATGGCGCATTGTGGCCCAGTCAGACTGAGAGCCCATGACGATGGCAATTGGCGGGTTTAAAGGCATGTTAGCCCTCTCGCATTACGTCAAAAAGGGCGTTTAGCCTACCTTGAGGCATTGGGCAAGGGGCCAGAAGTCTAATTTGGGCGAGTTGTCGGTGTAAACTGCCCAATTGGTGACATTGCATCCTCTAATTGGGCGGGTTATTGCCTTTATCATGAGCACAGAGCCTATTCTTGATCCGCACATATTAAAAACGCACAAATTGAGCAATGCGCACTTTGTTGAAAGTACGCCTTTTGGCAATGTTTGGTGCGTTCACGGGCAAGACGGTTCCCAATTGGCACTTAAGGTTTACGGACCTCGCGGCATGCGCAATGAAAGAGGGGGCTTTGACTTTCTTCGCTCCCGTAATGGGGTTGGCTGCGCAAAAGTGCATTTTGCAGATGAGAAAATTGCCCTTTTGGAATGGCTGGACGGGCCGTCCTTGGGTGATGTTGCCCGAAATGGTGATGACCAGTTGGCCAATTCGGAACTGGTTGAAGTCGCCAATACTATCCACTCAAAAAGCCCAAATGTTGAATTTGACCTGCCAACTGTTGAAACTTGGTTCGAGGCGTTATTGGGGCTAACGCTTTCACGAAATGCTGACCCGAAAGGCTTGGTAGCGATGGGCCGAGCCCAGGAGTTGGCGAGAATTGCGTTGGCCGATCAGGACGAACTTATACCGCTACATGGTGATTTGCATCACGAGAACATTCGATTTGGTACACGCGGATATTGTGCGTTTGATGCGAAAGGTGTGCTCGGGGAAAAGGCATTTGAATTGGCGAATGCATTTCGGAACCCGCGCGGCATTCGTGAGATTGTCTATGATCGGCACAGAGTTGAGGCCTTGGCCGATTTCTGGTCAACGGCATTTGCTGTTCCGCGTTTCAAGTTGGTCCGCTGGGCAGCGGCAAGGTCTGCATTGTCTATCTCATGGCGTTGCAAAGACCGCACATTCGTTGGTGATGATGAGATCGAATTGTTAGAAATATTGCTAGCCGCGACGGAGCAGCACTAAGCAATTATGTCGGGCAATAAGATATGCTCGAGCTCTATGATTGCATCTTTGAGCGCTAGCTTTTTCTTCTTTAAGCGTTGCACCAGCATCGGGTCGCTTTGCCCAGAATGGGTGAGCGCGTGAATAGCTGCGTCCAGATCTTTATGTTCTTGACGTTTGGACGCGAGTTTTAGTCCCAATCCTGCCCGTTGTTCGGCGGTAAGTGGCATCATGTGGCAATTGGCCTTCTGATTCTCTTTTGCGTCTGCTTGTTAAAAATACTCCATATTACAAATGTTTGCACAAAGATTTAATTGCATGTGCAATTTAGTTGAAAATTGGCTTCATTTCTTGATTGGACAGTGTGCTGTTTTTTTGCCAGACTGATCATTGTACATACAGAGAAAGGAAGACTTCATGACAACTACTTCCCACCTCAACGCGCTGGAGCGCCGTCATGCCACGCTTGACGATGAGATCCTCCACGAATTGCAGCGGCCGGCTCAAGATGAGCTGAAAATCGGCCTGCTCAAGCGCAAAAAACTCGAACTAAAGGACGAGATATCGCGACTGCAAGATCAGACGCGACAATAGGTGAGAATAGTAATTCTTTTTAGTATCAAACTTGCGTTAGGCCACGATAAATTTCGTGGCCTTATTTCTGGCTAAACGAAACTCAGCACGCCGTCATAGATTAGCTTTAACGCCAGGGTGAATGCTAAAATATAAGCAAGCTTGTAAAACAGGTCGGTCGAAATGCGCCGCACCAGGTAAACACCCAACAGCATGCCCAGAATACCGACAGGCACTAGGGTGGCCGAGCGTACAAGGTTTGACGGCGAAAGCTGTCCCAAAAACGCATAAGGTACCAGCTTTGTCGCATTAACGATGGAGAAGAATACGATCGAGGTCCCGGCATAAAGGGTAGGCTTTAGGCGCTGTGGCAACATGTAAATCTGATATGGTGGCCCGCCGGTGTGGCTGACAAAGCTCGTGAAACCCGCAAAGCTTCCCCAAAACCATCCCCATGGTCTGGAAGGTGGAAGCCCAGCTAACGTTTTGCGCAAAGGCAACCATTCATCAAGACAAAATATCAGTGTAATCACGCCGACCATTAAGCGAACTGCACCTTCTGAGATATATGCAAAGAACAGCCACCCCAACAATATGCCTATGATTGCGCCGGGGAGAAGAATTTTTAGGTTGGGCCAATGAACCTCACGTCGATATGCAACTAGGCCGACGACATCCATTGACAGCAAGACAGGCAGCATAATGCCCACAGCTTCGGTCACCGGCATGGTGAGCGACAATAAGGGAACGCCGACAAAACTTAGCGAACTCACCAAACCAGATTTCGACATGGCAACCAGAAAAATGGCCAAGAAGCTGATACCAACAACAAATGGATCAATGCTGGTGAAATCAAATGTCATAGGTGAAATTCGCTTTTGTCGGCTAGATTGACCCCAAAATAGAGCAATCCGGTTGCGTCACCAAGTATTTGGTGGCTAAATCCGTTCCGCAAGGAGGATGTTATGGGCAGCTCGGTTTCGCTGGTGGCGCGCAATAAGAGCGCCAGGGCGATTACACAATTATGGGATGATGTTTCGATGTTTGAAACATCACCATCCATGCCGACCCTCAAATATCCACCGCATTTCACCTTTGCCATGTTCGAAGACCTAACTGGTGCGGAGATTAAGCGCCAGCTTGGAGACATCTTTTTAAGGGCCCAACCGGTTCGCATTCGCTTTAGCAAAATTCGCTTTTTTGACGGTGACCCGATGGTGGTCTGGACCGCGCCCAACGATATTTCGCGGCTGCTTGCGCTGCATCACGCGGTGCACTCTAGAGTGGATGCGGCGTTGTGCCGATCGAACTATCTGCCCGGTAGTTGGACGCCACACTGCACGCTGGCCACACAAATCGATCCTGCAAAACGTGAAGAAGCCATCTCGTTTATCAATGCAGGCGTTGGCGAATTTGACGTTGTGTTCAATGCAATTGAAGTTATTGATTTCTCACCGATTGAACTTGTGCAGCAATGGCGGCTGGATCTTTAGATTTGCAAAACCCTACTTGAAAGATCAACCAATAGGTCCGCACAATCCGGCTGTATAGTGTCATTGGCCACGATGTTTTTCTTGATCTGATTGCACTTGGTGCATTGATGGATGATTTGCCAGCCTTTCTTTTTATGGCGGACAAGCCCAATCGGCTCCATCAAACCTTTGCAGGGGTTAGCGCGGTCGCCGGGCAGCCGATCGACATGTTTTGACCATAGGCACGCTGGGCAGTGATTGCGATAACTGCCATTTGTGAGTTTTTCAATTTGGTGAGCGCAGCGTTCGCATTTGAACGGCACGTTTTCTTGGTGCTTTGACATCCTGAATCCTTGTTTTCTTGGGGAAAATCAAGGATCAGGGTTCCGTTTACTCTTGGACTTGGATGGAAAGCACGCGGCATTCCATCAGTCGTTCAGGCTTGATAAAAGAGGGACATATTCACCACTTCGCTGTCGCGGCTACTTCCAATTCCTGCTTGCAGACGGCTTGCGAAATAACGCTTTCTGCTCGAAGTCTACCGCCACGGGTGCAATAGCCATCGGTAAGTGTCATTTTATCTCACTGACATTTAGGCGTCGTCCCCTGTCAGATGTCGTAATGGTGGTTTTCGTTCACAGTTCCTCCGGTATTCACTTTTCAGGCGCTGTTTTAACGCCATTCTTTTTGGCGTCAAGTTCAGCTTCTAGATCATCAAGATCTGATTGCATGACCTGCGCGAGCAATTCGCGGGCGGTTTTGACATGGCCGATCATCGCCTCGTCGTCACCGCGCAGCTGATATGCTTCATGCAACATTTCCACATCATGTTGGGCAAATGTATTGGCCAACATATTGGCTTTCTCTTTTGAATAGCCAAGCGACATGAGCGCTCGAATGCCAAGCTGCAAGGCCGAGTGAAATGTGTCGCGTTCAAATGCGTGTACGCCGATATCCATCAAATCATGAGCGTGATTGCGATCTCTGGCGCGCGCCAAAATTTTAATGTCCGGAAATTGCTGGCGCACCATGGTGGCGATCTCAGACACGATTTCGGGGTTGTGAATGGAGATGACCATAAGATCGGCTTTGTCCGCGCCAGCAGACTTGAGCACTTCAAGCCGTCGTGCGTCGCCGTAAAACACTTTGGCGTCGAACTTCTTCATCAATTCGATTTGTTCTGGATCATGGTCGATCAACGTTGCCTCAAACCCCTGTGCGGTGAGGAGGCGTGTAACGATTTGGCCAAAACGACCGTAACCCAAAACAATGACACGATTGCGCACATCAATGTCGTCATCTGCCCGTGTTGGTGTGGACTGAAGCGATTTCAGGTGGGGCGCGACGATCCGATCAAACACGATCAAGAGGATCGGTGTGATGATCATCGAAAGGGCAACAATCACGTTGAGCATGCTCGCGAGGTCTGGGCTTAACGCACCGGCGCCCAGGGCAAACTGGAACAGCACAAAGGCGAATTCACCACCTTGGGCAAGCAGCGTTGCAAACAGTAACCGATCGGCAATATGAAATTTAAAAATTGATGCAAGAGCGTAAAGCACGCCAAACTTCACGGCGGCCAGCGCTGCGACCAACAAAAGAATGAGCCACGCATTGTTGAGGAACACTGAAAACTCAATCGACATGCCCACTGAGATGAAGAACAGTCCGAGGAATAATCCTTTAAACGGATCGAGATTGCTTTCCAATTCATGTCGATATTCGCTGTCCGCCAGGATGACGCCGATCATAAAGGCCCCAAGCGCAGGGGAAAGATTAATCCAGTCCATCAACAGCGCGGCCGCGACCACCAGAAGCAATGAGAGGGCCGTGAAAATTTCTCGCACCCCCGTCTTGGCGATGAAGCGCAGAACGGGGCGTAGTAGGTAACGTCCAGCCAAATACATGGATGCAAATACAAGCGCAACGCGCGAACCGGACTGCCAACCTGATTCCGTCATCACGGGGTCGGCATGCGCGTCGGTCGGTGCCACGGCCGCGAGTTCTGGAATAATCAGAAGAGGGATGACCGCAAGAAACGGGATGACGGCGACATCTTGCACCAGCAAAACAGAAAAAGCGGATCGGCCAACGCTGCGTTCCATGATGGAACGCTCGTCGATGATTTTTAACACAATTGCGGTTGAGGATAGGGATAGGCCCAAACCTGTAACAATGGCTGATTGCCACTGCATGCCGAACGCGAAGCTAAGGGCTGCAATAAGAGCGGCGGTGATGGTTACCTGAGGCAAGCCCAACCCAACCAGTCGGACACGCATATGCCAGAATTCGCGGGGTTGAAGTTCCAAACCGATAAGGAACAACATCATCACGACGCCAAATTCTGAGAAATGCAGAATAGTTTCAGGGTCTGCGACCAGCCCTAAAGCATAGGGGCCGATCAAAACGCCAGCGAGCAAATAGCCCAACACCGGGCCAAGGCCGGTCACTTTTGCCAGCGGCACCACGATGACCGCTGCAGATAAGAAAATGAAACAGGCGACTAAAAAGCTGTGTTCCATCAGCGTTCGCCTATTGGCTTAAAAGTAGAATATGTGTTGGCAACATAAAAAAACGGACCCGCCATAATTCCTCCGATCGAGGCGATCATGGCAGATCCGTTTTAAGATCAACTAAACTTGTGTCGAATTTTATGCGTCGTCGTCATCATTTTTAATAGATGTCAGATCGGCGAAAACACTATCCGCATCATATTCAGGTTCAGCATTTTGATTATTGCCCAAAACAGATGGTTGTGGGTCCAAAAATGCTTCGTCGAAAATTGGTTTTGCAGGCACGGTTGCCATCGCTTCTTCGGCGGTTAGCAAACCAGAATCTTCTGCTCGTTGCTCTTCAGGCGGCAAGTTCTTAGCGGCCTTGCGCACTTCCATGTCCAATTCAACCTGGGTGCAAAGACCAAGGGTTACTGGGTCGGCAGGTGTTTGGTTGGCCGCGTTCCAGTGCGAACGCTCACGAACTGATTCAATTGTTGGCTTGGTGGTGCCAACAAGACGCATAATTTGTGCGTCTTTCAGTTCTGGGTGATTGCGCACGATCCAAAGAATTGCGTTTGGTTTTTCTTGGCGCTTGGATACTGGCGTGTAGCGAGGGCCGCGACGCTTAGGAACCGGCACAATTGTTTTCGGGCTTGAAAGAACCATGCGGTATGTGCTGTCAGCTTCAGCCTTCTCAATTTCTTCCTTGGTCAATTGATCGTTCTGAACAGGGTTCACACCCTTAATGCCGCCAGCAACATCGCCGTCTGCAATGCCTTGCACTTCGAGCGGGTGAAGGGCGCAAAATGCAGCGATCTGATCAAATGTAAGCCCTGTATTGTCCACCAACCAAACGGCTGTGGCTTTTGGCATAAGAAGTTGTGTGGCCATAATAATCTCTTTCCTCGGGTGCGAGGCTTTTAGTCACCTTGCACGCCCCTCAAAATTTAAAACTGATGGGGAATTTAGCTGTCATATAGCGCCCAATGCCCCAAAAAGCAATCTTAATTAATCTTTTCACACATTGGCGTTCGCCCGCGTGTGTAAAACGATTTTGCCGAAATGGTCGCCCGCATCCATATCAGCATGCGCGCTAGCCGCATCGTCTAACCTGTAAGTTGTAATCCGCGGCTTGATGAATGTGCCATTTTCAAGTGCGGGCCAAACCCGTGCCATTAAATTGTCAGCGATAACTTGTTTCACTTCATTGGATTGCGCGCGAAGGGTGGAGCCGAAAATGGTTAGACGTTTTGCCACGATTAATCCCATGGTGATGGTCGCTTCTCGACCACCCAAATTCGCTAATTGGATAATTGTCCCTTCAACGGCTGCGGCTCTAATATTTCGGTCAACATAATCAGCGCCGATAATATCAAGAATGACATTCGCGCCGTTCCCGTTTGTTGCTGCTTTGGTTCTCTCAACAAAATCTTCTGTGAGATAATTGATTGCCACATCCGCGCCAACTGAGCGAATATAGTCTAGCTTTTCCTCGCTTGAAGCGGTGGCGATCACAAAGCAATTCTTAAGCTTTGCCAATTGGATAGCCGCTGCGCCAATGCCACCTGCGCCGCCATGGATAAGAACGGTTTGACCATCTTGAAGCCCTGCGCGATCAATCATGGTTTGCTGAACAGTGAACAAAGTTTCAGGTAAAGAAGCACCTTCTGTCATGCTCCAACCGTTTGGCAATGGGAGCACTTGGCCGGCAGGGACGGCGACATATTCTGCATAGCCGCCACCATTGCAAAGAGCGATAACGGGGTCGCCAATTTTGAAGCGTGTTACGCCGCGGCCAACTTGGGCGATGGTGCCTGCGACCTCTAAACCCGGCAGTGGCGATGCATCCTTTGGGGGCGGATAGGCGCCCATACGTTGCAAAATATCTGGGCGATTGACGCCTGCGGCATGCACTTTGATCCCCACTTCACCCGGGTAAGCATATGGCAGCGGAATTTGAACAGGTTTGAGCACATCCGGCGGGCCGGGTTGTTCGATGGCGATCGCTTGCATTGGTTTTTCAGTCATCAAATGGCTCGATTTTTCAATGGTTCAACATTTAGCAAATGTGCTTTTTTACAATTTGGGTGTTGCCCAAACAATGATTCTTATCTCATTATTTTGTGGAACGCAGATAGAAGCAACCAAAGGAGCGCTCATTATGGATGGTGATGAGGTACGTAAATCGATCTCTCATGAGCTTGGCATGTCTCTTGATGCGATATCGGTTGATGAGCTGGCGGACAGAATTTTGTTGCTGGAGCGCGAAATTGAACGACTAAAGGCGGAGATTGTTGTAAAGGAAAAAAGCAAAAATGCTGCAGATGCTGTATTTAAGTTTTAGGCCTAGATGTTTGGCAGTAACCTTTGCGACGTACCAAAAATTTGGAAACAGATATGAATTCTAGACCTCACACCCATACGATTGGCATGCCGCTGGATGGTATGTCTGCTCTTGAGCTTGAAGAGCGGTTGGTGATCTTGTTCAATGAAATGCAACGGGTACGCTTGGCAGCGGACACACAGCAAAAAGCCGAAGGTAAGTTGCCAAGTAGCGGCATAAATGAAAAATTTCAGACCATGTTCCCCCGCTTGTCCAATCCAGATTTAGGCAAGTGAGTGACGGCATTCAACTGTTGGTAGATTTTTATGTCCCGGGTTGAATTGCACCGAAGCCAAGTTCAACGCGGGATGTTGATGATTGACCAGCATCTCCTAAAAGACCCGGTGGAAGTTCCTCGAATGGAGGAATTGGCGCGTGCATCGGGTGCATCTCAATTCCATTTTCACCGGATTTTCTTCGCCCAAACCGGCGAAAGCCCGCACGGATATTTCAATGCTAGGCGATTGCAAAAAGCAGTTGCTTCTCTTGTCGATAACCCAGATCAAAGACTGATTGATTTGGCGCTTTGGCTTGGATATGAAAGCCACGCCTCTTTCACAACAGCGTTCACCAAACGGTTTGGTATGGCGCCGCGCGAAGCTTTGAATGACCCAAATGCTGCCGCTCAATTGGTTGAAACGCCGAAAAAACAGGTGCGCGCAAAATCATTTGAATTGGACCACGCTGTTTCAACTGAAAGGGCATTTGAGTTCTTCTATCGATCTCAACGCGGGGTGATAGACGGGCAGTTTTTCGCCCATCAAAGTGTGGTGCAGCAGATTGGCGAATTCCTCGCCACACATCAGGGTGAAATGTTGCTGCCAACGGCCGCTTTCCCAAAATCGCCGCAGGGCATGAACGACCAATCTGTTGATGGGCATTTTGGGGCTATTTGTTTTTCACCAATGGATCAGAATTGGGCCCAGCACACGCGGCGGTTCGACGGCGGGCGTTGGCTAAAGTTCCCCCATATTGGCAAGTTTCAGTTCCTGCACCAAACTTGGAACCGAGCCTATCAGTTTGTGCTGAGCAAAAGTGAATTCGAATTGCGCGACGAATGGCCAATCGAGACTTACCTCCAATCGCCCCAGAATTATCGGCCGAAAGAAAAGAGCGCGGAAATCTGGTTGCCGATCAAATAAGCAGGATTGGAAAAGCGGGATCAATGTTGGCGCTGTAATTTGCGGCCAACAAAGGAGCAAGAAATGAGTTTTCTTCAAAAACACGATGTTGGTGCTGTGCATCAATTGCTGAAAAATGATCCGCAAAAAGTTGAGTTTGTGCTTGATGGTCTGAAAAAACACCATGGGCAAAAAGAGGGCGAAATCCACGCTTTTGCTCAGTATTTTCCAGACGAAAAGCCAAAGGGTGAAGGCTGGCTGAAGGGCCTGCCGGTAAGTGTAAAGGATCAGTTTCACCTATCGGGGAAATTGGCGCAATTTGGCTTAGGCGCTGCACCTAAATCGCCGTCCACGCAAACGTCGACATGCATTCAAAACCTGGTGGATAGCGGCGCGACCATCATCGGCAAAACAAACTTGCCACCGCTCGCAATGGACTTTCAGTGTTTAAGCGGCAATGGGGTAAGAGCTAACAACCCGCACAATGTTGAATATACAACAGGTGGTAGTTCCGGCGGCAGCGCAGCCGCCGTCGCGTCTGGCATGAGCCTGTTGGATATTGGCGCTGACCTTGCAGGGTCGCTGCGCATTCCAGCTGGGTTTTGTGGTGTCATGAGCCTGCTGCCATCAGAAGGTGCTTTGTCGACGGATGGTATGTTGGTTGACCCTGATCGCAAACTCGCTCATTTCGCTCGGCCCGGACCCATCGCATATTGTGCTGACGATCTATGGTTGGCGTTTTGCGCCCTACGTGGTGATAAAGAGGCACCTGAAGGCCTTTCAGCGACAAACGCAAAAGGAAAACGCATTGCGGTTTGGGACCAACGGTTTGAGGACCCCGTCGATCAAGACACGGCCACAATCTTTCAAACGATTGGCGCAAAACTGGAGGGATGCGACCTTCAGGTGGAAGGCCTTTCTCAGAACATGTTCAGCACTCAAAATGCACATCTTTTTGGTCGCATTATGGGGTTTGAAACCGGCGATTTGATGAGCTTCATTCAGCGCAAGTTGGCCCGGTTCTTTGGCAAGTCGGCCGAAGCGCGTTCGCCGCGCTTCCTAAAGCCGGTGCAAGATGGTTACAAACATGACCGTAAAGATTACGTCGACGCTTTAGCGACGCGGGAAAAGAAAATTGGCGAGTTGGAAGAGCAGTTGGCCCATGTGGATGCGGTTATTGCGCCCCTATGTCCGGTTGCGCCGTTTAAACACATTGAGCCGAATTCAGACCATAATGGCATAAGGGATTATCAACATCAGTTCGATGTGAGCGGACGCAAAATGAGCTACCTGGATTGCATTACCTACTACACCACGCCTATTTCGTTGCTTGGCTTGCCAGTGGTTACGATAAGAGTTGGCACATCAAGTGCTGGCCTTCCGATTGGGGCTCAGCTCATCGGAAAAGCCAATAAAGAGAAAGAATTACTTGAATTGGCAAAGCTGATTGAACAACAATTTGAAGCCTAGAATTTGGGGCGAAAAAAGGGGTGAAATCCAAAGACGGTTAAGAAAATGACTCTGGTTAAGGTTCCATTAAACGTTCTGGGTTAATCTTTCTTTATCCAACATATTTTGTTGGGTCTAACAGAGCGGTTTTCACTCTCTGTTCGACGCCTCCCTGTTAACTTCGAGAGCCGATTTATTCGGCTCTTTTTTTGGTTGCTCACGGGTTACCGAAAAGTTAAGTCTTCACACTCTCTTCATATCAATGCAGTTTCACAAAACGGCCGAATTTTGTTTGTTAAGTGTTTGCATGTAAGTTTGCTGTAACAGCGAGCACCAAATGCAGCAAATTGTGACCCATTCAATGCGTCACATACAGATAAGGACGGCAAGGACATTGACCCAATCCGATAATTCCAAGGATGCTCAATCTATTGGCCCTCGCATTGTCGCGACGGGCGGTTTTGATAATCTATATCGCGAGGGTATGCGGCTTGTCGAAGAAGCCGCGGCATATCTAGATGGTGATGGCCGAGCCGCCAGCAAAATGCTTGGGCGCGATGCGTCTATGCTCTATGCGTCTCAGTCTATGCAACTCACAACCCGCCTCATGCAATTGGCGAGTTGGCTTTTGTTGCAGCGTGCTGTGCGTGAAGGCGAGTTGACTGAACAAGAAGCATTGTCCGAAGATCGTCGTGTTGAACTCAACACCAAAATGGCAGATACCAATGTGCCCATGTGGAGCGAGTTGCCCGAACCCATGCGCTTAATGATCGACAAGGCAGATTCGCTGAATAAGCAGATACATGCGCTGGACGCAATGGAACGCGGTGGCGCGGTTGAGCAAGCAGAGCCGCAAAACCCGGTGAACTCACATCTTGCGCGACTTCGCAGTGCGTTTGACAATAAAGCTGAAAGCTAGGCCGTCGGGACTTGGAAGTTACGCAACAAAAAACCCGGCACATTGGCCGGGTTTTTTAATTCTCTAGCAAGAATGGTGCGGCGCTTAGCTGCCCAAAATGCCTTTATACTTGTCTTTAAAGCGAGAAACGCGGCCGCCACGGTCCATCAACTCGCCTGTGCCACCAGTCCAAGCCGGGTGAGTCTTAGGGTCAATGTCGAGTTGCATTGTTTCGCCTTCAGAACCCCAAGTCGAACGAGTTTCGAATTCTGTGCCGTCTGTCATAACCACTTTAATCGTGTGGTAATCTGGATGAATGTCTTTTTTCATCTGGTTGCGCCTTCAATTCAAATTTTGAGGATTGTCGACATAAAAGGCATAAGAAAACGCCAAGTTGTCCACCTCATGGAAACAGTTGGGCGGTTTCTAACCGATCTTTGCGCAAACTGCAAGCGTCCTGATGCTTGAATGGGTGATTCATGCAATAAGCGAACACGCCTATTGAGTTTGGTGTGCTCAATACCTATTTTAAGGCCTGTAATTTGCGATTGGATTTCAAATATGTCGGATATGTCCAGCAACCAAGCCAAGGACACGCTGTCGCGTGCTCAAAAAGCGCGCGTTGATAATAAGGCACGCTTAGAGAAGATTGTATTGACTGCGGACAGGGATAGCGGCGCGAGTTCATCTGAACCGCTCAAGGCGCTATTGCCATTCGTGCTGAAATATCCTTATCGGCTAACATTCACAGCGCTATTTTTGCTGCTTGCTGCATTTGCGGCGCTGGCGATTCCACTGTTTGCCGGCAACATCATTGATGAAGGCTTCGTGACCCAAAATCTGGATGCGGTGAATTCATATTCGCTTGGCATTGTTGCGATTGCGGGTATTTTGGCAGTCGCGTCTGCGGCGCGGTTTTATTTCATTTCGGTGATTGGCATGCGGGTTATCACCGATATTCGCCGCGCAGTTTTCGCTCACCTGATGAACATGGATGTGGTATTTTTTGACACCAACCGCACTGGTGAGTTGATTTCGCGCATAACTTCAGATGTCGGCATTGTGCGCGGTGCGCTTGATAGCGCGTTGCCTGTCGTGTTGCGGTCCGGGGTGATGTTAACCGGCGCTGTCATCATGATGTTCATCACATCATTCTATTTAGCTGCCGCGGTGGTGATTGTTATTCCAGTTTTGGTTTTCCCCGTTGTTTGGTTGGGTCGCTATATCCGCGGACTTTCACGCAAACAGCAGGATAAGATTGCGGACCTTGCGGCCTTGGCTAGCGAAACATTTGGCGCGATTAAAACCATTAAGGCCTTCACACGCGAAGGCCAACGCAATGAAGAATATGGCGAATATGCCGAAGCCAGCTATCAATCCGAAGTATCGCGATTGTTGGTGCGTGCCGGTATGATTGCATTTGTGATTTTCCTTACGGCAACCGGCATTGTTGGACTTGTTTGGTTGGGCACCCAACTCGTTTCAAACGGTCAAATCACCGTTGGTGAGTTGAGCCAGTTCCTCATTTACGCGATGATGGCCACAGCGACACTAACGGGCATCTCTGAAATTTTGGGCACGTTGCAAACCGTTGCGGGTGCCACAGAGCGGATCACTGAAATTCTGGGCACTGAGCCGAGCATTGATGCTGCACAAAACCCTGTTGCATTACCCGTGCCAAGCCCGGCCACGGTGTCATTTGATAATGTTGATTTTCAATATATGACGCGGGACGATGAGAGTGTTTTGAACGGCATTAGCTTTGAGGTGAATTCTGGTGAAACCGTTGCGCTGGTTGGCCCTTCGGGAGCAGGTAAGTCGACAGTATTCTCGTTGCTTCAGCGGTTCTACGATGTCACTGGCGGCCAATTGCGGGTTGACGGCGTGGATGTGCGCGAAGCGGACTTTAGCGAGCTGCGCAAACGCTTCGCCTATGTAGAGCAAGATGCGATCATGTTCTCTGGCACCATTGCCGACAATATCCGTTTCGGTAAACCCGACGCCAGCGATGAAGACGTGCACGAAGCCGCGAAGGTGGCGCTGGTCGATGATTTTGTTCAACGGCTTGAACACGGATATGAGAGCATTGTCGGCGAACGCGGCGTGATGCTGTCCGGCGGGCAAAAACAGCGCGTGGCTATCGCCCGTGCCCTGCTCAAAGACGCACCAATTCTGTTGCTGGATGAAGCCACAAGCGCGTTGGATGCCGAAAGCGAAACCAAGGTGCAACAAGCACTAGAACGCTTAATGGTTGGCCGCACAACCCTCGTCGTCGCCCACCGCCTCGCCACCATCAAAAACGCTGATCGTATTTTGGTGTTGGAAGACGGCAAAGTCATCGACCAAGGCACCCACGATCAGTTGATCGAAAAGGGTGGTCGCTACGCCGAATTGGCGAAGTTGCAGTTTCAGCAATAGGTGGTCACGATCCGCAATCTCCTCGTCATGCTCGGGCTCGACCCGAGTATCCGTGCTGAATTGAGCACCTGCTAGATGCTGATGTCCAGTCGAAAAATCTTTATTTGTTGATGGTTCTATGGACCCTCGGGTCAAGCCCGAGGGTGACGGGGTGGGATGTTCTTGACTCCCAGCAGCTCGATGAGATCGTTTCAACTCAGAAATTCTAGGACGTAGCAAGCTCTACGGCGGACGTCTGTATTGTCTGCCTGTGTATGCTCATTTAGTTCTGATTTGAATTGATCTGTTGCGATTTGAGGAAGCAGATTACATATCCGCCGAAATTCGCGCCGGCCCCCATTTTGGATGTGTTTGCGTATTAACGTTCGGATGATTTTGCACTCGTGTTCGTCAAGCTCGAGTGATTTGATCTGCTTTAACAACCATTCCTTTTGATAGCCGGACCGATGGTAAATGGGGTCGACATTAAGAAAATCGAAAATGAACTCTCTTTGTTCATCATTTTTGGACATTGCTCCAGTTGTTGCAGATTGCAGAGTTTCATCCATCTCAAACCAAAGTTTGTTGAATCTGGCGCACGCGTCGGTCCAAGCATTTTTGTCGACTTCAGAACGGTCTCTAAACTCAAGGGTACGACTGATTTCGTTGCAAAGGTCGTTCAATCGATTGCAGTGACGCTCAACAGTTCCGATAAAGCGGGGCATAAATTCACCCTAATCCGTCAGCTTAAACTCAATCCGCCGGTTGCGGCGATAGGCTTCGTCGGTATCACCAGTGTCGATGGGTTGGAACTCACCAAAACCGGCAGCCACCAAACGAGTTGGCGAGATGCCTTGGTTGACTAGATATTTGGCCACCGAAATCGCACGACTGGCTGATAGCTCCCAGTTTGAGGGGAAACGAGGGGTGTTAATAGGGCGTTTGTCTGTGTGCCCGTCAATCCGCAAAACCCATGGAATTTCGGGTGGAATTTGGGTTTCCAACTGTTTGATGGCGTTGGCGAGGGCGGTAAGGTCTTCTAGGCCTGCGCCTGCGATTTCTGCGTCACCTGCGCTAAACAGCACTTCGGACTGAAACACAAACCGATCGCCTTCAATGCGGATATCGTCACGTCCAGCAAGGATTTCGCGCAGCTGGCCAAAGAAGTCAGAGCGATAGCGCGATAGATCTTGCACGCGTTGGGCTAGTGCCAGATTGAGGCGTCGGCCCAAATCTGCGATGGCGGTCCGGCTTTCACTGTCGCGCAATTCAGATGCATCAAGGGCTGCTTCCAACGCGGCGATTTGCGAACGCAGGGCGGATAATTGCTGGTTGAGCAATGCGACCTGCGCGGCGGCTTCTGCGCTGAGTTCTTTTTCGTTTGTTAGGTCGCTCGACAGTTGTGCGATTTGGCTGTCTTTTTCATCCGTGCCCGAGCCCAAGCCCGCCAATTGCTGAAGTAGATTATCGCGCTGACTTTCTGTGCCCGAAAGGGTGGCTGAAAGCGAAGCGATGGTGCTTTCCAAATCCTCCGAACTCGCACGTTCGAGTTGCAAGAGTTCTGTCAATTCAGCGATTTGGCTGTTGAGGCGCGTGAGGGCACTATCTTTGCCCAAGATCTCTTGGCTGAGGAAAAACTGGGCTAACATAAACACAGATAAGAGGAAAATTATGACCAACAATAGGCTGGCCATGGCATCCACAAAGCCGGGCCAATAGTCTTGTCTTGCTTGCCGTCTTGCGCGCGCCATGGGCTATTTGCCCTCTTTGCCGTCGCCGGATTTTTGGCTGGCATCCTGCTCAACACTATTGAGCAGCGCGTCCACGAGTTCGCGCATTTTTTGGTTGTTCGCTCCCTGGTCAGTGATGTGGGTGCGTAAGTCGTCTTGCTGTTGGCGGATGATTTTGGTCAATCCATCTAGACCATGGGCCAATTCCGCCATTGCGCGGATCGCGTTTTGCGACGAAGACGAGTTTTGCATTGTCGCGCCCAATTGGGCGACCATTTCCTGCATGCCAGCGCCATCTGCGCCCATTTGATCAACCTGCATTTGGGTCATGGGGTGGTCAAGCTCGGTCATGGAAGACATCCAATCTTCCAAATCCGTATAAAACGCGTTTTGCGCTTGGCCTGCTTGCAGGTCCAAAAAGCCCAAGATCAGAGAGCCGGATAGACCAAATAGAGACGATGCAAACGCGGTGCCCATGCCAGACAAGGGTGCTTCAAGGCCATTTTTTAGGTTGGAGAATAGATTGCCGCTATCCCCCGCGGTGATGTCCAGCGACTTAATCACGTCGCCGACGGAACCAACGGTTTGTAACAAGCCGTAGAAGGTGCCCAAAAGGCCAAGAAACACTAAGAGACTGGTGAGATAGCGAGACGTATCTTTGGCTTCATCAAGTCTGTTGCCGACCGAATCAAGAATTGAGCGCAATGAAGCGGGGGTGATGATCGTCTCACCAAGATTGTCGCGCAGAATAACCGCGACGGGCAAAAGCATCACCGGCTGTCGGATATTAGCGTCGATATTGCCCGATTGCAGCGAATTCACCCATCGCACTTCCGGGAACAGACGCATGACTTGCAAGAAACTCAAAACGATCCCAACAGCCAAAGCGCCTAGAATAACCATGTTAATAAAGGGGTTAGCCCAAAAAGCTTCGATTAATTGCGGCGCGATGATTACAGCGACCATACCAACGATAATCAGGAAGATGATCATCTTCACAAGATATACGGTTGGACTTGCAAGATGATATGGGTCGTATGACTGCGCCATCAAATATTCTTCCCTGCGGATGTTTGTTCCGAATTGGATTCTAGTCAGAGTAGTTCTACCTGACAATATTTAAATGCGCTGATGTGCCCAAGTTGTGGCAACCGCCCAAATATCATCGAACTATTGAATGGGTGCTAAGCCAATTCTTTGTGTTTGGGATGCTCAAAGCGGCCCATAATGCGCGGCGTGGTCATGAGCGAACTTCGGCCTTATAGTTGAAAACCACTATATTTAGGCGAACCAAAATGCACAAAAATCCAATTCTAATTGCTGTTGTTGGTTGGATATTGCTGCCCGGCATGTATTTGGTGGCAGAGATGCTGGCCAGTGTTGGCCAAAACGTTCAGCTGTCATTTCTCATCGCTGCGCCATTGGGCGTATTGGGTCTTGCTTGTTGGGTTTATGCATTGATGTTGGGCACCTTGGCACTTGTTGGCCGCCGCAATATTGGGCGATCCTTGGCAGCTATTTTGTTGTGCCTTCCCCCAATTGTGTTTCTTGGGGTTGCTTTTTGGGCTGGCTTAAATGGCGCTTGAACGGCCCCGCAATTCCGAGAATGCTTTCCCTGCAGGTACGCAAATTGGGTTGCCAGGCTATTGGCTGCGAATTTTCGCCAATGTCAGTTTGGTTTTGCTTTGAAAGTTTAGGTGCTCATTATCATCTGCATGATGTTGCAAAAGTTCACGCATTTCCGCATCGAAACGCGCCCGCCGATCGCCCAATTTTGAAATGGCAAACGTGTCACGAGAATGTTGGCACAGAATGAAATCACCTATCGATTGCTGAATGGGAACTGAGACCAGTTCAAACTCTTGGAACACGTCAACATAGCTCAAATATTTGTCCCAAAACCCGCCACCTCCATTTTTGACGAATGGCTTCCCGGTTATTTCTGGGACCCATGTTGCCAAAAATTCCTGCTCGTCATCTTTCCATGGTGGATTGTTTGGGTGATCACCTTCAATTACCGCGAACAAGTGGTTGGGTTGGGCGTGTTTGAGCAGTTTGGGGAATAGTTTAGCATGATCCATCCAGTGGATGCTCAGGGCCGCGACAATAACATCATAGGTTGCTGGCAGGTGCGCGGTTTCGGCATAATCCTCAACCCAAGTAAGATTTTCGGCGTCGCCGTTTTCCAAAGATTTGCCCAATTCCATCATGCGGGCAGAGGGGTCAATTGCTCTGACGTTTTCAAAATGTGCGGTCAGCGGCCGTGCCACCTTGCCGTGCCCACAGCCCAAATCCAGCAGGTTTTCGTGGGCAGGCGCGTGCTCGACCAGTAGGTCGTATAACCGTTGCGGATAGGGTGGGCGGTGGAGGTAAAGATCAACTGTTTCGGCGTTTTGGAATGAGGTGCCAATGGGTGAATTCATGTTTTTGTTCATTCTTGCTGAAATTATTGTTGATGTTCAAATGACGGATAACGGTCACACATGCAGCGTGCACGAGTTCTAATGATGTTTTGTTCTGATAAACGCGCTGACACAAGGAGCAAACAATAGGACGGTCGGCCTGCTCGCAAAATAGAACATTTCACTCATATCGCCCGCTCTTGCACCACTTTCAAGTGTACGGCGATGAGTTCAATCGTTTCATGAAGTAAATTGCCTCGTATGTCGGTTCTCGTGGGCCTGATCTGTTCGGAAAATATGGTATTGACTTGAGGTAACTGATCAGTTACTTACACGAAGATAACTGATCGGTTACCTTAGTCCTGAAACGCAAAACAAAATGATGGAGACCAAAATGGCTGTTAATGAACTCGAAAAACAAAGTGATGATCACGTCAGTGACCCTTTGCTTATTGGCGATGAAATCAGCATCACCGGAAAATGGGTGCCCAAAACGCCCGGTGGCATATTCCATAAGTCAAAGGATGCCGAAGGTTTGCTGAAAGAATGGGAAGATATTCACGAAGAAGCCCGTGAAGATGAAGGGATTTTACATACGGAGATCAATCATGCTGTGGGCGAGGACGCTGTTTTGGTTCATCACGTTTTCCGCAATGCTCAAGCCGTTATCGACTATTTTGGAAACACGGCGTCAAACCACGCTCAGAATTTGATGAAAGTCGCAAAGCCTGAACTGCATTTCGTACACGGATTGGATGTGCCCCAAGCTGTTGTTGATGTCCTCAAAGAAAAAAATGTAGAAGTGGCGGTTGGCAATTTTAGTTATGGATTTTTACGGGACTATGCAGCACCAGATGCAAGCACGGCAATTGAAGTCACTGCAAAATGGGGCTGTAAGCCAGGCGGCTCGGCGCATGAATTTGCAGAACTGAAAAGCTTCTGGCGGCAGGTCGGCAATCAAGCTTTTGAAACCGAATTGGGCATGCAGCGATTTGAGATATATGAAGTCGCCGGGGAAAATGCCTTGATTACTCGGGAAACATTCAACTCAACTGACGAGCTCAAGTTTCACCTGACGAAAGGCACAGCTGCAAAATTCAAATCACAAATTGACGAAATCGCGGCGCCTGAGAACTATTATTTCCGTGGGCCTGTTGCGTGGCTCATTAGAACTTACTCCAAGTTCATGCATCTCCCAGCAACATATTCAAGCTTGGGCAGCCAACACATCAGCTTGGGCGGTAGCAAAAGCTCAGGCGTTACATCTTGAAATGGTATGACAGCCTTTCAATTCGGTGGGCTGTCTTGGCGCGACGGGGATAACATGCGGGTGATTAGTTCGCGCGGATGCTTACCTGTCGCTCTCCCCAGTTTTTCAAGCAATCCATAATTGGAATAACATCAATTATTCTTGTGTTGCATTGCGATGCTCCGTTGGACCAAAGTGCAGGTGAGTTAGTCGTGACCGTTCGGGAGCGATGACAAAGTTTGGGCTCCATACTTCGAAAAGGAAAATTGATGACATATACACCACCAAAGGTATGGAAATGGGATGCCGAAAATGGCGGCAGATTTGCAAGTACAAATCGGCCGATTGCTGGTCCGACCCATGAAAAAGCGCTGCAGACCGGCAAGCACCCGCTGCAACTTTATTCGTTGGCGACACCAAATGGCGTGAAAGTCACGGTCATGTTGGAAGAGCTATTGGCTCTCGGCCATAGCGGCGCAGAATATGATGCGTGGTTGATCAGTATTCAGGACGGCGATCAATTTGGCAGCGGTTTTGTTGACATAAATCCAAACTCGAAAATCCCCGCATTGGTTGATACGACAAATGGGTCTCGCGTTTTTGAAAGTGGCGCCATCTTGCTCTATTTGGCTGAAAAGTTCGACGCGTTGCTGCCTAAAGATTTGGCTGCCCGCACGGAGGCTCTAAATTGGTTGTTCTGGCTTCAAGGCTCAGCGCCTTATCTTGGTGGTGGGTTCGGCCATTTCTATGCTTATGCACCGGAAAAGTTCGAATATCCGATCAATCGATTTGCCATGGAAGCCAAACGTCAACTTGACGTTTTGGATCGAAACTTGGCAGATCGGCGCTACCTGTCGGGCAATGACTATACAATCGCGGATATTGCCACTGCGCCGTGGTATGGGGCTTTGGCCAAAGGCCTCACCTATGATGCCGCTGAGTTTTTGGATACGAAGAGTTACAAAAATTTAAACCGCTGGGCGAACGAAATTTTTGATCGACCTGCATTTAAACGCGGCAGGGCGGTTAATCGCACTTGGGGCGAGGAAAGTGAACAACTTGCCGAACGCCATGACGCGAGCGACTTTGATAATCTAGATCTCAAATAGTTGGGGGGAATTAGCCCGCAACCGCGCTCGCGCAATTCTAGTTGAATTTTCGCACAAACAAAAAAGCCTCGACGAAATGTCGAGGCTTTAATCTTTTTGGCAAAATTAATTGCGCTATACAGCTTTTAGCGCTTTGAGCAATTTGGCGTGTACTTTTTCGTTGCCGATTAAGACAGACCCGCTTTCCGGTGTCAGTTCTTTGCCGTTTACGTCCGTGGCGGTGCCGCCAGCTTCGCGGATCATGAGCATGCCAACAGCAATATCCCATGGCTTCAAGCCGGTTTCCCACATCAAGTCAAAGCGACCAGCGGCGACATAAGCCATGTCGAGCGCGGCAGAACCCGTGCGGCGAATTCCTGCAACTGACGGGTTAATTTTGGCCACTTGGGTGATTGTTTTGGTGTCTTCAGCCGTGCGGCCTGTGTGTTTGATGCCGGTTACAGCAACACAATCGGCTAGGTGCGTGCGGCCTGCAACGCGCAATCGGCGGTTGTTGACGTAAGCGCCAGAACCGCGTTCAGCCGAGAAAAGTTCTTCGGTGATCGGGTTATATGTTACGCCAGCGATCATCACCCCGTTGCGTTCCAAGCCGATTGAAACCGCGAACATGGGGATAGAGTGCAAGAAGTTTGTCGTACCGTCGAGCGGGTCAACAATCCAGCGGTGCTGGCCGTCAGTACCTTCGATCGCGCCGCGTTCTTCCATCAGGAAGCTGTAAGTTGGACGCGAACGGTGAAGTTCTTCATAAATGACGTCTTCAGCGCGTTGATCGGCAGCAGAAACAAAATCTGCGGGGCCTTTGCGCGCGACTTGCAAGTTTTCAATTTCACCGAAATCGCGTTTGAGCGAACGGGCAGCCTTGCGGGCTGTTGCGGTCATGATGGTCAAAAGGGCAGATTGTGCCATGACGTTTTAGCCTTAATTTGGTGCGGTTTGGGTCTCGACCCGCAGGGTCTAAATCCGTAGGGCCCAGACCCTAGTCTGCGCGTTTTGAATAGGTAACTTCGGTGGTGTCGACAACGATCTTCTCGCCTTCGCCAACAAATGGCGGCACCATAACTTTTACGCCATTTTCAAGCACGGCAGGCTTGAATGAATTTGCGGCGGTTTGGCCTTTTACAACAGGCTCTGTTTCTTTGACTTCCAATGTTACGAATTGGGGAATTTTTACGCCCAATGGTTTGCCTTCGTAGCTTTCAACTTCGATCATCATGCCGTCTTGCAAAAAGGAGGCGCGGTCGCCAACAAAGTCAGTTTGCAGTTCAAGCTGCTCGTAGCTTTCCATATCCATGAACACCAGCTCATCGCCTTGGGCATATAGGAATTGATATTCCTTTTGCTCAAGCTGAACGCGCTCGACCGTTTCAGTGGCGCGAAAACGCTCGTTAAGCTTGGTGCCGGACACGATGTCTTTAAGCTCGATCTGAGCAAATGCGCCGCCTTTGCCTGGCTTAACGCTTTGTGTTTTCACGGCAACCCAAAGGCTGTTTTTGTGCAGGATAACGTTGCCGGGGCGAATTTCGTTGCCATTCAGTTTCATCTTTAGGGTCTTTCCGGATTGCGCTCGTCGTGATCGTGGGTCTTGATCAAGCGCCTAGTCAATTGCTGTTGGGGTGCCTTTTGCCTCAATATTGGCTTTAACGCAAGGCTATTGGGGCTTTGCCGTCAGTGCTATTTCTGGTTTTGCTTAATTTGTTGGCGCCGTGTTTGCCCACGCGCGCGCCAGATCTTCGGCCTTTTGCAAGTCGCTTTCACTCAATTCCAGCAGCATTTGATTTAGCGCTTCATCAACAAGCCCTTGGCTTCGAGCAAGTGCGCGCCATTTGGCCGCTTCAACGAGGTCTTTTTCAACACCTGTGCCCAATGCCAGTGAACGCCCAAACCGTGCTTGCCCAACTGGATTGCCCGATTCTGCGGCTTTTTGATACCAAATGGTGGCCAGTTCGAAGTTTTTTGGAACGCCTTGGCCTTGCATCAGAAACGTCGCATATTCCACCATGGCGGCAATGTTTCCGTTGGCGGCGGCTTGGCCAATATAGAATACACCTTCATTCAGATTGGGTTGCACCCCAGCCCCGGCGATTAGGATGTTGCCATAATCATATTGGGCGTCTGAAATGTTGGCGTCCGCCGCTTCTTTATATAATTGCGCGGCCTTGCTTAGGTCAGGTTCGACATATCGGCCTTCGACATGCAATTGCGCGAGATTGTATTTTGCCGCGACAATGCCCCCATCTGCAGCTTTTTTCGTCAGTGCAGCCGCCTTCTCGCGGTTTTTAGGAACGCCCAAACCTTGTTGGTAAAGCAATGCCAATTGGAATGTCGCGTTTAGATCGCCATTTTTATCCGCTAGTGCATACCAGGAAGACGCACGTGCGTGGTTTAAGCCAACGCCCAATCCATTTGCATACAGTTCTGCGATAAGCGTTTGCGCGGTTGCATCGTCATTTTGTGCACGGGGCAGGGCAAGTGAAAGGGCGGTAAGGTAAGCGCCGCGTTGAAACGCGCCATAGGCTTCGTCGATTTGTTGGCGGGGCCCCAAAACAGATCGAGCAATATCGGTGGCTTGTTCTGCTTGGTTTGCACTGGCCGCAGTTTGGGAAAGGCCAATTTGTGAAGGTGCAACCACGAGCACAGCGCTGAGCAGTGCAAGTTTGATTAAACTGATGTTGCTCGCTTTTTTACCCATTGGACTATTCTGCACCCAAAGCTGCAATCGCTGCATTTGGGTTTTCGTCTGCCCAAATATGTTCGCGCAAAGCGCGGAATTCAAATGCCACATCCAAACCGGCATTTTCCGCATTAAAGCCCACTGCGGGTACTTCAAACGTTTCAGCCCACCATTCAGCCAATTGTTCGGAATTGAATTCGTCTTCTGTTTTGCTCGTCGAAAGATGCCCAAAGAAAACATAGTCTGTGCCAAGTTCTCCCTTGGTCATCGCATCATGTTTGGTGTGGATGCCGCCTGCGCCAACAATTGAATTGGGCACAAGGTTTTTAACAGCTTTCAGAATGGTATCTGGCGCGCCGGTCATATGAACGCCGTCGGCACCTAGTTTGCGAACGGCCTCTGGCATATTGTCCAATAGGGCCGCGCAGTTTGCGTTTTGCACGATGGGAATAAGCGCCTTGGCGATTTCAAGGTAATCCTTGTCCTCACGCTCCCCGCGCTGGATCAACAATGCGGCGACTTCATTGCCCGCAAGCGCATCTTGCAACGTTGAAGCAAAATCAACGCCGATATCGGGCGGGGTAATGAGAAAGAGTTGAGCGCGCATATGAACCTTTGAATTTGATGCCTAAAAATATCGGCTATCTCTAATTGCCTGCAATTTGGGCAGAAAATAGGTTATGTGCAAGTTTTTGCAATAGATAAACGAAAACGGCGTGCAGGACTTGTCAATTGACTTGCCCGCACGCCGTAAAAATTTCAAGAGCTTAGTTGTCGTTTAGCCCATTTGCGGATCAAGATGACCAGCGGCATAGCGGTTTGCCATGTCTGCCAGTGGGATGATTTTGCCAATTTTTGCGGCTTGGCCAGCTGTGTTGAATTGCTCTAGACGTTCAACACAAAGTTTGGTCATAGCTTCACGGGCAGGTTTTAGATATTTGCGCGGATCGAACTCACCAGGATTTTCTTGCAAGATGCGGCGGATTTGGCCAGTCATCGCCATGCGGTTGTCGGTGTCGATGTTGATTTTGCGCACACCATTTTTGATGCCGCGCTGGATTTCTTCAACCGGTACGCCCCAAGTTTGAGGCATATCGCCACCAAACTGATTGATGATGTCTTGCAACTCTTGGGGCACAGATGAAGAGCCGTGCATTACCAAATGGGTGCCGGGCAACCGGCGGTGAATTTCTTCGATCACGTGCATGGCCAAAATTTCGCCGTCTGGCTGGCGAGTAAATTTGTAAGCGCCGTGGGATGTGCCCATGGCAATGGCGAGGGCATCAACTTTTGTTTCTTGAACGAACTTCACCGCTTCTTCCGGGTCAGTCAAAAGCTGTTCGGTTGAAAGCTTGCCTTCAGCACCATGTCCGTCTTCCAAGTCGCCCATGCCTGTTTCAAGACTACCCAATACGCCGAGTTCACCTTCAACTGATATACCACCAAGGTGGGCCGTGTTGGTCACTGTTTGGGTAACCCCAACATTGTAATCCCAGTCAGCAGGTGTTTTGCCATCTTCTTCCAAGGAGCCGTCCATCATTACCGAAGTGAAGCCGCTTTGGATGGCCGTCATGCATGTTGCTGGGCCATTGCCATGGTCAAGGTGAATACAAACTGGGATGTGTGGGTAAATTTCAATCACCGCATCCATCATGCGCTTTAACATAACATCGTGTGCATATGAACGTGCGCCGCGTGATGCTTGAATGATCACTGGACTGTCAGTCTTGTCCGCAGCTTCAGCAATCGCCAACGCTTGTTCCATATTGTTGATGTTGAACGCAGGAACGCCATAATTATGCTCTGCAGCATGGTCTAGCAATTGACGAAGGGTGATGCGGGCCATTTGAATTTTCTCCAAAATGCATATGATTTTGTCCGGTTTCTGGCCCCTAAGTTCATTATTGTCGAGTTAGACTTTGGGGTGATGTTGGTATTATTTTGGTATCAATATGTAGCTTTAACAGTTTGAAATATATGTATTAATCCTTCTCTGTCGGCGCTAACCATAATTGGGGATTGTCTGTCTGGCGTCTGAGGCTAGTTAAGAAGGGGCCCATTTCAAGGGCTTGAATTTTTCCATTTTGATCCAACTTCCAACACACAGGGCAGTTGTGTAATTTGGGCGGCCGAGTTGCACAATCAGAATTGATGGGATGGGTTGAGCAAATTGAGCAATTTGATGAAAGCAATGACAAGTCGCACGTATGGCGGTCCAGAAGTGATGAAACTGGAGATGATTGAACGGCCCGTGCCAAAGCCGGATCAGGTGTTGATCAAAGTAATCGGCAGTTCGGTCAATCCGGCTGATTGGCATATGTTGCGGGGCAGTCCATTTTTCATTCGGCTTGCAGAAAGCGGGATGTTTAAACCCAAAAATCCGGTGTTGGGCGCCGATATTGCCGGTGTCGTGGAAGAAGTGGGTGCCAATGTCACCGCCTTCAAAGTCGGTGATGAAGTGTTTGGCGATCTGGGCACGTCTTCCTACGCTGAATATGCGGTGGCAGATGTTGATAAGATCGCCAAAAAACCCAAAGAGATTTCATTTGCCGAAGCCGGCGTCGTCGGGATTGCCGGCATAACCGCTCTGCAGGCCGTTCGAGACTGGGGGCAGGTGAAAGAGGGTCAGAAGGTGCTGATCAATGGGGCTTCAGGCGGTGTGGGCACCTATGCCGTGCAAATCGCAAAGGCATTTGGCGCTGAGGTAACCGGTATTTGCAGCACGGCCAATGTTCAATTGGTTCGCGATCTGGGTGCGGATCGGGTCATCGACTATAAAAAGGTGAATTTCGCTGATGAGTCCCACACCTACGATGTGATCATCGATGTTGCCGCGAACCGTTCCATAACGGACATCAAAAAGGTAATGTCGCCGAAAAGCGTTTGGGTTTTGGTTGGCTACAACCTTAAAAACATGCTGCTGATTGGGCTGTTTTCGCGTTGGCTATTTAGTGAGATGGCCAAATCAGCCACCGTCAATGTCGCCAAGGTTTCCACCGCCGATTTGACCGTGCTTGGCGATATGCTGGGGAGCGGAAAGGTCCGATCGGTCATTGATCGTCAATATGAACTGCAAGACACAGCGATTGCAGTGGAATATGTTGAAACGTCCCGCGCAAAAGGTAAAGTCGCCATCCGCGTTTGCTAATGTAAAGCCCGCCAAATATCGGCGGGCTTTGTTTGTTTAAGCGGCGGTATTCTTGACCTGCCATTTTTGGACATTGACGCCTTTAAAAAGAAGCCACAATCCAAGCCCAGCCTCGCCAATAGCTGCAATGCCTAAGAGAACATTGGTCACCATCGCATAGGCGGGAACATCCAACACATCATACATGCGGCCAAAACTATCGAATGCATAGCTTGATCCGCCGATTAGCATCGCAATTCCAAGGATGCGTGGCAAATAAGTTGAGCGGAGAACCAGATAACCCAACAGGGTCAAATGCAAGGCGAACAAGAGCTGCCACGCAATGGTGCCAAACATATGGGTCTGCATGAAAAACAACACCAATGTGTCCAATTGTTCGGGTGCAAATGTTCCTAAATAGGGTGCGCCACTCGCGGCTTCCGCCATCGACAAAAGGGGGATCAGGTTCACGGCCATAACAACCGTCATCGCAAGCCGTGCAAATGCGGCCATGATGGCGATGGATTGATTTGCTGATTTCAGCAAGACATACAATAAAGGCGTCAGCACAATTTCAGCGACGATAATGACGATCAGCGCCACCATTCCCAAGCGAAACAGGGATAGATTGTCGCGTACATTCTGTGCTGTTTGAGTTGGGTCACCGGCGACAAGAATTTGTTCGGGCACATAGAGCAAACCGATTGGACCGGTTATCATTAGGACGATGAAACAAAGACCTGCAGCAATCGTCATTGTTCGTGGGTTGATTGTGTGTTGTGTCATTTTGCGTTCCAATCCTGTGGTGAAATCACGATGCAACCAGCTTGGGTGTTGGTTTCATAGAGTTTAGCGGCTTCAACAACTTGGTCCATAGAAAAGCGCTTCGAAATAATGGGCTTGAGGGCACCGCTAGCGAGAAGCTCCCCGACCTTTTGCAGTTTGTCGTCTGAACTTGGTGCCAAAACACAAAGTTGCTCTTTGCCACCTTTGCCTTTTGTTTTGCGCTGCTGGAGCAAATGCGAAATATGAAACATTGCCAGCAAGTGTTTGCCTTTGGGTTTTAGAACTGGCTCAACCTTGCTCCATGGTAAGAACCCAGCGCAGTCGATAATCGCGTCATATTGTTTGTCCTGCCTTGTAAAATCCGTCTCGCGATAGTCGATGACTTCGTCTGCGCCCAGCGCCAAAACCAATTCTTTATTTTGAGACGAACAGGTGCCAGTAACTGTTGCGCCTTTATGTTTTGCCAATTGCAAAGCTACGCGACCGATGCCGCCTGACGCGCCGTTGATCAGCACTTCGTCACCAGGTTGGATGTTGGCGACATTTACAAAATGCGTTGCTGTTTGCGCATTTGACCCACCAATTGCAGCCGCCTCTTCAAATGAAACGCCGTCCGGGCAAATCGCGATTGGAGCGGTTTCTGGCAAGCAGACAAATTCTGCATGGGCACCAAATTGCATGTCGGTAAATCCAAATACCCGATCACCGGCCTTATATTTTGAAACAGCGCTGCCAACCCGTTCTACCGTGCCGGAAAATTCACCACCCAAAATGCGGTGTTTGGGAGAGAAAATGCCCATCATTATTCTGGCTGGAATGCGCATTAATGGCCAAGGTGACACACCAATACGTGCGAGCTGATCGCCATTGCAATAATGAGATCTCTCTACTTTGATCAGAACTTCATTGTCCTTTGGTTCAGGAATTGGCACGTCGCGAATTTGAAGTACTTCGGGTCCGCCAAACTTTTGATAGTAAAGGGCTTTCATGGTTTTATTTGTCATTTCAATATTCCTATTTGTTTGGTTTTTGTGCCGCAATTGATGCGCGGCTGTCTTGTTCGGGAGTGTTTTTTGCGCCAACAATGTTGAAGCCGTGCGCTTTAAGGGCGGCTTCTGGTTCTCCAAAATTGTAGGCATCGATAAAGGGGGCGAGGCCGATGGCGCTGAAAAGGCGAATGGCGTGTTTTTTCCACCACGGGAACTCGCCAAGGCATGGAATTTCGAGGAGGAGCAATCCACCTGGTTTTAAGAGTGCTTTAAGCCGTGAAATCACTTCGTCACGGTCTCCAACAAGGTGCATCACGTTAAGCGCGGTGATCACATCGTAGCTTTCGTGTTCCAGCCGCGAATCAAACAGTTGCGTTGCGATAAAGCTTACATTCTTGATGCCACGTTCAGATGCTTTTGATTGCGCGAGGCCAATCATCTTTTTGCTGACGTCAATACCTTCAACAGACTTTGCGTTGGCGGCGAGATCCAATGCAATTTCGCCACTGGCACAACCGAAGTCCAAAATATTATCTGTCGGTTTGATCAAGCTGCGAAGTTGGGCCAACCGTTGATCATATTGTTGATCATGGTCGGAAATGGCCTTGTCATATTGTTTGGCATGACCATCCCAAAAATGTGCACTTCGCTTGGTCAATTTGTTTGATTTAGACATAACGATATCGCTTTCAGGCTTGAGGTTTTCAAGTGAATTGAATGTTCGGTTGTTGTGGAAGACGCAGAACCTTGCGCCCAATTTCTATTTCGCTGGCGGTGTGTAGCTAAACACGTCTTCCAACGGCGTTTCAAAAACATTGGCTATTAGAAACGCCAGTTCCAGCGAAGGGGAGTATTTGGCTGCCTCGATTGCGACAATGGTTTGTCGGGAAACGCCGACAGCCTCGGCGAGTGCTTTTTGGCTCATTTCGTCATTGTCAAACCGCAAGCGACGAATGTTGTTTTCGAGCGTACCTTTGGGCTTAGCCATGATTAAAAGCCTCTGCGATAAAGAACTATCCGCGTGCTGCCTTCGACCATGCTTGCGATGAACATGGCGTAAACACTTGCGATCAGGACATAAGCCATTGGTGCGCCGAGCGCCAGCCAAATGATGGAACCAACGAAGAAGGTTGAAAAGACAATGAAACCGACCTTCATACCAATAAGATCAATCTGTTTGTCGCGCTCGTCTGCGGTATCCATTGCGGCTTCTCTTGAGATTATGCTGCTTATGATCGCAACGAGAATGCTGACCACAATGTTTACGATGATGGAGCCTGCAATCATTTTAAGTGTTGCCCAGCCGATGGCCGAACCTGCTTCTGGTCCATCAAAAATACCAGCTTGGTATTGGTCATACATGTGCAAAGAATAGATCGCCATCACAATGATGCCGGTGACTAGATAAGTTACAATATTTCGTTCTTGGAAGGACATTTTAACCTCGTGTATTAGTCGTGAATTTGTTACACATCGTCGTGTTTGTTAGACACTATGTATGAAATAACATCCATAATGTCAAATATATTTTACACTATGACATAAATTTACGACATGGCGAAGATGTTGTTGGCGAAGTTTCCAGCCCAACATTTCAGCTAAACATTTGAAATAACTCCACTTTCGGTGAGGTTTATGATCACTTTACCATGTGCGTGATGATCACCAACATATTGCACGGCATCGGGGATTTGGGCGAATGGATAGGAATTATCGCAATGGACCATGACTTTTTTCTCGACCACCAATTGAGCCAATGCACTAAGGTCGGTGCTGTTTACGCTCCAAGCGAGGATCTTGAACTTTTGCCCACCATCCTTGTTCTTGCGGCTCGCCAATAGGACTAACAAGATGGTTGAGAGTTTGCCGCCCATCATGACGAATGTGCCATTTGGGGCTAAAACCTTGCGATAGTGCTTGGGTTTGCGGCGCGCGACTGCATCAATGATCACATCAAATTTTTGATCAAACTTTGTGTAGTCAGTTTCCTGATAGTCAAAAACATGGTCGGCACCGAACTGGCGCATGCTTTCCAGCTTGTCGGCTCTGTCAATCGCCGTGACATCAGCGCCATCCAGTTTGGCGAGCTGTATGGCAAACATGCCCGCGCCACCGCCTCCGCCATTGATCAACACCTTATCGCCTGGCTTAACTTGGCCGTATTTGCGCACCCCTTGATAGCCCAGCAACCCGGCTTGGGGCAGGGTAGCGGCCTCTTCAAATGAGATGGCTTGGGGTTTCTTGGTGAAATGTTCTGCCTTGCCTGTCACAAATTCTGCAAATCCGCCCCAACCGCTGTCTGACACATCACCAAACACGTGGTCGCCGACATTGAAGTCGGTCACATCGGAGCCAATCGCTTCGACCACGCCTGAAAGATCAGCACCCATGATACGGTGCGGCGGCCTAAACGGCCCCATCATTCGGATGATCGGCACGCCGGAGAGCATTTCCCAATCCCAGCTATTGACAGATACCACCTTGACCTTGACCAGAATTTCATTGGGTTTGGGGCTTGGAATGGGGACATCAACCAGTTCAAGCTGATCCGCATTGCCGTATTTGTTGCAACTGAATGCCCGCATAATTTCCATCCACCTAAATTGTTCTTATGTGCAATATGTGGATTATGCGCCAAAAGTAAAATAGGGCTCTTGGGAAGAAATTGAACTTTTAAGGGCAACTGCGGCTACAGCGTTGCCTTTAACTTGTGCCCAACATTCACAATCGCCTCAATAGCTGGCACCAATTCTGCGCCTAAATCGGTGAGTTTGTACTCAACAGAGGGCGGTGATGTTGGTTGCACTTCGCGGTTGATCACACCCCGTGTCTGCAACTCTTTTAGCCGCGCCGACAGCACTTTTGCAGAAATTGGAGGAATATCTACCCGCAACTCGTTGAAGCGGCGTGGGCCTGCGCGCAAGTGCCAGATGACATTGGGTGCCCAAGCACCCGAAATCATCGCCATACATTCGGTAAGGGCACAGCCAACCGGAGGGTTGGGGCTTTTGTTCTTTGTGACTTTTAATGCCATCTCTGCCTGCCTAGTTGATCTTTGTGTCGAGCAGTTTGTCATGCCATTGGAAACATGAAACGCAACATCCCCCACAAGCTACATCACCCAACTAACTAACCCTGTGGTTACCCAATTCGTATGGTTACTTATGGAAACCTAGTTGTCAACAGAAAGCATGTTGATAGTTTGAGCGCGCAATTGAAGCAAATGTTTCAATCAATATTTAGAAAATGGAGTGGTCAAATGCGTAACGCCGCACAACAAAGCGCGAGTGAAGAGCTAGTCGGCGCTGAGAAATTTAAATTTGATGACGTCTGTAGCGTCATCAATGCCTATTTTGATGGCTTGTATCATTGTGATTTAGAAGTTTTCCGCCGGATCTTTCACCCCAAGGCGATTTATGCAACTGCCGATGAAAGCCCATTGCTGCATCGAAATATGGATGAGTATTTTGAAGTAATTGCCACGCGCCAATCCCCTGCGTCTCGCGGTGAGCGCCGTGCCGACGTGATCGATAATGTTCAATTTGCAGGGGACAATACCGCCTTCGTGCAGGCCCGCTGTTCAATCGGCCAAACTGACTTTGTTGATTTTCTCACATTAGTACGCGTCGATGGCGCATGGAAAATCATGGCGAAAATATTCCACATTAAGAAGGTGAGCTAGCATGCCCTATGTCAATATCAAGGTGACGGACGAAGGTGTCACAGACCAACAAAAAGCGGAACTGATTAAGGGCGTCACCGACCTGCTGGTGAAGGTGTTGAATAAAGACCCGGAAACCACATTTGTTGTGATTGATGAGGTCAGTTTGAAAAACTGGGGTATTGCAGGGCTGCAAACCGATGCTTTTCGGGCCATGAAGGCCGCGGGTGAATAACATTGGCTCCGGGGAAAATCCCCGGAGCATTCTTATTAACTGAGACCGACGCCTGATGGATCAGGTTAGATCTTGTGCCAACATCATGGCGTTGTTGTCCGGGTCATAAAATGTGGCGGTGCTGACCATGCCTTCAACGGTGTCCGTTTCCCCATCGAATTTAACCCCTGCCTTTTCAAGTGCAGCGCGGGCCGTGGCGATGTCCGCAATGCCAAATACGGGTACGCTATTGCCCGGTGTGGGTTCGGTTTGTTCACCTAGCCCAAGGGTGACGCCTTTAATCATTGTCGATAATTCGCTCCATCCCGCCTCATCGGCATGATAAATCAGCTCAAATCCCAGCATTTCCTTATACCAGTTCGCGCTGGCATGGCGGTCCTTGACGGAAATGGCGAACGTGATGGTGTTTTCCAGTGAAACGACGGACATAAATCTTTCCTTTTGCTAAAAAATATGTTAGCTATACTTTATGGACATAAATCAACTTGTCAAGCTTACATCGCGGGCATGGTCGCTTAATATTTTGGCATTGCTGTATGAGGGGGTGCCTGGACGGCAGGCTGTGCTGTTGTCAAAAGTGCCTGCTGGCCGAACAGCATTTGCCGCTAGCCTTGAGCATTTGATGGAATTGGGTTTCGTAAAGCGCAATGTTGGCCACGGGCACCCACTACGCCCCGAATTTGTGCTCACCGAGCAAGGCAAGATTGCGGGTAGTATGGCGAGCAGGCTCGTCGGTTTGTTGCCAAGTGACGATGAATTTTCAATATTGCGGCGAAACTGGTCATTGCCAATATTGTCGCTCACAGCACAACCAGTGCGCTTTTCAACTCTAAAATCCGGATTAGGTTCGATTACGGACAGGGCGCTGTCCCAATCTTTGGGGCGGTTGGAGGAAAGGGCGTGGCTTAAAAGAGAAATTGAAATCTCTGGCCGTCACCCGTTCCCCATCTATCATGCCGCCAATCAAGGCCTTGCGATTAACAAGGCCATTGGGTTTGAGCTTAGCCCTTAATCGCTTCAACGCCAGGCAATGGTTTGCCTTCCATCCATTCAAGGAACGCGCCGCCGGCGGTTGAAACATAAGTGAAGTCATTCACCACGTTGGCTTTGGCAAGCGCTGCAACTGTGTCACCGCCACCGGCAACCGAGACCAATTGGCCGTTTTGGGTGCGTTTGGCGGCATATTGAGCGATGTCCATTGTGCCTTTGCCGAACGGATCAAGTTCAAACGCGCCCAGCGGTCCGTTCCAGATCAGGGTTTTGGCTTCGTCAATTGCGCCTTTAATGCGCTCAATTGAGTGGTCACCCACATCAAGCATCATGCCAGTTTGGTCCATGGCCTCCACACCATAAGTGCGGTTGGGGGCGTTGGCCTCGAAGTGCCATGCGATCACCCCATCGATGGGCAATATGATGGCACAATTGGCGTCAGCTGCTTTGTCGTAAATGCGACGGGCGGTTTCGGCCAAATCCTTTTCGCAAAGCGATTTGCCCATATTTATGCCTTGGGCGTGCAAGAATGTGTTGGCCATGCCGCCACCGATGACTAAGGCTTCAACCTTTGTCACCAAGTTCTCAAGTAGATCGATTTTCGTTGAAACTTTTGCACCGCCGACAATGGCAATCACCGGCTGCTGTGGTTGGCCCAACCCTTTTTCAAGGGCTGACAATTCTGTTTCCATGGCGCGCCCTGCACCCGATGGCAGCAATTTTGCAATTGCGGCCGTTGAGGCATGGGCACGGTGGGCAGCTGAGAATGCATCATTTAGATATATATCACCAAGGCTTGCCATACGCGCTGCCAATTCAGCATCGTTTTGCAGTTCGCCCGGATGGAAACGCGTGTTTTCCATCACGTAGATGGTGCCATTGGCGCCGTTTTGGATTTTAGCGCTTGCCGCGCTGACATCCGTCCAATCGGTCTCAACGAACTCCACAGGTTGGCCAAAGGCAGATTTAACAGCGTCGACCACAAATCGAAGCGAGAAGTCTGGGTCAACTTTGCCCAATGGGCGACCAAAGTGAGAAAGCAAAATCGGTGTTCCGCCTTGCTCGATAATGTGGCTCATGGTTGGGCCGAGGCGCACGATGCGCGTATTGTCGGTCACTTCGCCATTAGCAACAGGCACATTAAGGTCGGCACGTACCAAGACACGTTTACCGTTAAAGTCGAAGTCTTCGAGTTTTTTAAAGGTGCTCATTTTTCAGCCCAGCTTTGGTTTAATCTAGTTTTCGTGTCCGCAACGGTTTATGGCGCATAAGCGCCCAAACGTCTTTTTTGGTTTCTGATCCGCGCGCGCCAACTTCAAACAACAGGCGTTTGGTTTCCTCTGGCGAGGCCCCAATAACTTTACTCAAAGTGTCCAAGTCGCGCCAGGGCTCGTCCTTAATGGACAGCATCTGGATCAGGATCGTTTTGCGCTGGCTATCCAGCTTAGTGTTTGGTCCAGTGTCGAGCCAATGTTTCAGCCAAACGCCGCCAAAACTGGCAAGCGCGCCAACAATTGCGCCACTGAAGCCGATCAAAAATTCGTAACTCATCATATCGCTCAAAAATAAGGGGCCGCTAGGACCCCTTATATTACATTCAAGCTAAGTTGTGCACTAAAGAGTTTTGCCAACAACCACGGCCACGTCGGCCATACGGTTGGAGAAGCCCCACTCATTGTCATACCAACTCATGACAGAAACGAAGTTGCCGCCCATGACTTTGGTTTGATCGACAGCATAGTTTGATGAATGTGGGTCATGGTTGAAGTCGATAGAAACTTTCGCTTCTGTATCGTAGTCAAGCACGCCCTTTAGTTCGCCTTCAGACGCTGCTTTAACAACTGCGTTTACTTCTTCAACTGTTGTGTCGCGGGTTGCGATAAATTTCAAATCCACAACAGAAACATTTGGAGTTGGCACGCGAACTGACATGCCATCCAACTTGCCATTAAGTTCTGGCAGAACAAGACCAACAGCTTTTGCAGCGCCGGTTGATGTTGGGATCATGGACATTGCCGCAGCACGAGCGCGGTACAAGTCTTTGTGCATTGTGTCCAAAGTTGGCTGATCACCTGTGTATGAGTGAATGGTGTTCATCATACCTTTCTCAATGCCGATTTCGCGGTGCAGCACTTTAGCCAATGGTGCAAGGCAGTTTGTTGTGCATGAAGCGTTTGAAATCACTTTATGCTCAGCGGTGATATCTTCGTGGTTCACGCCATAAACAGTGGTGATGTCTGCATTTGCACCCGGTGCAGAAATCAATACGCGTTTCGCGCCAGCGTCCAAATGGAACTGAGCTTTATCACGGGCGGTGAAAATGCCGGTACATTCCATTGCAATGTCGATATCCAATTCGCCCCAAGGCAATTCTTTTGGATCGCGGATCGCAAAAACTTTCATTGGGCCACGGCCAACGTCGATTGTGTCGCCGTCAACGGTTACTGTGCCCGGGAATTTGCCGTGCACGCTGTCATAGCGGATCAAATGTGCGTTTGTTTCAACTGGACCAAGATCGTTGATTGCCACAACTTCAATGTCGGTGCGGCCTGATTCAACAATTGCGCGCAAGATATTGCGGCCAATGCGACCAAAACCGTTAATTGCTACCCGTACTGCCATTTATCATCTCCAAGGGGTGAGAGGAATTGAAGAAGGGGCGTAAATGCCCCCTCGAATTTTTTTCTAACTTTAAGTCGAGACTTTAAAGTTGAGACTTAGCGGCTTCAACCACGACTTTCGCCGTAATCCCAAAGTGCTCGAACAATTGAGCACCCGGAGCAGAAGCGCCGAATGTGGACATGCCGACAAATTTGCCAGTTTGGCCAATATATTTTTGCCAACCCATCTCAATGCCAGCTTCTACTGCCACGTAAGACTTCGCGTCACCAATAACTTCTTTGCGATATGAGGCGTCTTGGCCTTCAAACAATTCCATACATGGAACAGAAACAACACGAACACTGTGCTTGTCTTTTTCAAGCGCTTTAGCCGCGTCCATCGCAACGCCAACTTCTGAACCAGAAGCAAACAAAACAACTTCAGCATCATTGTCGCCATAAAGCGTGTATGCACCCTTTGCAGAGCGGTTTTCCTCGTCATAGCTTGTGCGCAATGCAGGCACACCTTGACGGGTCAATGCTAGAATTGAAGGCGTTTTCTTTTGGTTGAGCGAAAGTTCCCAACATTCCAAAGTCTCTGTCGCGTCCGCTGGGCGGAATACGTTGAGGTTTGGAATGGCACGCAACGCTGCCAAATGTTCAACGGGCTGGTGGGTTGGGCCATCTTCGCCCAAGCCGATAGAATCGTGGGTCATCACATAAGTTGTGCGGATCCCCATCAGCGCTGACAAGCGGATCGCAGGGCGGCAATAGTCGGTAAAGACCATGAATGTACCGCCATATGGTGCAAGGCCACCGTGCAACGCGATACCGTTCATCGCCGCTGCCATACCGTGCTCACGAATGCCGTAATAAACATACGAACCAGAACGATCATCTGCGGTAAAAGCAACTTGCTCGCCAGATTTTGTGTTGTTTGAACCTGTTAGGTCAGCAGAGCCGCCGAACATTTCTGGTGCGACGCCATTGATGACGTTCAATGCTTTTTGCGAAGCAACGCGTGTTGCCCATTTTGGCTTCTCTTCAGCGATTTCGCGCTTAAAGTCCGCCACGGCTTTTTTGAAACCTGTTGGCAATGCGCCACTTTCGCGGCGGTCGAATTCGCCTTTGAACTCTTTGCCTTTAGCTTCAAGGCGTTCTTCCCAAGCAGTGCGGTGCTTGGTTGAGCGCAGACCAGCCAAGCGCCATGCATCAACAACATCGTCAGGCAATTCAAATGGACCATGGGTCCAGCCAAGTGCTTTGCGTGCGCCCGTGATTTCTTCTTCGCCAAGCGGCGCGCCGTGAGCGGCTGAAGTGCCCGCTTTTGTTGGAGCACCAAAACCGATGACAGTTTTTGCCGCGATTAGCGTTGGCTTGTCGCTTTTTTGTGCTTCAAGCAAAATAGCTTCGATCGCGTCTTGGTCGTGACCATCAACACTTAGTGTGTTCCAGCCAGAAGCGCGGAAACGCGCATGTTGGTCTGTGCTGTCCGATAGTGAAACCGCGCCATCGATGGTGATATCGTTGTCGTCCCAAATCACGATCAATTTGTTCAGCTTTAAGTGACCCGCCAAAGCAATCGCTTCTTGGCTAATGCCTTCCATCAAACAACCGTCGCCTGCAATGGCGTAGGTATAGTGGTCAACAAGGTCAGAACCGTAATCGGCCGCAAGCTTTGCTTCAGCCATGGCCATACCAACAGCGTTGGCGATGCCTTGGCCAAGTGGGCCTGTGGTTGTTTCGATGCCGGAAGCGTGGCCATATTCTGGGTGGCCAGCGGTTTTTGCGCCCAATTGGCGGAAATTTTTGATGTCGTCCATCGACATGTCTTCATAGCCGAGCAAGTGCAGCGCGGAATAAAGCAACATGGAGCCGTGACCGGCTGACAGGATGAAACGATCCCGGTCTGGCCAATTTGGCGCCTTTGGATCAAATTTCATGATTTTTGTGAAAAGCACGGTGGCAATATCTGCGGCACCCATTGGCATGCCCGGATGTCCAATATTTGCTTTTTGCACTGCGTCCATAGTCAAAGCGCGAATAGCATTGGCCATTGCGCTGGTTTTGGCTTGATCGTTCATCAAAGTCCTGCCCGATTTGATTGACCCGATATTTCGGATTTATTGGCGACAATTGCTGGCGATGTCATATCAGGTCCGGTTTTTGAGTCAATTCCCTCATTTTCGCCAAATTTATTATGACTTGCTGGTTGCAATTGGGGTAACGGATCAGGTTATCTGCATATATAACAGAGAATCAAAATGAAGTTGGCGTTGGGGGAGCCTGCGCAAAGAGGGACGTCTGGCTGATTTTATGGGTGAAAAAAAGTACGATTTGCAAAGCGCTAACGCACGTTTGGACGACGCGCTTGACCGTTTGGAACTACAATTGCGCGATACAAGGCAGCAATTGGGTGCCGCTCAAGATTTGGAAGTCAAAGTACAACATTTGGCCAAAGAGCGTACGCGATTGGCTGATGAGTTGGAAAAAACAAGCTCTCGCGCCAGCGAAATCGAATCGTCGGCCAAGCAGGTTTCTGTGCGTATAATGGGCGCAATGGAAAAAGTTCAGCTTGCGTTGAACGGCGAAAATGAGGCCGGATAGACCATCATGGCAGAAATCAACGTTGAAATTGACGGTCGAAAATATCGGATGGCCTGTGAAGATGGGCAAGAAGGTCACGTCACTGACCTCGCGACCCGGTTTTCTAATTACGTAGAAGGCCTAAAGGGCGAATTTGGTGAAGCGGGCGACACCCGCCTGACGGTTATGGCCGCGCTTACCGTAATGGATGATCTGTCCGCCGCGCAAAAAGAACTGATGCATGCGAAGAACGCGCTGGATCAACTCGCCTTGAAATCAAACAAGCTGGTTGAAGAACGCGACGCGCTGGAAGAAGATTTTGCCAAGCAAATTGTGATGGTCTCGGAACGGGTTGAATTGCTCGTTGCCCAACTGGCCAATGCAACTCAATCAAACAAAACATCTTCGGACGCAGACTAGCGCACGCTAAACCGCCGGCGATATTGGCGCGGCGCTACGTTTCTTAGTCTTTTGAAATGCCGATTAAAGTTAGCGAGCGAATTGTAACCCACATTATGGGCTATGGTTTGTATAGGCGCGTTGCTCGTGGCCAATTGCGCGCTCGCGTCCCCAATCCGCAAATTGATCAAATAGTCGCTGATGGTTGTTTTCGTGTGTTTTTGAAACAGCCGATCCAACCCAGATAAGCTGAGCGCCGCAATGTTTGCCAATTCACTCATTCGCAAGGGCTGGTTGTAATGAGTGTGAATATGGTTGAGCACCCGATCCAACTGGGCGCTGGAATTGGGCCCGTGATTGAACACCTGACTTGTCGCCAGGGTTTGCATGTCATGATCTTCGCTTAAGATCAGCATGATTTCTAAGAAGCCAAGCATCGCGGTTTGCGGCGACTGAGCGAAAACACGTTCAAAAATTGGTCGCACTTTCTTGCTGGTTTCGGATGAAAACTGAATGCCATTTTGCATCTTGTCGGCAAATTTCAAGATGGGCCGCAGTTCGGGACTGGAGGCGGCAATTTGCTCGAGCCAATGTTTTTCGAACCAGATCACAAGGGCCGTAAACGGACGTTCTGGATCAATTCTGTCTTTGGCGACCCAGCTATGGGGCAAGTTAGCGCCGACCAGCACCAAGTCGCCATCTTTGAAATCTTCTGCGCTGTCGCCAATGAACCGTTGGCCGCTGCAATTGAGCGTGAGGGTCAGTTCAAGCTCTGGATGATGATGCCAAACAAAGGGAATGCCATGCTCTAATCGTCGATTAAGCTTGTAAATTGAACTGCCGGCTTGCCGGGGTACATGCTCTAATACTGGTTGCATATTTTGTTTTTTCTAGCAATGAACGCGAGAATAGTATCAGAATTTGCCGGAATTGCACAACATCTTTTAGTCTCGCCGCATACTCTATGGGTAAGAAATGAGGAGGGTGATGATGCAAGAAGCTGATGTAAATGATAGCCACGCGACCTATGCAGGCGACGTGCCGCTGCACAAAATCCAAAAGAAGTTGGATCTTCGGGTTTTGTCTCAAGAGGATTGGGAACATTGGACCACCAAAGGCTATGTGATTGTGCGCCAAGTCGTGCCCGCAAGCAATGTTGAGCGGTTGGTTGAACTGTTGTGGGCATTTGACGAGAAAGACCCTAACGATCCTTCAACTTGGTACGCGCCCCAGCGCCGTGAACACAAAATGAAAGAGCTCAATAATGCGGGCATGCTGGAGATTTATAATCACCAATATCTTTGGGATAACCGGATGGAAAAACGGGTCTATGATGTCTTTGTCGACATTTGGGATCGGGAAGACCTTTGGGTCGCCATTGACCGGGCCAATCTAAATCCGCCGAAAAAAGTCAAAGGCAACCCAAACGGATTTATCCATTGGGACGTTGATACCTCACTCGACCCGTTGCCCATTAGCGTGCAAGCCGTTTTGAGCCTCAAGAAACAAGATAGCGAAACAGGCGGGTTCCAATGTGTGCCCTACTTGTTTGAGCATTTTGACGAATGGAAGAAAACTCAACCTGCAGATCGTGACCCGAAGCACCCTGATATGGGCGGCATCGACATTGAAAATATCGATCTGGAACCCGGCGATTTGCTGATCTTTAACGCACTTCTGGCCCATGGCGTGCGCCCCAACCATTCCGACGATAAAGTGCGCATGGCGCAATATATCTCCATGTATCCAGCGGACTACGACAATGTTGAAGAGCGCGAAGAACGCATTCGTTTGTGGCGCGAACAAGATAGTCCCAAGCGCGATGCTTTCCCGGGAGATCCCCGCGAATGGGAAAAGAAAAACGCCAAGCAAGCCGTTCTAACTGAACATGGCGAAAAGCTGCTGGGCTTACGGCGCTGGTAGGCCAATACTTGGCCTGAATTGTACCACGCGGCGGGCTCAACGCCGCGTGGTACTTTGTGCAAGACTGTCCATCTTTGGGCCCGACACAAGATTTCCCTTTTAACCAGCCCTTTTTAGCACTATATGTGGCCTTCGCTGCCCGGTTCGTGCCGGATATTTTGCATTCCCGGGGCCTTAACAATCCTTTAGGGAGCTGTCCCTGTTTAAGCTCGTGGGTTTTTACATACGGCGCCCACCTACGTAAGTAGGTTCCCAGGATCAATACTATTCCGACGGCCAGGGCGGCACTTTAGTTTTCGGCTGCAAAGCCAGGCATTTGAATTTTGGGTTAGAAAGCCAAGCACGTTGAGCGCACCGACTGAACTTCAATTGAAAAAAGCCGCCTTGCGCGAGCTCGCGCATCAAAAACGCGCCGCCCTGTCTCAAAGCTATCGCAAAGAAGCCGCCATCAGCGCCGCTGAAACATTTGCTGCCGCCGTTCCAATTAAACAAGATCAGGTGATCTCCCTTTATTGGGGCATTCGCGACGAGTTGAGCACGGAGCCTTTGCTGATCCAATTGATGGATGAGGGCCACCAAGTGTGTTTGCCTGTTGTTTTAGGACGTGACGTACCGCTTGAATTTCGGCTTTGGCAGGAAGGTCAACCGCTCGCGCCGTCTGGTTTTGGTACACTTGCACCGCCGGAAGGCGCACCAGTTGTTGTGCCAGACGTGATGGTTTTGCCCATGCTTGGGTTTGATGCCAAGGGCAATCGTTTGGGCTATGGTGCCGGACATTATGACCGCACAATTGCTGGCATTGATAAGCCATTGCAACTGGTCGGCTATGCATTTGCCGCCCAAGAGGTGGACGAGATGCCCGCCGAGCCACATGACAAACCATTTGAAATGGTGGTCACCGAAGCCGGTGTGCGTCGGTTCGGAGCACACAGCTAAAATGCAATTTTGGTCTGCAAATGGCGATATTCTGCGCTTCCGGTACTCAAATATGTTGAATATTTTCCGTTCCGGTTCTCGAACCTCACCATTTTCAGCGCAAACTTGCACTCTATCTGTGCACTCAACGGAAACGGGAGCAAATTCGTGAGGATATTGTTTTTAGGCGACGTAATGGGCCGTTGTGGTCGTGAAGGTGTTGCGCGATATCTGCCTAATCTTCGGCGCGATTATCAATTCGACTTTGTCATCGTCAACGGCGAAAACGCCTCCCATGGCCGCGGCATTACCGAAAAGCACTATCGTGAATTGCTGGAAGCTGGCGCCGATGTGGTCACCCTTGGGGATCACGCTTTTGATCAACGCGAAACGCTCGGCGTTATTGCGCGCGAAGAAACGTTGCTGCGCCCTATCAATATGAGCAGTGCCGCACCGGGCCGTGGTTCGATGATGTATGAAAGCCAAGGCGGACAACGGGTTTTGGTGATCAACGCGCTAGGTCGCGTGTTCATGAACCCGATCAATGATCCATTCGCTGCAGTTGATGATGCGCTAAATGGTTGCCCAATGGGCGACGTAGCAGACGCTGCGATCGTCGACTTCCACGCCGAAGCGACATCTGAGATGCAAGGCATGGGCCATTTTTGCGATGGCCGCGCCTCATTGGTTGTCGGCACCCACACCCACATTCCAACCGCTGACCATCGTATCCTGTCTGGGGGCACTGCCATCATGTCCGACGCTGGCATGTGCGGCGATTATGACAGCGTGATCGGCATGCAAGCCGAAGAACCGGTCAACCGCTTCACCACCGGCATCCCCAAAGACCGCTTTACCCCCGCCGAGGGTAACCCAAGCGTTTGCGGCGTGGCGATTGAAACGAATGGCGCGGGCTTGTGCACATATGTTGCACCGGTTCGGGTCGGTGGAAGTATTTCTGAGGCGTTGCCATTTTAAGAACTAGCAGTATACCGTCGTTTTGATTATGGACTGAATGAAATTACATGTGTCTGCTTTGAGCTCTTTCAAGACATTCTCCAGCCATCCACTAAGAGGCGCACTCGGCTCATAGTGGACGTTGGCCAAGTTCACCAAATGTAACCGCTTTCATCCCCAAAGAAGACGCCAACCGAAATTATGCCGAGTCTAGAACGACAGGCCGAACAGAATTTTCAAAATTTGCTCTATTGTATTCCTGTAGGAGATAATATCCTGATCTGTAACACCGACTGTTGCCCGCTCGTGGATCAGTTTATTGCGCATTTGATAGTAGTGACTGACCTTAGTAAGCAAAGTGCCATTTATAGTAACTTTTGAAGTAACGTGCCCAATAACTTCATTTCGATTCTTAAAAATTTGGGCGATTTTTGCGTCAGTATATGTTGATCTAGGAAATAAGTCGTCTCGGTGGACGATAAATTCTTTGAGGGAAATCTCAAAGTTGCTGTCCAGGACAATCAGAGCTATTCGGTTTTTGGTATCAAATCTTTGTTTAACAATGATATCCACCGCTCCCATTGATTCGATCAACCCAAGAGTCCAAGGTTGAGCGTCAATAATGTGCTTGTTTTTTTGCAGAAGCGTCTCTATGCGATTTCTTCTTATTTGAGGCAACTCTGGTTGCACAACTTTGCTTGATGGACCAAGTTGCTCGGCATCTACCACTACGACCTCACCATCCGTCTTACTGAAAACTGAGGTGTCCCACTCATTCTTCAATCGACGCGACAACTTACTATAAAAACCCATTTGACTGACAATTGTGGGCCTAAGTTTCAGGAATACTGGGTGATCAAAGTTGATTTCACTTTTACTACTGTTCCATGGCATCGCACGCGCTGGCCCATTTATTTCCACAATTACCCTGGCAAGTGAAGCATCCGGGTGAGGAACTCCCGATTCTTGGGAATTATAATAGCCTACTTCCCTGTGTTTAACCTCCTTCATTATAAGCCTACCGTTGCAGTAAAAGTAGGCCCCGTAGTTCTCAGATTCTGGATCGCGATCTGATATAAGACCTCCAGTGATTGCGACTGAAACGTCACCGTCCACGCCCTCCATATCTATGTCCAGGCGAGCACGTCTTGGGGGAAAGCCATCCGGAAATGTCCAATTGGAAAACTCCAGAGGTTCAAGAGGAATGCCATTTAAAGATATCAAGCACCCTGCCTTGATGAAATTTGCATATATCTCTCCAATGCTCGTTCTGATGTTCGACACTTGTTCTTCTGTGAAAACTCTTCGAACCTCTGAAATGTGGATAATTGTTGTACCAGCTTCAAGATCGTCGATTTCATATAAAGGCATTTCCCAATATTCAGATTCAAGCCACTCCTTTGATACATCCAACTGATAGGACTTTCCATTTTTATGACGGGTTTTGATTTTGATGGTTTCGCCAAGCGCTACCCCAGCACGTTTGCTCCCAACACCAAATACGCCTATAACTTCATCAGCAGGGTCATTTCCGCTTCCACCCGGCGCAACAAGCAGTCTCAATTTCTCTTTGCTGACCCCGCCTGCATTGTCCTCCACGCTGATTATTTGTCTGGCATCATCCAACACAATCTCAATTTTTAGCTGATTTTGCCTTTCATCCATGGTCCAAAAGTCAATAGCATTGTCAATTAATTCACACAGTGCGGTTCGCAGACCATAATCACTGATTATCGACCAGAACATACGTTTGTCGGGTGTCCCATCAATCTTACCAATTTCGTCTTTCACAATGTGCACCCCTAAAAACGTAGTGTTTTTTGATAAAAAATTATCAGTACAATAATTGATGAAAGTCAAACTTGAAAATGGCGAAGTATTTGCGATTAAGAATTTGGAGGCATTTTCTATAAGTGCAAATGGCGTATTTGTTCTGTGGCTGCACAAAAATGGGCGTCGCGGAATAGGGTCATTAGTGCAAGTAACCACTACTATATTATGTGCATTGCGGACTAAATGTTGACAACAAACTCAGGAATTCATTTTTTCAAAATGCGTTTTAACGTCGGCAAAGCCGCCATCAGACAGAGCAATCTTTGCAAAAATCTATCCCCGCCCCGAATCCTCATGCCATAATAGGTGCACTTTTTCTTGAAGCCGTGCAGGGCATTGACGAATGTTGTGCGGCGAGGATGTGGAATGCGGTAAATACCCATTCTGCGCGTCATGCTCGGGCTTGACCCGAGTATCCAGGTCTGAATTTCAATTAGATCTAAGCGCTCCGGCTCTTGGATAGTCCGGCCTGGATCCCCGCTTTCGCGAGGATGACAGTGGAAGGACTACGGGCCGACCTTCCTCAAGGAAAAGGGGATGGCCGAACGGCAAGACGTTTGTCGTTCGCTTGTGAATTGACTTGTCCAGCCTGACACCGAAGGCAGCTTGGAAGTCGTTTGGCGGGAACTGTTTTCCGTCTGTGCCGGTTGGCACTCATCATAGGTCCTAGGTGACCAAACAGTTTTGATGGAACGCAGTGCAAGGGGATAAAAGGGTTCAGCACCCCGGGGCAGTTCAATTGATATGCAAAAGCCATTTGCGCGAGGCGTTTAACGTCTCATTACAAAAATACACATGACGAGACCTTAAACGCCTCGCGTTACTGCACTTTACTTTTTTTTAACTCCGCCGGAAATCCGCGCGGAGCCAAAAATGCTTCTTTGTGATTAGGTGCTGGATATCACTGTTCGTCAGTTTTTGACGGCTGATCTGTTTCAGTTTCGGGCAAAAAGTTGAGCAACCACAACAGCCACAAAAGGCTGCTCAGATGCCATGACGGGCCGATAGCTTGAAAGCTTTCAATGACCCCCGGCAATTGATAAATGCCGATAAAACCCAAAGCCCCCAAATACCAGTGTTCTTGTACTTTCATAATATCTATCCATTTAATAATTAGAACGTTCGTTCTATTAATTAGGTGTTCAGCGTTCAAAATTCAAGCAGTGCTGTTCAAAATGGTTGATTTAGCGCAAGGAGCATCAGCAAAGATCAGGTTAGAAAGCGCATGATGAGGCTTTATTTTCGTCAGGCGACACAATATAAGGTGCACAATCAGTTCAACCAGATGGGGGGATGACCGAAGACATGGCCGGCCATTCACAATTTAGCAACATTATGCACCGCAAGGGGCGTCAGGATAAACTGCGCTCCAAAATGTTTTCCAAGTTCTCGAAGGAAATCACGGTTGCCGCCAAAAGCGGTTTGCCCGATCCGGATATGAATCCGCGACTGCGTTTGGCGATTCAGAATGCCAAGTCGCAATCTATGCCCAAAGACAATATCGAACGGGCGATCAAAAAAGCTGTCGGTGGCGATGCGGATTCATATGATGAAATTCGTTATGAAGGTTACGGCCCGGGCGGCGTTGCGGTGATCGTCGAAACATTGACCGACAATAAAAACCGTACCGCTTCTACAGTGCGTTCAACTTTCTCCAAGAATGGCGGTGCATTGGGCGAAACGGGCTCAGTTGGTTTCATGTTCGATCGGGTTGGCGAAATCACTTATGACGCCGAAGTTGGCGACGCCGATACAATCATGGAAGCCGCGATTGAAGCTGGCGCTGAGGATTGTGAAACAGGCGAAATGGGTCACACCATCATCTGCGCATTTGAAGATTTGAGCGAAGTTTCCACAGCGCTGGAAAAAGCTTTGGGCGTGCCAAAATCGGTAAACCCGATTTGGAAGCCGCAGAACAATGTTCCAGTGGATGCTGATAAGGGCGCGACCCTCATGAAGCTCATTGAAACACTGGAAGAAGATGATGACGTTCAAAATGTTTATGCAAACTTTGAAATGTCAGACGAAGTAATGGCGCAACTTTCCGAGTAGCGCCGCTACTTGGGTAGCACCGCTACTCGGGTAACGCCCTTTTTCAAAGGGATTGATTGATGTTGGGCAAAGGGCTCAAAATAGCGATAAAAATGTTCAAGCTGACGCGTGCGGAACGTGCGTTGACGCTTGGCATTTTCTTGCTGTTTCAGGCCATGTTGCCCAGTTATGCGGGTGTGTTGTCCTCATGGTCAGGTGATGACCGTTTGGTCATTTGCACAGCCCATGGGCTGGTTGAAATCAGCAATCCCGACAAGCCCAAAGATGTAGCGGATGAGGGCACGATTTGTATCGTCGCCCATGCCGCCGCTGCTGATTTTGGCTTTGGTTCAGACCTGCCAATGGTCACCCTGCCCATGCTGGGGTCAACGCCTGTCGTTGCCGTTCAGCTGCAAGATGATCAACGCAAGCTTCATTACGCGCCACAATCCCCAAGGGCACCGCCTTTTATTTCCTCATAATTCAATCAACACAATGGTTTTGATGTGTTTGGCCACGCGCCAATGCATGAATTTAATAGGAAATAAAATGACTAAATCTATCTTTCAAACAGCACTCGCTGCTGCCACATTCTCTGCAGCTCTTTCAACTGGCGCTGCATTTGCGCACGCAACATTGGAAACGCAAACTGCGCAGGCAGACAACTATTTCAAAGTTGTTTTGCGGGTGCCACATGGCTGTGACGGCGCGGCAACAAATGATGTGATCATTGAATTGCCCGAAGGGTTCTACAATGCCAAACCGATGTCGCATCATGGTTTTGAAATGAATGTTGAACGCGGCGCATATGAGAAACCACTGACTTTGCATGGCAGAGAAAAGACAGAAGGCGTTCGTAAAGTCACTTGGTCTGGCGGGGTTGTTGAAGACTGGGCTTATGACGAGTTCGTCGTGTTTGGCCGCATTGGCAATGTTGAAGCTGGCGAAACGCTTTACTTCAAAACCACACAATTGTGCGGTGCGAGCGGCAAAGTCGCCTGGGATGAAATTCCAGTTGAAGGCGAGGATCGCCCAAGACACCCAGCACCGGCACTAAAGATTGTTGAAAATCCAAACGCCCATGCTGGACATCATGGGGCTGCCAAAAAAGCCGAAATGCCAATGTCAAAAATGGTGATGGCCGGCGATTTGCATATCGACAAAGCATGGACACGGGCAACACCAAACGGTGCGCCTGCAGGTGGTGCGTTCTTTACGATTACGAACAATGGCGACAAGGCTGATCGGTTGATGAGTGCATCTTCTGACGTTTCAAAGGTGGTTGAAGTTCACGAAATGAGCGTCACTGATGGGGTGATGAGGATGGCCCAACTGGTTGATGGTTTGGTGATTGAGCCGGGTGCTACGGTTGAACTTAAACCTGGCAGCTTTCATTTGATGATGATCGGTTTGCATGATGCGATCAACAAAGATCAGATGGTCAAAATCACGCTCGAGTTTGAGCATGCAGGCCAAGTCGATGTGATGTTCCCAGCCGCGCAAATGGGTGCGCCATCCATGGATCATTCCAAGCACTAAGGGCCAACAAATATTGTTGGCTGTACTTGCGTACAGAACAAGAACATGTTCAAAGAAGAGGTGCGGACAACTGCACCTCTTTTTATTGGGCGCGGCATATATGAGCAATTCCACAACACGCATTCTGGGTATTGATCCTGGCCTTCGCAATACCGGCTGGGGCATAATCGACCAGACTGGAAATAGGCTGTCCTATGTGGCCTCAGGCGTTGTGAAACCACCTATAAAAGATGAGTTGCCGCAAAGGCTGCTCGGCCTGTTTGAAGGCATCAAAGAACTGATTGCTCGCCATTCCCCGGACGAAGCGGCGGTGGAAGAAACATTTGTAAATGCGGGCCCCCGTTCGGCGCTGTTGCTTGGGCAAGCTCGCGGTGTTTGTTTGATGACACCGGCTGCATGCGGGTTGCGAGTTGGGGAATATTCAGCCAACAAGATTAAGAAGACAGTTGTTGGTGCTGGGCACGCGGATAAAAACCAAGTGCAATTGATGATCAATATTTTGATGCCGACCGCAAAGTTTGAAAGCGCCGATGCAGCTGACGCGTTGGCCATCGCCATCACCCATGCGCATCATCGCAAATCTATTCAACATAAGGCACAGGCATAGCTATGATCGGAAAACTCAAAGGTTTGGTCGACGCGCTGGACGATGACAAAGTGCTGATTGATGTGAACGGCATTTGCTATGTTTGTCACTGTTCCGGGCGCACTTTGGGCAACTTGCCCTCCATTGGCGAAGCGACCACTTTGTTCATTGAGACATATGTGCGGGAAGATCAGCTCAAGCTGTTCGGCTTCGGCACTCAGCCCGAAAAACAATGGTTTTTGCTGTTGATGACGGTGCAGGGGGTTGGCGCGAAAGTGGCGTTAGCGATTTTATCGACGCTTTCGATTCCTGAAATTTCAAGCGCCATCGCGCTGCAAGATAAAGCAATGGTTGGCCGCGCACCGGGGGTGGGTCCCAAGGTTGCCCAGCGGATTGTTACCGAGCTAAAAGGCAAAATTCCTGCCGGGGCCGCAATCGATCCGGGTGTTCAGGGCTTGCAAGAAGCAATTGGCGAGGGCGCGGCTTCATCCAACGTCGCCGATGCGGCATCAGCGCTCACCAATTTGGGCTATTCGCAAATGCAGGCCTCTGCGGTGCTGGCCAAAATCGTTGGCAAAGAAGGCAACGATGTTTCAACCGAAAAACTCATTCGCATGGGACTGAAGGAGTTGAGTTCTTGAGTAAAATCCTAAAATTTGACCCATCGAAAAAGCGCAAACCGGAGCCAGAACCGGAAAAGCCGAAGCCGCAAAACCAAACGATGATGTTCGTGTGGAAGAGCGCGATTATTGGCCCTATGGGCAGCGCGTTGTTATTGGTGGTGTTATTCAGTTTTTCAGATATTTGGAACGCGATTACCAATCCGTTTGTTGGCGGCTATTGGTTGCAATTGGGTCGGGCATTTGGCTTTGCGGCGATTTTAGGATTGTTGGCCACGGGCTTTAGTTTGGCATTCCTTGCGCCATATGGCTTTGCGGTTGGTCGCGGAGCATTTTTGTCGCAATCGGGATTTGTGCGTCGGGCGATGATGGCGGGTGGTGCATTTGGCGTGGTTGCAGTATTGGCGCTGAATGTGGTGGTTGGTACATTTGTGTCGTCACAAGGGCTTGATTATAGCTCGCCAGATTTTTACGTCGGGCTTGGCGCAGGTGCACTTGCTGGGCTTTTGATCGCGTTCATCTGGGCGCATGTCTGTTGGATGCTGTTGCCCAGAACCAGTTCAAATAAACCGACGAACGGTGCAGGCACATTATGACGGACATTACCGACAGCACGATTGGCCGGGATGGCGAAGTGGATGTCAGCTTGCGTCCGTCCCTGTTCGACGATTTTGTGGGGCAGGAAAAAGCGCGCGGTAATTTGCAGGTATTCATTGACGCTGCGAAAAAACGCGGGTCAGCGCTGGACCATGTTTTGTTTGTTGGGCCTCCAGGTCTGGGTAAAACAACTTTAGCGCAGATTGTCGCCAAAGAGTTGGGCGTGGGCTTTCGCGCAACGTCTGGTCCGGTGATCACAAAGGCCGGGGATTTGGCGGCGTTGCTGACCAATCTTGAAGAACGCGATGTGCTGTTCATCGATGAAATTCATCGCCTCAACCCGCAAGTTGAGGAAGTGCTTTACCCGGCGATGGAAGATTTTCAACTCGATCTGATTATCGGCGAAGGCCCCGCCGCCCGGTCGGTGCGGATTGATTTGGCCAAGTTCACGCTGGTTGCAGCGACCACCCGCGCTGGGTTGTTGACGACGCCGCTCAGGGATCGTTTTGGAATTCCGGTACGGTTGCAATTCTATACACCCGAAGAATTGGTGAAAATCGTTCAACGTGGTGCCCGTTTGATGGGTGTTGGCATGACCCAAGATGGCGCGATGGAAATTGCCCGCCGCTCTCGGGGTACACCAAGGATTGCAGGCCGATTGCTGCGGCGGGTTGCGGACTTTGCGCAAGTTGATGATGTGGAACAAATCAATGCAGCAGTTGCGGACAAAGCGCTTGGTCGCTTGGACGTAGACAAAAAAGGCTTAGACCAAGTCGATCGGCGCTATTTGGGCACCATCGCGACGAACTATAGCGGCGGACCTGTCGGCATTGAAACGATTGCCGCCGCACTGTCGGAGCCCCGCGACGCGGTCGAAGAAATCATTGAGCCGTACCTTATTCAACAAGGCTTTATTCAACGCACACCGCGTGGCCGCATGCTAACGGCAATGGCGTTTCAGCATATGGACATGGGCGTTCCCCAAGGATTTCTGGGCGTACAAGCAAGCTTATTTGAAGAAGAACAGGTCGAAGATGAGTAATCTAACATTTGACGAGGGCAACCTTCGGGTCAATGTGCGATGCGCTGCGATAATTCGGCATGAGGGCCATGTGCTCGTGTGTCGGGAAAATGATGACGACTTTGTGTGTCTGCCCGGTGGTCGCGTGCAGCGGGGCGAAAGCTCTTTGCAGGCACTGCATCGTGAAATGGATGAAGAGTTAAGTGCGAAAGCCGAAAATCCGCAGCTTCGATATATTATCGAGAATTTCTTCTCGCGTTACGGCAAAAAATATCATGAGTTCGGCTTTTATTATGAAGTTGAACCGCCAGCGCATATCCCTTTCAACTTTGGCGAAATCTGCGCGACGGGTGAAGATGACGGCACAATATTGAGTTTTGAGTGGGCGCCGTTTAGCCCTGAAGGCTTGGCCTATATGAACCTCCATCCCCAATCGATGCGCACCCGATTGGTCGACTTGCCTGATACTTTTTTGCACCAAACAGTTGTTGATGCGGACTATTGAGAGATGGGTATCGACCTTACATTCAAAGCTGATGGACACGTGTTTAACGCGCGTGCAGCGGCGATTATCAAGCATGAAGATTATCTACTTTGTGCGCAGGAAGTTGAATTGGATTTTGTCTATCTGCCCGGCGGTCGCATAAAACGTGGTGAAACCAGCGCACAGACCTTTAGCCGCGAAATGGGTGAAGAGTTGGACTTGGATATTGCCGTTCAACGACCCTTGATCATTTCAGAGAGCTTTTATGACGGAATAGACGGGCGATATCACGAGTATTCGTTTTATTACCTCATTGATAAACCCAACTCTCTTCGATTTGCACCAGATGAAGTCTGTCACGTTCATCGTGAAGGTGACAAAGAAGTGAGCCACAAATGGGTGCGATGTACTGCAGATGGATTGTCTGCAGCGCAGGTTGAACCACGTCAAATCCATCATCATTTGGTTGATCTACCCAAAGCGCCAGTTCATGTTACCATCAGCGAATGACGCTTATGTTTGGGAGGACAAGATGAAAAAGCTATTTTTGGCATTGGCGATATTGGTGGGGCTTGTGCCCAGCGGCGCTGTTGCGCAAGACATGTCAGGGGTTCCGGATGTGTCGATGTTCAAAATGATGGTTGATGCAAATAAGCAATCTGGTTGGGTGGCGTTTCGTGAATATGATGGTCAGCAGCTGATCTACTTCACGGCTCTTGTGACCTCACGCTGTCGGCTTAAGGAAATTCGATATTCTGTAAACTCGGATGCGCTGGACCAGCAGTTTCCACTTGCGCCCTGTATTCCAGATTCTCCATTTTCTATTCCGAGTGATGCGGGGCTAGATGCCATTGCGATTGGCTTGCCGCCTCAAACTGCGAAAACAGTTTCCGTGCAAGTTGTGTTTGAAGATGACGTCGAAACAGATGTGATGACTTATCGCCCTTGTGAAGGCGTGGGTGACAGTACATGCGCAAAGGCAGTAAACTAGGTTGAATAATCAGCAATTTACATTTGGCGGTGAAGTCACCAATGATGGTGCGCATCTTTTTCCGGTGCGCATCTATTATGAAGACACGGATTTTTCCGGCAATGTTTATCACGCGGCCTATCTGAAGTTTTTCGAGCGGGCGCGCACGGAGTTTTTGCGTGCCTACGGCGTGCATCACCAGAAATTATTCGAAACCGAGGGGATCGCCTTTGCGGTGCGCTCCTTGAATATTGATTATATCCGCGCCGCTCATATTGATGATCTGTTGGAAGTCACAACTTCAGTGATCGAGCTCAAGGGGTCCCAAATGAAGCTCACTCAGATTTTGCGGCGGGATGGGGAAACCATCACGAAGGCTGAGGTGAGCGCTGTGGCGATCAATGCAAAGGGCCGACCAACACGGCTGCCACAAAATTTGAGAGATCGATTGGGCGGCGCATAATTGCTTGCTCGCCATTTTCGTTCATCTTAAATTCAGCAACGCTTTATTAACCATAAAATTACCGGATCAGCCTATGGGTCGCATATTGGGATTTTGCAGGTGGATTAAGCACTTGCGCTCTTAAATTTGACAAATTTTGGCGTCATGCACAACAACTCGACCGGTAGAACGGCAAATTAGCGCCTAAGACTGGCGTTTAAGGGGAAGATTAATGGAAGTAGAACTCGCCACCTCGGCCGCGGAAATTGACTTTTCGCTCTTCGCTTTGTTTTGGGCTGCGGACTGGGTCGTTAAGTTTGTGATGATCGGTTTGCTGGTGGCTTCGGTTTGGAGTTGGGGCATTATCGTCGACAAAAGCGTGCTTTACGGCCGTTCACGTCGGGAAATGAACAAGTTTGAAAAGAACTTTTGGTCGGGCCAGTCGCTTGAAGAGCTATATCAACAGCTCAGCGACACAGACACAAAGGGCATGGCTTCAATTTTCGTTGCCGCGATGAAGGAATGGAAGCGCAGCCACGAGCAGGGCGCATCTTCCTATCTTGGCGTGCAGCAGCGTTTGGACAAAGTGTTGGACCTCACGATTGGGCGCGAAAGCGATAAGCTGGAAGCGCGTTTGACATTTCTCGCGACGGTGGGTTCAGCCGCACCGTTTATCGGCCTGTTCGGCACGGTTTGGGGCATCATGAATTCGTTCCAATCAATTGCCGCTTCAAAAAGCACAAATTTGGCTGTGGTTGCACCGGGTATTGCGGAAGCTTTGTTTGCGACGGCGCTTGGCCTTTTGGCTGCGATCCCTGCGGTTATCGCTTACAACAAACTGTCGAGCGATGCGAATAAACTCAATGGTCGACTTGAAGGCTTTGCGGATGAATTTTCCGCCATTCTGACCCGTCAACTTGAAAGCCGAGGCCAGTAATGGGCATGAGTGCAAACCGCGGTTCACGCGGTGGTCGGCGCGGTGGACGGCGAGGCAAAAGCCAGCCGATGAGCGAGATCAACGTCACCCCGCTAGTGGACGTGATGTTGGTGTTGCTGATTGTGTTTATGGTGGCGGCGCCATTGCTCACCGTTGGTGTGCCGATTGATCTGCCACAAAGCGCTGCAAAATCGCTTAATACGGATAGCAAGCCCATAACGGTTTCTGTGACATCTGCAGGTGAAGTCTATGTGTTGGAAAACCGAGTTGATCCAGCGGATCTCATCGCCACGATTGAACAGGTCGCGGTAAACGGCACCGACGAGCGCATTTATGTACGCGGCGATACTGTTGCTGAATATGGTAATGTGATGAAAATCATGGGCCAATTGTCCGGTGCTGGATATACCAAAATTGGTTTGATTACCGAGCAGGAGCAAGGGCAGTAGCCACATGCGGATCGGTTTAGGCGTTTCATTGGTATCACATGCGGCTTTGTTGGCCGTCGGGCTTATGTCGCTCGGCGGGGCAGAACCGTTTGATCCAACCGAAATTGAAGCGATCCCCATCGAACTTGTGCCCATAGAGGCTGTGTCCAATATTCGCTTTGGCTCGCTAGACAGCAATGTGATCGAAACCGAAACGCCTTCGGCGGTTGACAGTGAGATCGAAGCGCAGATTGCTGAGCCGACTGGAAACACCGAAGAGAACCAAACAACGCCCGAGGATGCTGAAACGGTAACGCCAGCACCAACTCAAGAAAGTGCGCCGGAACCTGTTCCAGAGCCTGACCCAATTCCAGTTGAAAAGGTGCCAGAACCGCCGCGGCCCGAACCAACGCCAGAACCTGAACCCGAGCCTGAACCAGAGGTGACACCACCTGCGCCCGAGCCTGTACGAGAACCTACGCAGGAACCCGTGCAACCAACTGCTGAGCCTGTTGAGCAAGTTGTGGCGACTGAGGAAGCTACGGCAGAGCCAGAAGTGCAGGCACCGCGTCCGCCCGCTGCGAATTCGGCGGTTGAAAAAGCACGTGTTGCTTACGCTGAAAACGTGAAAAAGCAAGCAGCGAAAAAGGCGGCAGAGGACGCGAAGAAAGCCGACAAGATTTCCGACATTATCAATAAGGAAGATAGTCGTGGCGCAACAACTGGAAGTGGCGGAAAGAAAACGGCGGGCAAAACGACAGGCACTGCGGCACGGCTGACCCAGTCGGAAAAAGCCGCGCTCGCCGCGCAAATGCGTAAATGTTGGAACCCGCCAATTTCAGCGCTTGAAATGGACGGTTTGACTGTGCGTCTGTTGGTTGATTTGAACCGAGATGGTTCGGTTGGCGGCACGCCACAGGTTATCGATATTTCAATTCGCGGCAAAGTGGGTGAAGCAACGGCTGGCGCGGCGCAACGGGCTGTGCGTCGGTGTGGGCCTTACAAGCTTGCCTCGGGAAAATACGAGGATTGGCGGCAAGTGGATGTAACGTTTGACCCAAGAGACCTGCGTTAGAAATAAAAGACTTGCGCAGTATGCCGGAATAGCGCCGGACTTTGTTGGGCTTGCACAAAACAAAACATAGATGGATAGTCCTTCAATAAAGGAAGTTACCATGATTGAGATTACGCGCCGTCAGGCACTAAAATTTGGAACAGCTGGGCTCGGTTTAGCCGCATTAAGTTCCCCAGCAAGTGCGCTTGTGAAGATCGTTGTGTCCGGCGGGGATTTTGAGCCCATGCCCATTGGCATTCCAACATTTTCGTCGTCTGATCCACAATTGGCCTCTGAAATCACCTCAATTGTGGTGGCGGATCTTAAGCGCTCGGGCCTTTTTGCGCCGATACCTGCTGCGAGCATGCCAGTGCAACAAGGCGATGTGAATGCAAATCCAGATTTTGGCAAATGGGGCAATGCAAGCGCAGACGCTTTGGTCATGGGGTCCGTCAATCAGGTCGGTGGGCAAATTCAAGCCGATGTACGTTTGTGGGACGTTGTTGAAGGTAGCCAAGCATTTGGTGAGAGCTTTTCGGCAGATCGAAAAAATATCCGTCGGGTCGCGCATATTGTTGCTGACGCGATTTACGAAAAACTATCGGGCGAGGCCGGGTATTTTGATACCAGCATCGTTTATGTTGCGGAAAGTGGCCCAAAGGCCAATCGCACCAAGCGATTAGCGATTATGGATCAGGACGGGGCAAATGTTCAGTACCTCACCCGCGGGGATTCTATCGTCCTTACGCCCCGCTACTCGCCTCAAGGTAACTTGCTGTCTTACATGAATTTTGCGGGTGATGTGCCCCAGATTTATCTGCTTGATCTATCGACAGGCAGGCAACAACGTGTTGCTGACTTCGGCAAAATGACATTGTCGCCGCGCTTTTCTCCTGATGGGCAAAATATCGCGTTTAGTGTTACGTCAGGGGCGAACACAAACATCTATTCAATGAATTTGCAGCAACGCAAACCTGCGGCCCTAACAAGTGGTGCGGCGATTGATACCGGACCAACATTTTCCCCCGATGGATCGCGCATTGCATTTGAATCAGATCGTGGCGGCTCCCAGCAAATTTACGTAATGAGTGCAGGCGGTGGCGGCGCGCAACGGATTAGTTTTGGTGATGGCCGTTATTCGACGCCAGTTTGGTCACCAAAAGGCGATCTGATTGCCTTCACAAAGCAAAAAGATGGCCTGTTTCACATTGGTACCATCCGACCTGACGGCACGGGTGAGCGCATTCTTTCATCAAGCAACTTGATGGAGGGGCCGACTTGGGCGCCGAACGGCAGGGTCATCATGTTCTTTAAAGATCCGGGTGGGGATAGCGGACCGCAGCTTTACACAATTGATGTGTGGGGTCGCAACGAACAGCGCATTCCAACAGAGACATTTGCATCCGACCCAACTTGGTCGCCATTGCTGCGTTAGGTGAAAAACATGGCGTTATCGTTTGAGTTTGACACTGAGCGTTTAAACGCAATTGACGTAAATATCGTTGTTGGCCAACATGATTTGGCGAAGGTGTTTTATGAACGCTTGCCAGCGCTGCTGACACCGGATGTTCTGAAAACATTGCCGCCGCATTTTTCTCAGAATGTGAGTGCTGCGGGTGCTGAACAATGGACGGCAGACCGGTTGGCCGAATGCGAGTTGCTCGCGCTGCAGGAAAAACAAGGTGCCAAAGCGATCGGTCTTTTGTTTCTATTTGTTTTGCCCACAGACAATGAGACGTTTGACCTGCGGATTGGTTATCTGCTGCATCAAGATGTCTGGGGGCAGGGGCTTGCGTCTGAATTGGTCAAAGGGCTGGTGGCACATTGCAGGACAATGGCGAATATAAGTTCGATTGCTGGTGGGGTTGAGACTGGAAATGTCGCTTCGGCGCGGGTTTTAGAAAAAGCCGGGTTCAGTCTTGATGAGGCTCAATCCAGCCCCGACGTCGGCTATTATCAATTACAATTATAGGCCAGACATTACGGTATGGTTTTTGTGCGTACTTGAACCAGTGCCAAAGCGACCTTAGTTTCGATGACCCGCAATTGAAGGGGCAGTGAAGATTGAAGGATGGTGAATATGCCACAGGTCGTGAAGTTTGAGCATTTCTTGGAAACGCTAAAACCAAGCCCGAAAATGCCGATGGTGTTTCTGGGCCATGGCAATCCGATTTATGCGATCACTGATAATAGATTTGCCAAAAATTGGCGAACATTGGGTGATCGGCTGCCGCGCCCTCAGGCTATTTTGTGCATCTCAGCCCATTGGGAAACAAAGGGCACCACATTGGTGCATGTGGGCAAACAGCCCAAAACCATCCATGATTTTTATGGTTTTCCGCAAGCCTTGTTCGATGTTGAATATCCCGCGGCGGGTGCACCGGACACGGCCAAAGAAGTTGCGCGGTTGCTCAAAGATCACAATACTCATGAAACGGAAGAATGGGGTTTGGACCATGGCGCATGGGCCGTTCTAAGAAGCCTGTTTCCAAATGCGGATGTGCCGGTGTTTCAACTCTCGATAGATATGTCTTTATCCCTGGATGCCCAATATGAATTGGCGAGCAATCTAGCTCAGTTGCGGCACAAGGGCGTGATGATTATGGGTAGCGGTAATGTGGTGCACAATTTGCACCAAATCCCCAAAGACGGACAGGTTCAAGATTGGGCGCAGGAATTTGATCAGTTGGTGGAAGACCAGCTTATCGATGGTGATCATGCGCCGTTGTTCGATATGGATGGAAGACAGAAATTGTTTCAAATGGCGCACCCGACATGGGAACATTATTCGCCCATGTTGTATATTGCGGCAAACGCTGAGGCCGACGATCAATTGACATTTTTCAATGAAGAATTGGACATGGGAGCGCTTTCGATGCGCTCATTTGTCTATTTCTAGGCATCATTTGCGTTAAATGTTGTAGCTGTTGTCACAATCTAGCCAGATTAGGTGGGCATTAACCTTCTTTGAGAACCCGGTTTTAAGATAACAGGGCGTAAAGAGTTACAATTAAATTGTCCCTATTTTGGAGCTATTCAACATGCAGTTGAGTCATAAAATCGTCAGCCTTATGAAAGGCGTATTGATTGTTGCACTTGTTGCTGTTGTAGCTGCTTGCGCGCGCACACCAAATGGCGGTGTTGGCAATCTTGGCCCTGGCCAAGCAGCGCCGGGCACACAGCAGGAATTTTTGGTTACCGTTGGTGACCGGGTGTTTTTCACCACCGATAGTTCAGTTCTAACGAACGAAGCTAAGGTTACTTTGGATAAGCAAGCAACTTGGCTTGCACGCTATTCTAAATATCGTGTGCGGATTGAAGGCCATGCGGACGAACGCGGTACACGCGAATACAATATTGCGTTGGGCGCACGTCGTGGTTCGGCTGTTGTGAACTACCTTGTTAGCCGAGGCGTGAATTCAAATCGCATTACAACCAAATCGTTCGGTAAAGAGCGCCCGGTTGCCGTGTGTAACGACATTTCGTGCTGGTCACAGAACCGACGCGCCGTCACCGTATTGGTGCCTTAAGCCAACAAAATCCTCTACTGGAGGCGGACGCCGGGTTTTCGCTTTGCGAGCCCGGCGTTTTTTTGTCGTAATTTTGTTTTACCTGAGACAGGAAACAGATTTACAAAGGGTTGGGCCTTTAAACCAGACGAGTGAGGAGTGGCCGTGAGGAAGAAATTTAACGCAACCCGAATGGGATTGTTATTGGGGGCTGCGGCGCTTGGGACGCTGATGAGTGTCTCTGCGTTTGCGGGCAAAACCGATATGGCGTCGATGGATAGCCGGATTGAAACATTGAACAGCCAAGCCGATGCGCTTAGCCAAAACATCTTTCAATTGCAGCAGGGTCTAAACAGTGGGCTTGTTGAGCAAGCGCCTGTGCCCCGTATCCGCGTTGGCCAGAGCAGTCGACAAGTTGGCCAGATTAATGTGCGGCTTGATCAACTTGAGAACCAAATGCGTGTGCTCAATGGGCAAGTTGAAGGGCTACAGTTCCAGTTGACCCAAATGCAAACGCTTCTGGAGCGCATGCAAGAAGATTATGAGTTCCGGTTCCAAGATTTGGAAGGCGGCTCTTTGGGAAAAACTAGTGCGGCACCTCGAACAGACAGCGCGACGCCGTCTGAGAGGCTGCCGCAGAACCAAAATGAAACCCAAGATCAAAATCTGCAATCGACCGTGACATCATTGGGCACCATAACGATACAAGAGGGTGGACAACCGCTTGATTTAAGCTTTGGCTCTGGTGACGTGCTTGATAGCGCAGATGCCAACGCTCAGTATGAAGCAGGATATGAAGCGGTTGTGCGCGGGGACTATCAATTCGCGCGCGATCAGTTTTCCCAATTTGTTGCGCTTTACCCGTCCCATCGACAAACGGCTGACGCCTATCATTGGCTCGGCGAATCTTTGATGCAGCAAGGCGAATTCGAAGAGGCGGCGGAGGTGTTTTTGATTGGGTTTGAGAACTACCCCAATGCGACACGCGCTCCGGACATGGTGATGAAACTTGGGATTGTGCTTTCGCGCTCAGGTGAGCGGGAAACAGCTTGCCGTACCTTTGTTGAAGTGTTGCGCAAATTTCCTGATCAACCTGCTTCCTTTAAATCGCGGGTGAAAAAGGAACAAAGACAAGCGCAATGCTAAACAGCACGGCCTTAGACTTGAGTTTAGACGACCCGGATCGGCTGAACCTGCTTTTTGCACCGATTAGCAATGTAGATCAGGTAGGGCTGGCTGTTTCTGGCGGCGTGGATAGCCTTGCGCTGATGCTGTTGGTGGCCAAATGGCGACAGCAACACGAGAACCCGGTTACGGTCACCGTGTTCTGTGTTGATCATGGACTGCGTGCCGAGGCCAAGCAGGAAACACAATTTGTTGCAGAAACTGCACAAGAGTTGGGTCTAAAAACTCAAGTCTTGAGCGGCGTAATCGACGCACCCCAAAGCGCGTTGCAAGCCAAAGCCCGAACGCTTCGATATGGGTTGATCGGGCAGGCCATGGACCGACTGGGTATTTCCACCTTGTTAACGGGTCACCATATTGATGATCAAGCTGAAACGGTTTTCATGCGGTTGGCGCGCGGCAGCGGTGTTGGCGGGCTTGGCGGTATGTCCACGCAAAGCGTGCGCGATGACTTGTTTTTGTTTCGCCCTTTTCTAGACGTGACCCGCACTCAACTCGAGCAGTTTGTTGCAAGCCAAGATTTTCGCCCCGTTCAAGACCCGTCCAATGAAAGCCGAGATTTTGAGCGGGTACGGTGGCGCCAATTCATGCCTCAACTGCGTGATGCTGGCCTAACCAATGAAATGGTTGGATTGTCTGCTAAGCGATTGCGTCGGGCCGATGATGCACTGCGGCATTGGGCAGAGCGCGAATATGAGCAAACCTTTGCCATTGACCCGTTTGGATGTGTGTATTTTGACGTTGAGGCGTTGTTAAAGCAGCCTGTGGAATTGGGCGTTCGTTTGTTGTCTCGCGCACTGGATGATGCTGGCGGGGCAAGCCAAACGGCGAGCCTATCTCAGCTTGAAGCATTGTACGACCATCTCAATTCAGGCCTATACGCCTTTAAGGGTCTCACTCTTGGTGGGTGTGGGATAAAGGTCAAACAAAATATCGGCCAAATATTTCGTGAGGCAGGTCGCTTAGAACAAAAGCCAATAACCCTGGATGCGGGTCAGTCGGCAAAGTGGGACAATCGGTTCCAAATTATTGTGGCAGAAGATTTTCGCTCTCCAATTTGTGTTTCGCCTGCGATTGAAATTACCCGTAGTTTGTTGGACAATATGTTGCCCGATTTGCCATTTGTGCCCATTGAAGCTGTGCATGGCGCACCGTTGGTATCTTGTTCAGAACAGGTTTTGGCAATCGGCGAACATGTAATGGTTGAAGGCGTTGATGTTTTTCGGACATTTGGTCCAAACGCGCTGATCTAACGTTAATAAGTTTGGTGTTAGATTTAAATCTAGTTTCTGATAGGAAACTTTAGCAATCTGGTGTGAAACAGCCCTTGTAACACAAGGCTTTGATCCCTACATTTGCTACAACTTTTTTTATGACGAACTTCGCGTACGCGCGGGGTGCAAATCCAAGGCAGGATGAATGAACGGCAATTTTAGAAACTTCGCCATTTGGATCGTGATTTTGGTCTTATTGCTTGGCCTATTTCAGGTCTTCAATAGCTCGACCCAATCTGCGAGCGTGGGTAAACGCACATATTCAGAATTTGTGGCTGATGTGGATGCGGGTAATGTAACCAGTGTTATTATTACAAATAACGTGTTGCGCGGCACTTACCAAAATAGTGCAACCTTTGAAACCAATATTCCAGCTGGTGTTGATGTTGTTTCTCGGCTTGAAGCGCGCGGTGTCGCGATTGAAGCACGTGAACCAGATTCAAGCCCGTTCTGGACAATTCTCTTGTCTTCATGGCTTCCATTTATCGTCATCATTGGCGTGTGGTTCTTTTTCATTCGCCAAATGCAGGGCGGCGGCAAAGGCGGTGCGATGGGCTTCGGCAAATCGCGGGCTAAGATGCTGACGGAATCCCAAGGCAAAATCACATTTGAAGATGTGGCTGGTGTTGATGAAGCCAAGCAAGACCTTGAAGAGATCGTTGACTATTTGCGCGATCCGGGCAAATTCCAGCGCTTGGGTGGTAAAATCCCACGCGGCGTTTTGTTGGTGGGCCCTCCGGGTACAGGTAAAACATTGCTCGCCCGTTCCGTTGCGGGTGAAGCGAATGTGCCGTTTTTCACCATTTCAGGTTCTGACTTTGTTGAAATGTTCGTTGGTGTGGGCGCGAGCCGTGTGCGCGATATGTTTGAGCAAGCCAAGAAGAACGCGCCTTGTATCATCTTTATCGATGAGATTGATGCTGTTGGCCGCTCTCGTGGTGCAGGCATTGGCGGTGGCAATGATGAGCGTGAGCAAACATTGAACCAGTTGCTTGTGGAGATGGATGGCTTTGAAGAGAATGAAAGCATTATCCTGATTGCTGCAACCAACCGTCCTGACGTTTTGGACCCTGCGCTTATGCGTCCGGGTCGTTTTGACCGTCAAGTTGTTGTGCCAAACCCAGATGTTGGTGGTCGTGAGAAAATTCTAAAAGTTCACGTTCGTAAAGTGCCATTGGCACCAGATGTGGATTTGAAAGTTCTTGCACGTGGTACACCGGGTTTCTCGGGTGCTGAATTGATGAACCTAGTGAACGAATCTGCGTTGCTGGCGGCGCGCCGCAATAAGCGATTTGTGACCATGAGTGAGTTTGAAGACGCAAAAGATAAACTCATGATGGGTGCAGAGCGTCGCACCATGGCGATGAAAGAAGACGAAAAGAAAAACACGGCCTATCACGAAGCTGGCCATGCTTTGATTTCTCTTCTCATGCCAAAAGTGCTCGACCCTATTCACAAAGCGACCATTATCCCGCGCGGACGAGCGCTAGGTATGGTGGTGAGCTTGCCGGAAACGGATCAATATTCGTTCTCACGTGAAAAAGCCTTGGCCCAATTGGTCATGGCATTTGGTGGTCGTGAAGCTGAAATCTACAAATTTGGACCGGAGAAAGTGACCTCAGGTGCCGCTGGCGACATTCAGGGCGCTACCAAGTTGGCGACATCGATGGTGACCGAATGGGGCATGAGCGAGAAGCTTGGCCGCGTGTTGTTGAAATCAAGTCAGACTGGTTTTTATGGACCGTCAAATTCGGAGATTTCGGATGATACGGCGCGTTTGATTGATGAAGAAGTGCGTGGGTTGATCGAAGACGCTGAGACCCAAGCGCGCAACATGATCAAAGACAATAAGGACCTGTTTGAAAATATCGCCACTTCGCTGTTGGAGTTTGAAACCCTAACCGGTGACGAGCTGCGTGAACTGATGGACGGTAAGCGTCCGACGCGCAATGACGATAATGATGATGACAAGCCAAAGGCTTCTGCCGTGCCTAGCGCTGGTAAGGCGCCAGCCAAAAAGAAGGGCGATGACGTTGCCGATGGCGACGCGGAGCCGCAGCCTGAAGGCTAAGACTTAATCATAGCAATCGATTTTGAGGCCGCCCGTTGGGCGGCCTTTTTTCGTTCATAGCCTATGCTAGCCCCAGAAACGATGAAGGTCGTCCAACGTTTCACGTTGCTTCAAAATTGAGAATTCTTCACTGTTGTTGCGATAACCAATAATTTTGGGCATTTGCCGACTGTTGTAGCGAGACCACATGCTAAGGGTGTAAGCACCGACATCTTTGATGATCATTTTGTCACCGGCGCAGATTTCAGGAGGATCAATGTCTCGGGCAATAATGTCGCCTGCAAAACACAGTGGGCCCGCGACATTGTAGGGTTTGGCGGCAGTGTGCTCCTTAAGCGTTCCCGCAGGGTCCAAGATCGCGATATCATGGTGCCAGTCTTCAGGTCGGTAGCATTTGCGCAAGAACATGTCCGCGCCCAGATGGATCATCGCGGTGCTCAACTGGGTGCCGGTTTTTACATATTCTACATTGGAAACCGCCCATGCGGCATTGGCGTTGATGTGTCGACCAAATTCTGTGATGAGTTGCAGCCCATTGTCGATCAGTGGCGCGAGCAGATTGAGCGCGCCTGCAGCATAATCATCGATATTGGGGGCTGGTTGACTGTCTTTATACGTCACAGGCAGCCCACCACCCATATCCAGCTTCTTGATGCGACGAGACAGGTTGGCGTCGGCAAAAGCTGCGTTGATTTGATTGATCAACTCGACCATTTTTTCAATACCCCCAAGCAACATGGGGAGGTCGCAGCCTTGAGACCCGACATGTACATGGGCAGAATTGAGCCATGGATATTTCAGATAAGCCAAAATGATTTGCTCGGCGTTGTTGTTAAGCGCGACACCAAATTTTGAATATTCAGCAGCGACACTTGTGGATGCGATGGTGCCTGCACCGACTTGGGGGTTAATCCGCAAACCGATTGAGCAATCTGTGTCCCTTGTCGTATCGATCAGCATGTCGATTCGCTCAAGTTCCGCAAACGAATCTGCATTGATATGACAGCCCAATTTCAACGCCAGTTTTAATTCTTCAGTCGTTTTGCAGGGTGAATCAAAGATAATTTTTGAAGGCGGACAATTCGCCTTCTGTGCCAGATAAAGTTCAGGCAATGTCGCAACTTCCAACCCGGCCCCCTTATTCACCACGGCCTCTAGAACCTTGCCGAGCGGGTTTGCTTTGACCGCCATGGCGTGGACAGTTCCGGACGGGAACAAAAGGTCCAGTGCCTTTATTCGCGCGTCGATCATGTCCAAATCGAAAAACACCGCTGCGGTGTCCTCGGCCAACAACAGGCTCGGGTCGCTAAGCGCTTTTTGATAGATATTTGCAATAGTGAGATCGGTAATGCGCGTGTTTTGAGGTGAAGGCATGAGGTCGTTTCCGTTTGGTCTGGAGCTTTTAGACTAGTTGCCCAATTGTTTGCCAACAAGCTTCCAATTCGTGTCATGTGCGATATGCTTGTTCCTCTTGCCTTTGATTTGGAGCCAATTGATGCCTGCTGTTGAAATATTGATCGCCTTCTTCGTGACCACCGCGATGTTTGCTTATATGCCGGGACCAGCCATGATTTACGTTTCTGCCCAAACATTGGCACGCGGTCGTGCGGCTGGGTTGATGGCTTCATTGGGTGTTCATTTGGGTGGCTATTTTCACGTTGGGGCGGCGGCCTTCGGTTTGGCGGCATTGTTGGCGCTTATTCCGCAAGTGTATTTTTTGATCAAAGTTGCGGGCGCGCTGTATCTGATCTTTCTTGGCGTCATGATGATTGTGAAGCGGAACGAGCAAGTTGGCGAAAAAAACGGGGAGCAAAAGGATGCGAGCAAAGCATTTGTTGAGAGCATTGCCGTTGAAGTTCTAAACCCCAAAACCGCGATCTTCTTTGTGGCATTCTTACCGCAATTTGTTGACCTAGCGGTAGCGTGGCCGGTTTGGGTGCAAATGGTGGTATTGGGCACAATCGTAAATGTTATGTTTTCGTCGGCTGATTTGTTTTGTGTTTTGTTTGCGAGTTTGATGATCAAGAAACTGCGCAGCTCGAACAATGGCGCGAAATGGGCGAAGGTGGCAGGTGGCTCGTTTCTTATCACGCTTGGCGGCAAATTGGCATTGGATCGCTAATTTGTCTGGTTAGTGTTTCTTAACTACGCTTGCGTGAAATACGTAAAATTGGTCATATTTTAGCTATTGTTGGGGCATATTGAATGTGCACCAGCTGTATCAACTGCCAATTTTGTTGATTTCGCCTGCTGCACACTTAAGGTCATTCGGGGAACAATATGACACGGAAATTCTTTGGCACTGACGGTATTCGTGGTTTGGCGAATGGCAAAAAACTGACGTCTGAATTGGCGCTCAAGGTTGGCCAAGCCGCTGGTTCTGCATTCCAACGAGGTGACCATCGCCATCGCGTCGTCATTGGTAAAGACACGCGTCGCTCCGGATATATGATTGAATATGCGCTGACAGCAGGATTTAACTCTGTGGGCGCAGATGTGTTCCTGCTCGGGCCGATGCCCACGCCAGCAGTGGCGATGCTGACGCGATCCTTACGCGCCGATTTAGGTGTGATGATTTCCGCATCTCATAATCCATTTGATGATAATGGTATCAAGTTGTTTCAGCCAGATGGATATAAATTGACCGATCAGATGGAGCAGGAAATCGAAAACCTGCTTAATAGTGAATTGGCAGAAGAATTGGTGCGGGGCAGAGAAATTGGTCGTGCGCATAGAATTGAAGAAGCGCGTGGTCGCTATTCTGAATTTGCAAAACGCACCCTGCCGCGACTGACAGAATTTAGTGGATTGCGGGTTGTTTTGGATTGTGCAAATGGCGCGGCTTATAAGTCAGCGCCTGAGGTTCTTTGGGAACTTGGTGTTGATGTTATTCCAATCGGCGTTAATCCGGATGGATATAATATCAATGAAGGTTGCGGTTCGACCGCGCCAGAACTTTTGCAAGAGAAAGTGAAAGAGACGCGTGCTGATATCGGTATTGCCTTGGATGGCGACGCCGACCGCGTGGTGATTGTCGACGAAAAAGGCGACATCGTTGACGGTGACCAATTGATGGCAGCACTTGCCTTATATTGGCAAGAACAGGGCAGGTTGGCTGGTGGTGGCGTTGTTGCGACTGTGATGTCAAATCTGGGACTTGAGCGTTATCTCAATAGTCGTGATCTAACGTTAGAACGCACGAAAGTGGGTGATCGCTATGTGTTAGAGCGCATGCGGTCAGGCGGGTTTAATGTTGGTGGTGAACAGTCTGGGCATATCATTTTATCTGATCACACAACAACCGGTGACGGGCTGGTTTCAGCTTTGCAGATTATGGCTTTGGTTCAATCTAAAGACAAACCGGTTTCTGAAGTCTGCCGTCTGTTCGATACCGTGCCCCAGCTTCTAACGAATGTGCGATATGCAGCCGGTGAACCGCTTGAAAATGATTTGGTGAAAAAGGCGATCGCGGCTGGCGAGGAGAAACTTGGTAAAAACGGGCGTTTGGTTATCCGCGCGTCAGGTACTGAACCACTAATCAGGGTGATGGGTGAATGTGACGACAAGACATTGGTCACCAATGTTGTTGGTGACATTGCCGACGTCATCAAAGGCGTTGCAGCCTAAGCTATTCCGCAACGCTAAACTATCCAGGCGGCGTCGGTAAACGAGGCCGCCTTTTGCGTTTAATGACGCCTTCAGCGATTAACAACCCGAAAATGATGGCGAAGAAGCCAATGAATTGGAGCGGCGACAATTGCTCGCCGAACGCGATTGCGCCCAAAGCTATGGCAACGATAGGCACCAAATAATTTGACTGCGCGCAAAATGCTGCTGAGGTTTTGTCCACTAAGCGATAGTAAACAATTGTCGCTGCCCAAGTGGGGATGACCCCAAGATACACGGCAGCGGTCCAACCTTGCCAGTTGATGCTTTTGGGCATGGGTTCGAAGATTAAGGCGCAAATTACCGCAGTGCACGCCGCTACAACCAGCGTTCCATAAGATTTTGTCATTGCCGGCATTTCGATCATCCGGCGAGATATGATGCCGTTAGTCGCATATCCAGACGAAGCTAAAATCAGTAGGGCAAATGGGATGATTGAGATGGCGAAGCTTTCACTCGAATGGTCGCTACCAAGGATAACGGCCGCAACGCCGACAAAACCAATGGCCAAGCTTAGCAGCCGGACGATGGTTGCTTTTTCCTCAGGCAAGAATACTAAAGAGAACAAAAGGACCTGAAACGGTATTGTAGCCATCATAAGGCCAGCCACTGCAGAAGGCAGGTAGGGGATTGCATATGAAACCAAAATAAATGGAATTGCAGTGCCTAATGCACCTAAGAAAAGCATTGCTCGCCATTCATGCCAGTCGCTCGGTAGCCGAACATTTTGCCAACGTGCAAAGGCAATCATGCAACTCGCCGCGACAACAAGTCGAATGGCAACGAGCCACATGGGCCCCACATAATCAACGGCGATCTTGATGCTGAGAAAGGCGCTGCCCCACATAAATACAAGGCTAGCAAGACCGATCCAATCCGATGCAGTGCGCTGTTGTTGATCCATAATTTCCCTGAAACGCGGGCGGAAACCGCCCCAAATGTTGGCTTTTCTACTTAATGTGATTGTTGAATTATTAGGGTTAAAGAACGAGGTTAAGTGCCTTTTAACAAAAAGGCGCAATAATGCCCAGCGAGAAGTCACAGAAATTGGCTTGCGTAACAAGGATTAGAATGATGCTTAAATGGACGATGGCCGCATGTATGGCTGTTGCAACCATGTTCGGAAGCAGCGTATTGGCTGCCGACATGATTGTTCCAGAACCCGAATACCCCACATATCCTGAATTGCCAGAAGTAGATTATGGGCTAACCGGCTCATTCTATCTACGTGGTTCCCTTGGCGGTAATATGCTCTGGGCTCGAAATGTCGAGCTTTGTTGTACGAGCCACACCGTTGATGAAATGGGTTGGGGATACAGTGCTGGTGTTGGCGCTGGTTATGAGTTTGGTGATGGGTGGCGTGTGGACGCTACTGTTGACTATCTTGAGAACTTCGGCATGAAGGCCTCTGGTTACAATATCACTCTGCGCTCAACCGTTGCTTTGGCAAACGTATACTATGATTTCGATCTAGACGGCTTTGGCAAACATTCCGCTGAAGGCGGGTGGACCGGTTATGTAGGCGCTGGCGTAGGTAAGGCGTTTAGCTTGACCTCTGCTACACATGCGGTAAATCCGCATCTTCATGCGGGCTCCGCGCCAGCGACGTCTTGGGCTGCTGCCGGCATGGTTGGCGTTGGGTACGATATGGGTGCGTTGGTCGCCGATGTTGGATATCGAGCTTTGTGGATGAAGGGGTTCTCTACCTCCGGCGGTACAGACCTTTGGGCACAAGATGCCATTGCACACGAAATTCGCGCAAGCTTGCGGTATCGCTTTCACTAAGTAAGTCTTTGCTTAGGATTGTGAATTTTGAACCCCGCGTCGGAAATGACGCGGGGTTTTTGTTGCGAAACGGACGGTTGAATAGGTCGGACTCCGACGTTTAGCCACCACCAAATTCTGCGCGTCTAGAATATTTCATTTGCAATTCGGTCAAAAATCTATATCTCGGTCAGTGGGCCAGCTCTCCCCAACGAGAGTCGCCTATCTGAAAGGGTAGTCACATGACACAGATTTGGAAACCGGACCTTCGTCCGGTAAATCCGCGTTTTTCTAGCGGACCTTGCACTAAACGTCCGGGTTGGACGCCAAACTTCCTTGAAAACAAACATCTTGGGCGCTCGCATCGTGCGAAGCCGGCAAAAGCACGTATTCAGCTCGCGATTGATCTGACACGTGAATTGCTGAACGTGCCGGATGATTATCGGATCGGTATTGTGCCTGCATCTGACACTGGTGCCGTCGAGATGGCACTTTGGTCAATGCTGGGCGCGCGCGGAGTTGATATGCTCGCGTGGGAAAGCTTTGGCGCCGGTTGGGTCACCGATGTGGTGAAACAGCTTAAGCTTGATGATGTGCGGGTGCTGGACGCGGACTATGGCGCATTGCCAGATTTGAATGCCGTAAATTGGACACGAGATGTGGTGTTCACATGGAACGGAACGACATCCGGTGTTCGGGTTCCAAACGCGGATTGGATTGACGCGAACCGTGACGGCCTTGCCATTTGCGACGCGACATCTGCTGCATTTGCACAAGAATTGGATTTCCAAAAGCTCGATGTGGTGACTTTTTCTTGGCAAAAAGTGCTGGGTGGTGAGGGTGCTCACGGGGTGATCATCTTGTCCCCAAAAGCGGTTGAACGGCTTGAAACATTCACGCCAGACCGTCCTTTGCCAAAAATTTTCCGCCTAACTAAAGGTGGGAAATTGATCGAAGGTATCTTTAAAGCTGCAACCATCAATACACCGTCTTTGATGGTAATTGAGGATGCGATTGATGCGATGGAGTGGGCGAAATCGCTCGGACCAGACGCGTTGCGCAAGCGGGCTGATGCGAACTTTAAAGTGCTCAATGACTGGGTAGCAAAAACCGGTTGGGTTGCCAATTTGGCTCAAGATCCAGCGACATGTTCGAACACGTCGGTTTGTCTAAAAATCGTTGATGCGGATATCGCTGCGTTGGATGCAGATGGGCAAGCGGCTTTTGCCAAAGCGATTGCAACACGCTTGGACAATGAAGATATCGCCTACGACATTGGCGCGTATCGCGATGCGCCAGCGGGTTTGCGCATTTGGGCCGGTTCGACTGTTGAAGCTTCAGATCTTCAAGCGCTTACTGCGTGGCTAGATTGGGCTTTTGCAACAGAAAAAGCGGCGCTTTAGAGCGCATTTGATAAGTTTTGCTGGCGGTGAGCCGCCAGCGTTCCCCATATAGAATTGATGGAGGCTTTCATGCCTAAAGTACTTGTATCTGACAAGCTGAGCGAAACAGCTGTACAAATTTTCCGCGATAATGGTGTTGAAGTTGATTTCTTGCCGGATGTTGGCAAGGACAAAGAGAAATTGCTCGAGATTATCGGGCAATATGACGGTCTTGCGATCCGCTCTGCGACAAAGGTCACTGAAAAAGTTATCGCCGCTGCAGAAAATCTAAAGGTTGTTGGTCGCGCGGGTATCGGTGTTGATAATGTTGATATTCCTAAGGCGACGGCCAAGGGAATTATTGTGATGAATACGCCATTTGGCAATTCCATCACCACAGCTGAGCACGCGATTTCACTCCTCTTGTCTCTCGCACGTCAAATCCCGACGGCCGATGCTTCTACCCGCGCCAGCAAGTGGGAAAAATCTCGCTTTATGGGCGTTGAGGTAACCGCCAAGACATTGGGCATTATCGGATGCGGTAATATTGGTGCGATTGTTGCTGACCGCGCTCAAGGTTTGAAAATGAAAGTGATCGCGTTTGACCCGTTCCTAACGGCTGAACGTGCGCTTGATTTGGGTGTTGAAAAAGTTGAACTAGACGAACTTTTGGGTCGTGCGGATTTCATCTCCCTACACACACCACTTACGGACGCGACCAAAGGCATTTTGAGTGCAGAAGCGTTCGACAAGATGAAAGACGGCGTGCGCATTGTGAACTGTGCACGTGGCGGATTGATTGACGAAGCTGCATTAAAAGTGGCGTTGGAAAACGGCAAAGTTGCTGGAGCAGCACTTGATGTGTTCGAGGTTGAGCCGGCAAAAGAAAATCCAATTTTTGATGCACCGAATATCATTTGTACGCCGCACCTTGGTGCGTCTACGACAGAAGCGCAGGAAAATGTTGCGCTGCAAGTTGCTGAGCAAATGAGTGCCTATTTGATGCATGGCGCGATTTCAAATGCGTTGAACTTCCCGTCCATTTCTGCCGAAGAAGCACCTAAACTCATGCCATTTGTGAAATTGGCAGAGAGCTTGGGCAGTTTTGCCGGTCAATTGACCGAAACCAGCATCACTGGTGTTCGCATTGAGTTTGAGGGCGCGGTCGCGGACCTCAACACGAAGCCGATGGTTTCCGCATTGCTTACGGGTGTGCTTAAGCCATTGTTGGGCGACGTGAACATGGTGTCTGCACCAGTTTTGGCGAAAGACCGTGGCATGAATGTTGAAACGGTCAACCGTGAGCAGCAAGGCGTTTATGACAATTACATCCGCCTCACTATCATCACCGAGCGCCAAGAACGCTCTGTTGCGGGTACTGTTTTTGCTGACGGCAAGCCACGCCTCATTCAGGTGAAGGGCGTTAACATGGAAGCTGAAGTGACGCCTTCCATGCTCTATATCACCAATGAAGATAAGCCGGGCTTTGTTGGTCGGTTGGGTATGTTGTTGGGCGATGAAGGGGTCAATATCGCTAACTTCAATCTTGGACGTGTTGAAGAAGGTGGCGACGCTATCGCATTGATCAATATTGATGGCAAACTTGACGAGGGCCAATTGGAGCGGATTAGCGCGCTTGAAGGCGTGCAGCAAGCCAAGCCAATTTATTTCTCTGAGATGTAATTAAGTAGCGGGCTGCAGCCTGTTTTGTAAGAAGGCCGATCCAAGTATGGGTCGGCCTTTTTTTTCGCTCACGCTGGCGTATCGAATTTGCTATGACGCGCTAAAGCCGCGCTATAGCAAAGTCGGTCCCTGCGCGGGCACGGCCAAAAAGTTGGCCGGGCTCCTCGCTTGTTTAGACTTTGAGAAGTGCATCAATTGGCGGGGGTGCCGGGGAAGCGCTGAAGGCGCGACGGCGGCGTGAAAAGAGAGCGGGGGTGCCGGGGAAGCGCTGAAGGCGCGACGGCGGCGTGAAAAGAGAGCGGGGGTGCCGGGGAAGAACCGAAGGCGCGACGGCGGCGTGAATGAGAATTCATGGCTTGTCAGTCCGTTTTTGTGTCCGCGCTTGACGTCGGGGATTTGTAGTGATCCATTAAGTGAAATGAAATCGATTACATTTACCTGAATGTTTGGATCACACCATGAATGATAAAGTAAATTCAGTCCCATTTTCGCTGGCGGGCATAGACCATATTGTCTTCTTGGTGGACGACTTGGAAAAAGCGATGCGCTTCTACCTGGATGTGTTGGGTTGTCGGCCTGGATATTCATATCCTGAATTGGGCATGGAGCAGGTTTGGGCGGGTATATCGCTGATCGTTTTGTGGGATTACACCCATGAAGGTGGGCATGATGCTAAGCCGCCGGTGCTTGGTGGGCGAAATGTGGATCATGTCTGTTTAGCCGCTGGCCCATTTGATCATGACGAACTGCGTTCACATCTTAAGCAACATGGCGTTGAGATCGAGCGCGAAGCGTTTCACGGCGGCGCGCGCGGTGTGGGGCACTCGTTTTATTTCTGTGACCCGTTTGGTAACAAAATTGAACTGAAAGGCCCGCCGCCGCATCCAGACGAGAATTAGAACTTTTGGGCGTGCGTCGGCCTTTTCAATAATGAGGTGGGCGCTCGTCAGTTTCTCCAGCACCACCTGCATCGATTTGTTCCAGTTCCGCATGTAGTTTTGAGATGTCGCGTTGAAGCTTTTCAAACTGAGACCACTGCTCGGTGATCGCTTTGTTCAAATCTTCAATTGTTTGGTCTTGATGGGCGATGTGCGCCTCTAGTGCTTCGATGCGCGACAAAAGGTTCTTTGTGTCAGTCATTGGATTTTGTCTTTTTGTTTGTGCGTGCGGCAAATTCAGCCATCGTTATGCCAGCAATGATAAAGAGCGCTGCGACAAAATGATATTGGTGCAACTTTTCTGAAAGAATCAAGACCGAAAGGATTGCGCCGAATAAGGGGAGCGCATTGATGAACAGGCTTGCCCGGTTTGCGCCGATCAGTTCAACGCCCCTGGCGTAGAAGAGCTGGGAGATGATTGATGGGAACAGCCCAGCATAAAGCACCAGAAGCCACCCGGTGGTGGTGACTTGGGTAAAGTTAAACAACATGGTGGGAAGCCCGCCGGTCACCAACTCGAAAAGTATGGCGGATAGCGTGCCAAACAGAAAAGTCGTAGCGAGAAAACTCATCCAGTGAATTTGAGGTCGGTAGCGCAGCAATACCGAGTATGCCGCATAGATAATGCAGGCAATAAGGATCAGCCCGTCGCCTTGGTTGATATCAAAGGTTAGCAACCTGAGCGGTTCGCCTGCTGTTGCCACAAAGATGACGCCAAAGATGGTTGAAGCGACACCGACAATTTGCAGCCATGTGGTGCGAACCCCGTAAAAGGCGAAATTGGCGATCATCACCATCATCGGGATGGAGGCTTGTTCAATGGCGCCATTGACGGCCGTTGTATATTGCGCACCCAGATAGAGGAATAAGTTGAATCCAGCGAATCCAACACCGCCTGCAAACGCTAAAAACGGAATGCTGGTCCGAATTTTGGGCCAATCGGTCTTAAAATGCGGCAGGGCAAAAGGTAGGATGACAAGAAATCCGAGTAAAAACCGTCCGGCAACGAGGTTTGTTGGTGCGATTTCGCCAACGGCCATCTTGCCGGCCACCATATTTCCGCCCCAAAACAAGGCTGTAAGCACTAAAAGTAGGTAGGGCCGACTAAATAGTTGATGGACGAGATTTTTCGTACCATTTGCGGTCGATTGTGGTTTTGTCATGGGATCACTTTTGCTATACCAGCGACGCTTAACAGGTTTTGGCGTTGCCCGGAATACCCAAAGGTGGGGCGACGGTGACAGTTATGGGCGATTTGTCGGGGCGAAAATGGATCAGTTGATCTGATTAAAAGACAAATTGTTCGGTCTTTAGGAGAACATTTTAATGGCGAATGTGGTTGTTGTCGGCTCCCAGTGGGGAGACGAGGGTAAAGGCAAGATTGTGGATTGGCTGAGTGAACGCGCGGACGTTGTTGTGCGCTTCCAAGGTGGCCACAATGCCGGACACACATTGGTTATTAATGGCGTCACATACAAAACCGCGCTTTTGCCTTCTGGCGTTGTGCGGCCGGGTAAGTTTTCGGTTATCGGAAATGGCGTAGTTGTGGACCCGCACCACTTCGTCGAAGAGCTTGCTTTGTTGCGTGGCCAAGGCGTGGAAATCTCGCCTGACAATCTAATGATTGCTGATAATGCATGTCTAATTCTGTCGCTACACCGCGAACTGGATAGTTTCCGCGAGAGTTCAAATACAGGATTGAAAATCGGCACCACCAAACGTGGCATGGGCCCAGCTTATGAAGACAAAGTCGGCCGCCGCGCCATTCGGGTTTGCGATCTGGCGGATCCTGAAAGTTTGATGTCTAAAATTGAGCGTAATCTGCGTCATCACAATGCCTTACGCCGTGGGCTTGGTATTGATGAAGTGCAACCTCAGGCCATATATGACGAGTTGATGGCTGTGGCTGAAGAGATTTTGCCATTTGCGGGTCGTGTTTGGGAAAAACTGAATAATATGCGTCGGGATGGTAAACGCATTTTGTTTGAAGGTGCGCAGGGCGCATTGCTAGATATTGAACATGGCACATATCCGTTTGTGACATCGTCAAATACAATTGGTGGCCAAGCGGCAAACGGTTCTGGTTTGGGCCCGGGTGCGCTCGACTATGTTTTGGGCATCACCAAAGCCTACACAACCCGCGTCGGCGAGGGACCATTTCCAACTGAACAGCTTAATGAGATCGGTGAATATTTGGGTAAAACCGGCCATGAGTGGGGTGTGAACACCGGGCGCAAACGGCGCTGTGGTTGGTTCGATGCGGTGCTTGTGAAGCAAACAGCGCTGGTTTCTGGCATTAATGGCATCGCGTTGACAAAGCTTGATGTACTTGATGGGATGGAAGAAATTAAGGTTTGCGTGGCATATGAATTGGATGGCGAACGTATTGACTATCTGCCTTCAACCATGAAGGGGCAGGCAAACGTGAAACCGATATATGAAACGCTTGAGGGCTGGAAAGGCACAACCGCAGGGGCACGAAGCTGGGCCGAATTGCCAGCCGAGGCGGTGAAATATGTGCGGCGAATTGAAGAATTAATTGGGACACCTGTTGCAGTTCTATCCACATCTCCGGAGCGATTGGACAGCATTTTGGTGACAGACCCTTTCCAAGACTAAGTTTTTTTCGTTACATAGGTAACGGGGAGTGAGTTTGAGTAGCTAATGGCTGACTATAAAGAGCTTTTGCGTCGGGCGGTTGACGCCTTACCAGAAAATAACGGCATGTCTCGGCGTGCTGTGTATGAGAAGGCGCGTGAAGCGCTGGTTACGCAATTGCGGGCGATTGAGCCGGAGCTTCCTCCGCGTGAAATCACCCAGCATCGGCTTGCTTTGGAAGATTGCATTCGCCAAGTTGAGCAAGAAGCGACCGAGGCACTTCTAAAAGGGCTCAAGGAGGATACCGAAATTGCCGAGGTGCCGGCATTTGTGGCCCCGGCTGTTGAGCCTAGCCCGGCGCCAGTTGAGCCATCCGTTCCAGCTGAACCTGAGCAAATTGTTGAAACAGCGCCGGAGCCGGAACCGGAGGCTTCTCCCGAAGTTACCGTTGAGTTGCCAGCTGAAGCAGATGTGAAAGCAGATAAGCCAGTAGCAACTGAACCTGAGACACCTGTTCAAGATAAGAGCAGGGACAAAGACTCTAAGGATTCTAAACCCGACGCCGCTAACGAGTGTGCGCCTGAGACTGTCGAGCCGCCAGCACCTGCGATAGCTGCTGATGATGTTCCGGCAGCAGAACCGGAAACAAATGTGGTTGAGGAAACCGCACCAGTGGCTGTTGCTGAAGAGGCGAAAGACGCCGCTCCGGTAGAGGAAAAAAGCCCTAAGGCTGAGGAAAAAAGCCCTAAGGCTGAGGAAAAGAGCGCAAAGGTTGACGTTGAGCCAGAAACGGTTACAGCCGTTGCGCCTGACGTTGAAAATGTTGCTGAAACGCCGACTGCTGAAAATACAGTTGAGGCCCCGGTTGAGCCTGCACCAAAGCCTGATGCGGATGTGCCCGCACAGGAAGAGAAATCGCCTGAGCCTAAATTGAGCTCGGTTGACGAGGTTATTGCGGCGGCGCGTGCTGCTTCATCGCAAAAGCAAGTCGTGTCACCAAAAGTCGAGTTGGCGAGCAAAACCGCACCTAATGCAGCTGATAGCGTTAGCGTTGAGCCTGCGCTTTCAAGCGTCCGCGAAGTTGACGTTGATGAAACAGCGCAACAACCGGTTATAAATGTGGATGGGGAAGAACCGCAGGCCGCCATCGACCGCGCGATTAAAGCTTTGGATTTAGAAGCTGAAGGCAAAGACGGCGGTGATTTGGTTTCCAAACCCGCTGATGAGCCGAAGAATGACGATACGCCATCGCCGGTCCCTTCTGCGAAAAATTTGGGTAAGTCGACGACGTCCACCAAGACCGAAGACGACGCGCAAATCGTTGAAGACGAGACCACTGGTGGCAACGGATTGACAGTATTTTTGCTGTTGGTTGTTGTGTTGCTGGCAGGCGCCGGCGGCGGTGCTTATTGGGCTTGGAAAGAAGGGTTTGTTGATTTGAACCCGCTGATGGCCCAGTTGGGTTTGAACAGTCAAACCACAAATGAGCCATCGACCGCCGAAGCACCAAATGAAACGGCAACGCCCTCAGAAGAAACCGTGCCATCGGCCGTGAATGTGCGAGACGTTACGCCAACCACTACAAATGCTTCTGATGTGGTTGAAAATACACCAATTGCGACCACCGAAGAGCGTTTGACGGCAGAACCAGAGCCGATTGTTGAGCCAGAACCTCAAGTCGCCGAAACGGTGCCAGCCGACGCAACTGTCGAAACACCAACAGAAGAAATGCCAACGCCGCAAGATAATCCAGAACCTGCGGACGAGCGTTTGCAGGCCGAAGAAATTGTTACAGCGGATACTGAACAACCCACTTTGAATGTGGAAGATACGAACGTCACGCAAGTTGATGTCGGCTCGCGGTCGATGTTGATTGAAGAACAGGTCACGGGTTCGGGCGGCGCAGTGCCGTTTACGGGCTCAACCCAATGGTCGCGGGATGTTGATGAACTTGGTGCACCAGTGATCAAAGCTTCGGTTTCAGTGCCTGCGCGGAACTTGTCAGTTGACGTTCTTATTCGCAAAAATAGCGATAGTGCGCTGCCTGCGAGCCATTTGGTTGAAGTGAACTTCACGGTCACCCAAAGTTTCCTAGGCGGCGGCATTGCCAGTTTGCCGGGCATCTTGTTGAAAAATGAAGAGTTAGCGCAAGGTACGCCACTCGTTGGTGCATCGGCGCGGATATTCGACAATTCATTTCTGTTTGCGCTCAGCGCGGCAGATGCTGATCTCGTGAAAAATCTCGGCCTATTGTCTGAGCGCGGTTGGATTGATTTCCCGGTGGTTTATTCGACTGGGCGCAAAGCAATCGTGACCCTTGAAAAAGGGACCGAAGGATCAGAGATCTTTGAAGCCGTGTTGGCAGCTTGGGCCATTGAATAGCTAAATGTTTAAGGTGCGGCGCTTAGGGTGCCGTCCTTCAACGTCAGAACTTCGTCCGCTAGCAAGTCAAAATCTGCCTTGTGGTGACTGACAAGAACGGCATGCCATTGGTGCTGTTGCACGAGCTGTTTGACCAATTTCCGCATTTGATCAGCAGTTTTGTCGTCTAGCGCTGAAAAGGGCTCGTCGAGCAATAATATTGGTTGGTTGCGTGCCAGCGTGCGGGCCAAGGCGACCCGTTGTTGCTGCCCACCAGACATTGATGAACATCTTTGATTGACGAATTCAGAAAGCCCTACTTCGTCCAGTTTTTGTGCAATATCCACCTGTTTCTTTATCCCAAGTTGAACATTTTGCTTCGCTGTAAGATGGGGAAAAATATTGTCTTTCTGAAACAGGATCGAAACCGGTCGATCCTCTGGGGCAAGGTTGGATATCTCAGTATCGTTGAGCGATATGGCACCGCTAGATTGGATTTGAAAACCAGCGAGCAAATCCAGCAAGGTTGATTTTCCTGCGCCGCTTTCACCGGATATACCGATAATTTCGCCCGGCTTTACTGTGAAGGAAAATTGATATTGCTGGGCGTTTGGATATGAGAATTCAAGGTCATTAATGGTCAGCATGGTTGCGACCTCCCAATAGGCGAGGGAAAATGAAAAAGCTGAACACGGATATGACCAACAATATTGAGGCGAGCATGGCCGCGTCATTTGAGCGATAGGCACCCAATGCCCGATACATCAGCCAAGGCAAGGTGGTGAAATCGTCTGTGCCGAACAGGGCAATAACGCCGAGGTCGCCAAACGAAAAGCTGAAACCAAGTGCAAACACATAAGCGCATTCTCTGCGCACTAGCGGCAGTTCGATATAGCGGATGCGTTGCCAGCCTTTGATATTGAGGCTTCTGACCAGCCGTTGAGACTTGTTGGCGATCTTTTCGAGTGGTGGACCAAGGGTTGCGTTGGCAAGCGGTAGGGCCAGCAATGCGTTGGCGAGAATGACGACGAAAATGCCGATCTCCCCAGTATCCAATCTGGCGAACCGCGCCAGCAGAAAAAAGCCGAGGCCGAGCACAATGGCGGGTGTTGCGAGATAGGCAAAAACGGGAGCGCTGATCAGGGTGCGCAGAAATTTGGCTTTGGTGCCAATCTGGTTTTGATAGACCAATTCAGCTCGAGAGAAGGCCAGCAGCAAGGCAAGCGAAACTGAAATAATTGCGCTCGCTGTGGCGATCAAAACTGAGGTGAGCAGGGCGTTGATGAATTTTTGTGATGTGATCAGTTTTAACATATCCAAATCTAACCCGTTGACGATGATGATCACCAAGGGACTGGCATAGGCCAGCATCAGGACGGACAATATTACGCCTAAGATCAAATTTGCAGGGCCGCGCGCTGCCCACATATGATTGTCGGACTTGCCGATTAGGATTGAATTGCTTTTCAGGCCAGCTGTGGGGAGGATGATCAACAGACAAAAGATCAATTGTGCAGCGGCTAACAATGCCGCTCGGTTGAGGTCGAAATCTGCCTTAACCGCTTCAAAAATGGCGACTTCGAATGTTGAATTGTTTGGGCCACCGCCAAGCAATAGAACGACAGAAAACGACGTGAAACACATCAGAAAGATCGTGGCGCCAAGGCCAGGCATTGTGCTTTTTAGAACCGGCCAATCCAAAATCTTGAACCGCTGCCACTGGCTTAGGCCAAGTGATTGACCCAGCTTTAGGCTGGTTGTGGGCAGGCCTTGCAACCGATCATAAAAGATGCGCGCCGCAAACGATCCGTTGAGCACGGCATGGGCGGCAAGTATGCCGTGTAGACCAAAAATGGAAAATGGCAGGCGGGAGAACCCGAGGGCTTGGCCAACATCATTAATTAGACCTGCGCGTCCCCAAATGGCCAACAGGCCGAAAGCGACAACAAGCGTTGGCAAGACCAACCCGGCGGACAGGAAGGCCAGCGCCCAAGATTTGCCGACAAATTTCAGTCTGGTCAGCGCTATGGCGACAATACCGCCGGTTGCGAACGCCAGTATAACGGATAGGCCTGCCTGAATGGCGGACATGCGCAGCAGGTGAAAAAGATCAGTGCTGCTTTGGGCTCTGTCACCGAAAAGGCTAGCGGCTTGCCAAATGATGACAATGAGCGCGACGATTAACGCGCCGACACTTAACGCAATGGCAATGCCAAGCAAGAGGCGCGGCGAACGCCAAATCGGCCTTGTAATCTGTGGGAGATTGGCCCCGCCGATAGGGCGGGACCAATTTGAACTATTTGATATCGGCGAAGAACGCATCGATATAAGCTTTTGTGTTTGCGCCAACGGTTTCATCGTCAAGCAACAAAGTTTGTTCCGCTTTTAAAGGCTCAGCAAACCCTTCAGGCAACCCGCCTTCAAGTTCAATCACCGGGAACATCCAATTGGTGGTTGGGATGATTTTTTGCGCCTCTTGGCTCACCAAGAACTGCAAGAAGCCTTGCGCCAACTCTTTTTGCTTTGATGATTTTAGAACGCCTGCAAGTTCAACTTGGACATAGTGGCCTTCGTCAAAAATCGCAGCTGCATAGTTGTCATCTTCTTCGGCGATCTTGTGGTAAGATGGTGACGTGGTGTAGCTGAGCACCATGTCGGCTTCGCCATCAAGGAACAGGCCGTAGCTCTCTGACCAGCCCTTTGTGACGGTTAGAATGTGCGGCGCGAGATCATTCCACATTTCGTTGGTGTCGCCGCCATAAGCCGCCTTTGCCCACAGGACCAAACCAAGGCCGGGTGTTGAAGAACGTGGATCTTGGATAACGAATTTGAAATCTTCGCCCAAATCGGTCAATTGCTCAAAAGATGTAGGCGGCGTTGGGAAATCAGACTTCCGGTAAACAAGGGCGAAATAGCCATAATCGAATGGAACGAATTGATCTGATGAGTAATCGATTGGCAGTTTGACCGCAGAAAGATCCGCGTTGTGCGGTGCGAATAGATCGGTGCTTTTGGCTTCGGCGGCAACACTAGTGTCTAGGCCCAAAATGATGTCGGCCTTCGTGTTTTCGCCTTCCAATTGCGCTTTGCGTAAGGCGCCAATGGAATCTTCGGTGCCGACAAAATCAACGACGCAGCCACACGTTTTTTCAAATCCAGCCTTAAGACCCGGGCCGGGCCCCCAATCCGAAGCAAATCCGTCATAGGTGTAAATGGTGAGCGTTGGCTTTTCGTCCGCCATTGCGGCATGCGCAAATGGAAGTACAGAAAAGAGCGCCGCAATCGTAAGTTTTTTCAAAGACATAATCGTCCCTTTATATGCAAACAGTTGCGGTCGTGCGTAAAAGGGGAAATGACAAGGCTATGTCCCAAAAGGGGCTTGTCATCTCGAGCTCCCTCCGCCAGCATGACCTGGTTCAGGTTCAATGGGTAAAATCTCAGCTCCAATAAATGGAACACCCCAGCGAGACGGGAGCCAACTTAGTTGAAAAATTCACATTTGCAAGCCCCTCAATTGTCTAATCCTGACAATGTGCTTTTGCGCTTTGTCGACCCTGTGATTGTGTTGGGTGGCGGCAATTTTTGCGCCGAACAATTGCGGTCCTTTATCGCCAAGGGCTATCCGCTCATTGCGGCTGACGGTGCAGCAGACGCGGCGTTAGCGCTCGGTCTTGAGCTTGAAGCGGTGATCGGCGATCTTGATTCAGTTCAGGACAAAGGTGCATTTGGAGATGATGTGCGGGTTATCGAGCTGGCGGACCAAGAAACGACTGACTTTGAAAAATGCCTATATTCAATCGACGCGCCCTTGTTCATTTGTTTTGGCATGTTGGGCAAAAGGGTCGACCATACTTTGGCGGCTTTTCACACCATCGCGCGGCATGGGGCGAACAAGCATATTGTTCTGATGGATGATGTGGACGCTACGTTGGGCGTGGTTGGTGATTTCAAACTGGACTTGCCCGTGGGCACTCGTTTTTCTCTTTATCCGTTACAACCCGTTGCGTTTAAGCGTTCTACGGGGCTGAAATATCCGCTTGATGGTTTGACGCTGGATGTTGGAAAACGTATCGGAACGTCAAACGAGTTATGCGCCGCAGAAGTTGAATTGGTGCTAAATGGGCAACATGATGTTCCCTATTTGGTGATCTTGCCAAAAGAGCATTTTGGCGCGATCCTGAACCTCTATTCTTCATAAGATTGTCGGAAACATGATGTATCAGCCGCCCGCATTTCGTGAAACGCGTGAAAGTGTTCTGTTTGATTGTATTGCCCGGCATCCGTTGGCGACGCTGGTGTGCCAGACCTTGGGCGGGCTTGAAGCCAATCACCTTCCCATGCTTTTAGAACCTGACAGTAAGATGTTGCATGCGCACTTGTCGCGGGGTAACGATTTGATCGAGCAGTGCAAAGATGGCGAAGAAGCATTGGCGATTTTTCAAGGGCCAACCCATTATGTGTCCCCAAGCTGGTATCCGGGCAAAAAAGACCACGGCAAGGAAGTGCCAACTTACAATTATATGGTGGTGCACGCGCGGGGGCAGTTGCGGTTTAAGACTGATGTTACTTGGAAGCTGAACCATTTGAACGCGCTGACGGACAAGATGGAACAGGGACGGGCAGAGCCATGGTCTGTTTCCGATGCGCCGGACGATTATGTCGCGAAGCAGCTAAAGGGCCTATATGGGCTAGAACTGGAAATCACCGAATTGGTAGGCAAATGGAAAGTCAGCCAAAACCGGAAGGCTGTCGATAAGCTAGGGGTGATTGCGGGTCTGGATGCTGACGGCGATCAAGACGCGCATGAAATGGCGGCGTTTATCAAGGCTGGGCTTTAGATCAGTCCACCATTAATCTTTTGTTTACAATCATTTGCACGCGGGTTTTTGGTTCAGGTTCGTGCCATGTTGCTGCCCAATTTGGCGCATGAATTGGCATAAGGATATTTATTGAATTAATTTTTGGGACAATTTTGTGCACACTCGAACAATAGCCAGCGCTATGGCGTCTTTTTTCATGCTTTTTGCCGGCGCCTATGCCGCATTTTCGCAGGCAGACCCCATACAGTGCGACGTGCCGGTTTCGGAGAAGATTTGTTACACGCTGTCTCATAAATCGCGGGATTGTATCGAGCCGCCCAAGGAATTAGCGGTCTATAAGTTGGACAAACAACTTGAGTTGATTTTTGATGTTGCACCGCCAGCAATGCGACAGACCATGTGTGATTTAGATAAATTGTTCGTGGCAAAAGAATTTAAAGAGCACGCTTCTGGTTTCCAAAGAAGCACGGAAATGTACTTGAGCTGGCAAGCGTTGGGGAAGTTCCAGCGAAGTTATGCAAACCTGATTGAAAGCGCATTTTCTCGGTTTGCACGCGGTGCGACCTTTTACAAAACTGATGACGATGTTGAGCCGGGTCTGTGGCGGCTTGAAGACGCATATCAGCTTGAATATGAGGTTGAATACACAAAGCAACGTCATACGGAGCTAAATTATCCACTTGCCTATCTAATCTTTCATGAGCTCGCGCACCTGATGGAAAAACATCCAAGGTTAAACAACCTGTTTGGTTCGGACTATTTTGTCTGCAATTCGCAAATTCAATCCGCGCAAAAAGAGAAAATCTTGGCATCCGATAATGTGCTCAAGGGCTATGTTTCGGCATTGGATACTTATCCGCAGGCGGGACAAAATAGTTCTTTGCTTCGGGAACTAGAACAATCGAATTACACAACGACCTACGCTCTAGCCAATTCAGGCGAAGACTTTGCTGAAACAATGGCGGAGTACATCATGTTTGAACATCTCGGCGTCAATTTTCGCATTCGCAAGGGGGACGACGTGCTGTTTGACCGAGCGAAACAATTGCAAAATCAGAATATGAAAGCAAAGCTTGATGTCGTTAGAATGGTCCTGACTTGGCCATTGAAGTCGAAGAAGGAAAAACGCGCGTTGCGGTTGGACCGAAAGCTTTGTCGGGGCATGTTTGACCCGAAGCTCATGACGGCATTGAACTAAACTTTGAAGACAAGGCGCAGGCTTTGGAGCCTGCGCTAATCAAGGTTAAGCAGGTTGAGGGTCGTTCTCTAAGACCTGCTTTTTTACTTCAACTTGCACTTTTTCAAATGCACGCACCTCAATTTGGCGGATGCGTTCGCGGGAAACTTCGAACTTTTGGGCTAGCTCTTCCAAAGTCAAAGGCGGCTCGCGCAAACGACGGGCTTTGAAGATTTCTTGTTCGCGTTCGTTCAACACGCCCATGGCGTTCTTAAGCAGGCCCATGCGCTCGTCATATTCTTGCGCGTCACCCAGTTGGGTTTCTTGGTCGGGCTCTTCGTCTACCAACCAATCTTGCCATTGGGATGCACCTTCGTCCGAACGCATTGGCGCGTTTAGCGAAGCATCGCCGGTTAGGCGCTGGTTCATTGAAACAACGTCATCCTCAGACACTTTTAGGGTCGTGGCGATTTGTTTGATTTGATCAGGGTGTAATGCGCCATCATCAAGGGCAGCGATCTGACCTTTGATTTTGCGTAGATTGAAGAAGAGGCGTTTTTGCGCCGCAGTGGTGCCGATTTTCACAAGCGACCAAGAGCGCAAAACATATTCTTGGATTGACGCGCGGATCCACCACATGGCGTAGGTGGCGAGGCGGAAGCCTTTATCAGGCTCAAACCGTTTTACCGCCTGCATCAAGCCTACATTTCCCTCAGAAATAACTTCAGAAATCGGCAATCCATACCCGCGATATCCCATGGCGATTTTTGCCACGAGGCGCAGGTGTGACGTGATGAGTTTTTGGGCGGCTTGGGGGTCTTCGTGCTCTTTATAGCGTTTTGCGAGCATAAATTCCTCGTCATGCGGAAGCATGGGGAATTTGCGGATCTCTTGCAAATAGCGCGATAAACCATCGTCCGATGACAATGTGGGCAGATTTGTTTGGGCCATAAAGCACCCCCCGTTTGTTTGCGCGCCGCTATGTGCAGTTTAAGCCGGCGCATGCCAACACTCCCAAAGGGACGAGTTGGGCAGCAATGTTCTCAACCTAGGCCACTATATAGGACTGATATATGAAATTTCATCCCCAAAAGGAGAAAAATTGCATAAAGTTTGAAAAGAGATCAGAAGTTTTGCCTAAGAATCAGGGCTTTGCAGGCGTTTTAGCAATTGCGCCAAATCTTGAGGAAATGGTGAGGAAAAATGCATTTTCTTCCCTGTGGTTGGGTGAGCGATGGTTAGATCAACGGCATGTAGGGCTTGGCGGGCAAGGGCCTTTAGGGATTTTTGCAGGGGCATAGGCAGGTTGCGCTCGCGGCTTTCAAACCCGAAGCCATATGATGGATCGCCGAGTAGGGCGTGCCCAATATGGGCCAAATGCACACGAATTTGATGAGTGCGTCCGGTTTCTAACTGACAGGCAATTTGGGCAACTGTCCATTTGTCGCCACCAAAGGCATCAATGACTTTGTAATGGGTGACCGCGCTCCGGCCACCGCTTTCCACAATTGCTTGTTTGGTTCTGTTGTGGGGCGACCGACCGATCATGGCTTCGATCCGGCCTTGTTCTGGCGCTGGTACGCCCCAAACAAACGCATTATATGTGCGGCGCAGCGGGCCGTTTTTGCCGTGGTCGGCAAATTGGGCAGATAATGAATTATGGGCAATTTCAGTTTTTGCGGCGATCATGACGCCGGATGTGTCTTTATCCAAACGGTGGACAATGCCCGGGCGCTTGACCCCGCCAATGCCTTGCAGGCTTTGCCCGCAGTGAAACAGCAATGCGTTGACCAAGGTGCCATTTTGGGCGCCGGGAGCCGGGTGCACCACCATGCCGGCTGGTTTATCGATGACGATGATCGCATCATCTTCAAACAGCACATTGAGGGGGATATTTTCTGGTTCCGGTTCCGCGTCGACGGGCTCAGGTTCGATGAATATTAGTTGCTGTTCTTGTTTGACGCGGTATTTCGGCTCGCTTATGGTCGCGCCGTCAATGGTAAGCGTGCCAGAACGGATAAGGCTTTGGCATCTGGAACGGGAATGTCCGTCAAGATGTTTGGCCAACACCACGTCTAGTCGCTTGCCGTCATCTTCGGATGAAATAGAAAATTTAGTCAATTCGCCAGTGGAGCCATTGTGCATGAGTGCTGATAAACCTTTAGACGCGCAAGAAAAAGACCAAGATGGAACGAGCACGCTAACACCAGAAGCCGAAGCGGTGATCCATCGGGCACGCCGCTCATTTGGTATCAGTGTTCTTATCCTGATGTTGGGGTTTATGGCGGTTGCGGGCGCGCTTGTCTATCGTATGAACCAAAAGTCGAGCAATGACCAGTATCAGGCGCAAAGTGTGAGTGTGCCCCAAGGCGCGCAAATCATCTCTGTTGTTGCACAAGATGGTTTGATCACGCTGACCTTCAAGCTAGGCGAAGATACCACGATCCGCCTGGTTGATGCGCAATCCGGCGATGTTGTGCGTGATATCAGCATTGCGCCAGAGGCTCCCCTAAACTAGGGGTCGCCAACTAGTTCGACGAAACTTTTTTCAATGCATCCATGCGGTCGGCGACAAGACCGATCGCGTCCTCGTCGACTGGGTCTTGTCCCAGCATGGTTTCATCAACACCATCGTCAGCATATTTTCGCACCCGGTCGAATAGGCTTTCTTCGCCTTCAGCGCCACTACTGCTGTCTTGCGCATAAATCAAGTGGCTCACATCGATGGCGATATTTTCCATCCGTTGGCGCAAATCATCAACATCGCCTGTTTCCTGTGAGAAGCGAGCAAGAATGTCTTCTTCAAGGGCGAGGATGCGGCTGCCGACATCTTCCAATTCGTCTTCGACCCGCAATTCTTCGGCAAGGCTTTGGCCGGCGCTGACGAATTGTGGGGTGGCAACTTCGAGCTGTTCGGTATCTTCAATTTGCGTCTCAACAGGCGCAGCTTGATCATTGAGCATAGTGGTGAAGCGCTCAGCAGCAATGGCGATATGCGCTTCAGCATCGTCCAACAGATCGGGTATATTTTTGGTGAGGGTATCGTCAGCTGTTGAACGTGACTTGGATTTTAGTTCTTGAACGCGGCTCATTGAGGCACGCAATTGCTCTTCTAGGAAAGCGTTGCGTTTCTTTTCGGCGGTGAGGGCCTTTGCAAGTTTTTTGGCGTCGCCATCTAGTTCGCTGACAGCGATCTCCTCGTCAAAATTCTGCACAACTGCAGACGTGGCAATATTGGCTGCCGCGCGGGCTTGGTCTAGTTCTTCGATTTTTTGCGCCAAATCGCGTTCGCGATAGCGAAGCTTTTGAGAAATGTTGGTCAACTCGACTTCATAGCCACGCACTTGGTCTTGCAATTCTTGATTGCGGTCGATCAGCTCAGCAGAAACATTTTCTGTTGCTTCGCGCTCATGCACAGCCAAGTCTTGAGTTTGGCGCAGTTGAGTAAGCTCGCGCAGTTGGGCGGCACGCTTTTTGCGCAAATCGTCCAATTGCAATTCAAGTTTACGCAATTCAAGAGCATTCTTGGCGCGGAGTTGGTCTTTTTCCGCACGGAATTCTGAAAGCGTTACGGGGGTCGTCGCGGCGATGCGTTTTTTGGTGAGGCGGACGGCGCGGCGCCAAACGCTTGGCAGGATAAGCAATGCGAGAATGATGGCGCACAAAAATCCCAGTGCGTAAAACATCAAACTCTCAATGACCATCAAAAACTCCTGCAGTCTAGCTCCCTTATAGCTAATGGAGCTTGCATCAAATTGGAAGTCCCACACGCCAAAGTGTTGATCAATGGTTAATTTAGCACATTGTCGGAAATTGGGCCATGGCAGGAAAACTGATGATAAAAGGCAAAGAAAAAGCGCGGACGCCGCGCTTTCATGAATTCACCATATCAACTAGGCGTTTAGCCGATCAAAATGGGTTCCAAGTTGGGCTTTGCGTGAATTTTAGATAGCCAACATTGATGCCAAGCCGTGCGCCAACGCCAGAGCGGATTGGGACGAGATAGACATCCTTATATTTCATCACCGTCATGCCGACGCCACCAACAACATAGGCGGAACCCTCAACGCCGGGATATCGGCCATAAATGGAATCGACTGAAGGCAAGTTGTAGACCAACATCATGACCTGTGAGCCGTCGGCACCGAAATCAAATCCGAGTGTGGGGCCTTGCCAATAAAGAATGTGGTTGCCTGCATTTTTGGTGAAGAGTTCGCCGTCACCATAACGCACGCCGCCGAAAAAGGCGCCGGAGCCTTCTTGTCCTAAAATATAGCCATTGGGTAGACCATAATTTGAAATGGCCCGTTCCACGACGGAGGCCAGCCCTTGGGAAACTTTTCCGAAAAATTGCCCGCCCGCCTGCACAAGTTCGTCGCCCGTATATTTGTCTGAAACGGTGTCCGATTGAGCAAATGCTGCTGTAGATGTGGTGAGCACCACAGCTAAGGTGATGAGAAGAGTGCGAAATTTGGAAAACATTGGCCGCTTTTCCTTAAATGTTGCATGTCCGACAAATGGTATTTTTGCTGTTAACCTAGCGGATAGCTCTTTTTGCTAGGCTTCAACCATTCGCGAAATAAGTAGTGTGTAATCAAGGCGATGATGCGGCAATTGAGTAAACAAAGATTAACCATAAGGCGGCTAGCGGCCGTTTGTTTGTCTATAGGCATGTTTTTTTGCCTCGTGCCGCAATTGTCGGCAAATACACAGCGTCACTTTCTGGAAATGTATGTGACCAACCCTCTTTCAGGTTCTGCGATTGAGGGGATGGACCCGGTGAGTTATTTTACCGAGCCTGAACCACTAATGGGTAAGGCAGAGTTTGAAATCTCTTGGAAGGGTGTATCCTGGTTCTTCGCTACTGAAGCAAATAGAGAAGTCTTTCGTGCCGCGCCGGAAGCCTATGTACCGCAATTTGGCGGTTATGGTCTTGCTGGGGTCGCCCGCGGATATTTGTCCTCTGGTAATCCAAGGATCTATTCGATTTACAATCGTCGCCTTTATTTGTTCTATTCCTCGGGCAACCGAGAAGCTTTCATTCTCGAAAAGGCAGCTATGGTGAACTATGCCTTTGAAAACTGGGTGGAGTTGCGTGATCAACTCGCCCGGCGCTGATTGAACCTAAAACGTCCCTTCCTGAACCAGCTGGATTGTTGAATAGATCCCTTAAAGTTCGTGTCAGATGTTGCTCACCAAACGCGACCCGCTAAACTGACTAAAATTGATTCGGTTGGGGGTGCCATTTTGCGCAGCCTGACCTTTTACGCAGTTTAAGGGAATGCAATGGCTGATATTATTGAATTGGATGGGCCAGATTTGGCGGCGATGTTGTGTTCGCGGGTATGCCATGACTTGATCAGCCCAGTTGGGGCGATCGGCAATGGTTTGGAAGTATTGGCTGATCCTGAGCAAGCTGAAATGGCTGATTTCGCGCAAGAGCTGATCAATAATGCGGCCAAGCAAGCACGGGCAAAACTTGAATTTGCACGTCTAGCCTTTGGCGCCTCTTCAACACAGGGCACCGAGATTGACACGCGTGAAGCTGAAAAAGTCGCGCAAAACTTTATGGCTGGCGAAAAAGCTGATCTTGAATGGAATATTGAGCCGGTATTGCTGCCCAAAAACAAAGTAAAGATGTTGCTCAATCTATTGCTTATTGCAGCAGGGTCTGTGCCGCGCGGTGGCATGGTAACTGTTTCGTTGGATGGTGCGCCGTTGGGCGATGAAGGGGTTATTCTGAAGTCGACTGGCAAAAAGACACTTATCCCGCATTTGGTGGGCCCATTATTGGCGGGTAAGCCAGAAGATGGCCGAATTGATGCGCAGGTTATCCAGCCCTACTATGCCGGTCTGCTTGCCCGTGAAAGCGGGTTGGATGTGACCATTGAATTGGTGGATGATGTCGTGACGATTGCGGCGGTGAAATCCAGCTAATCTAGGCTAAGCGATGCCCCCTACGTGTGAATACTAGGAGGCGTTTTTTGAAATGAATCGTTAACTAAAATACCCGCAATCTGCGCCCATACTTAAAACCGGCGCGATTGCGGGTATTTTTTTGGGCGAGCCAATGGATGAATTGCTAAGCGATTTTTTGACTGAAACGACCGAAAGCTTGGAGTTGGTTGATACCCAACTTGTGGACTTCGAAAAGAACCCTGATGATAGTGAAATATTGCGGCGAATTTTTCGTCTTGTGCACACCATCAAGGGCACTTGTGGGTTTTTGGATCTACCACGACTTGAAGCATTAACCCACGCGGCTGAAAGCTTGATGGGGTGCTATCGGGATGGTGCACCTGTTGTGGGGGACGGTGTTGAAACGATCTTGTTGTCGATTGACCGGGTAAAAAGCCATCTAGATATATTGAGTGAAACTGGCGTGGAACCTGACGGCAACGACAATGATCTGATTGATGCGCTGTGCCGTCTGGCTGATGCATCAAGCAACGATGACCAGTTCACTGAACAGCCGCACGAAGGTGAATGCGCGCCACTTGATCCGCTAGAAGCTGCTTTTTTGGCAGCACCAGGGCCGGATGATCTTGCTGAGGCGTCGAACGCACCAACAGCGCCATCGACCGTAGAAAACGCGTCGGCAAATATAGATACAGAAGATGGGGCAAAAAAGCCAAAATCTTCGTCCACACAAGTCGGCAATCCGCCCGCTATTCGTGTGCAATTGCCTGTGCTTGAAGGCTTGATGACCATGGTATCTGAGTTGGTTCTTACCCGAAACCAGCTCATGGCAATCTCGAGAGATCGCGAGGAAAGTGAATTCCATGCACCATTGCACCGCTTGTGTTCAGTCACAGCGGAACTGCAAGACGGGGTGATGAAAACCCGCATGCAGCCAATTTCGGCCGCATGGCAAAAGATGCCGCGATTGATCCGCGACTTGTCTAAAGATTTGGGCAAAGACATCTCCCTTGAAATGTCCGGTGAAGATACAGAACTTGATCGGCAAATTCTTGAGCAAATCAAAGATCCATTGACCCATATGGTGCGCAATGCGGCGGACCATGGTTTGGAAACGAGCGCAGAGCGACGCGCTGCGGGCAAACCTGCAACCGGTGTTGTTCGGCTGAATGCATGCCATGAAGGCGGACAGATTGTTATCGAGATTTCAGATGATGGTCGCGGTCTTGATGTTGAACGTTTGAAGCAGAAAGCGCTGGAAAAGAAAGTCATCTCTGAAACCGAACTTGATGGCATGAGTGATGCGCAAGTTCAACAACTCATATTTCATCCGGGGTTTTCAACCGCCTCAGAAGTCACCAGCGTTTCTGGACGTGGGGTTGGCATGGATGTGGTGCGGTCCAATGTGGAATTGATCGGCGGGGCGATCGATCTTAAATCCGTTTTGGGCAAGGGTACGACGATCAGTCTAAAAATTCCGCTGACCCTGGCTATCGTTCCGGCGCTGGTTATCGCTGTTGGCGAGGAAAGATTTGCATTGCCGCAGCGTGCAGTTCGCGAACTCGTGCGTGTCAACAAACGCGCAAACCAAGTCGAGCATTTGAACGGCGCGTTGGTGCTTCAATTACGGGATCATTTGTTGCCGGTCGTAGGGCTAAGCGATTTGCTTGGTGTGCGCCCGGGTGAGGTTCCGGAAGAGGGCTATGTCGTTGTTACCGAAGTTGGTGCCTACAGTTTTGGTTTGCTGGTGGATGAAGTGTTCCACACCGAAGAAATTGTTGTGAAACCGATGATGGGTGCCTTGCAAGGTCTAACGCACTTCTCGGGCACAACTATATTGGGCGACGGCAGCGTGATTATGATCATGGACCCTTCAGGCTTGGCCAATTCAGTGGCTCATACAGATATTGGCGAGTTGGCTCAGCCCGTTCGCGTTGAAGACGTGGCGGAAGATATAGCATTCGCTGAATTGCTTGTGTTTGAAGCGGAAAATAATCAACGCCAAGCTGTGCCATTATCGCTTGTTAGCCGACTAGAAACACTGAACGTGGAAGAGCTTGAGCAGGTTAATGGCCGCCATCTATTGCAATATCGTGGCATCTTGATGCCCATCAGAATGTTGTGTGGCGAGCCTCCAACGTCTGGCAAAATGTCGATGTTGGTGTTTGAAGACCGTGGGTTCCGTTTGGGCATGGTTGTGGCGCAGGTTATCGACATTATTTCGGACAAAATGGATATCGATATCGAAACGCGACGTGATGGATATTTGGGCACCGCCATTATCAAGGAACGGGCAACGGAAATTTTGGACATGTCTCACTTTATGTCCGTGGAGCATCCAAAATCACTCGAACGCACTCCAATTGACGGAACAACAAACAGAAAACGCCTGCTCTATGCCGAAGACAGCGCTTTCTTCCGCAATATGTTGGTGCCGATTTTTAAAAGTGCTGGATTTGAAGTTACCGTATGCGAAGATGGTGAAACGGCTTTGGACGCGGCGGCAAAAAGCGAGCAATATGATCTGATTGTCACCGACATTGAAATGCCCGGCATGGATGGCTTTTCTCTCGCGCGTTCAATTGGTGAATTGCCTCATCAGGACAAAACACCGGTGATTGCTTTATCTGCTTGTGATGCGCCGAACGTTAAAACGCGCGCGCAAGAAGCAGGTCTGTTTGATTTTGTTCTTAAAGGGGACCGCGAGCACCTAGCAGATGCAGTTGGCCGAGCGGTGAAATCACAAGAATTGGAAGCAGCATGACCGACAAATCCATTAAAGCTGATGATATGATCCAAGTTGTGACATTGCGCATTGGCGGGCAGTTATTTGCTGTAAACCTAGAAGTGGTTGAAGATGTCTTCAAACCCGAGCAATTTACGCCAATCCCATCGGTGAAGCCTGAAATTGCAGGCATATTGAATTTGCGTGGACGCATAATTGTTGCCGTAAACACCGAATACTTGCTTGGCTTGCCCATTGGCGAAGGAACGTTGATTGGCAGGCAGATGGTGAATGTTAAATATTTAAACGAATCTTATGGACTTATGGCCGATAGTGTTGGTGATGTCATTGCGCTTTGTGCGACTGATATCAAACCAAACCCGATCAATCTTGGTGGGAATTTGGCGGTTTATAGTCAAGGAATTCTTCGGCTCAATGACGAGCTGATGGTGGTTCTGATGGCGGATCAATTGATCGCTAAAATTCTACATCAGGAGGCCGCCTAGATCTAAGAGCGTATTTTTGAAGGAGAAACGCGATGAAAACCTGTCTGGTTGTTGATGACAGTAGTGTTATTCGCAAAGTAGCCCGCCGCATTATCGAGGACATTGGCTATGAAGTCGATGAAGCAGAGGATGGCCGTGAGGCATTTGAAAAATGCGCAAAATCCATGCCAGATACTATATTTCTGGATTGGAACATGCCGGTTATGTCCGGCCTTGAGTTTTTAAAAGAACTACGCAGCTATGTTGGGGGTGAAACCCCGAAAATTATATTCTGCACCACTGAAAATGACGTGGGGCAAATCGCGATGGCGCTTAAGGCGGGTGCCAACGAATATATGATGAAGCCTTTTGATCGGGATATTCTGGAACAAAAATTCCTGCTGCTCGACCAAAAGTAATCACGGTCGAAAGGAGCGTCCATATGGAGGCGCGATTGATGCCCGGTGCGAAAGCGCCGCCGGCACGGGTTATGCTTGTCGACGATTCCGCGGTTATTCGCGGCATTATCCGACGATGGGTTGATGCTGAACCTGCGCTAGAAATCGTTGGCAGCGCCATCAATGGGCGTGAAGCGATTGCCGAAGCGGAATTGAGCCAGCCCGATCTTATTATTTTGGATCTCGAAATGCCCGTGATGTCGGGTATGGAAGCATTGCCTGAATTGTTGAAGGTTGTTCCCAACGCTAAGGTGTTGATCTCATCAACATTGACGACCAAAAATGCACGGGCGTCCTTAGGCGCGATCAGTGCAGGTGCTACCGATTATTTGGCAAAGCCAGACCGAGGTGTTTCCAAAGAAGCATATCGGGTTGAACTGTTGAGCAAGCTGCATGCATTGGCATCGATATTTGGCCAAGATGAACCATCGACGGAAAGCCAAATTTCACCTCCTAACAGCAAACGCGGATGGAATGGGCAGATGAAAGCGCTCGCCATCGGCGCTTCAACCGGTGGCCCGCAAGCCTTAATTGACCTGTTTACAGCACTTCGCGGCAAACTGAGCGATAGCGCAGTGTTTGTTACCCAACATATGCCAGCCCACTTTACCCGATTGCTCGGCGAAGATTTGGCCCGCAGTGCAAATCTGATGGGCGGTGAAGTTGTGGACGGCGTATTAATAAAGCCCGGAACTCTTTATGTTGCGCCGGGTGGGTTTCATTTGCGTGTCGAAAGGAGCAAAGGGCAATTGCGTGCCGTTCTTGGGTCTGACCCGACCATCAATTTCTGCCGGCCCTCGGTTGACCCAATGTTTCAATCAATCGCCAAGCAATATGGTTCTGACTGCGTCGGCGTGGTTCTCACTGGGATGGGCAGCGATGGCGCGGCGGGGGCGACATCAATCTATCAAGCCGGAGGGCTGGTTCTCGCGCAAGATCAGGCGACGAGCACCATTTGGGGGATGCCAGGCGCGGCCGTTGCGGCAGGCGCCGTGGATCGGATATTGCCATTGAATAAGATTGGGCCTGCCATTTTGGCGTCGAAAGAGGCGGCAATCGAAGGGGAAATGAGATGAATATTGATGAAGAAACTTTCGATAGAATTGCCCGGTATGTTGTGGCGGAAAGTGGCATCAAACTGGCAAGGAACAAGTCCTATATGATGGAAACACGCCTTGCTCCAATTTTGCAGCAGTTCGGCATTGCCACCTTTGAGAATTTGGCTATGCGATTGGTGGTCGCCACCGCGGAGTTGCGCGCAGCCGTTGTGGATGCGATGACCACCAATGAGAGTTTTTTCTTTAGGGACCATACGCCGTTTGAGTTGCTCAACAACATCATGCTGCCAAATGTTGTTGCCCGACAACGGGCATCTGGCCGGGGCTTAAATATTTGGTGTGCGGCGGCAGCAACTGGGCAAGAAGCATATTCGCTCGCCATCTCGGTATTGGAAAACGCCAAGGTGCTGGACGGGATCGACGTCAAAATATTGGCGACCGACATTTCTCAATCTGCGCTGGCGACCGCAAAAGATGGACTTTATACGCAGTTTGAAGCGCAACGTGGACTGAGCGCCCAACGATTGATCACCCATTTTGATCAGGAGGGCACGGCTTGGCGCATTAAACCGAAACTGCGCGAACTGGTTGAATTTAAAGAGCTTAACCTGCTGCAGTCACTTGGAGCGCTTGGGAAAATGGACATTGTGTTTTGTCGCAATGTGCTCATTTATTTCGATGTGGTGACAAAACAAAAGGTGTTGAGGAGCATTCGACAGCAGATGAGTTCGGATGGATATCTAATGCTGGGTGCTGCAGAAACATTAATTGGTGTTAGCGAGGATTTTTTGGCAACTGAGGAGCATCAAAACCTGTTTCGCCCCACAATAAATCCCTAGAATTTTCGCCTGCCGTTTTGATGTGGTATGCTTGGTCCATACTTTTTGGATAATGGGGAGGGGTCATGCCAATTCAAGTGGGCAATATATCTCTACATTTGGGACCAAAAAACATTGGCGGTCCTGACGATCTAGAGCAGGCAATTATTGAATTTGTCGCTGATGCGAAAAAGAGTCTGCATATCTCAGTGCAGGAGCTTGATCACCGCCCAATTGCAGATGCGATCATCGCAGCAAAGTTACGTGGCGTGCAGGTTCATATGGTTTTGGAACAGGACTATTTGCGCGAAAGTCATCCACCTGCAGCAGATTCTTTGGGCGAATTAGAGATCAACAGGGAATTATTAGTACGGGTTTTGCGTAGTGGGATTGACGCAAAGGCTGATTACAACCCGTCAATTTTTCACCAGAAGTTCATTATCCGGGACGGCGATGCGGTGTTAACCGGCTCGACCAATTTCACCACCACGGGTGTCAGCAAAAACCTCAACCATATTGTCGTCGTGAATGACAAGCTGGTGGCGCGCGAATATACGCGAGAATTTCGTTCAATACGCAAAGGCATATTTGGCAAACGAAGTTTGGATCGTGCCCGCAAACCGCTTGAAGATCATTATGTGGGTGACGTGCGCGTGAAGCCGCTGTTCGCGCCTGACCATATGCCGGAAATGGAGTTCATCAAACATATGAACAAAGCGCGGCAGCGGATCGATTTTGCAATTTTTACGTTCTCAAAATCATCAGGCATTGATGATGCGATGGTTTTGTCCCAACTGGCTGGGATAAAGGTGCAGGGGGTTTTAGACCGACGGGCTGCCAACCAGAAATGGGCGGCTAAAAGCACGTTGAAAGATGGTGGGATCACCCTGTTTCAAAACAAAACCGGCACAGGGGTCAGGAAAGTCCACCATAAATTGATGACCATTGATGATCAGCTCACGATTGTGGGCAGCTTCAACTATACCGGCCCGGCCAATCTGACCAATGACGAAAACATAATGGTGCTCGGGGACCTGGACGAAACCGACGCCGCAAAGCGAGATGCGCAGGCCCAATTGGCACAATATGCGAGGACGGAAATAAGTCGCATTATCGAGGAGCAGAGTGAGGAAATTTGATGGTTTGCAGTTTCAATTCGTCCTTTGGCCATATTTCCTGCGACAAAGGAAAATGATTAGTCCAGCTATGTAACCGATAGGTCCGCCGAATGCGTAAGCCGGAGCAAAAATGGCCGGAATTGAGATTATTGATACAGCAGTGATGGGATTTATGAGTGCTTTTGGTATTGCATTTGTGTAGATGCAAGAAATTGGTAATGCGTTGTGTTTGATTATCCCGCAATCATATATGAGCAGACCCTGCGCCAAGAATAATGGCAATAGGAACACTAAAACTAGCATTGATTTGCTGAATCCAATATTTTGAAACGCGCTGTTAGTCATCAATGTGGCTACAACTGTACCAACTACCGCAAACGCGAGTATAGCGAACCCGGAACTCATTTGTGGAAATATTGCTACAAGGGAAAACCCTAGAATCGAAATAGCTATTAGGCTCACGCTAGTGAGAACGGCAAGCCAAATACCTGATTTGGGCTTCATAAAACATCCTAAAAGTAAAAAACCCCGCCAAAATGGCAGGGTTTAATCATTTCGAATACGTCTGAATTAAGCGTTAAGCGCTTTCAGACAATTCGTTCTCGTCTGGTTCGCGTAGCACATAACCACGGCCCCACACGGTTTCGATGTAATTTTTCCCGCCGGTTGCGGTTGAAAGCTTTTTACGAAGCTTACAGATAAACACGTCGATAATTTTAAGCTCCGGCTCGTCCATGCCGCCATAAAGGTGGTTGAGGAACATTTCTTTGGTAAGGGTCGTGCCTTTACGCAAAGAGAGAAGCTCGAGCATTTGATATTCTTTGCCGGTAAGATGTACGCGTTGGCCGCCTACTTCTACGGTCTTTGTGTCCAGATTTACAGACAAGTCGCCGGTGTTGATGACCGACTGTGCGTGGCCTTTTGAACGACGAACAACCGCATGGATACGGGCGACCATTTCATCTTTATGGAATGGTTTTGTCATGTAGTCGTCTGCGCCAAAGCCTAGGCCGCGAACTTTGTCTTCAATACCAGCAAGGCCAGAAAGAATAAGGATCGGGGTTTGTACTTTCGCAACCCGCAATGTGCGCAATACTTCGTATCCGCTCATGTCAGGCAAATTCAAATCAAGCAAAATGATGTCATAATCATATAGCTTGCCAAGATCTACGCCTTCTTCGCCTAGATCGGTAGTGTACACATTGAAACTCTCAGATTTGAGCATAAGCTCAATACTCTGCGCGGTAGCGCTGTCGTCCTCAATTAGGAGTACCCGCATTTCGTTCCCCTTGTCCTTTTGTTCCGTCATGGAACCCAAGCGGTGCTGCCAATCAACGGCGCACCAGTTAATGAATCCTACTGGATATGAATCAACCCTAGTGAGAAATAGTTAACAAAGTTTAATTCACTTCTGCAATATGCATCTGTTAAGTTTTTGAAATTAACTTAAGTTATTGAAATATATAATAAAAATGATAGTTAGCAACTTAATAATTTAGTTTAAGAAAACGTTGCAAATGACTCTTTGGACTCAGTGAATTGGCAGTTGCTGACGATGTTAAGATTTGGGTGTGGGCGATAAATTATTTCGCTTGAACTGTCTTAATAGTGCGTTTTTGTAAAGGAATCGTTAGCATTAACCGAATCAAAAGGATTGGGCTCGAATTGGAATCTCTTATTGCCGACATTAACGGAATGGACGCGGTCGAAGTATTTGGCCGTGTGAAGACCGTGCAGGGATTGCTGGTTGAAGTGATCGGCCCGGTGCGTGAGTTGCGCGTGGGTGGCCGTGTCGCGATCGAGACCCGACTTGGCCACAATCTGATGTGCGAAATTGTTGGCTTTGAGGATGATTATGCATTGTGCTTGCCCTTTGGTGCGCTTGAGGGTGTGCGGTTGGGATGCAAAGCCATCTTTTATTCTCATGGTGGAACTGCTCAGCCTAGTGACAGTTGGCTCGGGCGTGTCATCAATGCCAATGGCGAACCCATTGATGGTGGTCCGTCCATATTGAAGGGCGCTGATCATTATCCATTGCGCGCATCCCCACCCGCTGCCCATGAACGCGCGCGGGTTGGCCCGCCAATTGATCTCGGGGTGAAGGTGCTCAACACCTTTACGACCTGTTGCGATGGCCAGCGTATGGGCATTTTTGCTGGATCCGGTGTTGGTAAGTCCGTTTTGATGTCGATGTTGGCGCGTAATACTGATGTGGATGTCGCCATTATCGGTCTGATCGGAGAACGCGGTCGCGAAGTTCAGGAATTTATTGAAGACAATTTGGGGGTCGAAGGCCTGAAACGTGCGGTTGTTGTTGTGGCAACGTCGGACGAACCGGCGCTGATGCGGCGACAGGCGGCCTATATGACGCTCACATTGGCCGAATATTTCCGCGATCAAGGTAAACGAGTTCTTTGCATGATGGATAGTTTGACCCGTTTTGCGATGGCCCAGCGTGAAATCGGCTTGGCAACTGGGGAACCGCCTACCGCAAAAGGTTATCCGCCTACTGTTTTCACTGAATTACCAAGATTATTGGAAAGAGCGGGTCCAGGATTAAAAAATTCTGGTTCTGTTACCGGACTTTTTACAGTTTTAGTAGAAGGTGATGATCACAATGAACCTATTGCTGATGCCGTTCGCGGTATTTTGGATGGGCACATTGTAATGGAAAGGGCGATTGCCGAGCGGGGAAGGTATCCGGCGGTAAACGTTTTAAGGTCCATTTCACGCACTATGCCGGGCTGTGTCCCGGATGAATATCGGCCGGTTTTGCTGAAAGCGCGTGAATACATGTCGGTATTTTCCGACATGGAGGAATTGATCCGTTTGGGGGCATATCGCTCAGGGTCAGATCCGAAAGTGGACACTGCCATTTCCATTGCGCCGCAATTGGACGCGTTTTTGTCTCAATTGCAGGACGAGCGGATTACCCTTGATGAGGGATATGTTCAGCTCGCCGAAATTGTCGCCAGTGTAGAAGGCGGCGGGGAATGAAGACTTGGTTGGGTAAGGAGTACAAGTCATGAAGTCACGGAATGAGAGCCTCATTCGTTTGAGGAAGTTCACAGTGGATGAAAAGCGTCGCGGTGTGACGCAAATCGAAATGATGGTTGCCGATTTTGAACGTATGGCAGCCGAATTGGATCAGCAGATCGAAATTGAACATCAAAAAACCGGCATCACAGATGTTGGCCATTTTGCTTATTCAACTTTTGCTAAAGCGGCAGCAACGCGCAGAGACAATCTGAATGCGTCAGCTGACGAAATGCGTGGCAAGCTAGAAGCAGCGCAAGATGAATTGGCGGAAGCGGTTGAAGAGCTGAAAAAGATCGAATTGCTCGATGCACGCGAAAATGCCCGAGAAGCGGCAGAAGAAACAAAGCGTGAGCAAGCTGAGATGGACGAAATTGCGCTGATGCGCCGCCATCGAAAATAGGTTTTGTTCAGCATCTAGCTGAAATTTACTTACCCGGAATCTAAAAAGGTTGCAGGCCCTTATGGCGTGCGACCTTTCTTGGGTTGTGTGGACAAAGCGAAGAACCGTGCAATTCAGTTTTATGCCGCTTTGTCCTTTTTGAATGGCTTATAAAAGAGCCTGTGCTAAGATCATCAGTGCCCCGCAGGCCACGATATAGCCAGCATCAATCAAAGTGGCTTTGCCCGACTTTTGACTAAATAGATCCATTGCTGCCACTGTTATGGCGACGGCAAGAATGGCGCAAATTGCAGTCACGATCGCTTCGTTCGTTTCCGTCATGCCAACAACCAAGGCCAAAACGCCAAGCCCGACGAGCATTAACACCATCGCTAGTATTGGTGGTGAGGAGGGCGGTTGTAAATCGTGGCTGCCCTTTGACCAGCTTTTGCCAAACATCATGGGGCTAAACCAAATCATGCCGAGGGCAAAGGCGGCAATTGTGCCGACAATGACCGCCGTCCAATTCATAAGTGCGATGTCCATTTTGTTCTCCTTTAGGTCGCGATCTTATGCGGCAAGTTTGGCTTCAAGGGCGCCAAGAATTCCCATCCAACCGCCTTCGTGGTTGGCACGAGACTCTTCATCGGTAAATCGCACATGCGTAAGGGTTACATGTGTGCCGCCATCGGTTGGCGCGAAAGACAAAGTCACTGTGCTATCATCTACAGAAAATGGACTTTCCCAGGTGAACACAAGGCGGTCATGCGGGCTGATTTCACGATAGGTGCCTGCGTGCGGGATTTGGTCGTCGCCAGCTTGCATTACAATTTCAAAACGCCCGCCTTCTTTAGGGTCGTTCGAGGCCTTTGGTACGGACATGCCAGGCGCTGGCGTCATGAATTTGGCCAACATTTCTGGGTTGAGCCATGCGTTAAAAACGTCTTCTGGTGCGGCTTTAATTGTGCGTTCTACCGTTAAATTTAGGTCATTCATCTTCGTCGTTTCCTTTTGTTATCAAACTATCAAGCGCTTCCAACCGGAGATCCCAGATGGAGCGTAATTCGGCGAACCAGTTGTCGATTTGCGACAGCGGTTCCATTTGCACTTCGATCAAATGCTCACGCCAATCTTGTCGTCTTTTGATAAGACCTGAGCGTTCCAGCACCTTGATGTGCTTGGAAATTGAGTTGAGGCTCATCTCAAACTGCTCATGAATATCCGACACCCGCATAGGGCCATGCTGGGCCAAAAGCGTGAGGATTGCGCGACGTGTTGGGTCACTTGCAGCTTTAAGCACTTCACTCAGTGCATTTGTATTTTCTCGTTCAACCATAAGGGTGAATAACACCAATTTTCTTATCAGTCAACCATTTGGATGAATGATTGATTTGATCAACGCACGCTGATGGGTGGGCAGACGATTGAATGACAATCGTTCACCAATTCCTGAAGCATCGTGATTTGAGATCGAGAAGTTTGCCGCCTTATGTTCAGATTATTGGCGTGTCCCATTGGTGCGTTGCCCTGCCCCAATTGCGCGCCAATTATCGCACAGGCCAATTCCATTGGCCTGTGCGATCAACAAGCAGGCACGCGAAAGGTTTATCCATGGCTTTGTTAATTGGCGCTCGGTCTCACATATTTTTCTTGTTGGTGTTGGTCGCACTCTTTTTAGTGGGGGCTGGACATGTCTATGCACAAGACCAAAAACCATTGCCCGAATATGTAATCGAAAAATTCGGTCAGCCGCCCGAAGTGCCTGAAGGGCCACTGTCTGCTGAATTGCAATCTGCGGTGAAAGTGGCGTTCTTTGACAGTATGGCGCAAACCAGATGGGGTGAAGAACAAGACGCCGCGTTGTTAAAAATTGGCGCGTCTGAAGACCCACGGCTTGTTTGGATCATCAGTGATTTGATGCGTTTTGCTACTGGCCCTGCATTGAACGCCAAGCTGGCGGACGCCGCGTCTGACTTATTTGGCAAGGATGTGCGGGGTGGCAACGGGTGGGGCACCGTAACGGACCACCTGATTGCTTGGAATATTCCCGCTCCGCCAGATTATTTAGCCGCAAAACGCGCAATTTTCACGTCGATTGTGCCGGGCTGGGAGAAGATTTTTGTTGAAGGCGACATTGATTGGCGGCTTGTCTCTTGGGGTGGCGTGCTTATTGATGACCGTCCTTACGATACGACTGATGAAGCGTGCAATTGTATTCCAGCTGCCGACAATCCTGAAGTGAGCAGTGCTAGCGAAGCAACATGGCTTAAGGATGATGACATTGTTTTCGGCATTGCGGTGAATGGTGAATATCGTGCCTATCCCCGTCGCATTATGGAAGTGCGCGAAATGGTCAATGACACATTGGGTGGTCGCGATCTTGGTATTCCTTATTGTACTTTATGTGGTGCGGCGCAGGCCTATTTCACTGACCAATTGCCAGAAGGCATTGCCCGGCCGATCTTGCGGACTTCCGGTTTGCTTATTCGCTCCAACAAGGTGATGTATGACATTGAAACCTACTCTGTGTTTGACACTTTTTTAGGCAAAGCCGTTACAGGACCGCTTGCGGAAAAGGGTTTGAAACTAAAGCAGGCGGCGGTCGTGACAACAGACTGGGGCACGTGGAAAAAAGAGCACCCTGAAACAACAGTTCTTGTGGAAAGCCTTGCACTTGGTCGTGACCCAGACTTCCGCAATGGTCGCGATGCTAATGGGCCGATCTTCCCCATCGGCAATGTCGATCCACGCCTGCCAGTGCATGAAGATGTGATTGGCATTGTCACCGCGTCGGGTCAGCCGGTGGCCTTTCAACGGTCTAAGGCATTTGTCGCGTTAAAGAATGGCGATGAAATCGCATTTGATAATGTACGTCTGAAACTTGATGCCGGTGGCATAAAGGCTGTGGACGTTGATGGTTCGGATCTTGGTAGCCACCAAGCGTTCTGGTTTGCTTGGTCGCAGTTCTACCCAGATACGGTGCTCTGGACGCAATAGCAAAGTGATGTATTTTGGTCGGCCGGCATTGCTTGAAATGCTGGCCGATCTTGCTATTGGCACTGATCTGCGGTTGAAGTGTTTCACTTGAACCACACAAAGGCTATGTCGTGCGCATTAACGACCAAATCACAATTGCTGATTGGGAGCTGTCCGAACAGTTCACCCGAGCCAGCGGCCCGGGCGGGCAAAATGTGAATAAGGTCAGCACCGCGGTTGAACTTCGCTTTGAAGCAGAGCGATCACCAAATCTAACGGACGCAGTGAAGCGTCGTTTGAAGCGGTTGGCCGGCAGGCGTTGGACACTTGAAGGGGCCATCGTGATCTTTGTGCAAGACACTAGATCGCAAGCCCGCAATCGAGAGATTGCACGTGAGCGGTTAGCTGAGCTGATCTTAAAAGCCACTGAGAAACCGAAATATCGCGTGGCGACCAAGCCAACCTATGGATCGGTTAAGCGCCGATTGGTCGCAAAGAAGGTACGCGGCGACGTGAAAAAACTGCGTGGTAAGGTTGAAGAATAAGCACGCCCGTCTTGAGGCGATTTAGGCTTTGCGGTTGGCCTTTAGAACAGCACGTAGAAACTTGGCAGCCGATCTAAAGTGGCTTGGCCCTGCGGCTTCTGCCCAACGACCTGATGTCCACTGATTGTTTGCGCCCTTCATTGGGTCGCCATAGAGCTCTTCGTCTGAATGGTTCTTTATGAAGGCATCCAATTTGGTTTTATTGGCGTGCAATAATTGTTTGGCCTCTTGCCAACTTAAAGCTTCTTGGCTTTCTCGTAGATCGGCATTGTAGCGTTTAAGGTCATTCCATTTATAGCCCTTTGCGGGGAAGAAAACTTCCTTACCTGCTTGGCCATCCGTGTACCAGCCCAAAAATAGATCAATCCAATGGGCGCGATGCCCAACCGTGTCTTTGATTGAAGCGCCGTCCGTTTCAAGAAGGGCGGTGGGTTCGTCAATTTCATCGATGAGTTTCTTTAGTTTGGCATATTCTTTTTGCGTGACCGCCGTTAGATCGGCCTTGTTTGTTGCAGCTGGCATGATTCACCTCACTTTTTCGCGTAAGGCTAGGGTGCTGGCGCTGCGTGTGCCATGACCAAAATCAAACGTTTTTGCAAATTCCCAGATCAGCCAAATTGGGCCCGGTGAAGTTCTGCATATGCGCCATTCTTTTCGATCAGTTCTTTATGGCTTCCTTGTTCAGCGATGCCCTTCTCATTGACCACAATAATGCGGTCGGCATTGCGAATGGTCGCCAAACGGTGGGCGACAACAAGGGTCGTGCGGCCTTTGGACAGTTCGGCCAACGCGCCTTGAATGGCGACCTCGGTCGCCGTGTCCAATGCGGACGTGGCTTCATCCAAAATTAGGATGGGTGGGTTCTTCAAAAAGATCCGTGCGATCGCTAAGCGTTGTTTTTGCCCACCAGATAGTTTTACCCCGCGTTCGCCGACCAAAGTGTCGAGTTGGTCAGGCAATGATTTGATGAACTGGGTGAGGGACGATTGTTCAATCGCTTGCCAAATCTCATCGTCATTTGCACCCAATCGGCCATAGGCGATGTTTTCGCGAATGGTGCCACCGAACAAGAATACATCCTGTGCCACAATGCCGATCTGGCTGCGGAGGGACCGCTGGGTGATGTCGCGGATATCAATGCCATCAATGGAGATGCTGCCACTTTGAACTTCATAAAAGCGCGGCAGTAGCGAACAGATGGTAGTTTTTCCAGATCCGGACGGCCCCACAAAAGCAACGGTTTCACCTGCCCCAATGTGCAAGTTGAGATCGTTGAAGATCTTGGCGCTTTCACCATAGGAAAAGCTGACATCTTTATATTGAATATTGCCTTTAAGGTGCTTCACATCTTTGGCGTTGGGTTCGTCCTTAATCGCTGGCTCTGTGTCGAGCAAAATCGTGAAGCGCTTAAAGCCAGCAATGCCTTTTGGATAGCTTTCCAACACCGACGTGATTTTGTCGATTGGGCGGAAAAACACATTGACCAAAAGCAGAAAGCCCACGAACCCACCATAGGTCAATTCCCCAATGACCACGAAATAGGTGCCAGCCAACATGACAATAAGTTGGATAAACCGCGTGCTAAAATAGGACATGGAAATGCTGGCGGTCATATAGGCATAGGCCTGCAACTTTGTCGCGCGATAGCCCTCATTGTTTTTGGCAAATCGCACCCGCTCATGCTCCTCATTGGCGAAGGCTTTGACCACGCGAATGCCGCCAACTGTTTCGCCAACGCGGGTGTTAAACTCTCCAACTTGGTGGAAAAGTTTGCGCCAATTTTGCGTCATGCGCGCGCCATAGCGGCTAACCAGCCAAGTGATGAACGGAACGATGATGGTTGTGGCCAACGCCAGTTTCCAATGGACCGTGAACATCAAAATGAACGCACCAATAAAGGTCATGATGGCGATGAAAAGGTCTTCGGGGCCGTGGTGTGCTACCTCGCCAACTTCTTCAAGATCTTTGGTGACGTTGGTAATCAGTTGGCCGGTTTTTGTGTTGTCAAAATAGCTAAAGCTGAGCTTTTGGATATGGTCGAATGCTTCGCGGCGCATATCTGTTTCAATGCTGATCCCCAATGCATGGCCCCAATAGTTCACGATGGCCATTAGCCCAGTATTGAGAGAATAAACCATCAATAGAAGGACAGCGACGCCAGCGATCAGGCCCCAATTTTGGCCGGGCAATAGCGTGTCGACAAACAGTTTTACCGCAAGCGGAAATGTGAGTTCCAAAAGACCGGCGACGACAGCACTGCCGAAGTCCAAAAAGAAGAGCTTTTTGTGTGGTCGATAATAGGAAAAGAAGCGGCGCAACATGAGTGTTCCAACTTGAATTTATGCTTGTAAATGTCCGTCAGGTGGGAGCGCAGAATTTCACATCTCTGGGTTGTCTGACAACAGTAAATGTCGTCGCTGAAGCGTTTGCACCTTAGCCGTGACAATTCTGCACCAAGGCAAGTTGACACAATCAACGATTCGATATATCTAGAATTATAGAATTAATAAATGAGGCAAATATGAGTGTAGATTTAACAACGGCGGCGCAGGCTTTTGCGGCCATGGGATCAGAACCTCGTTTGGAGGTTTTGATGTGTTTGGTGCGGGCGGGGAATGCGGGGCTATTGGTTGGCGACATCCAAGAACGCACCAATATTCCCGCATCCACGCTCAACCATCATCTCAAATTCATGACCGCTGCTGGATTGGTGGATCAAGAGAAACATGGGCGCACGATCATCAATCGCGCCAATTTCAAACAGATGGAAATATTGGCTGGGTTCATCCTCAAGCAATGTTGCATTGACGAAAAACAGGCCCATGCAAATACCAATATTGCCGCCGGGCAAAAGGATAAAAACAATGTCTGATGTGAGTGAAGGCCAAGGTTGGCGGCCAAATTTCCAACCCATGAAAATCCTTAAAAGCGTGCCATTTACGATTATCGTAATTTTGCTTTTGGTCGGCTTGCTGGATCCCGCACAATTCGGGGCAATTGTTGAGTTTGCCGCTTCTGCATTTATGCGCACTCTGCCCTTTATTCTGATCGCGGTTTTGCTGATCGGGTTTTTAAAGGCAACCGGTGCTGAGGCACTCATCGGCCGGGCATTTGAAGGCCGAGAGATGCAGGCGATCTTTTTGGCGGCACTGATCGGCGGGCTATCGCCCTTCTGTTCTTGTCAGGTTATTCCGTTTATTGCTGGGCTTTTGACCTTGGGCGCGCCGCTATCAGCGGTTATGGCATTTTGGCTTTCTTCGCCGCTTATCGATCCGCCTTCTTTCGTGATCACCGGTTCGGTGCTGGGATGGGAATTTGCAATTTCCAAAGCTGTGTTCGCCGTGTCGCTCGGACTGTTGGGCGGGTTTGCCATCAAACTTGTGGGCAATCGTGGTTCTATCCGTGATCCGCTTAGAGAGGATTACAAGGCTTCTACGTGCGGCGCTGGCAAATTCAAAGGCAAACCGAAATGGACATTTTGGCAGGAAAAAGACCGCATTGATGTATTCAAGAAAGAGGGGACATCAAATCTATTGTTCTTGGGCAAATGGTTGGCCTTTGCCTATGTGATGGAAGCCTTCTTGGTGACATATGTGCCCGCATCTTTCATTGCTCAATTTGTGGGTGGTGACGGGCTTGCACCTATAGCAATCGCGGCGGCAGTTGGCGCGCCGGCCTATCTTAATGGTTATGCAGCTATTCCTCTTGTCAGCGGATTGATCGACCAAGGCATGTCCGTTGGGGCCGCGATGTCCTTTATGATCGCGGGTTCTGTAAGTTCAATTCCGGCGATGACGGCTGTTTTTTCCCTCGTAAAGCGGCAAATATTCGCGCTCTATCTCGGATTTGGCATTTCTGGTGCGATGTTGTTTGGCGTGATTTATCAGTACTTGCTGGTGGGCTAGTTTCTCACTGAAACATGCCTAGGGTTGATCTGCATCAGGTACCTGCTTCGCAATTTGGTTAAACTAGACGGTAGAAAGGAGATTTGACATGTATCCTTCAACATATTTGGCGCAATTGTTAGGTCCAGTTTTGTTGGCCGTCGGCGTGGGGGCTCTTGTGAACCGCGCAAACTATATTGCGATGATCAAGTCTTTCCAGTCTGACCTGCCGTTGAAGTATTTCGGTGGAGCGGCATCGATGCTTGCCGGTACGGCAATGGTTTTGGCGCACAATCTTTGGGTATTGAATTGGCCAGTTGTGATCACGCTCTTTGCCTGGGGCACACTGATTAAAGGCATCTCATTGCTTACGTTTCCGGAAGCCTGGAACAATGTTTTCGTGTCGCCTTTTACCGAAAACAACAGCCTTTATGCAGGGGCGATGCTATTTGTAATCGCTCTTGGTGGATTCTTATGCTTTCAAGGCTTTTTAGGTTCTTGAACCTGAATTAAACAAAAGTTGAAAGGGGAAGTGCAGTTATTTCTTTGCACTTCCCCTTTTTCATCGCTAATCCTTTTGTCAGATCGGGGGCACGACCCCAAACAACGACACGCGGAGGAAGCAGGCCCAAAAAGAGGCTTGCGGCTTTGCAACAAGGGGATAGCGCATGTTTGTAAGCGTTTTTGAGGTTTTTAAGGTCTCTATCGGGCCGTCTTCGTCACATACGATGGGCCCAATGGTGGCGGCGAACCGTTTCATCGAGCATTTGGCCATTAATAAAGGCCGGTTCGACCGCGGCGACAAATGCAGTATCGAATGCAAGTTGCAAGGCTCATTGGCCTTCACCGGCAAAGGACATGCCACAGATCAGGCGGTCTTGTTTGGCCTTTGCGGCTTTTCGCCAGAAACATTCGATCGTGACGATTCCAGCGACCGTTTGGTCAAACTGAACATTGGCAAAACCATGGAAATAACCGACGGGTTCATCGCTGATTTGGATCCAACTTCCGGTATAATTTTCGACTACGACACCACCAAAATGCCGCACCCTAATACAATGGTTCTTTCGCTTATTGGCCCTGAAGGGGATGTGCGATTTGAAGAGACATATTTGTCCATTGGTGGCGGGTTTGTGTTGACAAAAGCCGAGCATGAAAATGTCGACAAGCTTGAGAAGAAAATTGAAGCTGTCGCCATACCTTTTCCGTTTCACAGCGCGGCAGAGATGCTGGAGATGGGCAAAAAGCACTCCAAAAGCATCGCCGAGATGAAGCGGGCGAACGAATTAACGCGCATGAGCGAAACCGATCTAACAATAGGGCTGAAAAAGCTCTGGGCAGTGATGGATGATTGTGTTGAACGGGGATTGGCAGGAACCGGCACTTTGCCCGGCGGCTTGAATGTTCGTCGCCGTGCGGCGGATGTCCGTGACAAACTAATCGAGCAGCGTGGCACCAACTTGCAAATGCCTCATGCAGCAAATGATTGGATTTCGCTTTACGCCATGGCCGTAAACGAGGAAAACGCTGCCGGTGGGCAGGTGGTGACGTCACCAACCAATGGCGCTGCCGGCGTGTTTCCCGCGGTGATCAAATACTATTTAAACCATGTGCCCGGCGCGACAATGGCCAAGGCCCATGACATGCTTTTGGTTGGCGCAGCCATTGGTGGTCTAATCAAACATAACGCGTCTATTTCAGGCGCTGAAGTTGGGTGTCAGGGTGAAATCGGTTCAGCTTCCGCAATGGCGGCAGGTGCATTTTGCGCGGTTTTGGGTGGCACCAATGAGCAAGTTGAAAATGCGGCAGAGATTGCACTCGAACATCATTTGGGCATGACCTGCGACCCGATTGCTGGGTTGGTACAAGTGCCGTGCATTGAACGCAACGGGATGGGCGCGATCAAAGCGATTGCAGCGGCGTCGCTCGCGCTTAATGGTGACGGCGACCACATCGTACCATTGGATGCTTGCATTAAGACCATGTACGAAACGGGCAAAGACATGGACAGCCGCTACAAAGAAACTTCGCTTGGGGGCCTTTCCGTCAATCATGCCGCCTGTTGAGTGAAGGAGGTTAGTTTGGGTGATCGCATATCCGAGATTGAGTGCAGTGAAACGCTGCTGCTTGTGCCGCAATTGGCCACCCATGCAGATGTGCTTTTTGCCGTGTTGCAGGATGCTAAAATCTATCCATTTTTGGATGAAGACGCGCCGACCGAAATCGCCGCGTTTACAGCGCGTCTGGAGCGTCTAGAAACGCGATGTTCTCCGGACGAGGATGAGCAATGGCTTAACTGGGTGGTTTTCTCTGGTGGCGAGATGGCGGGCTATATTCAAGCCACGATCTATCCGGATCTCACAGCGGAGATTGCCTATGTGCTCAACTCAGCTTTCTGGGGGCAAGGGATCGCGTCACAAGCCATTAGCGCGATGATGGAAAATCTGATCTCTCATCATTGTGTTACTTCATTCGTTGCAGAAATTGATCCGGAAAATGTACGTTCAATCGGGCTGGTGAAGCGGTTGGGGTTTGAACAAGTGCCCCACAATGCTGAAGAAGTGAAGTTCGAGAAGGTTGTGCTAGGCGAACAGGCCGTATGACTTGAATGCTTTGAATGGTTTCATTGAAAAACGCATCCCTTCGCGTATTGATTTGAAATATCCATCACCTTAAAAGTGTGGGATGGGACAAGCTCAAATATTGGATATGATCAATGCGAACATGGTTCGTATTGAGGGTGGTGTGGTCGATTTGCGCGACGATCGCGTTCAACGTCAATGGCAGGTTGAACTCAAGCCATTTTGTCTGTCCTCCGTTTTGGCGACCCAGCAAATTTATGCTTCAATTGTTGGTTCAAATCCAGCCACATTTATTGGTGAGCAGCAACCGGTTGAAAATGTATCTTGGTATGACGCTATAACGTTTTGCAATGGCCTGTCTGATGCCGCGGGGCTAGCGCGCTGCTATTCTGAGGGGGATAACCAAGACGATGTGTTGGTCGACCAAGATGCTGATGGCTATCGGTTGCCGACGGATGCTGAGTGGCAATTTGCAGCGCTTGCTGGCCAGACCAAAGCCCGACAGGGCGGGATTGATGATGCGGCGTGGTACAAAGCAAATTCAGCCGGACACCCGCACCCCGTAGGAACAAAACAGCCAAGTGCTTACGGTCTGTTCGATATGCTAGGTAATGTTTGGGAATGGTGTTTTGACGTCTACGATCCAGACGTTTATGGCACATATCGCGTCTTTCGTGGCGGTGGGTGGAATGATCCTGAGCGCGGGTGCTTAGCCACAAATAGACGCCGCAGCCACCCCACTTATGGCATTGATGATGTTGGCTTTCGGATTGCGCGGAATGGGTGCGGCTAAGTTTTTTCTTCGTAAAGATATTCCCATTTGGTCGGCGGTATCAGGCAGGCACCCATACTATTGATAACGGATTGAAAGTCCCCGCGGGCAACCGCATCATCCAAGAATTCAATGCGTTCGGGGGTGAATTTATGGTTGGGATGCACTGTATCTGGCGCATAAACTGTTTGTTGCCAGCTTTCCCACACGAAGCGTTTTTGGAAGTAATATTCAACATCTGGGTGCAAGATTACAGTTGGTCCACTATATGCAAATGCTGATAAGAACTCATGGGCCCAGCGGGGTTCGTTTAGCTGAACATAATGCAAAAATTTCTCGATTTTTTCAGCAAGCGCTTTGGTTTTTTCGCTTCTGTGACTGTTGATAAACTTACCACAATATAGAATTTGGTGGTCCCGATCCTCTGACAGGTCGATGGGCGACAATTGAAAGTCAAGAATCGCTTTTTCGACCAGTCTTTTCTCGAAAGAGACGAGGCAAAGTAAATCAATCTTCCGCGTCGTAGAATAAACGTGGTTTTTCCAGTCTTCAAGGCGCTGTTCATCACTTAGAACCTGCTCACCATAGTCAGGATAGTGCTCATTATAAATTTCAAATTGAACCCGGTTTCCGCTTAGGCAAGGAACGGTTTCGTCTGCGTAAATTGCTTTACTAAGACGGTCATTTTCCGCCGCGCTCTGTTCCTTTAAAGTTGGGTGCGGGTGGGTTTCAAAAGACCAGCCTGGGACATCAGCTATCCCCATTGAAGATGTGAATCCAAAAAGTAAAGCTGAAATAAAAACAAGTATCTGTCTTGACGATTGTCTTGGCAATTTGATCATTTATCAGAGCCTGCACCTGATTATTCATTCTTTTAAGTAAATTCAACCGAGTATTTAATGATCATAAACTAATGGGACAAAAATTGTAAAGAACTACGGGCATTTTACGATGATCTTAGGGAAGATCTGGTTGGAGGAAAAGTCCTCGTTAGTGCGGTTAATTGACCGATTGGAAAGGCTCAACGGATCAACATCGGGTAAAGTTTAATAAGTTGATCCGGGCCCGGGCAGCGGCAGATGTGGTTTCAATGGGAAGCAGTAGCGTTGGCCTAATAAAAGATCCTAGAGCGCAAGCATTGAGCGGCGCGGGTTCTATAGCAAGTGCGATGCTGGCAGCCGAAGTTCCGGAGTTGGAACGTGATGTTCAAATTCTTAAAAGAGATATTCAAAGTCAAAATGGTAAAGTGCGAACCAAGACCGCGCTTGTAGACAAATATGGTTTGCAATTGGACGATATTGGCAAACACATGGGTAAACTGGACTGCCCCGTAATTTACCGATAGGACTGCCTAGTCCAAAAACTTCCAACTATCAGCGCCGTCGAAATGGCGGATAGGAATTTCCTTGATCACGGGCAATTCAGCCATGTTCAGGTTGAGGGCCATGCGGCCTTCACCTGGGGTTGCCGTGCTTTGCCAAAGGATTGAAGTGCCGCAGGTTTTGCAGGTGCGAAAATCCAGTTGTTTATCGCCATGGCTGTAGCTCAGAGTTGTGGTGTTGTCTGTCCCGTTTAGCGTGATGTTGGATGCATCAGAATAAATCCACAAGGTGCCCAAGCGACGGCAGATGGAGCAATTGCAACGGACGGTGAATTCGGGTGTGTCTTTATATTCATAGCTTACTTTGCCGCAATGGCACTTGCCGTTGATACTCATCTCAAATGTCCCGGAACTTGGTTAGTGACTTTCTGGCACGCTATCACATGATTTAATCTGGTCTAGTACAAATGCGACATCTTTTCGGGCAATTGCTTGATCTAGTTCATCCCGCTCCGAAGTAGACAGATGATGTGCTAGGTAGAGTGCGTTGCGGCCCTCCGGATGAGCGTCTATTGGTGGGTTAAACGAATAGCGAAAGAAGTATTCGGCCTGGGGGGCAAAGCCGACATGTGTAACATTGAAATGTTGGGCATTGCTCAGAAGAAAATGCGCCGCTTGGACATTGTTGCTTGAGGCAAACTCGGCGAGAATTTTAATTTTGTTGTACCAGAATTTCTCGATTTCCGTTTCTGGCAGTCTCGAAAATACACCGCAAAATGCTAGGTCGCTCACTGGCCAGTTGTATTCCAAAGTACGCATGGAAAAATCAAGTTTGGCATTCTCAACAATGCAAAACACAAGTTTTGAATTATCGGGACCTGCAAAGTGAATTTGCCAATCAGTGAATGTATCATCCTTTTCATATGTGCTCGTAAAGTTTGGATATTGTTGTTGATAGACCTGATAATGGGCGTGCACATAATTGGTGCAGTCCAAGTCATCCTTGATTTCGCGCATCATCTTTTGAACATCTATTGGTGCAGTTTCGATTTCAGGATGTGGGTTTGCCAAAAACGACCAATCTGAATATGCAGGAGACCCATGAAATGCAAGCATAGCAGTAGTAACAACTGCTACAGTCATCATAATTATTTGACGAATTTGGCTTCCAAAAAAATAAAACTTATCCACGTCAGCAAATCCTGAAATATTATCAATCCCTCATTTTTAGAGGAATATTGATGGATAAACCAGAGCTTGATGCAGGGAAATGCCGCGCGATCCGTAACGCTGTTAGGGCGCATGAACGACAGTTGCGTCAAATTGGAGTTGAGCTTCGCGCTGCTCATGACGAACGCAGATCGAAGCAAACTGAAAAGAAGAGGAAAGAAGCCCGAAAAGAAGAGATCATCAGGGACGCGCTGGATGAAATTGCCTTGAATGCCCTCCCAGGGAAAGTTGGCAAACTGGCGAAACGCGTCGACCGAAGTTTTGAACGAACTTTAAGCGGCGCAGAGCAGGCGATGGTTGTTCTTGGCACGTTGGTTGAGTATCAGGTAATTGGAAGTTCCATCGCTGCTCTAGAGCAGGAGCTAAGAAATATCGAGTCCAAAATTGGGAAACTAATTAGAGCTCAAGTTTACCATACCAATAAAATGAGTGACGAGTCGGCTAGAGGTAAACCACTGAACTATGTGCCTGTATAGCGCTATCTAAATACTACCAATTGTCTTCAAACGAGCCCGTGGGTGAATTTCGTTTTGGCTCATCACGACGGTTTGTGGGCGGAAGCGTTCGATGATGGCGCGGACATGTGGGCGGATTGGAGGGGACGTGATCATCACCGGTAATTCGCCCATTTGTGCGGCGCTTTCAAAGGCGGTTTGTACTTCTTGAATAAATTCGTGCAACCGAGATGGTGCCATTGCCAGATGTCTGTCTGCCCCTTCACCGTGCAATGCCTCGGAGAAGTCACGCTCCCAATCTGGAGAAAGCGTTAGAATTGGCAATGTGCCGTCCGGCGCGGAATTTGCGGCACAGAGTTGGCGCGCAAGACGGGTACGGACATGTTCGGCAATCAGCTTCGCGCTGGTGATGTTACCCGCAACTTCGGCAATGCCCTCAAGGATGGAAGCCAAGTCTCGAATGGAAATACGTTCGGCCAGCAGGTTTTGCAGCACGCGTTGAATGCCCGAAACAGAGATTTGGTTCGGCACCATATCTTCAACCAGTTTTTGCTGCTCGGTGCTCAAGTTGTTCAACAGCTCTTGAACATTTGAATAGCTGAGCAAGTCAGAAATGTTGGTTTTCAGCACCTCTGTAAGGTGCGTCGAGATAACGGATGATGGGTCAACGATTGTGTAGCCCTTAACTTCCGCCTCGTCGCGCAAACCAGCATCAACCCAAGTGGCAGGAAGGCCAAATGTCGGTTCAATTGTGTGCTGGCCCGGCAAGTCGATCTGGCCACCCATTGGGTCCATCACCATATATTGGTCTGGGAACACATTGCCTTGGCCTGCTTCAACTTCCTTGATGCGGACCATATAATCATTGGGTGGCAATTGCATATTATCAAGAATGCGAACCGACGGCATGATGATACCCATATCGGTCGCCAATTGGCGACGTAGCGCTTTGATTTGCTCGGTTAGGCGGTCATTGCCGTTATCGTCTTCTTTCACCAACTGCAGCAAGCCATAGCCAAGTTCAAGCTTAAGCTCGTCCATTTTGAGCGCATCGGTGATCGGAGGCTCTTTCTCCGGTGCTTCTTTGGCGATTTTCTCAGCGGTCTTTTTCGCCAAAGCTTTGTCGGCGACTTTGCTTTGTTCTTTTGAGAACTTAATGGCTAAGAAACCAGCCCCTGCAGATAGGACCAAGAACGGCAAGATTGGCATGCCGGGCAACAGCGCCAGCATTAGCATAACGGCCGACGTCATCCCGAGTGCGCGAGGGGAACCCGAAAACTGTTCTGCAAGCGCTTGGTTGGCGGTGCCGGTTACACCCGCTTTTGAAACCAAAAGGCCCGCAGCAGTTGATACGATTAGCGCTGGAATTTGAGATACCAACCCATCGCCCACGGTCAACAATGTATAGTTGTTCGCCGCGTCGCCGATGGACATTTGCTGTTGTCCAACACCAATAATGATGCCAGCAGCGACGTTGATGAAAGTGATTAAAAGCCCAGCGATCGCATCGCCACGCACGAACTTTGATGCACCGTCCATCGCGCCAAAGAATGAGCTTTCATCTTCTAACGTTTTACGGCGAACTCGCGCAGTTTCTTCGTCAATCATGCCAGCGGAAAGGTCGGCGTCAATCGCCATTTGTTTGCCGGGCATCGCGTCCAACGTAAAGCGGGCCGCGACTTCTGCGATCCTGCCAGAACCTTTGGTGATCACGATGAAGTTCACAATGATCAGGATGGCAAATACGATAATCCCGATCACGAAATTACCCTGCATTACGAAGTTGCCAAAGGCTTGGATGACGTTGCCAGCAGCGTCAGTTCCAAGGTGCCCGTTCGCCAAAATAAGCCGTGTGGTGGCGAGGTTCAGCGCTAGCCGCATCATAGCAGCGATCAACAACACCGTTGGAAATGCTGAGAACTCAAGCGGCGTGCGGATGAACAATGTTGTCATCAAAATTAGTACAGAGAACACGATTGAGATGGCCAACAACATGTCCAAAATAACCGCAGGCATCGGCATGATCAGAACCATCAAAATAGTGATCACACCAACGGCCAAAGCGATATCGCCTTGGCGCAGCAAATCCAACGCTTTGTTCAAAGTTGGGAAGGCTGGACCTGCGGGTGTTGGCCGTGGCGTTGTGGTTTGGGACGTGTCGCTCATTTACGCGCTATGGCCTTTCATGCTGCACTTTATGCTACAGGTTACGCTGTGTTTGGCGAGCGATTTTCACCAGGTGCGGGGACATGTGCACCACTATCTGCATATAGGTTCAATTTGTTGCGCAAAGTGCGGATCGATATGCCCAAAATGTTGGATGCATGGGTGCGGTTTCCAAGACAATGATCAAGCGTGTCCAAAATGAGATCTTGTTCAACATCAGCGACAGTTCTGCCCACCATTGCGCGCGCGGCATTTTCGGCAACGGAGGCCGCTTGTGCGGCCAAAGACCCATCTTGGGGAATAGTGCTCATGCCAGAACCGTCTGGCAGGCTAATGGCCTCAGCGTCAATTTCATCGCCCGTTGCCAACAACACCGCACGGTGAAGCGTGTTTTCCAATTCGCGTACGTTGCCGGGCCATTGGGCCTGAACCAATTGCTGGCGCGCATCGTCACTCAAAGGACGAACCGGCACGCCATTCGCTTCAGCGTATTTTTTGATGAAATGTTCGGCCAGTGCCGCAATGTCGCCCGGGCGTTCCCGAAGCGCTGGGATTTTCAGGTTCACAACATTTAGGCGGAAGAGCAAATCTTCGCGAAACTCGCCGTTTTTTACGCTGTCTTGCAGGTCTCTGTTTGACGTCGCCAAAATGCGAATGTCGACCGGCACAGGTTTTGTGCCCCCAACGCGATCAATGATCCGTTCTTGAATGGCGCGGAGCAATTTAGCTTGCAGACGAACATCCATTTCCGAAATCTCGTCCAGCAATAGTGTGCCACCATTTGCTTCTTCGAATTTGCCAATTCTGCGGGCTACAGCCCCCGTAAAGGCACCTTTTTCGTGTCCAAAAAGTTCACTCTCAAGCAAATTATCTGGGATCGCAGCGCAGTTGATCGAAATGAACGGCTTGCCGGCACGTTTTGAGCGGCCATGCACATATTTTGCGATGACTTCTTTACCGCTGCCGCTTTCACCTGTGATCAGAACACTTGCTTCAGATGGCGCGATTTGGTCAGCAAGTTTGACCATTTTCGCCATCACCGTGTCCCGATACAAGAAGTCGCTAGACTCTCTTGCAACGGCCGCAATAATAGCGGCGATGAGTTCAGCATCCGGGGGGAGGGGGATATATTCTTTTGCCCCGGCGCGGATTGCATTGACCGCGGCTGCCGCATTGGTTTCTGTCCCGCAAGCAACTAGGGGGATGTGAATACGTTCAGCTTCCAGTGCAGCCAAAAGGCTTGGAATATCGGCCATCACGTCGGCTAAAAGCAGGTCTGCTCCGCGGCCAGCGCGAAGGCTTGCAAGTGCAACATCAATCGTGTCCGCATGCGCAACTTTTGCGCCGCCGTCCATTGCCAGTTTTGTGGCTTGGCTGAGTTGTCCTTCTAAGGCTCCGATAATCAGTAAACGCATATTATGTTCCTTGCTGGCTTTGGTTTAAGCGGCTTAGCCAGCCTTAATGATTTCTGTCATGGTGATGCCCAATTTGTCTTCCACCAGCACAATTTCTCCCCGGGCAACAAGGCGTGAATTCACGAATATATCGATGGCTTCGCCAACTTGGCGGTCCAGCTCAACAACGCTGCCCGCGTCCATTGCCATGAGTTGTGAAACAGGCATTTTTGTGCGTCCCAAAACGGCAGAGATCCGCACCGGGACATCAAATACCGCTTCAAGATCATCGGCTAGCTTCTCACCGTTTTTTTCCGCTAGCGGTTTCTCTTCAGCTTGCATTTCTTCAAGCCCCGCTAACATAGAATTGGCGTCGCCTTCTGGACTGTCGATTGTTGGGTCGTCGATGTCACTCATTGGATATCCTGTGAGGCTTCAATTGTTGTCGGGGTTTCGTCGATTTGTGGCAAATCCACTGGCGCGGCATCCGGTGCTTTTAGGGTCACAAATTGTTCTATCTTTTCGCTGATTTCTTCGGCTAGGTGATCGAAATTTCGTGCAATGCCGCCGTCGGACCATTCAACGCGGCAATCGCCCATTCCGATGTCCGGTTCGCCCATGATGATCAGTCGACCTTCAAAGCCTGCTTGGTGGGCGAATTGCTCGGCGATGGGCTTAACTTGATCGCTCAATTGGTCATTGCAGCGCACAACAAGGTGGGCAGTTTTACCAAGTGAAGAAAGGCAATCTTGGATCAGCGCGGAGATTTCTGGTGTTGGCGTTTGGTTGATTAAAGTGGATGCCAATTTATGCCCAATACTTGCCGCCAACTTAGTTGACTGCACCAAATGATGTTGTTGGGCTTGATCTAAGACCTGCAAAAACTGGGTGCCATTTGCCGCAACTTTCTCCGCAGCGGCGGCCACTTGTTGGCTGGTTTGGCTTTGTACAGAATTTTGGCCCTCTTGCAGGCCTTCGTTGTAGCCCTGTTCCCTTGCTTGAGCGATCAGAAGCTCAATATCGCGCTCTTCCATCAGTTTGGACTTTTGCGATGTTTTCGCGAGGTCTAGGTCAAATGTGAATTTGGCGTGCTGTGTCATCTAACCAATCATCTCCTCGTCGGAGCCATTTTTGGTGATCACGATTTCGCCCTTAGCTGCGAGATCTTTCGCAAGGTTGACCATTGCAGATTGCGCTTCGTCGACATCTTTCAAACGCACAGGGCCCATGGCTTCCATGTCGTCCTTCATCATCTTAGCCGCACGAGCTGACATGTTCTTGAGGAACAATTCTTTGGTTGCGTCGTTTGCGCCTTTAAGACCCAAAGTGAGCATTGGTTTTTCAACGGCTTGCAGCACGGTTTGGATGGCGGTTCCATCAAGCGCACCAAGATCATCGAATGTGAACATCAGTGCTTTAATGCGTTCAGCCGCTTCAATGTCACGTTCTTCAAGGTTGGTGAGAAAGCGTGCTTCGGTCTGACGGTCAAAGGCATTGAAGATATCTGCCATTTGTTCATGGCTATCGCGGCGTCTTGTATGGGACAGCGTCGACATGAATTCGTTGCGCAAAGTGTCTTCAATTTTTTCAACGATTTCTTTTTGCACAGGCTCAATCGCCAGCATCCGCTGTACAACGTCCATGGCCAGTTCTTCTGGCAGGCTGCCCAACACGCGCGATGCATGATCTGTTGCGAGTTTGGTCAAAACCACAGAGATGGTCTGGGGGTATTCGTTCTTTAAAAAGCTCGCCAAAACATCTTCTTGAACATTGGAAAGTTTTTCCCAAATGTTACGACCTGCGGGGCCGCGAATTTCTTCCATAATCATGTCCACCCGATCCTGTGGCATGAAGGAAAGCAACAAACGCTCGGTCGAATCAACGCCACCAGCGAGATCGCCATTTGTCGTTAGATTGGTCACAAATTTGGCAAACAGAGTATCGAGCATATCTTGGTTCACAGCGCCAATGTTGGACATGGCGCGTGAAAGCTGGCGGATTTCAATATCGTCTAGCTCTTCAAATATCGGTTTGCCAAAATCTGGGCCGAGGGCGAGCAGGAGGATCGCTGCGCGTTCGTCTCCTTTAAGTTCGCGGTTCTCTGCGGCATCTTCAACTGCGAGCTGCGTATTCGCAGCCTTTTCTATGACGTCGGTGGTGGCCATAATTTATGCGGCCTCCAATAACCAGTTTCGAATAATCATAGATGCCTGTTTTGGATTTTCTTGAACCAAGGTGCCAACCCGTTCGATTGCCTCAAATTGTGCCTTGCCTAAGCTGCGGGCTTCTTCGAGCCACTTTTCACGGGCCACGTCTTCTTCTGTTACTGGGCCAGTAGGTTCAACAGGATTTCCGGACGCATCCACAGCTTCTTGCGCGGTGACCAACATCGGCGCATCTTCGTCAGGCTCTAGAACCTTTTTGATCAAGGGGCGCATTACGAAAAACACAAGTGCGAGGGCGATAAGCAAGGTGACCAGCATTTCAATCGCCGAGAACATATCGTCGCGGGTAAAGTCGAACAGTCCAGCCTCAGTTGGCTCAAAGCTAAGGTCAGGGCGCTCTGCGAACTGCATATTGATGACCTCAACCAGATCGCCTCGGTTTTCGTCATAACCGATTGCTGAATTAACAAGGGAGCGAATTTGTGCCAACTCTTCAGCACTGCGTGGATCATATTGGGCGGAACCGTCATCATTGGTTGAATAAAGACCATCCACCACAACCGCTACAGAGAGGCGTTTGACGGCACCAGCCTCAATGACTTCGGTTTGGGTGGTTCTTGAGATTTCGTAATTGATGGTTTCTTCAGTGGTGCTTGATTGCTCGGTTGAACCACCGTTTTCGCCGCCATTGGCTGAAGCACCGGGCAACTCGTTGGCAACGCTAACCTGGCCGCCATTGGCTGCGCCTTGGGCTTGGTTGTTCAACTCGCGTGTTTGGGCAGAGCGAACCACTTGGCTATCTGGGTCGAAACTTTCTGATGTGCGGGTGAAACGGTTCATGTCCAATTCTGCGGTGACTTGAACCCGTGCACGGCCGGCACCAACAACGTTGGCGAGCAACTCTTCTAGACGAGTGCGAAGGCGGCTTTCGACAGCGAGTTTGCGCTCTTCGCTTTGGGTGGAAAGGGCACTATCTTCGCCGTCTGCACCTGAAGCTAACAATTGACCTGAGCTATCTACGATTGAAACCATGTTGGGAGAAAGGCTGTCCACAGCTGAAGCAACCAAATGTTGTACAGAACGAATTTCGCCGGTGGATAGCGCGCCGCGAACTTCAAGAACAATTGAGGCCGACGGCTGTTTAGCTTCACGGCGGAACAATTCACGTTCCGGCAATACGAGGTGAACACGTGCCGATTTTACGCGAGCCAAAGAGCTGATGGTGCGAGCAAGCTCGCCTTCAAGGGCGCGAAGGTGGTTGAGGTTTTGCACGAAGCTGGTCGCGCCGAGTGTGTTTTGTTGGTCGAAAATTTCATAACCAACTTGGCCTCTTGTGGGCAATCCACTTTCGGCCAATGACATACGAATGGTGGTGATTTGATCGCGGGGGACAAGAATGCTCTCGCCGTCGCCGCGCAATTCAAAGGGTACACCAAGTGTTCTGAGTTCTTTTACGATTGCTGCAGAATCTTCAAATTCCAACCCCGAGTAGACCGGGGCCATTTGCGGCGTCGTTACCCTGAAAATGAGGAATGCAAAAAAACCAACCATTAACACCGCGGTCACGGCCATGGCTGCAACGCGGGCTAATCCTAATCGCGTCAAAAACTCGCCTATTCCGTTCACTCTGCCACCCAACTCAAAAAAATTAAATCTCAATCGAAACTGCGAATAGTTTCGCTAGGCAAAATTTACCTAGGAGGTGGTAAAGATAATGTTAACCGGTGTGGCGAATTGGGAAAATAAATGGGAAAAATCTGCAGGGCACAAAAAAGCCCGCTCAAAAGGCGGGCTTCTTAGTCACATTTGAAAAATGCTTTAGGTTCAGCGATTTAGTGATCGCGATAATGTTGAACCCATGTTGTGCGCAGGCCAGCAAGGCCATGCTTGTCGATGGCCGCTTGCCAGTTCAGAAACTCATCAACGCTTAACGTGTATCGAGTGCAGGCCTCTTCTAGGCTCAACAATCCCCCACGAACGGCGGCGACGACCTCTGCCTTACGGCGGATCACCCATCTTCTTGTATTTGGTGGCGGCAGATCAGCAATCGTTAGAGGGCTGCCATCTGGGCCGATTACGTATTTAACACGTGGACGCATTTGTACGGTCATTTTACTCACTACTCAAAACCTGACCAATTATGTCTCTAACCTAGACCACTTGCCTTAAAATTTGACTAAGCTGTTGGTTAGAATTGGTTAAGGGTATTTGTAAAGAAACTGTACAGGTTTGGCCCAATGCCGGGCGGCGTTGGCTTGTTATTGACCGCTATTCTGTTTGTCCGCTCGGTCGATCGCTTGTTGAAGAACCCGCAAAATTGTTGGGTCTAGCGATTGGGCAACGTTAAAGCGCATATAGTCATTTGCGGTTTGTGAAATACTAAACGCATTGCCCGGCGCCAGCATGACATTGTTGGCAAGCGCATGCCTTGTGACGTCCACTGCGTTGATATTGTCCGGAAACTTGCACCATAAGAACATGCCACCCTTTGGCTCGATCCATGGTGTGATGCCGATTGATTTCAATTTTGCGCTCACCGTTTCCATTGTGGTTGCCAGTCGATCACGTAGACCATTTAGATGCCGTCGATAGCCGCCGTCTTTAAGCAGTGCCAGTACAAGTTCGGATGAAAATGAACCGCCGCCAAATGCTGTTGCCAGCTTTAGGTCGACAATTTGGTCCACCCATTCTGGCTTTGCCGCAATGAAGCCGCAACGGATGGAAGCCGAGAGCGTTTTGGAAAAGCTACCAATATGGATGACCCTGTTTAAACCATCAAAGGCTGCAAGTCGCGGCGCAGGTGCTTGTTCAAAATCTGCAAAAGTATCATCCTCGATGATGAGCAGGTCATGTCGCTCCGCCAAATTCAATAATTTATGGGCAACAACTGGCGTTAGGGTCGCGCCAGTTGGGTTCTGCAAAGCAGAATTTGTAATATAAAGGCGAGGTTTGTGCTCAATGAGCGTGCTCTCGAAGAGATCCAGGTCAGGTCCATTGTGGGTGAACGGCACACCGACAACTTTTACCCTATGTGCGCGAAGCATGGCGTGAAAATTAAAGTAACAAGGGTCATCGAGCATAACGACATCGCCTGGCTCAAGAAAAAACCGGCAGAGTAAATCAATTGCTTGGGTGCCAGATTCAGTCAGAATGATCTGTCGAGGCGGCGCTTCCACCGCGCGATCCGCCAGTCGGCGCGACAGCAATTGCCTTAAGGCAGGTAGACCCTGAGGGGTGCCGTAATCTGTTAGGCTTTCTAAGTCTGTGCGCGCGAGGGTTCTCAAGGCGCGCTGAATTTCGGTTTGCGGCATCCAGCTAGCAGGTAGCCATCCGCAACCAGGCCGCAACATGTTCGGTTCATTATCTAATGACTGTCTGGTGATCCACACGGGATCGACATTGTGATCAAGATTTGGCCCAGTTGCAGATAGCGATAATGGGGGCAGGTGACCCGCAATATAAAAACCGGAGCCTGGGCGTGACAAAATGGTGCCTTCCGCAACCAACCGATCAAACGCTTCGACCACGGTGGACTTTGAAACATTCATGCGCAGCGCGGTTTCTCGAATTGAGGGAAGTTTGACACCCGGTGCCGTCTGTCTGCTTGCAATTTGTTTGCGGATGGCGGCCATTACCTTTTCGACAAGTGTGCCATCTGCGTTTCTATCGATTTCATCTAGTTGCATTTGTATCGCCCGATGTACCAGTACAGTTCATATAAATTGTAATGGTTTGTATCTGCAAATACCAGACGGGATCCGCATAATGCTTTTTCCAAACAAAGGTGTAATAGATGGATGCGCGCAAGAGCGGTTGGATTTACGGATTTATTGGCATGGTTATCTTTAGCGGCTCTCTTGCCGCCACTCGGGTTGGCGTCGCGCAGTTTGATCCAATATTCTTAACCGCCATTCGGGCGGTTATTGCCGGAATTGTGGGTTGTTTGATGTTGGCTTTGCTCGCGAAGTCTAAACCAACCCGGGACGATCTGCCCGCATTGGCAATTGTTGCTTTCGGGGTCGTGGTGGGTTTTCCGCTTTTGACAGCTCTGGCGTTGCAACAGATCACTTCCGCCCATTCAGTTGTTTTTATTGGATTATTACCACTTTCAACTGCGATTTTTGGGGTGCTACGCGCTGGCGATAGTCCTCATCCGACATTTTGGTTGTTCTCAATTGTGGGCAGTGGGCTTGTGGTTGTGTTTGCGCTCACCAATGATTTTCAGTCGTCGCTTTACGGCGATCTGATGATGTTTTTGGCCATTGTGGTGTGTGGATTGGGCTATGCAGAAGGCGCAAAACTGTCGCGCAAACTTGGCGGCTGGCAAGTGATCTGCTGGGCGCTTTTGTTGTCGCTGCCGATAACAATTCCCTTGGCCCTATATTCTGCGCCGACAACGTTCGCCGATATCCGACTACCAGCTTGGCTGGCTCTTGGATACGTATCTTTGTTCAGTATGTTGATTGGGTTCGTGTTTTGGTATCGTGGCCTTGCTCAAGGCGGAATTGCCGCAGTTGGGCAATTGCAACTCATACAGCCCTTTTTAGGCTTGGCGTTAGCGGCGATATTGTTGAGTGAGCAAGTCAGCACAACAATGCTTGTTGTTAGTATCGCCGTTGTATTGTGTGTCGCGGGTGCGAGAAGATTTGCTTAGAATTTAAGGGGCTGCGCCTACCTTGCCGACAGATGAAAGCGGTACTTTAGCGCCATCAATGATTAGAATCGGCTCACTACCAGCGAAGTCTACGGTTTCAACGATGCCCTTTGTCATGGTGTAGGTGTTGATATTCTTTCCCTTGGCATCCTTAGCATCAATATGGATTGTATATTGGCCCTCTGGCAAGCTTGCGCCATCAGCACCCTTACCATCCCAAGTATAAGTGTGTTCGCCTTTTTCCAGTGCTTTGTCCTCTGTATAAACTACCGCGCCAGCATCATTTTTGATGGTGATTTTACTTTCAGGCGCGTCAGCCGTCAGGCCATAAGTCCACTCGGCACTATTGTCTTTCATTTGGGTTGTCGCGCCAAATGCTGTGACGGCCTTGCCGATGTAAGAAACTGCCTGAGAGGAGAATGAGTTCTCGTTGGATTTAATCAGCGCTTCCAGATATTCATTTGTTTTGAGTTGTTGTTCAACACCGGTAAATTGCACCATCTGTTGGGTGAACTGATTGGTGTCGAGCGGGTCGAGTGGGTTTTGATTTTTGAGCTGCGTGGTCAAGATGGTCAAAAACGTATCAAAGTTCTCGGCAATGGTCTTGCGCGAGGTCTTTAGTTCGTTACTTGCTGCGCCAATGCCACTAGCCGGTGCTGTACCTACCATAACCTGCTCCTAAACCCACACGTTCAGGCCGCCCGGACTTGCCGAACCCCTGTAAACTGTTGTTTCGCTCAATTTCGCTTGATCTTGTGCTGATGTGTCCTGATTGGCTGCAAGCTGTAGGTCTTGTTGACCATCTTGTGGCTGCCTAGAGCTGCCGCCTTGACCATCTTGCTTAAGCGAAAATTCCAAATTCGTCCGGTCTGCATTCAAACCAGCTTGCTGCAATGCACGTTCAAGGGCGCGTGCATCACGTTGTAAGAAGTCGAGAGTTTCGGCACGCTCCACGACCAATCTGGCCGTAACATTGTTGCCTTCCATCTCCATTTTAACGTCAATTCGGCCCATTTCTGGTGGGTCTAGACGAATTTCAAATTGCTGTGCACCTTGGCGAACTTGCCGCACAATTTCAAAGGCCACACCGGGTATGTTGACTTGCCGCGGTGAAGTGCGGGCCTGTGCAGCATCGACGTGATTGGTCTGCTGTTGGAAGCTTTCAATCTTGTGTTGTGCGAGTATTTTCTCGGTGCCCGTTTCGATAGCATCCAGATCTGTCGGCAACGGTGCTGGCGCAATGGTTTGTTGCGGTTTTGATGCGCCCGGATAGGTGGCCGCAGCTTGTAGATTTGCCTCACGCGAAACCTGACCGAATGTTTTGGGCCCTTCCGCATTGCCGTCAGGCTTAAGCGCATTCTCGATTAAGTTGGATTGCCCAGTTGGCTTTTCAAGTTTCTTGGTGTCGCCGTTTGCCTTTTGGCCAAGATTTGCCAATTGCGCAAGAATGTCAGGCTGTGCGTCCTTATTGGCTGCCCCAGAGATTACCTGAGACGTTTGGTTCGCTTGGTTTACTTGACTCGCTTGGGTATCAGACAGATTGGCTTGCGGGGTTACTGCTTTACCGACCTTTTTTTGTAAAAGAGATTGAAGCGCTGCGGCATCGCCGTTGCCTTCATTTGGCGACACGCCGCCAGCTCTGGCCGTATTTTCTTGACCCTGCTGCGCTTGCAGCGCGGCGTTGCCGAAATCGATTAGCTCTGAGGGCTTTGTTGCGAATTGGGCGGGTAGCTTGGGTAAGTCGCTGGCGAGCTGGGTGAGGCGCTCAATCATTTGATGAATGTTAAGCTGCGCTTTTTGACCATTGTGGCCTTGTTCCGGCGCTGCGCCGGGCACTTGGCTCAATATTTTGTCCAGCCGTTCAAGCAATTGCCCAACCTTGGCAAAGTCACTTGCGCCCAATTTCTCTAGATCGGCACCTGCCTGGCGCAATTGCGATAGTTGGCCTGCAAAGGCGCCAATTGGTCCGCGTGCGCCAATGTCAGCTCTGTTCGGGTGGCCATTGATGCTTTCAATGAGTTTGCCCAATGCGGCCCGCGCGCCGTCCAAATGTTCAGAAGTTGGAATTTGAAGGTTATCAAATGCCTTGGCCAACGGTTTAAGTGCTTCCGCCAACCCCGCTAGTGCCTCTGAGATTTCTGCAGTGTTGGCATCATTTTGAACCAACGCAATGCCTTCGACTTTTTGCTCGGTTGGAGCGTGCTCGCTACCTGCAATGAGGGCCGCCAAGAACGCTTCAAATCCGGTTCCGCCATCGCTTGCACTGTTTGCCTTGCCAGCAGATTGACCATTGCCCCCGTGAAGTTCGTCGGCGCGCACTTGCGCGGCCACTTCAAATCCGGGGATAGACGGTGCTGCTGATAAACCAAATTGCATACTTTAATTCCACTTAAACGAACAGTGACATGTGTCCACCCACTAAATAAGCAAGTTACGGGCCAGTTTTTGGATTTATGAAAACTTGTTTTAAATCAATGAGTTGCCTCGCCTAACTTGAATCGTTGCGCAAAGGAAAATCACAGAAGTGGACATTTTGGCTGGGTAAGGGGGCAGAACTTGCCTATTAGCTTATTTGTCCTTGTGGCAAAATCAGTTGAGTTTTCGTATTCAAATTGCTACATCGCCCCAATCCGTTGGCCCTTAACCCCAATTTGGATGGAGAGATAGATGAATTCGCTTGGAATTAATAAGCGTCCAGAAGATACACGCGTTGTTGTTGCGATGTCTGGTGGCGTAGACAGTTCGGTTGTGGCCGCACTTATGGCGCGTGAGGGATATGAAACCCTTGGCGTAACCCTTCAACTTTATGATCACGGCGAAGCAATGCACCGCAAGGGTGCCTGCTGCGCTGGCCAAGATATTCACGATGCGCGGCGTGTCGCAGCGGCGATCGGTATCCCGCATTATGTGTTGGATTATGAAAGTCGTTTCCGCGAAGCAGTGATCGACGATTTTGCCGACAGTTATGTGCGCGGTGAAACACCGATCCCTTGCGTGAAGTGCAATCAGACCGTCAAATTTGTCGATTTGATGCGGGTTTCAAAGGAGCTCGGCGCGGATGTTTTAGTTACTGGCCACTATATCCAATCTTTGGAGAAAGATGGTCGCTGGGGCATGTATCGACCGAACGATCATGGACGTGATCAGAGCTATTTTCTGTTTGCAACGGAGCAGGATCAACTCGACTATTTGCGCTTTCCGCTTGGCGGGATGACCAAGGACGAAGTTCGCGATATCGCTCGGGATATGGGTCTTGTCGTTGCGGAGAAGAGTGACAGCCAAGATATCTGTTTTGTGCCAAGTGGTAATTATGCGCAGATCATTGCTAAGCTGAAACCCGATGCCGTTAGTCCGGGCGACATTGTGCATGTGGATGGCCGCGTATTGGGCCAGCATAAGGGCATCATTCACTACACGATTGGCCAGCGAAAAGGTCTTGGTGTTTCTGCGCCTGACCCCCTTTATGTGCTAAAGCTTGAGCCGGAAACGAAGCGGGTTATTGTTGGCCCATATGAAGCGTTGGCCACCCGGGCGGTTCGTTTGAAGCAAGTGAACTGGTTGGGTGCAAAATCGCTCGCCGACATCGAGCGCGATGGTCCTATTCAGATCGAGGCCAAAGTGCGCTCAACTCGGCCACCGCAACCCGCGCGTTTGAGCGTGATTGATGGTGTGGTTGAAGTCGAGCTGGTTGGCGGTGAACATGGTGTTTCACCTGGGCAAGCTTGTGTGTTTTACGCGGATGACAGTGCCAACAGTGAAGTGCTTGGCGGCGGCTGGATCGCCGAGGCTGTGGGCGCGAAGGCTGCATAAAGCATTTTGAACTTAGTCATTGAAATCAAGTTGGCCCGCATTGCGCGGGCCATTTTTTTGAGCAGTTGAAGGTTAAATTAGGCCTGAAGTGAGTATCGCATAAAGGATATATACCACTGCAAGGTTGGTGATCAGGAAGCCAATTACGCGGACGAAAGGCAGTCCAATATAGTACAAGACGCTAAACAGAATACGCCCCACAATGACCAGCAAGGCGGCGGTTTGGGCCATGGGGTCCTGTAGGCCAATAATGGCAGCGAGGCCGAGCACAGGCACAACGTATGATGCCGCTTCGACCTGGTTTTTATATGTATTACTTATTCTGATCGCGAGTGGGGAATAGGTTACATTTGGGTCTCGGTTCGAGGAAAATCCATAGCCAAATCCTTGGGTTGCGTATGTGAACATGATCTGGGTGCCCAAGAGCAAAAGTGTTAGAATAGCGAATGATGCGAGTGCTAATGTGAATGTCATTTTGGTTCTCCATTTGGTGTGGCCAAAATACGCAGAACAGCCACTTTATATAAATCCCAAATATCAATCCTAGATGGTGCGCAAATGCACCACCTGTGGATTTTGGTGCAAATGTCTCGACCTGGTGCTTCAAGCCATCAAATTTCACTTGACGTATAAATGTAGCCTACACTTGACATATTAGAGTGACGTTCGTTATGTAATATGTAGATTACATAATGGAGAGTTGTGATGTTGAAGAAGGCAGTTTTGCTAGGTGGAATGTTGGTCGCGCAGCCCGCGGTTGCAGCCAATTTGGAACAGACGGTACATTTTAACGGGGCGAGTGCGGATGCCCTATTCGAGCTTTACACTACCTCTGAGGGCCATCAAAAAATAACTGGGCTTCCGGCGCAGTTCAAATCTGCCAACGGGGAAGCAACTGACACCGCGCAAGTTGGTGGCTCGCTTGACGCGTTTTGTTTTGAGCCGGGCATGTGCGGGTTGAATGCGCAAGTGCTTGATGTTTCGAGTGCAGCTGGCGTTCATACAATCACCATGTCCTGGTGGAACTTTGGTTGGGTTTCCGCAATTGACCCAGCGGACATGGCCGTTGAAGGGCGTGGTGCACCGGATTCTATTTTGGTCACAACGTTCCGCGATACGTTGCGCGGCGCTCAAATTGAAATGGTCCAGGTCAATGTGCCTGACTATAAAGTGTCCATTCCCAATCCAGATCAAACTGTTGAAGTTGGGCCATTGAGCACCATCGTCAACACTCATTGGAACACGCTTTATTGGGACAATATTCGCACTATCGTTGCTGCGAAATAGCGCCCGTTTCCGGTCTATTTATCCTGAAAGGTCATTCGTATGACATCTCAAACATCGTCTAACCCTGCTTTTGATGGCCATTGCGCTTTTGCATCGGTCGTTAAAAAGGGGCAATCTAACTTGCCAATGGGCAACCCCAATATTAAGGCCGTTGTTGATGGGCAGGTTTATCTGTTTTCAAATCCGGTTGCGCGTATATTATGGAAAATGTTTGCTGCGCCGTCTGGTAAGCTAATGCGATGGGTTACAACGCTCATTGTAATTGGTTTGTTAGCATGGGGGATTAGTTTCTTCTTAGGCGCAGGCTAATGTGAACCAAATTTCAGGGGACGGTGATTGACCTATCGGATGCAAGGCATTTTCAACGTTATTGCCGATCCACGACGCCGTGCCATGCTTGACTATTTGGCGCAAGGCGACCGAACCGCGGGCGAGTTGGCGGATAAGTTTGAAATTTCTCGCCCCGCTGTGGTCAATCATATCAAAATTTTGGAAGAAAATGACCTTGTGCGTATCGCAAAGGTGGGCCGCACACGGGTTCATCGGCTTAATGCGAAACCGTTGATGGAAGTGCGCGATTGGATCGATTCTTATGGCCGGTTCTGGGGCGACAAGTTGGATGATCTAAAACACCTCGTTGAAGCCGATGTGAAGGCAAGAAAAAAGAGTGAGAACCCATGAACCACATAATTCGTTCAACGCAAATTGAAGCGGAAATTAGCGATGTTTGGTCTTATTTTGTCGAGCCTGATAAAATTCAACAATGGCTGATGAAAAACACGTTTCAGGGTGAAGTTGGTGCCCAATTTACAATGGACTGCCCACCGGGGATTGGTTCTGGTGCGCCGATTGATTGTGAAGTTAAAGAGTTTTCGCCACCAAAGAATGGCAAAGCACGGCTTGTTTATACCTGGGTGATTGATCAACCTTTGACGGAGACATTGCTGGAAGTCGACCTGATCGAGGTTTCTGGCGTGACGAATGTGGATGTCGTTCATTCTGGTTGGGCGAGCGAAGAAGGTGATATGCGTCAGCGTCATGCTGAGGGCTGGACCCATTTGTTGGAAAACTTGTTGCCGGAGGCGATGAAAAGCTAAGTTTTTCTCTCGCAACACCAATATCTTCGCCACACTTTAGGAGGCGAAGTGACTAAAATTTGCGACGCGCGAGACAATGAATGGCTCTGAATAATGCGCTAGAAATATGTTGTAGAGACAAACAAATGTCTCGCGCTAGCCAAATTCTGCATGGACGATCAAGTGCCCCGAGGTGCTGAACCCTTCTATCCTCTTTACCTGCATCGAGCTTTCCTGCTGATGCGGGAAACCCCCGCGAAAACACTGGAACAAATGTTCCAATTGGGCGCAGGCCCAATGATGACTAACGGCTGCCTTCGGTGTCAAACTGGACAATTGTCGCCAAGCGAATGATTGCGGCCAATCATTCATTCGACCGAACTTTCTTTATGTGGCGCCATTTTCCGCCGTTGCAGCTGTGCGCCGACGACAAAATGAAACTCACACGGCCCCAAACAACGCGTCCGCTGTTCGCAAGGGGCATTCAAGAAAGCTGCAAACATTATGGCGCGGTTGGAAGTGCCGGGGATAAGATTGTTCATAGCCAGTATTCTTCTGGCGAGTGGAGCGGTCTGCTCCAATCAGCAGGGGCTCATTTTTCTCAAATGCTATGATGCTTGATTTGTGACACTTTGCCAATTGCCAGATGTTAATTCCTCAAGTCCTTCGTCGAAGCTAATGACGGGGGCGTAGTTTAGATCTCGTTGTGCCTTGCTGGTATCGAGTGAAACCTCAACTGCACTTGTCGCATATTCCTGAAAGCTAAGCGGCCCATGCTTACGGCCACCAGTTAGGTGATAGATGCCATCTCCTATTTTAGCGATCAGCTTGATCAGTGGGCGAGGGACGGAAGCGTCTTTTGCGGCCAATCCTTGGGTCGCCAGTAGGCCTGTAACTGTTTCACGAAATGGGCGGGCGGGACCGTCTGAAATATGATAAATCTCACCCGCTTTTCCCTTAGAAAATGCGAGGTCGATGGCATGACATAGATTGGCGATATGGGTCGTCGAACTTAGATACTTGCCTTCCGAAATCCATGCGAATTTACCATCCCGAACCGCCTTGGACAGTGTTGGTAGTGCGGTTCCATCATCGCGACCCCAAACCATGCGTGGGCGTAAAATGATAACCCGCATGCCATCGGTTGCCGCTTGGATTGCCACCTGCTCTGCATCCGCTTTGCCTGCTGAATATGCACCGGCAGGTTTGCGGGGCAGCGGATATGTTTCATTGACGTTTATCAGGGGACGTCCATCTTGCAGCACTGAGTCTGAACTGATGTGAATTGCATCTGCGATCCCTGCTTTTTGCGCTGCGCTGAACACACGCTGTGTGCCTGTCGCATTTTCATTTGCGGCGGTGTTCCCCGGTCCATGGTCAAGATTAGCGGCGGCGTGGACAAGCTGCTCAGCGCCTTGCATGAGGGGCGCAAGGTCGGCAGTGATCACGTCGCCAATTACCGGTTTTGCGCCTAACTGGGCAACCTGTTGAGCAGCTTGCGTGCTGCGGACGAGGCCAGTGACATTGTGCCCTTGTGCGACGAAATGACGAATGAGGTTGCGTCCGATAAAGCCGTTGGCACCTGTGATGAAGATATGTCGATTACTCATTTTCGTTTTTCCCTGGTATTGAGTTTTGCGTGGCCAGTTTTTCGATGTCGGCAAGGATTTCTGCGCGTTCGGTTGCCGTCCAATCGTGGAATTCCATGTGCTGTTGAAACTTCAACCCCTCCAACGCCAACCATGCCAATCGGGCGGCACGGGGGTGGGTGGCATCTTGAATGATCTGGTCGCGCAAAACATTCTGATTGTGGCGAAACGCGCCGCGCAGCTCTGCGTCTTGCATCAATGCTGTGATGAGGCTGAGCACAGCTGGGTTTCCACCGATGGGCGGGGGGCTCTGGTCGGCTGCTGAAATGCGACCGCGAAGTGTTGCATCTGGCTGGCCGATAAAGGGTGCCGCACAAGTCTGGTTGAACTTGTTATCGGCGCTGATCGCCCGGGCGACAACTGCTGCCACGAGTTCACGTTTGTTTTGATGATCATAAAGCACTGTGGCTTTTGACACGCCTGCTTCTTTGGCAACTGCGTCAACAGTCAATACGCCATCACGTGCGATGACATGTTCGACGGCATCAAGGATCAGGTTTTGGTCGTGTTTACGTGGGCGGGGCATAGTTAATCCTATTTATTTCCGAATGGTTGGAAATAAATGATTCCATCAAGTTCGTCAACAGCTCAGCATGCGGTTCATATCCATTTAACTTGCGTCGAATTCAATTTTGACAAGAGAAGTTCGGTCCGGCGTTCAAAAGGACGAAACAATTGTTCGCTTGATATCTATTTGGTGAAATTAGTTCAGCTTACAAAAATTTTTCTCGACTTGAACCACGTTCTCCTGAAAATATGACCTGACAGACCTAGGCGAAATGGGGAAAATTGTTGTGAGCAAAATAAAAGAGATGTTGGCTATCGGGCTCGCAAAAATTGGTTTTCCAGTCGTGGGAAATTCTGGGCCGTCAATCTATATGGTTACGATTCACACGGCGAACTTTGATGCCATGAAGGCCTTTTTCACACAAAAGATGAAAATGGAAGTCACTTCTGACGCCGGTGAGTTCATCGAATTATCGTCGAATGGAGTACGTCTTTCTTTGGCTAGCCATGAGATGCTCAGTTCGTTTTTGACTTCAAATGGTCTTAACGGTGAGCGCAAGGGGTCGGCGATCGGAATTGGATTTAAGTATGCGCACCCAGATCTGGTTGATGCGGCATATAATTCGTTAATGGCAAACGGCGTACAGGGTGTCGCATCACCTGCGCAACAATCGTGGGGTGAATATACGGCTTTCTTTGCGGATCCAGATGGAAACGTGCACGAATTGGTTGCAAATACCAGTTGAACGCTAACTCGTGTCTGCTTTACGCAGATATGTCCGGATGTCACCGGCTTGAACTGTCGCCAATCGGGGTGACGTCGTCTGCGAAGGGGACATATCGCCGCCGGAAATTTGTGTCTGGGACAATTTCTGGTTTGCTGATCCGGTCCATTCGGAAATGGCGGAAATTTTCGCGCGAAGGGTCCCACGCTACTAAATACCATAATGGCGGCAAAATAAGCATGGCTTGGGGTTCAACAGTTCGGCTGGATTTTGTCCTCTTAGCGTCACGATATTGAAATTGCAGATGTAGCCGTTGGAGAAAAGCTGTTTCGAACGCGGGCAGCAGAGTGGGGTCCATTGCACCCAAGTCGGATATGTCGACCAGCGGCGAAAGTTCGCCGACATATAGACAGTCCAGAAACTGACGTAGATCGCGAATTTTGTCCGATGGCAGGGATTTTTCGATTTTCGCAAGCCCGTCATCTGCAAGGGCTGAAAAGGGGAGGTTTCCCGCGGCACGCGTGGACGCCACGCTGATGAGCAGCGCAAAGACTTCGGAAACTGAAAGCCGGGCCGTGGTTTGGATGGATTGCGGATCAAGTTGCACCCCGCCGCCGCGCCCGGGTTCAGAATGAATAACAAATCCCTCATCACGTAGCGCAGAAATGTCGCGCAATAGGGTGCGTCTGGACGCACCAACTTCGGTCGCCAATTCGGCGATGGTCGAGGTTCCATTGCGGCGAAGGCTGCGCACAATAGCGTCATGTCGGCTGCGAGTATTCATTTTGCACATCTATCAATTAATGGTGCCAATATTTGTCACCGTATGGGTTTAGTCAATGCCTGTCGCGTCGGCAATGCGAATTAATGAGCGTTGCCTGACCACCCTTAAAGATAGAGAAGAAGCAAAATGTCCAACCCATCCAATTTTCCCAAGCCGACTATGATCTCCACCAATGGTGTGGAACTTGAAGTGTTTGAAGCGGGCCAAGAAAACAAGGGAAACCCGATCGTTCTGTGCCATGGCTGGCCAGAGCATGCCTATTCTTGGCGGCATCAGGTGCCGGCCCTTGTTGCGGCGGGCTATCACGTGATCGTTCCGAACCAACGCGGGTTTGGCAATTCGTCTTGCCCATCAGAAGTTACCGACTATGACATTGAACATTTGACCGGTGATCTGGTCGGCCTGTTGGATCATTACGGATATGATGATGCGGTTTTTGTTGGCCATGATTGGGGCGCGAACATTGTTTGGAGCTTGTCCATATTGCACCCAAAACGGGTGAGTAAAATCATCAATATGGCCCTGCCATATCAAGAGCGTTGGGAAAAACCGTGGATCGAAATGATGGAAGTGCTGTTTGGGCCGGATTTCTATTTCGTCCATTTTAACCGACAGCCGGGCGTTGCAGACGCAGTATTGGATGCAAATAAGCGTCAATTCTTGAACAATTTGTTCAGAAAGAACTTGCCGCCTGTTGCACCGGAACCGGGCATGATGATGATCAATCTCGCCAAGGCAGAAGCGCCGCTTGGCGAGGCAATTATGAGTGAAAACGATCTTGATGTTTTCGTTTCGGCATTTGAAGCATCAGGTTTTACAGGGGGGATCAATTGGTACAGGAATCTTGATCGTAACTGGCATATTTTGGCGGACGTGGATCCGATCATCCAGAAGCCTGCACTGATGATTTATGGTGAGCGTGACATGATCCCAAAGTCTGAAACGCTTACAAATTTCGTGCCGAATGTGGAGGTTGTCAGCCTTGATTGCGGTCATTGGATTCCGCAAGAAATGCCAGAAGAAACAACTGGGGCAATTCTTGAGTGGTTGCAAATTCAAGAAGCTGCATAGACTTGGATATATATTGAGACAAAGCTGCCCTCCGAGATAATCGGAGGGCAACTTTACGTGCGAACATATTGATTTGTTGGCCCACAAGCGGCGGAGTTTGAGTGATGGCAGAACTAATCTTCTTCGAATGCGAAGATGAATTTAGTGACTGGTTAGAACACAATTCGACTACTAGCGAAGTTTGGGTGGGCTATTATAAGAAGCATACAGGCCGCCCAAGCCTTACATGGCCATCTTCGGTTGATGTTGCGCTATGTTATGGCTGGATTGATGGCGTTCGCAAAACAATTGATGAGCAAAGCTATAAGATCCGATTTACGCCGCGCAAAAAGGGCAGCGTTTGGAGTGCGGTGAATGTCAAAAAGGTCGGCGCTTTAATTGAGCTTGGAAAAATGAAACCCGCCGGGCTGCTTTTGTTCAACAATAGAAGCGATGCGGTTGGTTATAGTTCCGAAGATAGAAACATTTCGCTTGCGCCAAAATACGAAGAACAGATCAGGTCAAATGAGCCAGCTTGGGCATTTTTATCCAATCTGGCACCATCCTACAAACGAGATTCCATCTGGTGGGTGATGAGCGCCAAGAGAGAAGAAACGCGGTTGAAGCGGCTTGATGTTCTCATTTCTTCATCCGCGGCGGGGTTGAAAATTCCGACTTTACGAAAGAAGGAATAGACCATCGGAAGGGGCATGCCAAACTGATCCTCAGGCGCTAGGCTCCACGCAGTTTGGCAATTGTCGTGGTTGGTGAAATCGCTTCCGGATCAATTCTGATGTGGATAATTGACGGTTTGCCTGAGGTGCGGGCACGTTCGAAGGCTGTTGGGAAGTCCTCAGTTTTTTCTACGGTTTCACCGTGGCCGCCATAGGCGCGGGCGAGGGCGGCGAAGTCTGGGTTTTCCAAATTGGTGGCTGAAATGCGGGCTGGGTAGTGCTTTTCTTGGTGCATGCGGATGGTGCCGTAAATGCCATTGTCAATCACCAATGTGATGATGTTCGCGCCCGATTGTGCCGCCGCGCCAAATTCATTACCTGTCATTTGAAAACAGCCGTCGCCTGCAAAACAGATCACGTCATTTTCTGGGTGACGCAATTTGCCAGCAATGGCGGCGGGTAGGCCATAACCCATGGAGCCGGACGTTGGGGCCAATTGGGTTCCATATTGTTTGAAACGCCAAAAACGGTGCAGCCAAATGGCGTAGTTGCCTGCGCCATTGGTGAGGATTGCATTGTCAGAAAGTGTGTTGCGAAGATGAGCCATGATCTCACCCATTTGCACTTCTCCGGGTGTTGTAGGCAGTTTATCTGTCCAATTGCGATAGTCGCCATTTGCCGCTTTTGCAGCGCCGGTTTCAGGGCGTGCCGGTATGTCCTCAACGGTGTCGAAGAACGCGCCGGGCGTGGCGTTGATGGCCAATGTTGGCGTGTAAATGCGGCCCAGCTCTTCAGCACCAGGATGAATTTGGATTAAGGTCTTACCCGGGTTTGGCATGCCCAACAATGAAAAGTTTTGGCTTGGGTTTTCTGAAAACCGCGCGCCGAGCAAGATGACGCAATCGCTGTTTTCTATACGGGATTTGAGCGCTGGGTTGATGCCAAGCCCAACATCGCCTGCATAGTTTTTGTGGCTGTGGTCGAACAATTGTTGGCGTCGGAAGGAGCAACCAACCGGCAAGTGATGCTTTTCGCTGAACGCTTTTAGTTGAGCAACAGAACTTTCGTCCCAACGGGAACCGCCAGCAATGATGATCGGGTCCGTGGCTGCGGCCAGCAGTTCAGCAAACTTGTTAGCTGCGTTTTTGGTTGGGGCTGGCTCGGCGACTTCAATGAACGTACAGGGTTCAACGTCTACGACGTCGCGCAGCATATCTTCGGGCAGCGCCAAAACCACAGGGCCGGGGCGACCGCTCATGGCAATATGGTATGCATGGGCGATAATTTCGGGAATGCGGGATGCGTCGTCAATTTCTTCTACCCACTTGGCGAGGTCGCCAAATGTTTGCCGATAATCAACTTCTTGGAAGGCTTCACGGCCTTTCATTTCACGACCGATTTGGCCGACAAACAGGATCATTGGCGTTGAGTCTTGTTTGGCGACATGCACACCAGCGGCGGCGTTTGTTGCGCCGGGGCCGCGGGTAACCATGCAGATGCCGGGGCGGCCGAGCATTTTGCCATCCGCTTCGGCCATAATCGCTGCACCGCCTTCATGGCGAGACGTGATCACGTCGATATTGCTGTCATGCAACCCGTCCAAGACGGCCAGATAGCTTTCGCCGGGCACGCAAAATACGCGATCTACGCGTTGCGCCTCTAGGCATTTCACCAAAATTTCGCCGCCAGTCATTTTAGCCATTTCAGCATGGTCCTATTAGTCGTTGAGTTCGTTTAGAATTTCTTGTGTGTGCTCGCCCACTTTAGGCGAGGCCTTATCTAGTGTCAGTTCAGCGTCGGAAAAGTTGATCGGCGTTCGCACGCCGGGCACGCCATCAAGATCGAGCTGCATGCCGCGGGCAATAACTTGGGGGTCAGCAAAGACTTCATCGATATTGTTGATGGGGCCTGCTGGCACGTTGCAATTATGTAGTGCTTCGAGCAGTTTCCACTTGCCCCATTTCGCAAAAGCATCGGATAGAATTTGCGTGAGGGCGTCTCGATTTTTCAGCCGTGCCGCGTTGGTTGCATATTGGGTGTCCTCGGCCAGATGGTCGAGTTCAAGCAAATGGCAAAGGCGTTGAAACTGCCCATCATTGCCAACAGCCAAGATGATGTGGCCATCTTCAACGGCAAGTACCTGATAGGGCACGATATTGGGATGGGCGTTGCCCATGCGGGTTGGCGGTTTGCCAGATACCAAATAGTTCATCGCTTGGTTGGCCAAAACTCCAACCATGCTGTCCATCAGTGACATGTCTACCTGCTGGCCAAGACCAGTGCGTTCGCGCTGCCAAAGGGCCGCTTGAATGCCGATAGATGCATAAAGCCCGGTGATGATGTCGGCCAATGCTGTGCCTATTTTTTGCGGCTCGCGTCCCGGTTCGCCCGTAATCGACATCATGCCGGACATTCCCTGCACTATGAAATCATAGCCCGGTTGGCTGGCGTATGGCCCAGTTTGGCCAAAGCCCGTGATGGAACAATAAATCAGGCGCGGATTGATCTTTTTAACGGTCTCAAAGTCCAAGCCGTATTTTTCTAGTCCGCCGAGTTTGAAGTTTTCTACCAGTACATCAGACTGCTTGATCAGTTTGATCACGGTTTCAAGGTCTGCTTCGTCCTTGAAATTTAAGGCAATAGAACGCTTTCCCCGATTGCAGGCGTGGAAATAGGCGGCAGACTTGTCATTCTCGCGTTCGACAAAGGGAGGGCCCCAGGTGCGGGTGTCGTCGCCTTTTGGGCTTTCGACTTTGATGACGTCAGCGCCAAGGTCTGCCAACGTTTGGCCAACCCAAGGGCCAGCCAAAACACGGGCAAGTTCGAGAACTTTAAGTCCTTCAAGCGGCTTTTCCATTAAAAGAAGGCCTGCAACCCGGTTTGAGCGCGCCCAAGAATGAGGGCGTGGACATCTGCAGTGCCCTCATAGGTGTTGACCGTTTCCAGATTGATCATGTGGCGCATGATTTCGAATTCGTCGGAAATGCCATTGCCGCCGTGCATGTCACGGGCCATCCGTGCAATGTCCAATGCTTTTACGCAGTTGTTGCGCTTCATCATGGAGATCATTTCCGGGGCTGCATTGGCCTCGTTCATCAAGCGACCAACGCGCAACGAGCCTTGAAGCCCGAGCGTGATGTCGGTTTGCATGTTCGCCAATTTCATTTGGAACAATTGCATTTGTGCCAATGGTTTGCCGAACTGTTTTCGTTCCATGCCATAGCGGTTTGCTGCGTGCCAGCAAGCTTCGGCAGCGCCCATTGCGCCCCAAGAAATGCCGTAGCGCGCGCGGTTCAAGCAACCGAATGGGCCTTTTAGCCCTTCAACATGGGGAAGAAGCGCATCTTCGCCCACTTCAACATTCTCCATGACGATTTCGCCAGTGATTGAAGCGCGAAGGGAAAGCTTACCGCCGATTTTGGGTGCTGAAAGGCCTTTCATGCCCTTATCCAAAACGAAGCCGCGGATTTTGCCATTGTGGGCGTCGGATTTTGCCCAGACAACAAATACGTCAGCGATTGGACTGTTGGAAATCCACATTTTCGTGCCGTTAAGCACGTAGCCGTTTTCGGTTTTGGTCGCACGGGTCAACATGCCGCCCGGGTCTGAACCAGCGTCAGGTTCTGTAAGGCCGAAACAGCCGATTAAGTCACCAGAAATCAAACCGGGAAGGTATTTTTGGCGCTGTTCTTCGGTGCCATAGGCATAGATGGGGTAGATAACCAATGAAGATTGAACAGACATCATCGAGCGATAGCCGCTATCGATGCGTTCGACTTCGCGGGCGATGAGGCCATAGGCAACATAGCCCATATCAACGCCGCCATATTCTTCAGGGATAGTGGAGCCCAAAAGGCCCATATCGCCCATTTCTTTGAATAGGGCTGGGTCTGTTGTTTCGTCATTATAAGCTTCGCGGACACGCGGGCGCAGTTTCTCTTCGGCAAACGCGCGGGCCGTTTCCTGCACCATACGTTCTTCTTCGGTTAGTTGGTCATCCAACCGAAATGGATCTTGCCACGTGAATGCCCCTAAGTCTGGGCGGTCTTTATCGCGAATGCTTGGGCGTTCAGTTGTCACAGCTCATGCCTATCGTTAGGTTGCCTATAGTTATTTTATGCTTCAAGTATTTTATCAGATCAAATCGGCCTAATCCAACGAAAGATGCGCATTTGTTCATGCGCAAAACGCATTTATGCGACCAAAGTGTAATTGTTGTCGTCGATGTGAAGAGAAATGAGGACCAACTTGCTTGTTATGCGGTTGCCAGTTTTCTAAGCTAAACCGGAAACTTGCAGCTCAACTTCAGCGCGTTTGGGGAAAAATTGGCATTTATCGCGGAAAATCAATTGTTTTTGCTCATCGGGTGCTTCCTGCTTGGAACCATTGGCACGTTGTTTCTTTTTAGGAAACCTGCAGGGCATATCTATTGGAAACTGGCGGATTTGAACTGGGTTGTGCTAGGTGGAATCGGTGCTTTGGTTGCCGTGTTTGCAGGCATCTACCAGGACGACAACTCGCAGATTAACCGACAGATTGATATTGCATACGCGGCGACCTCGTCATTTGACCAAGACGCATCTCGATTTCGCCTAAGATTTTGCGATCCTGTCGGTGATGATGGTGATGTGGCGATTGTGTGCGACAAGGTGGAGTATCTGTCCGCCTCTACTGCCACCAATTCTGCACTGCCATTATTCATATCGCTGACAGCAGAAATCGCACCCTTACGCGGCCTAAACTTTTTCGGCGGCAATCGGATGAGCACTAGCGAAGAGCAGGCGATGGTGCAAAAGGCCAATAATATCGATCTGGACAGTTTTCTTGTGTTCCAACCTGAAGATCAAAATACCCGCGTCGCGGTGGCAAATTTGCAGCAACGCAATTCGCCAATTGCTGGCGACTTTAAGGTTTTGGCTGGGGCCTATGCTGATCTGGTGTCTAAAGTTTCCACATTGCAGGCAGAGTGGCGGTATCTACAGAGCAACGCACACATTCTGGTCATCCGAGTTATCGCACTTTGCTTGGTCGGGTTCGCAGCGCCCTTCCGTCTGGGCAAGTCAATTGTGGAGCTGCGCAGCTAACAATTAGGTGTGGCTGGAACTTCACGGTGCACAAGGTGAGAACGCAGCTTGTAAAAAACTGTGTGCGTCATAAACTTAGCAGTAGGTTGATATTCCTGTTCAAATTGATCGGTATGCCTACGTGAGTTCGGCCAAATATAATTTTAGCGACCTAAGTATTTTGGTGGTCGATGACAATGAGTTCGCTCATACAATTTTGCGCGACATTTTGCTGTCGATGAAGGTAAAGAAAATCGGACACGCAACGAATGGCGCTGATGCATTTCGGGCGATCAAGGCCGAGTTACCGGACATTGTGATTGTTGATTTGTTGATGGCGCCGATCAATGGTTTTGACTTCATCAAGAGCATTCGCGCCCACAAAGACGACGATATTCGTCACCTTCCTTTGTTGGTTGTGACAGCATTTTCATCAATGGATCACGTCACGCGCGCGCGGGATGTTGGCGCTAGCGAAGTTCTGTGCAAGCCTATTTCGGTTGCGACTGTTTATGATCGATTTGTGCATATGCGGAATTCCCCACGACAATTCGTGCGCACGGAGGCCTATGTTGGCCCGGATCGTCGGCGCGCATTGCGTGGCTTTGGCGGAATGGACCGCCGCGCGGGTGGCGAGGCTGTAGATTTGCCGGAAGAGGGTTGAAATGACTGACAAGCCAAAGCCAAAAGGTACCGGCAAAGCCGAGACCTATTATCCTCCCAATCTATTGGCAAAAGCCATAAGCAAGGGCAGTGGACCTTCGATCCGGGAAATGGAAAGGGAGGCAGAAAAGCGACTAAAGGCTTCTCAAGGCAAATACCAAATTGTCCTAAAAGCCACAATCGAGCGCATGCAGGGTGTGGTCGCATCAGACGAGGAATTGACAGAAAAGCATCGCCTTCTGTTTGTTGATGCCCATGACATTAAAGGGCAGGCGTCGATTTTGGGTTATCCGCTTGTTGGTGAAATAGCTGTATGTATTTGCGTCGCGATCAAGGATGTGCCGGAAAAACTAAAGAATGAACCAGATCTTTTGATCCTGCATGTGAACGCTTTAGAATGGGCGTTTGTAAACGAGCATAATGAAGAACGGCATGCGGAAAGGTCCGCGCTGGTTCAATCTCTACGTGACGCGTTGTATAAAGATTAGATTTTATCTGATTGCTTTTCGTTCAGTATGTATGTGTCCGTGGGCAGGCCATGTTCGTCAACCCCGCTATCGACAAAGACGAAGTTGAACGATTTCAGGATTTTGATTGAAGCGAGATTCTGTGGGTCGACAGTGCCGACCAAGCTTTTAAAATCGTGGTTTGTTAGGCCGTCTTCAATGACAATCTGTGCAACTTCTTTGCCGTATCCGCGACCCCATGCGGCCTTCTCAAACCCATAAATTAGTTCAGGTGCAGAACCCTTGGGGTGAACAATTCCGCCCCAGCCGATCATCCGTTGCGTTGATTTCTCGATAATTGCGCCAGCACTTGTACCGTTTAGGGCCTTTGATTTGTGGGAAGCATCTATCCATTTTTGAGCATTTTCTTTGCTCAACGGTTTGCCGTCATCGACCCATTTAGCCACGTCATGGTCTGAAAACAACTCAACAAGGCGCGTGCAATCAGTTGATTGAAATTCGCGCCAATATAGTCTTTTGGATTCCATAGGACGAAGGACCTAGATTTGATGTTTAGTCTTTGCAGATTCTTTTAAGAATACTGGAAAACACCGTTGCGATTTCATCTAAGCGGTCGCCGTAAATGGCGTGCTTTCGGTCCATGAAGTTTGGATCGTCACAACTCTCGATTGAGCCATAGAAGAAATCGTTCTGTATGCTTGTTTTCGCACAATGTTCTAAAGCCATTGCACACCTTTTGGCAAGCATCCGTGCTTCTTCGCTGTCTAGGTCTAACCCCTTAAGCTCGTTTGTGGCTTTGCTCGCCACAAGGCCCATCTTGCCAATTTTTTGATTTATCTCTGAAAGGCGCGCCAAAGTTTCTTGACGGGTTAATGCAATAGGAGTTGCAAGTTTTTCCCCGTTTTCGTCGCGTGTCGTTAGTGCGAAAGGCTTGTTCGATCCCAGACCATGCGCCGCAAGACTTTCAGCAAAGTTTCTTTTTAGTGAACTGAACATAATCTTGACACGTCAAATATTCCAAATTTACGATACGAAAAAATACGACCGAATTAGATAATGAACTGTTAATTTTAAGAATACTTTATCTGTATATTGAGCGATCCCACTAAATCTAAGAGACATATGAGACAAAATTCGTGTAATAATTTTACCATTGGATCAATATTTAAACGATTACATGGAAAATTGATGTAAATTCAAGTATATATATGCATTGCGCTATATGTTGATTGTTGACGATTGATGGAATTCAAGCCCGGCCCATGGGTGGTTTACCGCACATTTGATATGGTGGGGCCAACATTGCCGCATGTCAGCGGCAATGTTTGTTGCATTTCTTTGCAAACTAGCAGTCCACTCTGCGGGGAGTGTTTTTACTTGCGATGATCTGGGTGCATTGAATGGCCCAGAATATGATCGGACTTGCCAATGACGTCATTACTTGAGCCAACAATGAGTGGATCGAGCCTATTGACCACATTATGGTCCTTGTTTGGGTAATCCAAAGTAGACAAGAAATGGCGCAAGCAATTTAAGCGGGCACGCTTCTTGTCGTTGGACTTTACAATAGTCCAGGGTGCATCAGCGGTGTCTGTATAAAAGAACATTGCTTCTTTGGCTTCAGTATAGTCGTCCCATTTATTGAGAGATGCTTTATCAATTGGGGAAAGTTTCCACTGTTTTAGCGGTTCGCGACTACGTGATTTAAAGCGCCGAAGTTGTTCTTCGCGGGTTACTGAGAACCAATATTTAAAAAGATGGGTCCCCGAGCGCACAATCATGCGCTCAAATTCTGGACATTGGCGCATGAACTCTAAATATTCGCCTGCTGAGCAAAATCCCATTACCCGCTCTACGCCTGCTCGGTTGTACCAAGATCTGTCGAACAGCACGATTTCCCCTGCGGAGGGCAAATGTTTAACGTAGCGTTGGAAATACCACTGGGACTTTTCGCGATCTGTCGGTTTTTCCAGGGCGACGACATGGGCACCACGTGGGTTTAGGTGTTCCATGAACCGTTTGATCGTGCCGCCTTTGCCCGCCGCGTCGCGTCCTTCAAACAATAGGACGAATTTTTGCCCTGTATCTCTTGCCCAGTCTTGTACTTTTAGCAATTCTATTTGAAGCTCGGCCTTGCGCTTCTCATAGGTTCTGCGTGCGATCTTGCTGGCATAGGGGTAATCGCCATTTTCGAAAGCATGACGGATGGCATCTGGATCGCGGCGCATTTGCGCCAGATGATGTCGTTTGTCGTCCAGATGAGATTGCGCGCTGATGTCGGTCTTTTTGACAGGAACGGCGTTTGCAATTAGGTTTTCTCGGATCGTCTCGATGGACATATACTCCCCCTTCTGTGTTTGCCAGAATAGGAGTATATGACAATTTTATGACACTCCGCATTGAGTGAGATCAAACAGAACTAGATCGTCAGAATGCTTTAAATGTCAGCGTTGTGAGCGACCGCGAAATACCTGGGATGTCCAGAATATTGTCGTTGAGATACATGCCGACATCTTTGTCGTCCGGGACATAAATCTTCATCAAGAGATCAAAATCACCACTCGTTGAATAGAGTTCAGATGTGATTTCGCGTTCATAAATTGCATCCGCAACGTCATATGTTTTGCCCGGAACGCACCGCAATTGAACAAATACACAAGTGGTCATAGCTCAGTCCTCACATGCCAAAGTTCGGGGAACAGTTCCACATCTAACATGCGACGTAAATATGATACGCCGCCAGTGCCACCTGTTCCTCGCTTGAACCCGATAATTCTTTCAACTGTTGTAACGTGATTAAAGCGCCAGCGGCGGAAATAATCTTCGAAATCAACAAGCTTTTCTGCCAGTTCATAGAGCGACCAATGATTGGCAGTATCTTGATAGACTTTCTTCCAAGCGAGCTGAACGTCTTCGTTCGCCTCGTGCTGATCTGTGACGTCCCGGTTTAGTACTTCGCTTGGAATTGCGATCCCGTTGCGGTTTAAAAGATGCAGCGCTTCATCATATAGGCTGGGCATTTCCAGCTCAGATTTCAGCAGTGCGTAAACTTCTTCTTTGTGCGCGTGGGGTTTGAGCATCGCCTTGTTGCGGTTGCCCAATATATATTCCACTTGGCGATATTGATGTGACTGAAAGCCTGATGACTGACCAAGTGTGTCGCGAAACTCTGTATATTCACTTGGCGTCATGGTGCGCAACACGTCCCATGCATTATTGAGCTGTTCAAAAATACGCGCCACCCGCGCCAGCATCTTGAAGGCCGTTGGTAGATTATCTGATTTCAGTGCTTCCCGCGCGGCATGAAGTTCATGGATGGCAAGGCGCATCCAAAGTTCTGAGGTTTGGTGTTGAATGATGAACAGCATTTCATCGTGAGCCGATGAAAGGGGGTGCTGCGCATTTAAGATTTTGTCGATTTGTAGATAGTCGCCATATGACATGCGGCCATCAAACGACATTTGAGCGCCTTCTTTGGCGGGGTCGTAAGGTTTGTTATTTTCACTCATTCTCATGTTCCAATTCAATTTCAGCCTGACCGGTAAGCGGCCATTTGGGTGCTAAAGTGAAATGGAAGCGGTGCCTCTTGGGATGCCAAAGCGGCTTTCATCGGTCACATACCAATCAGTGGCAACTGTGCAATGTTGCTTCCAATTGTTCGCGATGTGAGCAGAAGAAGATTGCATCGGTTAAGTTACCCGTGAGCGTTGATTATATTCTGGCTTATCCCAAAGCTTGTTGTCCAGCACATCCGCTAAAATCTTTACCGCTGCAACAACATCTTGTTCGTCAATGTAAAGAGGTGTGAAGCCAAATCGCATATTGTTTGGCGCACGGAAATCGCCGATGATCCCACGTGCAATCAATGCTTGCATTGCCGCATAGCCATGATCGAAACTAAACGTGACTTGGGAACCACGACTTTCACCATCGCGCGGGCTGTTTAAGGTTAGCGATGGGCAGTGGTTTTCAACTTCGACGATGAAGAGATTACAAAGTTCAATCGACTTCTCGCGGACCTGCTTCATTGTCACCATGTCCCAAATATCAAGGGATGCTTCAAGGGCGGTGAGGGCGATCACTGGGGGCGTGCCAACGCGCATACGCTCGATGCCGTCGCCGGCGCGGTAATCGAGGTCGAACGCAAATGGGGCTTCATGCCCCATCCAACCAGAAAGAGCTGGCCGGGCAGTTTCTTGATGGCGGGGCGCGACGTAAATGAAGGCCGGGGCGCCGGGGCCGCCATTAAGATACTTGTAGGTGCACCCGACAGCGAAGTCTGCATTGCATTCCGTCAGGTCAACCTCAACAGCACCAGCGGAGTGGGCCAAATCCCAGATCACGATTATGCCGAGGGCCTGGGCCTTTTTGGTCAGCGCCTTCATATCGTGTTTGCGACCAGTGCGATAATCAACTTCGGTCAGCATCAAAACGGCAATGTCTTCACTGAGCGCCGCTTCAACTTCTTCTGGATCGGCAAGGCGCAGTTCGTGACCATTGTCCAAAGATTTGAGCAATCCTTCGACCATATAGAGGTCGGTTGGGAAATTACCATTGTCGGATAACGCAACTTTGCGTTTTGGGTTCAGTTCGAGGGCCGAGGCAACTGCCTGATAGACTTTGATGGATAGGGTGTCACCCATCACCACGGAACCGGCTGGAGCGCCGATAAGATTGCCGATCCGGTCGCCAATGCGCGAAGGTTGGCCCATCCAGTCGGCCTTGTTCCAGCCTGTGATCAGCAAATCACCCCATTCTTTTGTGAGCATTTCACCTACATGGTTTGGTGTTGCCTTTGGCAACGGACCAAGGGAATTGCCATCCAAATAGATCACGCCTTCAGGCAGATGAAACATGGATTTGGTTTTTGCAAAAATGCTCATGGATTAGTTTGCCCTTAGTTGGAAGCGCTGAATTTTGCCGGTTTGGGTTTTGGGCAATTCATCGGTAAAGACGATTGAACGCGGATATTTGTAGGGGGCGATGGTGGCTTTGACATGATCTTGCAATCGCTTGATCGTATCTTCGTCCTTTGGTGCTTCATCAACCAAAACGACATGGGCTTGAACAATATGCCCACGCTCTTCGTCCGGTGATCCAATAACGGCACATTCTACAACATGGGGGTGAGACAAGAGTGCTGCCTCTACTTCTGGCCCTGCAATATTGTAACCGGACGAGATAATCATATCGTCATTGCGGGCTGCGAAGTGGAAATAGCCTTCTTCATCTTGCACGAATGTGTCACCCGTAATGTTCCAACCGTCGATCACATATTTTGTCTGGCGGTCATCCGCGAGGTATCGGCAACCTGTTGGGCCACGCACCGCGAGGCGACCAGGTTCGCCGCGGGGCATTTCGTCCATATTGTCGTCGACGACCTTTGCCTCGTAGCCCGCCACTGGCCTGCCGGTACACGCCGCTTTTGCATCTTCAAAGCGGTTGGAAATGAAGATGTGCAACATTTCGGTTGCCCCAATTCCATCGAGCATTGGTTTGCCTGTTTTTTCCCACCATTCTTCGAATACGGGGGCAGGCAAAGTTTCACCCGCGGAGACAGCGCAACGCAATGTCGATAAATCGGCACCTTCATCCATGGCTCTCATCATGGCGCGATAAGCGGTGGGGGCAGTAAAGCAGACTGTGGCTTTGTGGGTTTCGATAATTTCGATCATGTTGGCTGGGGACGCTGTTTCGAGCAGCGTGGCCGTCGCGCCAAATCGAAGCGGGAAAATTGCCAATCCGCCTAGCCCGAATGTAAAGGCTAGGGGCGGTGAGCCAACAAATACGTCATCTGGGGTGACGCCAAGAACCTCTTGGGCATATCCGTCTGCGATCATCAAAAGATCTCGGTGAAAATGCATGGTGGCTTTAGGCTCGCCAGTGGTGCCAGAGGTAAAACCGAGCAGCGCGACATCGTCTCGCCCGGTGCGGACTGCATCAAACTGAACCGACTTGCCCAAGGCAACGCGGTCAAGTTCTGCATCATGGTTGGCGGTGCCATCAAAGCTTACAATGGTCTGCAAGAATTTTGATGTTTTGCCGCAGGCAACGATCTCGTCCATCATGCGACTATCGCATAGAGCAATGGTGATCTCTGCTTTGTCGACGATCGATGATAGCTCGCCAGCACGCAGCATGGGCATGGTGTTGACGACCACCGCGCCCGCCTTGGTGGCAGCAAGCCAGCAGGCGACCATCGCGGGGTTGTTGGCTGAGCGCACGAGAACACGGTTGCCCGGTTTTACGCCATAGTCTTCAACCAGAGCATGGGCCAATCTGTTGGTCCAATCGGCCAATTCTTTATAGGTGCGTTGGCGGCCATTGCCGATCAAAGCAACATTGTCACCAAATCCCTTTTCCACCATCGCATCTGTTAGGATGCGACCGACATTCATATATTCTGGATAGGCAAAGTCTTCGGTGAGGAAGACCGGTTGTGCGTCGGCGGGCGGCAGATTGTCCCGCGCGAAATTATCACTATGTCCGGATGGTCCCAGCTTCATTTGATCTCCCCCAATGCTTGACGTGCGATAACGATTTTTTGGACGTCTGATGCGCCCTCATAAATGCGTAACGCGCGGATTTCGCGGTATAGGCTCTCCACAATGGAGCCCTTGCGCACTCCATCTCCCCCGTGAATTTGTACTGCCTTATCAATTACTTCTTGCGCTTTGTCGGTGGCGTAAAGTTTGGCCATAGCGGCTTCTCTCGTCACGCGGGCAGCGCCCATATCTTTGGTCCAAGCGGCGCGGTAGACCAGCAATGCGGCTGCGTCGACATCAAGCGCCATATCAGCGATGTGGCCTTGTACCATTTGCAGGTCAAAAAGCGGTGCGCCAAAAAGTTCGCGATTTGATGCGCGATCTAGTGTTTCGTCGAGCGCCCGACGCGCAAAGCCAAGGGCTGCTGCGCCAACCGTTGAACGAAAAACATCTAGCACGGACATGGCGATTTTAAAGCCTTGGCCAGGTTGACCGATCATGGCGGAAGGGGGCAATTGCATGTCAGCAAATTTAAGCCGCGCCAAAGGATGGGGCGCGACAACGTCGATACGTTCCGCGATCTCTAACCCCGTCGTGTCGGCGGGCACCAAAAATGCGGAAAGGCCTTTTGCCCCGGGCCCTTCGCCTGTACGGGCAAACAGCACATAGACATCAGCGATCCCGCCATTGGAAATCCAGGTCTTTTCGCCGTTTATGACATATTGGTTGCCGCGCAGTTCTGCACTGCATTCAATGTTGGCAACATCAGATCCAGATTTTGGTTCGCTCAATGCAAATGCTGAAAGGGCTTTCCCGGATCGAGTTTTTTTAAGCCATTCGCGCTGTTCCATGCTGCCAAAAAGGGAGACAGCGCCCATGCCAAGCCCTTGCATGGCGAAGGCAAAATCGGCGAGCCCATCGTGTCGGGCGAGGGTTTCGCGAATGAGGCAAAGGCTGCGCACATCTAACTTTTCACCTTCGTCGGCACCGGTGTGCTGAAGAAAACCAGCCGCACCCAATTCAGCGACGAGTTTTAGGCAGGCTTCATCCGTGTCGGTGTGATCAACGGGCAAGTTGGCCTCGCACCATGCCTCGAGTTCGGCGGAAAGGGCGTGGTGTTTGTCTTCAAAAAACGGCCAATTGAGGAAGCTCTTATCTGGCATTAGTCGCCCTCAAATATTGGTTTTTCTTTTTTCACAAAAGCGTTGTAAGCCCGTTCAAAATCTTTGGTTTGCATGCAGATGGCTTGGGCTTGAGCTTCAGACTCAATTGCTTGATCCAAGCTCATGTTCCATTCTTGGTTCAACTGGGTTTTGGTGATCCCGTGGGCAAAAGTTGGCCCCGATGCAATGCGCTGCGCCATTTTGATGGCGGCGGCTTCTAGGTCGTCGGCACTATGAAGGGCGTTGAAAAAGCCCCAGTTTGCGCCTTCTTCGGCGCTCATGGAACGGCCTGTATAAAGCAGTTCCGCCGCACGGCCTTGGCCAATGATGCGGGGCAACATGGCGCATGCGCCCATGTCGCAACCAGCAAGGCCGACGCGGGTAAACAGGAAGGCCGTTTTCGCCTCTGATGTTGCAAGGCGGAGATCTGACGCCATCGCAATGATTGCCCCGGCGCCAACGCAGACGCCGTCCACCGCTGAGATGATTGGTTTGGTGCAATGGATCATCGCTTTCACGAGATCGCCCGTCATACGGGTGAAGGCCAAGAGTTCTTTCATGTCCATTTTGACCAATGGACCAATAATGTCGTGAACATCGCCGCCTGAACAAAAATTGCCGCCATTTGAAGCGAAGACGACCGCGTCCACATCATCCGCGTAGATCATCTGGCGAAATGTGTCGCGCAGTTCTGCGTAGCTTTCAAAAGTAAGGGGGTTTTTGCGTGTCGGGCGGTTGAGATTGATCACCGCAACCCGGCCATCCATGCGCCATGCAAAATGTTCGGGTTTTAAGTCGCTTAGTTGCACGGGTTTCAATGTTCGTCCTCCCGCACTTTGGACAAAACGTCGATGAAGTGGCCGATCTCACTTTCATTAATTTCTTTTAGATGCTCGTTGAGCCATCGTTCGTGTTCTGCGGCCATTTCAGCAAATTTTTGGATGCCTGCGGGGGTGAGACGAACCAAGGTTGCGCGTTTGTCGCCTTTGACTTGTACACGGATGACAAAACCTTCTTGCACCAACCTGTCTATGATGCCCGTCACATTACCGTTGGAGACCATCAGTTGCTTGGAGAGTTGGCTCATGCGCAACCCGTCGCGGGTGCGGTCTAGCATCGCCATGACGTCAAAGCGCGGCAGGGTTGATTGAAACCCTAGTCGCAATTCTTCACGCAGTTCATTCTCGATGAAGCGGGTCGTTTTTAGCATTTGCAGCCAAAGGCGCAGTCGTTGCTTGCTTACGGGTTGGTCTTCTAGCTTTTCGTTTGCCAAACTCATATTTCGCCCCCTGAAATTGAAATGGCTTGTCCATTGATGCCCTCAGAGCCTTCGCCGCACAGCCAAAGCGCGGCTGCGCTGACCTCAGCTGGTTCGATGAGGCGTCCTTGTGGGTTGTTTTTAGCGATTGTTGCGCGAGCCTCGTTTTCGCCCATGCCAGTCTTTTCGACAATTGTTGCCACCGACCTGTCGGTCATTTCAGTGTTTAAAAAACCGGGACATAATGCGTTGACGGTGATGCCCTTTTTAGCAACCTCAAGCGCCATGGATTTGGTGAGCCCGATAACCCCGTGTTTCGCCGCAGTATAGGGAGCCACATAGGCATAGCCTTTAAGTCCGGCGGTTGAAGCAACTGAAATGAGGCGGCCCCATTCTTTATCCTTCATATTGATTAGTCCCTCTTTGAGGGTGAGGAACACACCAGTCAAATTGACGGCGATCATTTTGTTCCAACTGTCTAAATCGGTTTTGACGACCGGTGCGCTTTGTGCCGCGCCAGCATTTGCAATCACGATGTCCATTGGGCCAATTTGCTCGAACATGGCCTTAACCGCATTCTCGTTGGTGACGTCTGTGACAATTGTAGAGATCTGGTCGTGTTGCGCGGCGGTTTTTTCTAAGGAAGCAGCAGTGCGCCCCGAAATGAAAACGCGTGCGCCTCTGTTAGCGAAAGCCAATGCCATATCGGCACCTACGCCGGTGCCGCCACCTGTAATAAGAACTGATTTTTGGCTTAAACTCATGCTTTTGTCCCAATGCCTTCTGCACGCTCGGCCAGTCGCATCATTTGATCGCGGCCGGGGTGATATGGTTCTGGCCAATTGCTGGCTTTGTCGCCAAGTGCTGCCGCGGCGTGCAGGGTCCAGTATGGATTGGCAAGGTGTAGTCGTGCAAGGCAGACCAAATCTGCCCGGCCGGCCATGAGAATTGAGTTGGCATGATCGGTTTCATAAATGTTGCCAACCGCCATGGTTTTTAGGCCTGTTTCGTTTTTGATCCGGTCAGAAAATGGGGTTTGGAACATGCGTCCATATACGGGATTGGCGTTGATGGAGGTTTGGCCAGCGGATACGTCGATAATATCTATACCTACTTCAGAGAACATTTTAGCAATCTTCACAGCCTCTTCAGGCGTTACCCCGTCGTCGCCGACCCAATCGGTAGCTGAGATGCGCACGGACATTGGTTTTTCTTGTGGCCACGCCTCGCGCATGGCGCGGGCAATCTCGAGGGGATAGCGCATACGGTTTACTAGGCTGCCACCATATTCATCGTCTCGAATATTTGAAGTTGGCGAAATGAACGAAGAAATCAAATAGCCGTGGGCTGCGTGCAGTTCGATCATGTCAAACCCGGCACGGTTTGCCATTTTAACTGAAGACAAGAACTGGTTCTTGACCATGTCCATATCTGCGCGGTTCATTGCTTTGGGCACTGCATTATTGTCGGACCATGGAATGGCGGAAGCGGAAAGCAATGGCCAATTGTCGGCCTTTAGCGGCGCGTCCATTTCTTCCCAGCCAAGTTGGGTCGAGCCCTTGCGGCCGGAATGACCGATTTGGCAGCAGATTTTTGCGTCTGTTTCGGCGTGGACGAAGTCTGTCAGCCTTAGCCAAGCTGCCTCATGTTCTGGTGCATAAAGCCCGGGACAGCCTGGGGTGATGCGTCCTTCAGGGGAAATACATGTCATTTCGACATAAATAAGTCCCGCGCCGCCTTTGGCACGTTCTGCATAGTGAGAAAAATGCCAATCTGTGGGGCAGCCTCCTTCGGCCTTATATTGGGCCATTGGAGAAACGACGACGCGGTTTTTCAGTTCCATCTCGCGCAGTTTGAACGGGGCGAACATTGGCGCGCGATGGGAATTTGGGGCTCCAGCTTCTAATTGGAACCATGTTTCTGCCGACTTCACCCAATCAGGGTCTCGAAGGCGTAGATTTTCGTGGCTGATCCGTTGGGATCGGGTCAATAATGAATAGTTGAATTGGACGGGATCTAGATCCAGGTAGCGCTCAACTTGCTCGAACCATTCTAAAGAATTGCGGGCCGCTGATTGAAGACGCAAAACATCGAGACGGCGTTCGTCTTGATAGCGGTCGAACGCGGCTTCCATATTTGGTTCTGTGTGCAAAAGATTGGCGAGCGCGATGGCGCTATCAAAGGCGAGGCGGGTGCCAGAACCAATGGAGAAATGGGCGGTCGCAGACGCGTCGCCCAGAAGAACAACATTCTCATGGTGCCATTTTTCGCAAAGGACCCGAGGGAAATTCATAAAGACGGCAGAGCCACGCAAATGATCAGCGTTAGAGATCAATTTATGACCATCAAGATGGTCAGCAAACAGCTCTTCGCATTTCTCAATAATTTGCTGCTTTGACATATGTTCAAAGCCGATTTTGTCCCATGTATCTTGTTGGCATTCAACGATTACTGTGGCTGTTTCATCATCAAATTGATAGGCGTGAACCCATACCCAGCCATGCTCGGTTTTCTCAAAGATAAAGGTGAATGCATCGTCAAATTTTTGGTGGGTGCCAAGCCAGATGAACTTGCACTCTCTGACGTCGACATTTGGTTTGAAATGCTCGGCGTAATGTTCGCGAACAGCGGAATTGATGCCGTCACACGCGACAACCAGATCATAGTCTTTTTGATAGTCTTCAACCGACTGAACGTTGGTTTCAAATTTCAAATTTACACCAAGTTCACGAGCGCGTTCCTGCAAAATGAGCAACATTTTCATGCGACCAATGCCAGCAAATCCGTGGCCAGACGACACAGTTCTGTGTCCATCGTGAACGACTGCGATATCGTCCCAATAGGCGAAGTTTTCGCCGATCTTTTGTGCGGATACAGGATCGTTTGTGCGCAGATTGTCTAAGGCATCATCAGAAAGCACGACGCCCCAACCAAACGTGTCGTCGGCCTTGTTGCGCTCAAATATGGTGATGTCAGCTTCAGGCTGGCGAAGTTTCATCGAAATGGCAAAATATAGGCCAGCTGGGCCGCCACCAAGACATGCAATCTTCATCAAATCCTCCCACTTAAGTTGGCATATGATTGCACCGGAGAAAATATATTTCAAGCTCAAAATTTTATGCTTGAAGTATTTCTAAATTCGTGTCTGAATGTGTCTAGTTTTTGTGAGATGAGGCTTGATCAATTTGCAAGTGCGCAGAGATTGGGCGACCAATGGGCAAGAGATAGGAACAAGCGAGTTAATGGAAATGCCGGTAATTAGCGATTGGGATGATGCATATGCGAACGGCGCTTACATTGACGGCGCGGCGGCATATCCTGAGCGTTGGGCGGGTTTGGCCAAGGCGTTTCGTGACCAGCAGGTTGGGGACGGGCGCGCTCAGCTGGATGTCGAATATGGTCCAACTGATCGAGAAAAGTTCGACCTGTTTTTGCCCAAACAAAAGCCAAAAGGGTTGGCGGTGTTTGTGCATGGTGGCTATTGGATGGCGTTTGATAAATCCTCTTGGTCGCACCTTGCGCAAGGTGGAATAGACAATGGATGGGCTGTTGTTTTGCCCAGCTATACGCTTGCGCCAGAAGCGCATTTGACGCGCATGTCGATGCAGATCGCCAATGCCGTTACACTCGCGGCGCAACAGATTGACGGGCCAATTCGATTGGCTGGGCATTCGGCAGGGGGGCATCTCGTCACCCGTCAAGCTTGCGCACAATCGCCGCTAAGTTCCGCGGTTCAGGACCGGATTGAAAAGGTGGTTTCCATTTCTGGATTGCATGATCTGCGCCCATTGATGAAGACCGAAATGAATGAGAAATTGGTGCTTGATGAGGATGAGGCGATTGCCGAAAGCGCGGCGTTGCAAAGGCCAATTACGAACATAGAGTTGATGTGCTGGGTCGGGGCGGATGAGCGGCCTGAATTTTTGCGACAAAACAAATTACTCGCCAGTATTTGGGCAGGCTTTGGTGTGGGAACCGCTTGGCATGAAGCGACGCAAAAACACCATTTCAATGTCATTGATGATTTGGCTGATGGGCAATCTGAGTTGGCCCAGCAATTTACGCCATAGGCGAATTTTGCTCGATATTTTAATGTTGAAATATATTGAATATCGTGCAGACTAAATGAGGATGAGAGAGGAAGATAGGGGAGTTGAACGGGCAGAATTGCGTGAGTATTCTCAGGTGTTTCTGTATTAGATTTGCACATAAAGTTGGTCATTTGCGGCTACAAATAATCAATTGAAATCTGATGGTGTTCAAACAAGATGCTCTGCTTTTTTCTCGTTCTTTTAATGTTGCTCTTTTGGGCAATTCTAACGGGAGGAAAATATGAAACACTTGAAAACTTTGACCGCAAGCATGCTTGCTTTGTCGCTAGCAGCGACAAGCATGGCATATGCAGGCGGTGCGAAAATTGGCATGATTACGACGCTTTCTGGCGGCGGTTCCGGCCTTGGCATTGATGTGCGCGATGGCTTTATGTTGGCGATCAACCAGTCTGACAATAAAGACGTTGAAGTGGTAATTGAAGATGATGCGCGCAAGCCTGAATTGGCAGTGCAAATTGCAGACAAAATGATCCAAAGTGAAAAGGTCGATATTTTGACCGGCATCATTTGGTCGAACTTGGCGATGGCCGTTGTGCCGTCTGCGACAGCGCAAGGTAAATTCTATCTTTCACCGAATGCTGGTCCATCTCCTTTGGCGGGGAAAGGCTGTCACCCGAACTATTTCAACGTCGCTTGGCAAAATGATAATTTGCATGAAGCGATGGGCGCTTATGCCAATTTTGAAGGCTACAAAAACAGCTATATTCTCGCGCCAAATTACCCAGCGGGTAAAGACGCTCTAACAGGCTATAAGCGCTTTTATGAAGGCGAGTTGTCTGGTGAAGTTTATACCAAATTGGGTGCAACAGACTATGCGGCAGAAATCGCACAAATTCGCGCTTCCGGTGCGGACAGCGTGTTCTTCTTCCTGCCAGGTGGCATGGGCATTGCGTTTATGAAGCAATATGCGGCTTCCGGCGTTGATATTCCGGTGCTTGGCCCAGCATTCTCGTTTGACCAAGGTATTCTTGGTGCTGTCGGAGAAGCTGCACTTGGTGTGCGCAATTCATCGCAATGGTCGAAAGACATCGACAATCCAACAAACAATGCGTTTGTGGCCAGCTTCCAAGAAGAATATGGCCGTTTGCCATCGCTTTATGCAAGTCAGGGTTTTGACACAGCAAATCTTATCCTGTCTGCGCTAGAAGGCGCTGATGTGAACGACCAAGATGCGTTCCGCGCAGCATTGAAAGTTGCTGAGTTCGACTCCGTTCGGGGCGAATTTAGATTTGGCAACAACCATCACCCAATTCAGAACATTTATGTTCGTGAAGTGATCAAAGAAGGTGATGTTTTGACCAACAAGATCCTTGGTGTTGGCCTAAGCAACCACCAAGACGCCTATGCCGCTGAGTGCAGCATGTAATTTTGGTTGTGCGGGGCATTGCGCTCCGCACACACCCATTTTGAAAGCCGAAAAGAAACTTTCATGACAAGTGTGCTGTTTTTTGAACAACTGCTGAACGGGTTGCAATTTGGTGTAACGCTGTTTTTGATGGCTGCCGGGTTAACCCTCGTGTTCGGCGTGATGGGCCTGATCAATCTTGCCCATGGTTCGCTATATATGGTCGGCGCTTTCGCTTGCGCTGCTGTCGCGGCTGCAACCGGGTCGTTTTGGCTTGGTTTGATCGCTTCAATCGTCGCTGCCGCATTTGCCGGCGCGATCATTGAAATGACGATTATCCGTCGGCTCTACGATCGAGATCATCTTGATCAAGTGTTGGCGACATTTGCCCTGATCCTTATTTTTTCTGAGGGAACCCGTTTCTTATTTGGTTCGTTCCCTTTGTTCTTAGACGTGCCAGCAATTTTGGCGGGGCCTGTGATGTTGCCTGGGGGTTTGCCTTACCCAATTTATCGCCTTTCAATTATCGTCGTGGGTGGGTTGGTCGCGTTAGGTCTTTATCTGCTGATTGCAAAGACGCGGCTTGGTATTCGCATTCGGGCAGGTGAATCGGATCGCGAAATGATTGCCGCGCTCGGCGTTGACATTCGCACACTTTACACAATCGTTTTTGCGCTGGGTGCGGGACTTGCTGGCTTTGCAGGCGCACTTGTTGGTGCCCTGCAATCGGTGCAAGTGGGCATGGGCGAACCGGTTCTCATTCTGGCGTTCGTGGTCATTGTTATCGGTGGCATCGGGTCGATTAAGGGGGCGTTGATCGCGTCCATATTGGTCGGCGTTGTCGATACAATTGGGCGCATATCGCTACCGTCTTTGTTTGGTTTGTTCATGGAACCAAGTGCGGCAAGTTCGGTTGGCTCGTCGCTATCCTCCATGTTGATTTATGTGCTGATGGCGATTGTCTTGATCTTTAAACCTGAGGGATTGGTGTCAAAAAATGGCTAATCTCTCTCGTGAAATGCTGGTCAATATTGCGCTGACAATTGGGATGCTGATTTTCCCCTTTATCGCCATGGCCATTGATGAACCTTTTTACATTACGTTAGCGACGCGGGTTGCCATTTTGGGGCTGGCTGCGGTTGGCTTGAACTTCGCGCTGGGGACCGGCGGACTAATATCATTCGGGCATGCTGCCTTCTTTGGCATTGGCGGATATGCGGCTGGGATTTTGGCCAGCCATGCATTGAACTATACCCCCCTTATGGCAAGTCCGTTTTTGCTTGAGGGCACAAACCAGATGTTGATCATTTGGTTCGTGGCGATCGTATTCTCAGGCTTGGCGGCTTATCTGATCGGGCTTTTAAGCCTTCGAACGTCTGGCGTTTATTTCATTATGATCACCCTCGCGTTTGCGCAGATGATATATTATTTCGCCATTTCGTGGCCTGCATACGGCGGAGAAGATGGCCTTTCTATCTATGTCAGAAACGCGTTTCCGGGTGCGAATACGCTGGATCCGCAAAGCTTTTATTTCATCTGTCTCGGTTTGCTTTTGGGCGGCATTTGGCTTTCCGCTGTTTTGAAGAATTCCCGGTTTGGGGCGGCACTCCAATCCGCACGTCAGAATGAAGAGCGGTTGTGCGCTGTTGGGGTGAAGCCGTTTAACATCAAGCTCACCGCATTTGTGATTTCGGGCATGATGACAGGCTTGGCGGGTGCGCTGTTTGCTGACCTTAACCGCTTTGTTTCCCCTTCAATGTTGTCTTGGCACATGTCGGGCGAAATTATGATATTGGTGATCCTTGGTGGCGTTGGACGTCTTTATGGACCACTCGCAGGGGCAATCATCTTTATCCTGTTTGAATTTATCTTTGGCGGGATGACGGAGCATTGGCAGTTCTTCTTAGGATTGGTGTTGCTGGGTGTTGTGCTGTTTGCACGGGGTGGCATTATCGGCCTGATCGCTGGGAGGGCACGCCATGACTAGTCCGGTTCTGGAAATCAATAATCTCAATAAGAATTTTGGTGCACTGAAAGCGACGGACGGTGTTTCGCTGACGTTAAATGAAGGTGAAATTCATGCGCTGATTGGGCCTAACGGGGCGGGCAAATCAACGCTGATCAAGCAGATTTGCGGCGGCATTTCGTCGGACAGCGGGACAGTGAAGTTCTGCGGTCAAGATTTGGCCGGATTGGATGTCGCTGAACGGGCACAATTGGGACTTGGCAGAACGTTCCAAATCTCCTCGGTGATTTTGGAGTTCTCAGCGCTGCGCAATGTCATGTTGGCGGTGCAAGCCAATGCGGGCACCAGCTATCGTTTTTTCAAAAGCGTTCGAAAAGACAAGGTTCTGGTCGAGCGGGCCATGGACATATTGACCCAAGTTGAATTGGATGCCCGCGCAAATGTAAGCGCTGCTGAATTGTCCCACGGGGAACGACGGCAGCTGGAAATCGCACTGGCGCTTGCTTTGGAGCCGAAGGCGTTTTTGCTGGATGAACCAATGGCAGGCATGGGGCCGGAGGGCAGCAAACGGTTGATTGCGTTCCTCGATCAGTTGCGACATCAAGCGCCAATTTTGCTGATTGAGCACGATATGGACGCGGTGTTTGCATTGGCGGACCGCATTTCCGTTTTGGTTTACGGGCGTATTGTGGCTAGCGGTTCGGTAGATGAAATTCGCAACGACCCAGCGGTGCGGGAAGCCTATTTGGGAGAAACCGTATGACCCGTTTGCTGAAGATCGAAAATATCGAAACCTATTATGGTCCGTCTCAGGCTTTGTTCGGCGTTGATTTAGAAATGGGCGAGGGGGAAGTTGTTGCGCTTATGGGGCGCAATGGTATGGGCAAAACCACAACCATTCGCACCCTATGTCGGATGTCGCGGCAAAAGAGAGGGGACATCTTTTTTGCAGGGCGAGATATTGCCAACCTACCATCTCACAAGGTGGCGCAATTGGGTGTTGGCTTGGTGCCTGAGGGGCGTCGTTGTTTCCCGAACCTGACCGTTGAAGAAAACTTGGTAGCTGCGGCTCGTGGTGATGTCTGGACACTAGAAAAGGTCTATGAGTTGTTTCCTCGATTGGAGGAGCGCCACGTCCAACTCGCCAATACGCTTTCAGGTGGTGAACAACAAATGTTGGCCGTGGGCCGTGCATTGATGACCAATCCCAAGTTGCTGGTTTTGGATGAAGCGACGGAAGGCCTGGCCCCGGTTATTCGCACCGAGATTTGGGGGGCGGTCAAAACACTGAAGGCTGCTGGGCAATCGATTTTGATCGTTGACAAAACCCTTTCCGAATTGCTGCCATTGGCGGACAAATGCGTGATCTTGGAACGCGGTCGTACGGCCTGGACGGGCACACCGGACGAACTGACGGATGAGCTGGCGGATCGGTATTTGGGGGTCTAAGGCATGGCAACATACATATTTGATCAGCGTGTGATGTTTCAGCATTGTGACCCGGCGCAAATCGTCTTTTATCCGCGCTATTTTGAAATGGTGAATGCCACAATTGAAAATTGGTTCGAGCAGGTGGCTGACTATTCGTATGTTGAAATGTTCAACAGTGCGAACAGCGGCGTGCCGACTGCTGCAATCGAAGCACGGTTTTACGCACCAAGCCGACTGGGCGATTTGCTGCATTGGCATTTGGTGGTGAGCAAATTGGGCAACTCAAGCGTTTCGTTTGAAATTGAAGCAAATACAGACAGTGAGAAGCGCATGAGTGCGTCAACCACCCTTGTGCATATTGATGCCCAGACAGGCAAATCGTCGCCGTGGCCAGCAAATGCCCGCGCAAATATTACACAGTTTATGGAAGATCAGTGATGGCGAACATTATTCTACACCCTGAAGGTTGGAAACCGGCCAAAGGTTATGCAAACGGCGTGGTTGCTGAGGGTCGCACAATATATGTTGGCGGGCAGATCGGCTGGAACGGCGATCAGGTTTTTGAGACCGATGAGTTTATTGGCCAGATGAAGCAAGCCCTGCGCAACATTGTAGATGTGGTGGCAAAAGCGGGGGGCGAGCCCAAGGACATTGTTCGCATGACATGGTTTGTGGTCGACAAGAAAGAATATGTCGCGAAGCAAGCGGAAGTTGGCGCGGCCTATCGAGAAGTTATGGGCTATAACTTTCCAGCAATGACAATGGTTGTGGTTGCTGATTTGATTGAAGACCAAGCCAAGATTGAGATTGAGGCGACAGCTGTTTTGCCGAGCTGAGCCCTGTTCGTTGGTCAGTGAGGGCGGTTTTTGCCGCCACCCATGTGTTTAGAATTCAGATTTAAGGCCAACATTTGCGTTTATGTTGAATGCGTGAGCCGTGCCTGCGCTTATTTGTGCACCCACAAACAAGTGAGCATTGTTCGATATCTGATGATGTAGGTTTAACTTCGCGAATGCCGAAACAGAGCTGGTTGCGCCACCTGGGTCAAACGACAAATTTTCGCCAAGCATAGTTGCGTTGATAGCGTTCGCGCCCCAAACGAACCGTCCATCAACACCGGTTGTAAGGGTTGCTTTGGTTCGCTCTTTTTCCACTACATCCACCGCCAATTGAGCGCGTGCATCTATTGTATGGGTGTTGCGGGCGCCAACTGTCAGTGCAGCTTCACTATCAGTTTCGGTGTAACCATCCGTATGTTGGAATGTATAGCGGCCTCTAAAACTTGTACGGGCCTTCATGCCTGACAGCGAGAATTCGGGCGTGTGAAGGATGACTTCTGGCGCAACAAAATAGCCACTATAGTTGGCTTTCGCTGTTTCGATGCCGCCGTCGATAACGTTGTTTAAGACAGTGCGGCTGCTTGAGTGTTGGATAGCACCACCAGACATTGCGAAATTCATCACATCGTTGTAATCGGCATAAAGGCCGAGCATTTGTGTCATTGTATCAACAGTTTGGCCGTCGCCAGCTGTGGTCAATCTGTTGGTGCCGAAGCCAACAAAGCCACCCAGCAACCAATCAGCATTTGCCTGCGTGTCAAGACCGATTGTCGTGCCGCCAAATATATTGAGCGCGTCAGCTGATGAACCTGATGCCCTGTTTAGCTGCAAACCAGCAAAGCCATCTGCCCAGACAGTGTTTTGTACTGCTGGCTGTTGCCAATCGGCCCCCTCAGGCCAATCACTTTGTTTTGTCGGTGCGTAACCGAGTGCGGCTGCGGGCTGTGCGCTAGTGACAGAGCGGCGAGAAGTCAAAATATCAAATGTCCCACTGATCAAGCTGTCGATACTATTGTCCACATTGGCAAGTCCGGTTGTGTCCAGCACATCGACTGTCGTGCCCTGAACCACAACGGGTGAGCCGTTTGAATTGATGGTTTCTGGCTTTTTGTCGAACGTGTAGTGGATTGAGATCCCGTTCTCTACGTTCAACGTGTCGGTGCCGCCATTGAGTTTTATATTGCCTCTGATCAACGTGCCGACGCCAAGGGTCAAGGTGTTGTTAGCTGCCCCACCTGCAAATTCGATAGCATCGTCTGCCCCTGCAAGTATCTTGCCGCGGTTGACGAGGGTGGTGTCCAGTCCTGTAATCGAGATGCCTGTTCGCCCTGCCGATTGTGCATTGATGGTGCCAGTGTTCATCACTTCGTTGTTATTGCCATTTGCCACAATACCGCTAGCACCAACGCCCAAAACGTTAAGAAAGCCACTGTTGGCAATTTTCGAGTCTAGGGCTGTCAGCACAATGGCAGTATTAGCATTGCCGTTCACTGAAATGGTGCCGTTGTTAGTTAGTATGGACTTGTCGCCGGTCGCAACCATCGCGTTTGTGTTCGTGCTGCTAGTAATGATTGCGCCGTCGTTTCTTAGGGCGCTGCCAGTTCCACTTGCGCTAAATGCTTCGCTGTTGTCGCCTATCACGGTGATCTTGCCGGTAGAAGTTACGTGAGCGTCTGCCCCAGTGCCGCTCATGCCGACACCACGACTGCCGATACCTGTCGTCTTAATCGAGCCCGAGTTTGTTACTTTGTTATTGGCCCCTGTGGAAGAGATACCATTCGCATTGATTGCATTGCTCGCGAGCGTACCCGCGTTGTCGACCGAGGAGTCATTGTTTGTCAGCGAAACCGCGGAGGTTGCGGCCACTGTCGAATTGATCGCGCCGCCTGCCTCAATAACAACCTTGTCACCCACATTTGCTGCTGTGACACCAGCGTTCAATGTCTCACCATTTTTCACCGTAATGCTCTGTGCAGAGGCAGAGGACGCAACCAATATGCTAAAAACTGATACGCCTAATGTTAGTGCGTTTCTGACTTTGCTGAGGTCAGATTTTTGCGAAAAGTGAAACTTAAAGTACATTGCGCCCTCGATACTGAATTATGTATCTTCGTCATAGCCAAAATGTAGGTGGGTCGCGCCTGCCATTTGGGGGGCGTGTTCGGATCAATTTTGTAGGATTGCTCTGTGTGCAAATGGGTAGTTGTTGATGATTGAGTTAGAGAAGCTTTACGACTGTGCGGAAGCGCACCTGAGCGGTAACCAGGATTGGGTTGGTTTCGCAACCGCATTCAGCCAAATCTTTGGTGCAAGTTTTGCTTTGTATCGTGAGAAGAAAGTACGCGCTGAAAACCCCGAAAACGCTGTAGATGTTATCTCGACAAATGACCCTGATTGCTTAAGCGAATTCAACGAAATGCGTTTGCTTGGCCCTATGCCGATCGAGGAAGATAGCCTGCCACCGCTGGAACCGAACCGCCGCACCGATTTCCTTTCCGATGAGAAAGTCCGAAACCTTGGTGCTTATTATGACTTCATGAAACGGCATGAGGTTTTCTATCTGATGATCGTTCCAGCGTTGATGCCGGACGGAAAAGTCCTGTCGCTGACTTTGTGGCGGCCAGAAAATGGCGAGGATTTCAGTGAGATCGAAAAGCAAAGACTGGCGCTGTTTATGCGGCATCTATTGGCGCTCGTAAAAGAGCCAGAGCCGATAATTGATAGCCATACAGCGGCATTAGATTCTTTTGGGGAAAAGTACGAACTAACTTCGGCAGAATTGGATGTGTTGGCTGAGATGCTTTCTGGGCAATCATTGCGTGAAATTGCAAATCGAACTGACCGGAGCTATGGTACCGTGCGTTGGCACGTCCGCAACATATTGTCTAAATGTCAGGTTAGCAGTCAGCAAAACCTGCTTCGAGAATTCTATGCGTTGATTACGCGATAGAGGGGAGGGCGCAGCTCCCGCCGCGCCCAGAGTTCTTATGTTGTCTTATCCCAACAATAGGCTTGGCAACCACAGGACGATACCTGGGAAGGCAATCAGTACTGCGATGGTTATTGCATCGGCCACGAAGAATGGTGATGCACCGCGGAAAACGTCTTGAACGGAAATGTCCGAGCGCACCCCGGCAACAACAAAGCAGTTGAGGCCGATGGGTGGGGTGATCAAACAGAGTTCGGCCATTTTGACCACAATGATGCCGAACCAGATGGCGCAACCCCAGCCGCTCATGCCAAAAGCACTGTCCGCCGCGGTGACGTCCATGCCCCCATTTAGGGCCATGACCGCAGGGAATACGACGGGTAAAGTCAATAGCAACATGCCGATTGCGTCCATGAACATGCCCAGCACTGCATATGCCAATAGAATGCAGATGAGGGTGATCATTGGATTTTGCTCAAGCGTTACAATCCAATCGGAAAAAGCACCGGGCAGATCTGCAAAACCCAAGAAGCGAACAAAGATCAAAACGCCCCAAATGATGGTAAAAATCATCACCGCCAATTTGCCGGTTTCCATCAACGCGTCTTTAAACTGTGGCCAACGCATGCCGTGGATTAGAGCCATCACAAAGATAACAAATGCGCCGATGGCACCGCCTTCAGTTGGTGTGCCCCATGCGTCTCCACCGAACGGGTTGTAGATGAAGCAGATGATGATGATCACAACAAAGAAAATCGGAAATGCAGGTGGCAAAGACTTGAACCGCTCGCCCCAAGAATAGCCACGTACCGGTGGGCCGAGATTTTTGTTGAAGGTTGCCATCAAGACAACCAGACCGCCATAGATAAGTGCAGAAACGGCACCGGGTAGGAACCCGGCCAGCAACAAGGCACCCACATCTTGCTCCACAATAATGGCGTAAATCACCAAAATTGCGGACGGGGGAATGAGTGATGCCAAGGTGCCGCCTGCGGCAACAACACCCGCGGCAAAGCGTTTGTCGTAACCGATTTTCAGCATTTCGGGGATCGCGATCCGGGCGAAAACGGCAGATGTGGCAACTGACGCACCAGACACGGCGGCAAAGCCAGCGGTAGCGAAAACAGTGGCCACGCCCATGCCGCCGGGTAACCAACCGACCCATCTTTTTGCCGCTTCAAACAGCGCCTTGGTTAGGCCCGCATAATAGGCGAGATAGCCAATGAGGATAAAAGTTGGGATGAGTGACAGGGCTTGTGACGACACTTTTGAATGGGGCACTTGGCCTGCGGTTTTAGTGGCGACTTCGATGGCCCAAAAGAACTGGTTGGGGTCATACCCTTTTTTGGACCAGAAAATCCAAATGAGGCCTGTAAGTCCAGCGAGTGCTGCGGCAAAAGCAACGCGGACGCCAATTAAGACCATGATGAGAAGCAGGCCGGTGACAACGAGGCCAATATCAATCGAACTCATTTGACTTCCTCCTCGTTGTCAAAGCCGGAAACATGTTTTGCTTCGTTTGCGGCTTGGGTTGCGGCATCTTCGATCAGCGGCACGGCAACGGGCTCTAGCGTGCCGGTGCGCAGGGCACGGCCATAGCCCCAAAGCTGTAACGTTAGGCGAATTGAAAGCACGAAGAACGCAACGGGGGCGAGCAATTTGGCTGGCCAAAGCGGAATGCCGATATCCATGGAACTATCACGGCTCCACAAGGGGGCTGCAAAGTCAAACGAGCGGGCAAAGTGAGCCCAAGAACCCCACATCAGGAGGAGCATGAGAATAAGCATGACGAAGGTTGAGATAAACTCAGCCGACCATAATGCTCGGCCTTTCAGTCTACCGACCAAAATGTCCATGCGAATGTGGCCGCCAACACGTTGGGTGTAGGCGACGCCAATAAAGGCGATGAGCGGCATGGCTTGTTCGATCCAGTCGACATACCCTGGCAATGGGCGGTTGAAGAAGTTTCGACCACCTACCGAAAAAACGGCCATTAACATGAGTGAAAAGACGGCAAGGCCGCCCATGAATGCGAGGACACCCTCAAGTTTGAACAGCCCGCGATCAAAGCGCGAAAGCCAGCTATCGTCAGTTAGAACAGATGAAGCACCTGCCATTTTGTTTCCCCCCAAATTGAAACGTGCGTTCCAAATTAGATTAGATAAAAATCACCCGGCGTCACGCTTTTCAATTGGCGCGGCCGGGTGAAATTACTTCAGTTGCTTAGTTGGCGAGTGTTGAAAGCACCAAGTCTAGCAATTCTTGAGCAGGAAGACCTTTTGCAGAATTGTCTTCCACCCATGACTTAGCAATGCCACCAGCAGCAGAACGGAAAGCGGCGAGCTCTTCGTCTGAATAGGTCACGCGCTCAATGCCGCGCTCGTCAAGTGCTGGACCCCAAGCATCCATTGTTGCGCCATTATAGTTGGCGACATAATGACCCAAAGCTTCAGGAATTGAGCTCATTAGAGCTGCTTTATGGTCATCTGAAAGGCTGTTTAGCGCGTCAGTGTTGGCAACAACTGGGCAGTTAACGGTGCCCGGGTTTAGGTTTGTTGTCCACCATTTGCCGCTTTCGATTGTGCCGAATGACATGTGTGCGTGAGGCGCGAATGAAACGGCTTTCACAACGCCAGAATCTAGCGCTTGGCGTACTTCAGTTGCTGACATTGAGTTTGGAACTGCACTAACAGATTCCATTGCACGGCCAATGCCGCCCGTCGCCCGCACCGTCATGCCAGCAAAGTCGGCAACCGTGCGTGGCGCATCGCCTACACCCACAAAGTTATATTGTGGCAAAGGAGATGGCATCAACAATGTTGCGTTCCAACGGCCAAGGTCTTTTTGAACTGCTGGATGATTGTAAACGGCCAGCGAAACTGCAATTTCCTGTTCTAAAGAACCTACGCCAAGGAATGGCAATTCAAGAACAGTGATTGATGGGTTTTTGTCAGCGTGATAGCCCGCACAGAACTGCGCCATTTCAAACGCGCCGATTGAAATACCATCAAGGTTCTCGCGGTTTTTAGAAAGACCGCCATAAGATAGGTTTAGCGTGAAGTCGCCACCGGTTTTGGCTGAAACCAATTCGGCCAGCTTTTCAACGTGCTCTGTAAATGCACGACGCTTGCCCCAAACAGAAACGTTCCATTCTACGGCCATGGCCTCAGCGCCAAAACCAAACGTTAGGCCAGCCGCAATGGCTACCTTTACAAACTTATTCATAGTGTCCTCCCAAAAGAATCTTCAACGCGGTCAATTGACCTTGTTGAGAGCATCCTAATGGGTTGCCACAGTTTGCCTATGAGGAAAAATGCGCAAGGCATTGTACAGTGCCTTGCGGAAATCCGCAGGGTAATATTCGTTACAAAAGGTCAGATTTGTTGAGGTTGAGTTTGACGATTTTCTCGTTGAGCGTTCGACGACCAATGCCGAGCGCTTCTGCCACCGCGTCCATTTTTCCTTTATGGTTGCGGATCGCCTTCGCGATTAGAGAGCGTTCAAGTGCAGCAACCGCTTCGCGCAAGGTTTCGGGTACATCGCCCATGTCATTTTGAACGCGAAGTGCTTCTGAAACGGAACCTGCACCACGTCGCGAGGCCAACACCAGCCGCTCGGCTACATTGCGCAGTTCGCGCACATTGCCCGGCCATTCGTGGGCGATGAGGATGGCCATATCTTCTGTTGTCACGTCCGGCACTTGGGTTTCGTAAAGCTCCGCGTAATTTTGCAGGAAATGTTCGAAAAGCAGTGGAATATCGTCTTTGCGTGAACGCAGTGTCGGCAAGTCGATCACCACATTGTTGAGCCGAAAATAAAGGTCCGACCGGAAGCGGCCATCATTAATGGCTTGGTCTAGAGGTTCGTTGGATGCGGAGACGATGCGTACATTGACAGTGATTGGTTTGTCGGCTCCAACCGGCAAGATCTCGCGCAATTCAATTGCGCGCAACAGTTTTGCTTGAACGTCCATTGTGCAGGTGCCGATTTCGTCGAGGAACAATGTTCCCCCCTCAGCCTGACGGAACAAGCCTTGTGAATGTCCTGCTTCGCCAAAAACCCTCTTTTCAAAACCATCCGCTTCAATCGTCGCGCAGTTGATGGCGAGAAAGGGACCGTTCGCCCGGTCAGATAGATTGTGCAGGGCGCGGGCGACCAGTTCTTTGCCGGTACCGGTTTCGCCAAGAATGAGTGCGGCGGCGTGGGCGGAGCTGAAGTCTAAAACACTTTCACGCACCGATTGCAGCATTTCGGACTTGCCCAATAGGACCCGATCCAAGCCGGACAGGGTTGCCAATTGCTTGCGTAGGCGCTCGGCGTCTTTTGACAGGCGGTTCTTTTCAGCCGCATTGCGCAGGACGGACAAAAGACGTTGTGGATCGAACGGCTTTTCCAAAAAACTATAGGCCCCGTCGCGCATGGCTTGCACCGCTGTTGGAATGTCGCCGTGGGCGGAAATCAAAACGATGGGCAATTGCGCGACATTTGATTTTTCGCTCAAAAGGTCCAAGCCGGAGCTTTTGGGCATGCGGACATCTGAAAGGATGACATCGGGCAAAAAGGCGGTGACCTTTTCTTCGATTTGACCTGTATCAGCCAAGGCTTCAACTTCCCAACCTGCCGCTTCCAAGAGATGAACCAGCGAACGCCGCATCTCTTTGTCGTCGTCGATGACAATCACGCGGTGACCAGAGTTTTTTGATGGATTTGCCAATTTCTAGTCCTTGATTAGCGGGATCTCAATAATGAAATCCGCTCCGGTTTCATGGTCGATTGCGCGCAAGCTTCCGCGATGCTCTCGCACAATGGCGGCGGAAATGGCAAGCCCCAACCCCATGCCTTCGCCAGAAGGCTTGTTGGTATGAAACGGTTCCTGCAATTGCTCAATCGTTTGGCCGTTCAGCCCATGGCCGGTGTCCTGCACATTGATTTGTAGGTTCTCGTGGTCGGCAATTGCCGCAATTCTGAGTTCTTTTTTTGAGCTGTCTTTCATAGCTGCGAGTGCGTTGCGAATAAGGTTCACCAGCACCTGTTCAAGCCGTTGCCGATTGCCCTCAATGGAGGTCAAGTTCGGGGCAATGGAGAGGTCTACATTGATGTTTTGCGAAGTCAGATCGTGTTGGGTCAGTTCCAATGCCCCATCAATGATCTCCTTGACAGAAACCTGCTCAGTTCTCGCGTCGCCGGGAAGGGAGAAGAACTTCAGTTCCTTGGTGATGTTTTCCATTCGTTTTACCACACCAGTTAGGTGATCGATCAGCCCGCCGGGCTTGTGGCCATTGGCGATTTGCTCTGCAGCCAGGTAGTTTCGCATGGCGGAAATCGGTTGGCCAAGTTCGTGGGTAACGGACGCAGCGAGTTGCCCGAGCGCAGCAAGTTTGCTCGTGCGCGCGAGTTCGCTTTGAGTTTGCTCCAATCGAATTTCTGTCGCTTTGCGTTCTTCAATTTCTACCCTCAGCTTTTGCCGGTCCTCGTGGGACGCGCTGAGGGCGCGGCGCAGTTGATTGGATCGAATGGTGACGAAGGCAATGCCCATAATGGCGACAACAATGGTGGCCAAAATAATGACGAACCATGTGCGCTCAAAAATGCCCGATGTGGATTTGATGTACCATAGTGTCCAACCGCGTCGTTCAACATCTACGTTTGAATAGAGGTAGTTCGTGCCGTTCAATTGCACTTCGTTGTCGGTACCAAGTTGCCAATCAAGGGGGGAGAGTTCCTGTTTGCCAAATTGCTGCATGTTGTTAATTTCTAGCATCTGCGTTTCGCTCAAAAGCGACGTCGCTCGATATCGCCATTCGTCAGATGTCGCAAAAACGGTGATGCCCGATTTGTTGGTCACAAGGATGTCGTCGCCCGAAGCGGCCCAAGCGCCGGTGAGTTCGCTCAGCGCAACCTTCAGTGCCACGACGCCGATTGGCTCGCCCGCTTGGTCGCGAACTGTGTCGCTGACAAAGAAACCGGGCGTGAATGTCGTGGCACCGATGGCAAAAAACTCGCCGCGCCTGCCTGACATGGCGTCTTTGAAATAGGGCCTAAAGCCGTAGTTCTTACCTAGGAAATTGACTTCTTGAGCATAGTTAGAGGCTGCGATGGTCCACCCGTTTGGGTCCATCACATAGATCGCTTCGGCTTTGGAACGCTTGGCGAAATCTTCTAGTCTGGAATTTACATTTTCTAGACCGCCACCCGATAGGGCGCGAACAATTGCGGGGTCTTGCGCGACAATAAAAGGCAAATGTTCTAACCGTTCCAAGGCGCTGACGAGGGTTGAATGATAGAGTTTTGCTCGACCTTCGGCGCGTTCCAATTCAACTGTTTTGAAGACGGAAAGAGAGGCAAAAAATAGTGACAAAAACCCGATCAGGACGAGTGCGGCCAACCCAATCGCGTAGGTGATCAACTTAGCTGATTTTGTGAAAGCCTGGGTGTTCTGTGCCATTGCCTAAACAAGCGCCTCTGGTCAAAATTGTCAATTTTGGAAGTTTAGATGATCAAACTCGACAGGAGTTCGTTGTCGGTAATGTCCTGAAAACCGAAGTCACCTTCCACCAATTTTTCCTTCAATGCGTCAAAGTTCTTGGCGTCCTTGGTTTCAATGCCCATCAGCACGGTACCAAAGTTTCGGGCAGATTTTTTGAGGTACTCAAACCGCGCGATATCATCGTCTGGGCCCAGCATGTTCAAAAAGTCTTTTAGGGCCCCGGGGCGTTGGGGCATGCGCAGAATGAAATATTTCTTCAACCCTGAATATTTCAGCGCCTTTTCTTTGACTTCGGGCAGCCTTTCAAAGTCAAAATTGCCGCCCGATGTGACGCAGACGACGTTTTTGCCAGCAAGCATTTCGGCAGGTAGTGAGGAAAGTACGTCGATGGATAATGCGCCAGCAGGCTCGAGCACCATGCCCTCGATATTGAGCATTTCGATCATGGTAGCACACAACCGATTTTCGGGCACCAAGTGCACGATGTCCTCTGGCAAATGCTTCAACATTTCAAAGTTGAGTGCGCCCACTTGTGCCACGGCTGCGCCATCAACAAAATTGTCGATTTGGTCCAGTTTGATCCGCCGCTTGTCTTTTAGGCTAGACTTTAAACTTGGTGCACCTTCTGGCTCGACCAGCAAAATCTGTGTGTCTGGAGATGTTTCTGAAAGGTATTTCGAGACACCAGCGGCGAGCCCTCCACCGCCTACGGGCATGATGATAAGATCGATGTTTTCGCCGGAAAGTTGGGACGTGAGTTCGTGAGCAATTGTGGCTTGGCCTTCAACAATATCTGCATGGTCGAAGGGCGGCACCATGAGGGCGTTGTTTTGCGCCGCGAAGTCGAGAGCTGCGGTGTAGCATTGATCAAAAATATCGCCGACCAAAACGATTTCAACATTTGCGCCACCAAAAGCACGTGTCTTATCGATTTTTTGCTGAGGCGTTGTAACCGGCATGAATATGGTGCCGCGTGCACCAAAATGGGCGCAGCAATATGCAAATCCTTGCGCGTGATTTCCCGCAGAGGCGCAAACGAAATTTCTGCTCAACTCATCGTCGGCTCCGATTGCCTTTGAAATGAAGTTGTAGGCACCGCGCAACTTGTAGGATCGCACCGGGGTAAGGTCTTCACGTTTCAGGTGAATGTTGGCAGCAAATTTTTGCGACAGGTATGTGTTTTTTTGGCATGGGGTCGCGTGGATTATTTGCGCCATGTTGTTTTGTGCGGCAGCCACCTGCGTGGTGAATTTGGTCACTATTGCCTCTTTATGCCAGGAATATTGGTGAACGAATATTACCACTATACGCGAATTCTATGCATGACAAATTCCGTGGACTGCAATTGGTCGTACGACCAATTGTGCATCGACGCAGGGCTGGTATGACAAAATGCGCACTTGTCGAGTGGTCATGGTCACGCGATGCTTAATACGCGAGGGCAATGGGGTGACATGTAATGGATAACGAGCAAGACAATCGCGGCACGGACCAGATTGAGTTTACCGATCAGGAGTTCTTTGATCATGAATTGCGCGATCAAATTCAGGAAGAAATCCACGCACGATTAATTCCGCCTTTGCAAGCCGCGTTGCGGGCGAGGCGGATTGTGTTTTTGGTTGGTCGCCGGTCCGACCAGATGGATTATGCAGGTAATCAGCTGCGTGATTGGTGCGCGAAAACGCTTGGGTTCTCGCCAGACCTTGGATGGCGTCAATATACATTTTCCTCAGGCGGATACAAAGTTACTTGGGAAGCACATACTGAGTTTGTGACGCTGACATGGTATGGGCCAATTGAAGATCAAGTTGCACGGCCAAAGGGCATTGGCCTTGAGGTTCTAAAGCAATTCCCCATTATTGTGGCGACCCGAATTGACGTTGTTGAGCGCAAAGAAATCTCTCCCGCGGCATTGCTTGGTTTTGAACCAAAAAGCCTTTGCCTAACGCGGGTTGGTGCTGGAAATGCGCAGATTGGAACAGACTTTCAGGCAGATGTTCACGGCTTTACCAGGTTTGAAATTGCGGTCGACGGGCTGAGTTCCATTAAGACTGGGATTTTGGTGCGGCGGCTGTTGGAAGTTGATACCTACCGGACAATGGCGCTGCTGGGCTTGCCAGACGCGCGCATGCAATCGCGAATTATCGAGGCGCTTGAAACGGAACTATCTGCGCTGAATGAGGAAATTGGCGCGGTTTCGACAATTGAAGATAATAAACATATTTTGAGCAGTCTTCATTCTTTGTCGGTAAGGGCGGGGCAGAGTTTGGATGCAACAGCCTATAGATTTGCCGCGAGCAGCGCTTATGGCAACGTGTTGCAAATTCGGCTTGATCGCATTGAAGAAGAGCAGAGCGAAAAACACACAACGATCACTCGCTATCTCTCGAACCGTGTTGACCCGGCATTGGCCACCTGTCGGGCAATTGAAAAACGCCAACGCTCGCTGAACAACAAAATAGCGCGGTCAATTCAATTGTTGGATGCGCGGATCAATGTGGATATTCAATCGCAAAGCCGAGAGGTTTTGACTTCCATTTCGCAAACGGCGAAAAGCCAATATCGGTTGCAATCGACCGTTGAAGGCCTGTCGACAATTGCTATTTCCTACTATGCGCTCGGGATTTTGGGATATGTATTGAGTGGCGTTTCTGAATATTTGCCACTGTCAAAATCAATGACGCTGGCCCTACTTGCGCCATTGGTTTTGATAGCGAGTTGGTCGGCGATCCGAGCGATTAAAAATAGACATAGTGCAGACTAGTCGATTTGATGTGAGTCTGCCGCTGCCAAAACGGCATCCCAAGCGAGTTCAGATGCGACGGTGCCCAATGCAAAGGGCGGTAGACCAGGGTCGCTGATTTGTTCCGTGCTGACCGCAAAGAAAACATCACCGTCAAACTCTGTATGAAATGGTTGTATGGCGCGGGACATGGAACTATGCACCTGTTTTGCAACTTGCTGCAATGCGGTGCGGGAAAGTTTTTGGTTGGTGACCATCAGGGTCAACGTGGTGTTGCCTTTTCCTGCTTGTTCGATACCATTCACAAATTCATTCAGGTGGATGCGTTTGCCCGATTTTGGATCGAAGTTGCCGCGCACAACGCTGCCGGACCGATCGATGATTGCGCCAAATGGGTTGAGTATGGTGGCGATGAAGATCTTGGTTTTGCCAAGCTTTCTGAACGCAGCGCCTTGTCCTGTTAATTCGCCTTCATATCCAACTTCGGTGAGGCATTTACCGGCGCTTGCCGAATAGCCTGCACCGACGCGTCCCATCGAAAACTGACCTGCTTGCGCAGCGTTTAGGGCAGCACGGCCGAGTGCTTTATCTGGATAGACGGCGTTGTCGCGATAGCGGTAGTCATAAATGATGGCACCAGCGGCAAGGGCGATATCTTGCCATTCGGTGGAGTATTGAGCGCGTTTGTGTAGCTCGGCGCCAACCCCCAAAATAGCTTCTTGTCCATATGCCGATCCGCCCGCAAAACAGATCGCATCAACTTCTGGATAGTGGGTGCCAATGGCCCCAATTGCACCGCCCCTGCAATCGGTTACCATCATGCTTCTTTCAGCGAACTCAAATACCGTGCAGCCAGTTTTCGCGTCGACATAGTCTGCAGTGCCGATTTTGATTTCACCAAAGTCGAATGCGAGCGTGGTGCTGCCGGCTCGGTTGGTTTTAATGGATAAGGTGCTTAGGTCGTTGGTTATGGTCATATTATTCTTGAAGCCATTTTTTTATTTCGCTGATGAGATGGTGATGCCCATTGATGCTTTTGGGGACATCGCTTTTTGCTTCTAACACATGACCAAGCCCTGGAAGAGTACACATCGTCGTGCCGATCTCCGCGTATTTCTGCACCTGCTGTTCGTCGTAATATTTGTCTTCCGTGCCAATGGCGACGAAGGATTGCTTGGCCAATTGGATGATGGACTGGTCGACATTTGGTGTCGCGAGGGACGGGGTGAGCCATGCAAAGTGTGCCGTCGGGAACTGATTTTGTTGCACAAGATTGGCCATGATGATTGTGCCAAGGGATTTACCGACAAACACGGTGTCATTGTGGTTTGAAATCTCATTGAGCGCAGCTGCTATGGTGTTGGCGTCGGCGGCAAGGATTTCCATGATTTCAGAGAATTCCAAATCTCTAAAGCCATCCAACTTGTCATATTTGTAGTTCACTTGCGCCGATCGATAGCCGAGGTCTAAGAACAGTTTTTCTGCAAAATATAGGATTGGGTTTGAATTACGATATCCCAAGCCGGGCAAAAGCACGACGAGCTTATCGCTGTCGTTGTTTTCTTCGCTCAATCCAATATTGAACTGATGGTTTCGCCGTCCATTGACCGAAATGTGCATAGGTGAATCTCTTTCCACTACGTCAAATTCTAGTTGAGGGCAGAGCTTAAGAAAAGCGTTGAGTTTTAGCGGATTGTGAATTGGTCGGTGTCACTGGGTGACTTGTTGGCGAAGACATTTGCGGTTTTGGTTTTTGCATTCATTTGTTTGGCGTCAAAGCGAGGCAGTTGGGTCCTAGCGTGCGTGGTTTTCTCCCACGAAAAAGGCGTTGTGGCCAATTGTATGGCGGCGCGCAATGTGGCGAAACTGGTGAGCAGCCAATAGAACGGCAATATGGCCTGCCAGCCAAACAGATGGAGTTGGCGGGTGTGCCAAAGGCCCAAAAATGCGGTGCACATGGCGCTAAGATACCCTGTGATCAGAACCAATACATGCATGTTGAGTTCGAAATATTGAGTGAGGTGGATGCCTTTGTGAATAACCAGATCGTACATGAACTGGGCGACGAACAGGCCGTGCAGGGGCGCAGAAAAAATCAACCCGCCAACATAGATGTAAAAGATAAGTGCGTTGCGCCAGCCCAATTGAGCGACCATGGGCTTGTAATCTTGGCTGTGGACCAAAAGGGTTTGCATCCACCCTTTCATCCATCTGGTGCGTTGCTTGATCCATGGCCAAAGGCTGATTGGGGCTTCTTCGCGCGTATAGCTTGGCAAAACGGCGGACTTAAGTTTCCAACGTGAAAGTCGGATGCCTAAATCTGCGTCTTCGGTAACATTGAAACTGTCCCATGCACCTATATTTTTGAGTGTCTCTGTTCGGAAATGGTTGGACGTGCCGCCAAGGGGCATTGGCATGTCGAAATAGGCAAGAGCGGGCATGATCAGACCAAACTGGGCGGCATACTCGGTGGCAAAGAGCGCGGTGAGGGCATTTTCGCTTGCATTGTCGATCACCAACTCGGCTTGAAGACATTCAAGCTGTGCGTTTTTTGCAAAAACCGTTGCAGCAATACGGAGTTGGTTTGGCTCAGGTATGTCTTCAGCGTCAAAAATGACCACATGTTCGCCCCGCACGAACGGCAATGCGAAATTGACGGCCTTGGGCTTTGTTCTGGGTTCGCTGTCGGGCACCGGGATGAGATCAAAATGAATATCGTCCGCTAGTGCCTTTACTGCAGCGATTGTATCATTTGAAGTTGCTTCGACGACGAATTTTACGTCGAGCTTTTCCTTGGGATAGTGGAACTTGTTAATTGCATTGACGAGTTGTTCGACAAGAACAGCTTCATCTCTTAGTGGAATGATGACGCTATAGGTTGGCAATTGATCATCAGCGATCAATGTTTGTTTTGGAATGCGGGGGACCGTTCTACCGTTAAAGGCACAACTCAGGCGAAATACTGCAGGCACCAAAAACAGGATGGCTAGGAAAAATGTAGTGAAGGCCGAGAACCATCCCCAGGGGAAAAATACGCTAATGGCCACGCTGAGGACAACAGCGAGAAAACTAAACCTGATCCATTTAGGTAGGCCCAAATGGGCGCTGGCAAACGGCCATACCTTAGCTAAGCGGGTAATTGCACTGTCGTAAATGGTTTGATTTTGCAGTTGAATGAGCGTGCTTTGAAGCAATTTGGGAGAGACGACGCACAATCTTTCACGTAGCTCAGGCTTATAGCTTATGCTTTTTGCGAGCTCGACAAATCGCCAGAAATCAGGTGCCACAAAAAGCACGTCGCGGTCTAACAATTGGCCGCGCAGACTGCGGACATTTTTGAGTTGATCCACACGACCAACTGGTTTTTTTGAACAGGATTGGGTTTGGATTTCTTCAGTGAATGCGAGGTTGAGCACGTTTGCAGCGCGACGGTAAATTTCTTGCTCGGAAAGGGAAAATTCAACGGCACAATAGCGAAATGGTTCAACGTCAGCCTTTGCCGCTTGCCGCAAGACAAACAAGGCCGCCCAATCGCTTTGAAAATACTCCTTAAAAACACGCCGCAAAAGAGCTGCGCCCAACGGCTCATTAAGGTGCTCGTTCAATTCTTGCACAAAACTAGATCACTAAAAAATTGCATTAATAAATTTATGAAAGATAATGTGACCAAGTTTAATCGACGAGTCAAAGACCGAAGTTTGAATATGATGAAATTGAGATATCCGTTTGGTCTGACATCGTTGAGTGTTTTTCTGGTGATTGTTTTCGGCGCGCTCGCGAACGGGCAGAGCCTGCCTCGTCATGTCGACCCGTCGGCATTTGATGATGTGCTTGATCTCTCGCTGGTGCCTTCAATCCGATTTCTCACCACGTCTGACTTTCCTCCATTCAATTATCGTGGGAGCACTGGCGATGTAGTGGGCTTCAATGTGGAATTGGCAGAAGCGATTTGCACTGAAATTGGGGCCGAATGTACTTTGCAGAGTTGGCCATGGGATCAAGTCAGCAACGCTTTGGATGACGGGCTGGGCGATGCAATTATTGCTGGGTTGGGCGTGAACGAAGAAAATGCGGCGCGGTTCGAGTTTTCAAAGACCTATATGGCATTGCCGGGCCGGTTTGTGGTTAGGGCAGGTGATATGAATGCGCGCGGATTTGATCCGCACAAAATGGATAAAGCAATTGGGGTGCAACGGGGATCAGCGCATCATGCGTTTTTGAAGAAGCACTTTGCCAACAAGGTTGTTTTGCCATTTGAAGGCGAACTTGATGTGTTGGACGGCTTAAGCATCGGCACAATTGATATTGCCTTTGTTGATGGCATGCGCGCATCCTTTTGGCTCAACCAAAACCAATGTTGTTCCTTTGTTGGTGGTCCCTATTTCAGTGTTGAGGACTTTGGGGCGGGGCTTGCCATTGCAGTAAATCCAACAGCAAGCAATGTTAGGCGGGCAATTGATATTGGGCTAACGCGCCTATCCAATTCCGGCAAGTTGGATGAACTTTACCTCAAATGGTTCCCGGTGGGCTTTTACTAGTCCGTTTGGGTTTTCGCTGGGGATGGTTTTTTAACAAGTGTCTTTTTGCTGCGAAACGGGAATAGAATGGACCAGACAAATTCTTGTGGACCATCTTCTTGGTGTTCCTTCAGCCCGATGACCATGTTGTCATGCCCCAACGCGGGCTGATCAATATAGGTGCCGAACAAACGGTCCCAGACGCTTAAAGCAAAGCCATAATTTGAATTGGTTTCGCCGACTTCAATTGAATGGTGCACCCGATGCATATCTGGGGTGACAAGGACCGGGCGGATAATACGGTCTAGCCAGAGTGGGAGCTTTAGGTTCGCGTGGTTAAACAGGGCCGTGCCATTCACCACCCCTTCAAAAATGACCACCAAGACGGCTGGCGCACCGATGATGATGATCGCGGCGGCCTTTAAGAAAATAGAGAAGACGATCTCAAGCGGATGAAACCGAACGGCGCTGGACGCATCAAGATCATGATCTGAGTGGTGCACGCGATGCAGACGCCACAGCACTGGAATTTTGTGGGTTGCCCAATGTTGTGCCCAGATTACGAAATCTAGGATGACAAACGCCAAGAGCCATTCAAGCCAGATTGGCCAATCAACCCAGTTGAATAGGCCGATGCCCCACTGTTTTGCGTAAAGTGCTGCGATAAGCGCTGTCACAGGGGCAGCAATTGTGGTCAGAACAGCCATGACGACGGCGATTGTCACATAGCTTGAAAGCAAAATGCCGAAATTGGTCGCCCAACGCCGAATGCGGGTATGGCGACGTTTGCGCCGAGGCAAAACCGCTTCTAAAATCAACATTGTCACCAAGATGAAAACGAAGCTGCCGAAACGCCAAGCCCCTTCGTTGAACCCTAATTCTTCCATTTGTGCACTTCCTCATCTGAAGTCCACCTATAGCATTGAACACCTGTTGTGCCACTCACCTTGGGTGCAACACTTTGTGAGCACTTAGGCGAGGACACATGATTGTTTGTGGGTGTTCCTTTGTGATTAAGCGGTTTCGGCTTTGTATACTTCGAAATCAATGCTGTCCGTTGAAAAGGCACGCATGGTGTGACCAATGCCGAAGACAATGATGAGTTGAAAATAGACGCTTAGGAATAGCGGTTCGAACATGTCCAATTGGTATTGGTTGACCAGTTCCATGGCGGTCAAAAATATACTCATGCCAATGCTCGAGAGGAGATAAATTTGCACGATGGTGCGAATACGTCTCATTTGGTCAGGGTGAGACTGGTGTGGATCTAGTTTTTTGCCGTTGATGGACGCAAAAATGGCCAGCGCAAAGCCAATATTGACCGCACTCATGAGAGTTATCGTGAAATATTGGTTCCATTTCCAAGGGGCGTCGTTGTGGCTTAAGGCATAGAAGGCCAACCAACTGACAAACAGCAAAATGGCTAATGTCACAAGGGTGGGTGAAGCGAAGTTGAACAGCTTACGCGGTGCCAATTCGGCTGTTCTTTTTTTGTTGTTGGCGGCGGCGCGCACATGTTTGTACCAATTATAGGTGGAGAGCTCAGAATAAAAATAGGGCGTCATTTGTAGTGCTGCGTACATCAACACGAAGATTAGATGTTCGTTCTCTTTTATCTGATGCGGTGCATAGCCGGTTATTGGCATAGCGACTAAAATGGTGATGCCGAAAAGACCGATAGCGAAACTGGCAAACCTATACCGATTTAGAACCTTGCGCAGCACGGCTTCTGGGTTTGCGTAATAGTCATTTTCATAGAGTTTAGGGTATTGCGCGGGTGGGTGCGTATTTAGGACATGGGTGCTTCGTTTTTGCACTTTGTGTGGGTAGTAAAACGAGATCAAGATGACCTGCCCTAAAAGAACGATGTAGAATAAAATGTCTAACCACATATCAGTCTCCGCTGCGTTTGTTTATGTTGGTTTGATTGTCCATGCTTGCTTTGAAAGCGATGCGAATTTCAGAATCTGTGACGCCGGCAGCGCGCAATGTTTTCACCGCTTCTGCCAGAATTTCGTTTGCCCAGGGGCTTAGGTCTGCAGAGCTGTTTGATTTTGCGTCTGGGTGCACAAATGTGCCGCGATAGCCTTTTGTGACGATGACATTGTCGCGCTCGAGTAATTTATAGGCCTTAGCGACAGTCTTGTTGTTTACATCCAAATCGTTGGCCAATTGCCGGATTGAGGGCAATGGATCGCCTGGATTTAGAGCATCTTTCATCACCGCTTGCTTGATTTCAGAAATCAATTGGGCAAATAGCGGTTCTGGTTTTTCGATATCAATAGCAACTTTCATATGCTGTATATGTGTTATATGTACCCTTATGTCAAGTGGTACATATAAATCACTGTGAGGAATTCTGTTTTGTGTGTGATTGCCAATTCGTTAGTCAGTTTGTGGTGAAACGGGGATGTACGATTTGTGCGCCTACCGCTCGCTATCAGAAACAGCCAGTTTCACTTAAGGAGAAAACATGTCTGAGCCTATATATGCCATTGGCGACATACATGGGCAGCTTGAAGAGTTGCACAGAGTATTAGAGCGAATTGAAATGGATGGCGGCCGAGACGCGCGGATTATTTTCCTTGGGGACTATGTTGATCGGGGGCCAAACAGCAAACAAGTCGTTCAGTTGCTGGTCGATGGCGTTGAAGGCGGCAAGAACTGGAAATGTATCTTGGGTAATCACGATCGGATGTTTTCTATGTTCTTAGAGGATTATCCCCGCAACGATTCCCAGCTTTTGGTGGGGTACCATTGGCTGCATGAACGGATTGGCGGTGTTGAAACCTTGGCGTCTTACGGGGTTGAATTTGGTGAAAGAGAGCGAATTTACAAAGTGCATGAGGCTGCAAAGTCACTTGCTCCATCGGCGCATATTAAGTTCATCGATGCCCTACCTCACCACCATATTGAGGACGGTCTTTTGTTTGTGCATGCGGGCATTCGGCCTGGTGTACCAATTGAACAACAAGACAAAGAAGATTTGATTTGGATCCGCGAAGGATTTTTGGATGATCAGCGGCCTCATCCGTGGCTGGTTGTGCATGGTCACACTACCGTTCCTGCGGCAACGCACTATGGTAACCGGGTGAACTTAGATAGTGGTGCTGGATACGGCCATCCCTTGTCGGCAGCAGTATTTGAAGACCAACAATGTTGGCTGCTCACTGACGAGGGGCGGCAATTGTTAGCGCCCCAAGTTTAGCACTGCCAAAAGCTTCATCGCGCGGCATTACATTTAAGTGAAATGCCGCAATTATTGAGGTGTCGGATTAAACAGTGCGGTGACGTGCTTGTGCGGCAAGTTCGATGGCGGCGGATGTCAGTTTGTTGATTTTCAGGCGACCACGCAAAAGTTCCAAAATGCGGATTTCTTCTGGGCGAATGTCTAGATCTGCAGCGGCGATCTCTACGGCAACTGCATAGGCCGTGTCGCTCAATTTGGCAGGAATTGTATCAGCGATAATGTCCAACACGTTGTTCATGCCATTGTCGTCGTCCAAGATATCTGCGCATTGGCCGCAGACAAATGTCAGCGCGTCTTCAGAAAACTCTTTGAAGATTGGCAAGTTGCGCACTACGGAACCGATGCGGCCCAATTCTTCATCTGACATGCGACGGTCGGCTGCTGACACAACAACCATAATGTAAATTAGCGCTTCTTGAGGCGTAAGTGACATGAGAGCCCTCATTTGGTTCGAAATTTCAGGCCAAAAACTAGGGGTGTTCATGCCCAATTACAAGGCGCTGGCTAAACTATTTGAATTAGCCGCTTTACCTTAGAGCATTGACGATGTGGTTTAGGTATGCGAAATCGCCTCACGCGCTGGTTTAAACTCATTTGAACGTCGGCGCGATTTGATCATCCAATTCGTTTTCCAACCAAAGGGCAGCCAAATGGCAAACACCCCAACAATCTTTGACGCAGAGTTTTTCACAAACGCCGCAAATGCGCGCGCATGGCCTTTTGAAGAAGCGAAGAAGATTGTCAAACGGTTGGAGAAATCGCCCAAGGACGAGGTGCTGTTTCAAACCGGATATGGCCCATCTGGTTTGCCGCATATCGGCACGTTCGGCGAAGTTGCCCGCACATCGATGGTGCGCATGGCGTTTCGTTTGCTGACGGAAGACAAAATTCCAACAAAAATCATCTGCTTTTCGGATGATATGGACGGGTTCCGCAAAGTGCCAACGAATGTGCCAAATCGCGAGCATTTGGAGCAATATATCGGCATGCCGTTGACCAAAGTGCCAGATCCGTTTTCTGACGAATATCCAAGTTTTGCGCACCACAATAATGCACGGCTGCAGGCGTTTTTGGACGACTTTGGCTTTGAATATGAATTTGTGAGTTCGACCGATTATTATACATCTGGCGTTTTAGACAAAGCGCTCCTGCGCATGCTCGAAGTTTATGATGACGTCATGAAAGTCATCTTGCCAACATTGGGTGAAGAGCGCCAAAAGACATATTCGCCATTCCTGCCGATTTGTCCGCGGACCGGCAAAGTGTTGCAAGTGCCTATGATCGCGCGTGATGTTGAAGCGGGCACCGTGACTTACATTGATCCAGAAATGGGTGACGAAGTAACGGTGCCGGTGACGGGTGGCGCAGTTAAATGCCAATGGAAAGCCGACTGGGCGTTGCGTTGGTATGCGCTGGGCATCGACTATGAAATGTCAGGTAAAGACCTGATCGACAGTGTTCGTTTGTCATCTCGCATTGTGCGCGCTTTGGGTGGTACGCCACCTGAGAGCTTGAGCTATGAATTGTTCTTGGATGAAACCGGACAAAAAATTTCCAAGTCTAAGGGCAATGGTTTGTCCATGGAAGATTGGCTGACCTACGCTTCGCCGGAAAGCTTGGCTCTGTTCATGTTCCAAAAGCCAAAGACAGCGAAGAAGCTTTACTTTGACGTGATCCCCAAAGCGGTTGACGAGTTCTATGCGTTTTCTCGCGCGGCGGAAAAACAAACTGCAGCTGAATTGCTGGAAAACCCAGCGACCCATATTCGTGGTGAACTTCCGCCCGCTTATGATTTGCCGATCAGTTTTGCACTTTTGTTGAATTTGGTTTCTGCAGCCAATGCTGAGGACAGTGCGGTATTGTGGGGCTTTATTTCTCGGTATGCACCAGACGCGACGCCTCAAACGCATCCTGAATTGGATCGATTGGTTGGATATGCCATCCGTTATTTCGCGGACTTTGTGAAGCCAACTAAGAAGTTCCGGGCGGCCACCGAACAAGAGGCCGCAGCAATGGTTGAGCTTGCTACCCTGTTGGATGATGTTGAAGATGGAACCGATGCGGATGCAATCCAGACCTTGGTGTTTTCTGTTGGCAAAAAGTACGAATTTGATCCGTTGCGGAACTGGTTTAAAGCGCTTTATCAAGTGCTGTTGGGGCAGGACCAAGGTCCTCGATTTGGCTCTTTTATCGCCCTTTATGGCGTTGAAGAAACCAAGCAGCTGATCAAGGACGCGTTGAGCGGCAAGTTCGTTTAATAACATCGTCGTGTTGGAGAACTAACCTGCACCCCAATTGGGTGCAGGCGTGTCGATGCGTCTAGATCTAATTCAGTTTGCAGTTGTTCGCTTCGCAAAATTTTGGGTGATATTCCTTCAAAATAGGAAGAGCAAATTCCTCTCTATCCCACTTTGTTGAGAACTGGAAAGCGTTCAAACCATCATCGTTTAAAAATGCAGGATCAGCTCCGTTCTTTAGCAATGCGTGTACGACACGTTCGTTGCGTTGATAAATTGCGCCGTGTAGCGAAGGATCGCCGACTTTATCCGGCGCAATCAAATCAACGTTGTGCGCAATTAGGGCAAGGGCATTTTCTGTGCGATGATTAAGGATGGCAGTTTGCAAGGGCGTCATTACCCATTCGCCGCTGGTGAATTCGGTTTCAGCGCCGTTAGCGATCAATAAGTCAATCATCTTTGCACTGTTTCCGCCCGATTGCGCGGCGAGTGAAAGTGGACGTTCAGCATCTCGCATGGAGGCAGGTTGATTGACATCAGCACCAGCTTCAATCAGCAGTTTCGCTATGGGCGCGTTACCCTTCAGTACCGCAAGCGACAGTGCTGTAAACGCACCTTTTTTTGTGTAGTTCGGGTCAGCACCCTGTTCTAGTTCGCTTGCAACCAAATTTTGATCCCCCTCTTGAATGGCCGCCATCAAGGTTTCGGTGGCAAAAGCGGGTGGTGTGATTAAGCCGAGCAACAAGAAGAAGCGAATTGGCAGGCGAATGGATGGAATTTTGAACATAGACTGATTTCCCAAAACTGTTTTAATATCGCGCCCAACAATGCGCGGTTCCGTGCGTGTTTCAATTCAGGATGCACGAGTGACCAATCAAAATTCGGAAACAACCAATGGCTATAAACGACGTTTTTAAAGGCTATGATTTTGTCGATCCTCGGCGAACGTTAAGTCTGTGTCTTCTTGCAATTGCCATTTCAGTGACTGGCCCATTTGGGACCTACTATTTGTCGTTCCCAGTTCGTGCTTCCTATTGGACCGGTTGGTTGATCGCGATTTGGCTACCGACAATGCTCACTTTTTTATTCGCGCACAGAGCGGTTGGCTTTTTGAGTTCACATCCTGCGTTGAAGAGCTTGATTGTATTTTTGCTCTCTATCCCACTGGCCGCGATTTGCGCTGTAACATTGGCAAGCTTCTACTTCGCCGATTTTCCGCTGACCGTTCAAAACTTGTTCACTGAGGCGTCCGTTTTGTGGCCAGTGACGCTAGGGATCGTTGTGCTTTTGCATTTCACACATGACTTTGGGGAGATAACTGCAAATACAAGTATGAAGGCGGACGCGTTTTTCGCTCGGTTGCCGCAATATCTAGGGCAAAATATTGTTACAGTTTCGAGCGCTGACCATTATGTGCAGGTGCGCACAGAACGAGGAGAAGCGCTTATCTTGCTCAGTCTAAAACGAGCAGAGGAGGAGCTGAAGCATTATGACGGGATGCGCATTCATCGAGGCCACTGGGTTGCCATCGACGCGGTGGTGCAAAAGGTTTGGCGAGATACGCGACTGTTTTTGCGCCTAAAAGATGGTAGAGAATTGCCCGTTGGGCGGTCCTATCGGGCGCAGGTTCTCAAGCAAATTTAATGCCTATTGGCTGGCCCAGAGAATGCGGGCAATCCAATCCAAGTCTGTGGTTGCGAGACTTCTAGGCGGATGATCGGGGTTCAGCGAGTGCAGTTCCACATTGTTCGCGGTTTGACGGTGCAAAATTTTAGCCATCACTTCGCCGTCCAATGTGCGCACGACCACCCGATCGCCGCGACGGATCTGTTCGTCCGGGGAGACGATGATGACGTCACCATCTCGATAAAGCGGCAACATGCTATCGCCGCTCACTTCCAACGCATATGTGCTAGAATTCGGCCCAACTGGAATGCTGACTTCGTCCCAGCCCTGACCAGCGGGAAATCCACCACTATCGAAAAATCCACCAGCACCCGCCTGAGCAAACCCCAACAGTGGCACGGCCGCTTTGTGCGAATTTGTTTGTTCGTAAACACCGCCGCCGGACAGGAATTGGTCCATGCTTTCATCAACAGACGCCAATGTTTTTGCAATGCTCTCGGTGGAAGGCCACCGCTCTCGCCCGTCTTTTGAGATGCGTTTTGAGGGGTTGAAGGCTGTTGGGTCAAGCCCAGCCAGCCTGGCAAGTCCGGACACAGAAAGACCGCGGCGTTGTGCCAATGTATCGATGGCGGACCAAATTGCGCGGTGGGTAATCATATAAGTTCCAAATCATGCACAGGAATAGTTTCTGACCTAAAGGACAAAAATCCTATCCCTTTGTTAACTTTCATTAACTCGGATGTAAAGCAACAATGCTCAAATTCTCGGCTTTTCCTTGCACATTTGAGCAAATGGCCCTAAGTCCGAAGCAAATAATTCGTTAAAATTGTGGTGATCATGAAGATTTACAAAGTTTGTTCAGCAACGCATTGGCAAACGGCCAAAGCGAATGGCATTTTCACTGGTGTTTCGATTGATATCAGTGACGGATATATTCATTTTTCCACTGCTGATCAGCTCGCCAAAACGCTGAGTTTGCATTTTGCAGGGCAAACTGACCTCTTACTTTTAAGCGTTGAAACAGACAAAATTGGCACCGAAGTCAAGTGGGAGCCATCCCGTGGTGGCGTGCTGTTTCCGCACCTTTATGCGGATTTGCCGCTTGATGCAGTTGTTGGTGAACATGAGTTAAAGTTGGACACAGCTGGTGCCTTTATTTTGCCTGAGGGGTTATAAAATGGTGTTTTCCAAAATCTCTCGACTGCTCAGCAAACCGATGGTTCAAAATTTGAGCCGCGAAGCATTGCTTAAACTTGATCCAGAAACGGCCCATGGCCTAACGATCAATGCGATAAAACTGGGGGCGGTTTCGCCACAAGAATTGGCGGATCCTGGATTTTTTCGAACAGAAATTGCGGGTTTAACGCTGAAAAACCCAATTGGTATGGCAGCAGGTTTTGACAAAAACGCAGAAGTGCCAAACCAGCTTTGTGATATTGGTTTTGGGTTTGCTGAAGTGGGCACCATTACGCCACGGCCTCAAGACGGGAACCCAAAACCGCGATTATTTCGGGTGCCTGAAAAACAGGGCGTGATCAACCGCATGGGGTTCAATAATGAAGGGCATTTGGCCGCCTATGAGCGCCTGACGAGTGAGAAACAAGCTGGCACCACAATTGGCGTCAATGTGGGTGCCAACAAAGACAGTTCCGACTTTGTTGCGGACTATGTTGAGGGCGTGCGCCGGTTCGCGCCGGTGGCCGACTATCTTACGGTCAATATCTCGTCGCCAAATACACCCGGTCTGCGTGATCTGCAGTCCGGAGAAGCTTTGAAGCGATTGCTGGGTGAAGCGTTACACGCGCGGGCGCAAGCATCCATTCGCGTACCAGTGTTTTTGAAACTGGCGCCGGACTTGGATGAAAGCCAAATGGATGAAGTTGTTGAGGTGATCAAAACAGTCGATCTTGACGGGTTGATCATTTCCAACACCACTTTGGGTCGGGCGCAAATTGCGGGTTCTGAGCATGAAAATGAAGCAGGGGGCTTGAGCGGCAAACCGCTGTTCAATTTCTCAACGCAACGATTGGCGCAAATGCGGATGCGTGTTGGCAATGATATGCCGATTATAGGCGTTGGCGGTGTTCACAATGCGCAATCGGCGATCGCCAAATTTTCAGCAGGTGCAAACGCAATTCAACTCTATAGTGCGCTGGTGTTTGGCGGCATGGAAATGCTGCGGGACATCAAAGACGGTATGGCGCAAATGATCCGCCGCGACCGTTTGAAAAGCGTTGCGGATTTAACATCGACGGATGTTGAAGGCTGGGCAAACGGCACGCTGAACATTTGAGATCATACCTCTCGAATATAAAATAAAAGGCCGCCCTGTTTAACGACAAGGCGGCCTTTTTGATGATTAACGCTTGCGCTTTAAGTTAGTGGCGCAATTTGAATTTCTACACGACGGTTGGCTGCTTTGCCCGCTTCAGTTGAGTTGGAAGCGATTGGTTGGCTTTCGCCATAACCGGTCACATAAACCCGCCTTGGATCAACGCCGACGCCTGAAACATAGTTGGCCACAGAAAGTGCTCTGCGGTTAGACAGTTCCATATTGTACTGGTCAGAACCTGAAGAATCCGTGTGGCCGTAAATGTCCACCAGCGTTTTCGGATAGCGCTGCAACACTGTTGCAACCGAAGTGAGAACTTTGTGGAACTGTGGCTGCACCTGATCTTGGTTGACAGCAAAGGTAATGTTGGACGGCATGTTCAGGACGATATTGTCGCCTTGTCGGGTGACTGTGACGCCTGAATCTGCAAGGCCCGCACGAAGCTCTTCTTCTTGCTTGTCCATATAAATGCCAACGCCAGCGCCGGTGAGGGCACCAAGGCCCGCGCCAATTAGCGCCGCGCTACGTGCATCTTTGTTGGCAACGCCTGCATAAACAAGGCCCGCAAGCGCCCCAGCCGCCGCGCCAGCTGCGCCGCCTTTTACCGAGTTACGCAGGTTGCCGCTGTCATTGTTGAGCCAAGTGGGGCTACATCCACTCAGCACCAACGCGGTCATTGCCGCGATCATAATTGGTTTTTTCATTATACGTCCCTTTGCCGCCGAAATATGGGGCAATGATACATGACTTTGCGGCCAGAAAAAGATCAATAATTCGCCCGGAAGCTTAATATTTTCATATCCTTGGGCATAATGGGCAAACACAGTTGCGGTTTTGCTTGACAAGATTTGCTCGCCCGCATTATATCGCGCACGAACAGTTCAATCGATGTAACGATTTGCTAGTTCAAGTTTGGTTCACACGATCCAAAACACCCTGTGGCGGGGTAGCTCAGCTGGTTAGAGCAGCGGAATCATAATCCGCGTGTCGGGGGTTCAAGTCCCTCTCCCGCTACCAAAAATCCTTATACATTGTAGTATGTTAGGCGAGAGTAGCTCGACGCGTGTTTGCGTGTGGATTGGCTTGGGTCGCATTTGGGATTTTTTTGATGTTTATCACATCCACCGAAATCTCATTTGCTTTTCCAACCAAATTGCGCTTTGTCATTCATCAACGTGGTTCTTGCGTCGTCGACCAACTTGGATGTTTCTAGTTCCAGTTGCTCGGGTGTAGGGAGTGGAAGGCTCATCCTCTTACACATTTCCTCAAATGGCGCACGAAGATCACTGTCCAGATTTCTTATGTCGTCATTCAGTTTTTTAAATTCAAATAGTAGCTGCCAACACCCTTCATCGCTCATATAAATTGGAACTTCTTCGCGAAAAAAGTGGTGCGCGAAATAGTTGCGCTGCCGTTTTGCTTCATCAAGACGATCTGATAACGAAGTAAACTCTGCGATATCGATGATGTTCTTTACAAGGTTCCCAAATGTCAGTTTCGTCGCACGTTCGTACCCGGTATCGTGTGTGGTTTCCCATTGTTTTTTGTTGCGTATTTTGCCTGCACTGAATCGTACACCAACATGATGATACGTAAGTGAATTTATCATTGAGTGCTCTATCAAAGAATACCCAAAGAATAGCAATCCAAAATGTGCGTAGAGTTCCTTTTGGAGAATAATGTCTTTAGCGCGCAGCTCAGGAAAAGCGTCAAGCAACTCTATTTTTTGATTTTCGTCCAACACTCTACACTATCTCACAAACAGCGAACTGTGATGCGTTTCGATTGCTATGAGAATGCTTCAAGCATGTCTTTTTCAATTTCTTTGACTTCCTTTGTCATGCATTGTCGAAAGAGTTTATCGAGCTCGTTCGAGTTAAGTAAGTCAAGCTGCGTTACTCTTCGTGGAGGTAACAGTATTCTGATTTGCGCTCTTTTTTGCTCGTCATCAAACTGGTCAAAATTTGGAAAGTAATTAGAGTTCCTGAAATTGTATTTTGCCTCGTGGAATGACTTGTTGAATGACTTAATTCGCTTTATTTCCTCATCATCCAACAATTTGCTTACTTGGTTTTTGACGAACGCGTCCAACTGCATCAATTGCCTTTTATTTTCAGATTGGGAGAAAAAGAAAACCCACCCAATTTTCTTTTCTAGATACAGACAACCCGAAATTCTTAAGTTCAATCGCCAAATCAACGGAGCTTTGTTTGTCTTGTATTTCATTGACGTGAATATCTTCATTAGATTTGAGAACATCTTTTTGTACGATGAAGCCCGAACCTCGATTTCGTTACCTCGAAAATGGTATCCTAGATAGTCAATCCCGTTTTCTAGCTTGATTAAGGTACTTTTGCTGCTTTCTCCCACCTTGTGACAAAATACCTTTCGCTTCTGTTTTATTAGTTTTGGAAGTTCTACAGATAGAGATTTTGCCCTGCTTTTTTCGCTTATGATGAGGATGTCATCGACAAATCTAGAATACTCGATGGTATTGTCTTCCATCATCTGTTTGTCGATGTCTTCTAAATACAGCTTTGCCAAAATGTTCGAGATGCTTAGTCCTTGTGGGATACCCAACGTATTTTGCGTGGCGTCACTTTTCCTCACGCCTGTCGGTGTCTTGATTGCATTTTCAACTAAATGGAGAAGTGCTTTGTGCCGTATCTTGCGGCGTAAAATGCGCATCAGAATTTTATGATCTATTGAGGGATAGTAATTCTGGATGTCTAGTCGCAAATAACAATAGCTGGATGGTGCGCTGGACGACGTTTTGTGAATGCGCTTGACGAATTCGTGTGGGGGCCTTGATACATGTTCAGGGTAAATCTTTGCGAGCACTTCTGATAGGAATTTAAGTACTAGCTTGTCTCTTACAGTGGGAACTGAAATCTGCCTAGGGAAGCTATCGGCACCCTTTGAAATTAGTTTCTCTTTGTATGACGTGAAATCGAAAGTAATGTTTTGAATTTTGCGCAAAGCAGTTTCAATTTCACTATCAAGCATAGTCTGAAACTGCGAGGTGGTAACACCGTCGCGGCCGACGCCACTGCGTTCATGTACATATTCCTCATACAGTTTTTGAAATGTGGGTTTAGTTAAATAGGACTGAAACCAATTCGCTGCTGACCTTTCATTTTTCTTCACTGAAATTCTACCAAATCCAAAACAGCGACCCGATGCTGCCTATCAGTATCAGTAGCGGAACCGACCACAACAAGAGAGAATTGAATAGATACCGGGCAAGCATAGGGAACGTCCATTTTAATGACTTCCCATGTGAGTCCGTAATTCCAGCTTTGCTGAAAAGCGTACGATCAAGAATTAGCTTCTCGTAATCTAAGCTAGAATGATTTGGATAGGCTGATAGAATTTCATGGTATTCTTTTTGAAGTTCATCCGCGCCAGCGCCGCTGTCACGAATACGATCTAGGCGCAGGTAGCATTCTCTTTGTAGGACAGCGCTCTGACCGAACCTGAACCCGAATACTATTACGGAGAAAACAAGAACAAGAATAGACAGAATTATTGTGTATTTTGTGACTGGAACGTTGGCTGGAAGTTGGTCCGCGAACACTGAAATTCCAACGACGATTGTTGATAGCAGCGTAAGCGAGATGTGGGTGACAGTATCAATCTGTCTAAGCCGCTTTTCGGCTGTAATACGTGATTTTGCTGTAATCCATACTCTGTCTTTTATTTCTTTAAGTGCTTCTTGATTTTCCAACTTTACCCCCAAAAAAGTGTGTGAGCGCAAAAGTTCAAGAGCATTAATTCCTCCGAAGAAGATAGCGGTACAGATTGTAATCGCTCAGGCAAAATGCCTGTGTCTATAAGTATAACCCAAACATGAGCTGATGGCGATGTCGCCATCCCGCTCACACACATTGATAGACTGCACAATCTAACGTAATATGTCGATAGTCATTTCTGCTTTGCATTGGTTGTTTTGCAATTCAAGGACTCCTGTGCCTCTTTCTCGCCATCAGATCCATTCACCCATTGCCAAGGTGTGCGTGGCTTATGTGCAGCCAGCGCTGGATAGTTCTTTTTGTCGCGTGCTGCTGTGCGTAGCTTTTCACGCGCTTCGCGTGGATCGATTTTCAGTTCTTCGCAGATTTGCTTGAGTGTGATGATTTCAGTCATGATCGTCTCCATGTTTTGACGATCAATTGATAAGACAGCCCATCTCGCCTTGTCAGGGACAAACTCCATTTGGATCGCTGGGAAAATAAGGCCTCAGGTTGTGCAATTGTTGCCTTTCAATCTCCATTTATCGTCGCAGGCCAATGGCAAATCCCAACCCAATCGCTATGTCGGCCAGCCCTGCACTTTATCCACTGTCATAAAACATTCACGCGTTCGTCAAGAATCTGCAACTCGGCGCGAATAGTTTCCGCCCCTGAACAAAGGGGGCATTATGCTGCGCATTACCAACGTCACGAAGAAGTTCCGTAACAAATCGGCTGTCGACAATGTCAGTTTCGAAATCAAGGAACCGGCTTTTATCGGCATCATCGGAAGGTCAGGTGCGGGCAAGTCGACATTGTTGCGCACGATCAACAGGCTTACTGATGTAACAGATGGCGAAATTCATTTTGACGGCAAGTGCGTTTCTAATTTGAAGCGAGCTGAGCGACGTCGCTGGCAATCTGAATGCGCGATGATCTTTCAGCAATTCAATCTGGTGCCGCGTATGGACGTTGTTTCAAACGTCCTGCACGGCACGTTGAATGAACGCTCGACTTTGGCGTCGGTTTTCAACCTTTATCCAACTCAAGATATTCATCGGGCCGTCGAGCTTTTGGATCGGTTGGGCATTGCTGAGCATGCGCCAAAACGTGCCGACGCACTTTCTGGCGGCCAGCAACAGCGCGTCGCCATTGCGCGGGCCTTAATGCAAGACCCTAAGATCATTTTGGCGGATGAACCAATTGCCAGCCTTGACCCCATGAATGCGCAAATTGTGATGGATGCTTTGCGTCGCATACATGAGGAAGATGGCCGCCTGGTTGTTGCCAACCTGCACACGCTCGACACTGCCCGTCGCTATTGCGATCGGGTTATCGGTATGCGTGATGGTGCTGTTGTTTTTGACGGCCCGCCATCGGAGCTGACGACTTACGCCGCACGCGAAATTTACGGTGCAGGCGAAGACTTTTCTGAGGAAGCAACCTCAACACAAATCGATGCGCTTGATCGCAGCGAAGAACTGGTCGCGGCAATTGCCTGACCAAAGACATGGAGCGTGGAGTCTGCCGCGTTCATAATGGAGAAAACAATGAAATCGACTTTTACTGCAGCCCTTCTGGCTCTATCTACACTGACGACCGGTGCTGTGGCATCTGATTCAATTAGCGAATTCCGCATTGGCATTCTTGGCGGTGAAAACGCTCAAGACCGCATGAACAGCTATAGCTGTTTGCAAGGATATGCCTCAGACGAACTTGGCGTACCTGTGAAATTGTTTGCGCCTGCTGACTATAATGGCGTGATCCAAGGTTTGCTTGGTGGCACATTGGATATGGCTTGGATGGGTGCATCATCTTACGCAGCTGTTTACTTGCAAGATTCTGATGCGGTTGAGCCGGTTTTGGTAAAGATCAATCTCGACGGATCTTACGGTTACCATTCCATTGGTTTCGCCCGCAAAGATGCTGGTGTGACAGAACTTGAAGACCTTAAAGGTAAGGTGTTCGGCTTTGGCGATCCTAACTCAACAAGCGGGTACTTGATTCCATCAATCGAAATTCCACAAGCTACGGGTTCTACAATGGAATCTGGAGCGTATTTCGGCGAAGTGAAATTCACCGGTGGCCACGAGCAGACAATCGTTGCTGTGTTTAACGGCGATATTGATGGTGGCGTGACTTGGGCTGACGCACAAGGCAACTGGGAAGACGGCTACAATTCTGGCGCTTTGCGTAAAGCGGTTGATGCAGGTCTTGTGGATATGAATGAGCTTGTTCAAATCTGGAAGTCGAACGTCATTCCTGAAGGACCTGTTGTTCTACGCAAATCGCTTCCAGCAGATGTTAAAGCCAAAATGACAGCGTTGGTTGATGGTCTATATGAAAAAGATCAAGACTGTGCATACGGTGTTGCAGCAGGCGATACACTTGGTTTCGATCCGATTACGCATGATGCTTACACATCAGTGATCGAAGCACGAAAAGCCAAAATCGGCGGCTAATTCAAGACATCCAAACAACATCCAGTCGGGGCTCTTTTCGGGCCCCGACTTTTCACATCAGGAAGTGGCAAATGGTAACTCAATTTCCAAAAGGCCCCGGCACACGCAACGCCAAATCATCCAACACCCGCAACATACAGGCCAGTTATCTGGCAATGGTTCAACGCAAACGGCTGTATGGCGGAGTTGTGTTGTTGATCTTCATCATGTTGATGGTGTCCGGCTTTGTGGTCGCTGATGGCCGTAATGCAGGTGGATTTTGGGCAGGCCTAAAAAATGTAGGTGATTATCCGGCGGATGTCTTATCCGAGGCTTGGGCGCATCGTGCTGAAATACCTGGATATTTGCTCAAGTTCTTGCCCGCGTTGATTGAGACCATCAATATTGCGGCGGTTTCCACGCTGGTTGGCGTGATCGCTGGGTTTCTGTTGGCAATGCATGGCACCAGAGGACTGGCTTTCTTTCCGTGGGCCGTGCCGTTCGTGCGCCGGGCGACAGATATTATGCGGGCTATCCCTGAAATTGTTATTGCCCTTTTGCTCATCTTTGTGCTTGGCGGCGGGCCTGTGCCTGCGGTCATTGCCATTGCAATTCACACTGCTGGCGCTATTGGCAAGCTGTTCTCTGAAGTGGCGGAAAATGTGGACTTGAAGCCTGTTGAGGGTCTGAGCTCAGTTGGGGCAAACTGGTCCCAACGCATTCTTCTTGGGGTGCTGCCACAGGTGGCACCAAACTTCTTGAGTTACAGTTTGCTGCGATTTGAGATCAATATTCGCGCGTCTGCCATTCTCGGTTTTGTTGGGGCTGGCGGGCTTGGCTATGAGTTGCGCAATGCCATGTCTTGGGGGCCGGGCCTTTTCGATGAGGCGGCGGCTATTTTCATCCTGTTGTTCGCAACAATAATATTCTTTGATCAAGTCTCCAGCCGCTATCGAAATGAACTTAGCGAAGGAAAATCGGCATGATTAATGCGAGCATCAGCAGCGCACAATTCCAAGCGGTTGCGCTAATCCAACGAAAAAAACAAATTGCATTTGTTGTCCCAATAATTGCCTTGGCCTACTTAATCTATGTGGCGATTGCCTTTGATGTTGTGGGCTTGGCGGAGCGGGCGCGGTTGGACAATGCGATTACTTTCGCATCTGACAGTTGGAGCCATAAGGTTCATGTTACGAAATCTCATCGTTCTGGTGAAATTGACTATGCGATTGAAGGTGAGCGCAAAGGGCGCTATCCCGACGGTACGCGTCCCGAATGGGTCACCGGCACTAATGTTACAAAAGTCGATTTGGGCGACGGGTATGTTATCCGCCTGATGGCCGACAATGAGATGGACTTTGTCATTCCCGGCTACGGAACGTTTGAGGCGAAGTTCAATGGGCGCACCGTTGAAACCAACCTTGGGGAAGGCGCTCCAGATTGGATTAATGCCAGTGACCGCAGGGTTGCGCTAAGCACGCCAAACGGGCGCGTCACCATTACCCGGTCGAAAACAGAGATTTTTCGGTATTTCCCGGGGTGGGAATTGTTCTTTTATACCTTGGATAGTCCATATTACGGCCAGTCACTATTCAGCATTGTGTTTGGACCCCAATTGGATGAAAGCCGGAATAACATTTCAGGGGCGTGGTCTGACTTTTGGGGGAACCCGATGTGGCGACACTCAGATGTTTTGTGGGCCATTGGCGAGACAATTCTGATGGCGTTTCTTGGTACTTTTGGTGCCGCTGTCATCACACTTCCTTTGGCGTTTCTCGCTGCGAAGAAATTCACTCCATTTAATGCCCTAAGACTTGCAATGCGCCGGGTATTTGACTTCTTACGTGGCGTGGACGCTTTGATTTGGACAATCGTTCTGAGCCGTGCATTTGGCCCCGGGCCTTTAACCGGTGCCCTCGCGATTTTGATCACCGACACGGGTACGTTTGGGAAAATATTCTCTGAGGCCCTTGAAAATGTCGATGACAAGCAAATCGAAGGGGTCGCCTCGACGGGTGCCAATCCGGTGCAAGGATATCGCTTTGGTGTCATTCCACAGGTGGTGCCGGTTTTGCTTAGCCAAATCCTTTATTTCTTTGAATCAAACACCCGCAGCGCAACGATTATTGGTGCGATTACAGGTGGTGGAATTGGCTTGATGTTGACGCAGGCAATCCAGACACAAAAGGATTGGGAGGAGGTGGGTTACTACATGATCCTCATCATCCTAATGGTGATTTTCATGGATTGGGCTTCAGGACTATTGAGACGTAAATTGATCAACGGGGACGAAAGCTAATGGCCAAACTTAAACCTGATATGCCGGTCATAGGCGAAGACTGCACGATCGTTGATAGTACCTTTGGTGATTATGTTTCCATCGGGCGTGGGTCGCGCTTGAATAAAGTTGAATTGGGCGACTACTCATATTGTGATCGTTATGCGGATATTGCAAATGCGGTGATCGGCAAATTTTCCAACATCGCATCTTCAAGCCGCATTGGCGCGACTGACCATCCCATGGGGGGCGCGTCTTTACATCATTTCATGTATCGCTCAAATGAATATTGGGATGATGCCCAAGATGATGCTGCGTTTTTTGAGCACCGTGCGTCGCGCAAAGCCTATATTGGCAATGATACTTGGATCGGCCATGGCGCTATGATCAAGCCTGAAATAAAAGTTGGTCATGGGGCAATCGTTGCGGCGGGTGCGCTGGTCACGAAAGACGTACCGCCATTTATGATCGTTGCGGGGGTTCCAGCCAAACCATTGCGTGAACGCCAACCTCAAGAAATTGCTGAGCGTTTGATTGCGCTGGCGTGGTGGGATTGGGACCACCAGAAAATCAGGGCGTCGCTCAACGATTTCAGAAAGCTTTCTGCGCTTGAGTTTTTGGAAAAGTATGAGGCTTGATATGCGTTAGCTTGCGCTGTTGTTCAGCACAAGCGTAACGCGTTCGCTGGCAAACCAAGTTTGCCCAAACTCAACTGGCATCCCATCAACATCAACATTAATTGAGGTTGTGTATAATAGGGGGGCTCCTTCTTGCACGCGCAGGTGCAAAGCCTGTGTGGCATTTGCAGTTTGCGCGTTGATGCGCGTTGAGTGACGAACATAGTCGGCGACGCCACATTCTTTGAGTGCGACGGTAATTGATCCTTGTGCGGCCAGGGCATCTTCAATGTTGGGTAATCTCGTGACGGGGAAGTGGCTTTCGCTGATGGATAGCGGCACGCTGTCGGAAAAGCTGATCGCGTGACACACGCAAATGGGCTCGCCCTCTTTAACCTTTAAGCGCAACAGATCTTCTTGAGTGGCTTGCCGTGTTTCAATTGAAAGTGCTTCTCGTTTTGGTGTGTGCCCAGCGTCGATAAGGTTGCTGTGAAATCGTACGCGATGGCCGATTGGATATTCTAAGGGTTGATTGAGGACGAAATATCCCGCGCCGCGCCTGCTGTGCACCAATCCCTCGTCGACTAAATGCGACATTGCGTGACGAATTGTGTGGCGATTTACGCCAAATCTCTTCGCATATATTGCCTCGGTTGGCAGCTTTTGCCCTTCACCATATTCGCCGTTGGCGACCGACTGACGAATGGCACCGGCTATCGACTGCCAGACAGGTGTTTTTGCACTTCGTTTCATTAGCTGTCACCAAAAATTCATAAAACTAGATTTGCGGTTCACGGTGAAATCAACCATAATGTGTATAGTTGTATAGTATGAATCTCATTTGTCTAGATGGCGAAAGACACCAAATGATAGAACATGACAGAAAAGCGTGGTTAGGGCTGTTGGCGAGGGCGCCGAAGGGCCGCGTTGCCTCGCTCGTTGCGAAAACCAATCCCGCGAGCAATTTTGAATGGCTCCGCAAACCAGAAATCGGAAGCGTTATGGTGCGGGGGCGCGCTGGCGCAGTGGGTGCACCGTTTAATTTGGGCGAATTGACGGTCACCCGCTGTTCCTTGCGTCTGCCCAGCGGAGAAGTGGGGCATGGATACGTCCAGGGTCGCGACAAAGAATCCGCTCAATTTGCGGCGCTTGCTGACGCGTTGTTGCAGACGGAAGCGGCGAACGAAATCGCCCAACAAGTGCTGTCACCTTTGCAAGCCGCAGAGAATGAAAAAAAGCAGGTACGCGCGGAAAAAGCGGCTTCAACAAAGGTGGAGTTTTTCACGATTGCACGGGGAGAAGACAATTGAATTCATCATCTCTTGATGGCGGTTTTACCGATCATGCTACGCAGGCAGCATTTGCTTTTCGGGCGTTGCTTAATGTGATGGCAAAGCCGGGCGCAATCGAAGAAATTGGGGGTGCGTCTGCACCTGCGCCAATGTCCAACGCTGCGAGCACTTCGCTGCTGACTTTGTGTGATGCGGATACGCCAATCTATTTGGCAGGCAGTTACGATTGCAGAGATATAAAGGACTGGATTGCGTTTCACATCGGTGCGCCAATTTGTTCTCGCCAAGATGCCCAATATGCGATTGGCACTTGGGATAATTTGATGCCGATTGATGATTTTCCGATTGGCACTTCTGAATATCCGGACCGTTCAACAACATTGATTGTGGAGTTGGCGAACTTGGGTGCAACTGGGGCAACGCTTTCTGGTCCAGGCATTAAAGAAACCGCGAACTTCTCTCTGCCGGACAATGTTGCGCTATTTCAGTCCAACAATGCGCGGTTCCCACTTGGTGTTGATTTTATGTTCACCGCTGGCAGCAAAATCGCTGCTCTGCCCCGAAGCACGAAGGTAGTTTGACTTATGTATGTTGCTGTTAAAGGTGGTGAGCGCGCCATCGAAAATGCACATTCGTGGCTGGCCGAGGAGCGGCGCGGAGACAAGAATGTGCCAGAACTTGGTGTCGACCAAATCAAGGAGCAGATGTCGCTCGCGGTAAATCGCGTTATGGCTGAAGGCTCGCTCTATGATCCCGACCTCGCGGCGCTCGCCATCAAACAATCTAGAGGCGATTTGATCGAAGCGATTTTCCTTATTCGGGCCTATCGCACAACGCTGCCTAGGTTTGGCTATTCTGAGCCAATTGATACGCAAGCTATGGCGTGTGACCGTCGGATTTCAGCGACGTTTAAAGATCTTCCGGGTGGACAAGTTTTGGGCCCGACATTTGATTACACACACAGGCTGTTGGATTTTAAGCTTGCCGCAGATGGCGAAGTGCCTGACGCGCCGCAAAAAGAAGTTGTGCAAGAAACGGTTCCACATGTTGCTGCGTTTTTGAATAAAGAGGGTTTGATCCAGCAAGAGGCAGTTTCAAATGAAACGCCGCCAGACCTGACCCGAGAGCCGCTTGAGTTGCCTGCCGACCGGCCATTGCGGTTGCAGGCGCTAACGCGCGCCGACGAAGGATTTACATTGGGCATGGCCTATTCAAGCCAGCGCGGTTATGCGCGTAACCACGCCTTTGTTGGCGAACTTCGCATTGGTGCGGTTGCGGTTGAAATGGACATTCCAGAGCTTGGATTTGCGATTGAGATTGGCGAGATCACCGTTACGGAATGCGAAACGGTAAATCAGTTTCAGGGGTCAAAAACAGAACCGGCCCAGTTCACCAGAGGCTATGGGCTTGTGTTTGGTCAAACTGAGCGCAAGGCTATTTCCATGGCATTGGTCGATAGGGCATTGCGGTGGGAAGAGCTTGGTGAGGACAATTTAGGTGCACCAGTACAAGATGCAGAATTTGTCCTTTATCACGGTGACAATGTTCAAGCGACGGGTTTCTTGGAGCATATAAAATTGCCCCATTATGTTGACTTTCAGTCAGAGCTAGAATTGATCCGCCGGATGCGTGAAACAGCATTAGAAACTCAAATTCCGGAGGCAGCAGAATGACCGATCAAGCCTATAATTTCGCGTATTTGGATGAACAAACCAAACGTATGATCCGACGGGCATTGCTCAAAGGGCTAGCAATCCCGGGATATCAAGTGCCATTCGCAAGTCGCGAAATGCCCATGCCATATGGTTGGGGAACTGGCGGTGTCCAGGTAAGTGCGGCAACGATGACGCCTGACGATGTTTTCAAAGTGATTGATCAGGGGGCTGACGACACGACGAACGCTGTGTCCATTCGTCAGTTTTTTGAAAAAACGGCTGGTGTTGAAACAACAACCAGCACGAAGGACGCCACGCTCATTCAAACGCGCCACCGCATTCCCGAGGAAACATTGGGTGACAATCAAATTCTTGTCTATCAGGTGCCCATTCCAGAACCCTTGCGGTTCTTGGAACCGCGTGAAACCGAAACACGCAAGATGCACGCTTTGGAAGAGTACGGCCTAATGCACGTCAAACTTTATGAGGACATCTCTAAAAACGGCCGCATAGCAACGTCTTATGCGTATCCCGTAAAAGTTGAGAACCGATACGTTATGGACCCGTCGCCAATTCCAAAATTTGACAATCCAAAAATGGAAATGTCAGCCATACAATTGTTTGGTGCTGGTCGCGAACAGCGTATTTACGCATTGCCGCCCTATACGAAAGTGGTCAGCCTTGATTTTGAAGACCATCCTTTCGACCCTTCAAAGGCGCCGCACAACTGCTCAATATGTGGTGCGGACAATAGCTATTTGGACGAAGTTATCGTCAATGATGACGGGGGGCGGACATTTGTGTGCTCTGACACCGATTTTTGTGAAAAACGTGTTGAGGCGGGGCATACAGGAATGCAGTTTACAGGAGACGCAGCATGACACCTTTATTAAGCGTGGATAGCCTCTCCAAACATTATGGCAATAATATCGGATGCTCGGATGTTTCGTTTAACCTTTATCCCGGTGAAGTTATGGGGATTGTGGGCGAAAGTGGTTCTGGGAAATCAACCTTGCTCAATTGCATGGCCGGTCACATTACCCCCGAACAGGGCAAAGTGATTTTTGACACACGGGTTGAAGGCCCAAAGGACACATTGGCCATGTCGGAGCCAGAACGTCGGATGCTTTCGCGCACCGATTGGGCTTTTGTGCACCAACATGCCCGTGAAGGTTTGCGCATGAATGTGAGTGCTGGCGGTAATGTTGGCGAACGGTTGATGGCTGTTGGTGGCCGCAATTATGCAAACATTCGCAACAAAGCCGTTGATTGGCTTGGTCGCGTTGAGATTAGCGAAAACCGAATTGACGATCGCCCGAGTACATTTTCAGGTGGTATGCAACAGCGCTTGCAAATTGCTAGAAACCTTGTGACCAATCCTCGGCTTGTGTTTATGGACGAGCCAACTGGCGGGCTGGATGTGAGTGTTCAAGCGCGTCTTTTGGACCTACTTCGCGGGCTTGTGCGCGATATGGGTCTTTCAGCAATCATCGTCACACACGATTTAGCTGTTGTGCGATTGCTGGCGGATAGGTTGATGGTGATGAAAGATGGGCACGTGGTCGAAACCGGCCTCACAGATCAGGTCTTAGATGATCCACAACATGCGTATAGCCAGTTGCTGGTTAGCTCAGTTTTGCAGGTGTAAACATGATTAATATATCAAATCTTTCAAAGAAATTCACGCTTCACAATCAAAATAGCGCTGAGATTTTGGTTTTGTCAGAAGCGAACCTGAGTGTTTCAAAAGGCGAATGCGTTGCGCTAACTGGTGTTTCAGGCTCGGGAAAATCAACGTTGATGCGAATGATTTATGGCAATTATCTCGCTGCGTCGGGCGCCATTCAAGTGGGTGATATTGATGTTGCAAAAGCTGAGCCACGTGAAATTTTGGATTTGCGCAGATATACGCTTGGCTATGTAAGCCAGTTTTTGGGCGTTGTGCCGCGTGTGCCAACAATCGACGTGGTTGCAGAGCCATTATTGCAAGTTGGTGTAGATGTTGACGAAGCAAGAGACCGCGCTGCTATTCTGTTGTCGAAAGTGAATTTGCCAGAGCGTTTATGGCAACTTTCACCAACAACCTTTTCAGGCGGAGAACAGCAACGAGTGAACGTGGCCCGCGGCTTCGTTCATCACTATCCAGCGTTGCTCTTGGACGAACCTACGGCCAGTCTGGACGGGAAAAACCGAGAAGTTGTTCTGGAGTTAATCGAAGAAGCCAAACAACGCGGTGCCGCAATCATTGGAATATTCCATGACGAGCCGGCCAGAAACCAAGTTTGTGATCGTTTTGTCGATGTCGCTGAATTTACTCCGGGTCTAGCAGCATGACCGGTCGACTGATCGGCGTGGTTGGCCCCTCTGGCGTGGGAAAAGATAGCGTGATGGCGGGCATTGCCCGTGCTCGCCCAGATCTGTCGCTCGTTGAACGGGTCATAACCCGGTCGCCAGATCTTGGCGGTGAAGCGTATATATCGGCAACAGAAGGTGAATTTGAGAACAAAGTCGCCAATGGCGAATTTTGTCTGCATTGGCGTGCGCATGATCTACACTATGGCATTCCAACCACTTTGTTGGATGAAGTGAAGGCGGGCAAGCAACTGCTTGTGAACCTTTCCCGATCGGTGTTGCTTGAAGCAAATGAAAAGTTCGGGCGGTTCGATGTCTTAAACATAAGAGCCGAAGAGCAAACCGTGCGCGAAAGACTGCGCGCGCGGGGACGCGAAAACGAAGCTGAGATAGAAAAGCGCTTGAGCCGCCTTAAGTTTCCGCTGCCCAATGGAATTGACGCAATCACAATCAACAATGACGGTACGATTGAGGATGCTGTTCACACGGCGCTGAACGCGCTTTACCCGGATAGGGCGTAATGTTTGATCAGTTCGAAATATCCGTCATTTCGTTCACCCATAAGTGCGATTTTGTCGATCGTAAATGGATTTGGAAGCGTTGGAAGCGCCGATTTCAGATATGGTTCGACAAAGCCGAGGAGCTCTTTATCCAACTTTCCCGTCAAAGTTATGTGAAACCGAAATTCGTCAAAAACATAAGGATAGCCCCAGTTGGTCAGCATTTTTTCCTGATTTGGGGCCAACCCATTTGCGCGGCGCTTTTCAAGTTCTGCTGCGCTGGCAGGGGCTCGAAATAGGTCGAACTCTTTGACGCATGCAGCGGCGAGTGCGTTGAGACTAGCAATATTGCCATGCGGGACCAACGCCAAAAATCGGCCGATGGATTTGATATGCAATCCATCCGCTTCAACAATCGAGTGGTGTGCCGCGAATTCAGCACAGGCTTCTTTCAGGTTGCCAACAGACTTCTCAGTGTCCAAGTGAAACGGCGGTTTCAACGTAGCGTGCAACCCATATTTTCTTGGTGCCGCTGTCACATCATCGACATGAAATTGCGGCAAACCATCCAAACGTCGCGTTTCTTGTTTCGCATGAACCGCATCCCAACCCAGCCAACGTGCGCCGAATTCGGCCAATGGATCATCGCTTGGCATATAGTAAATCGCAAACCGTCGGAAATTTGACATGAATTCTCCTGCTTTCTTACAGCAACTGCCAGAAAAATATGACGCCCATATGTCAGGTCAAGTGACATTGGCAAATGCAAAGATCGTGCTTAGCGATCAAATTCTTACTGGCTCAATCGAGGTTGAAGATGGTGTCATCACGGCCATAAGTGAAGGTGATCAGGTGCCCCGTGATGCAATCGATTTGGCTGGTGACTATGTTATCCCAGGGCTGGTTGAATTGCATACAGACAACCTTGAACGACATATTGAACCGCGGCCTGGTGTTCAGTTTCCGCACAAAACGGCAATTCTTGCACATGATGGTGAACTGGCTTCTGTTGGTATTACGACGGTATTTGATGCACTTCGTGTGGGCTCAATAACTAACTCGAAAACCAATTACGGCAAATATGCGCGACAGGTTGCGAGTGAGATATTGAGCTTGCGCGAGGAGGGGATTCTGCGCATCAGACACATGCTGCATCTGCGTGCGGAAGTCTGCTCTGACACACTGATTGAAGAGCTCGCCGAATTCGGATCAGATGACAGGGTTCGGCTGGTTAGCTTGATGGACCACACCCCGGGTCAGAGACAGTTTCGTGAAGTGAGCAAGCTAAAGAACTATATTGTTGGCAAATATGGCTACACCGACCAGCAATTTGAAAAGCATGTTCTTGAGCAACAAGCGCGGGGAAATCGTAACCGAACGAAGCACGAAAACGCGGTTATAGAACAAGCAAATCTATTCGGCGCGACGCTTGCTAGCCACGATGATACAACAACCGCGCAGGTGGAGAAATCAAAGTCGATCGGAATAAACCTAGCGGAATTTCCAACGACATTAGAAGCAGCTCAATCGTGCTCTGATCAAGGGATTAAGATCATCATGGGCGCGCCAAATGTTTTGCGCGGCGGTTCGCACTCTGGCAATGTAGCGGCGGCTGAATTGGCGGAAAACGGCCTTTTGGACATATTGTCCTCCGACTATGTGCCTTCAGCACTTCTGGTAGGGGCGTTCCAACTGGCCGAAATTTGGCAGGATCTGCCGCGGGCGATCAAAACCGTTACACAGAACCCAGCGGATGCAACTCAACTTGCTGATCGCGGACGCATACAAGTTGGATGTTACGGTGACCTCGTACGAATTAAAGTTCACAAGAACTCACCAGTTGTCGGTGGCGTATGGCGTGGTGGCGTGCAAGTTGGCTGATCAGCTTTGACTTGGGTAGTTTCGTGGTGCTTGGAGCAATTGGGTACGAAATGCCGTTATTTCATTGGGGGCGTTTGCGCCCCAACCTTCCTAAGCCCGCGGAAAGCCATTCCATCATCATAGAGCAGAAAATTGTCTGGGTATCGTAACCAACTGGTATTCGCTCATACTTCAAAATTCGAAATGTGCTTCAAATTTTGCGAGGGCACGCAAACGAGCGGTGACGTGGCTTTTGTTGTGAAGTTTTTGGGTCAACTTGCTCCAATTGATCTAGCTGATCTCAATTAGTTCGGATGGTTGGATAAGGCCACTTACTTGCAATGCGATGAAATTGCCGATTGTGGTTGCGTACTCAGCAGGGAGCTATGAGCCATTGGGTCGGTAACGATTGAAGTGACGTATGATCGAGTTGAAGCGAACTAGTTTTGTCGTTCGGATTTTGGGCTGTTGCCAAATTTTTCTTTGAAGAGTTTGGAGAAATGCGAGGCATTTGTGAATCCGGTGGCAATGGCAATTTCTAGAATTGAGCTGGTTGATTGAATGAGCAGTTCTCTGGCTTTTTTAAGCCGCAAGTCGCGGTAAAATGTCATTGTTGATTTCCCAATTTTTTCTTGAAAGAGACGCTGTAGTTGCCGCGCGCTGACATTGCACAACATGGCGAGCTGTTCCAATGACAAAGGGTCCGCCAGGTGATTGGTCATCAATTCAATAGCTGCGACGAGTGCAGGTTGATGGACATTATATTGCGCACCCAGACCAACTCTTTGTGGGTCACTATGCGGACGAATGTTGGTGTGTATGAACCAGTCGCTCACCCGGTGGGCGAGGTCTGCGCCATAGTTGCTGGTGATAATTGCCAACATCATATCGAGCGGAGCAACGCCACCCGCGCAAGTGTAACGGTCTCGATCAATGACGTATAGGCGCTGTTCAACAAGGTGATCAGGGTAATGCTCCTTTAGCGCATCAACGTGTTGCCAGTGGATTGTGAAGCGCCGGTTACGGAGCAGGTTGGCCTTCGCTAAAATGGCGCTGCCCCCGGAGATGCCACCAAGTGAGACGCCTTTTGCGTTTAGTGTGCGCAGCCATGAAAAAACAGAAGTATCTTCAAAGAGTAAAGGGTTGCCGCCGGCTACCACAAAGACGAGATCAAATTCTAAATCTAAATTATCAAGAGACTGTGTTTCAATCCCAAATTCGGCTGAGGAATTGACTGTTCCGCCGCCCGCGGAAACATACTGAATGTCAAAAAGGTTCTGACCTGCCAACAGGTTTGCTGCCCGCATTGGCTCAACTGCTGAGGCGGTGGACATAAGCGCATATTGGTCAACCAAAAGTACGCCCACTCTGGTTGATTCAGTTTTGAGTTGTTCCATGAAAGTTCGTCCAATCCGTTAAAAGTACAGGTTTTGACTAATTTATCATATTTTTTGTCATTTTTAGAACAATTTTATCAAAGGTGAGATGCCATACTCCTCATGCGCAGCTGTGGGGTGTCATGATGCATTATTCTGGGTTTAAGGTTTTGCTTGAAGGTCTTCGTGGGCACACGGGCTGGAAACCGGTATGGAAAAACCCAGATCCGAAACCCGAATATGATTTTGTTATCATCGGTGGTGGTGGCCATGGTTTGGCTACAGCCTACTATCTTGCCAAGACCTTTGGAAAAGCCAAAGTCGCCGTGCTTGAAAAAGGCTGGCTTGGCGGCGGTAATGTTGGGCGGAATACCACAATTGTTCGCTCGAATTATTTGCTTGATGGCAATCAGCCATTTTACGAGTTCTCGTTGAAGCTCTGGGAAAATCTTGAGCAAGATTTCAACTACAACGCAATGGTCAGTCAGCGCGGTATTTTGAACCTGTGCCATACGGATGCGCAGCGTGATGCGTTCCGGCGTCGGGGCAATGCAATGTTGTTACACGGCGCTGATGCGGAACTGTTGGACAATGCAGCCGTGCGCGACATGGTGCCGTTTTTAGATTTTGACAATGCCCGATTCCCGATTGTTGGTGGGCTGTTGCAACGACGGGCAGGCACCGTGCGTCATGATGCGGTTGCATGGGGATATGCAAGAGGTGCTGATCTGCATGGCGTTGACATCATTCAAAATTGCGAAGTGACGAGCATTGATATTCAAGATGGTGTGGTGCAGGGAGTGCAGACCAGTCGCGGCGCAATCAGGGCGAAGAAAGTAGCGTCGGTTGTTGCGGGCAGTTCATCACGCATTATGGCAATGGCGGGTATGCGATTGCCCATTGAAAGCCATGTTTTGCAAGCCTTTGTGTCTGAGGGGTTAAAGCCGCTTATTCCCGGCGTTGTCACTTTTGGGGCTGGGCATTTTTACGTCAGCCAATCGGACAAGGGCGGGTTGGTGTTTGGCGGTGATCTTGATGGTTATAACAGCTATGCCCAACGGGGTAACTTGCCGGTTGTTGAAGATGTAATCGAAGGCGGGATGGCATTGATGCCAATGCTTGGCCGGGCGCGATTGCTGCGGTCTTGGGGCGGCATTATGGATATGTCGATGGACGGTTCGCCCATCATCGACAAGACACCAATTGACGGGCTCTATTTTAACGGTGGGTGGTGCTATGGCGGCTTTAAAGCAACGCCTGCTTCAGGCTATGCGCTCGCGCACCTATTGGCCACGGATAAGCCCCACGAAACAGCTCAAGCCTATCGCCTAGATCGTTTCAGAAGCGGTGCGGTTATTGACGAAAAGGGCGTTGGCGCCCAACCGAATTTGCATTGAGGTCAATATGATTATTCAGCATCCACTACTTGGCCCGCGAGACGCACAGGAATTTGTCTATCTTGGTGATGCGAGCTTGATTGATCGCCCTGATGGCATGAATGAAGATGTGCAAAGCAGCTTCTATGAATATCTTTATCAGCGCACTAATCCTGCGGGTGAACACCAAGAATTATGGTTCCACGAACAGGGGGATCGTTCGTGGTTGGTGGTGACACGTAACACACTGACCCATGAAATAACCAATGTGGAATTGGCGAAAAATGTCGCCCGTGAGCGGGGGCGTTCGAAATGAGTGGTGTAAACCGACTAGGCGGTGGATTGATTGACCGTTCGAATACCATCAATTTCAGTTTCGATGGCAAAAGCTTTCAGGGACATCCCGGTGATACTCTTTCTTCAGCACTAACCGCAAATGGCGTTCGCTTGCTGGGGCGTAGTTTTAAATATCACCGTCCACGCGGATTGCGGAGCGCTGGGTCTGAAGAGCCGAATGGGTTGGTTCAATTGCGCAAAGGAGCGTTCAACGAACCCAACACCCGGGCCACGACAGTTGAGCTGTTTGAGGGCTTGGAAGCCGAGAGCCAAAATCGTGGTTTCAACGTAAAATTTGATCCAATGGCGATCAATGATTTTATGTCGCCATTTTTGGCGGCAGGCTTTTACTACAAGACATTTATGTGGCCCAAGGCGTTTTGGGAAAAGCTGTATGAACCGGTCATTCGTAAAGCTGCGGGACTTGGCCATTTATCGATGTTGGAAGACCCAGACCAGTATGACAAGGGCTCGTTGCATTGCGACTTGCTCATCATTGGCGCAGGTCCATCGGGGCTTGCGGCGGCGTTAGCCGCGGGACGCGCAGGTCTTGATGTAGTGCTTTGTGACGAAGATTTCCGAATGGGTGGACGGCTGCTTGCGGACAAGCATTTGCTCAAAGATCAATTGGGTTCTGACTGGGCGTCGAGCGCAAGTGACGAACTTCAATCATTGCCTAATGTTCGCTTGATGACCCGCACGACTGTATTTGGCACGTATGATCACGGTGTCTATGGCGCAGTTGAGCGCAACCATGATCATGTTGGGGTTGTCCCCGCCGGTAAACCGCGCCAAACTGTATGGCGGATTTATTCAAAAAGCGCGCTTTTGTGCGCTGGTGCAACTGAACGCCCGATCACATTTAACAATAATGATCGGCCCGGCATTATGATGGCGGGTTCAATGCGGGCCTATATAAATCGATGGGCGGCAACACCGGGAAAAAGGGTTGTTGTTTTTGCATCTCATGATGACGCTCACCAAACCGCCCGCGATTTGCGCAATCAAGGTGTCGACGTTGTCGCGGTGGTTGATCCACGAGCCCATGCGCCGCAATTTGGTGATTATAACTTGATTGCTGGCGCACAGCTTATTGATAGTGCGGGTCGCCTGGGCGTCAAATCGGTGAAAATCCGTAAAAGCGATGGCTCAATTGAAACCATAGATTGCGACGCGGTTGCTGTTTCTGGGGGGTGGAACCCGAACGTACATCTCACCTGTCATCAGCGCGGCAGACCGAAATGGCAGGATGATATTGCGGCATTTGTGCCGGGTGGTGAATTGCCGGTTGGTATGCAGGTTGCGGGCGCAGCGGCGGGAGCGTTTTCGACAAGCCGTGTGATGCAAAGCGGTGTCGATCAGGTCAAAGACGTGCTCGAGCAATTCGGTAAGAAACTGCCTGAATTGAAGTTGCCGGACGCAGAAGGTGAACGGGTTCAGATTGATCCATTTTGGCATGTTGATGGTGCATTGAACCGCGCGTGGCTCGATCAGCAGAATGATGTCACCGTTAAAGATGTGAAGCTCGCCCACCAAGAGGGCTTTAAGTCGGTTGAATTGCTGAAGCGTTACACAACGCTGGGTATGGCCACAGATCAAGGCAAAACGGCTAATCTTGGCGCAATGGCAATCTTGTCTGAACTTGATGACCGTCCAATTCATGAAATTGGCACGACAATGTTCCGCCCGCCATATACGCCAGTTTCATTGGGTGCGCTTGCGGGCCGGTCCCGTGGTAAGAACTTTCGCCCAACGCGGCTGACACCAAGTCATTTGTGGGCTGAAGAAAATTGCGCTGAATTTGTCGAAGTTGGCAATTGGCTCAGAGCACAATGGTTTGTACGGCCAGGCGAAAACAATTGGCGTCAATCGGTTGATCGCGAAGTGCTCGGCGTGCGCAAATCGGTTGGCGTTTGTGATGTAACCACACTTGGCAAAGTTGATGTGCAGGGGCCAGATGCGGCGACATTTCTCAATCGCATTTATTGCAATCCATTCGCCAAGGTCGCTGTTGGGAAAGTGCGATATGGCTTGATGCTGCGCGAAGATGGATTCGCGATGGATGACGGTACTGCTGCGCGGCTAAGTGAAGATCATTTTGTGGTAACGACAACAACTGCAAACGCCGTTCCTGTTTTCCGTCACATGGAATTTTGTCGGCAATGTTTGTGGCCAGAACTTGATGTTCAGCTGATTTCAACAACCGAAGCTTGGGCGCAATTTGCTGTTGCTGGTCCAAACTCTCGCAATCTATTGCGCAAAATTGTTGATCCCGAACATGACATCTCAAATGAGGGCTTTCCCTATATGGGCTGCAAAGACATCAGTGTTTGCGGTGGGTTGCGGGCAAGGCTTTTCCGGATTTCGTTTTCGGGCGAATTGGCCTTTGAAATTGCAGTGCCAACCCGATATGGCGACGCGTTGATGCGGCGATTGATGGAAGCTGGTGACGAATTTGACGTAATGCCATATGGCACTGAGGCTTTGGGTGTGTTGCGGATCGAAAAAGGCCACGCGGCAGGCAATGAGTTAAATGGGCAAACCACCGCGGCTATGCTGGGGTTAGGGCGCATGGTTTCGGCGAAGAAAGACAGTATTGGCCGTATCCTTTCAGAGCGTGATGCAATGCAAAAAGAAGGCGACCTTCGACAAGTTGGGCTGGTGCCAGTTGATGCGGATAAGCAAATTCTGGCCGGTGCGCATTTGATGAATGATGAAGGCGAAACATCGGCACAAAATGACCAAGGTTGGGTAAGCTCTGCGGCCTATTCGCCCCATATTGGCAGTTCAATTGGGCTAGCATTCCTTAGAGGTGGCGATCAACGACAAGATGAAATTGTGCGCGTCGTCAATCCACTGGAAGGAACAGCGTTTAACGCAAAGGTTGTGAGTTCACATTTTGTGGACCCGGATGGGGAGCGGTTGCGTGACTGATCAATTTAGAATGCCACTACAAGCAAAAACGCCTTTGGGAGCGGGTGTTGTTGCTTCTGTTCAAATTGGACAGATCAGAATTGAAGAGAAAACTGATTATGCGCTCGCTTCGTTTGCTGCGTTCGACGGTTCAGAAACAGCGCTGGAAAAGGTGCTGGTTGATCAATTTGATTTGAAATTGCCAGCGACGGAACAAATTGCAACATCTGATGAGCATTCTGCATTTTGGATGGGCCCAGGACAATGGATGCTACGTGCGCCATATGATGTGAACATGGACTTGGCGGCGAAACTGGTACATTTGGCTGATGGGAAAGCTGCGGTGAGCGAGCAAACAGATGGATGGTGCGTGTTTTCCATAGAAGGAGAAACGCGTAACGCGCTGATGGAACGTCTTTGCAATGTGGATTTGCGTCGACTGGATGCGGGGTTGGCGACCAGAACTGTTATCGAGCATCTGGGCTGTTTTGTTCTTTGTGAAGGCCGTAAAAGACCAATAGAAATTATGGGCCCGCGTTCTTCTGCACAATCGCTCTACCATGCAATTACTTCAATGGCGAAAAGCATCGCCTAACCAACTAATCGCAGTCTTGGACTGTGCCTTCAATCAGGAACTAAGATGATGAATAGCTTTGCGCTGACCGTTCAATGTGAAACCCGTAAGGGCATTGTGGCGGCAATATCTGCTTTTCTTGCGGATAATGATTTCAATATTACCGATGCTTCTCAATTTGATGATGTAGAAACGGGCTTTTTTTTCATGCGCGTGAGTTTTGTCGCGGACGTGGCACAAGATGAAACGCAGCTAAATGCAAGTTTTTCAAAAACCGCCGAGAAGTTTGGCATGAAATTTAAGTTTCATGACGAAAAGGAAAAGATGAAAGTCGTCATCATGGTCTCGCGCTTTGGCCATTGTTTGAACGACATTCTTTATCGTTGGCAGATCGGGTCGTTGCCGATTGATATTGTTGGGGTGATTTCGAACCACCATGATTACCAAAAAGTGGTGGTCAACCACGACATTCCCTTTCACCGGATTAAGGTGACTAAAGAAAACAAGGTTGATGCCGAAGCCCGGCAAATGGCCATTATTGAAGAAACTGGTGCGGAGCTGATTGTTTTGGCGCGGTATATGCAGGTTCTGTCCGATGAGATGTGTCAAAAAATGTCGGGGCGGATTATCAATATTCACCACTCATTTTTGCCAAGCTTTAAGGGCGCAAACCCTTATAAACAAGCATTTGCGCGCGGGGTGAAGCTGATTGGGGCAACGTCGCATTATGTAACCGCTGATTTGGATGAGGGACCCATTATCGAGCAAGATATTGTGTCCGTTACTCACGCCCAATCCGCGAGCGATTATGTGTCGCTGGGTCGCGATGTTGAAAGCCAAGTATTGGCCCGCGCCATTCACGCGCACATTCATCATCGGGCTTTTATCAATGGCAACAAAACCGTGGTTTTCCCGGCAAGTCCGGGCAGTTATGCGTCTGAACGTATGGGATAGCACCGCTGTGACTGATGTTTCTTGATCGACGTGCTCGCTAAAGTCAGCAAGCGCGACGAAATTATATTTCAATTTTTCTGAAATATGATTCATATGTTTGACTTTGACTGTAATTAAGCTGTGAGTGCATATTGATGGCTAAGACTCAAAAGTAAGTGCTTAGGGAATTTCGTGCGCGCAAAAAAACAACAAAGAATAATCGGTCGAGCACTTCACAATTCAGTTCAAGTTAATTCGGTCGGATATGGGGCAGGTAAATGATTAAAACAGAAAATCTGTCTTTGGCCGAAATCGAAGAATTGGCCTTTAAAGCGCTGGTCTTAGCTGGCACGAGCGAAGAAAACGCGCGACCATTGGCAGTTGCGACGGCTGCGACAGAAGCAGACGGTATTGCTTCGCACGGATTAGCCTATATCCCGATATATTGTGAGCACGTTCAGTGTGGAAAAGTTGATGGAAAAGCAACGCCCACACTAACGTCGCCCAAGCCGGCAGTAGTGAAAGTTGATGCCGCTACAGGGTTTGCCCATTCAGCGATCGATATTGGGTTTGGAAAGCTTGTGCCGTTAGCGAAGGAACTAGGCGTGGCCGTTTTGGCGATCAACAATTCCTACAATTGTGGCGTGTTGGGATATCATACGCTTCGGTTGGCGCAACAAGGACTGATGGGTATTGGATTTACCAATGCACCAGCTTCAATCGCACCGTCTGGTGGGAATAAGCCCGTCGTGGGCACAAACCCATTTTCCGTCGCTGCGCCTGACGACGAAGGTGGCGCTTTTATTATGGTGGACCAAAGCGCGAGCACAATTGCGAAGAGCGAAGTGATGAAACGTGCTCGCGAGGGCGAAGATGTGCCCCTCGGTTGGGTTTTGGATAAAGATGGAGAGCCAACAACTGACCCGGCTGAAGGTCTAAAGGGCTCGATGGCACCTTCGGGTGGTTATAAGGGTGTTGGCATTGCCCTTTTGGTTGAGATGATGGCCGCTGCAATGAGCGGCGCGAGCCTTGGCATTCACGCTACCCCATTTTCTGGAACGGTTGGCGGGCCGCCAAAAACTGGACAGTTCTTCATCGCGATTGATCCATCAGCGACCTCGGATGGCGGATTTGCAGAACGCATGCAGCATTTGGTTGATGCCATTCATGGTCAAGATTCGGCACGTTTGCCCGGAGACGGTCGTGGAGCGAAACGCGTTGCAGCGGCAAAAGATGGCGTTGATGTTAATGTTGCAATTCTAGACAAAATCCGAGCGATTTTAAACGGATAATTCCGGTACGCGTCTTGAGCCGATGAAGCTTTATCGCGCGGGTTTGCCTTTTGGTTTGGCGCGTGTCGTCGCTTTTGCATTGGCCGGATTATCTGGCCAATAGTGGCGCGGATATCGCCCCTTCAAGTCTTTAGCGACATCCACCCAAGAGCCGCGCCAAAAACCGGGCAAGTCTTGCGTCGTTTGAATTGGCCGTTGTGCGGGCGACAAGAGCACGATCAGCAGGGGAATTTTGCCGTTGGCAATTGTGGGATGTTTGGATATGCCAAACAGTTCTTGCACCCGGGCTTTAATTGCTGGCGCTGTTTCATGGGCATAATTGATGACAAATAGTGAGCCCGTTGGGGCTTGAAAGTGGGACGGCAAAAGCTCGTCCATTTGAGCGCGTAAATTCCACGGCAAAAGCGCCGATAGTGCATTTTCCAATATTTGCGTGGTAATTTGTGAAATGGACGTTGCGCCGGACAGATAGGGCTGCAGCCATTCCGCACTGCGTTTATGCAGGGCAGCGTCACTTAAGTTCGGCCACGGCTCGCCGAGTGTTTCGTGCAAATATGTGGCTCGGGCGCGTAGTGCCAATTGTGGTTTCGACCAAGGTAAAACGTGAAGTCCCAAATCCTTCACACCGGCATAAAGCGCGGCAGACGCGGCCTCAAAATCGGTAATTTTTGTTGGGGCATCGGCCAAATTCAGTTGGTTGATCGCGCGGACCTTGCGTGCCCGGACGCTGCGTGATGTAGGGTCAAATTCTACGCGTGTTTCTTCAACAATATGGGATGCGAATATGTTTTCGATCTCTGCAATGTCTATTCGAGCGGCGGCGCGAATGCGGCCATTTGCGGCTTGCCCAGTAATATCGGTCACGACCAAGTATTTTTCCGCCGCGAGCGCATCGGTTGTGGGCAAATTTGCGACGCGCCCGTTTGCGAGGCGGAAACGGCCGGGGCGACCTGCCGCCTGTGCGATGCGATCAGGATAGGCATAGGCTAATAATTGTCCGATGCTGATTCGGCTCTGCTGAGAATTTGGATTTCCGGCCATCTTGGCCCAACGTTTTGCGAGGTCTTTTGCGTTTTTTGACTTGTGTGATTTGTCGCTGAGGAATTGGCGTAAGCGTGTCTCTAGGTCAACAGCATTGCCGCCAAGCCCGTGTTCTGACATTAGCGCCGCGAGGTTTGCAGCTTGAGGCACACAGTCAAGCTCTTTGGCGCTGACAATCATGTGGGCGACCCTGGGGTGAATAGGAAAAGCGGCGAGAGCGTGTCCCTGTGGGGTGACCCGCCCGTCTGCATCGACGGCATCTAGTTGCTTGAGTAGTGACACAGCTTCAGACCAATTGGCAGCGGGCGGTTGGTCAACAAATTGCATTTGTTTTGGATCACTGACACCCCATGCAGCCAGGCTTAGGGCGAGATCTGTGAGATCTGCCGCCAAAATTTCAGGCGTATCAAATTCTGGACGGGCGGCATTTTGCCCCTTGTTCCAAAGCCGATAACAAACACCATCTTGGGTTCGGCCCGCGCGGCCTTGCCTTTGTGTCGCTGCCGCTTGAGATATGTTTCTAGTTTCTAGCCGCGTTAGGGCTGTTGCGGGTTCAAATACAGGCACCCGCGCTAAACCACTATCCACAACAATCCTTATGCCTTCGATGGTTAGGGAAGTTTGTGCAATCGACGTGGCCAGCACAATCTTGCGTCTCCCTTCAGCCGACGGCGAAATCGCTAAGTCTTGCTGTTCTGGCGTTAGGCGGCCATATAGGGGAGCGATGTCTGTCGACTTCGGCGCCAACGTGGACAACCTTTCGGCGGTACGATGGATTTCTGCTTGGCCGGGCAAAAACACTAATAATGAGCCGTGCTCTTCTTCGTGTGCCGTCAAAACTGTCGATACAAGGTGCTCGTCAAATCGGGCATTTGGCTTAGCTGGCGCATAGCGGGTTTCAACGGGAAAGGCGCGCCCTTCACTCACAATAACCGGCGCGTCAGACAGTATTTTGGACATTTGCCCACTGTCCAATGTGGCTGACATGATTAAGATGCGAAGATCGGGATTGATGATTGCAGTGTCTAGCGCCAGCGCAAGGCTTAGATCGCTATCAAGGCTTCGTTCGTGGAACTCATCAAAAATGATCGCGGCGACGCCATTGAGCTCGGGGTCATTCAGGATCATGCGTGAAAAGACGCCTTCGGTGACCACTTCAATGCGTGTTTTGGCGCTGATCTTGGTGTCGAAGCGAACTCGATAACCAACGGTTTCGCCGACATTTTGATTGAGCAACTTGGCCATTCGATGTGCTGCGGCGCGGGCGGCTATGCGGCGCGGTTCGAGCATGATGATGCGGCCATCTGCACGCCATTTTGCGTCGAGCAACGCAAGGGGAACGCGGGTGGTTTTACCTGCCCCCGGAGCCGCGACCAAAATTGCAAATGAGTTTTGATTTAGCGTATCGGTGAGCTCGGGCAGTACTGTGTCGATGGGTAGGGGCGCGCTCGCATTCTTCATAAGTCCTACTTATGCGAAACAGTCGCCCCTGCAAAGCATAGTTTGTTTGTGGGTGAACAGTCGACTGATTTACGAGGTGGATTTAAAGGTGATGAAACTTTGCCAAGCCGCAACAAGCGTGGCGAACAATCCGCCAACTAGTCCCATAAATCCGATATACCAAACCCGGCCAGCGAAAGCACTCTCTGCGTAAGAAGCTGCGAATTCGGCTTTGCCGTACAATAGAGTAACTGCCGCAATGACGCCGGTTAGCGCGAGAAGCACGATGGGTAGCAAGATTGATTTTGTGCCAAGTTTTTGCGCCACGAACATTGCGCCAATAGAAATTGCTGTGCCGATTGCAATGCCGATATAGGTGACTTTCGTCGCCCAAAATGGATGGGCACCTAGCGTGATGACGAACCCAATTCGTTCAAGAATGAGAAAAAGCGCTCCGACGACGATAATTGGGATGATGGCTTTGATATTCATGAGTAGTTTCCTCGAAGGATGCGTCTGGTAAAAGCGTTAGCAAAAAGCCAGCACACGTCCCAATCACAATTGCGCGTTCGCGTTTTGCGCCGTCATTTGTTGATTATGGATTGCCATGCTGATTGATGTGGACAGTTTTGGCGAACAGCAATATCCATTGTGCATCCTTTGCTTTCCTTAACGACGATTGTTCATGACCAATAAAACGCCACTTTCAATATTGCATGACTTTTATGGTTATGATGCCTTTAGGGGATCGCAGGCCGAGATTATCGATCATGTGATTGGTGGTGGTGATGCATTTGTTTTGATGCCAACCGGGGGTGGGAAGTCCCTTTGCTATCAAATACCGGCAATGTGTCGCGATGGTTTGGCAATTGTTGTTTCGCCCTTGATCGCGTTGATGCACGATCAAATTATGGCGCTTGAACAAATGAACATCAAGGCTGCTGCGATAAACTCATCGATGAGCCCGGAAGAACTCGCCGCCACACGCAAACAAATCCGCGAAGGTACGCTGGATATGTTGTATGTCGCGCCAGAGCGTTTGGTTATGCCTGAGTTTTTGGGTTTGCTGGAGCATTGCAACTTGGCGCTTTTTGCAATTGATGAGGCGCATTGTGTGTCCCAATGGGGGCACGATTTTCGGCCTGATTATGCGGCTTTGTCCCTATTGGCTGAGTTGTTCCCCCACGTTCCAAGAATTGCACTGACGGCAACGGCAGACGCGCCAACACGCAAGGATATTGTGGAGCGACTTGCGCTGAGCGATGGCCGAACATTTGTCAGTGGATTTGACCGACCCAACATCCATTACACAATTGCGCTGCGCAATTCTCCCAAGCCGCAAGTTTGGAAGTTCATCCAAGAAAAACATCCCAATGACAGCGGCATCGTTTATTGTATTTCGCGCAAAAAAGTCGATGAGATGGCCGCTTGGTTATGCGAGCAGGGGGTGAATGCGAGGCCCTACCATGCGGGACTTTCAAGCGAAGTGCGGGCCGAAAATCAAAGGGCTTTTTTGCGGGGCGAGCAGATAATCATGGTTGCGACGATTGCCTTTGGGATGGGCATCGACAAGCCAGATGTTCGTTTCGTTGTGCATATGAATATCCCGAAAAATATTGAGGCCTATTATCAGGAAACCGGTCGGGCAGGGCGCGATGGTTTGCCTTCAAATGCGTTTATGATTTACGGCATGGAAGATGCTGCAATGCAGCGGCAATGGATTGAAGCATCCGACGCGCCGATGGAGCAAAAACGCATTCAGCACCAAAAACTTGGTGCATTGCTGGGCCTATGTGAGACCGCAACCTGTCGCCGTCAGGTGTTGCTCAACTATTTTGATGATGCGTGCGAGCCCTGCAACTATTGCGATACATGCGCGCAGCCACCCGAGACATTTGATGCCTCGATTCCGGCGCAAAAAGCGATTTCGTGCGCTTATCGGACAGGTGAGCGATTTGGTGTGTCTTATCTCATTGAGGTGCTTGTCGGCGCTGAGAATGATCGGATCACCAATTTCGGTCATGATCAGATTTCAACCTATGGCATAGGCAAAGATTTGACGAAACAAGAATGGCAAAACATCTTTAGGCAGCTTGTTGCTGGCAATCTCTTGGTGCCGAACAGCGAAGGATATAGTGGGTTGCTGATCACATCAAAGGGCCGCCAGTTTTTGAAGGAACGATCAGCGCTTCCCATGCGCCACCACGTTAAGACAGTGACAACGGAGCGGCTTAAAGTTGGTCGCAAAGGTTCAACGCCAATTATTGTCGACCCGGCCGATCAAGCGCTTTACGAAAGCCTTAAGGCCGCTCGTGGCGCGCTTGCGAAAGATCAAAGTGTGCCCGCGTACTTTATCTTCCAAGACAAGACGCTGGTTGAGCTAGCGCAGCAAAAACCAAACTCTCTGGATGCGATGTTGGACATTAGTGGTATCGGTGAAGCAAAGTTGAAGCGCTATGGGAAGTCCTTGTTGGATGTCATAACCCAACATGAAGATGCAGCGTAGTGCAAACCGAACAGAAAAGGGCGCCCTGTGGGGCGCCCTAATTTGTTGAATTAGAATTGGTATTACTTTGAAATGGTAACATCTTTAAAATATGGCACACCAAGAACTGAGCGCCAGAAGCCATCAACATGCGTGCCCATCATCATATAGCTATTGCGATGGTACATTGGCAGGATCACGTGATCGTTCATTATGATGCCCTCAGCCTTTGCCATTTCTGCTAATGAAACAGCAGGGTCGTTTGCTGATTTTGATGCTGCAATTGCAGCGTCATAGTCTGCATTAGCCCATTTGGCCAAGTTGTTTGGGCTATCAGATACAAAGTTATCCAAGAAAGTCATTGGGTGAGGATAGTCAGCGCCCCAACCCATTTGTGCAATTTGATATTCAACTTTTTGCACTTCTGGATAGTAAACTTTCCATTCGCTCACATCGATTGTCACATCGATATTGAGGTTCTTTTTCCACATTTGCTGGATAGCTTCGAGTAGCTTTTGGATCGGTGGTGAAGCATAGGTTGCAAATACAGTGTCAGGGAAGCCTTCGCCGTTTGGATAGCCAGCTTCAGCCAACAAGGCTTTTGCTTCTTCCATTCTTGCGGCTTCGCCCAAACCATAGTCACCGGCTGCGTCGCGGAAGTCCTGGCCTGCAACATTCATACCGTATGGCACAAGGGCAACCGCAGGAACGTCTGCAGACTGAAGAACAAATTCAACAATCTCTTCACGGTCAATCGCCATTGAAAGCGCTTTACGAACACGAACGTCATCCAATGGTTTTGCAGCAGGGTTGAAGAACGCATATGTAGTGCCCAGTGATGGGATCACCAAGAAAGCATCGCTTTCAACTGATAGGCGGGGAATTTCAGAGGCTGGCACAGATTCAATGCCGTCAACGTCGCCAGATTCCATAGCCGCAAGTGCAGTTGATTGCTGCGCGATCAGACGGAATGTGAGTTTATCCAAGCTAACGCTATCGGCGTCATAATAGTTCGGGTTCTTTTCGAACACGACGCTTTCGCCGATATTGAACTCGGTGACGCGGAATGCGCCGGTGCCGATGTAAGTTTCGGCATTGCGTGTCCAGCCATCTGGGTCTGCATCAACAATGTCCTGACGCACGGGGAAGTACGTTGCGTAAGGCAATAGCTGCATCATATATGGAACACGTTGGTGCAGGGTAAAAGTGAATGTGTGATCGTCAGTCGCTGTGATCTTTGGATCAGTTCCTGACCCTTCGAAAAACTCTTTGGCGCCATCAATGTGGTACAAAAGGGCAGTGTTTTTCGCGCCGCTTGCTGGCGTAAGAACACGCTTCCAAGCATAAACAAAGTCACTTGCAGTTACCGGCTTGCCATCTGACCATTTCGCGTCTTGGCGAAGGTTAAATGTGTAGGTTAGACCATCGTCGGAGATGTTCCAGCTTTCAGCTAAAGCAGGCACGACCGCACCGTTTGAGGCGTGCTTGACCAAGCCTTCGAATGTGTTGCCGATGATCGGGGCTGCAAATGTTTCGTTGGTTGTGCCCGGATCGAAGCTGTCAGACTCGTTGTTCACCACATAGGTGAGGGACGTTTCGGCGTAAGCCGCGCCGCCAAGCATCAAGCTTGCAGCAGCGAAAAGCGGTAGTATGTGCTTTCTCATAGCGTTTCCTCCTGTGTCCAGCTTTTGCTGGACGTTTTGTTTTACGAGGTTGGGTGCCCCGTTTGTATGTGATCCAACTCGGATTGGATCACGGCTCTGCGTAATGACAGGCGGCAAAGTGACCACTCGTCAATTCGTTCAATTTTGGTTCTTCATCAGCGCATTTGGGGGTCGCCAATGGACAACGTGATCGGAAGCGACAACCTGAAGGCATATCGATTGGGCTTGGGATTTCGCCTTGCATTTCTTCCATGACGCGCTTGCGGGCTTCAACGGGATCAGCAATTGGAATGGAAGCAAGAAGCGCGCGCGTGTAGGGATGCTTTGGATTTTCGTATAGTTCATCATTGTCAGCAAGTTCGACAATTTTACCCAAATACATCACACCGATACGGTCGGAAATGTGCCGCACCATCGAAAGATCGTGGGTGATAAATAAGTATGTTAGGCCAAACTTCTTTTGCAGGTCCTCGAGCATGTTCACAACTTGGGCCTGAATGGACACATCAAGGGCTGAAATGGGTTCGTCGCAAATCACAAGCTCTGGGTTGAGGGCGATTGCCCGCGCAATGCCGATACGTTGGCGCTGACCGCCGGAAAACTCATGGGCGAACCGACTTGCATGGTCCTTGTTTAACCCGACAATTTCGAGTAATTCGTGGACGCGTTTTGTCCGGGAGTTGTCGTCGCCAACTTGCGCAATTTCCAATGGTTCGGCGATCAAGTCGCGCACAGTCATTCGCCCGTTTAACGACGCGTAGGGATCTTGAAAGATCATCTGCATGCGCTTGCGAAATGGCATGAGTTGTTTCTGGTCGAGACCAGAAATCTCGTCACCGTCAAACGCAATTTCACCTGAGCTTGGGTCATAAAGCCTGATTAGGGTTCTTGCGAGGGTACTTTTCCCACAACCGCTTTCGCCGACCAAGCCCAATGTCTCGCCACGATTTATGATGAGGTCAACGCCGTCAACGGCTTTCAGATATTTGGGATTTCGGCCCAAAAATCCGTCGCCGACATTGAAGTGTTTTTTGAGATTTCGGATTTCAATAAGGGGTGTTTCAGTCATGTAGTTTCCCCTTTTGCTTTCGGCGCCCCAGGGTGACGTAACCAGCATCGCGATTTATGGATTTGGTCGCCCGCTAGTTCAAACGATGGTGGCACTTCATCAACGCAGATCTCCATTGCGTGTTGACATCTTGGCGCAAACGGACATCCGGTTGGTGGCCGCAGCATGTCCGGGGGTGAGCCGGGAATGGGCAATAGTTTTTGTCGATTGGCGTTGTTTACTTTGGGCACGCTCGTCAACAGACCTTGCGTGTATGGATGCTCAGGTTTTGCAAACACTGTGTCTGCATTGCCGGTTTCCATCACCATGCCGCCATACATAACGAGCAAGCGGTCTGCCGCTTCCGCAATCACGCCAAGGTCATGGGTAATCAAAATAATCGCCATGCCTAATCGAGATTGGATTTCCTTCAGCAACAATAGAATTTGACGTTGAATGGTTACGTCCAACGCCGTCGTTGGTTCGTCAGCGACTAGCAGCTTTGGGTCGCAGCTTAACGCCATCGCGATCATGACCCGTTGGCGCATGCCGCCAGAAAACTCATGCGGGTAGGAATTAAGGCGCGACGCGGCCTCAGGTATTTTGACCAATTCAAAAAGTTCAATTACCCGTTGCCGCGCCGCTTTCCGGGAGGAATTTTTGTGGGTGATTATGGTTTCGATGATCTGTTCACCAACTGTCAGCGTTGGGTTGAGGCTGGTCATCGGATCTTGGAAGATCATCGCAATGTCGTTGCCGCGAAGCTTGCGCATGTCAGGCTCGACAAGGTCCAATAGATTTTGGCCCTCAAAATTCGCAGACCCTTTTATCACTCGGCCGTTGTTTTTAAGCAAACGAAGGATCGACATGCAGGTGATGGATTTGCCGGAGCCGCTTTCGCCAACAATGCCCAGAATTTCACCGGGAAAAACTTTGAAGTCGACGCCACGTACAGCCTGTACTTCGCCGCGTGAGGTGAAGAAGCTGGTTGTAAGGTCTTTGACTTCCAATAGGGGCTGAATGCTCATGTGCGCAACCTCGGATCAAGCGCATCACGCAGACCATCTCCCAAAAAGTTGAAGGCGAACATGGTCATGCTGATGGCAGCGGCGGGGAAGAACAATTGATATGGGTAGGCGCGCAATGTTTCCACAGCTTCGCTGGTCAGCGTGCCCCAACTGGCCATTGGGACACTAACGCCAAGTCCGATGAAACTCATAAAACTTTCAATGAAAATGGCGCTTGGAATGAGTAGCGTTAGGGTGACCAAAATTGGGCCAATTGTGTTGGGCAGCAAGTGTCGCGTTAGAATACGCCAAGTGCCGGCACCCATTGTTTTGGCTGCGTCGACATAATCTTGGTTTTTAAGGGTCAACATTTGACCACGCACAATACGGGCCATATCGACCCAAAACACCGTGCCGATGGCTACAATGATGGAGATGAAGCCAGACTGTAAAACAACCATCATCAGGATGACGTAGAGCGTCAGGGGAATTGTCGCGATAACTTCCACAATGCGCATCATAACATTGTCGACATTGCCGCCGAAATAGCCGGATATGCCGCCATAAAAAATGCCGATAAAAAAGTTCACTAATGTCGCGATGAAGGCAACTGTTAGCGAAATGCGGGCACCGTACAATTGGCGCACAAGCACATCGCGTCCGAGGCTGTCTGTGCCAAACCAGTAGGTCTGGTTCCACCGCGTTCCAAACTTTTCAATTTGGTTTTCATCCGCGTCAAGAATGCGTGCTGGCAGTTGGCTATAGTCGACATAGACGCGGTCTTCGCCAAACTGATAAATGTGCCGCTTCTTGATCAGGTCTTTGCGTTTGGCACGTAGAATTGACTTTAGAACACCATGCTCGTCAGTCGCATAGAGTTTGAAGTTTCCACTATTAAGGAAGAAGTAGGTCGGCTCTTCTGTATCCGCACCGACCTCGTAAAGTTCCAATATGGGCGGGATGTTGGATAGTTTTAGATCTTGTTCAAAATAGGTGTGTCGCGACAACATCGGGCCGAAAATGGCTGCGCTGATGAGCAAGATGATGAAGGTTAGACCAAACATCGCGGGGCGGTTTTTCCAAAGTCGCGACCGTACATCTTGCCAATATGTAAGGCTCGGGGCGGCGATGTATTCGGCTTGGTCTGTTGAGATTTTTGCCGGTGCCCACTTGTCGGCCGAAACGTTTTTTGTTGGGGAACTCATCGTGATTTCCCCGCAAGTTTAATGCGCGGATCAAGCAGCATATAGAGCATGTCGACGATCAAAATCATGACCATCAAAAAGGCAGCGTAAAAGATCGTAATGCCCATGATTGTTGTGTAGTCCCGGTTGGATATTGAAAGAACGAAATGTCGACCGATGCCGGGCAGCGCAAAAATTTGTTCGATGACGAAAGAGCCGGTCAACAAGTTTGCGACCACCGGCCCAAGAACAGTAACAATTGGAATGAGCGCGTTTCGAAGGCCATGCTTAAACAGCACCGTAAGTGGGTGCAGTCCTTTTGCTTTGGCCGTGACCATATAGTCTTGTCCCAGGACTTCGAGAAGGCTTGAGCGTGAAAGGCGGGCAATGAATGAAAGCCAAAACCCGGACAGCGCAGCGACCGGCAATATATAGCCGCGCCAGTCGTCCAGTCCGAATGTTGGGACCAAATTGAGCTTTAGTGCAAATATGTAAAGAGCGACGGTTGCGACGACGTAGGAAGGGATTGCGACGCCGACTGTGGCGAACAGCATAACAGCGGTGTCTTGCCACTTGTTCTGGTTCAACGCAGCCAAAACGCCCAGGGGAATTCCAAGTGCAGCAACGCATAATAGCGCAAGAAATCCAGTTTTTGCGGTAACTGGAAGACCATCCATGATGAGGTCATTCACACGAACGCCCGGATACTTAAAAGACGGACCAAGGTCGAATGTGAGAATGCCTTTTAGATAGTTCAAATATTGAACCCAAATTGGATCATTCAAGCCAAATTTGGCATTTAAGGCAGCCTCGATTTCAGGCGCCAGCATCTTCTCTGATGTGAATGGTCCGCCTGGAATGGCATGCATAAGGAAGAACGTTAGCGTGATGATCAAGAACAAAGTGATGATCATCATTCCAATGCGTTTGGCTAGATATGCCAGCATTACGTCATTTCCTTGTGTTCGCAGGACAATTTTGGCCGGGTTCGCCGCGAGGGTGGCCTTTGCCGTACAAACAAGTTTGCATCAAAGTGTGGGTTGGTAAAGTTTTTTTTATAGAAGTATAATTTTTGTGTTTGCGATTTTCTCAAGGAGAATTGCGGCCAATCCCCGTCAACCAGCAGCAAGGGCTTTGTGACTTAGAGATCAACAAGGCGAGTACAAATCAGTGGATAGAGTAAAGAGGGGAAGGGCGACGGCAAAATAGTAACGCCGTTTGGCGGTTTGGGTATGAGTTGCAGGATTTTGGAGGAGGGCAGAAAGAGATAAGCCGCGAGGAAAAACTCCCCGCGGCTCAGTTTGTTTGATTAGTTTACTGTTACCCAACGCAGGATGAAGAAGTTATCCGTACGTTGCGTCAATGCGATATTGTCTTTTGTCGCCCAGATGAGTGGCTGCACATACATTGGTACGTAAGCAACTTCATCTTGAAGGGTTTTGGTGACTTCATCGACCATCGCTTGGCGTTTGCCTTCGTCCAACTCTGTTTGGATTTGGGGCAGAAGCTCATCAACGCGAGCGTTTGAATAACCACCAAAGTTCCAAGAACCGAGTTTCTTTTCAGTATTTGGCGTTGAAGCAAGGAAGCGGATTGGGTGCTCAGCGTCAAACGTGCCTGGTGACCAACCTAGAAGATACATGTCGAAATTGTCTTCACGTAGCTCTGGCCAGTAGTTTCGCACTGGCATGGATGTCAGTTTCGCGTTTACGCCGATTTTGGCCAACATGGCTGCTGCTGCGCGGCAAATGGATTCATCGTTGATGTAACGATCATTTGGACACATCATGCCGAATGAGAAACCATTTGGGTATCCAGCTTCAGCTAACAATGCTTTAGCGCCTTCTGGGTCGAAGTCCAAACGAGCGGCTAGGCTTTCTGAATAACCATGCATTTCTTTTGACACGAGTTGGGACACTGACTCGGCAGTGCCACGCATAACTTTGCTCGTTAATGCATCAACGTCGATGGCTTGATAGACTGCTTGGCGTACTCGTACATCATGGAACGGGTTTTTGTCGCTAGTTTCGTCTGAGTATTTAAGTGTGTCTGCCTCATGGGCGAAGCCAAACATGATCACGCGAGCTTCAACGCCCTCATGAACTGTAAAGCCTTCACGTTCTTTCAGCCGCGGCACATCTTGCAATGGAATTGGCGCAATGAAGTCAATTTCGCCAGATAGCAAAGCTGCCATTCCGGTTGATGCTTCGCCAATTGGGGTGAATGTGGCTGTTGTGATGTTGCTTTCCAGCTCATCCCACCAATTTGCAAACGGGGTCAAAACTGTTTTTACACCTGGGTCGCGGGAAGCCAGTGTAAAGGCACCGGTACCGTTGACCGCGCGTGTTGCGGCATTTTCAGCATCGCGAGCAGGGCGCTCACTGCCATTTGCTTCAGCCCAACCTTTGTCCATGATCATGAAGTTGGCAATAGAATCTGGGAACAATGGGTTTGGCGCGTTGGTCAGGAAGTCGATCGTGTAATCATCCTGAACGACAACGTCAGAAATTGGCGCAAACCAAGAACGAACGTCTGATTCTTCAGACGACGCACGCTGATAAGAGAACAACACGTCCTCTGCGGTAAATGCAGCACCATCGTGGAATGTCACATCTTTGCGCAGGTTGAAACGCCAACCATTGTCGCCAAGCTGTTCCCAGCTTTGTGCCAATGCGGGTTCAATTTTCATGCCTTTATTCCGGCGTACAAGACCTTCATAAACATTGTTTAGAAACCCTAGTACAGGCGCCGAGTTAGCAGCGTGCGGATCCATTGTTTGTGGGTCTGTTGTGCCGGCCCAGTTAAAGGTTTCAGCGGATGCTGCACCTGCGCTTAGGCACATTGCAACAACTGCAAGCGCTGCGCCGTGGCGTAATTTTTCAAATGGTTTCACGGATAATATCTCCCTTGTGAACGCGTGGGATGTCGTTTGTTTCTTTGCTGGGGCGGCAAATTCGCGAACCCTGCTTCAGCACCCACTTGTTGATCTCTCCATAAGATTAGGAACAAGTGCAACCAAAGTCTAACGAACACGCCTTTGCATTAATCACAAAAACGTTATCGGAAAACGTGAAGTCAGTCGTTTTGACAAACTGGTCAAAGGTGTTGAAGACTGCCAGAATAAGAAAAAATCTTTTCAAGATCGCGAGTGCCATGTTTAGTTTCATCCTTCGTCGCCTCGTCCAATCCATCTTTGTCATGCTGGCGGTTAGCCTTATTGCGTTTGCCATCTTTCGTTATGTGGGTGATCCCATTGCGGTGATGGTGGGGCAGGAGACCTCTATCGAAGATCAGGAAAGGCTGCGACAGGAGCTTGGGCTAAACGATTCCCCGTTGGTGCAATATTGGCGATTTCTTGGAAACCTTGCGAGTGGGGATTTTGGATTTTCCTATCGTACACGCCAGCCGATTGGTGAAATGATCTTGGCGCGGATGCCCGCAACGATTGAACTTGGGTTCATTTCATTGCTGATTTCGCTAATCGTGGGTATTCCGGCAGGCATTTATACAGCGCTAAAGAATGATACTGTGGCGGCTAATGTCATCTTGATGACAACGCTTATCGGTATTTCAATCCCGACATTCGTTATCGGCATTTTCCTAATTTATGTATTTGGTGTGCATCTCGGATGGTTGCCAACTTTTGGCCGAGGGCAAACGGTGGATATTGGTTGGTGGCGATCAAACATTTTGTCGCCGGGCGGCTGGAAATCTTTGATATTGCCTGCGCTGACATTGGGCATTTATCAGCTCACCCTGACTATGCGCTTGGTGCGTTCTGAAATGCAAAATGTGATGAATACGGACTTCATTAAGTTTGCCGTTGCACGCGGTATTGATTACCGCTCAGTACACTATAAACATGCGCTGCGGAACTCGATGGTGCCGGTGATTACTATTATCGGTTTGCAATTTGGCGGCGTGATTGCCTTTTCCATTGTGACGGAAAGCGTATTTCAGTGGCCGGGCATGGGACTATTATTTTTGGATAGTATTAAGTTTGTCGATGTGCCGGTCATGTCGGTTTATCTGGTGATCATTGCGTTGATCTTTGTGATCATTAATCTACTGGTTGATATCTCCTACTTCATTATCGATCCGCGTCTGCGGATTAAGTCGGAGGCGGCGTAATGTTAAAACAGTTCACAACAAGCATGAAACGCCTCTCGGTCGAAAACGAATTCGTCTATTTGTTCTTGCGCAATCCTTTGGCGCAAATCGCAGCACTGGTGGCGTTCTTGTCGGTGTTTGCGGCATTGTTTGCGCCACTATTGGCACCTACCAATCCATTCGATTTGTCGACCTTTTCGATCCTTGATAGTTTCTTGCCACCTGCCTTTAGTGAAGGTGGGGAACCTCAGTTCTTCATTGGTACCGATGATCAAGGGCGCGATCTATTGTCGTCCATCATGTATGGAACAAGACTGTCATTGCTTGTCGGGCTATCGGCGGTTTTGTTTGCAGCGGTGTTAGGCACCGGTCTCGGTTTGGTGGCGGGATATGTTGGTGGTCGATTTGATGCGATCATCATGCGCATCGCTGATGTTCAACTTTCTTTGCCTGCAATTTTGACTGCGCTTCTGGTTGATGGCATCGCCCGTGGGGTGCTGCCTCGTGAGCAGCACGATCAGTTGCTGCCCGTTGTTTTGGTGGTGGCGATTGGCCTCTCGCTGTGGGTGAACTTTGCCCGTGCGGCGCGTGCCTCCACGTTGGTTGAGCGGAACAAAGAATATGTGCAGGCTGATGAGATTATGGGCTTCCACCCCGCCCGTATTATGTTGGTTTCTGTGCTGCCCAACATAACGGGGCCATTGCTGGTTATTGGTACGATCGATCTGGCCGTAGCCATTTTGCTGGAAGCGACATTGTCGTTTTTGGGGGTCGGTGTGCCGCCAAATCAGCCCTCGCTTGGCACACTCATCCGCATTGGAACTGAATATATATTCTCAGGCGAATGGTGGATCGTTTTGTTCCCGTCCATGACGCTGATTATCATGATTATCGCCGTGAACATATTGGGCGATTTCTTGCGCGACGTTTTTAACCCGAGATTGAGATAATGACAGCACTTTTAGACGTCTCCAACTTGCGGGTTGAATATCCGACACGATTTGGCATTTTCACCGCCCTTGATGGGGTGAGTTTAACGCTTGAGCCGGGCGAAATTCATGGGCTAGTCGGCGAATCTGGGGCGGGTAAGTCAACGCTTGGGGCGGCGATTATTGGGCTTCTGTCTTCTCCCGGCTATATCGCCAATGGCGATGTGAAATTGAACGGTAAAGACCTAAGTCAGCTCGATAACGCGGCATATCATAAGCTACGTGGTGCCGAGATTTCCATGATTTTTCAGGACCCTCAAACCTCGCTCAATCCACTGCTAACGATTGAAGACCAGATGGTGGAAACGATCCGCCAGCACTCTGATGTCGATTACGAAGAAGCACGTAAGCAGGCACTTGACTTGTTGGTTGAGACCGGTTTGGAAAACGCTGAATCTCGTATGGGTGAATATCCTCATCAGTTCTCCGGCGGTATGCGACAACGGGTGGTGATTGCTTTGGCGCTTTGTACCAATCCTGAAGTTATCATTGCCGATGAGCCAACGACTGCGCTTGATGTTGCGATTCAAAAACAAGTGCTTCAACTGATTAAAGATTTGGCGAAGAAACGCGGTGTTGGCATTATTCTCATTACCCACGACATTGGTGTAATTGCTGAAATTACAGACAATGTAACTGTATTGCGCCATGGCAAATTGATGGAAAATGGCCCCACCCAAAAGGTGCTCAGCAAGCCTGAGCATGAATATACCAAGGCATTGATGGCCGCTGTTCCACGGCTTGGCAAACGTCTTGATCGCTTTACCAACATTATGAGCGATGATGAAGATCAAGACGGTTATGACTGGAGTGTGCCTGGCGCGTCTGCTGAGTTTGCTAGCGAATGGTTGTTGGCCGGTGAAAATGCCGACAAGGCTGAAAGTGATGATATTCTTGCGGTCCGTGATCTTGATGTCGTGTTTAATGCGCGTCGTGCATTTGGCTTTGGCAGCGGTCCGGGGTTTCAAGCGCTCGATGACGTCTCGCTTGAAGTTCGGCGCGGAGAAGTGCTCGGCATAATTGGTGAGAGTGGTTCAGGGAAATCGACCTTAGCGAAGTCCATTGTTGGCTTGGTGACGCCAACCGATGGGACCATTTCATTTGAAGGAAATGACTTGCCGCTTGGTTCCTCCCGGCCAAGAAAGCACTATTCCCGACGTGAAATTCAGATGGTGTTTCAAGATCCATATTCATCGCTCAACAACCGCCGCTTGGTTGCAGATCTGATAGGCGATCCGATTAAGTTTTATGGCTTGGCGAAGGATGATGAAGAAGTCAAAAAGATCGTCGCGTCAGTGTTAGAGTTGGTTGAAATGCCACAACGGGCCATGCTGCGCTATCCCCACCAATTTTCTGGCGGGCAACGTCAGCGCATTGCCGTTGCACGTGCGTTGGTTTCTCATCCGAAATTCTTGATTTGTGATGAACCAACTTCAGCGCTCGATGTGTCCATTCAGGCTCAAATTCTTAACCTGCTGAAAGATCTGCAGCAAAAGCTTGGCCTGTCGATCCTGTTCATCAGCCACAATTTGGCGGTCATCCGGCAAATGTCTGATCGAGTTGCGGTGCTTAAAAATGGGAAGATTGTGGAGTGCGCAGAGGCGGAGACCTTTTTTGCGCACCCCACGGCGGACTATAGCCGCCAGCTGCTTGCAGATACACCTTCGTTGGATCTGCTTTCTCCGGCTTAACTGCGCCCTAGAACTCTTTCCACTCAGCATCTGTATCAATAGCTGCATTGCCTTGGCTTAGATATGCCCCTGCTGC
>NZ_JBXVVF010000003.1:0-119160 GCF_057219265.1 Maritalea sp. YIW29
TAAAAGTTTACCTACGACCTCACCGCGTAACATCAAGACCGTTCGGATGAAATGCCGAGCGGTCTTTTTATGTTGAATGTTTGCGCGCACGGCTGAAACTGACCGGCGTCATGCCCAAAAATGAAGCAATTCGCCAATGCTCGAATTTGTCTTCAAAATCAATGTGAGAACGCCGGAACCATTCTAAACGTTTGGCATTGTTTAAGGCTGCAAGTGCCCATTGATGCTCGGATTGTGCGCGCATCCGCTCACGCATAATAGTGTTGCCCCAGTCGCGCACGGTTTCATTTGCGACCATCAGCTCCATAAATGCTGACGCAGATGCACCAGCAATTCGGCAAGGGGAGTTGGTTTCGATTGAAACCCAGGATACGTCGTCTTTTGTCCGGGAAATGTGGGGTGGCAGCACACAAGGGCCTTCAAACATTCCAACGCAATGTGCAGCGCCTTCTTCATCACAGATAGAACAGGAAACACAACCACTAAGCAGCAGAAGCTCTTGGTGAGATTGTTCTCCCTGTCGGACGATTGTCGAATTCTTCTTCGCTGCCTCAATTGCAAATATAGGCACGATGAGGGTTGCCCTATCTGAGCTCACCCCAAAGTGTTGTGTAAGAATTGTCTGAAGTTCGATGGCGTCAACTGGTCTTTCCATTATCAAATGATAATGCGCCATGCTGCCGCCTTATGCCATCAAATTCATGTGGCAACAAAAGGAAATCAAAATGTACCGCATGAATTTGAAACCAAGTATGACTTGGATATGTTTCGTCGCAGCGATGGCAATATACGTGACAATGTTAGTTGTGACATTGCCATCTCTTGCGAACATGGCGAACGGTTTGCTCGCATTTGATATGCGCCCGTTTGGCTATTCGGTTGATGATGCTAATGTTTATTTACAGGCGCTATCCGAAGCGGAGCGCAATTATTATATCGAGCGCCAACTTGTACTCGATATTTTTTATCCGCCATTGCTGAGCCTAACGATATTTGGTGCCGCTAAATGGTGTTGGAGCCGGATAGGGCACGACACAAAATATGCGTCAATTGCATTCGTTATTGTCTCATTTTCAATCACGCTATTCGATTATGCCGAAAACATATTCATCTATTTCATGTTGACCATTCAGAATGTCCCGGATGATCTAATTGAAATAGCAAGCCTGACGACAATCCTGAAATCCAACGCAACAATATTGGCGTTTTTGGGACTGATCGGCCTGTTCGCAATCCAAGCAGCCATCTGGCTGCTACCACGGCTAAGAAAGTTAGTTGCTAGCTTAAAATAAAGTCAGCCGCAGCGTGAGCGTGAAGGGCCGTCGTATCGAATGTGGGAATAGGGCTGTCATCGTCACCAATGAGCATGGTAATTTCTGTGCACCCTAAGATGACAGCTTGCGCGCCTTGGGCCTGCATCGAGTTGATGGCATCCACATAAACAGCGCGGGATTGATCAGAAACGATGCCTTTGCAAAGTTCATTGTAAATGATCCCAGAAATGTTGGTACGACCCACTTCTGGCACCACCACGTCTAGACCACGCATCTGCAGCCGTTCTTTGTAGAATGGCATTTCCATTGTGAAGGCCGTGCCAAGCAATCCAATTTTATCATACCCATCCGCCAACAAGGCATTGGCTGTCGGGTCTGCAATATGGGTAAATGGCAAATCAGTAGCGTCTTCAATACGGTTGGCCACATTGTGCATTGTATTGCTCGCCAAGAAGATCGCCTCGGCCCCGGCAGCAGATAAGCGTGTTGCACTGTTAGCCATAGCACTGCCTAAACCGTCCCAATCGTGATTGGCTTGCTGCTCCGCAATTGGTGCAAAATCAACGGAATGAAGCAGAATGGGTGCGGAGTGCAGCCCACCCTTACGCTTTGATATTTCGCGGTTAATCGCAGCGTAATAAAGGGCTGTCGATTCCCAGCTCATACCACCAATCAGGCCAATGGTTTTCATTTAAGCTGACGCTCCAATTTGCCCAAATTCGGCGACCAGTTTTTGGTAAACATCGCGCTTGAACGGCACAATGAGGTCTGGCATTTCAGCCAAGTCCTTCCATGCCCACGTAGAGAACTCTGCAGCATGTTTCCCATTTGCTGGCCTCGTCACATTTATTTCTGCTTCGTCGCCAGTAAATCGGTATGCAAACCAGTCTTGCTGCTGGCCACGAAATTTGCCTTTAAGGCCGACACCTAAAAGTTCATCGGGCAAGTCGTAGAATAGTGGTTCAGCCGTCCGCGCGATCATTGTGACGGATGTAACATTTGTTTCCTCGTAAAGTTCGCGCAACGCGGCCTCCGCCGCAACCTCGCCACGATCAACACCGCCTTGCGGCAATTGCCACACATATTTTGTGAACTTTTGATCCTGCGGTAATCGTTTGCCTGCAAAGACTTTACCTGCAGTGTTGAACAACAAGATACCAACACATTGCCGATAGGGCAGTTGCTCTCGTAAAGCATAATTTGTCATATTAAATTCCAGTATTATCAGAAAGTAAGGCGCTAACGGGGACCAAAATAAAGCCCCTATCTTCCAATCCGTTTGCCCATTGGGTAAGTGTTGTTACCGATATTGGCAGCACTGAAGCAATGCCGATCGCTTGCCCTTTGTCGCGGGCACGTTGCTCTAGCTTTTTCAATTGCTCCAAAATTTTGCCCCGCGAAGGTACATTATCCAGCATCAAATCTGATTGGGCAAACGCTGCGCCTGACGTTTGTGCCAGCTGCCGCGCAACGGAACGATTGGATGTTCCATCGTCAAAATAGGCTAGGCCTCGAAGTGCAATTTCTTCCATAATTGGTTCAAAGTCATTGCTGGCGGAAGTGAATTTCGCCCCCATATGGTTGATAATACCGATATAGGAATCGATGCGGGACATAAGCCAATAAAGCCGGTCCAGGTTGGCGCGTGCGGATTGGCCAACCAGCAATGTCTGCGGCCCCGGGTCATTTTGCGGATAGTCAAAAGGCTCAAGAGGCACTTGCAGCACAATTTCGTGGCCGCCCTGGCGCGCGCGTTGAGCGACCTCGGCGACGTTTTTGCCATAAGGGGCAAATGCCAACGTGAAGTCATCAGGCAATTTGTCGATCGCATCAACGCTACCATCTTTGGAAAGCCCCAATCCGGATACGATGACGGCGATTAGAGGTTTGCCATCCGCAGACGAGCTTGTGATTGACGCGCGTCTATAAACATCAATTGGACGATCGCCGTCGGGTGAAACTTGCGGAATAGACCCATGCTGGCTTAATTCCAGCATGTCAGCTTGGGCGAGAAAAGTCTCGGCGCCATCATTGTCATCCGGCAGCCCATCGGTGCTGATGATCAGTTGGTCGCTTTGCGCGTTTTGGGTTGTTGCATCAACATTGTCTTGCGCGATGATCAGGTCAGGCGTTTCATCTTCAATAGCCAGATTGCGTTCAAGTTCGTTGCTGTCGACAACGGAGTTTACCTCAACATCAGCAACAGGGCGTCCTCCATTTGGATTATCTACAAACCAAATCCATGCGACAGGTGCACTGATCACGAGAACGAGCAAGCCAACGCTCAACTGCACAATGGGCAATCGCCCACGTCCTGAGCCGCTGTTATGTCGTCTGCCCTTGGAGCGGGTGCGCCCCAAGGGTTTATCTAACTTGTCGATCATTCGCCGCAAACAATCCTATTCAGGTTGGCATGGAATTGGCCCCATGCTCGTGTGGTTTAGTTCTCCGAATTCGGTGGAAATGCCTCATGAGTTTCATTGCCCAAAATCAAGTCGACAGCATATTTTAGCTGATTGTCTTGGTCTGGATCACCCGGCACGTAAACGGATGAACCTGTTGTGGCTTCCTGTTCGGTGCCACCACCAATTTGACCGTCCAACGCCGCTTCACCGATAATCTCGTCGCGCCCTTGCAGTGCTTCAGGAATGTCTTGAAAAATTTCGATGTCAGGCGTGATGCCCGCGGCCTGAATAGAACGACCGCTTGGTGTGTAATAGCGAGATGTGGTCAAACGCATTGCGCCATTCGCACCCAGTGAGATGATGGACTGAACTGACCCTTTGCCGAAAGAACGTGTGCCAAGCAATGTTGCACGTTTTTGATCTTGCAAAGCGCCAGCAACAATTTCTGATGCGGAAGCAGAGCCACCATTGATCAAAACAATCAGTGGAATGTCAGAAATCAACTTGTCCAAATCATCCGGGTTGGCGTCATAGCGTGTGTTTTCGTCTGCTGTGCGCCCACGAGTTGAAAGCACATTGCCACGGGCTAGAAATGCATCTGCGATGAAAACAGATTGGTCAACTAGTCCGCCTGGATTGTTCCGCAAATCCAACACTAGGCCTTTGAGGTCGTCGCCGAGTTCATCGTGCAGATCACGAATGCCGTCTTCGATGCCAGCGTAGGATTGACCGGTGAAACGGGCCAAGCGGATCACACCAACATTGTCACGAACCGATGTGCGCACAACGCGGAACGCGATAACGTCGCGGGTAATGGTGAGTTTAATAGGCTCAGCGACACCCTCACGCACAATGGTGATGACAATGTCAGTGCCAATTTCGCCACGCATTTTGTCGATTGATTGGTCAAGCGAAAGTCCACGCACCGCGACCCCGTCCAATTCAACAATATAGTCATTGGCCAGAACGCCTGCCCGCGCAGCGGGGGTCTCATCAATTGGCGACACCACTTTGATCACTTCATCTTCCATGATCACTTCAATGCCTAGTCCACCAAAGGTGCCCTGCGTATCTTCACGCACCTCTTCGTAGTCTTGTGGGTCAAGATAGCCCGAATGCGGGTCAAGAGAAGTTAGCATACCTTGAATGGCGGCACGCACGAGCTCTCGTTCGTTGGGCGCATCTACATATTCTTCGCGAATACGGTCGAATATTTCGCCTAGCAAGTTGAGTTCTTGATAGACTTCCTCCTCGCTAAGGGGAGCCTTTTCAACTTTTTCAGCCTCTTGTGCTGAAATTGGGAAGCTGCCAGCAATGACAATTGCAAGGGACATCCACAGGGGTTTAAGCACACTAAGTTTCATATTCTATCCATCACGTGTTGCGGTTTTTGTGGTTGCCCACCAATCAGAAGGGTTAATTGGTGTCCCTTCCTCCCGAAGTTCAATATATAGGGTTGGACGCGAGTTGCCAGCACTGGTCGCGATTGTTTGAGATATTGTGCGCTTGCCCATTATCCCTACTGGTTCTCCCATCAAAATAAACTGGCCAAGTTCAACTGATGTTTCAGCCAAGCCCGCCAGCAGAATATTATATCCCTGACCAACGTTTAAGATGACAATTTGGCCGTAATTAAGGTACGGGCCCTTATAAATCACCCACCCGTCGGCCGGTGCGACCACTTGAGCCTCGGCGCGGGTAACGATAAAGGTGCCGTTGGCAACGCCGCCAAATCCATCATTATTGCCAAATTCGATAATGCTCACGCCGTTCGAGGGAACGGTGAGGTGACCTTTGCCGGAAGGAAATGGAAATGCAGGTTGATCACGATCTGTGTCCGCCAGCGCCAATTGAATAGCTTCTGCCTCAAGTTGTGCGCCGATATTGAACCGTGGGTTCTCATCAGATTGCCGTGCCGCCTCGTTGGCTTCTCCAACCGACTTGACCTCTTTTTCTAGGGCGCGAACCAACTGGTTTAGGGAACTCGCCCGGCTGGCGAGCAGCTCTGCTTCGCGCTGTTCAGCTTCTAAAGCTTGTCCCGCACGTTCAACGCCGGTGCGTCGCGCTTCCAGCAATACGGCGATTTTTAGCTTTTCTTCGCGCAAGACAGAAAGGTTCTTAAACAGTTCAGCTTCCTCGGCTGCTGCTTGCGCCTTGATTTCCCGCAATGCTTCCAGTTCCACCCGAATGGCATCAGCTCTGTTGCTCAATTGCGGCAATATGGATGCCAGCAAAAGTGCCGCACGCGCGGAGCTCGTGGCGTTGTCAGGTTCAACGATCAGCGCTGGCGGCGGGTTGCGGCCGATGACCTGCAAAGCGGTGAGCAACGTGCTGATTTCAGCATTCTCAACATCCAACACTTCTTGGATGGATTGTTCCTCGTCACGCAACTCGCCCATACGTTCCGAAATTGAGCCAACTTCAATCTCAGCAAGTTTGACCCGTTGTGCCGAGGCAATCAGTGCCGCTGTTTGCTTGGAGCGATCACCTTCCATATCGGCAATCTCTTGTCGCAACTCTTGGACACGTTGGGTGCTGATTTCAATTGTCTGCTCAACGCGTTCAAGTTCGGCGCGGGCATCTTGCTCTGTTTGAGGGTCAACAAATTGCGCAATTGCTGGCATCGCATTAACAGATGCGAAGACAAGGCCACAAAATGCGGCGCACCGTAATATTAAGCTGGAAAATGGAGCACGAGACAAACTCACATAACCTCAAAGCGCAATGGGGACCGAATCAGTGATTTCAATCTAGCAAATCGTCAAAAGGTTTGGGGATTTTGTTGGATCAATTGATCGCTATTCGCGGTGATAGGGATGGCCGCTCATAATTGTGATGGCGCGATACAATTGTTCGCACAGCAATGCACGCACAATTTGGTGCGGCCAGGTGAGGGGAGAAAAGCTAAGTGTAAGGTTTGCTCGTTTGCGCACAGACGCATCCAAACCGTCGGGCCCACCGATAATAAAGCACGTGTGCCGAGCGCCATCATCGCGAATATGGCCAAGTTTATTGGAAAAGTCGGGGCTGGTCATTGTGCGCCCGCGTTCATCTAGTGCGATGATTTGTGCGCCGTCCGGGCAGGCGCCCAGCAATTGTTCAGCTTCTTGCAATTTGCGTTGGGCGGTATTGTCCCCCCGCGCTTCACTGAATTCGGAAACATCGAAACCTGTCAGACCCAATGGTTTCCCTGCACCACGGGCGCGTTCAAGATAACGCGCCACAAGCTCTTGTTCGGGGCCAGATTTCAGCCGCCCAATGGCAGCAATCGAAACGCGCATTAGTGCGTGTTCTCACCCGGAAAATCAGCCGACCACATTTTCTCAATGTTATAGAATTCGCGCACTTCCGGGCGGAAGACATGAACAATGACATCACCGCCATCAACCAAAACCCAATCGCATTGCTGCAATCCTTCGGTCTTTGGACGACCAAGACCGGCTTCGCGCATCGCGCGTTGCAATTGGTCCGCAATCGCGCCCACATGCCGGTTAGAGCGGCCAGTTGTAACCACCATATAATCGGCAAGGCTCGATTTCTGGCGAATATCAATCAACACGGTTTCTTCTGCTTTGGCGTCTTCCAAAACGGTTGAAACAAGTTCGATGAGATTTACGTCGGGATTTTTAGGTGGGGCTTTGTTGCCCTCTGGTGTGGTTGTTGGCGTCATGCGCGCACAGCCAACTCTGACAGATTTAAAACCATATTGGTTCGTCAAGTCCTTCTAAATAAAAATAGCGCCTCAATGGACGCCTGTATCTTCATTATGCGCCTTTTGCCCTTGTTTTTCAAGTAGGCAAGTTTGCACTATGTTTTTTGGTTACTGCGCAATTGGGTTGACGATAAATTGCTCATGATTCCATGCAAATAGACCCATGCTGGCGCTGGCATGTTTGCCAATTGGTGCGCGTCACCTTCATCAATGCGATATTGACTAAGGGTCGTTGCCGCGCGTGAAAATGGTGCTTGTCGTGCATCCCCAGGGCGCACATAAATTGCCATTGGCATCATTTTCGCAATGTCTTGCCAGCGTTCCCAGCGGTGAAAACCGACGAGGTTATCAGCGCCCATAATCCAAACGAATTTTCGATCAGGCAAACTCGATTTCAAAAATTCTAGCGTATCAAATGTGTAGCGAAATCCGTGCTCGGCTTCAAATCCCGTAATGCGCACGCCGGGATGGTCGACAAGTGCCCGCGCCGCGTCGATACGTTCGCTGAGAGGTTTGAGTTGAGAATGGTTTTTGAGTGGATTGCCCGGCGTTACCAGCCACCAAATAGCGTCTAAACTGAGGCGTTTTAACGCTTGGCGAGAGACCATGCGATGGCCTTGGTGTGGTGGGTTGAAGCTACCGCCAAACAAACCAATCCGCATGCCCGGCGCTGAACTGGGCAGGTGGTTCTTGCGTGCATTGTCTAAAAACACCGTACTCACGGGCGGATTTGTCCGTCGCCGCGTACCAAGTATTTGAAGCTCGTCAGTTGTTCAACGCCAACAGGGCCGCGAGCATGCATCTTACCGGTCGCGATACCAATCTCCGCTCCCATCCCAAACTCGCCACCGTCGGCGAATTGGGTCGAGGCATTATGCATCACAATCGCAGAATCCACTTGGCTGAAAAATGCGTCCACGGGGGCGAAATCTTCAGAAATAATTGCTTCGGTGTGACCGGACGAATATTTCTGCACATGGGCAATTGCCGCTTCGGTATCGGGGATAATTTTGACTGATATAATTGCATCCAGATATTCAGTGGACCAATCTTCTTCCGAAGCTGGCTCTGCCATTTCGAAAAGTTCGCAGACCTGTTGATCACCGCGAATAGTACAGTTTTGTGCCGCTAAAGTTTCGCAAAGTACCGGAACGAATTCCGCTGCAATGTCGCCATGTACCAACAATGTCTCAGCCGCGCCGCAAATTCCGGTGCGGCGCATCTTGGCGTTCAACACAATCTGTTTTGCCATCTCAAGATCAGCGCTCTTATCCACATAGATGTGACAAATGCCTTCAAGATGAGAGAACACCGGAACCCGTGCTTCTTTTTGAACACGTGCCACAAGGCTTTTGCCGCCACGTGGTACAATCACATCAATATTGCCGCTAAGTCCGCTAAGCATTTCGCCCACCGCAGCGCGATCGGTTGTTGGCACAAGCTGGATGGCTGTTTTGGGCAAACCGGCTTTTTCCAGCCCAATCTGCAATGCTGAATGGATAGCGCGGGAGGAGTGGTAACTGTCAGACCCACCACGCAAAATTACGGCGTTGCCCGCTTTTAGACAAAGCGCGCCAGCGTCTGCAGTAACGTTAGGGCGACTTTCAAAGATTACGCCGATGACGCCTAACGGTGTGCGAACTCGGTCAATTTTTAAACCGTTGGGTCGTTCGATGCTGGCGATTTTTGTCCCTACAGGATCTGCCAATTCTGCAATGGCACGTAGCCCTTCGGCTATTGCTGCGATGCGATCTTCATCCAATGTAAGTCGGTCAAGGAATGACGCCGTCATGCCTTTAGCGCGACCAGCTTCAACGTCTTGTTGGTTGGCGGTTAGGATTTTGTCCTGCATGCCCAAAAGCGCATCAGCGGCGGCGGTCAGGGCTAAGTTCTTTTCTGATGTCGAGGCGGTTGCGAGTTGGCGCGCGGCATCTTTTGCGCGACTGCCGATGTCAGCCATAATCTGAGCAATTTCATCGCTGTTAGACGTGTTCAATTCACTCATTCTGCACGCTCCTTGATATCATCGCTCGTCAAAACCAAATTGTCACGATGGACAAGTTCTGTTCTGTTCACCGGCCCCAGAATTTCAACAATCTCTTGGGAACGACGGCCAATAATACTTTGTGCGTCAATGGCATCAAAGTTGGCAAGCCCTCGGGCAACTTCCAAGTTCGTTGGATCAAAAATTGCAATCGCATCACCGCGCTGAAACTTGCCCTCAATTTTGGTGACACCAATCGGCAACAGGCTTCTGCCGCCGCGCAAAGCTTTTAGTGCACCGTTATCAATATGCACGCGCCCGGTGGGTATAGACGCCATAATCCAGTTTTTGCGAGCAGCACGTGGTGTTTTGCTCGCAACGAAATAACTGTGCTTCCCGCCATCAAATAGAGTTTGCAAAGGGTTCAATTCATGTCCCTTACAAATTATCATCGCCGTTCCGGCATTTACGGCCATTTTTGCGGCTTCGATTTTTGTGACCATGCCGCCGCGCGACAAATGACTTGCTGCGCCTCCTGCCATCGCTTCAATCGTGGGGGTGATTTTTTCAATCACCGGCAAATGTTCGGCAGTGGGATCAAGATGGGGCGGCGCGGTATAGAGCCCGTCAATATCGGAAAACAAGATCAAGCCATCTGCTTCGATCATTGTCGCAACGCGAGCGCTTAGGCGATCGTTGTCGCCATATCGGATTTCACTTGTTGCAACGCTATCATTCTCGTTGATGATGGGGACGGCACCAAGGTCCAGTAGCGTGTTAATTGTCGTCCGGGCGTTCAAAAAATGCCGACGTTGTTCTGTAATATTGGGCGTCACCAAAATCTGACCCGTGACGACATCATGTGCGTTCAGCGCATCACGATAGGCTTGCGATAGCGCGATTTGGCCAACCGATGCAGCCGCCTGACTTTGGTCCAGCGAGAGATTTTGAGAAGTTAAGCCTAAAATGCGCCGACCTAGCGAGATCGCGCCCGATGACACAATCAATACTTCAACGCCAACGGACTTCAATCCAGCAATATCTGCACAAAGGCTTTCCAGCCAGCTTTGGCGGAGTTGTCCGGTAGTCCCGTCGACAAGCAGTGCTGACCCGATTTTTATCGTCAGGCGCTTAAAGCTTGATGCTGTGAGGGAGCCGATCAACTGTGCAGACATTTATCCTAAGGCGTCCAATTTTGATCAATTTCGGCCGCAGCTTTGGCTTCTTCTTCTGCCTGCTTTTTAGCCCCATCCATTGATGCAATGACTTTATACAGAATTTGATCTGTGTTTTTCTTGCTGACGGCAGAAATGGCCAAAACTTCACCACCCGATGCTTCGCGTAGGGCTGCAAGTTTTTCTTCCCGCTCTTCGTCAGTCAAAGCATCGATTTTATTCAGCGCAAGAATTTCTTGTTTCTCATCCAACCCGTGGCCATAGGCGGCCAACTCGCCACGAATGGTTTTGTACGCGCCAACAACATCTTCTTGGGTGCCATCAATCAGATGGATGATGGAACGCGTCCGCTCGATATGGCCCAAAAACCGATCGCCAATGCCCGCGCCTTCATGCGCACCTTCAATTAGGCCAGGAATATCAGCGAGCACAAAATCTCGTTCACCGATTTTCACGACGCCCAGATTTGGGTGAAGTGTTGTAAATGGGTAGTCGGCAATTTTCGGCTTGGCGGCAGAAACTGCAGATAGGAATGTTGATTTGCCGGCATTTGGCAGCCCAACAAGTCCGCTATCAGCGATCAGCTTTAGGCGTAACCAAATCCACTTATCTTCAGCCTCGATGCCCGGATTGGCATGGCGTGGCGCCTGATTGGTTGCGGTTTTAAAGTGCATATTGCCAAAACCACCATTGCCGCCTTCAAGCAAAACAACTTGTTGGCCGATCTCGGTCATATCCGCAATCAATGTCTCATTGTCTTCTTCAAAGACTTGGGTGCCAACCGGCACTTTCAAAATGACGTCTGCACCATCAGCACCGGTACGCTGCCTGCCCATGCCGTGGGTGCCAACAGGGGCTTTAAAATGTTGCTGGTAACGATAGTCGATAAGCGTGTTGAGCCCATCGACGCACTTGACGATGATGTTGCCACCCCGTCCGCCATTGCCGCCATCAGGACCGCCGAACTCGATGTATTTTTCACGCCGAAATGACACAGCACCTGCGCCACCCGCGCCGGATCGAATATAAACTCTAGCTTGATCGAGAAATTTCATGTCACTTCAAACGTGGTCGCAAACGCACTATTGCGTGGCGGCGACAAACGCATCCTTTGTTAGTTGCGTATCGATATGCTGCAAATCTGCGTTTTGTGCAAGGCAATGTACCGTGCTACGGCCAATTTCGACGAATCCAAGCTTCTTTTGTATCGCTAAAGACGCCAAATTGGTCGGATAAACGCCCGATTTTATGTAATCAGGGTTCGCAATGTCAAAAATCCAAGCAACAACAGCTTTGCACGCCTCACTCATATAACCCTTACCCCAATGCACCGGGTCCAAGTAATAGCCGAGCCGTGGCACCACGCCGTCCTGCGAAAATCCGGTTGAACCGCAATATTGTCCATCTTGGTCAATGATCGAGAATTTGGCGTCAAATGGCTCAGCATTATCTTTCACGCGCTCAACCCACTCGATGGCAGCGTTTTCTGCATAAGGATGGGGCACGCGCGCCAGATTTTTGGCGACTTCAAAGTCAGCCAAAATACATTGCATGCGATCCGCATCCTCAAACTTTGCCGGGCGTAGAAATAGACGCTCTGTCATAAGTTCAAACATAATATTGTTCTTTTACAGTGGTTTAAAGTCTTGGCGTTTTAGCAACGTCGTGACCAATGGCAATGCACGGCCTTGCGAATTGCTCATCCGGTCTTCAGTTTCAGTTTCAACAAAACCCAGCTTCGCCTGAACTGCAAGTGAGGCAGGGTTGAAGGTGTAAGCACCGGAAGTTATTGATGCCAGCTCAGTTTGATCAAAAAGCCAGCTAATTGCTGCGCTTGCAGCTTCACTGACATAACCGCGGCCCCAAAATTCTCTCTTGATGTAATAGCCAAGTTCTGGCTGCGCACTAGAACCGTGAAATCCAACAGAGCCACAGTAAGTGCCAGTGGGTAGCGCAACTGCGAAATTAGTTGTTGCGGGGTTGCCATCATTTTTCTGCGATTTAATCCAATCGATCGCGTCTTTTTCGGCAAAAGGATATGGAACGGCAGAAAGATACTTCGCGACTTCAAAGTCGCTAAGTGCATCCGTGATGTCTTTGGCATGTTCTAGTGCCACTGGTCGCAGCACTAGCCGTTTTGTGTGAAGTTCAAGCATTATTCTGCCGCCTCTTGAGCGAACATGTCATCCCGCGCGGGGCGCACGAACGTCCAAACTGCTTGGTCTTTATGCTGCCCGCAGCTCGTTTCTTCGCCATTGGCGACAAAACCGACCTTTTCCAGCAGCCTTTTTGATGGGTTATTTGACTTCAAGCAACGCGCAAACAGATCGTCTTCTGGCGCGGCGATGTCCAACTCGTTCATCAAACCATCGATAGCTTCAAAGCCGATGCCGCGTCCCCAATGGGGTTCGCCAAGCCAATAGCCAAGCTCTGGATTGCCATTTTCATGCTGGTGAATGCCACAGACGCCCATCATGGTGCCACGACGGTTACATATCGCCCATGTGCGCTCGGTTGCGCCGTTGGCGATTTCATTGATGAACTCTAGCCCGTCATCCATTGTGTATGGGTGCGGCAGGCGCGCGAGCACGTCAGAGATTTTTTTATTGTTGGCCAATTGAACAAGGTCCGCCAAATCGGCGAGTTCAATTGGCCGCAGTTCCAATGTGTCGGTTTTGAACCTTAAGGGCAAAGCCCTGTATATCGTGTTGAAAGTCATTTTGTTGCTCCAAAAGTAAAAAGGGGAGCCGGTTTCCCATCTCCCCTTTTAAAAACTCTTTTGAAGCTTTTGCGAATGTCTTATCCGCCGGGGTTCTTTGAGAAACCGGCGGGTAAGTGATTAATCATCCGCCGTTATTCTGCCGCCTCTTGTGGCATCACTGATACAAAGGTCTTGTTATTGCGACGGGTTGAAAACGTCACTTTGCCTTCGACGAGCGAATAAATTGTATGATCTTTGCCAAGACCTACATTTTCACCTGGGTGCCACTTTGTGCCGCGCTGACGCACGAGAATGTTGCCTGGAACGACGCTTTCGCCACCAAACTTCTTCACGCCGAGACGACGACCAGCTGAATCACGACCGTTACGGGACGAACCGCCTGCTTTCTTATGTGCCATTTGTCAGTCTCCTACTCTTATTCGCCAGCCAAAAGCGTTTTTGCTTGGCTAATCCAGTCTTCACGTTCAATGCGGCCTTTAAAGTTTAGCTCTGCATCAACGCGTTCAATCTCTTCTGGTGTAAAGGCTGCAACTTGGCTCAAAGTTGTAACACCCAATGCGTGCAACTTCTTCTCAAGGGCTGGTCCAACACCAGAGATCAATTTCAAATCGTCTTTTGCATCTGCTTTAGCAGCAGGTGCTTCAGACTTGGCAGCAGCAGGCTTTTTAGCCGCTTTTGCTTTTGGCTTCGCGCCACCTGTCAAAATGTCAGTGATACGCACAACTGACAAGTTTTGGCGGTGACCCGCTTTACGGCGATAGTTTTGACGACGTTTCTTTTTGAAGACGACGATTTTCTTCGCGCGCTTTTGTTCAACCAACTCGGCTGCAACAGTTGCGCCATCCACAAGTGGAGCACCAATTGTTACATCGCCATCAGCGCCTACCATCAATACTTCTTCAAATACGATAGCGTCGCCAGCAACGGCTTCGAGTTTTTCAATTTCCAGAACGTCATCAGCAGCAACTTTGTACTGCTTGCCGCCTGTTTTGATTACAGCAAACATATCATTTCCTTTGAGCATTATTGCTCTGTTGTGTCGCGCTGTGCGGCGCCGAACATGGGGTTCGAACTTGTGATTCCCAATTACGGGAGATCGGCCTTAAGCTGCGCATTTTACAAACAAAATCACGCGCACTGATGACAGTACGCGCAAATTTGAATTGGTTTATGCTGGAGAATGGGCAAAGAGTCAAGCAATTGCGGGGCGTTTTGCGGCGAAATTTAAGAACCAAGAGCAATAATGAAGACCAGCACGCCTTTGAATAGAATTGCGTTCAATCGGCCTGTTTCGGCAACACCCTTGGTGCGGGCATTTTGTCCGCATGTTCTTTTGCCCATTCATGCATGGATTGCAAAAGAGGCAGCAGGCTTTGCCCTAGCGGGGTCAAACTATATTCCACATGAGGTGGAATGGTTTGGAAATCCTTTCGAACGACAAGCCCAGCTTCTTGCATTTCACTTAACTGGCGCGTCAATGTTCGATGAGTAATGGAACCCAGTTTTCGTTGCAATTGATTGAAGCGGCAAGTTTCTTGCACGAGCCAATATACGATCAACAATTTCCAGCGGCCTGAAATGGCTGAAAGCAAAACTTCAATGTGGCAATATTCTTCAGTCTCATGCGAAATCATAGCAGTATCCTAAATGACCGTACTTGTCATAGTGATCATACTGCCTAATTTACATTGAACAAATGTACTAATCAATGGGTTGTTCCCAGAACCAGTGAGACGGACGCTAAGATGAGCGATAAGAAAAGACTTGTGATTGTTGGCGGTGGCTATGTTGGCGCCGAGGTTGCCAGAGAGATGGAAGAGGTTGCTGATGTAACGTTGATTGAACAACGCGAAGCATTCGTTTTGCCCCCAGCTGCTATTCGCGCATTGCTGGATCAATCTTTGTTGGAACAGCTGGTGTTGCCCTATGATAAATTATTGAAGCATGGCCGCGTGGTGCGTGGGCGTGCGACGCAAATTTTGTCAGATGGCGTCATCTTGGCGGATGGGACTAAGGCCGACGCCGACTATATTGTCGTCGCAACCGGTTCATCTTATGCCGCGCCGTTTAAGCCCGCCGGTGAGAGCGTTGAGGACTTTATCCATGCGCACAAACAAGTCAGTGCAAAGCTTTTAGACGCGAAAACAGTTGCAATTGTTGGCGCCGGTGCCGTGGGTATCGAACTTGCCGGTGAAATTGCAGCTGTTCGGTCTGACACCAAAGTCACGTTGATTTCATCTGACGAGACACTTTTCCCCATGTACTCGAAGTCACTAGGCAATCAATTGCAGCAAAAGTTGGAGAATATGGGTGTTTCTGTTGTTCTTGGCCAACGAGCCCAAGATTTGCAACATTTGGATATGCCATATGAAGGGACTGTGACGTTAACAGACGGGCGTGAAATTTCTGCAGATCTGATCTTCCCCGTTATTGGGTCTAAGCCAAACGCGGATCTCATCAAAACGCTGCCAGGCATAGTTGAAGGTGCAAGTGGGCGCGTAAAAGCCGATAGCTGGATGCGGCCAACTCAATACCCAAATCTATTCGTTGCAGGGGACATCGCCGATGTTGGTGATGGTATGACAATTGTCGCAATTTTACGACAAGTGCCTTGGTTGATTAAGACGCTAAAAGGTGTGTTGGGTGGCCAAACTGTTGAAAGCCAAAAGCCTTACACGCCGTGGAAGAAGGCGCCAATTTTGGTGCCACTTGGCGAAAACGTAGGCTGTAGCTGGCTGTTTATGACGGTCGGAAATTGGTTTACGCGGAAGCTGAAGGGCAAAGACCTGTTCATTCCAAAACATCGCAAGGCCTTCCGGTTGGAGTAACCAGAAAGGTGGTGGCTAAGGCCCAACGCATGAAACAGCAACCGGTGCCACACCGGTAAAATGCAAGATACCGATTTGTACGGGTTCATTTTCATCATCAAACTGTCGAAGAAGCCGCACCGAAGCGAGGTGCTGATCTGCTTGGTCATCCATTAGCTCGAGATGAAGCATTTGATCATTCGCTGAGAACTGCAAAATTCTTGCGTTCTCAGCACCTTCGCGCTGTCGAGTTGAAACAAACCGCTCGCCAATCGATGCATCCACTTCCAAGGCATTGAGCATAGGCCCCGCGCCCAACAGAATGTCGACCGAAGCATCCACGCCGATGCCCTCACACCACATCGATGAGGTCGCATATGCTGTTTTTGGCAGCGCATTCAGTGAAGCGATCAGCCCTGATAGAATGATAATTTTGCTATTCAATTTCATTGTTTTTGGCTTTCATCGCTGCAAAATCCTCGCCTAACTCTCCCGCATCCCAAAATATGCCCGCCATCATTGCCAAGCCATCTTCTACAAGCGGCATAAGCAAATGCTCGTCAGGAGCATGTTGACCGCATGAGTTGTAGGAGTGGGGAACCCAGATTGTCGGCATGCCCAAAAGATCACAAAATATATCGTTGGGCAAAGATCCTGCGCCATTGGGCAAGATTTGTGGCGGTTCGCCAATGGTATTGGCAATTGAGTTGGCGCACCATTTCACCCATGGCAAATTGGGGTCATGCCTTGAGGCTTGGTAAGCTGGGTTTTGCTCTGGCTGTGTGATTTCAATTTCGGTGAAACCATGCCAATCTAAATGGCGCCTGAGGGCTGGAACCACATTGTCTGTGTCAGTGCCGACAATAAACCGCAACGCGCAATGCATGGCGGCGCGTTTTGGAATGGCGTTCACCGGGTTCTTGGCGTCCCCAACATCCATCGCCAACACGTCAAAACTGTTCCAAGAATAAAGTCTTTCGGGAACATTTAGACCAGGTTCACCCCAATCTTCGTCAGGCTCGTCGGCGCTTTCTCCGGGATCGAACGGACAATCTTTAAGAGCTGGACGCACATAGGCTGGAAGATCTTTGGGCAGCCATGCATCGATTAGTATTTTACCGTTGCGGTCCATGATGGTAGCTAGGGCATGGGCCAACAATACACTTGGATCAGAGATGATGCCGCCCCAGTTGCCCGAATGGTGATCTTCTTGTCGCAGATCGGCAACCAGCGAAAATTCCATCGCCCCGCGCACGCCGAGCATCATGGTAGGGCAATTAGGGGCAACGCGCGGCCCGTCTGATGCGATCAACACATCAGCTTTTAGAAGTTCTTTGTTGGCTGCGCAAAACTCGCGCAAGCCGGGCGAGCCAATTTCTTCTGACATCTCTACGAGGAAGACTAGGTTGAACCCAAGTTTGCCCCGGGCTTTCAACACGGCTTCAAGTGCTAGCATATTAATTGTGTGCTGCCCCTTATTGTCCGCTGTGCCGCGGCCATAAATCCGGTCGTCAATAATTGTTGTCGCCCATGGGTCAAGATCGTTCTGCCACTCGCCCTCCATGCCGGGCACCACATCGCCGTGGCCGTAGCAAAATATGGTTGGTAGTTGATCATTTTCATCTCGTCGGGCCACCAAAAACGGTCCGCCACCGGCCACCGGATTTTCGTGCAAGGTCACATCGCACCCCAACGTTTCAAAGTCGGGTGTCAGGATATCTTCTAAATAGACCCATAGATCCTTGTGGCTTTCGGGCACAGCACTCTGGGTGGGCACCGCGACACGCTTGGACAGATCCTCAATAAAACGACCATCTTTGGCAAAAGTCTTTGCAGTTATTACGGCTTCATCTCGGCTCATTGAGTAGGTCCATTATTTGTTGAAAAGAAAAGGGCGACCCAATGGGTCGCCCTCAAAATCAAGGTGAGGTGAGTGGATCACCGCCCGCGAATGCGTGGGTCCAATGCATCACGTACCCCGTCGCCAATATAATTGACGCTCAGAACGGTCAGTGAAATGGCAAGTCCGGGCCATATCACCCGCGCTGGATTAAGCGTCATGAAGTTCGCACCATCAAACAGCAAACGTCCCCAAGTTGGGAAATCTGACGGGAAACCAAGCCCCAAAAAGCTCAACGCGCTTTCGGTAATAATCGCGTTGGCGATCCCCAATGTGGCCGAGACCATCACCGGGCTCAATACGTTGGGGAAAATGTGCCGTGCCACAGTCTTTAGCGATCCGGTGCCAATCGAGCGCGCAGCCAAAACGAACTCTCGTTCTTTAATCGCCAACACTTCACCACGTACGATACGCGCCGTGTTCATCCAACTGGTGATCCCGATCACAAAAACAATCAGGAAGAAGATGCCCATTTCGGGCCCAAATACGGATCGTAAACTATCCCGGAACAACAGAATGATCACCAGCAACAAAGGCAAAATTGGCAGCGCCAAGAACAAGTCGGTTGTGCGCATCAGTGGGCCATCAAGACGTTTGAAGAACCCAGCAATCACGCCGATCAATGTACCGACCAACAGGGATAGACCCATGGCCGCAACACCCACGGCCAAAGACACACGTCCGCCACTCAAAACCTGAGCAAGCATATCGCGACCCAAATTATCTGTGCCCATTGGGTGTGCCCAGGTGGGGCCCAAATTCTTGTTGCGAATGTCTAAGAATTGAGGGTCAATTGTATGGATGAACGGTCCAAACAACACGGCCGCAACAATGAACAGGAAAATAATGGAACCCGCAACGCCACCTTTATGTTGCAGGAACTGGCGGAGTACATCGCCCCATAGGGAACGTTGTGGTTTAGCCATTACTGTGGAAGCTGTTTGATCAGTCATAGCGGATCCTTGGGTCAAGAATACCATAAACCACGTCAGCGATCAGATTGAACAGGACAATCAAAATCGCAAACATGAAGGTGAGGGTTTGAACGAGCGGGAAGTCACTACCTTGAATGCCGATAATCAGTAGCTGGCCCAATCCATTTACCCGAAAGATTTGCTCGGTAATGATGGCGCCGCCGAAAATCGTTGGGATGCCCAACGCAATCACGGTCACAACTGGAATAAGTGAATTGCGCAACACGTGGGTCAAGACAACCACTTTTTCCTGCATGCCCTTAGCCCGCGCCGTACGCACGTAATCTTGGCTTAAATTGTCCAACATCGAAGCGCGCATAAAGCGGGATATCTGTGCCGCGTTGAACAGCGCCAACACCGTTACGGGCATCACCATTTGTTTGAACTGTATCCAGAACGTTTCAAGGCTGTTGACCTGCAGCGTGGTGTCATAAACCGACGGGAACCATCCCAACTGAACCGAGAAAATTACGATCATCAATAGGCCGGTGAAGAAGGTTGGTACAGAAAATCCAACCATGGAGATGAAAGTCCCCAATTGGTCAAACCATGAATATTGTTTGTATGCTGAAATTACACCGATGGGCAATGCGATCAAAATTCCAACCACATAAGACAGGCCAACAACCCAAAGGGTTTGTGGAATGCGCTCTGCAAGAAGGTCAAATACTGGACCGCGGGTCGCAAATGAAATGATGCGAGGGCGGCTGGCAGGATCGCCAATTGAAATGCCAATTTGATCGAGCCAATGCAAAGGCTCGTAAATGAAGAAGCCGCGAAGCCATTTGAAATAAGCAATGTGCAAAGGTTCGCCAACGCCCAATGCTTCTCTGATTTTCGCACGCACTTCTGCGGGAATAGTCAGGGGCAAACTACCTGTAGGATCGCCTGGCGCTAAATCCAAAATGAGAAAGATGATGAAACTGATCACCAACAATGTCGGGATTGCAAAAAGCAGCCGCCTGAGCGTGAAATTCAGCATGTAATGTCCCCGGAAAAACTCTTATCATTAAGTCGCAAATTGACTTGGTCTTAAGCCAAGGAGCGACCTTGGGGCATCGCCCGCAACCTAAATTTTAGGCCGCGGGCGATACGATTTTGATGATTAGTTACGTGTCCACTCTTCAGCAAACGCTAGCTCTGAATCCCAAGGATTAAGAACAACGTTACCTAGAGCGTTAGACGCAGCTGATACGCGACCACGGTGAATAAGTGGGATCATCACATATTCCTGCATAAGCATATCGTTCATCTTTTTCGCCATTTCAGCACGCTTCTCAATAGAAGCTGTCTTACCCATTTCAGCGCTTAGAGCATTATACTCTTCTGAACAGTAGCGTGGCATATTGTTACCAATCCACTGGTTCGCTGGTGATGGGATTTCTGAACATACCCAGTTGCCCATATAGGCTTCAGGATCTGTGCCGTCGAAGTTGTTGGTGTACATTTCGATGTCAGCAAAGAACTTCTGGAATGTATCAGGAGATGATTGGTCACCACCAAAGAACACGCCAGCGTCAATGTTGCGCAATTCAGTTTCAACACCAATCGCCTGCCACATTTGTTTGATCAAAGCTTGTGTGCCCTGACGAACTGAGTTGGTAGATGTTTGGTATAGAATTGAAAGACGAACACCGTCTTTAGCACGAACGCCGTCGCTGCCCATTGCCCAACCTGCATCGTCAAGTAGCTTGTTGGCTGCATCAACGTCTTGTGTCTTACAAGCGTCATTTGCAGAAGAAGCATAAATTGCAGGCGCTGGAAGCACGTTACAAGTTACCTGGCCGTTTGGACCGTAGCCAACTTCAACCAAGATATCGCGGTCAATAGCCAAAGACAAAGCTTTACGCACATTGATATCGCTTAGGAATGGGTGAGCCCCACCTTCAACAGTACCACGCTTGTCGCCAAGATCAGGGTTAACGTCAGTCAACTGAACCATCAAACGCTCAACAGATGTACCAAACGCAGCGATGATTTTGCCTTTACCAGCAGCTTGCATTTGATCAAGAACTTCAGGCTCAACCTGAACGTTCCAAGCATAATCAAACTCGCCAGTTTCAAGCACTGAACGTGTAGTTGCAGCACTATCGCCACCACCCTTTAGCACTGCTGTCGCAAATGCAGGTTGGTTAGGGTTGCGGTAGTTTTCATTGGCTTTAAATGTCACCACGTCATTCGCGCGGAACTCGTCCACAACAAATGGGCCAGTACCAATTGGGCCAAAGTTTGCATCAGTACATTCTGGGGCTTTCGCGCCCATGCAGTCTTTAAACTGAGCTTCCTGGATCACTGGTGCAGTAGCGCCAACAAATGGGCCATATGGGAATGGTTTTGCAACAGAGAAGTTCACACGAACAGTGTGATCATCAATTGCTTCCACGCTTTCCACATCAGCAAAGTTTGAAGCCGCGTTACAACCACCTTCTGGGTGCATACAGTAGTTCGCTGAGAATACAACGTCGTTCGCTGTAAATGCTGAACCGTCTGACCAAACGATGCCGGTTTTCAATTTCCAAGTGATTGAACGAAGGTCGGCAGCAACGCCACCATTTTCAATTGTTGGAATTTCTGCAGCCAAGGCAGGTTCCATAGAACCGTCTGGGCGATAGTTTGCCAACGGATCAAGGATCAAAGACGAAGCTTCAACGTCTTTAGTACCACCAGACAAAAATGGGTTCAAAATAGAAACAGCTTGCCAGTAGGCAATGTTTACGTTTCCAGCTGAACCGCGCTCTGCGAAAGCGGCTGAGCCAGCAAAGCATGATGCTGCTGCAGTCGCCAGAACGAGGGTTTTAAGTTTACGCATTTAGTTCCTCCTATTACTTACTAAAACCTTGTTATTATTTTCATTTGAGCCGGTTCAATCCGGCTTCCCGATGCAATTTCGTAAGTAAAAAAATGCACCGAATTGGTATTATCGTAATTCGATTATTCTTCGACCAAGTGGCATGCCACATAGGCCCCATCACCAAGATGCCGCCATTCCGGCTCTTGGTCAAAACACTTTTCAACGGCCACCGGGCAGCGCGTGCAAAAACGACAGCCTTTTGGTGGGTTCGCTGGGCTTGGTACATCACCTTGCAACACGATATGTTCGCGTGTTTTCTCGATCTCTGGATCGGGAACTGGCACAGCGGACAAAAGTGCTTTCGTGTAAGGGTGACGAGGGTTCTTATAAAGTTCTTCTTTAGGCGCGATTTCAACAATCTTGCCCAAATACATAACCGCCACGCGGTCCGCGATATGGCGCACCATGCTCAAATCATGACTGATGAACAAATAGGTCAGCCCCATCCGCTCTTGAATATCTTGCAGCAAGTTCACCACTTGGGCTTGGATCGATACATCAAGCGCGGCAATTGGTTCGTCGCAAACAATAAAATCTGGCTCAAGCGCAAGCGCTCGGGCAATACCGATACGTTGGCGTTGGCCGCCTGAAAACTCGTGCGGGTAGCGGTTCACGAACGATGGGTTCATGCCAACAGAATCCAGCAAACTTTTCACTTTCTCCTGCTTTTCCTTGGTCGACATTTTGGTATGTTCGTCCAAAGGTTCGGCAATAATATCGCCAACCGTCATGCGAGGGTTCAAACAGGCTTGTGGGTCCTGAAAAATCATCTGCATGCGCGGGCGCATTTTCAGCATTTCGCCTTTGTTTAGGCTTGAAATATCAATGCCCTCAAAGTCGATTTGACCGTCGGTCAATTCATAAAGGCGCAGCATAGCGCGACCGGCGGTTGATTTGCCGCATCCACTTTCGCCCACCAAGCCCAGTGTTTCACCACGCTTAATGTCAAAATTTAGCCCATCGACGGCCTTCACAGAGCCAACTTGGCGCCGCAAAATGCCCGCATGAATGGGGAAGTGAACCTTTAGGTTTTCGGCCCGAACAAGTGTCTCGCCGCTCGCGATTGCATCAACTGTCGTCTCAACCGTCATGGCGAGGTGCCTCCTTCTCAACATCCCACCAGCACGCTACATCGTGCACGCCTTCAATGCGCTCAAGCAGCGGGTTCTCATTGTGGCAGCGATCAAATGCATGTTCACAACGCGGGGCAAATGGGCATGATTTTGGCTCACCGCCAATGCTTGGTGGCGAACCCTTAATGCTACGGAGCCGTGTTTCACCGCTACCCTCGGTTGGCAGCGTGTTGAGTAGGGCGCGTGTGTAAGGGTGCAGTGGTCGCTTATAGAGGTCGTCCACTTTGGCATGTTCCACAACAAATCCGCCATACATAACAATAATGCGGTCAGATATACCAGCGGCGACGCCTAGATCATGGGTAATCCAAACAATCGCCATGCCAAGTTTTTTACGAAGCTCTTTAACCAGCTCGATAATTTGGGCTTGAATGGTCACGTCTAGCGCCGTTGTCGGCTCATCCGCAATAAGAATTTGGGGATCACAGGCAAGGGCGATCGCAATCATTACCCGTTGACGCATACCGCCGGAAAATTGGTGTGGGAAATCATCAAGGCGATTGGCGGCACCTGGAATACCGACAAGCTCAAGCAATTCAATGGCGCGATCGCGTGCTTGACCTTTGTCCAATCCAAGATGTTCTTTTAAAGGTTCCATAATCTGGAAGCCCACGTTGAACACAGGATTTAGCGATGTCATGGGATCTTGGAAAATAAACCCGATTTTGCCGCCACGAACTTCTCGCAACTCTTCGGGTTCCATTTGCAACAGATCATTGCCATCAAACATGACTTTGCCTGACGCGATCTCCGCTGGCGGAATTGGGAGCAATTTGAGCAACGACATCATCGTCACGCTTTTGCCTGATCCACTCTCACCTACAACACTTAACAACTCACCCTCTTCAAGATGAAAACTGATGCCGTTTACGGCATGCACTACACCATCTTGAGTGTGGAATACGGTTTTTAGGTCCGTAACGTCCAATACCGGCTTAATAGCCCTTCCCCCCAGAATTTATTTTTTTCAAAAACAGTATCCAAGGCAAAAAAAATTTCAAGAACAAAATGTCTTACAATCTATATTATTGGTGCTTGCCAACTTTAGCTAAAGGTGCATTCATTGATTGGTTGAACCATTAAAACGTGTGCTGCTGGCAGTAACGCGAACTGTCAAAGCATGTTCTTTGTTTTGATAAACCTATGTTTATATTTAAAAAATGGGAAAACGTACCCGTTGTTACTACCCTGCGGGATTGGATAGTTGTTCAGGAGGAATTGATAAATGACCACGAAGTCAGAAATTGCGAACAGTAATGCCATGCCGGCGGCTGCAAAAGCGGACTTGGTCAGCTCGGGACTGAACTGGAGATGCATTGGCCCGCCGCGTGGCGGGCGTGTTGTCGCCGTTGCTGGCGATCCAATTGACCCGATGACATTTTATTTTGGCGCCTGTGCCGGAGGGGTATGGAAAACTAGTGATGGCGGCATTTGTTGGGAAAATATTTCTGACGGCTATTTCAACAGCGCTACGGTTGGTGCGCTTGCTGTTTCTGAGAGCGATCCAAATGTAATTTATGCGGGCATGGGCGAAACCACCATCCGAATTGATGTTTCCTATGGCGATGGCGTCTATAAGTCGACTGATGGCGGCGAAAGCTGGATCCATTTGGGTTTAGAAGAAACACGACATATTTCAGAAATTCGTGTTCACCCAGACGATCCAGATACCGTTTATGTGGCAGCGTTTGGCCATGCGTTCGGCAAAAACAAAGAACGCGGCATTTATCGCTCTGTCGATGGTGGTGAGAATTGGGAACTCATTTTGCACGAAAGCGACGGTGCGGGTGCGATTGACCTGGCCATGGACCCAAACAATCCGCGCCACCTGATGGCGACAACATGGGAAGCGCACAGGCACTTCTGGACATTGTCGAGCGGCGGGCCGGGCAGTAAAATTTATCGCTCCAAAGACGGGGGCGACACATGGGAAAACATCACAGACCGCCCCGGATTTGCCAAAGGTATGTTGGGGAAAATGGGTGTGGCTATTTCTCCGGCTCAATCCGGTCGAGTTTGGGCGCTTGTTGAGGCTAAGGGCATCGAAGGTGCTCTGTATCGATCTGACAATTTCGGCGATAGTTGGGAGCGTGTTAGTCCAAATCGTGACCTTTTGCATCGGCCTTGGTACTATATGCATGTCTTTGCGGACACCACCAATCCGGACACTGTTTATGTAACGAATTACCAAATGTGGAAATCCACAGATGGTGGCCGAAATTTCGACGAGATCACCACGCCCCATGGCGACAATCATGACCTTTGGATCGACCCGATTAACAATCAGCGCATGGTTCAAGGAAATGATGGAGGCGGCAATGTGTCGTTCAATGGTGGCAAAACGTGGACGTCGATTTACAATCAACCAACCGCCCAGTTTTATCGCATGGATATCGATAACCAATATCCTTATCGCCTTTATGCGACCCAACAGGATAATACTTCGATTTCGGTGCCTTCTTCGACCGAATGGGGCGCTATTACCCTAGGTGACTGCACCTACCCGGGCACGGGTGAGAGCGGCTTTATCGCGGTTCATCCAGATGATGCAAATATTGTTTATGTTGGCGCGGTCGGCTCTTCGCCGGGCGGCAGCGGGGCATTGCAGCGCTATGACCAACGCACCAGACAAAGCCAATTGATCAATGTGTGGCCCGAGGAAAATACAGGGCTGCGCCCGCGTGATCTGAAATATAGGTTTGCGTGGACTTTCCCCATTCATTTCTCGCCACATGATTCCAATGTGATTTATGCCGGTGGCAACCATGTGTTCAAGACGACAGATGAAGGCAAAAGCTGGGAGGTTATTAGTCCAGACCTAAGCTTGAACGATCCAGAAAAACTTGACTACTCAGGTGGTCCGCTAACTGGCGATAGTGCTGGGGCAGAAACCTATGCGTCGCTTTCGACTTTTATCGAGTCGCCACATCGAAAAGGCGAATTATGGGCCGGTACGGACGATGGTTTGATCCATGTAAGCCGTGATGCTGGTTCAAATTGGCAAAATGTAACGCCCCCGGACCTACCGGAATTGGCCTATATCGGTTCGGTTGAAGTATGTGAGCAGGATCCAGATAAAATTTACGTCGCCGCAACACGTTTCAAACTCGACGACTATAAGCCCTATCTTTATGTCTCATCCGACAGCGGCAAAAGCTGGAAATCGATCAACGGCAATATGCCAACCAATGAGATCACGCGCGTATTGCGCTCTGATCCAGTTTCTGCCGATCTGTTGTTTGTCGGCACTGAAACGGGTGTCTTTTATTCGCTGGACGATGGCGAGCATTGGGTGCGCGTGGAGGGCGGTTTTCCAGTGGTGCCGGTGTATGACATTAAGATCAAAAATGAAGATTTGGCGGTAGCAACCCACGGGCGATCATTTTGGATCGCCGACGACATTACGCCGTTGCGCGAAATGGCCAAAAAGCACGACGTCACCCATGGGGAAATGTTGTTTAAGCCGCGCGACACGGTTCGACAAAAGCTGCATTGGGCCACTGGCGTTTTTGATGGCGACGGGAAGAACTACAGTCCAGCATTTGGTGTTGGCGGCACGACTTTTAATAAGCCCCAAAGTGACGGGACAACCAAAAATGTTCACTATGATGTAGGTGAAAATCCACCAAATGGCGCCATCATTTATTATTGGTTTGACGAGAAACCGGAAGGCGTCGTTGAACTCATATTCAAGAGTATGGATGGCAAAGTAATTGCCACATTCTCCAATGGTGAAGATGAGAAACCAAACCGCAAACTCGCGACAGATGTCGGGCTCAATCGGTTCATTTGGGACCTGCATTTGCCTGCCCCAACGCCATTTGATCAAAGCCTGATCAAAAAGCCCTATGAGCCGTTGGCTAAGTCAGGTGATGGGCGCGGACCACGCGTAAGCGCGGGCACATATCTTGTTGAACTTGATGCAGAAGGCGCGAAAATTGAACAGCAATTTGCTGTGGTGAAAGATCCGCGTTTGGACGTGTCGCAAGACGATCTGGATCAGCAATTTGACGAGCTGAATATGCTGCATGAGTGCCAAAGTCGCCTGCACGAAGGCGTCAACAGTTTGCGTTATCTGCGCCAACAGCTGGACGGGCTTGAACGTAAATTGGGTGCTGGCCACCAGGCTTTGCTTGAACAAGCGGTGACAATTGGCGAACAATTGACGGACATTGAAGGCGCGCTGGTCAACCGGTTTAAAGAAACACCGCGCGATGTCTTGCGCCATCCAGCTGGTCTAGACGATACGCTCGGCGAACTTTCATGGGCACTTTCAATTGCGGACACCGCACCGACAACGCAAGTTGTCGAGGTGAGCATAGAGGTTCGCGAAAAAGTTGATACGCAGCTTTCGGCGCTTCAGGCGTTGGTCGAGGGGCCAATTGCGGCGTTGAATACGGAAATTGAAAAAACTGGGGTGCCAGCAATTTCCTCATGAGTCGAATGCCTGACGTGAACAAAAATCTGTGGCGGATTACTGCCGCAGATTTTATCGTACGAACCGCTTATCAAATGGGAAAGTCACCCTTGCTGCCTTTATTTGCCGCAAGCCTTGGTGCGAGTTCCGCTTTGCTCGGTTTGATCGTGTCCGTATCCACAATGAGCGGCTTATTTCTCAAACCCATTTTTGGTTTTCTTTCGGACCGCTCGGGCCGCAAGCTTTGGATGTTGATCGGCGTGTGCCTATTTGCTTTCACACCCGCGCTATATTGGTTCGTCCAAACGCCGGAACAGTTATTTGGCCTCAGGCTGTTCCATGGGTTGGCAACTGCAATTTTTGGTCCGGTTACATTGGCCTATGTCGCATCGTTGGCATTGGAGAAACGGGCAACAAGGCAAGGTTGGTTCGGCCTTGCGCGGTCGGGAAGTTATCTGATTGCACCAACAGCATCCGCATGGATGCTTGGATTTATGGATCCCGCCGCTGTCTTTTCAATAATAGGCGCGATGAGTTTGCTTTCGTTTTTTCCAATTTTAATGTTGGATGAACCCAACCAAGAAAAGGCAAAAGAGCCGACAAAACAGAACTACATTTCCGAATTCATGCATGCAGCTCGCCAAGCCGGGAAGGCGCCCATATTGTGGTTTGCCGGATCCATTGAAATGCTGGTCTATATTTCGACATACGCCATCAAGGCATTTTTGCCGCTTTATGCACATCTGGAATTGGGCGTTGATTTGCTCACAGTTGGGATTTTCTTTTCCCTTCAAGAAGCAGGCAATCTTTTCGCCCGGCCGTTTGGCGGCATGCTGGCCGATCGGTTTGGCCTGCGCCCGACGCTTGCATTTGCGTTAGCCATGTTGAGCATTTGCATTTTCTTGCTAACTTACGCGTCTGCCGGACATGAACTCATATTGATCGCTATAATGATGGGTCTCATGCTTGGTGTTAGCCTCCCCACGATCATTGCGCTCTATAGTTTGGAACTTGAAGACAAAAATCTTGGCCTTGGCATGGGTATGCTTGGGACTATTCGAAATCTGGGCAAAGTTGCTGGCCCGATTGCTGGCGGATTTCTGTTAGCGATTGCGAACTATCAGACGTTTTTTACGACCTGCGCGCTGGTTGTATTGTCTCTTTCTATTGCCCTATTTCTCGGCTGGGTCGGAGAGACGAATAGCGCAAGGGTTAGAACCCAAGACCAATAAACACCAATCTAATTCTAGCTAATTGGCGCTAAGCGGCGTAGCTTGCTCCTTACCACATGGTCTTTTCAGCACGGCCAGCCCATTCATCATCATATTTTTGCCCGCCAACTTCGCCCTTTGTTAGGGTCGACAAAATCTCGCCCGCTGTAGGAAGTGTTTTCGGATCGATATGCTTATCTGCGTCCCACATATGGGAACGCATGAGCGCACGAGCGCACTGGAAGTAAACACGGTCAACCTTCAAAACAATCGCGGAACGGGGCACTTTGCCATTTACCTCAAATGAAGCCAACAACTCTTCATCAGTCGTTATGCGTGCTTGGCCATTGACCCGCAGCACGGTGTTACTGCCCGGAATGAGAAACATAAAAGAAGTACGTGGATCCCGAACAATATTGCGCAGCGAGTCAATCCGGTTATTGCCTCGCCGGTCAGGCATGATCAGCGTTTTTGGATCATAGATGCGCACAAAGCCTGGCTGGTCGCCGCGAGGCGAGCAGTCAATGCCTTCATCAGCAACCGTCGCAAGACCAACAAATGGCGAAGAATTTATGAATTGAGCGTAGATGTCCGCAATATAATCCAACTCTTTGACCAAAGATGCAGCCGAAGGGCTTGTACCGTAGATGTTTTCGAGTTGCTCAATCGAAGAAATATACTGCATGCATTTTGGTCCTTAAGTCGCTGTTTTCCGAAAGACTAAGTCCGGGACCGATTCGGTGCAAATGGCCGCAATTATTCTATTGTCGCTTCCATTAAAACCAAGAAAATTGGCCTTCTTTTAATATGGTTAGGAAATATTAAACAGTTCCGGCTGAAACTGCGCGAGAATGAATCGCGTTTTCGGGGGATGCCCACCATGGCAGACACGCAGCTAAAACAGATGAAATTGCCAGCAATTGCGGACATTGGCGCAGTAGACGAACTGCGTGATGAGATGCTTGATGCACTGAATAATGGCGATCTCGAGGTAAGCCTCGATATGGTAGAACGCGTCTCAACCAATGCGTTGTTTATGCTGTTGAGCGCAGCTCAGACGGCGAAAAACCACAATTATAAACTTCTGCTTAGCGCACCAAGTGAACATTTTACCAACGCCCTAGAGACGTTGGGCTTGGATAGCGCCTTTGCACCATTGATGAAAGGATAGTTCGTTTATGCGTGTACTCACGGTTGACGACTCTCGTACGATATTGGCAATGCTTCAGCACACGCTTGCCGGTGCAGGATACGAAGTTCTGCAGGCTGAGAATGGCCAAGAAGGGCTCGACGTGTTGGGCAGTGAAGATGTGGATGTGGTGATCACCGATATCAACATGCCAATTATGGACGGCATTGAATTTATCAAAAATGTGCGTTCGTCTGGACAGTTTCAAAGTCTGCCAATTCTAATTTTGACCACTGAGACTTCTCAGGACAAACGCGATCAGGGACGGGCCGCTGGCGGTACGGGCTGGATTGTTAAGCCGTTTGACCCGGCAAAGTTGCTAAGCGTGATCAAGAAGGTTTCGCACTAAGAATTTAAACCAAGTGTATCGTTGGATGTGCAATGAGCGAATTAGACGAATTTAAGGCTACCTATTTCGATGAGTGTTCCGAGCTCTTAACAGAGTTGGAAGAACAATTCATGGCGATTGAAGAAGGCGATCAAGATCCTGAACGCCTTAATGCTGTATTCCGCGCCATCCATTCGATAAAAGGCGGCGCCGGTGCATTCGGCTTTACCGGACTTGTTAGTTTCGCGCACAGCTTTGAGACACTTTTGGACTTCGTGCGCGACGGGCGCATTGTACTAAACCCTGAAGTTTTGGCTCTTTGTATCCGCTCCAGTGACCTTGTCGCAGATTTCGTTACCGCCGCTCAAGAAGAGCGCGAGTTGGAAGAAGGTTACGGCGCTGAGCAAAAAGCAGCTTTTGAAGCCCTATGTAATCCTGATGGGGAAGGCGAAGGCGACGAACATTCTAATGACGATTTCGACATCGATTTCACACCTGTCATGGTTGGTGGAGACGATGGTGCATCGTCCGATAGCGAAGATGTCTTTGACAATCCGCCTCTAACATCAAGCGATGATACGGATTTGGGCGCGGCCCTAACGGATGCGGTTGATGACCTTGCAGGTTCCGACATTGCCTTTGTTGAAGACGATCAAGCTGGTGAGAAAACCGACGCTTGGACTTTGGAATTCACGCCACTTCCAGCGCTCTTTGAACGCGCGAACGATCCGCTACTTCTGTTCCGCGAACTCGCAATTGTTGGCGAATCCAACGTGGTCGCAAATATCCGTGAAGTGCCAGAACTAGACCAATTTGAACCTTTCCAGCCCTATTGCAAATGGGTTGTTTCGCTTAAAGGCGACGATGTCACCGAAGAACGCATTCGCGAAGTATTTGAGTTCGTTGAAGGCGACTGCGAAATTGCAATTACCCCGCCAGGAACACCTGTCGCGCCTGTTGCTGCATCACTCGTTGGCAACCTAGACGAAGTTGAACCAGCTCAAGAGGCGCCAGCCGAGGAAACCGCTGGCGATGAAGCCCCGAGTTTCGCGGACCTAGCTGGAGAGCTAGGTGTTGATATGGACAAGGCCGACGACATTGTCGCGGACGAAGAACCGGCCGCCGAGATCGAAGTGCCAGAAGAAACAGCAACGGCACCTGTTGAAGATGTTGCATCTGTTGAGGACGTTGCCCCTGAAGAGCCAACACCTGCTCCGGCACCTGTTGTGGCTGCGACGCCAGTACCGACACCGCCAGCTGGCGGTGGTGATGCAGCTGCGAAACCAAAAGTTGCGCCAAAAACCAATGAGAAACCGCCTGTTCAATCTATTCGGGTGGACCTTGATAAAGTTGACCGTGTTGTGAACATGGTTGGTGAGTTGGTGATTACACAGTCCATGCTGACCCAGCAAATGGATGAGACACTTCGTGATAAGTACCAAGAACTTGTGCGAGGTATCGAAGTATTGGCCCAAACGACACGTGGTCTACAAGATTCGGTTATGGCGATCCGCGCCCAACCTGTGAAATCTGTATTCTCTCGTATGCCAAGGCTGGTTCGAGAACTAGCCAATAAAACAGGCAAAAAAATCAAGCTGGAAATGGTTGGCGAACATACAGAGATCGATAAAACGGTTATCGAGCAATTGTCTGATCCGCTGACGCACATGATCAGAAACTCTGCTGACCATGGTATTGAATCAGTAGAGACACGCACAGGTAACGGCAAGGTCGACACCGGCACGATCACGCTATCAGCTGAACAAGCTGGTGGTAACATTTTGATTATCGTTGAAGATGATGGTGCGGGTATTAACCGCGAACGCGTGCTGGAAACTGCAAGAGAGCGCGGTGTTGTTGGCCAAGAGCAGACACCAACCGACGAGCAAATTGATAATCTAATTTTCGCGCCAGGTTTCTCAACCGCTTCTGAAATTTCAGATATTTCTGGTCGCGGTGTGGGCATGGACGTTGTGTTGTCCAACATCAAGAAAATTGGCGGTTCGGTTCATGTGCGTTCAGTTCCCGGACGCGGCACAAGAATGACATTGCGCTTGCCACTTACTTTGGCGGTGCTTGATGTCATGCTCGTGTCGGTCGCAGGCTGCCCATATGTGGTGCCGCTTTCTTCAATTGTTGAAACGATTCAGGCCGGACGTGCAGACTTTGGCAAAGTGCCAAGTGGCGCGCGCTTGCTGCAAATTCGCGGCGAATATGTGCCTGTTGTAGACCTTGCGACCCGCTTTGCGATGTCGACAGAAGCTGAAGAAAAAGATCGTTTTGTGGTGCTTTGCGAAGCAGAGGGCACCAACAAGCTCGCAATTATTGTCGACGAAATTATCGGTCAGCAGCAAGTTGTGATTAAGAGTTTGGAAGAAAATTATGAACGTATTGACGGCATAGCCGGCGGTACAATTTTAGGTGACGGTCAGGTTGCCCTAATCGTTGATGTGCAGAGCCTTAAGACGCCTGTGGGTCATCGCAGCGCGGCGGCGTAACGCGAAAGATTGAGAGGAAGTTATGGAAGCCATTGAACTCAACGAAAACCATCTTGAAGTCGGCGGTGCCAATTCAATTCAATTGATTGCATTTTCGATTGGTGAACAAGCATACGGTGTGGAAATCACAACCGTTCGAGAAATTCGAGCATGGAACGGCGCAACGCCGTTGCCCAACACCCGCGAATTTGTCCGCGGCGTGGTGAACTTGCGCGGAACAATCGTGCCGATCTTTGATCTACGTGCGCGATTTGGCGCAGGCGTAACCGAAGCAACGAAAACACACGTGGTTGTTGTGTTGGCGGTTGGCGAAAAATGGATTGGTATTCTTGTGGATGCCGTTTCAGATATTTTGACTGTGCAAAAGAACGATATTCATTCTGTGCCTGAGGGCGAAAACATGGATTCAGAATTGTTGAATGGCATCGTGACCCACGACAGCAAAATGCTGGGGTTGATTGATCTAGAAGCCGTTGTTGGTCAAGCAACAGACGAATCCTAAGAATTGCTGCCTCTCAACAAAGGGGCTTTTCGTTAGCCAAACAAAAAAAGGCCCGGATTTTACCGGGCTTTTTTAATGCACTAATTGGGGGGGTAACTGAGAATTAGAACAGTTCAATGTCATCGTGCTTAGCACGACCAGCAATCCCAGACAAATTGGGCTTACGTAATTCGTCCAAAGTCAAATTGGCCCAGACATCTGCGCTCTCAACTTTTTCTGACACTTCAACCAATTCCGCCATGGATCTGGCGGCATTCGCAATGTTGTCGCATCGTTGTTGGATGCGATCTTGCGCCTGTAGCGCTACAATTATTGTTTGAACTGCAACTGCACGTGCATCCTTACATTCACGATTATCGTCCATCAAGATGGACAAACCCTCGTTAATTTTGTCGACCATTTCAGCGGTCTGTCTGGACGTTTCATCAAGCTCGATGGCAAGTTTGGCCAAAGACATACTTATATTCCCCCATTTCCAACAGCACCCACACTACATCGCATTTCCTAACTGCTACTTTCAAAAATCGACAATAAAGCAATTGTTTTTATTGTGGTTAGCAGTTCACTAACAAATTCACTGTTACCTTAGGGCAAATTGAGAACAGGTAGAATCAAGTGAAAGCATCTGTAAATTCCCCACGCGACATTCCAAGAAGTGCAACCGTACAAGTTCACCAGGGTGATTGCCACGTATCTGGCGAGTCAGAAAAAGCGTTTTCGACAGTCTTGGGGTCATGTATTGCTGCATGTGTTCGCGACAAAATAACCGGCGTTGGTGGGATGAACCATTTTCTGCTCGGTGTTCAGTCCGACAGTTCCAAAGATAAATATGGCGAGTCAGCGCGTTATGGTGCGTACGCTATGGAGGAATTGATCAACAAAGTGCTCACCCAAGGTTCTGGCCAACGTGGCGAACTCGAGATCAAAGTTTTTGGCGGCGGCAATATCAACCAAAAGATGGATGATGTCGGCGCAAAGAATGCGGCCTTCGTACGCGGTTTCCTAGCGGCTGAGGGGTATAGAGCCGAGGTTGAAGATCTTGGTGGTACATATGCGCGCCGGGTGGTTTTTCAACCCGTACCTGGTCGAGTGTTTGTGAAACATCTAGATAGCTCTGTTAATGATGGCTTGATCAAAGAAGAGATTTCAAAGGCAAACAAGCCAGTGGAAACACACGACGATATCGAATTGTTCTAAACTTGAGCGTTCGTTATTATTTCGTTTACGTGGCCATGTGCTAGCAATCTTCTATTAACCATTCCAAATTAATGTCTGAGGTAAGTGGTGGCGCCATATTGGCGCCGCGCTGCTTGCGTTTGAACACACATAATGACTTGGAACGCCTATTTTTTCACATTGTTGATAAACATTTACCAAAAATAAGGGGTGAATGGTGACAATGAATGAAACACGGGTCGAAAGTGAGCAAAGTGCTTGCTGTAAACCTGTCTTAGGAGTTTGAACAAACGAAGAATGTTGTCGTTTGTTCGATCGTACCAAGCGGTATGGCTATCAAAAGGGGCAAGTAGCAAAGATGGACAGTGGTGAAATCTCTTTGTCGGATCGCGAATTTGAAGCGGTAAGAAACAAGGTTTACGATCTAGCGGGCATCTCAATGAGTGACGCTAAACGTACGCTCGTGGTTTCCCGACTTTCAAAAATTATTCGCCGACTAAACCTAGATACATTTTCGTCTTATCTTGATCATCTAGACCGAAATGCCTCCGCCGACGATATTCAAGAATTTATCAACGCGTTGACAACGAACCTGACACGGTTCTTCCGCGAAGATCACCACTTCGCTCATCTTAGTGATCATATTGGTAAGATCGTCAATGATCCAACCAATGCCAATCGCTCTAGATTGCGGATTTGGTCTGCTGGATGCTCGACCGGGCAGGAGCCATATACAATTGCGCTCAGCCTATTGGCAGCCCACCCCAAATTGAAAAATTGGGACTTCAGAATTCTTGCGACCGACATCGACACCAACGTTGTCCGTAAAGCACAGATGGGCATTTATAAAGCAGGCGATCTATCTGGCTTATCGCCAGAACGGGTGAAGCTTTTTGACCGCGATAGTGATGGCACCGTGCGCATCCCTGAACATGCAAGATCCAGAGTAACATTCAAGTCGTTAAACTTGATGGAGAAATGGCCAATCAAAGGTCCTTTTGACGCGGTTTTCTGTCGGAACGTCGCAATTTATTTCAATAAGCCGACCCAAGAAAAAATGTTCACACGCATGGGTGAATTGTTAGCGCCTGGAGCATTCCTTTATATTGGGCATTCTGAGAACTTGAATTCAGTTTCGGACAAATTCAAACTTGTTGGTAAGACAATCTATGAAAACAAACTTAGCTCTAGTTCACGGAGTGCAGCATGATTAAAGTCCTCGTCGTCGACGATTCAGCTCTCATTCGAGAAGTACTTTCATCGCTTCTGTCCGCTGGAAATGACATCCATGTTGTGGGCACAGCCTGTGACCCAATTGATGCGCGGGGCAAAATTAAGACCCTGAACCCGGATGTGGTGACGCTTGATATTGAGATGCCAAACATGAATGGTTTGGAGTTTTTGCAAAAGATCATGCGCTTGCGTCCAACACCGGTTGTTATGATTTCGACACTAACCCAAAAAGGCGCGCGTGAAACGTTGCTTGCTCTTGAGTTGGGTGCTGTCGATTTTGTTGCTAAGCCGGGCCATGACTTGGCCGGCGGCCTAGAGCAATTTGGCAAAGAGGTACGCGAAAAAGTAATCGCTGCAGCACAGTCTGATGTGCGTGGACGCGCTATGGATCGCCAGCCAAAAGCTGCACCAGCTAGTCCGGTTGCATCAGGCGCCAAAGTATCTGGGAAATCACTTATTGCGATTGGCGCATCTACTGGTGGTGTTGAAGCAGTTAAGACGGTGCTTTCCCGACTGCCAAAAGATTCGCCGCCCATTATTATTGCCCAACATATGCCTGCTGGATTTACGGAAAGATTTGCAGCTCGGCTAGATGAAACCTGCGAGTTAACAGTCGTTGAAGCCAAAGAACGCGAACTGTTGTTGCCAGGACATGCATATGTTGCGCCAGGAAATTCACACCTTCGAGTTGAGCGCTCGTCCGGCCAGCTTAAATGTCGTTTAGGCGACGAGGGCAACGTATCCGGGCATAAACCATCCGTTGATGTACTATTTGAGTCTGTAGCCAAGCAGGTTGGTGCCGATGCTGTCGGCGCAATTTTGACCGGTATGGGCAAAGATGGCGCTGTCGGCATGAAGAAAATGCGCGACGCGGGATGTTACACGATTGGGCAAAGCAAAGCTTCGGCTCTGATTTATGGAATGCCACGTGCTGCAATGGAATTGGGCGGTATTGTGGAGGAAGCTCCAGTTGAGAAAATTGCTGAGAAACTAATGACCGCCTTGGTGCGGCGCACCGATGCTGCCTAACTGCCCAAATGGGCATTGAGGGATTGGTAACGGTTAACAGATATGGTTCGGATGAATGTACTTTTTACAAAACAGAAAACTAGAGGCATCTGCTAATGCCTAAGGCGAGCTCAATGTGCGTGCTGATTGTTGATGATCAACAATCAATGCGCGGGATCTGTAAGTTTATTTTGAACCAACTTGGTTTCAAAAATGTAGTCGAGGCCAAATCTGGGCGCGACGCGTTGGTGAAGCTTGAGTCGGCGAGTGTTGACCTCATTATTTCTGATTGGAATATGGATGATGTTGATGGGTTGACGTTGCTTAAAGTAATTCGAAAGCATCCAAAGACATCCGCTATGCCATTTATTATGGCAACTGGCCGTGGCGACAAAGAACAAGTTAAAGAGGCTATTAGTTGTGGCGTGAACAATTACGTTATTAAGCCATTTGATGCTGGAACGATGAAAAAGAAGATCGAAGCAGTAATTGGCGCATTAAGTTAACAAACTGTTCTAAGAAGATACCAATTGGAGGCCTTTCCACCCCAGTGGAAGGGCCTTTTTATTTAGAATTGATTTAGATGTTTCATTGTAGACTTAGTAACCAAAACAGATTGTTCGAGAATTGGTATGTTATGCCAATCGAATAATTTTCGCTCCGACACTTTGTTAGTTGTTGGGAGTTTGCAAGTTTGAGGCGGAGACAGGCTCGATGTTAAATAAGATTAAATTGCCAACCATCAAGATTGCTCAAAAGCTGCCGCTGGTACTTATAGGCGCGGCGCTGGTAGTTGCACTTGGTGTGGGTATAGTGAGTTATCGTTTAAGCGAATCCACGGTTGCCCAACTAGCAGAACAAAGATTGTCTACAATAGCGAGTATTCGAGCTCAGTCTCTTGTCGAGCTGCTGGACAAAATGAAAGTCGATTTGTTAAAAACTGCTGGCGACGACAAGCTTGGTGGCACATTTAACGAATTGCGCGACACTTGGGAACAAGCAGACAAATCTGACCCAACTGGATTCTTGCAAGATGGCTTTATTGCCAAAAATCCACATGCGGAAAACGAGCGTCACTTGGCCAACACGGCCAAGCAATTTACAAACTATGACTTCACGCACTCACGTGTTCATCCAAACTTTGCTACCCAAGCAGTAAATGCTGGTTATCGTGATATCCTTTTGCTGAGTGCAGATGGCGTTGTTGTCTATAGCGTATTTAAGAACAATGATTTTGCGACGAGGGTCGAATCCGGTTCTTCACTTGATGTGCTTCTGGGTAAAACGCTGGCCGTTGGCGCAGGCGAAGTTGCCTTCACAGACTTCGCGCCATATGCTCCCTATGGAGAACAAGCAGCGAGTTTCATGGCCACGCCGGTTGCCGACGCAAAAGGAAATGTAGCGGGCGCGTTGGTCTTTGGCGTTCCGATCGATACAATTGCTAGCTTCGTGGGCTTGAAAAAAGGTCTGGGCGAGACCGGCGAAACATTACTTGTCGGTGCAGACAACGTATTGCGCACAGACTCATCTTTTACAGAAGAAAACGACCAGTTTGTTACCAGGCTTGAAACTGAAGCTGTGATGGCTGCAATTGCCGGTGAAGAAGCGCGTAGCAATTCAGAGAACTATCGCGGCGAAAAGATGCATGTTGAGGCGGTTCCTGTATCGTTTGCGGATACAAAATGGGCCATGGTTGCCTTGGAGAGCTTTGAGGCTTTGCACGCACCGCTTGTTGAACTTCGTAATATGATGTTGATAGTTGGCGGTGTCGCGATGTTGCTTGCGGTTGTCGTCGGTCTGTTCTTTGCACGCTCAATCACTGGCGCTATTTCCAGCCTCACATCCACAATGCGTGATCTTGCTGAGGGTGACTTAGACGTTGAAGTGCGCGAAGCTGGTCGCACAGATGAACTCGGTGAAATGGGTCGCGCAGTTGAGGTATTCCGTGAAAACGGCATCAAAGTGCTGCAGATGACCGAAGAAGAGAAAGAAGCCACACAGCGACGCGGTGAAGAGCGCGTTCAAATGATGTCAGAACTTCAGGGCGCATTTGGCGTCGTTGTTGACGCGGCGGTAGGCGGTGACTTCTCACAACGTGTGCAAGCTGAATTCCCAGATGAAGAGCTAAATCGTTTGGCAACTGGCGTGAACTCGCTTGTTGAAACAGTTGATCGCGGCATTCGCGACACCGGCGAAGTTTTGGCTGCATTGGCCAACACGGATCTGACCAAACGCATGGACGGCGATTATGAAGGTGCATTCCTTGAGTTGAAGAATGACACAAATCGTGTTGCTGAACGTCTTACGGATGTTGTTGGGCAATTGCGCGGCACATCTTCAGCACTGAAAAGTGCAACAGGCGAAATTTTGGAAGGTGCAAATGACCTTTCTGAACGTACAACACGCCAAGCAGCGACCATTGAAGAAACGTCTGCTGCGATGGAGCAGTTGAGCGAAACTGTGCTTGAAAACGCCAAAGAAGCTGATGCGGCTAGTGAAATTGCGGACAAAGTTCGCAACACTGCAGAAGAGGGCGGCGATGTTATGCGCCAAGCCACTGATGCGATGGGTCGCATTACGGACAGCTCCAGCAAAATCTCAAACATTATCGGCATGATCGACGATATCGCATTCCAAACGAATTTGCTTGCATTGAACGCCTCAGTTGAAGCGGCCCGAGCCGGAGAAGCTGGTAAAGGATTTGCGGTTGTTGCGGTTGAAGTTCGACGCCTAGCGCAATCGGCGGCCCAAGCTTCGTCTGAAGTGAAGGTTTTGATCGATCAATCGGTAACTGAAGTTGGCGGCGGCACGAAGCTTGTTTCCCAAGCTGCAGACAATCTTGAAGTGATGTTGGAAGCAGCACGGAAAAACAATGAGTTGATGGTTTCCATTGCGCAGAAGAGTAAATCGCAAGCCTCTTCAATTGAGGAAATCAACACAGCGGTCCGCGAAATGGATGAGACAACGCAACACAATGCGGCATTGGTTGAACAGACCAACGCAGCCATTGAGCAGACTGAAGGTCAAGCAACCGAGCTTGATCGCATTGTTGATGTGTTTATAACCTCGGGTTCTGCACCTACGGCGAGTGCGCCAGTGGAAAAAGCGCCAGCCGCAGAGCCAAAGCCGACAGGCATTAAAGCCTTGCAGCAAAAAGTAACCAACGCCGCAAAATCCTATCTGTCAAATGGTAATGCAGCGGTTGATACTGATGCAGAGTGGCAAGAGTTCTAAGAACTACGAAATTGGAATTTGAAAAGGGCGGCCTTCGTGGTCGCCCTTTTTCGTTTACGCCTGCAAAAATAAAAGCGCCCGGCCATGGCCGAGCGCTTACACCAAGTTCGCGAAAGGAAAGGGGGAGCGAACTTGAACCGATGTCGTTAAGGCAGGTGACATCAAATCATTAACATGATTTTTATAATCATATTAAATTGCCTTTGCAAGCAACAATTGAAATTACTTCACAAAGTCCCATTTGTGTTGAACAAGGGGACATGAAACATATGAATTCGTTTAAACGTACATTGTGGCTTGGCACTGGATTGCTTTGCGTTGGGCTGGGCATTATCGGCGCTATTCTGCCGCTTTTGCCAACCACGCCTTTCATGCTTCTTGCCGCATTTTGTTTTGCGCGCAGCTCCGAACGGTTGCACAATTGGCTTATCGATCATCCCCAATTTGGCCCGCCCATTAGGGCGTGGAATAAAAACGGTTCAATCGCACCGGGCGTAAAACGTATTGCCATTGCATCAATGTTGGTAGTCTTGACCGTTAGCTTTGTATTGAATGTGCCATCCCACATTTTGTTGATCCAAGTCTTCGTGCTGGCGGCAGTGGCCACTTTCATACTCACCCGCCCATCCAGCTAATTCCGTAATGTGGAACGGCATTCCAAAATGTTGACTTAGGATGAGTTTTGTTTATGCTCGCGTTTAAATAACGAGGAGCATGATCATGTCGCAAAACTATACCCAATTTGGACGTCTCAAAGTCGCGCAGGAACTTGCAGACTTGGTGGCCAATGATGTTCTTAATGGTTTGGATTTTACACCCGAACAGGTCTGGGCTGCGTTTGACAAGATCCTAACTTCTCTGGCCCCACGCAATAAAGAACTGCTGGCTTTCCGTGAAACCCTGCAAAGTAAAATTGACAATTGGCACAAAGAACAGTCTGGCCAACAAATCGATCAAGGTGAATATCAAAGCTTCTTAAGAGAGATTGGCTATTTGGTCGAAGAGGGCGGCGACTTTTCCATTCAGACGCAAAATGTCGACCCTGAGATCGCTAGCCTTGCCGGTCCACAATTGGTGGTGCCGGTGATGAATGCGCGCTTCGCGCTAAATGCCGCCAACGCCCGTTGGGGCAGTCTTTATGATGCGCTCTACGGCACAGATGTTGTGCCAACCGATGGCGAATTGGCTGCAGGAAAAGCCTATAACGTGAAGCGCGGCGACGCAGTTATTGCGGAGGCGGCGAAATTCCTTGATCAAGCAGCGCCGTTGGCAGGTGCCAGCCATAAATATGTCACGGATTATGAAGTTTCTGGCTCTGCACTGACTGCAAAACTGAACAATGGCCAATCAGTTGGGTTGGCAAATCCTGAGCAGTTTATGGGTACGCGGGAACTTGGAAACGCCAGAAGCCTACTGCTGCAAAACAACGGACTGCACTTCGAAATCATCATTGATAAAAGTGACCCAATTGGCAGCCAAAGCGCAGCAGGCGTAAAAGATATCAACGTAGAATCTGCCCTGACCGCGATCCAGGATTGCGAAGACTCTGTGGCCGCAGTGGATGCCGAGGACAAAGCGGTGGTCTATGGTAATTGGTTGGGCCTTATGAAGGGCGACTTAACGTCAGAATTCACGAAGGGCGGCAAACAAATGGTGCGCGCGCTGAACCCTGATCTGGCGTTTACAGGTTTGAACGGCGAAACCATATCGGTGCCCGGCCGCAGCTTGCTGTTGGTGCGAAATGTTGGGCATTTAATGACCATTGACGCTGTTTTAGACCAAGATGGTAACGAGGTGCCCGAAGGCATGCTGGACGCGCTCATCACCGTGCTTTGCGCCATGCATGATCTGAAGAAGAATGACGGCGTTCGGAACTCGCGTCACGGCTCCATCTATATCGTGAAGCCCAAAATGCATGGGCCTGACGAAGTGAAGCTGGCTAACGATCTGTTCAATATGGTTGAAGATGCGTTCGGGCTTGAGCGCCACACGATCAAAATCGGCGTGATGGACGAAGAGCGCCGTACAACAGTGAACCTAAAAGAGTGCATTCGCGCGGTTAAGGATAGAATTGTATTCATCAACACCGGGTTCCTTGATCGCACAGGTGACGAAATTCATACTTCAATGAAGGCTGGTCCGGTGCTGCCAAAGGCTGCAATTAAAGGCGAGCCTTGGTTATCTGCCTATGAGGATTGGAATGTGGATACCGGGTTGGAAACTGCCTTCTCTGGTCGCGCACAAATCGGCAAAGGCATGTGGGCTATGCCTGACGAAATGGCCAAAATGGTTGCTGCCAAGATCGAGCATCTAGAAGCGGGTGCAAACTGCGCATGGGTGCCGTCGCCAACGGCCGCAACATTGCATGCAATGCATTATCACCAGCTCAACGTTTTTGATCGACAGAAAGAACTATCCGCCCGTGCAAAAGCGAGCCTAACGGATATTCTAACCCCACCGTTGATGGGCGGCAAAAACCTATCGACAGATGAGGTCACTGCAGAGTTAGAAAATAACGCCCAAGGCATTCTTGGATATGTCGTGCGCTGGATCGAGCACGGCGTCGGTTGTTCTAAAGTGCCGGACATCCATGATGTTGGGCTTATGGAAGATCGCGCGACATTGCGCATTTCTTCGCAACATATTGCCAACTGGCTGGAACATGGTCTTGTGAGCGAAGATCAGGTGATGGCGGCCATGAAAAAGATGGCTGAAATTGTTGATGCACAGAATGCTGGTGATCCAAATTACAGACCAATGGCTGCGGACTTTGATGCGTCGATTGCATTTGCTGCCGCATGTGATTTGGTGTTTGAAGGAGTAAATCAACCCTCAGGCTACACTGAACCAATTTTGCATGCACGGCGTAAACAAGCCAAATCTTCTGCTTAAGCGATGGACAAGCAAGTTGTTGGTAAATCCGCGGCCGGCAAGGGCAGCGTTCAGTCATTGAACCGGGCGCTTGGCTTGCTGCAGCTTTTGTCTGATTATTCTGATGGGCTGTCGTTGGCCGAACTCGCACCTTTGGCTGATTTGGCCCCGTCCACCGCCCACCGGTTGCTATCAAGTCTGCAAGCGCTTGGTTTTGTTAGCTTTGAACCCGACAGCAACAAGTGGTTTGTCGGGGTCGAAGCGTTCCGTGTGGGTGCGGGATATTTGCGGCGTCGCGACCACATCGCGACCGCAAGGGAAGTGATGCGTCAACTCGTACGGCAAACAGGTGAAACGTCCAATCTTGCGGTTATTCGAAATCATACCCTGACTTTTGTCGGGCAAATTGAGTGTGAAGAAGCAATGCGCATGGCGGTGCCGCTAGGGGCAAAGGGGCCTTTACATGCCAGCGCAGTTGGTAAATCCATTTTGGCGTTCATGAGCGAACAGGAACAAGCTGAAATCCTCGCCCATATCGATTACCCAGCACTAACCAAAAAATCTCACTCATCCGCCGTCGCGCTTCAAGCCGACTTGATTCGGGTTCGCGCATCCGGGTTCGCCATGGATGATGAAGAACAGTCCGATGGTTTACGATGCATTGGCGCCCCGATATTTGACGAATTCGGCGAGCCAATTTTCGCCGTCTCCATTTCCGGTCCTACGGTTCGGGTAACCGAGCAACGTATCACTGAGCTCGCCCAGCACGTCAAAGATGCAGCGAAATCGATTACTGACCGTATCGGTGGCATTGTGCCGGCCGTCTCTTCGTGACCTCACGCAAATGTGTGCTGATCACGTTCACTTTTTTTCAACTGTGGCAAAATCGCAGTATTTTTTGAAACAAACTTCCTATAAACACATTTTGTTCGTTGGATATGGCGCGTTGAGCGCCCTTTTGCGTTAGAGTGAGTATGATCGAAAAGTTTGACCGTCGTAAATTTATGGCTTTGGGCAGCGCAGCCGCTGCAACTTCAGTTCTTGCTGCGTGTGGCGTTTCTGGATCTGCTGGCGTTCGCGCCGCTTCATTCCGGGATCAAAAACGTGCTGACCTAATGCGTTATGCAGCGATTGATGATGGTGAATTCACCATTCCGGCCATCCCTGGAAACCGTATTGACCGCAAATTCTGGCGTCAAATTGTCGATGATCCATTTGGTGAAGTGCCTGGCACGCTCGTGGTCGATACGCCAAACCGTTTCCTTTACCTAACGATGCAAGACAGCAAAGCGCTGCGCGTCGGTATTGGTGTTGGCAAACAAGGCTTTACATGGGCAGGTCGTGCGACTGTTCAACTCAAGCGTCGTTGGCCAACATGGACACCACCGCGCGAAATGATCGAGCGGACGCCAGAGCTAGAAAAATGGGCAAAAGGCCAACCTCCGGGGTTAGATAACCCACTAGGCGCCCGCGCTCTTTACATTTATCAGGGTGGCAGAGACACGCTTTACCGCATCCATGGTTCACCTGAATGGTGGTCGATTGGCACTGCCGCTTCCTCAGGTTGTATCCGCATGACCAACCACGATGTGGTTGATATCTTCGAACGGGTGCCAAACGGATCGCCGATTGTTGTTATCCCTGACAACAAGTTTTCTATCGAAAGCATGGTCTAGTCATAACGTGCTACCGGGCCTATTCATCGGCTCGGTGACGTTTCAAAAATGTCTGTGCAGTTTGAACGATCTCCGGATCTATATCGGAAACCAGTTTTTCGTCTCGGCCGTCATATTCAATGCTCGACAGAACCTTCTGAATTATTGCAATGCGCGCGCGGCGTTTGTCATTTGAGCGAATAATCGTCCAGGGCGCGTGTTCAGTGTCCGTGCGTTTCAGCATCTGGTCACGTGCACTCGTATATTCATCCCACATACCCAGAGCTTTGCGATCAATCGGGCTTAGCTTCCATTGTTTGAGCGAACTATGTCGGCGGTCATGGAACCGCTTTTGCTGCATTTCCTGCCCGATATTCAGCCAGAACTTGAAAAAGTGGATGCCTTCATCAACGATCATCCGTTCAAAATTAGGAGCTTCATTCAAAAATTGCTCGGTTTGCGCTGCGCTGCAAAAACCCATAACGGGTTCAACAACTGCGCGATTGTACCAAGAGCGGTCATATAAAACCTGTTCACTAGCAGTCGGTAAATGCTTGGCATAGCGTTGAAAGTACCACTGGCCTTGCTCGCGATCTGTCGGCTTGGAAAGGGCAATCGTGCGGTTGTGCCGCGGGTTTAGGTAATTGAGATAGCGCCTGATTGAACCGCCTTTACCCGCTGCATCACGTCCCTCGAACAATATCGCGACGCGGCCGTCTCCATCCTGCAAATATGTTTGTAATTTTACGAGCTCGACTTGCAACGCCAACAAAGTCTCTTCGTAAGTCTCCCGGTTCATCTTTTTGTCGTATGGGAAATTGCCGCTTTGGAAGGCGTTTTTGTCGATTTCCTTGTCTAGCTTGGGATCATCTAGGTCAAATGCAGCAATTTCGTCGCCCATATCTAATTGTCTCTCTTAAAGATTGTCATTGTAACTGGTCGATTGTGTTCTGATTTGAACGGTGAGGTCAAACCATTGTCGTCTAAGCTTCACAATTAGCCATTACCTCCTATTGCCCTAAATATGATATGACCTTTTGTCGAACCAAAATAAAGCAATGGCAGCTATGGAAACTGATACAAATTTAACGGATGAAATTCGCCCGCCACGCGGCTGGCGCGATCGGTTTTATGCAGCGCGTTGGGTGCTTATCACCTGCATTTTGGTTTTCGCAGGTCTTTACATTACGGGTAGGTTGACCAGCATTGACGCGTTTTTGGCGTGCATGCTCATCTTTCTTGCCGCCATTGCTGTGCCGCGCCGGGCGCGTCTAATGCGTAGCGAATTGCCTGCTCAGGAAAAGATCAACATTTGGCCGGACACGTCGATTAAACGATTTGCCGATACCGTTTCTGACCCATGTATAATTGTTGATCGCCGCGCGATTTTGCGCTACCGCAACAGCGCAGCTGCGGGCGAATTCCCCGCTTCAACCGTCGGCGATCCTTTAGCATTTTCGCTGCGCAACCCGGCATTGCTCAATACTGTCGACCAAGCCATCTCCACAGATGCCCGCGTGACCGGCGAGTTTCACCAATCGGTTCCTTCTGACAATTGGTACCGGATTTCGGTGACCCCATTAGAAACAAAAAAACCCAATGTTGGCCCAACCAAACGGTCCGAGTTGCTTGTGGTCACAATCGTCAACGAGACCAATCAGCGAAAACACGATCAGATGCGCGCAGATTTTGTGGCGAATGCAAGTCACGAACTGCGTACGCCTTTGACTTCCCTCATCGGCTTTTTGGACACATTGCGCGGCCCTGCGTCAAATGACGAAGTGGCGCGCGAAAAATTCATGGGCATCATGCACGCTCAAGCCGAACGTATGTCGCGGTTGATCGATGATCTCTTGTCACTCTCAAGAATTGAGCTGCGCCAACATATGCGGCCGACCTCAGAGGTCGACATTGCTGCAATATCCCGCGAAGCGATTGAACTGTTGCAACCCCAAGCGCTAGAATCAAAAGTTGACGTCCGTTTTGAGAATCAGCTCGCACAGAATTCTGTAACCGGTGATCGCAACGAACTCATGCAGGTCATGACAAACTTGGTTGAAAACGCCATCAAATATGGTGCGACCGGTGAGGTCGTGAATGTGACTTTGAGCGAATGTACGACCAAGCCAAACCAATCCGTTATGGTTGAAGTTACCGACAAAGGCCCCGGAATCCCTGCTGAACATGTGCCACGGCTAACAGAGCGCTTCTATCGCGTGGATGCGGAAACTTCCCGCCGCAAAAAAGGCACGGGCTTGGGCCTTGCCATTGTGAAGCACATCGTTGGCCGCCACCGCGGCGAACTCCATATCGCCTCAACAGTCGGCGAGGGGACTGTCGTAAGTGTATGTCTTCCGTGACATAAAATGTCACATTGGTGATTCATTCAGAAGAGAATTCGAAATTATATCATATAATTCAGCGCGTTAACCTGTCATCTAATTGTCATTTAAATGACATAAAACAATTAGGTCGCGGTCATAATGTGCGCCCAGTCCGGTGAGCCTAATCAGCAAATATGAACAATGATTAGGTGATGCATCGGCAGATTATTTGACGTTTCGAATGTGAGCTCTGAAAGGCAGACATCATGAAATTCGCCCATTTTGCAAGCGCTGCAGCAATTCTTGTTGCAACATCACTTACAGCAACAGGTGCGCAAGCACGTGACCAAATCTCTATTGTTGGTTCGTCAACAGTATTCCCATTCGCTACAGCAGTTGCTGAGCGATTTGGCCAAACATCAGATTTCGCAACACCAGTTGTAGAATCAACTGGTTCAGGCGGTGGCTTGAAACTTTTCTGCGAAGGTGTTGGTGAAGGTACACCAGACATCACAAACGCATCTCGTCGTATTAAAAACAAAGAAATCGACAAATGTGGCGAAAACGGCGTAACGCCAGTTGAAGTCAAGGTTGGTTTTGACGGTATCGTGCTTTCAAACGCCAAATCAGGTGCATCGTTGAATGTAACACGCGAGCAAATCTTCATGGCGTTGGCGAAAAACGTTGTTGTTGATGGCGCGGTTGTTGCAAACCCATATTCAACTTGGTCAGAAATTGATCCATCTCTTCCAGCTGAGCCAATCGAAGTACTTGGCCCACCACCAACATCTGGCACACGTGATGCGTTTGTTGAGCTAGTGATGGAAAAAGCATGCCAAGAAGGCATCGAAGAAGATTCTTGCGCAGAAATCCGTGAAGATGGCGCATTCATCGACGCTGGCGAAAATGACAACTTAATCGTTCAAAAGCTTGAAGCTAACCCTTCTGCTTTCGGTATCTTCGGTTTCTCATTCCTTGATCAAAATGCAGACAAGATCAAAGGCGCGATTGTTGACGGTGTAGTGCCTACATTTGAAGCAATTGCTGATGGCGATTACCCCGTGTCACGTTCATTGTTCTTCTATGTGAAAAAAGAACATGTCGGTGTTGTTCCGGGTATCATGGAATATGTTGCTTCATTCACCAGCGAAAATGCATGGGGCGACGAAGGTTATCTTACAGAAAAAGGCCTGATCCCGCTTCCAGCAGCTGATCGTGCTAAATTCAAGGCAGATGCTGAAGGCCTAGTAGCTGCTCAAAAGATGTAAACATCTTTGAAATACCGCGCCGCCCCGGCTTTACCTGGGGCGGTGTTTATGCTCGATGAGAGTAAATTAATTGGGGAGTGCGACGTGCAAATTTGGCTAACTTTACTTGTCGTCATTATCGCTAGCGGCGGATTGTTTTACGTTGGGCGGTCCCGCGCAATCGCGGTGACAAACGGCAATGCCACGCTTTTGCATTCCAATCCAAGTTTTCACGGCGGCATGTTGCTCATTCTTGGTCTTGTGCCCGCCGCCGTAGTAACGCTTGTTTGGCTTTTCACTTCAAAATATTTTGCTGACGCCTTTGTCGCGTCCGGCTTGGGCGACGAGTTTCTGGCGTTAGGTGACCTTGAGCAAGGCGCATTTTTGCGTCGCACTTTTGGTTTCTCCCAAAGCCTAAATATTGGTGACGTTTCCAACTTGGAGCTATCGGCAATCGAGGCTTATCGCTCGTTCTATTCTGGCGCGACGCTCGTTGTTCAAATCGCGATTGCCGCCCTAGTTTTAGGTGGTGGCTATTTCGGGTGGAGTCGTATTCGCACAGAATTGCGCGCACGCCAATTTGTGGAGCGTACAGTTTCCATTGCGCTGGTGGCCGCATCTGGTGTCGCCATTCTCACAACCATCGGCATCGTATTGTCGCTGATATTTGAGAGCTTAAACTTCTTTCAAAAAGTGCCGTTCTTCGACTTCTTGTTTGGTACCCACTGGAGCCCGCAAAGCGCCTTTGAGGGTGTTGGGTCCGAAGAGACAAATAGAAATTCAGAAGTTTTCGGTGCAATCCCAATTTTCGCAGGCACGTTGCTCATCACATCCATCGCGATCTTGGTGGCGGCGCCCATTGGTTTGATGTCCGCGATCTACCTTTCTGATTATGCGAGCCCACGGGTCCGGGCATTTGCAAAACCAATGCTGGAAATCTTGGCTGGTATTCCAACCGTTGTGTACGGGTTTTTCGCGGCCCTTACCGTTGCACCGTTCCTTCGCCAGTCTGGCGCATCCATTGGACTATCGGTTTCATCCGAAAGCGCGCTGGCGGCAGGCCTTGTAATGGGCATAATGATTATTCCATTTGTTTCGTCTCTGTCTGACGATGTGATCAACGCTGTTCCACAAAGTTTGCGAGATGGTTCGGCCGGTCTTGGCGCAACAAAGTCAGAAACCATTCGCCGCGTAATCTTACCCGCAGCATTGCCGGGCATCGTTTCTGCTTTGATGCTCGCGATTTCGCGTGCGGTTGGCGAAACAATGATTGTGGTGATGGCTGCAGGCCTTTCAGCAAATCTAACGGCGAACCCCTTAGAGGCGGTGACGACAGTTACTGTTCAGATCGTAACATTGTTGGTCGGCGATCAGGAGTTCGACAGCGCGAAAACACTTGCAGCCTTTGCGCTGGGGCTTGTGTTGTTCTGCGTGACATTGATGCTAAATGTTATCGCCTTGCGCGTGATCCAGAAATATCGAGAACAATATGACTGATTTGACCGCCAGCACAGTGAAACAAGTCGCGTCTGTTCACACGTCACAAGAAGCACGTGCCCGCTTGGCAAAGCGCTATCGCACTGAAGGCAATTTCAAATGGATTGGGCGCGCAGCAATCGGCGTTTCCGTCGCATTTTTGCTTCTGCTTTTGTCTTCCGTCGTTTCCCAAGGCCTGCCAGCATTTACATTTAATTTTGTAAACTTGCCATTTGAGGTCAATGCGGAGCGATTGGGCACAGACGGTTCTGATCCGAAGGCTTTGAAAAAAGCAGATTATGACAGCATCATCCGGGATGCGATCCGCGCTGAGTTCCCTGAAGTAAAATCGCGCGGCGGCAAACGAGCACTGGGCGGCCTTTTGTCCTCCGGTTCTTCGGTCTATTTGCGCCAACAAGTGTTGGACGATCCTTCAGTAATCGGCACAGACCAAAAACTCGAAGTACCAATTTCAGATTTTGCGGACCTTTATCTCAAAGGCCAGATCACGGACAGTACCTACATGGATGGTACGTTTGATCTGAAGGTCCAAACTTTGGATGACGGATATCGCTTGGTTGCAGATGGCCCTGTTTTTGTTGGGTTGCTTGAAGCCGCGAAGGAAGAACTCGCTGCTGTTGCTGCCTCTTTGCGTGGTGAGCAGGCCGGCGCATTGCGCTCACAAGGCAAACTTGAGGGTGAGATCACCGTGCTCAAGGAACGCATTCCGACAACTGGTGACCTATCGGTCAAAGAGCGGTTGGAAAAAACCCTTACGAAAACCGAGAAACAGTTGAGCGCGCTATTGTTGCGCATCGAAAAACTGCAGGTCCAAGCTGACGAGTTGGATCAACGGGTCGCCAATAAAGGTTTGGGTGAAACCCTCACCGAAAACATGCCCTCTGGGTTGGTCTATCTGACAAACGGCGTTTTAAAGCTAACATCCATTACCTCGAACACAGCGACAGCGACGGCGTATCTTCCGATCCAAGTAGACCTCACCGAAGTGGCCAAAGGCGATTGGAAATTGCGGGTCTTGGATGTTGTTGAATCCAACCGAAAATTCTCAGACCAAGAAATTGTTTGGACTGACAAATTGGTTGATCGCAGCTATGTGCGATCTGGGTTCAACTCAATCTTCTTTACACGCGGGGCAAGCCGCGAACCGGAAATGGCGGGCGTATTGGGCGCGGTAATTGGCTCCGCATTGACCCTCATCATCACATTGGCCCTTTCGTTTCCACTCGGTGTTGCTGCAGCGATCTACCTCGAAGAATTTGCGCCTAAAAATCGCTGGACCACCTTGATTGAAGTGAACATCAACAATTTGGCGGCGGTACCCTCAATCGTATTTGGTTTGCTTGGCCTCGCTGTGTTCCTAAATTATTTTCATCTGGATCGCTCCGCGCCCTATGTTGGTGGCATGGTGTTGGCGCTTATGACATTGCCCACAATCATCATCGCTTCACGGGCAGCATTGCGTGCAGTGCCTCCATCCATTCGCGAAGCTGCGTTGGGCATTGGCGCTTCTCGATTGCAAACTGTAACCCATCATGTGCTGCCGCTGGCAATGCCCGGCATTCTGACAGGTACCATTATTGGCATGGCCCAAGCGTTGGGCGAAACAGCACCGCTATTGATGATCGGCATGGTTGCCTTTGTGGTGGATGTACCCCAAGCATTTAGCGACCCAGCAACTGTTTTGCCTGTGCAAATTTTCATGTGGGCAGATTTTCCTGAACCGGCTTTCCAACAACGTACATCTGCAGCCATTATGGTGCTGCTCGCGTTTTTGATTGCCATGAACGCCATTGCAGTTGTGCTGCGTAAACGATTTGAGCGCCGCTGGTAGTCCCAGTGCTTGCTCTCAATATTAGAGGTTCGAAATGAGTGTAGCGACCGATATCTTGCAGCCAAATGTGCAAACGGGCGACGAGACCATCAAAATGAGCGGCAGAAAAGTCTGTGTTCACTATGCTGAAAAACAGGCGCTTTTTGACGTGGATTTGGACATTGTTGCCAATCAGGTGATCTCCCTAATCGGGCCATCTGGTTGCGGCAAGTCAACATTTTTGCGCTGCCTAAATCGCATGAATGACACGATCGATATTTGTAAAGTCTCCGGCCAGATCAATCTGGAGGGCCAAGATATTTATGACAAATCGATTGATGTGGTAGAGTTGCGGGCGCGGGTTGGAATGGTTTTTCAAAAACCAAACCCATTCCCGAAATCGATTTATGAAAACGTGGCCTATGGCCCGCGTATTCATGGCATGACCCGCTCAAAAGACGAGCTTGACGAATTAGTGACATCCTCACTTCGTCGCGCGGGTCTGTGGGAAGAAGTGAAAGACCGCCTTGATCAACCTGGCACTGGCCTTTCCGGTGGTCAGCAGCAGCGGCTTTGCATCGCGCGTGCAATCGCAACAAAGCCAGAGGTTCTATTGATGGACGAACCTTGTTCAGCGCTTGATCCAATCGCGACTGCGATTATCGAGGAGCTAATTGACGAGCTGCGTGAAAAATTTACAATCGTAATTGTGACCCACTCGATGCAGCAAGCAGCTCGGGTCAGTCAAAAAACAGCATTTTTCCACCTCGGTAAATTGATCGAGGAAGGCCCGACAGAGCAGATTTTTACAAATCCGCATCATAAGAAAACCCAAGATTATATTACGGGTCGGATCGGGTAATTTAACGGCGAAAGGGCAACAAAATGGCCAACGCATCGAACGAACATATTGTATCTTCCTACGAAGAAGAACTAACAGAACTGACCCGTGCAATCTCAGAAATGGGTGGCATGGTGGAAGTCGCGATTACCGACGCCACCCAAGCGCTGATCCGGGTCGACCATGACTTGGCGAAACAAACATCAAAGGGCGACCGCGCCGTTGATGACATGCAACGCTATATCGACGAGAAGGCGGTTTCAATGATCGCGCGTCGCCAGCCCATGGCCGCTGATTTGCGCCATATCGTATCTGCCATCCACGTTGCAACTGATTTAGAGCGTGTTGGGGACATTGCGAAAAACCTAGCGCGACGCGTCAAACATATCGACAGTCAACGCATTTCCAAGCAGCTTTATAGCGGCATTCGGCATATGTCAGATCTAACTTTGAGCCAGATTAAACTTTCAATCGATAGCTTTACGACACGTGACGCCGAGATTGCTTTGGATGTATGCCGCCGCGACGATGAAGTTGATGCACTATACGTCTCGCTGTTCCGTGAATTTTTGACCTACATGATGGAAGACCCGCGCAATATTACCGACTGCGCCCACCTTCTATTCTGCGCCAAAAATTTGGAGCGAGCTGGTGACCACGCGACCAACATTGCTGAGGCTGCCTATTATCTAAAAACAGGCGAGAACCTTTATTACGACGTTGAATCGGGCAAGGTGCAGCTAACCTAAAATCGCTGCCATCTTCCTTACATTCACTTCTATCTTAAATGGAATTTCCGTTATGGCTCCGTTCATTTTGATTGTCGAAGACGAGGCTGATCTTGCTGTTATGCTTCGCTATAATTTGGAAGCCGAAGGCTATCGCGTAGCTGCCGTTGAAAGTGGCGACGAGGCGACTTTGCAACTTCAAGAAGAGTTACCCGATTTAATCCTTTTGGATTGGATGTTGCCCGGATTGTCTGGCATTGAGCTTTGCCGACGTTGGCGCTCACGTGAAGAAACATCACGTGTGCCCATCATCATGATGACGGCCCGTGGTGAAGAAGAAGAGCGGGTTCGCGGCCTAGCAACAGGTGCCGACGATTATGTTGTAAAGCCATTTTCCGTGCCTGAACTTGTTGCCCGCGTCAAAGCGCACCTACGCCGCGCCAACCCAACCCTAATGGCCAACAGTTTAAAGTCTGGCGATATTGAACTCGACCGCGAAACCCACCGTGTGCGCCGATTGGGCAAAGAAGTTCACCTTGGTCCCACCGAATACCGCCTTCTGGAATATCTAATGCAAAGCCCGGGACGCGTTTATAGCCGCGAGCAATTGCTAGATGGCGTTTGGGGGCACGATGTCTATGTCGACGAGCGTACCGTCGACGTACATGTTGGACGTTTGCGCAAAGCGATCAATCGCGGAAAGTCAAAAGACCCCATCCGCACCGTTCGCGGTGCCGGCTATGCCTTCGACGAGAAATTCGCTTCGTCCGCATAAATTTTAGTTTCCACGGTCGCTTTATAGCAAAACCAATTAATGATTTTGGCAGCAAGTTAGAAGAGCGTATATTTGTAGCTAGACTTTGTGCCACCCGGTAACGCGATCTCTAGTTCCGACTTCGGAATTGACGCCATCGGGTCTTAAACACTTCAGTCGAAGTCACCAGGCAAGGGTGAAAATAGCAACGCCATCTGCCAATAGGTTGCGTCATTTGGCAGTGAATCGCCCAAGGCCAGCTTTAAGTTTCCCCAATACTTGGATTAGCCCCTCTAGTTCCACTTCTGAAAGTTTGGTGTCCTCAATCATACAGCTTGTGATTGAGGCACTTTTTCTTTTTAATTCCTTTCCGGCATTAGTAAGCGAAACGACAACTTGTCGTTCATCTTGCTTGTTGCGTATGCGGCTGATGTATCCTCGTTTTTCTAACCGTTTAAGAAGTGGCGTCAATGTGCTGGTTTCCATCGCGAGCGCTGACGCTATATCAGTCACGATTCTACCATCTTTTTCCCAAAGCAAAACGAGCGTAATATATTGTGGGTAGGTCAGATCCAAGGGCGCAAGGTGCTGCTTGTAAGACCGATTGACGACATGCCATGTGGAATAAATCGCATGACAAAACATATCATTTGCGCCTTTTGGGCGTTTTGGCTCGTTCACTAAAATGCTCATCGTAATTTACATCGTGTACGATATTATCGTTTGACAATCACTTTCAAGTATTATTTATATCGTGCGCGATATAAATATGGAAAGAGGAGCTAAACGTGAGCTGGTTATCATCACTAAAAACGAATACACCCGAAGAAGGTTATGAATTGGCGATCAAACTGTCACGGATGGCAGTCAAAAAAACACAACCCGACGACGACGCACGAAATCGCATGCGCCCAGATTATGCAAATAGCGCTGACAGTCTTACTCAGGTGTCTCTTGTCGTTGCTACAAATTTCCAAACAGTTTCAGCGGCCAACAACTATTGGCGTACCTAAAACAATCGTGGTCGACCAATCATTCAAACCCAAAACCTACATTGGTGGCTTTACACTGACTAAAAGCTAGCAAAGTCCATGCAGGAAAAACCACCAATCTATGCAAATGATTTTTAAGTTAGATCATAAGCGCTTTGCTGACGAGTGCGTCTTTATCAACATAGTTTGAAACATCGACGCCGTTGTCTAGAAGGGCTTCTCTCAGTTCGTTCTCGGTCAACGCCTCCACGTCACTTTGGGACATTTTTAGGAAGTTCACCTTCCGCTTGAAGGCAGGGTTTGTCTCTCCGAAAAAGCTTTGATTTGAGAATTTGAATTCCTCAGCATATTTGGTCATGAAGTGAGTAAGAAACGTGTTGATGCTTAACCTGACGCGCGGGTCATCGGTCATTTGATCGCTTGAGCCATTTAGCGCGTCCAGCATGAGCTGCGACCAGCGTTGAGCCCCTTTGTCATTCATCAATTGCATGGCGTTGTGGGTGTGATGAAAATTTAGGCGAAACTCCGCACCATGATAATATGGGCCGCCGCCCATCACATCGATCCACATGGCAGCTTGGGTGTTGACATGATGGTTGATGCCACCCACGCGGGCAAAAACAGACGTAAACCAGTCTTCATCCGCAAACACACGTTCATAAAAATTTGTGACAATGTCTACGATTGCGTCTTGGCCCAACACCGAAAATAGTTGCCAAAATTGGATGGGTTTTGACGCATCCGCGGATGCGTTTAACGACACAATTTGCGCAATGCGGTGGGCGTCCTTGGGTAAATTCTTCTTTTCAACGGCCGATTGAATATAGGCGTTCTGAATTTTCTCTGACATATAGCCGTGGCGCGTTGGATGTTTGGGATAGCTAATAGTTGTCATGTTCCGGTCCTTCACCCTTTGAAGCTACTTCTGCCCAGTTCGGAAATGGCGGTACGCTTCAAAATTGAATTTATCGTTCCAACGCCACTATCTATGCATCAACGCATATAAGTTCAATCAGCGAGGGTTCGCACGAAAAAGTGATAGGCGCCCCTGCAACAAAAAAGCCGCCCAATGGGCGGCTTATTGTCAAAACGTTTTATCAAACTAGAACCGATCAGCTTTTCCGGCGACGGTCCAATTGGTGATAAGCGCGTTTGGAGTGAAATTCGCAATAAGGTTTGCCCTCATCTGAATCTCGCCCACAAAAATGAAAATCATCATTTAGCGGATCGCCAATTGGCCATTTGCAGGTGACTTCATTTAGCTGCAAAAGTGTAATGCGCTCTTCCACTGGAATGAAGATCTCTGCTTCTTGGGCGATGGCGAGTTCAACATTCGCATCCGTTTCCGCAGACATTTGCAGAGCGTTCGCGCCTGATACAGGGGCGTTCACCGTGCGACGTCTCGGTGTGCTCGATGTCGTACCACTAACCGAACCACCCGCGGGCCTTCTTGGCGCCGATGCAGTTGATGTGGCTCTAGGCTTACGCGCACGTGGAGCAGAAGGTGCTGGTTTTGCACGGCCAGATAATTTGAGGCGGTGAACTTTACCGATAACAGCGTTACGTGTAACGCCTTCACCAAGTTCTCCAGCAATCTGGCTTGCGCTAAGACCTTCCATCCATAGTTTTTTCAAAGTCGCTACGCGTTCGTCAGTCCACGCCATGAAGATCCTCCGCAATTATGCTCAGATAGAATCCAATACCCCGCCAAAAAATGAGTTTTGGCAACAATACCATCCATCGTATGTTAAGGTAGGTCCGCCACACGACATATCGTGCCCCTACAATATGCACTTTACCGGATTGGCCGAATCCATGACAAGGGGCGCAAAAACTTATCCTCTTAAAATATTGCTAATTTTTGGCGATTGGTCACCAATAGGTCACCAATTTCTGTCAGATTGACAAATTGGGCCAACAAAAGGCATAAACGTCACTGATAAGGCGTGCATCGTGATAAACGAGCGCGTCTTATTGCTTCTCAAAATGAGAACTTAACACTCCGAATAATCACCAATGTTCCTGTAGGAAAGAAAAATGTCGGCTCTTTATAAGAATTACGCCCGTTCTGAAATCGCTTTTGAAAAAGGCGAAGGCGTCCGACTATTCACAAAAAATGGTGATGACTATTTCGATTTTGCTGGCGGCATCGCGGTCAATATTGTCGGCCATGCAGACCAACACGTTGTTGGTGCTCTTAAAGACCAAGCTGAAAAGCTTTGGCACGTGGGCAATGTATTCACCATTCCAGAGCAAGAAAATCTTGCTCAGCGTCTGACGGACATTAGCTTTGCCGATATGGTGTTTTTCACCAATTCTGGTGCAGAAGCTATAGAGTGTGCGCTAAAAACGGCTCGTCGTTACTTTTACGATAAGGGCGAAAAAGACCGTTACGAAATCATCACCCTTGAAGGTGCATTTCATGGCAGGACATTGGGCACCATCGCTGCGGGCGGCAATCCGGCATACCTGGAAGGTTTCGGCCCAAAGGCTGAAGGCTTTATTCAAGTTGCGCGCGATAATATCGACGCGATCAAAGCAGCGATTACGCCAAACACTGCCGCCATCCTGTTTGAGCCCATCCAAGGCGAGAGCGGCATCAACATATTAAGCGCAGATTTCTTGCGCGACGTGCGCGCACTTTGCGATGAACATGGCATTTTGCTTATCTTAGATGAAATTCAATGCGGCTATGGCCGAACAGGCAAAATGTTTGCTTATGAATGGGCTGGCATCGAGCCGGACATTATGGCCTTGGCAAAAGGCATCGGTGGTGGGTTTCCGCTCGGCGCATGTTTAGCGACTGAAAAAGTGGGCAGCTCAATGGTGCCGGGCACACATGGTAGCACTTATGGCGGCAACCCGTTGGCATGCACCGTTGGGAATGCCGTGCTGGATCGCGTAAGCGAAGATGGGTTTCTTGAGCATGTCGGTAAAGTCGGCAACCATTTGAGCTGGAGCCTGCAACAACTGGCGCAAAAGTACCCAGACTTGATCGAAGAAATTCGGGCGAAGGGTCTTATGATGGGCATAAAGCTAAAACCACCGGTTGGCGAAGTTGTTGCCGCGATGCGAGACGCGAAGATTTTGACGGTTGGGGCAGGCGACAATGTAATGCGCCTTTTGCCGCCACTGATTGTAACCGAAGACGAAATTGATGAGGCTGTCCGACGATTGGACGCTGGTCTAAAGTCTTTGGCCAGCAAAACCGTTTAGCAGCACAAAAACTCATTTCAGATTTGAAGAAGGACGTCGTTATGACAGCGGCAGTTAGACACTTTTTGGATATCAAAGATTATTCAAAAACCGAATTACGTAAAATGCTTGAACTCGCCTACGCCCTAAAGGCCAAGCAAAAAGCAGGCGAAAGCACGCCAATTTTGCACGGTAAGATTTTGGCGATGATTTTTGACCGCGAAAGCACACGCACCCGCGTTTCGTTTGATGTCGGTATGCGCCAACTTGGCGGGCAAACATTGATGCTTACAGGCCAAGAAATGCAATTGTCGCGAGATGAGACGATCGCCGACACAGCACGTGTTATGTCCCGCTATGTCGATGCGATCATGATCCGTTTGCTTAATCACGATGATTTGCTCGAATTGGCTGGTGCGGGTTCAATTCCTGTTATTAACGGGCTTACACGTCTGTCGCATCCTTGCCAAATCATGGCGGATATCATGACGTTTGAAGAACATCGCGGGTCCGTTGAAGGCATCAAAATTGCATGGCTAGGTGACAGCAATAATGTGTTGGCGTCTTGGATACATGCAGCGGATATTTTTGGCTGCACCTTGACTATTGCCTGTCCTGAACAATATAGCCCTGATCAAGGCATGCAGGCCGACATAGCCCAAGCAAATGGTCGGATCAGTGTTACACGAGATCCAAATGAAGCCATAAAAGACGTCGATTTGGTTATCACTGACACATGGGTATCCATGGGTGACCTAGACGCCAATATCCGTCGTGAAAATCTAGCACCTTACCGGGTGACAGAGGAATTGATGGCGCAAGCAAAACCAGATGCATTGTTTATGCACTGCCTGCCAGCCCACCGTGGTGATGAAGTGACCAGCCAAGTTATGGATGGTCCACAATCCGTGGTGTTTGACGAAGCGGAAAATAGACTTCACGCACAAAAAACCATTCTGGCGTGGGTCTTTGGAATTGAGGAGCTCTAATGAGCGAGAGTTTTATGGAGGCCGTTGGCCTTGATCGTCCAGAAAGTGGTGACGACACAATATTGCCGTTTGCAGTTGAAACTCTAGATGTACGTGGACGCACAGTGCGGCTTGAAGATGCACTGGACACAATTTTGCGACGTCACAATTATCCTGCGCCTGTTGCTCGCCTTCTAGGCGAGGCAATTGTGCTGGCTTCTTTGATCGGGTCCTCATTAAAGTTTGCGGGTCGGTTTATTCTGCAAACCCAAACCGATGGTCCTGTAAATCTGATCGTTGTGGATTTGCAAACACCAAACGGATTGCGCGGTTATGCCCGTTATGATGAAGCTGCCCTGTCCAAAGCAGCAAGCGAAGGCAAACTCGCGCCTGCCGACCTATTGGGCAAAGGCAGTTTGGCGATGACCATTGACCAAGGCGAGCACACCGAACGTTATCAAGGAATTGTTGAGCTCGACGGGTCGGGGCTTGAAGCCGTTGCACATAAATATTTCCAACAATCTGAACAGATCCCAACATTGGTTCGGTTGGCTGTTGCGCAAGTGCAAAACAAAGGCCAAACGCAACCTAAATGGCGTGCTGGTGGACTGTTGGTGCAGCATTTGCCAGCCCACGGTGAACGCACGATGGCCGACTTGCCTGGCGATGGCGACTTTGACAATCAGGACACAAATGACGGATCGTTTGAGGAAGATAATGGTTGGGTGGAAGCCACAGCAATTGTCCAAACCGTAGACGACCACGAATTGGTTGATCCTGAATTGTCCTCAGAGCGGCTAATGTTCCGTCTGTTCCACGAGCAAGGCGTTCGGGTATTTGAACCGATGGACATGGTTGAAAAATGTGGCTGCGACGCTGACAAAATCGAGTTGATGTTGTCGCAGTTTTCCTATGAAGACCGCCAATCTATGATCAAAGACGATGAGATTGAAGTGGTGTGCGAATTTTGTTCAACACCATATTATTTCAATCCGAACATGTTTGGTATCGACGAAGAATGATCTAAAAGCGTGGCCCGCCCGTATATCCCATAGAGCTAAGGGATCAAACCTTTCCAAAGATTAAGTTGTTGTAATGGCTGATGGCCATTACCATCTTTGAACATTGGAAATGTCGATATGGGCGGGCCAACTAAAATGCTTCACAAGACCGGCGAACAATCTGAAGACGCAATACCTGTTGAAACGCCAAAACGTCGGCGGTTTTCGATTTTTGGAATTCTATTTCGCTTCCTGTTTGCGATAGCCATTATTGCAGGCGCAGGGTTGTATGCTCGCAGCATGATTGCAGATCGTCCCGAGCCGCCAGAGCGTCAGCCTCGAGAACGCACGTTCACGGTTCAATCAACGCCTGCGGAATTCGCTAATTTTCAGCCCAATCTCGTCTACTTTGGTGAATTGCAAGCCGCCACCAAGCTCGATATTCGCAGTCAAGTTGCTGGCAAAGTTGTTGCGCTAGCTGAAGGGCTATCCGTCGGCAGCGCTGTATCAAAAGGCACGCTGCTAGCCTCTATCGATGACTTTACCTATGGTGGTGCACTTACTGAGGCGCGCGCAAGCCTGGCGGAAGCCAAATTTAGCCTAACCGAAGCCAAAGAACGCCTATCACTGGAAAACGCAAACCTAGATTTCGTTCGTAGCCAACTCGACTTGTCCAAACGCGATTTGGAGCGTGCGAAATCTCTGTTTGAAGCCGGATCAATCACTGAGAAGTCGTTAGACGACCGTGAACTGCTCGTTTCCCAACGAGAGCAGGCATTGTTGCAGCGTGAGAGCAACATCATCATTCAACAAGCACAACTTGATCGGCAGCAAGCTGCACTTGAGCGAAGTGAATGGCAGGTTGAACGCGCGGAACGCAACCTTGCGGACACGAAAATTTACGCGCCCTTTGATGGTATTGTCACCTCAAACAATATCGAGCTTGGCCGCGTCATTTCAAACAATGAGGTGCTGATTAGCCTTTATCAGACTTCTGCACTCGACGTTCGTTTTACCATGTCGGATCAGCAATATGGTCAGCTTTTGGAAGACGGGTTGGTTGGTCGCGATATTGTCGTGAAATGGGAAGTTGAACCCCAACCGATTATTGCCACGGCTCAAATCTCACGCACCGGTGCTCAAATTGATGCTGCCAAAGGTGGCGTCGAAATTTTCGCTCGCATAGACGCGTCAAAGGCCGCTCAACTAAGGCCCGGAACATTCGTGAAAATCGAAGTGCCCGGCCTCAAATTTGAGAATATGCTGCGCCTGCCAGAAGCAGCCATCTATGACAACCAATATATTTATGTGGACAGCGATGGACGCATGTCTCGCCGTGATGTCGAAGTTTTTGCCCGTGACGGGCAGTTCCTTCTTGCAACAGCTGATTTTGAAGCGGGCACGCCAATTATCACTAGCCGAATAGCGCAGGCTGGTGAGGGGGTCGCAATCGTCAACGAAGGCGAACCCGCGCCTTTCGTACGTCCAAATCGCCCTCGAGGAGAAGATGCTCAACGCGGTGAACGTGGCGACAGACCCGCCCGAGAGGGTGGCCAGCGCCCGAACAATCGTCAGGGAAATCGAGATGGTGGCGGCGAAGGACAACGTCCAAACCAAACAAATAACGACAATGACGCTGAACCTGAAGTAACCACTCAGGAGAGCAATTAGCATGGCAAATAAGCGCGCCAGAAATCTGTTGGAAATTTTCGTTCGCCACAAGAACGCCGCCAATCTATTGATGGTGTTGCTCATTCTGTTTGGCGTGTGGGGCATGTCAAAGCTCAACCGGCAATTTTTCCCCTCGCTGGAAGTCGGCGTGATTTCTGTTTCTACCAGCTGGTCGGGCGCGAGTGCGGACGATATTCGCAAAAACCTTTTGCAGGTCATAGAACCTACCGTGCGGTTTTTGGATGGCGTGAAGTCAATGGAATCCACCGCGCGCGAGGGTAGTGGCTCGATTACACTGGAATTTGAGCGCGACACAGATATGCGCACAGCAGAAGCCCAAGTGGAAGAAGCCGTTGCTGCCATTACCAATTTACCAGAAGACGCGGATGCACCAGAGGTTGACCGGCCAAAATTCTTTGACCCAATTGCCGATATCGGCATTTCGGGGCCGTTTCCCGAAGCGACATTGCGCAAATACGCCCGCGATCTTCGGGATGGGCTACTGGATGCAGGTGTCGATCGGGTAACCTTTACCGGCTACCGCGCACGTGAAATCCGCGTGCTTGTTGATGACGCTAAACTACGCCAACTTGGTCTAACGACAGCCGACCTCGCACGAACGATTTCAGTCAATACAGTTGATAAGCCTTCTGGCACTCTAGACGGTGATTTTGAAGCACAAATCCGAGCAATTGCGCGGGATGTGAACATTGCGGAACTGGCGAATTTAGAAATTCGCACGTCCCCAACAGGTGAAAAGCTGCTGCTTGGCGATGTCGCAACGATTGAAGACGGTTATGATAATGACCAGTCAGTCGGCTTTATGCGCGGTCAGCGCGCGATCCAATTGTCTGTCTCTCGGTCTGCCACGGCAGATACGATTGAGAGCTTTGAAAAAATGAACACCTATCTCACAACGGCCAAGGCTGAGTTGCCTGCGTCATTGGAAATTGAGGTGTTCAATGCCGCAGCCGAATTGGTGGAAGACCGGCTTGGTTTGTTGGTCAAAAACGGTGTCACCGGGCTCGCTCTCGTTTTGATCGTCCTGTTTATCTTCCTAGATTTCCGAATTGCGTTCTGGGTCGCTGTGGGTATCCCCGTGTCGATTTTGGCAACGCTTGGGGTGATGTATTTCACCGGGCAAACCATCAATATGATCTCGATGTTCGCACTATTGCTGACGCTGGGGATTATCGTAGATGACGCGATTGTGGTGGGGGAACACACTGCCACCCGCTATGCCATGGGCGATAGCCGCCAAGAAGCGGCAATTGCTGGTGCCGGCCGCATGGCAGCGCCAGTTATCGCAGCCAGTTTAACGACAATGGCCGCGTTCGGACCAATTCTTTTGGTGGGTGATGTCATCGGGCAGATCCTCTCGGCGTTACCCATGGTGGTTATTGCGGTCTTGATCGCCTCATTAATTGAATGCTTTTTGGTTCTTCCCGGACACCTCTCTCACGCATTGCCGCGAGAGCGGAAAGCGCCGGGTTGGTTTCGTAGAAATTTTGACAACGGATTTGATTTCTTCAAAGAGAATATCTTCGGGACCTTGGCCGACATTACCTATAAATGGCGCTACGCGACCGTCGCAGCAACCGTTGCGCTTGCGATCACCGGCGGCGCACTAATACCCTCAGGCAAATTGGCATTTGAGTTCTTCCCATCAGTTGAGGGTGAAACGGTCAATGTGACAGCATTCTTCCAGCCGGGCGTGCCCCAAGAATCCATGTATGAGCTGGTGAACCAGCTCGACAACGCTGTGCGCAAAGTTGAAACTGATTTAACCCCTGATGGCGAGCAACTGATTGTTACAACCTTTGCTTATCTCGATATTGAAAACGGGCGCGCCAACCTTTCGGTGTTCCTAACGCCTGCCGAAGTGCGATCCATACGCACGAACCAAATTGGCCGTGCAATTCGTGAAAATGTACCAACTATTGCGGGCGTCGACCGCCTTTCTGTTCGGGAGCCACGCGGTGGCCCGCCGGGGCGCGCAATCGATGTTCAATTTTCCGGAGCCGAAACGACAGTCTTGAAACAGGCCTCAGAAGAATTGCAGGCAATCCTTGAAGGATTTGATGGCGTAAACGCGATTTCGGACACGCTGCGATATGGCAAGCCAGAACTTGTTCTTGAGCTTACCCCACGTGGGCGTGCTCTTGGGTTCTCCCTTGACAGTTTAGGGTCTCAAATCCGCGACACCTTTGAAGGACGATTGGCACGCCGGGTAGCCGAAGAGGAAGAAGAAATCTCCATCCGCGTTGAACAACAATCCAACGCAACCGGCACCGCAGCCCTTCGCGATTTGTGGGTGCGCTCAGACGCTGGAAACTTTGTGCCGTTGGCAGAAGTAGTTTCCTTTAGTGATCGACAGGGTTTTAACCGGATCAACCGAGAAGAAGGCAAAACCGTTGTTAGCGTTCGGGCTGATACAGACACTACAATATTACAGGGCGCAGAAGTTATAGAGCGACTAGAAGCGGATCACATGGGCGCACTCGCGGCGAAGTTTGGTGTGGAATATAGCTTTGGCGGCACTCAAGCCGAGCAAAATGCTGCCTTTGGCGATTTGCAACTCGGCGGCCTGATCGCGTTGGGAATTATGTATGTCATTATCTCTTGGATCTTTGCTTCTTACTTTGCACCCCTCGCGGTGATGCTGATCATCCCGTTCGGCGTTGTTGGCGCAATCTGGGGCCACTACCTGATGGGCTATAACCTTACAGTTATTTCTGTGATGGGGCTGCTCGGCCTGGCCGGGATTTTGGTGAACGACTCCATTGTGTTCGTCTCTCGTTTGCAAGAACGGGTTGAAGAGGGGGACAGTCTGGAACGGGCCGCGACCGGCGCAGCGCGAGATCGTTTGCGCGCCGTGCTGCTGACTTCCCTGACAACTATTGGCGGACTTACGCCTTTGTTGTTTGAAACAAGTCTACAGGCTCAGTTCTTGATCCCAATGGCCATCACAATTGTGTTCGGTTTGGGGTTGGCGACAACGCTGGTGTTGTTCTTAGTACCCGCTTTTATTGGCATCGGTGCTGACATTGGCGCATTTTTCAGTTGGCTGTTTTTGCGCAAAGGCGCACCAAGTTTCCGTGGATTGCTGCGCGGCGATCACCACACCGTGCCACGTGGCCCTGAGCTTGAGGGATAGGCAACCAGCGGCGTTAAGAGTGATCGGGGATGCGAACTTGTTCGCGACGGCGGCGTAAAAAATGCCCCTCAGCTTTTCCAAAAACGCGGCAAGAACAACACGATGACGGTAAAAATCTCCAACCGTCCAACGATCATGCCTGCTGCCAATAGCCATTTTGAAATGTCAGGCAGCGGCGCAAAATTGCCAGATGGGCCAATGATATCGCCAAGTCCCGGCCCCACGTTTGAGATCGCAGTTGCTGCGCCGGAAAATGCGGTTAGCGTGTCTAGGCCTGTGAAGCTAAGCAGCAATGCCAAGATCATGAATGCTGCGATATATAGGAACACAAAACTCATCACCGATGCAGAAACATCGTCGGTGAGGATCGTACCATTATAACGTTTAACGAAAATCCCAGACGGGTAAAGGATCTCCCGAATATGCTGTTTGAGGTCCAAGAATAGAACTTGGAACCTAAAGATCTTGATCCCACAAGACGTCGAGCCCGCGCACCCACCAATAAACATCAGCACAAAAAATAAAGCAGTGGCTTGGTGTCCCCAATTTCCGTAATCTGTGGTGGCATAGCCAGTGCCTGTCATAACTGAAACAACAGAAAACAGAGCGTGACGCAGTGCTTCTTCGCCTTGCGCGATGCTACTGACATATTGAATGGCAACGGCGGCGATTACAAAAAATGCAACTGTGCCGAAAAATGCGCGGATCTGTGAATCGTTGAATATGCTTTTCCGATCACCGGCCAAAAATCTAACATAAAGCAAAAACGGTAAGGCACCCAAAATCATGAAGGCGATGGCAATATAGTCGATTGCAAAACTATCATAGGAACTGATTGAGCCATCTCGGGTGGACAGGCCGCCAGTCGCTACCGTGGTCATGGAATGGACCAATGAATCGAACAGTGGCATGCCGGCCGCCCAATATGAAATCGCGCAAACCATTGTGAGAACAATATAAACCGATGTCATGCTTGCTGCGATTTGGGCCGCTTTTGGTAAGATTTTATCCGGCGTATCAAATGCTTCAGCCCGGAACATTTGCATGCCACCAATTTGCAGCATCGGTAACACGGCAATGGCCATCACAATGATCCCGAGGCCGCCATACCATTGCAACAAGCCGCGCCACAATAAAATGCCCGGCGGCATGCTATCCAAACCCGTCATGATGGTTGAGCCCGTGGTGGTGAGGCCGGAGATTGCCTCAAAAAATGAGTCCGTGTAGCTAAGTTCAAGCCCTGCCCAATAAAAGGGGAGCGCAGCGAAAAATGCCAATACAACCCACACAAGTGCTGTCATCAGAAAGGCTTGGCGCACATTTAGCGTTTGTTCTTTTCCAAACGTCGCGGCCCATGTTCCAGCACCCATGAAGGTGGTAATTAGCCCGGCGGTAACGAACACAATCCAATCTGGGTTGCCAACCAAAGCGTCGGCTATGGCTGGCAAAAACATCGAGCAGCCAAGCGTCGCAGTTAATGCGCCAATGATCATCAATACGGGACGAATTTGCATAAGCGGTGGGTTTTATCCTTGTGTCCAATGCTCCATTTAAGCCCTAGCACAAGTTTTGCTCACTTAAAAATGACCAATGTGATTTGCCACAATATGTTAGGCTGAAACCGCATTGAAATTAGGATCAAATATGCTCGACGGATACGCCCGAAAAATCATTGATGGACCGCTCAATATGGTGGGCAAACAGTTGGCGAAAACAGGCGTTAGCGCCAATTCGGTCACCCTAGCTGGTCTTCTCATTGGTCTAATTGCCGCCATTTCAATTGCTCTGGGCAATGTTTCGGCTGGTTTATGGTTGCTGTTGCTTTCCCGGGTAGCAGATGGTTTGGACGGCGCGGTGGCGCGTGCAACGCAAAAAACAGATTTTGGCGGATATTGGGATATCGTCGCGGACTTTTTCTTTTACGGGGCGATTCCCCTCGCTTTTGTGGTGCTTGACCCAGCGGCAAATGGCATCGCAGGCGCAGTGCTATTGCTGTCCTTTTACTTTAACGGCGGCACATTTTTGGGTTATGCGATTTTGGCGGAAAAGCACGAGTTGACGACGGAACAACGCGGATCAAAATCACTCTATTTTTCAACCGGTTTGCTTGAGGGTACCGAAACAATCGCATTTTTCATTGTGTTGTGCGTTTGGCCGCAACATTTTGCCGTGCTGGCATATTTGTTTGCTGCAGCCTGCTTTTACACGGCGGTTTCGCGTATCTGGCTCGCATACAAGGAATTCGGCCATTTGCGAACTGAGGCAGCTGATGCCTAGCGACTTAGTCGCTTAGCGGTTGCGCGGATGGCTTTTTGCCAACCGTTCGTTGCCCCGTTTATAGTTGCCCGTAATGCGGGCCATCACCTGTTGCTGATCCGCAAATTCGCAATCATCCATCTCTTCAATAAAATCTGAAGCGGCTTCATTACGAAGTGTTGTCGCTAGACGACCATTATGGCTGATTTTTACCTCACCATTTTTCCGGGCGCGAAATGTAAATCCTAAATCATCATCACTCATGGGGTCGCTCTATATTTGGTCCAAAGCAAAGGCAAAGTCTTCAATCAAATCTTGTCCGTCTTCCAGCCCAACAGAGAGGCGCAGCAATTTGCGGGTAATGCCTGCTTCCAATTGTTGTTCATCTGTGAAGCGCTGGTGTGTGGTTGTCGCAGGGTGCGTAATGATTGATTTCGCATCGCCCAAATTATTTGAAATTTTGATAATACTCAGCCCATCGGCCACATCAAAAGCATCTTGCTGACCGCCTTTGATTTCAAAGGCAAGCATCGTGGAACCACCGCTCATCTGGCGTTTGCCCAGCTCATATTGAGGATGTGATTTGTGATGTGGATAGAACACTTTGTCGACTTTTGGATGGTCAGCCAAAAAGTCCGCGAGCGCCACCGCTGATTGGGTCATCCGCTGAACCCGCAGGTCCAAAGTTTCCAATCCCTTTAGCATTACCCAAGCATTGAACGGACTAATGGTCGGCCCCGTCTGACGAATAATCGTGTGGATGTCCGCTTCGATCAGCTCTTTTGAACCTAGGATCACGCCGCCCATACAACGACCTTGGCCATCAATATGTTTCGTCGCTGAGTAGGTGACCAAGTCGGCGCCAAGTTCTAGCGGCTTCTGAAACAGAGGCGTTGCAAACACATTATCGACAATCAAAACAGCGCCGTTCGCATGGGCGATTTCCGCCACAGCTGCGATATCCACCAACTCCAATGTTGGGTTCGTGGGCGTTTCAATGAAAATGGCTTTGGTGTTTGGCTTCATTGCCTTAGCAAAATTCTCGGGGTCACGACCGTCTACAATGGTCGAGCTTACCCCCCAGCGCGGCAAATAATCTTCTACCACATACCGGCATCCGCCAAACAGCGCACGGGAGGCAACAACATGATCGCCTGCGCGCACTTGGCTCATTACCGCAGTTGTAACCGCCGCCATGCCCGTCGCTGTCGCGCGAGCCGCTTCAGCCCCTTCTAGCAAACACATCCGGTCTTGGAACATATCGTAAGACGGGTTGGAAAAACGCGAATAGATATGTCCGTCATCATCGCCTTGAAACCGAGCTTCAGCCGCTGCCGACGTTTCGTAAATAAAGCCGGAATTCAAGTATAGCGCTTCGGAGGTTTCGCCGAATTGGCTGCGCACAGAACCGCCATGGACCATCTGGGTTGCCGCACGGTGATTTTTTGCATCCGCCAGCGGGTTTTTTGCGTTAGCCATTGAGCACTCCAAACAAAAATGCCGACCCATTGGCCGGCAAAATGGTCGACTTTAGCAATTTGTTTAAGGTGGCTGCAATCAGACCGGCCAAATCACCACCATTTCAGGGATGATGTAACGCCAATTGTCCCCCGCCGTCAATATTGCTGTTGCCGCCTCATATTGCCCCTGGGCCGCATTATTGCTAGAGAGGGCCCAATAATTGTGAGCGAGTGGAATTTTAGATCTATGGCGGGCGTAAGCGGCATCTTTTCTGCAAGAATGATTGCAGACCTCAATGCAACAGGCGGCATCAATACTTCAATCGCTTTTGACGAAGATCAGGTGCAACCGGCAAGTCTGGATTTGCGTCTTGGCGACATCGCCTACCGTGTGCGTGCCAGCTTCTTGCCGGGGCCGGGCAGTTCTGTGCATGAACGGATCAACACACTGAAACTCCACGAAATTGACTTGTCAGTCGGCGCAGTTCTCGAGCGCGGGTGCGTTTATATCGTGCCGCTTTTGGAAAGCCTTGATTTACCCGAAGGCGTCAGTGCCACCACAAATCCAAAAAGCTCGACAGGTCGCTTGGATATTTTTACCCGCGTGATCACAGATCAGGGCCGGGCGTTCGACACAGTTCCTGCGGGATATAAGGGCCAACTTTATCTTGAAGTCAGCCCACGCACATTCCCCGTGTTGGTGCGCAAAGGTTCGCGCCTTAGCCAAATTCGTTTTCGTGAAGGCGATACACGCCTCAGCGTCCCCGAACATCAGGCACTGCACGCCAAAGAAACGTTGGTGTTTGATCAAAATGCGCCAGTCGATAATGGCGTTGCGCTTTCAATTGATCTTAAAGGCGGTGATCGGGGCGGGTTGATTGGCTATCGCTCAAAGCGCCACACAGCTGTCGTTGATGTCGATAAAAAGGCCGCGTTGGATATTCTTGATTTCTGGGATCCGCTTTATGATCGCGGGGGTGGCGAACTCATTCTAGATCCAGATGAGTTCTACATTCTGGTGTCGCGCGAAGCGGTGCATGTACCACCTGATTATGCAGCTGAAATGGTGCCATTTGACCCATTGGTTGGCGAGTTCCGTGTGCATTACGCAGGTTTCTTTGATCCCGGATTTGGCCATGCGGGAGCTGCGGGCGCGGGCAGTCGTGCCGTTTTGGAAGTGCGATCTCGCGAAGTACCGTTTTTGGTGGAACATGGCCAGACTATCGGTCGCTTGATCTATGAACGTATGGCGGAACGGCCGGACAATCTTTATGGCGCCAACGTTGGTTCAAACTACCAAGGCCAGCATCTTAAGTTGTCAAAGCACTTTAAAGCGAATTAGTTTTCTGCCTTGCCCAAAATACGCAGGCGCGGCTTATGTCGCGCCGTATAGGCATATTTGCCCCATAAGGCATAAATTGGCGTCATAAAGCCTGCGTCAACTTCAATTTTATCGGTCAGTCGTGCGCCCTCTGCGGTGGATGTAACGGTGCCGGTATGTTTCCAACTTTTGATGCCTGCGCCTTTTTCTGCCGAACGGAAGACCATCTTTTCTTCATCGCATTCGACCACATGCATCTCGTATTTTTGCTTTGGGAAAATGCCGAGCACAGACACGTCCACCACAATATGCTGCCCAGTGTAAATCTTCCCGCTTGGCATGCCGTCGAACGTCGCTATGCCCTCCATAATCTCCTCAAACTTGTCGCCGTCAATCACAATGTCCCACAATCGCTTGGCAGAAACGGGGTACTCATTTGTTACAATAATAGTTTGGGGCATGTGCTCTCCTACGCCTTCGCTAATATTTCACCTAAATTGTTTTAGATATTTACGCCCCGGCCTCCACCTTCGCAAAAAGCTTAGGCATGCGAAGCTTGAGCAAGCCCAAGAAAACCAAACTTCTGCCGATGAAGAAGCTGTGAAGGGCCCACCACAGTCCTGCGATACCTAATATTGGTGTCAGTACCGCCCACACAATCGCAAAGATTATGGTCGAGATGATCATGCCGTTGCGCATGTCTGATCCCATGGTTGCGCCTGCAAATACGCCATCCAAAACAAACGCCAGCACGCCAAACACCGGTGCGATGGCAGCAACCAGCAAATAGTCTCTGGCGGTTTGGCGCACCACTTCGCTGGTCGACATGAAATCAATGATTGTTGGCCCTGTTATGAGGAACAAGATCGTCAGTATGCCCGAAAGGATGAACCCCCAAAGCGAAGAGAGTTTGATCGCGTCGACAAACGCAGGTCGCCATCTGGCGCCAATCGCCTTGCCGCACAGTTGTTCCGACGCAGCCGCGAGCCCATCCAAAAAGAAGGCTGCAACCATCATAAAGTGCAGCAAAATACCATTGGCCGCGAGAATGTTGTCGCCAGCCCGAGCGCCTTGCGATGCGAAAAACGAAAAGACAGCGCTCAGCAAAACTGAACGGATAAGAATGTCGCCGCTTAGTCCCAAAAGTCGTTTGATTTGGGTGACGTTCATCAAGTCTGCTTCGGACAGTTTTCGCAAGAGGCGGGAATGTCCACCCAGTTGCACGATTGCCCAAATGACGCCAAGTATCAGCATGATGACCTGTGCAGCGACGGTTCCCCAAGCAACCCCCTCAATCCCCATATCAAGGCCGAAGGTGAAACTGATGGAGAGGCCGATATTGGAAATGTTCAAAATCAATTGAAGGACCAGCGCCGTAATACTTTGTCCGCGCCCCAAAAACCAGCCAACAAGTGCAAAGTTCATCAGAACAAATGGAGCGGCAAGTACGCGAATGTAAAAGTAAGTCTTAAACGCGCTAACCACATCATCGCTGGCGCCATAAGCGACACTGGCAAAATCTGCGATGGGCACCATCAAGGCCAATACCAATAGACCGGCGACAAATCCAACTGTCACGGCGCGCACCAAATGGGCGGCCTGCGCGGCGTCGTCGCGTGCGCCAAAGGCTTGGGCGGTAAGGCCTGTAGTTGATAGACGCAAGAAGTAAAAGATTGCGGCGATAAAGTCGAAAACCAGGCCGCCAATCAAAAGGCCGCCGAGCAAATCAACTTCGCCTAGTCGGCCCACAATAGTAGTGTCGGCAATGCCAACAAGTGGTTCGGTAACAAAGGCAATGGCGGTTGGGAGCGCGATGAGCCATACATCTTTATGCCCCACATTGAAGGGGTAACTCTTCTTGCTCATGTGACTTGCCTTTAGAAACAGCGTAGCGCGATCGCGCAACGCCAAGAGATTCGCTAAAGGTAAAGTCTAGCTGCGGGCATGAAACCCGCAAGCTTAAATTTTCCGTTGGCTCAGACTAGCCAACAACGCGGCGCCAAATGCGAATGAGCACGTAAAGCGGAAACACGATTGCTGCGCCAAATCCAAACCAAATGCCCAGATCTCCCATAAAGCTACCAAGGTCTGCAAACGTTGCGCCAATGTAACTGCCAAGCGTGCCAAATATTGTGCCCGGTGTAATGTCCATCACCCGCATGATGAAGCCAACGATTAATGAAAGGATGACCAACTTGAAGAAAACCCGTTTTGGACTGCCACCCAAAAAGTTTCGGCGTTCAGGTTCTTGTGCGTCGTCATAGTCACGTTGTTCTGTTTTGCTCATTTTATTCCCTCAAGCTTGGTTGGCCATAACAAATTCGCTGGCGATAACTGTGAACTGAGTTAAATATAGGAGCAATGCGCAAATCAACAACCACCGACAATCGAATTAATTCTGACGATCCAAATTTGTTCGCCCATGCTTGGGGACTGCCGAATGTGGTGCGCGATTGGTTTGTTCAACGCGATTGGGCACCGCGTCAGCATCAGTTGGATATGCTGGAAGCAGACCGGGTTGGACGTTCCGCCCTTTTGATTGCCCCAACGGGTGCTGGTAAAACATTGGCCGGGTTTTTGCCTTCAATTGCTGAGTTGGCGGAAGAACCTTTTGACGGCATGCACACGCTTTACATTTCGCCACTAAAAGCTTTGGCCGTGGATGTCGCGCGGAACTTGATGGACCCCATCGCTGAAATGAAACTCGACATTCGCGTTGAAACCCGCACCGGTGATACCCCAACGTCGCGCCGTCAACGCCAGCGGTTTGACCCTCCCAATATTATGATGACAACACCAGAGCAATTGGCCCTGATGCTGTCGCACAAGGAAGCGCCAAAACTGTTTGGCTCGCTTCGGCGTGTGGTGCTCGACGAGCTTCATGCACTGGCCTTATCCAAGCGCGGCGACTTGCTGGCGCTAGGGTTGGCGCGGTTGGGCACATTGTGCCCAGATCTAAAAATTTCTGCCTTGTCTGCGACCGTTGCAAAGCCAGAAATGTTGCGCGATTGGATACACACGCCAAAGCCGGAACGCGAAGTTGTTTTTGTCACCAATGAAGGTGGGGCAGATCCAGAGGTTGAAATTTTAGCCAGTGACGATCGCGTGCCGTGGGCGGGCCATTCCGCAAGATATGCGGTGCCGGAACTGCTTGAAGTCATCAAGAAAAATGGCACGACACTGCTGTTCGTTAATACGCGATCACAAGCTGAAATGCTCTTCCAATCCCTTTGGGAAATAAACGAGGATGGATTGTCCATTGCGCTGCACCACGGCTCGCTTGATGTGGAACAAAGACGCAAAGTTGAAGCGGCAATGGTTGCCGGAAAATTGCAGGCCGTTGTGTGTACATCAACTTTGGATTTAGGCATCGACTGGGGCGACGTTGATCTTGTTGTACAAATAGGTGCGCCAAAAGGATCATCGCGCCTGTTGCAGCGTATTGGGCGTTCAAACCACCGACTGGACGAGCCTTCGCGGGCTATGCTGGTGCCAGCAAATCGATTTGAAGTTCTAGAGTGCGAAGCAGCAAAAGAGGCAGTGAAAGACCGGGCCCAAGACAGCGAAGACCCGCAGCCGGGTGGGTTGGATGTGTTGGCGCAACATATTTTGGGCATGGCATGTTCAGCTCCATTTGATGCGACGCAATTATATGATGAGGTGATCCGCGCTTGGCCGTACCGCGATTTAGAGTGGGAGCAGTTTGAGCGGGTAGTCGATTTCGTCGCCACCGGCGGATATGCATTGCGCGCCTATGAGCGTTTTGCCCGGCTGCGAAAGACCGAAGACGACACGTGGCGGATTGTGCACCCAAAGATTGCCCAACAATATCGCATGAATGTGGGCACCATTGTCGAGGAACCGATGCTAAGGGTCCGGCTGGTGCGATCCAAGGGACAACGACGTGGTGCAACCACTGGCCCGATTGGCAGAGGTGGGCGGGTGCTGGGCGAAATTGAAGAATATTTCATCACTCAGCTCATGCCAGGCGATACTTTCATTTTTGGCGGTGAAATTGTCGCCTTTGAAGCGATGCGCGACAATGAGGCCTATGTGTCGCGCTCATTTGCAAAGAACCCTAAAATTCCAGCCTACATGGGCGGCAAATTTCCGCTCTCCACCTATTTGGCAGAACGGGTTCGTAAAACCCTAGCGACGCCGGAACGTTGGAACAGTTTACCCAATCAAGTCAGTGATTGGCTAAGGCTTCAACGCGATGTGTCTACCATTCCGGGCACCGACAGTCTGTTGGTGGAAACGTTTCCCAAGGCCGACAAATTTTTCATGGTTTGCTATCCGTTTGAAGGACGCTTAGCCCATCAAACCCTTGGCATGTTGCTCACCAAACGGCTAGAGCGCGACCGGGCAAAACCGTTGGGGTTCGTGGCGTCTGAATATGCTTTGGCAATTTGGTGCGCGACGGACATTGGCGCACAGTTCAAGCGGGGGCGTTTGTCGTTAAACGAGTTGTTTGACGAAGACATGCTGGGCGATGATCTTGAGGTGTGGCTCGATGAATCTAGCCTGATGCGCCGAACGTTTCGCAATTGCGCAATTATCTCTGGGCTGATTGAACGTCGCTACCCTGGCCAGGAAAAATCTGGGCGCCAGATCACCATGTCCTCTGACTTGATTTACAATGTTCTTTATGAGCATGAGCCAGACCATATCCTCATTCAGGCAACCCGAAGAGATGCGGCGCGGGGATTACTTGACATTGAGCGCCTTAGCACCTGTTTAAAGCGCATCCGTCAGCATATAATACACAAAGACCTAGAACGAATCTCCCCGCTTGCGGTGCCCGTAATGCTGGAAATTGGCAAAGAACCGATTTTCGGTGAAGGGCGTGAAAGTGTTTTGGCAGAAGCTGCGGAAGATTTGTTACGCGAGGCATCAGGAAAATAGGTGGCATAGTTGTCCAATTTTGAATTTGAAATTCGAGAAATGAAACCTGAAGAGTGGCCCCAATGGGCGGCCATGCGGCAAGTGCTGTTTTACGGGTTCACGGATGAAGATGCGGAAAAAGAAGCCAAGCTTTTCCTAAGCGGTGAAGACCCCAACCTCAAAATTGTTTTCTTGGCATTTGTAAATGGGCAAGCAGTTGGTTTCGCAGACATTGCTCATCGCTCCTATGCCGACAGTTGTTACGAGGGGCCTGTTGCCTATCTTGAAGGTTGGTTCGTAAAACCTGATTTTCGCAAGTCTGGCATCGCCAACGCTCTTGTTGAGGCTGGGGCAGACTGGGCACGAAAACATGGATACCCACATTTGGCATCAGACGCCGAGCTGAAAAACGTTGACGGACACAAAGCGCACGAGGCTTGTGGGTTCGCAGAAGTTGGACGCGTTGTGCAATATCGGATGAACCTGAAATGAGCCAATTGCAGTCCCAACAATTTGCCTCACAATTTGATGGATTTGCGTTGGAATTTGCGGGGCAGAGCTTCCTTGCTTTGACCTCCGGGGCCCTTTATTGGCCAGAAACTCAAGCACTGTTGGTCGCCGATTTACATTTAGAAAAAATGTCTTCTTTTGCGAAGTCGCGTCAGTTCCTCCCGCCTTATGACACGGGTGCCACGCTCAAGCGTTTAGCCGATGATATTGCGGCCACGGGTGCAAAGTCACTGATTGCGCTGGGAGACAGTTTCCATCGAGACGAGGGCACCACAACCTTGAGCATTCAAGATGCGGACTTGCTTAGTGACCTAACGCAGTCCGTCGATTGGCTATGGCTTGCAGGCAATCATGATCCCAGTGAACATGAACTTGGTGGCCGGTGCAGCGAAAGCGCATCCATCAATGGGCTAAACTTATCCCATGAGCCATCAGAAAATATCGAACACCAAATTGCCGGGCATCTCCATCCAGCGGCCAAGGTCAGCATGAATGGAAGGTCAATCCGGCGCGCGTGTTTCGTTTATGATCAAACAAGGATGATTATGCCAGCCTACGGTGTCTCAACTGGCAGCCTAAATATTCTAAATCCAGCATTCGCCGCGGTGATCGATCGTCGACAGATGCAGGTTGCAGTATTGGGCAAAGGCCAAATTTATCCCGTAAGTCGCAAGCACCTTATCGGGCGCTAAAAGCGCACCTGAAACCCGGTCTTGTTTTGTTTGAACCCAGACGCTTTGTAAAACTCAAGTGTCTCTGGTCTCTTGCTTCCCGTCATTAACATCAATTTGTAACATCCGGCACGTTGTGCCCGCTCCGTCGCGGAAGCGAGGACTTGTCGCCCAAAACCAAGGCGGCGATAGTCTTTGTGCGTCACGACATTTTCAACCAACCCGAATGGGCGGCACCCGCGCGTTAAGTTCGACATGATGTAGAGCGTACAAGCCGCAACGATGGTGCCATCAAGTTCACTAACAATGACTTGCTGCGTTGGGTCATCAAGTGTCAGTGCAAGCGCGTTTCGAAATGCAGGCTCAGAAACAGGCGGCTCATTTGGATGCAGGTGCGCATAAATTTCGCGCAAGGCAACGACGTCTCGAATTGTCGCATTTCTAATTTCGCTTTTGAGCATCAACCTAGAAAAACCTCGCAATGACAATGAGCAAAAGTGTTACGCAAACCAGCCATGTTAGGACCGCACGTAGCCGTGCGTAAGCTTGAGGCACGCGCCCGCGCATGCCCGAAACAACGTCCCATAATCCATGTGCCGCAAATCCAAATGTCAGCAAAACTAAGCCCACATCGACTGGCATCAATAGCATTATGAAGCCGGCAATGGCGCCAAATGTTCCCACAATGTATGTGAATTCGCTTCCTGCACCACCTTGCAAGCGAATGCCCCAGCGGATGCCACCAAGAAACGACAAAATCAGGGCGCCATAGCCAACAAGGGCGCGCTCATATTCATTAGGGGGGAATGGGGAGATGGCGGGAATGAGGACAAATATCAAGCCCAGAACAAACGGTATCCAGCCAGCCAATGCAGCGAATGCAACTGTTCTAGACCAAAACAGAGGCAGGTTGGACATGTCTATTACCTCCTAAAGGCGACGCCGCTAAGCCATCCTGTAAAAATTGCCAGCAAAACACAAACAAGGCCGTAAAGGAAAGAATGGTCTCTTGCTGACGAGGATAAAAACCGCTCGAACCCGACGGTTTTTACAGTAAAACGCTGCGCTTTCTTGGCCTTAAGCTCACCGTTTTTAAACAGATGCGTAATCGCAATATAGTTCCCGTTTGGAACATGTGCTGGCAACTCAATTCGCGCAGAATAAAACGTGTTGGAATGAAAGATGACCCCGTGCTCGATTTTCTTATAGAGATCTTGCTCTTCCATTAGTCGAATGAGTTCTTGGCTAAATTCACTAATTTTTGCCGCATCGCCTTTTGGTTGCAAAAATGGAGCGCTGTCAAATGCGAGGCCGTTCACCGCTAATTCTTCAAGATTTGCGATCTGATCAACGGGTAAGTTTGAAATCAAATGGAAAAACGACGGGAAATTGTTGAAGGCAACTTCCTCACCGTTCAGCCAAACGCCAAACTGGTTGGTCTTGCGACGGGCAACGCGGGTTGATGTGGGACCTCGAACCGCAATGACGATATGATAGTCGTTGGTGACTTGCTCTGCTTCGGCGTCAAAGGCGTTTTCGATATTGCCAAAGAACGTGATTTCTTCGCCAGAAAATGTCGATGTGATGGAGATCTCAGGGTCCGAACTGGCCGCAACAAGCCGCTGCGCGCTGGCTTCTGCTGCCACAAATATTGCAAACATAAATGAGAAAATCGCCCTCATCATCATGTTGCATTCCCCAGCAATACCGTCATCGAAAATGGATCAGCCGGTGTGAGGAGTAGAGATAGGGCAAACCTGATGGCCACGGCCAAAACGATAATGGCCAAAAGCGCACGCAATTGCTCACCGCGTAAATGTTGCCCAGCAGATGCACCAAATTGAGCGCCAATAACCGAACCAACCATCAGCGAGAACGCCAGCATAATATCAACTGTTTGGCTGTTGACCGCATGCAGAATTGTTGTGGCGGCCATAATGGCCAGCACTTGCAGCAAAGATGTGCCAATAACAACCGAGCCGGGGACGCGCAGAATATAGATCAAAGCGGGCACCAAGATGAAGCCACCACCAATGCCCAATAGTGAACCCAAAAAACCAATGCTGCCGCCAATCAGGATGACAGGCAAAATGCTAACATATAGATTTGATCGCTTGAACCGCATCCGCAAGGGCAGTCCATGCACCCAACTATGTTGACCTGGCAATTTGTGTGGAACTGTTTTGCCGGCCTTGTGCTTGATCATCGATCGAACAGCTTCAACAAGCATTAGTCCACCAATGGAGCCGAGAAAGATCAAATATCCCAATGAGATAACAAGGTCCAACTGCCCCGCTGCACGCAATATGCCGAACGTCCAAACGCCGCCAAACGCGCCACATATCCCAGAAAGGATGAGCACCGAAGCGAGTTTAACGTCGATCCCACCGCGTCGCCAATAGGAGAGGGCACCTGAAGTTGATGCCGCGACAACCTGCCCGGTGACGGATGCAACGGCAACAGGTGCTGGTATGCCAGAGAAAATGAGCATCGGCGTGAGCAAAAAACCACCGCCGACCCCAAACAATCCAGAAAGAAAACCGACCGCGCCGCCAAGCCCTATCAACATAAATATGTTGAGTGAGATTTCAGCGATGGGCAAATAAAGTTGCACGGCAGAGCATCCCGGTTCATTGCGCTCGATTGTAACAGGGTTTAGGCCGCAGCTATTGCCCTGTCAATCTCGGAAAATGGGCAATCCGCCCTCTAAACCAAATAGCTCTAGCGTCGGCGTGCCTTAGACCGGCTGGCTGCTCAGGACCGTTAGAAGTCGTGGGTTGATCGCTCCGCTTTCATCCATGCCCAATGTACGTTCGAATTGACGGATCGCTTCGCGTGTTTTCGGGCCAATCATGCCGTCAGGTTTACCCAAGTCAAATCCAAGTTTGCTGAGCGCAATTTGCACATTCAAAACGACATTCTTTTCACCGATTTCGTCACCGGGATTGAACGATTTCGACCAAGTTCCGATCGGCGCATAATTGGCAATCAGATCAATTGGTGTGAACTGCCATTGCTCAAGCTCTTGTTTTATCGACTGCATTTGCGCCGCATCGATTGAGCGTGCAACATCATCACGGGCTTTCGCCGCGTCTTTGTCGCCGCTTTGGGCCGCAATAGAGAACCACTTATATGAAAGACCAAAGTCTTGGCTGACACCCAACCCACGCGCATAAAGCATGCCGAGATTAAATTGGCTGTCGAGTACGCCGCGCTTTGCTGCTTCCTCAAACCAACGTGCCGCAGCATTGAAATCACGCTCTTCGTCTGGCGCACTGGCGTTCAGTGCTGCCAAATTGTGCATACCCATGCGGTTGCCCGCCTCAGCTGAGCGCAAATACCATAATTTGGCTTGTTCCAAATTCTTTTCTACGCCCAAGCCATGTTCATACGCAGTGCCCAGTCGATATTGTGCAGAAGCATAACCACTCGCTGCGGCCCGCTCAAACCAGCTAAACGCTGCTTGCGAGTCTTTGGCGACCGCTTTGCCTTCAGAATAGATCATCGCCACTTCATATTGGGCACGAGGGTCGCCGTCAGCCGCTGCTTCACGCAATGCCATTGGGCCAACGCCTTCTTCGGGCAAAGAAACAGTAATTGGAGACTTCGGAATACTTGCAGTAACCGTTTGGGTGTCAATAACTTGTGAGGTTGGCGCGATCAGAGCGACATCTTGCTCACTTATCGAAGCAGTATCGGTCAGAACAGACATTTCTGTGGGCATGCTCTGCTGTTCCATCAGCGCCGTTTCAACTTCGGTTAGGCTTATTTGCCTTGGTGCTTCACCAACATCCGCAGATTCCAAACCTGCTGGAATTTGTTGAGATTGGCTTGAGTTTTCGCGATCCAGCACAAGGTTTGCCGTCATCGCCACGATGGCTACAATCGAAGCCGCCAACAAAATGGGCTGGCGATTGCGCGTCAAAAAGCTCTCTTTGCCGTGAACTTCTTCGAGTTCGGCCACACCGCCTAGTTCACCGTCTTCTGTATGATCAAAGGCGCTTTGTGGTTTTGGCGCGTTGGCCAAAGATTGTGGGCGCGCTGGCTCCGGGCCGACTGACAGTATTTGGCCTTGCACATCATGTGGTTTAACCTGTTCAATTGGGTCAAGCACTGGTTGTTCAAGCTTTGGCTCTGCTTGTTCAATCAAATTGGCTTCGGCCAAATCTGTCTCAGGCTCGGTTTTCGCTGATTTGACAGATTTAATGCGGTCGAGTGCGCGCCCCAAAAGACCACCAGTTGCTTTCGGATTGGTATCGCCAGTGCGCGCGATTGATGCGCGTCGCGCTGCAGCAATAAAGCTCTCACGTGAACGGTCTTGCGCCAATTCCTCTTGCGATGGTGTTTCTTCAACGTCAACAGGATTAGTTGGCATTGGCATCGCCGGTTCAACGCGATCTGGCGTAAACGCGGACTTTGGCCGTGGCGGTGCCTCTTTTGCTTGGCTCAATGGCACGAATTTGGGTTTGCCAGGTGCGGCGAACTCATCTTGCGCTACGGCGTTCTCAGCCGGTGCCACAACTGTTTCGGTTCGAGTAGGTTCCGCCGCCGCCCGAACTTCGCGGTTTGGCGCAGATGTTTGCACGACAGAAGTTGGTTTTAGTCGTTGAACTGGCTTGGGTTTAGCTTCGGCGGATGGATTGCTCGCCACAGCTTTCTGAGGGGATATCGATTTTGTTGAAAGCGCTTCAAGTCGCTTGAGGCTGCTCGAAAGCTTGTTCTCAATTGCGCGTAGACTATCGAACTTGTCTGTATTGTCACTTGGAAGCTGAACATTCAAACGTTCAATGGCGTCCGAAATCCGTTTCTCCATCGCCTCCAACGCAGCAGGCATGACATCATCGCCTGCGCTAACCCTTGAGCCCGTATTGCGGACTTCGCCTAGTGTCTCGTTCAAACGTTTTTCCATGGCTTTAAGGGCCATGATTGTGTTTTCAGAATTGTCGCCTGCGGGGGCGGAAGATTGAATTTGTGAGATACCAGCAATCGCTTGGGTAATCCGGTCTTCCATCTCCTCGAGCCGAGACGAAAACCCAGAATTGTCTGCCGTCGCAGATGGAAGACCGCCTTGTGTGGCAAATTCATCCAAGCGTGTTTCGAGTGCTGTAAAGCGAGGCTCAAGTGCGTTCACCAACTGGCCACGCAGCCCTTGCATCTCCCGTTTCACGTCGTCCGTGAGGCTATTGCCTTGCCCCTGATCCATTGCAGAAAGGCGCTGAGATACATTCTCAATTTGCGCCAATATGGCGGTGCTTTGCTGCGAAGTATCGCGCTTTTGCATGCCGTCCACGGCACGTGCAATGCTGCCAATGCCTTTAGCAATTGTCTCAATACTAGAATTCGGGCGGTCGATGCTTTGTTCTAGAACATCAAATTTTTCATAAATGGCGCGGATGCTTTGCTCAATCCGCTCTTGTCCTGCCTGGTCATTGCCACCAATATCATCGGACTTTAACTGTTCCATATGACCAATTTGGCGGACCTGCAATTCGGCAAGTCGCTCAATTGCAAATTGCAAATTATCCAGCTGATCGCTTAGCGCGTTTGCCTGTGGCGTCTGGTGTTCGCTAATTTCACGGCTGAGACGGCTAATCTGCGTCTCGATGCGAGAAAAACCGTCATGGCTTGGCATTTGGCCTGCTAAATCGCGAATGCTCCGGTGCAAACCTTCAATTTGTCCGGTGAGTTGATCGATATGGGCTGCTTGGCGTTCTTGAAACGCCATGTCGATTTGTGGCGCCTGAGGCGCAAAATTTGCGTGCCGAGCATCAGTATATTCATGCGCGTCAATTTGCTGGGTCGATGCGCGAATTTGGGCAATTGCAGCGTCGAGTTTATTGCTCGTATCTCGCGGGCTACCGGCAGCTTGCGCTTTCTTTTTCTTCTTCTTTTTCGACTTTGCTTGCTTACTGCCCAACCGATCAACGGCTGTTTTGACATTGCTCAATGCCTCTTGGCGCCGAATTTCCATTGGGTCACGACCGCTCATTGCATCTGAAAAATGTGAGTTAGACACTTGCCCATATTCGGTGTCACCGGAAAACTCAGTAATTTGATCCTGCACCTGTCCTAACAAGTCCTCAAGCTCGTTTTTCAGCGCGTCCCATGGTTGAGGGGCGTTATTGAAATGGCTTGCTGGCGGCACTTGGGCCTTTTGAGGACGGCGTCTTGGCATTTTCTATCCACTTATCGGCGTAAAATTCGTCGCCTTGATATCTAGTTCTCGAACACGCCTACCATTCAGCTAACATGGTAAAGAAGCTGTTAATTCGCTATGCAAATTGACAATAATCAGGTCGGATTTGCCCCATAATTGCCAAATTGGCGAAAAATATGCAAAAGACCACAACGTTTTTGCGCGCAAAAATTTAGAACGAAAATCACATCGAGGAATTGAATGTCGGCAAATATTGGCGGAGGACACGTTTATACAATTGGTGATTTGGCTGACTTTTTCGGCATCACCCACCGTGCCCTGCGCTTTTACGAAGACAAAGGCATGCTCAAGCCGCGTCGCGTGGGGCAAAAGCGGCTCTACTCGAGCAAGGACCGCACTAAATTGCGGCTGATCTTGAACGGCAAACAGATTGGCATGACCATTCGCGAAATTCAGGAGTTTCTGGAAAGTTATGAATTGCGCGACGGTAACGATCGGCAAATGCGAAAAGCGCTAGCGAAAATTCGCTCGCAGCGGCTGCTGTTAAAGCAAAGGCGCGAGAGTATTGAAATTAGTTTGCAAGAGTTGGAGCGCGTGGAAAAAATCATATCGGGCATGGTTGAAGTTGAATCAACGTTGGATGAGTAATTCCAATCAGCTGTGAAACCGGGCGCTGTGACTTGTTCTCTGCCAATTGTTACGCTACACCAGAATTAGAACGACCGCATAGGAAGCTAAATGCCTGTAAATCGCATCATTATTGCTGATGACCATCCATTATTTCGTGCAGCTTTGCGCCAAACAATTGAAGCCGAAAATGGCGATGGCGGTTCTATCGAAGAAGCAGGAGATTTAGAAACACTCACCAATTTGCTTGGCGAAAACCGAGAATGCGACTTGGTGCTCTTGGACCTCGCAATGCCGGGTGTTCGGGGTTTTTCCGGTCTCTTGCTGGTCCGGGCTCAATATCCTGAAGTGCCGGTGATGATTTGTTCGGCCAGCGACGATAGTGCCACGGTTCGACGTTCAATTGATCTTGGTGCTTCTGGGTTTCTGCCCAAATCGGTCGGTCCAGATACCATCCATGCCTCTATCAAAACAGTGTTGGATGGCGGTATTTGGGTACCAGACGGCTTCACATTCGAAGAAGAAGATAGCGAAATCGCTGATTACACCAAGCGATTAGCGACACTCACACCACAACAGTTGCGTGTTTTGATGATGTTGTCTGATGGGTTGATGAACAAACAAATCGCCTATGAATTGACTGTTTCTGAAGCCACGGTAAAAGCGCATGTGTCAGCAATTTTGCAAAAGCTGAATGTGGATAGCCGCACCCAAGCTGTTATCGCAGCATCCAAGTTAGAACAGGTTCAAATCGAAACCGTATCTAACGGTTAGTCTTTTGCGGCATACCAATCCGTAAACGCTTTCTGGCCTTGCTTGCTAAATGTTACGACCCGTGAATTTGGTTCGCGCTTTGCCCATTTGCGAAGATAAATTTGCTCTAAAATAGCCTTGCCCAGCGTTCCTGCCAAGTGAGTGCGCCTTTCGCTCCAATCAAGGCATTGCCGACAAAGTGGCCGACGCTTGTTGTTAATTGCGTCCAGATCAATGCCAGATTGGGTGAAGAACTGCTGTCCAATTGATGTCAAATGCAGATCTTCGTCCTTTTCAATCAAATACCCCTTGGCGATTAGCCCATCATATAACTGAATGCCCTTATCGCCCGCCAAATGATCGTAGCACACCCTTGCATTGCGCATTTGAGGGTCGCGAGGGCCGGTGCGCGTGCGCAAATGCCCGCGACTTACAGCCAAATGCATAAGGCTCTCCAAGACCTTTGCCACATCATCATCCGGCAAAGAGAAATAGCGGTGACGCCCCTGTTTTCTTTGGCGCACTAAGCCGCCATCAAAAAGTTTTGCAAGGTGCCCACTGGTGGTTTGCAGCGTTACACCTGCCTCCTGTGCTAACTCAGTCGCGGTTAAGGCCTTGCCGCTCATTAAAGCCGAAAGAATGTTTGCGCGTGCAGGGTCGCCAATAAGCTGGCCGATGCGCGATATGTCGGGTCCGTCTTTCATAGTTCGATCATAGCCGAAGCATTGAGGGAATTCAATGTGCCATAAATCGGCAAGAGTTTGAAAGGACCCGCCATGATTACATGCTTTATTCAATATCAAATCGATCCAACAAAGCGCACACAGTTTGAACAATATGCAAAAAATTGGGGGCAGGCCATTCCAGAATGCGGAGCCGATTTAATTGGATATTTTTCGCCCCATGAAGGCTCATCAACATTGGCTTATGGCGTGTACTCGATCAAAGATCTTGCAACATATGAACAATATCGTGCGCGGTTAGCACAACATCCTATTGGACAGAAAAATTATGAGTTTGCCCAAAAAGAGAAGTTCATTTTGAACGAGGAACGCACCTTCCTAAAATGCGCATCAATGCCCCACAGACGGGTGAAACCATGATTGCGGTAATTTTTGAGGTCGTTCCACACCAAGAACATAAAGACGCGTATCTTGCCATCGCTGCTTCGTTGAAGTCAGAACTTGAGGCCGTATCAGGGTTCATATCTGTCGAGCGCTTTCAAAGCCTTACTGATCAAAACAAGGTGCTGTCATTATCATTCTTTGAAGACGAAGAGGCGGTGCGTGCTTGGCGAAACCTACCTAGCCACCGGCAAGCGCAGTCCAAGGGACGCTCGAAGGTCTTTAGCCATTATCGGCTGCGGGTGGCCAGCGTTGTCCGCGATTATGGACTTGAGGAACGTGACGAGGCGCCAAAAGATAGTTTGAGTTTTCACAAGCTTTAAGTCAGACGGCCAATAAGCGCGCGCAGCGCCGCAGGCTTTACCGGCTTGGGCAAGACCGAGATGCTGCGCTCGGCCGCCAATTCACGCACCTGGGGAGTTCGATCTGCGGTGATCAGAATGGCGGGCAAGTGTCCGCCAATTGTCTGCCTGAGCCACTGTATCGCGTCCAAGCCGGAGGTTTGATCAAGATGGTAATCCATCAAAACGATGTCCGGGATCCAGCCTTCCAACATGGATGATTGGGAAATGTCTTTGAGCGACTTTGCCGTTCTCACATCGCTTCCCCAGCCTGACAGCAGTGCGTCCATAGCATTCAAAATATCAATTTCATTGTCCACACATAGAATTTGTTTCGTTGAAAACTGGGCGCTGTTGAGCGTTCGTGTTGGATTAGGGGGCTCTTCAATTGGCTCGGCAGCCTTGGTTGCGGCACGGGCATAAATTGAAAACCGAGACCCTTTGCCGACATTGCTTTCAACTTCCAGTTGTAAGTCGAGCGCCGAGCAAATGCGTTGCACGATGGAAAGTCCTAGTCCAAGGCCCGAAGCGATCCGCGCTCCCGGCTCTAGGCGAGAAAACTCGTTAAAAATTAGGGACTGCTGCCCCTCATCAATGCCAATACCGCTATCGATGATATCCAAACGAATACGATTTCCGCGTTTGCGGCACCCCACAAGAACTGAGCCACCTTCAGGCGTATATTTGATGGCATTGGAAACAAGGTTTTGCACCACTCGCGCCACCAGCCGCCGATCTGTATGCACCGCACCATCTGCGCCCACCAGCCTTAGCTTTATGTTTTTCGCCGCCGCAGCGGGCTCAAATTCTACACGGACTTTGCGCAAAAGCTCTTGAATGGAAAAAGTAGAATTGGATGGCTTAAGTGCGCCACTATCGATCCGCGAAATGTCGAGCAGGGCGGACATGATGTCCTCAACGGCGCCCAACGACGCGTCGATATTTTGGGCCAACCGCGCGAGGTCGCTACCATGGGCGCGCTCGATCATTGTTGATGTATATAGACGTGCGGCGTTTAACGGCTGCAATAAATCGTGGCTCGCAGCGGCCAAAAATCGCGTTTTGCCTAAATTTGCTGCATCAGCTTTCGCCCGGGCACGTTCCAGTTCCGAATTTAGCGAAGTAAGTTCTTGCGTTCGGTCTTGAACACGGGCTTCTAACGACTGATTGACACTTGCCAATTCTCGTTCCGCATCAATTCGGCTGGAAATATCTGCATAGCTGATGACCATCCCGCCATCGGGCAAATGGTCGGTGCGGACTTCAAAATATTGCCCATTGTGACCTGGGCGTTCGGTTAGGCTAATGCTCTTATCGCCAATTTGTTCAAGCCGCGCGCGAATAAGCGTATCTTGATCTCCATCGCCGAAATCGCCTCGGACAACGAGGAACTGAATGATATCGCGAAGAGCTGCGCCTGGCGCGGCTAATTCTTCGGGCAGTTCTAAAAGCTCCAAGAAAAGCGCGTTAGACAGAACAAGTTGGTGGTCGCGATCAAACATCGCGATACCTTGTCCCAAATGGTCAACCACCGTCCGCAAAGCTGGATCATTGTCATTTCGGCTCAACCTAACACCCCAGTTCTGCGTGTAACGTCTCAATGATATGCGTTCACCTAAGCGCTAACATTTTCTTCACGGCATGCGCAATTACAAGTGAAATTTAGTGCCTACATCGGGCGACGAAAGGAATTCGCGATTTCGAATCACTCTTTGGCGACGCAGTAAGTATTAGATGCAGCAAGTTTTGCAGTTCCCAGTTTATGATCTCTCCTTAGAGTTGTGCAGTTTTCTCAAAAAAATCTAAACTATTCAATATTTTAGCGCTTCTAGAAAAGAAAATACAATTTTTAGTTGTATTTTTGAATAGGAAAAGATACCTCATATAGGCATAGATACCTCTACGGAAATTTACATATAGATACGTGAATGTACGTTGATACTCTATCTGACTACCGAACACGTACTGTGTGATCATACTTACAGTGCGCCTCCGCATCGTATTTTAGCGGAGAGTTTGTATTTTTGAGCAATATTGAGGCTGGACAATGATCAACAATGATCCACGAATGGCACTAACAAATACAATCTATAATTGTTTTCTTGGGGGTATAAATGACCGCTGAGATTTACTATCACAACTCACTCAACAAAGACCGTCTTATCCACATTGTGGATACCGACCATGCAACTTGCGAAGCCTTGGGGGTATTGTTTCGGCTTGAGGGCTTTCAAACTCAAATCTCCAATTCGATCACCCAATTGCTGGCGCAAATCGACCGTCGTTTGCCGGACGTCATTATCATCAACATGAAGGTCGATAGCGAGGACACGCTCCCGACAATTGTACGCATTAAATCGATGCGGACCGGCGCGCCAATCTTCATGCTGTCAGATAGCGAGAATGTAGGCGGTGCGGTTGAAGCGATGAAACTTGGCGCGTCCGATGTTATCATCAAGCCGATTGATACAGAGCGATTAGTTCGCGCGGTTCGGGATGCATTGCGGCGCGATATACATATCGGTGCCGTGCAAACGGGTTTCCATCGGCCAGTTGAGGTGCGGGGTTTCAATCAACTAACGCCACGTGAACGCGAAGTATTGCAATTGATTACAAACGGCCAATCCAACAAAGAGGCTGGGCGAGAGCTGGGCATTAGCCCTCGAACGGTCGAAGTTCACCGTTCTCGTGTGATGGAAAAACTGGGCGCACGCAACACCGCAGACCTTGTTCGCATTGTCCTCACCAGCTGAATTCCCTCCCGACAGTTGGTTGTACGACCGAACAAGTTGGGGTGGCCGTTGGTCACCCTTTTTTCTTGAAATCTATTTCATTATGCGCAAACTAACGAGGTAGTTGGGACGACCCAACAACCTTCGTTTGTGCCGGGACGACCCGCTAAAAAAGGGACTGCCCGATGAACAGTTCAGCCATTCACGACCTGACCAGCTTAATTAAGGGCATGGACCCACAGCTTTCACCCGAGCGCTATGCGTTCGCAACAATCGCTGAGGATCGGCTTTCCAGCATAAATGTGAACCCAATTATGAGCTTCGTCGAAGATGAAGGCGTAACGCTAATACTGCGCGAGCAAGACGCGATTTCCGCAAATATCGAGCATGAGTTCATCTGTCAAAAAATTACACTACACGTCCATTCAGCGCTTGAAGCTGTTGGCTTTATGGCCGCGATTTCAAATAAGCTGAAACAATTGGATGTGCCGTGCAATGTGATTGCGGGGTACCACCACGACCATCTGTTTATTCCAGTTGAAAAAGTGGACGCGGCGATGAATGGCCTAGCAGAATTATCCAAAACAGGTGTTTGATCTGCAGCGCAGGGGCTCGTTCAACAGCGAATTTTGCTAGTCGTTACTACCGACTAGCCGCCGTTGGTTGGCAAAACTAAATCGCCCGAATTCAATGCCTGCGCGGTCAGCTGAGACGTATCGATATTCATCGGCAAATCCAAAACTTGCCAAACGCTGAGCAACGCATCACGCAATTCAAATAACATTTCGTCCGTATGTAACGGCGTAGGGGTTATCCGCAAACGTTCTGTATCCTTAGGCACCGTTGGGTAATTGATCGGTTGAATATAGATATTGTGCTTGTCCAAAAGCATGTCGCTTGCTGCCTTACAACGCCGCGCATCCCCAACAATCACCGGCACGATGTGCGTATCTGTTGGCATAACGGGCAAACCAGCCGCCGACAAAATCTCTTTCGCGCGTTGCGCTTGACGCTGTTGGCCTTCGCGTTCTGTGGCTGAGACCTTAAGGTGTTCAATTGAAGCGCGTGCCGCAGCACACAGGGCAGGGGGCAGCGCTGTGGTAAATATGAACTCAGATGCATAAGAACGCACCGCGTCAACAATTGGTTGATTGGCAGTGATGTACCCGCCCATCACCCCGAACGCCTTGGCCATTGTGCCTTCAATAATGTCGATGCGATGCATCAATCCGTCACGTTCGCAAATACCCGCGCCGCGCTCGCCATACATGCCAACCGCATGCACTTCGTCAATATAGGTGAGCGCGTTAAATTCTTCGGCTAAATTTGCGATCTCTTCAATCGGCGCGACATCGCCGTCCATTGAATAAACAGATTCAAATACAATCATTTTCGGCTGGTCTTTGCCTGCTGCTTCCAGCAACTCACGCAAATGAGCCATATCATTGTGGCGGAAGATCTTCTTTTCCATGCCCGATTGCTTCACACCGGCAATCATGGACGCATGGTTCAGCTGATCAGATAAAACCAAACAGTCCGGAATCAGTCGAGCAATTGTGGAAATCGATGCTTCGTTGGAAACAAATCCAGACGTAAACACCAAAGCCGCTTCTTTGCGGTGCAAGTCTGCGAGTGAACGCTCAAGTTCAACCAGCGGGCGATTGGTGCCGGCAATGTTGCGGGTGCCGCCGGCGCCCGTTCCAAGCTTGCCTGCAGTTTCCTGCATCGCAGAAATCACTTTTTCATGCTGTCCCATGCCCAGATAGTCATTTGAGCACCAAATCGTGATTTCGCGCGCATTGTCCGCATGGTCACGAAACACCGCCTTGGGGAAATGCCCAGCGATGCGTTCCAAATCTGCAAATACACGATAGCGTTTCTCACGACGCAAAGTATCGATGGCGTCCTCAAATAGTCCGCGATAATCCATCTATTGATACCCCTATCTCAAATGGCTGGGAGCACGAAGCTGCTCACTCTATAAGCCAAACTATATCGATCTGCCGATCCGGCAACATGACGCAGGTCAATTATTCACATATTCGCATTGTGCTCAACATATATAGCAAAAATTACATGTATATATTGAGCTGTTGCTACTTATTTAGGGACATTCTGGCATTGCGCAACTGATTTTGCATGCTTTTCGATCACGATTATTGGAGCAAAACACGGCTGGTGCACTCCATTTTGCTCAAACATTTAGCTCTATTGTGCTTCCTTCAATTGATCTCCCAGCCGCAAAACCGCATCAACCAGGCCATCTTCCTGCCCCGTTTCGCTGCGCGCACCGACAAAACAAGGCCTGATGGCCAAGATCTCATCCACTTTTGTAGTGCTTGGAATAAATTCATTTTCCCGCACCAAACGTCGATGAATGCGCTGGTTGAACGTGTTGAGATCATCAATGCCGTCCGCAACATATCGGAAACAACAAATGGACAGGCTGGGTTCCAACACAAGCTCTAGCCTGTCATCTTCCCTTACACGCTCAGCGATCCGTTGCGCCATGTCATTATGCCGCCTGATGCGCTCCCGCATGCCTTCAGCACCAATTTCTTTTAGCATGGCCCAAACAGCAACGCCGCGAGAAGGGGCGCTCAGTTCAACACCGAAATCAAAATAGGGAATCCCAAAATCATCCATCGAATGGGTCGGGCCATTTGCGCCGTCTTGATAGTCGACAGAGCCTTCTAAATAGTCAGCGGGCTCCTGAGTAAATGCCCGATGCAATATTTCCCGATCACGCACAAAAGTTGCTGCTATCCCAACGCAGGCGCCTAACCATTTGTGGGGGTCAACGATGGCACTGTCTGCCAACTCAATTCCCTCATATAAATGAGAAATTCGACCATCCAAGACGCCCGGCAAACCGTAAGCGCCATCCACATGGAACCAAATCTTGTTCGCCCGTGCGATCCTGCCAATATCTTTGATCGGGTCAATTGCGCCGGTATTTGTGCTGCCTGCATTGGCAACGACGGCGACGGGCAAAACTCCATCTCGCAAATCCGCCGCAATTGCGTCTTCCAACGCAGATGGGATCATGCGTTTTTGTGCGTCGCACTCTATCAAGCGAACTGACCTCCGCCCAAGTCCCAGAACCCCGGCGGACCGTTGTATCGTATGATGGCACTCAGCACTTGCATAAATGCCTGTCTTCCGGTCCACACCATAAGCTGCAACATCATGTCCCACTTGCTCAAACGCCCACTGGCGTGCGCCGCCCAAAGCAACCAGATTTGCAACCGATCCGCCGGACGAATAAAGTCCCTTCATGCGCGAAACACCGCACAATTGGGCCAGCCAATTGAGTGAAAGTTCTTCCAAAAAATTGAATGCATTTAGTGTGTAGCGCTGCGGCGCTGCAATTGAAGCGGCGGTTGAAGCAATAGCCGAAGCGGTTGTGCCACCAGTTGTAATAAAGGCTGAAAAGCCAGGTCGGATGATCGCCGATCCGTTGGCAATTACTTCATCAACCAAACGTTGCGCGACATTGTTTATGCCAACGCCATGCTCTGGCAAAGGTTCGTCTAAACTCTGTTGCCAATTTTTGTCCGGATCTAATGCATCGCCATTTTCAAATTTTACGAACTCGTCCAAACCTTCGCCCATTTTGGCAAGGTAGGTTTGAAACTGGCCAGTTTCTGCGAAATCTTTGGACACTATTACCGCCGCTCTAAATGAGGATTTGGATTCTATTGGTTACTAAGTTGATCTGTTTGCTGGCATAAATTCAACCCGAAAATTCAAGCGTTTGTCCTCAGAGTACTTACACCGGAGATGAGCAAGCCCTGAACGCGGAAGGTTCAATATATATAATGTTTTAACTATCTCGAACAAAAGGAAGAATTCTGACTAGGCGTTTTCACAATTGTTAAGTAGGTCAAACTATTTTGGTCGCTCGCAGCAATATAAAAAGGCGACGGGATGAAAAAGGGCAAAAAACCAATTTTGGGTCGCGCGGGATTTGACGCTTTAGTGATCATTGCGATTGTCGCCGCTGTTTGGGCTTTTTTGGCGCAATGGGAAGTTTTGGGCCCACTTTCAAACATTGTTGGGCAAATGGAAGTCTACAATTTAGCCGAGTTTGCCCGGGGGGCAATTATAGCAACGGTTGGCAGTTTGATATTTGCTTGGCGCCGCATCTCAGATTTTCAGCGAGAAGTGAAAATGCGCGGAAATGCTGAAAATGAAATCATTTGGCTTGGCCAGCACGACCCATTGACGACGCTCCCCAATCGACAGTTTTTGGTTGAATTATCAAAACAGTCAGAATTTTCAGACTTCGAAAACTCAGATCAACAGCATGCTGTCCTTATGCTGGATTTGGACGGATTTAAAACCGTAAATGACTTGCTGGGTCATGCAGGTGGCGATGAACTTCTCGTCCAAATTGCGGACCGCCTAAAATGGTCATTTGACGACCAACATGTGGTGCGACTTGGCGGAGACGAGTTTGTGATTGTGTTGCAAGGGGCCAACCGTGCGGACGCTGAAATTGCTGCGCAAACAATCCTTGATGTGATTGCAAAGCCATTCCAACTGGTCAACAATCAAATGGAAGTTGGTGTTTCTGTTGGTATTGCTTTGATGCCCGACAACGCGCAGTCAATAGAAGCTGCGGTTAGCAACGCCGATGCAGCTTTGTATGAAGCAAAGCAACAGTCTAAGGGTGGGTTTAAGGTTTTCAATGAGCGTGTCGGTCTGGCGATGACCGAGCGCTCGCTCATCGAACAAAAACTGCGTAAAGCGCTTCGAGACGACGAGTTGTCGGTCCATTACCAGCCCTATATCGACATGAAGACAAAGCAAATAATTGGCTTTGAGGCGCTTGCGCGCTGGCAACAGGAAGATGGCACATTTATACCGCCGGGCAAGTTCATTGAAATTGCTGAAAAATCGGGACAGATTTTGGAGCTCTCCGAAACTTTGCTGACCAAAGCCTGCATTGACGCTTGCAATTGGCCAAGCGACACAACGCTTTCGTTCAACGTTTCCGCTTCTCAGCTGCGAGATCGGTTGATGGGTGATCGTATTCTCGAGCAAATAGGCGAATGCGGGCTGCCGCCACACCGCCTCGAACTTGAGGTGACAGAAAGCTGTTTCGTTCATGACCATGAAACCGCCATGGAAAACTTGATCGATTTGCAAAAAGCCGGTGTGAAAATTGCCTTGGATGATTTTGGAACGGGCTATTCAAGCTTCTCGCGTTTGACAAGGATCGATTTCGATAAAATCAAAATCGATCAACTATTTGTCCAAGAGGCAAATGATTGCCCAAGGATGTGTAAGATTGTCCGAGGCATATTTGCACTCAGCAAGAGCCTTGAGACCACAATTGTTGCAGAAGGAATTGAAACCGCCTCACAATTGGCAACGATGCAGGACCTTGGTTGCGATATAGGTCAAGGCTATCTATTTGGTCGCCCAGTGCCCGCTGCTGAGGCGTTGGAATTGCTTGCGGCCGGAAATCAAGGCGTACGCGGACGCGTAAATTAGTTCCACGGCATGTTCATTTAGCCGTTTAACATCCAATAGGCCGCGTTTAGGACGCTGGCAAAACTTATCCAAGCTAAATATGGAATGGTTAGATACGCGCTGATCCTGTCTCGGTTCCACATCAAAATCAAAAATAGCAACGTCACCAAGTCCAGGGCTAGAATATAGCCAAGCGCTGCACCCAAATTGTTCGCGCCAAAAAACACCGGTGTCCAAATCGTATTCAACGCGAACTGCAGCGTCCACAAGGCGATCAATATTGGCTTAAGCGGATCATCTCTCATGAAAACAAGTCGATAAGCAACAGTCGCCACAAAAATATAAAGCACACCCCACACTGGTCCAAACAACCAATTGGGAGGCGCAAAAGCGGGCGCGTTAAGTTGGGCGTAGTAGCTTTTTATGTCCCAAAGCCCCGCGCTACTCGCAGCAACAACGGTCACGATATAGAAAATGATCCACGTGGCTATGTTAGCAATTCGGCTTGACTTCAACGTAACCATAAATCATCTCCAAAACTTCATACCGACCTTAATACGTTCCGTCCGTCGTCTTGGATCAATGCTGGTCTCAGGAAATTTTGCAGAGCGATATTCCAGTTCGTTTTGGGCGCAAATTAGTGGGTCATGAATTTTTGTGAATGACCTATTCAAAATGATCATCGATGTTTTACTTAAATGAGTCGGCTAGGGCGTGACAGCGCGAATTTGCGACGCTACGCTGCAAGTCTTCATCGTATTCTTTCAACAGTTCCAAAAGCCCACCCAATGGCTCGATTGTTGAGAAAGGTTCTTCTATGTCAGACAATTTTTCAAAGTTTAACGTCACCGACGCTTATATTGACGGGCAATGGGTCAAAGCATCCTCTGGCGATAGCTTCGCTGTCGCCAATCCAGCCAATGGTGATCATTTGGCTGATGTCGCGGATTGCACCAAAGCAGATGCGCTACGTGCGGTTGCAGCTGCAAAGTCGGCATTTAAGCTTTGGTCAGGGAAAACGGCTAAGCAACGATGCGATATTTTGCGCAAATGGAACGATTTGATTTTGGTCAATGTCGATCAGCTCGGTGCACTTTTATCTAAGGAACAGGGCAAGCCGCTTGCTGAGGCTAAAGGCGAGATCATTTATGGCGCGAGCTATATTGAATGGTTTGCTGAAGAGGCCCGTCGGGCATATGGCGACGTCATCCCGGCGGCGCGGCCTAACACCCAGATTGTCGTGATGAAACAGCCTGTTGGCGTTGTTGCCGCCATTACACCATGGAATTTCCCCAATGCGATGATCGCCCGCAAGGTTGCCCCGGCTTTGGCCGCGGGGTGCACGATGGTGATTAAGCCTGCACCAGAAACACCCTTGTCTGCATTGGCATTGGCCGTCTTGGCTGAAGAAGCGGGCATCCCCAAAGGCGTGATCAACATTGTGCCAACCTCCCAAACAGCAGATGTGGGCGAAGTGCTGACCACCCACCCGGATATCGCAAAAGTTTCGTTTACAGGCTCCACCAATGTTGGGCGCTTAATCATGCGAAACGGTGCCGACACGATTAAGAAGCTTTCACTGGAACTTGGCGGCAATGCGCCCTTCATCGTGTTTGATGATGCTGACTTGGACGCGGCGGTTGAAGGCGCGCTGAATTCAAAGTTCCGCAATTCAGGACAGACCTGTGTTTGCGCTAATCGTATCTATGTTCAGGCAGGCATTTACGACGCGTTCGCGAAGGCATTCGCAAGTCGGGTTGAGACCCTAAAGGTTGGAGATGCATTTGACGAAGGTGTAAATCAAGGCCCATTGATCAACCAAAATGCCTTGGCCAAAGTCGAAGAATTAGTCGGCGACGCGCTGGAAAAAGGCGCGTCAGCAGTTGTTGGCGCACGGCGTCATGAATTGGGCGGCCTTTATTATCAACCAACCGTATTGCGAGATGTGCCGCTCAACGCCCGTGTGTTGAAAGAAGAGATTTTTGGCCCGGTTGCCCCGCTGATCAAGTTCGAAACAGAGCAAGATGTGATCGACCTCGCCAATGATAGCGAGTATGGTCTCGCTGGTTACTTCTTCGCGCGCGATATCGGACGTGTTTGGCGCGTTGCCGCCGCCCTCGAATGCGGTATTGTCGGCGTGAATGAAGGTGTCACCTCGGCGGTGGAAGCACCATTTGGTGGGGTAAAACAATCTGGGCTCGGGCGCGAAGGTTCCCACTATGGCCTGGATGATTATTTGGATATCAAATATGTGTTGATGGGTGGTTTGGCCAGCTAGCGTACGGATAATTTATCATTCCGCTCGGCCAAGAAGTTGGGTAATGTCACAGGATGGATGATTTCGGCCCCCAAATCGATGCTGCGTTGCAAGCGCTTAATAGCTTCTTGCAAATCTTTGGTCTTTCCCTCACCCAAACACATCTCTTCTGGGGGGCAGTACAACTGCTCGTGATCTTGAGCTGTTCGATTTTAGCGCGCTTTTTAGCTTCAAAAATCGAACCGCGTCTGGAGGCGCGCGTTCGCGCATTGTCTATTAAAGGCAGCAGGCTTCGCTTGATTGCTGTTGCCCTGCGCCGCACCCATTGGGCGATATTTGTAATTTTGCTCTGGCTTGGCGTGTCGGTGCTGCGGTCAAGCACATGGGACAGTCGGTCGTTTCTGCTCACCGTTGTCGCAAGTTTAGCCACATCGTGGTTGGTGATCTCGTTTGCATCTCGCGTGATCAAAAACCGGACATTGTCGCGTCTTGTTGCGATTGTGGGCTGGGCCGTTGTTGCGCTTTATACGCTGGGCATAATGCAGCAAACAATTGCCCTATTTGACGATCTTGCTATCGAATTAAGCGGGTTCCGAATTTCGTTTTTGATGGTTGTACAAGGCATTGTGCTGCTGTCTGTTCTATTTTGGGGTGCGATGGCGCTCAGTCATTTGCTGGAAAAGCAGTTCCAAGCGTTCGACGATATCTCCCCCACAATGCGGGTATTGGTGGGGAAAATCTCGCGATTTGCCCTGCTGACGATGGCCGGTATTATCGGCTTTTCTATCATTGGGATTGATTTTTCCGCGTTGACGCTTGTTTCCGGTGCAATTGGATTAGGCATTGGCTTCGGGCTGCAAAAAGTGGTGTCGAACCTAATTTCCGGGGTGATCCTATTGCTGGACCGTTCCATCAAACCCGGCGATGTCATATCCGTCGGCGACACATTTGGTTGGATCACCTCTCTCAACGCGCGCTACGTCTCTGTTACAGCCCGTGATGGCCGCGAATATTTGATCCCGAACGAAGACCTAATCACCCAGCAAGTTGAAAACTGGTCCTTTAACGACACCTATATCCGGATCGAAATACGGTTCGGCGTCAGCTACAATGCAGACCCGCATTTGGTAAAAAAGATTGCGGTTAAAGCCGCGCTACAACATTCAAGAACCGTCCATGCGACTGGGGAATATCAGACGGTTTGTCATATTGTTGGATTTGGCGACTCTTCGATAGATTTTACCTTGCGCTTTTGGATCGCCGACCCAACAAATGGCACCACCAATATTCGCGGGGACGTTTTCCTAGCGCTGTGGGATACGTTTAAAGAACACGACATTGAAATACCATTCCCACACCGCCAATTGCTGCTTGACCCAACAGCTAGCGCGGCCCTCAATCCGCAACCAACAAGCGAAATTAAAGCGACATGACCACAAAAATACTGCTGACTGGGTTCGAACCATTTGGCGGCGAGAATTCCAATCCATCAATGGAAATCGCTAAGGCACTGGATGGATTTCAGGACGATCAAATTGTTGTAAATTCAATGGTTCTGCCTGTAGAGCGCTACGCGGCAACAACAAAAATCATCGAGCAAATTGAAAAACATCAACCAAATATCGTCGTCGCGCTGGGGCTTGCGGCTGGGCGAGGGGGCATTACCCCGGAAAAGGTGGCGATCAATTTCGATGATTTCCGCATAACAGATAATGGGGGAAACCAGCCCATCGGCGAACCAATTCGCAATACCGGACCTGCAGCACATTTCTCGACGCTGCCAGTAAACGCGATGACCAAAGCGATGGTGGACAGCTGCGGCGCGGCCAGCGTTTCGTTTTCCGCAGGCACCTTTGTCTGCAATCACCTAATGTATGGATTGCTGGATTACATCGAACAGAACGCCCTACCGATCCGCGCAGGGTTTATTCACGTGCCCCAAGCGAGCGAACTGCTGGCCGACGGTGCTCAATTGCCCACACTTGCTTTGACAAAAATGACAGATGCAGTCCGCGCAGGTTTGGTCGTTGCGGCAGGCGCTGAACAGGACCTGAAAATCAACGCCGGCAATATTCAATAATCCAATTCTCAATGATTATTGCTCAATTGCATCAAGGATAGCGGCAACAAGCGGCTGCGACTTATAGTTCAGTTTGGATGGGGTCAAACCCATGCGTACCACGACCAGGCCTTTGGATGGGATTATCGCGACCGATTGGCCGTCATGCCCAAGCATCCAACGTGTGTCATCCGGTAAGTTAAATCCTTCATCTGGATTTGTGCCACCAGGTGTGTTTCCCGACGGCCCGCGTAACCAAATTTGACCATTTCCATATTGTGGTTTCCCCCACACTGCCGTGCTGGTTTGTGAAGGGTGGGTCATCCACGCAATATAGTCGGCGGGAATAATTTGCTGCCCACCCCAATTCCCTTTTTGCAAGATAAGCTGTCCGATCCGTGCCCAATCTCGGGCCGACGCATATAGATAGGAAGAGCCAACATAGGTGCCACTGGCGTCTGTTTCCAATGTCGCGCTGCTCATCCCAATAGGGCCAAACAATTTCTGGTGCGGCCATTCGAGTGCAGCTTCGCCCAAACTATCTTGCCAAATTCGCGACAACAGAACGCTTGTGCCAGATGAATAATGAAATGAGGGTTTCGGATTCTCCGTCTCCAATGGCAAGGAGGAAACGAACTTTGTCATGTCTGGTTCGAGATAAAGCATGCGTGTGATATCGGAAACGCTGCCATATCCCTCATTCCATTGCAGCCCGGAGCTCATGTTTAAGAGCTCACGCAGCGCAATATTGCCGCGCCCATCCGTTTGCCATTCGGCGAACAGTTGATCTTGATCCAGTCGCAATTTTTCCGGCGGCAGCGTACCAAAAATCAGGCCAGTGACCGTCTTGCCCATCGACCAGCCGAGCAATGGTGTGCTGGGTTCAAAGTCCGGCCCATATGTTTCCCCCAGTAGTTTGCCGTCTTTTATCACAACCACACCGCGCATTGCCGGGCCAACCAATTTTTCATTGGCAAGAATACCATCAATTTTCAGGTTGTGATCGCCCATCGGCCATTCGCTTTGGGTGAAATGTTCGTCGATTTTTGCGCTGTTTATGGTGATGGATTTCGCCGCCTCAATCTGACCATCTGGCACGCTTGCACAGCCCAGCCCTTCCCGATAAACAGCCGTTCCTGTGGCGAATAGGCCTAGTAATCTTGCGGTGACGATTCCTTTTGGTTCATCCACGTCAACATTGATATAGCCAAGGATCGGATGGCCACCAGCTTGCACGTCGATGTTTTGAACTTCGGTCGCCTCGCGCCCCGCCACAAAGGCGTTGGAGCAAACAATTTTCGCTGAATAATTGGAGGCAACACGCAATAGATCAGGTGGCGCTAAAAACAGATAAAGCGCAGTGCAAATAACGATAATTGCCCAAAGACCTAAAACGGCTTTGACCAGAAACCCGACCCATTTCATTCGACCCGCCTCCTCACGAAATGAATTTGAGGCCATCAAATCACATTTGACGTAAGGTGCAAGGCATTTATCTATTGGTCAACTTGACGTTGTTTTTTGTTTCCGACAGCTACCGTTCGTCCCATCTGTCCTGCAATTGCATGCTCCAATAGGCCAGTTGCGTTCCGATACGACCAAGTGGTCCACCACCCCATCGGGCAGTGAAGGGTGCGAACAATTTATGTCGATCAGATTTCCCCGCGATGGCTTCCGCCGCGACAATGCCGATGGCGGCGGTGGTGTTCAGTCCATGCCCGCCCGTAGCGGTTGCCGTCCAACATCCGGGTTCGATTTCGCGCAGCAATGGCATTTTATGCACACAATAGCCCATTAACCCGGACCATGCTTTTTCGATTTTTAAGCCCGTCAATTGTGGGTAAATCGCCTCGATATCGTGCTTGAGCAATTGAGCGAGCGCTTTGGGCTCGCCCTTTTGCGTGGTGATACGTCCACCCCAAAGCAAACGATCCCCGCCTTCAATCAATCGATAATAGTCCCCGGCCCGTCGATTGTCGGAAATACAGCCAGGAAAGGAAATCGCCTCTTTGAGTTGAGAAGCCATCTTTGCGGTTGTCACCACATAGGTCGCAACAGGCAGCACCGCGCTTTCCAGTTTTGGCGATAGATCATGCAAATAGGCACTGCCACACAAAACAACTTGTCCAGCTTTCACACGCCCGGTTTCGGTCTCAATCTCCCAATGGGTTTGGTGCTTGTGCAAGGCCCGGGCTTCGCTCGCTTCAAAAATCCGCCCGTCTTCTGCAGCAATTTTGTTGGCCAAAGAAACGCAATAATTTAACGGATGAATGTGAAAAGCTGACTTATCTTCAAGGCCCTGAAAGTATCGTGTTGATTTAAGATACTCGCGGACTTTTTCGGTGGGCCAAAAGCTGTAGTTCGCACCATATGTATCAGCAAGTTTTTCAATTGAAGATTTGAGATTGTCACCATCATCGTGGCGCACGACGCTTAGCCAATGTTGTTGCGGATCTTGGCCGTCAGATGCGAAAGATCCGATATTGTCGCGCACATATTTTGTGCCTTCACGACTGATGTCAAAAAGGGCCTTGGCGTGGTCGACGCCGAGTTTCTTCTCGAGGTTTAAAATTCCTTCGGCATATCCATCCGAAACAAAACCGCCATTGCGGCCAGAAGCGCCCCAGCCGATTTTTTGCCCCTCAAGCAGCACGACAGATTTGCCGTGCCTCAGCAATTCACGTGCTGTCGTCAAACCCGCGAGGCCGCCGCCAACGATACACACATCTGCTTCAATATTTTGATCTAGAGCCGGGAATGAGGTTTTCGAAATTAGCGTGTCGGCGTAATAACTATCAATATGGGACATAGGAATTCCAGAACAGATGAATGTGCTTGCTCAAAGCTTACATATTCATGCCGCCCGCACAAAGCTCGTTCTGATCATAAAGTCATGCGTCAAGAGATGTCCATTGTGCATTTGCCTTCGACGAGCGAATAGCAGCATCGATAAATCGCATCCCATCAATGCCTTCTTCAATTGTTGGGCTTAGGCAACCAGCGGACTGACCATTGCGGATGATATCTGCGGCCTCGTTGTAGATGGTCGCAAAGCCTTCCAAATAGCCTTCCGGGTGGCCGGGCGGTACGCGGGTAACATCGTTTGCGATTGCGCTAGTGCCGTGCCCACCGCGGGTCAGTAAACATTTGGGTTCGCCAAATTTACTCACCCACAATTGGTTTGGGTTCTCTTGGTGCCATTCTAGCCCGCCTGTTTCGCCAAAAATGCGGATGCTCAATGCATTTTCATTGCCCGGTGCGACTTGCGTTGCCCAAAGCGTGCCCTTCGCGCCATCTTTAAACCGCAACAAAATTTGCGCGTCGTCATCCACCAATCGCCCGTCGACGAAACTGGTCAATTCAGCGGCCAACTCAGTAACTGGCTGGCCACAAATAAACTGAGTAAGCTGAAACGCGTGGGTGCCAACATCAGCAATCGCACCGCCTGCGCCAGAGCGGGCAGGGTCTGCGCGCCATTCGGCTTGCTTATTTTCGCTCAGGTCAACAGGGGCGGATAGCCAGTCTTGCACATATTCAACTTGAACCCGGCGCAACCTTCCGATCTCGCCTGAACGCACCATTTCACGCGCTTGGCGCACCAATGGGTACCCAGAATAATTGTGTGTGAGGATAAACTCAGCGCTGGAGCGTTTGGCAATTTCACCCAATTCAACCGCCTCTTGCAAATTGGCGGTGAGGGGCTTATCGCAAATCACGCTGATCCCAGCCTCCAAAAACGCTTTCGAAACAGGGAAATGCAAATGGTTTGGTGTGACAACAGAAACAGCCTCAATGCCATCGTCGCGGCTGGCTTCGACTTTTGCCATTTCTTGGAATGATCCATAGGAACGTTCCGGCACAATGCCCAGTTGTGCCGCAGATGTCGCGGCACGTTCCGCACTGGACGAAAGCGCGCCAGCCACCAATTCAAATCGGTCGTCTATTCTCGCAGCAATGCGGTGCACCGCGCCGATAAATGCACCTTGCCCACCGCCAACCATGCCCAGCCGAATTCGCTTACTCACAACATTCATCTATTCAATGCCCATCATTGCCCGAACAGTTGCTTTGTCCGCGCCACTATCGGCGAAGTCATCAAACGCGCGTTCGGTTCGGCGGATCAAATGATGCTCGATAAAGGGCGCGCCTTCGCGGGCACCATCTTCAGGATGTTTCAAACAGCATTCCCATTCCAATACGGCCCAGCCATTGTAGCCGTGGGTCGAAAGCCGCGAGAAAATGCCAGAAAAGTCAACTTGCCCATCACCTAACGAACGGAACCTGCCTGCGCGATTCAGCCATGGTTGATAACCAGAATAGACGCCCTGACGACCGTCTGGATTAAACTCGGCATCTTTCACATGGAACGCGGAAATGCGCTCGTGATAAATGTCGATGAAGGCGAGATAATCCATCTGCTGGAGGAGGAAATGCGACGGATCATAATTGATCATGCATCTTTTGTGGTCGCCAACTGCCTCAAGGAACATTTCAAACGTCGCCCCGTCAAACACGTCTTCGCCGGGGTGAATTTCATAGGCAATGTCCACCCCATGATCTTCATAGGTGTCCAAAATCGGTTTCCAGCGACGCGCCAATTCACCAAAAGCTTCTTCCACCAACCCATCAGGCCGCTGCGGCCAAGGGTATAGATATGGGAAGGCGAGGGAACCTGTGAAAGACACAGAGACATCCAACCCGAAATTGCGCGACGCTTTTGCCGCTTTGATCAGTTGGTCTGTCGTCCATTCTTGCCGCGCTTTGGGGTTACCACGCACACCTTCAGGCACAAAGCCATCGAACTGCGCATCATAGGCGGGGTGAACAGCAACCATTTGCCCAAGCATGTGCGTTGAAAGCTCGGTAATCTGCACGCCATTTTCAGCACAGACCCCAGCTACTTCTTCGCAATAGGTTTTGGACGTGGCAGCTTTTTCTAAGTCGAACAGACGGTCATCGCCTGCTGGAAGTTGCACACCCTTATAGCCTAAATTACCGGCCCATTCGGTAATCGCGGGCAGGGAATTAAAGGGAGCTTCATCGCCCAAAAACTGTGCCAGAAATATACCTGGCCCCTTCATATTATTTGACATAATCCTGCCTCGTATCTTCGTGGCGTTACCGGCGGTTAAGCCAGTAACGTTTCTGCGTCGGTTGGTCCAAATGCGGCGGGTCGTTCACAACTTGTCGTCATGTCGACAAATTGGCCTGTTTCCCCAGAGGTGAGAACACCAGTCATAACGTCTACGACGTGTAAGGCAATGTCCAAACTGCAACGATAGTTGCCACCATTTAAAATGGCATGTGCCATATCTGCCAAACCAGCGGTTCTATAATTTGCGTTTTCGCCTTCATTGGCTTTCCCGAACGGGTGATCCCACTGTTCAACGGGTTTGATCTCGCCATCCGTGCCAGCCAATTCTAATTGGCCACCAAAGAAGTTAGGGTCGGGTACAAATAGGCTGCCCTTGCTGCCATAAATTTCCATGTTGGAATGTTTATGCGCCCAGATATCCCAAGAGTTGGACATCGTGACAGTTGCACCATTTTCGAACTGCAATAGAGCGTGAATGTTTGTTGGCGTGTCCACAGGCACCGTTTCGCCATTGCGTGGGCCATTGCCAATTGTGCGGGTTTCAGAACCCTTGGTGGCAAGTGCTGCTACGCGGGCAATAGGGCCCATCATGTTCACTAAGTTAGTGACATAATAAGGTGCCAAATCGAGCACCGGGCCACCGCCGGGTTGGAAGAAGAAGTCCGGGTTGGGATGCCAGTCTTCCATGCCGTGGCTCATGACGTGACAAGAGCCTGCAATAACATCGCCGATCGTCCCGTCATCAATCAGTGCGCGGGCTTGCTGATGTGATCCGCCCAAGAATGTATCGGGGGCACAACCAACTTTCAGTCCCTTTTGCGCAGCTTTTTCACGCATCGATTTTCCGTCAGCAAGCGACAACACCAAAGGTTTTTCGGAGTAGGCATGCTTGCCCGCCTCTAGAATTCTCATGGTGACTTCAAAGTGCGCATCGGGGATCGTGAGGTTGACCACAATATCGATATCGTCGGCGGCCAAAAGCTCATCAATCGAATTGTCTCGAATACCAAACTCCGCTGCTCGCGCCGCACTCGCGTCACGGTTCAAGTCTGCGCAAGCCCGCATTTCAATCGATTTAAATGATGGGGTTAGTCGCATATAGGCGGCAGAAATGTTGCCACAACCAATAACGCCGATACCAAGTTTTTTGCTCATATTACGATACTCTAAAATTTATTGATGTTCTGAATTGAATTCTTCGCAAAAGCAAAGCCGTCCGCAGGGTTGTCATGCTCAACCGCAAAGATGCGTGCATTGGATTTTGATTTCACGGCGTTGAGTAAACCGGCCCAGCCCATGGTGCCCGCGCCAACGTCGCACCAACCATCTTGGTCTACATTTTCGCCTGCTGGCGCAATGTCCTTGACGTGGATTGCCGTAATGCGATTGCCATATTTTTCGATCCAAGCAAGTGGGTCTTCGCCACCCACAACAATCCAGGCAATGTCCGCTTCCCAGCTGATATTTTGCGCATTTTCCAGAATGATTGTCATGGGGAGTTGCCCGTCAGCCAACGCCTTGAATTCAAAGTCGTGATTGTGCCAGCCAAAGCTAATGCCTTTACCATCAAGCTTGTCGCCAATAGCTGAAAGCCTCTTCGCAAAAGCGGCCCAACCAGCGGCATCAGTTGGGCGCTCGCTTTCGTCCAAATAGGGGCAATAGACATGTGTCATGCCAAATGTCTTGGCGATATTCAAAGCACGGTCAAAGTCGTTCTCAAGCATATCGATGCTGAAATGCCCAGACGGCATTTTCAAACCATTTTTTTCAAGATCAGCAGAAAACGCCGCCGGATCAACATATACGTCGCCATAGCCCTCGACCTGGGTATAGCCATTTTCAGCCAATGCCTGCAGCATTTTGCCCCACGGTAAAAAGTTCCGCGCGCTGTACAGTTGAAAACTCAAATTCATAACTCAATCCTCAATTATAGGCCTAAACCCGTAATTCACTTTGTTTGTCAAAAATAGAAGCTCGCGCTGGGTCAAACCCAAGCGTGAATTTGTCTCCGGTGGAAATTGTCGCTTGCCCGTCGATGCGAACGCGGAAGGCTTGACCTTCAACGCTCGTCCAAACCAATGTGTCTGATCCCATTGGTTCTACGATCTCAGCCACAACCTCTATCGAGAATGCTTGTTGCCCCGCGCCTGGTCCGGCGATGGCGTGCTCTGGTCTAAACCCAAACCAAACCGGTGCATTGATTGGTCCATCTGCGAATTCATAGCCCTTTAGATCGATGGACGTCTTGCCAACTTTAAACTGCCCGTCATCGCTCATCTCACCTTCTAAGAAATTCATGGACGGTGAGCCGATAAAGTCTGCAACATATTTATTGACCGGGCGATTGTAGATTTCAGTTGGGCTATCAAGTTGTTGGATAAGCCCTTCTTTCATAATCGCAATACGGTCAGCAAGCGTCATCGCTTCAACCTGATCATGGGTCACATAAATCATCGTGTTGTTCAGGCGCTGGTGAAGACGTTTGATCTCAACCCGCAAATCAGCACGCAGCTTGGCGTCCAAATTCGAAAGTGGTTCATCAAACAAGAACACATCAACGTCGCGAACCAGGGCGCGTCCAATGGCAACACGTTGCCGTTGACCACCCGACAATGCGGCTGGCTTGCGGTCGAGCAAAGATTCCATTTGCAGAATTTCTGCGGCTCGAGCTACGCGCTTCTCAATTTCTTCTTTTGGCACTTTGGCGTTCTTAAGCCCAAAGCTCAAGTTGCCCTTCACCGTCATTTGCGGATAAAGCGCATAGGATTGAAACACCATGCCAATGCCGCGTTCGCTGGGCTCTTCCCATGTAACGTTTTTGCCATTGATATGGATTTGCCCATCGCTGACATCTAGGAGCCCGGCGATACAGTTTAGCAATGTAGATTTGCCGCAACCTGATGCCCCCAGCAGAACAAGAAATTCGCCCTCGTCAATGTCGAGATTGAGTTGTTTGAGAACTTTGACATTGCCAAAGTTCAAGTCAAGATTATTGATTGAAACACTGGTCATGATCAGCCTTTCACCGCGCCGGCGGCAATGCCACGGACGAACAGTTTTCCAGAAACAAAATAGATAACAAGGGGAACAATACCGGTCAGAAGCGTTGCCGCCATATTGACGTTATATTCCTTCACACCTTGCACGGAGTTCACGATGTTGTTCAGTTGCACGGTCATTGGATAGGAATCTGGCTTGGTATAAATCACACCAAATAGGAAGTCATTCCAAATGCCGGTTACTTGCAAGATCATCGCCACAACAAAGATCGGTAGTGACATTGGAATCATGATCTTCAAGTAGATGCCCCAAAAACCAGCCCCATCAACACGCGCGGCCTTAAACAGTTCTTCAGGTAGTGACGTGAAATAATTCCTGAACAGCAAAGTCAAAATTGGCATGCCGAAAATGGTATGCACCAAAACAAGGCCTTCAACTTTTCCGAATAGGTTCAACTCACGCAAAATGATCACGATTGGATAGATCATCACCTGATAGGGGATGAAGGCACCAAAGATCAGGATTGTGAAGAAGACTTCAGATCCCTTGAACTTCCAATTTGCCAATGCATATCCGTTGATCGAAGCGATGAAAATCGAAATCACAACTGAGGGGATAAGAATGCGAACCGAATTCCAAAATCCACGGCTCAATCCCTCACAGTTTAAGCCCGTACAGGCTTGCGACCAGGCTTTTACCCATGGTTCAAATGTGATTTCAACCGGTGGCGCAAAGATGTTGCCCAATCGAATTTCGGGCATGCCTTTGAGCGAGGTTGTCACCATCACATACAGGGGCAATAGGTAATAAAACGCCACCAAGATGAGCGTGCCATAGATCATAATGTTACGGCCTGAGAGCGCTTTGCGCGGTTTCGTGCCGCGGGGCCCTGCCATTTCAATCGACGCGCTAGTGTTCATGTTATTTGTCATCGCGACGTCCTCCATATTCAAGATATGCCCAAGGGATGAGAACAATCAGCACGCTCAACAACATCATGGTTGAGGCGGCGAAGCCTTGCCCCAAATTCTGGTTTTTGAACATGGCGTCATAAACATATTTGGCCGGAACTTCCGAAGCGATGCCTGGACCGCCATTGGTCTGCGCCACCACGAGGTCGTAAACTTTCACAATGCCGGCGGAAATGATCACCAAAGCGGTGATGAAAACCGGACGCATCATGGGGATGACGATGAAAATATAGGTTTTCCATTTCGGAATGCCATCAACACGTGCGGCCTTCCAAATTTCTCCATCGATGCCGCGAAGGCCTGCAAGCATAATAACGGTGATAAAGCCCGTGCCTTGCCATAGCCCGGCGATAAGTACACCAAAAATCACAATGTTCGCATCGTAAAGCGGGTCGAAAACAAAGCCTTCGAAGCCCCAGCTGCGAACGATATTCTGAACACCGAAATCCGGGTTCAATATCCATTGCCATACCAGACCGGTAACGATGAAGCTCAACGCGAACGGATAAAGTATGATGGTACGAAATGTGTTTTCGAACCTGATTTTTTGGTCCAAGAACGCCGCCAATGTGAACCCAATGACAAGCGAGAATATCAATGAGGTAATGCCGTAAAAGGCAAGGTTCTCAATTGAGATTAGCCAGCGTCGTGTGCCCCAAAGTCTTTCATATTGGTCAAAACCAACGAAATCCAGTTTCGGCAACAGTTTGGATTTGGTGAATGAATGCACGATCGTCCAGATCGTACAGCCAATGAAAATCACCAACGCCGTTGTTACCATTGGCAAAGCAGCTATTTTCGCATTTAGGTTCTTAAACAAGCGGTTAGGGCGTTTTGTGTGCGCCATCTTATGTGCCTTTCGACATCAGCCTGATTATTCGCGCCAGGTAAAAGACCGAGCGCGAACAATGCGGATCAAGCCTTACCCAAATTCTCAATAACGAATGGGGTAAGGCCTGACTGGAGGGAGCTATGACTTACTCAGCTTGAGCAATAATTGCTGCATATTCAGCTTGAGCTGTAGCTGGTGTGATGCTGGTGTCGTTCCAGAATTCAACCATCAAATCTTCGATCTGACCTGTTGTATCTGCAGTAAGCACTTGATCACCACTTGGCATAATGTTGCCGTCAGCCAAGATCTTTAGACCTTTCTGCATACAGTCGTTCGCAGAAGAAAGATCAACATCACCACGTACTGGCAACGAACCTTTTTTCAAGTTGAAGGCAACTTGAACTGGTTTAGAGATCATCAATGCAGCAAGTTCTTTTTGTGCTGCTGTAATCGCAGGATCGTCATTTTTAGGGAAGTAGAACGCATCGCCACCAGTTGAGATGATCTCGTTCACGCCTAAACCCGGCAGACATGTGTAATCAGTGCCCGCAGTTTGGCCCGCAACCTGGAACTCGCCTTGCGCCCAGTCACCCATAATTTGGCCACCAGCTTTGCCGGTAATCACCAAGTTTGTCGCTTGGTTCCAGTCTTGAACATTTGAGCCAGCGGATAGTGCACGGGCTGCGCCAAACGCTTCAAACACTTTAGCCATTTCAGGGCCAGCCGCCGCTTCAGCGTCTTTGTTCACGTTGATTTTGGTCCAAAGATCCAAGCCACCGATGGCCACATTTAGCACACCAAATGCACCTGAAGTTTGCCAAGATTGTTGGCCCATTGCCAGAGGAACAGTGCCATTTGCTTCCAACGCAGGAGCGGCAGCAACAAACTCATTCCAGTTCGTTGGCACATCAACACCAGCATTCGCATATGCTGCGTTGCTCAACCAAATCCACTGCCATGAGTGAATGTTCACAGGCACACAGTAGATTTTGCCATCAACTGTACAGCTATCAAGCAAACCAGTTGGGTTCACGACGTCGCGCCAACCGCCAGCTTCTGCAACATCTGTCAGATCAAGCATCAAGCCAGCTTCAACTAGTTCTTCAGCTTGACGACCGTGGTTCAATTGGGTTGCGCCCATTGGGTCGCCACCAAGAATACGGCTAATAATGATTGGACGGGCAGTGCCGCCAGAACCAGCAATCGCGCCATCAACCCAGTTGTTGCCGGTTGCGTTGAACGCTTTCGCAAACTCAGCAACCGCTGCGGCTTCACCGCCAGAAGTCCACCAATGTGTAACTTCAAGGTCTGTCGCTTGCGCTGAAACTGTTGCTGTACAAATCGCCGTTGTGGCGATCAGGATTTTCTTCAAATTGTTCATTTCTTCCTCCCTTGGGTGAGGCTTTCGCCTCGAAAAGTCATGTGCAACTCAAGTCCGCTACACACAGCTCAAATTCTGCAATCGATTACATTTCTATGTAAGATAGTTCTGTAATCGATTACATAATAAATCACTAGCGCTTTGCTTCTGTCAAGAATTTGTTTACAACTGCCAGTACAGATCGCGCAGAAAGAATAAGAATGAACGCAAAAGGTCCTACGATTCAAGAGGTTGCTGCTGCTGCAAATGTTTCCACAGCCACGGTAAGTCGTACGCTTTCCAACCCCGATTTGGTTTCGGAAAAGACACGCGCTGCCGTTTTAGAGGCCGTTGAAAAGACCGGTTACCGCATAAACCGAGCAGCACAGAATCTGCGAAAGCGGCAAGCCGGTGCCATTTTGGTGTTGCTCCCAGATCTTGGAAATCCTTTTTTCTCCCAAATTCTTTCTGGCGTCGAAAGTGTATTTGCCACCTCTGATCTGAGTGTGCTCATCGCAGACACAAGTGGTATCAAACAAGACCAACTCACAAGTTACTTTCGTGACACGCGAGCGGACGGAGTCATCTTGCTAGATGGAGCAATTCCTCGGGACGTACTCAAGGAACTCGCTGAGACCGCACCCGACAACCGCATCGTGTTTGCTTGCGAGTGGAAACCCGGCATCGATCTGCCGTCAATCCGTAGTGACAATCAAGGCGGCGCTGCGCAAGCTGTTTCCCATCTTGTCAATCTGGGACATCAAAAAATTGGCCACATTGCTGGCCCACGAAATAATGTGCTGACTAAGGAACGGCTATTGGGTTTCCAAGCCACATTGGATGAATTTGGCCTCGAAATAGAACCCGAATGGATCGTGGATGGCGGGGACTTTTCTCTAGATGCGGGAGCACAGGCGGCTCGTCAATTTGTCGAAATGCAAGATCGCCCAACCGCGGTTTTTTGTGGTTCCGATCTGATAGCGATGGGCTTTATCTCTGAATTGAATAAAAGGGGTGTCTCAGTTCCCAGTGACATGTCTGTTGTTGGATTTGACGATATCGAAATTGCGGACCGCTTTATTCCATCTCTTACAACAGTACGTCAAAACAGAACGCAACTCGGTGTGCTCGCTGCAACAACTTTGCTGGGACATTTATCCGGGCGTGAAAACACCACGAACGACAATTTGCAGTTGGTCGATGTTTTACTAATCAATCGAGACAGCACTGCACGGCTAAATTGAAAATGGTGCAGGGTCTAAACAGCCTTGCTATTGGCAAAATTGAATAGCGAATAGCGTTCAGCCCCATTTTGCATCAATGCTGATAGCTCTGTCGCAGAGCTTGGCCGGCCATAATAATAGCCCTGAATTTCATCGCAGGCGCATCCTTCAAGAAATTCTCGCTGTTCATTTGTCTCCACGCCTTCGGCAATGGTCGATATGTCCAAGCTTTGCGCCAGGGAAATAATGCCTCTCACGATGCGTCGATCGCTCGCGCTCCAATTCAAGTCCTTGATGAAAGAACGATCCAACTTGATGCGATCAATTTCGAATTCTCGCAGATATCCCAGTGAAGAATAACCAGTGCCGAAGTCATCCAATGCAACACTCGCGCCTATTTCCCGGATTTCGTCCAAAATCATCTTGGTTTGGTCCGAATTGTTTAAAAACAGGGACTCTGTAACTTCCAGCTCTAACCGGTTGGGATTGATGCCATGTTTTTTGCACGCATCCTCAATGGTGCGCACTAGGTTTCGATTTTGAAACTGGCGCGAAGATAAATTGACCGATAGACGAAACGACTGTCCAAATTGCTTGTTCATGTTTGCCATGTGAGCGCAGGCTTGCTGCATGATTTGATCGCCCAGTTCGCCGATAAGGCCGGTTTGCTCCGCAATCTGAATGAATAGGTCAGGGGCAATAGGGCCAAAATCATGGTGCTCCCAACGTGCCAAGGCCTCGAATCCAATCAGCTCTTCGCCTTGAACCACGACTTGGGGTTGAAACGCGACGTCCAATGCGCAGTCATGTACGGCTTTGCGCAAGTCTTGTTCCAGCCGATGGCGATAGGCCGCTTCTTCCGCCATCTTATCTTCGAACTGCAAAATTGTGTGCTGCGTGGATTGCTTGGCTTGATAAAGGGCAATGTCTGCAGATTTATACGCTTCCGCAATCTCTACATTTTGGTCTTCGATTATATAGATGCCAAATGAACACCCAACGAATACTTCTACAGACCCAAGTTGGATTTTGGATTGAATTTCATGTTTTAGTTCCGTGCAGACCTGCTGCGCTTCCTGCGCGGTTATTGTTGGCGAGACGATACAAATCCCAAATTCATCACCACCAAGACGCGAAATTAACATACGTCCATCAGAACGCGCCCTCAAGCGGTCCGCGATAATTTGCAACAAGAGGTCGCCCGAAGCATGGCCATAGCAGTCATTTACATTCTTAAACCCATCAAGATCCATAACGATAAAAGCGGCGCGCAGAGACGGGTCCTCGTTTAGCCGGTCTTCGATCTGGGTAACAAATGCGGTACGGTTTAGAGTGCCTGTTAACACGTCGTGATTGGCAAGATGCTGAAGATCGGCCGTACGCTCGACAACCCGCTGTTCTAGCTCATCCCGGGCACGCAAAAGTTCAATCTCGTTGAATTTCTTGTCCGTAATGTCCTGCAACGTACCCGCATATTCAACAGGTGTACCTTCATTGCCCATCAAGGGTTCGGCTATTTCACGGACATAACGAAGTTCGTCATTTTTGGTGACAACGCGATATTCAATGTCATATGCGCCAAAGCCGGGGGTGCCCATTTTACGAAAAACACTTTTAACTCTTTCCCGGTCCTCGACATGCACAAATTCAATCTCGCCAGACTCAAAGATGCCAAAAATATCGGCAAAGTCTACATCCAAGATATGTGCGAATTGTTCGGAGCAAGAAATGAGGCATTTGTCGCCGACGGACCAGCGCCAATTGCCAAGTCGTGCCAATTGTTGCGCTTGGGCAAGCGCTTCCTCAGCCAGCGACTTTGCGGTAGATTCATACGCAACACAGCCTAAGCCGACGGCCTTGCCATCGGCATCCTTGACGACAAAACGGTGTTCTTCATGAACTTCCAACGCGCCCGCTTCGTTGCAGGGCACAACGCGTTGCAGGCTACCTTCATCCATCACTTTTTTGTCCATCGCGCGCACGCGGTCCACCCGGCCAGCGCCGAATATTTCTTCCGGCGGACGATTAACCAGTTCGGTCTTGGTTCGTCCCATTGTGTTTTCAAAGTGATGATTTACGAAGCGGTATTGGCTATCTTTGTCTTTAAACCAAAGATCGAATTTTCCATGCTCATCAAGCGCACTCAGCCACTGTTCATACATGGTGCATTTGGCACGCAATTCGTCCAATTCATTTGAGATGTGATCGTTCATGTCTGCCCCGAAGTTGGCGTCGATTAAACCAAAGAGCAAATGAGGATTGGTTAAACAAACAAAGTAATTGGATATTTGGTTAGATTTGAATTAATTTCTTACCAAGCGTCATTGCCGTTTTGGTGTTGGAAATTGCAATGCGACAGAACTAGAAAATCTTTGGGGATCAAACTTCTATGACATTGCGCTCAATTTTTTTGAACTTTGTATGTGTTCTTTTACTCATGATAACGGGTGCATTTGCTGACGAAGATCATCGCATTCCGCTGAAAATATTTGGGCAGAATGTTGTTGGTGAATATGACGGATGTAGTTTTGCACTCTGGCAAGACAACAAAGACCCTCAGATCGATGAATATGCCTATGTGTTCTATTCGCCGATCCATGATGGTGGAGAATTGCCTGGATGGATGAAAATTGGCGACAAAGTTTATGAGATGTACCGTCAAGACCTATCCGAAACCGGTTTCGGTCAAGTCAGCCCACACCAACTTTATCGGTCTGACGATGAAGACTTCTGGGTCATCATGGACATCATGGAACAGCGTCTTGTTGGCAATGATGTCATAATTGATCTGGCTGAGTTGACAATTATTGGCTCCAAAAAGTTTCCATTTGTAAGCGTGGTCAAAGGAAAGTCAGGCTGCCCAGCAGAATTATACAGCCAAGTCGAAGAGCCGGTAGAACAGATGTCATATGATTTGCCCGGCGATCCAATTACTCTTTCATTTGTGCGCGATGTCAACGATATCAATGCAATCCCAAGGAGTATCAGAGACTACGTGGCTTCAAATTATGCGAGCTGCGATGTTGAGCAGGGGCCAGGCTATGCTGTGCAATATGCGATTTCGAATGAAATGTCTTTATGGCAAGTGCCGTGCGCAATTTATGCGCGCGATACAACGTCAAATTTCTTCACGATAATCAATGACAATCCAGCCTATTTTGCACCGGTTTATGCCAACCATCCTGATGGGCTGGCAGGCTTTCAAAGCGGCGACCTAAAAGAACTCTTGAACGCCACGGTTTCTCCGGCCAATGGGTCCATTAACGCTTGGGAAGATCTTGGACAGGGAGATTGCGGAACCTTCTGGCAATATAAACTTCGCGCTGTTGAAGGAGAGTCGGTTGAAGCCTTTTTAGTCCAGTACCGACAAAAACAAACCTGTGATGGCAATTATGTCGAGCCTGAAGACATGCCTGTGATCTACCAAGCTAACTAGCCAGAAGTTCGGTCTTAATGTATTTGGAGAAGCAATGGTGCCCGGGGGCGGATTTGAACCACCGACACGCGGATTTTCAATCCGCTGCTCTACCCCTGAGCTACCCGGGCATCTGATAAATGGGCTACCAAATCGGGTAGACTATTCATAGTGCTGGCGGGTTTATATGTCGTGAAAACAATATTGTCTAGCGGTCAATGACAAAATTTTCCACTTATCTCGCAACTTTTGCTTTCATCAATCAAAAGCCACCAAATTTCATGGCGTTAGCACGGAACGAAGTGAAAATTTTGGCCTATTCCGGATCGTAATCGTCCAGCTGCGCGCCATCTTCTTCGATAACGGGAATGGCGTAGGATCCATTGAGCCAATTGCCCAAATCAAGATCAGCGCACCGCTTCGAGCAAAAGGGTTTGAATTCCTCAACTGCAGGTCTTTTGCACATCACGCACGATTTTTGTGATGGTGTCGGCGAATCGGCGGCAGTCGGTTTTTTTTCGCTCACGGCTAAATTCCAGACGTTGAGTTCAACCAATTAAACTCAATCGGGTAATTTTCACCACGCAACAATTGTACTGTTTCATAAAGCGGTAATCCCATTACCGCATGGAATGAACCTTGAAGTTTGATCACGAACGCGCCCGCAATGCCTTGGATGGCATATGCACCCGCTTTATCTTGCCATTCGCCACTGGCCAAATAGGCGTCAACTTCAGCGTTGGATAAACGCTTGAAGCGGATGCGTGTTTCCACAACCCGGCGCTTTGCAGCACCTGAGGCGTTGAGCAAACAAATCGAAGTGAAGACCCGATGTGAGCGGCCACTCAATAGGCGCAATGATCCAGCCGCATCATCCAGCATTTCAGCTTTTGGCAAAATTCGTCGACCAACGGCCACAACCGTATCACCACCAAGCACCAATGCATTGTCTCCAATACCGGTTTGGCGGGCTTTATGTTGGGCTGTAAGCGCTTTGGTATGGGCCAACCGTGCAGCAAGCTTGCGCGGAATTTCACCCTTCAATGGAGTTTCATCCACATCGGCGGGGATCAAATGATCTGGTTCCACACCCACTTGATTGAGCAGCGCAAGACGCCGGGGCGAAGCGGAAGCGAGAATAAGGTCAGGACGAGTTGCCATGGGATTTCGGCTCTCTTTTAGGACCAAACCGCTTATTTAAAGCGGTAGGTGATCCGGCCTTTTGTAAGATCATAAGGTGTCATTTCAACCAACACCTTATCGCCTGCCAAAACGCGAATACGGTTTTTCCGCATACGACCAGCAGTGTGGGCGATAATTTCATGTTCATTTTCGAGCTTCACGCGGAATGTCGCATTTGGCAACAATTCCTGTACGACGCCCGGAAATTCGAGCATTTCTTCTTTTGCCATTCTATCTCCTGAAAGCATTTTAGCGCCTAAAGCGCTTGAATTGGCGGCAACCTATACAAATTCAAACCATTTGTGAACCGCTTGTAACAAGCGATTGCAACTCGGTGTTAATATGGTTGTTCAACTGCTCGCGCAAGGCGCGATATGCATCGAGCTTTTGAGCCCGGTTGCCGTCGATTAATGTGGGGTCACTTACATCCCAATGAAGCCGCGCACCTTCTTCGTAATTTCGGGCGTCAACTGCTGGAGGCGCCTCATCCGATAGCGTCACGATTAGATCAAATGAACTGGCCACCAATTCGTCCATCGTGTGCGGGGTATGCACCGACATATCGACGCCAATTTCTTCCATCACCTCATGGACAAAATTATCTACCTTTCCGGAGCGAACCCCAGCGGACCGCGCAATGATGCGGGTCGGAAAGGCCCGTCGGGCAAGGGCTGCGGCCATGGGTGAGCGCACAGAATTCATTGAACAAACGAACAAAACGGTTGGCATATCTGGCTTGTTGATCGCTTGCCTGTCCGCATTCGGTTGCACCGCGCAAATCAAGGTGAATAGCCGTCTTGCGGTATTTTCATCCATCTCCAACTTGCCGTCGAGCCGGTGGCGAAGCAACTCTGCTGCCTGATTATGCAGCCCGCGTCGCGCCATATCCACGCTTTCAATCTTATAGGGTTGCGCGCTTTTGATCGCATCGTAATAGCTTTCGCGAATGCGAAAATAGTCGCGAATGAGATGCCGAAACGGGGTCAGGGACAAAAAGTGGGCAGCAATTGGCTCGTTGGTTGTGGGGTTGCGCACATCCAAACCCAAATGGTTTCCACGAATGGAAACGTGAAGCGCATATGGCCCATGCGCTTCTTCAATGCTAGTAATGGGCGAAAATTGATTTTCCTCGACCAAATCAAAAACAGCGATTCGGCGCTCGTGCACTTCATCCGGATCAATCGAGATGATTGTTTCCGGGTCGAGTGTAACCGTGACCAACTTATCGGGTGACTGATTTTGGTTATCCATCAAGTCTCAAGGTGCCATTTCTGATTGCGTGTCAGAGATTAAGCCGAATTGATACCGAACGTCCATGGGCTTGTAAATCTTCGGCTTCGGCCAGTGCAACGGCGTCTGGTGCCAAGTGCGCGAGCGAAGACGGTGTACAGCCCAAAATCGAAATGCGTTTAATAAAATCATGCACGTTTAAGCCCGATGCATATCGGGCAGATCGCGCGGTTGGCAGCACATGGTTCGTGCCCCCAATATAGTCGCCAATGGCTTCCGGCGTATGGTGACCGAGGAATATCGCCCCAGCGTGGCGAACCCTCTCAACAAGCATTTGTGGTTCATCAACGGCAAGTTCCAGGTGCTCCGGTGCCATCCGGTTGGATAGGTCAACCGCCGCATCAATGTCTTTGACCACAATCATTGCGCCAAAATCTTGCCAAGACGGACCAGCAAGGTGCTTCTTCGGCAGAATTGCCAATTGCCGTTCAACTTCTTTTTCCACCGCGTCGGCCAGCGCCGCGGCTGGTGTAATCAAGATCGACTGGGCCGACATATCATGTTCAGCTTGCGCCAAAAGATCTGCAGCAATCCATGCAGGGTTTGCGCTATTGTCCGCGATCACCAGCACTTCTGATGGCCCTGCGATCATATCAATACCCACTGCACCAAACACTTGGCGCTTTGCTGCCGCGACGAAGGCATTGCCGGGGCCGACGATTTTGTTGACCGGTTTTATGGTGTCTGTCCCAAACGCGAGCGCCGCAATGGCCTGCGCGCCGCCGACGCGATAAATCTCAGTAACACCCGCAATTTTTGCTGCAGCCAGAACGGTTGGGTTCACCACGCCGTTTGGCGTCGGCACCACCATGGCGATACGTTCAACACCTGCAACCCGGGCAGGGGCGGTGTTCATCAAAACAGAAGACGGGTAACTGGCTAATCCACCGGGCACATAAATGCCCACCGCATCCACCGCATTCCATTTGGAACCAAGCGTAACGCCAACATTGTCGGTATATAGCTCGTCTTTGGGTAACTGACGGCTGTGATAGGCTGTAATGCGTCCGTAAGCGTGGTTGAGCGCATTGATCAACTCGTCCGAAGTTTCCTCGTAGGCCGCATCAATTTCAGCTTGGGTGAACGCAACACCGGTTTTCGCCAAATCTAGGTGATCGAATTTTTGCGTAAGGTCGATAAGAGCTTGGTCACCGCGTGATTTTACATCCTCAATAATGTTAGCGACCACGTCGCCAACCTCAACAGATGTTTCGCGCTTTGCACCCAAAAGCGTTGCAAATTTATCTTCAAAGTCCGCTGAACTTTGATCCAGTCTTACCGGCATAGCGAAGCCATTCTATTAAGTTGTTAGATCGTGCTCAGGCGTTGCCTTCGCGCCCCATGCCGCACCCAAATCTTGCATGCGTGCTTCAAGGCACTCAACAACAAGTTTAACGGTGCCGCCACCTGCAAATGCTAAGGTGACTTCGCCTGATGGCGCGTCGCCCGTCTCAAATGTCATGGTTAGAAGTTCAAGCACACCGTCTTTTGCATCTAGATCAACGCCTGTGACCTTTACGTCGGTCACACGATCAAAGTGGATGGCTGCACGCTTGCGCTGACCTTTGCCACGCTTCTGGTCGGTTTCCCACGCAAATCGGTTCATCAAAAATGCAAATCGATGGTCTTGAGCGGCAAAGCCCATATCTCCAACACGCACCACGGCGTCTTGTGTATGGGCGGAAATGACTTCCAAATCTTCATTATCAAGCGCGAGCAATTTCAGGTCGGTCATGTTTTTGCTAATTCCTTGGTTGCCATTGGCGGATTATTCTTTGCAATATCTAATGCGCCCATGGCCTCATCTCAATAGCTGGGGCGCAAAATCGCTATACCCCAAGCCAATTAGCCGCTAATGCGCTCAATTTCAGCACCACATCGGCTCAACTTATCTTCCAAGCGCTCAAATCCACGATCTAGGTGATAAATCCGATTGACGATGGTTTCGCCTTTGGCAGCCAAGCCTGCAATCACCAATGATACGGAGGCCCGAAGATCGGTCGCCATCACTTGCGCGCCTTTGAGTTCGGACACACCTTTAACGGTTGCGCTTTGCCCGTCCACCGCAATGTCCGCCCCAAAGCGCATCAACTCAGCCACATGCATAAAGCGGTTTTCAAATATCGTTTCGCGCACCAATGCCGTGCCGTTTGAGCGGGTCATCAATGCCATATATTGGGCCTGCAGGTCGGTCGGAAAATCTGGATATTCAGAAATCTCAGCATCAATTGCATGAATGGCATTGCCGTTCTTAACGATACGAAGACCGTCTTCTTCTCGAATAACTTTCGCGCCAGTTTGCTCTAGTACTTTCAGCGGTGCTTCCAAATGATCTGCATTTGCACCCTTCAGCAACACGTCGCCGCCAGTCATCGCAACGGCCATCGCATAGGTGCCGGTTTCAATGCGATCAGGGATCACATCGACTTCCGCACCATGCAGTTCTTCAACGCCTTCAACAGTGATGGTGCGCGTGCCAACGCCCGAGATTTTTGCGCCCATGGCAATCAAACATTCCGCCAAATTGACAACTTCTGGCTCCATCGCCGCATTTTCAATCTTGGTTGTACCTTCGGCCAATGTCGCGGCCATCATAATCACATGGGTTGTGCCCACAGAAATACGCGGAAGTTTAACCAACCCGCCTTTAAGGCGACCGCCGGGGGCTTTGGCGTTTACATAGCCACCATCAATTTCGATTTCCGCACCCAATTGCTGTAGTCCGTCGATGTAAAAATCAACGGGACGCGTGCCAATTGCGCAACCGCCGGGCATAGAAACCCGCGCTTCGCCTTCACGGGCCAACAAAGCGCCGATCACCCAAAAACTCGCTCGCATGGTAGCGACAAGTTCGTAGGGTGCACATGTATCCACAATGTCCGCTGCAGAAAAAGTAATCCGCTGGCCGCGCATCTCGTCTTCTCCACGGCGACGCCCTTGAACAGACAAGTCAACCCCGTGATTTTCCAGAATGCGCTCAAGCTGTTTAACGTCAGCCAACCGCGGCACATTGTTTAAGGTCAATGGCTCCTTGGTCAAAAGACAAGCGATCATTAAAGGCAAGGCAGCGTTTTTCGCGCCAGAAATCGGCAATTCACCGTTTAATTCATTGCCACCAACGATACGAATTCGGTCCATGTTTTTTTCCCTTTGAAGGCGGTTCAAGCCCGGTGTTATTATAGTGAACTCAGACAAATTACCAGTGCCGCGAAACATCAGTTGCCAATTGGGCCAAATGTGGACCAAAAATCGTCCAAATCAGGTTAATTTGATGGCGATTAGATAAGAACTATTCTGGCTTAGGCGCATTTTTGTCCGCCGTGCTGCGTGCTTTTACCTGTTGTTTGCGACGCCGCAAATTCGCGCGCAACTGCTGCGTCAGGCGCTCTTCTCTAGCTTTTCGCTTGGTTTCGACGGTGTTTTCGCGTTTTTCATTCATTGGTGACGGATGTGCTTTTGTGCTCGAACTAAATTGTGGATGTGTTTTTTGCACGTTTTTTGCCGATTGGTCCAGAACACTCTTGCTTTGCTCAAATGCATATGGCACTACCACGGCGCTCGGCCATGCGCCGCGCGCGGGTTTGCTGCCGTAGCTCAGCGGTAGAGCACCTCATTGGTAATGAGGAGGTCGAGAGTTCGATTCTCTCCGGCAGCACCATCTAACTTTGCTAAACCGTTGGTAACTCAGTGTTTTCCTCGAGAATTCATTGGAGGG
>NZ_JBXVVF010000004.1:0-86317 GCF_057219265.1 Maritalea sp. YIW29
TCGGCGGTAGAGGCTTGGCCCAGATTGTCTGTCACAATAAGTGAAAATGTGAGCGTTGCGTCGGCGTCACCTGCAAGCAGGGTTGGTGCAGTGAAACTGGGTTGTGACGCCGTATTGGATGACAAAGCGACAACTGTCCCAGCAGTTTGCGTCCAAGCATAAGTGAGAGACTGGCCCGGATCGCTGTCTGACGATGCACTTCCATCTAGCGTAACACTCGCTGCGGAAACCACGGTTTGATTGGGCCCAGCATTGGCTGTCGGCGTGGTGTTTCCCGGAGCGGTCACCGTAACATCAATGGTGTCGGCGGTAGAGGCTTGGCCCAGATTGTCTGTCACAATAAGTGAAAATGTGAGCGTTGCGTCGGCGTCACCTGCAAGCAGGGTTGGTGCAGTGAAACTGGGTTGTGACGCCGTATTGGATGACAAAGCGACAACTGTCCCAGCAGTTTGCGTCCAAGCATTGGTCAAGGATTGATCGATAGCGAAGCTAGTTCCAGATCCGTTCAGCATGACATTTGCTGCAGAAGCTAAGGTCTGGTTTGATCCTGCGTTGGCTATCGGTGATGGTACAAGATAACGTAAAATCACGATACCAGAACCGCCAGTTCCGCCTTGGAAGCCATTGGTGTTTATGCCGCCGCCACCGCCACCGCCGGTGTTGGCAGTTCCCGGATTGCCGTTTCCAGAAGTGGAACCATTGCCGCCGCCGCCAAGCCCGCCTGTCCCCGCGTTACCGCCGGAGGCTTTTGACTTGCCGCCGCCACCGCCGCCGCCATAATAAGTCGCCACTCCTGAAATTGTGCTGAGTTTACCATCGCCACCGTTTCCTGCACTGCTCCCAGCGTTTTGCCCAGCGGAGCCAGCACCTCCCCCTCCGCCGCCGTGAGCTCCGTTACTGTTTCCACCAGCTTCAATTTGACCCGCTACACCTGCCAATCCTGATGTACTGCTCCAGACGCCTCCGCCGCCTTCACCACCAGTTGCATTTCCGCGCCGCGCGGTCTTGCCACGCCCGCCGCCAGTCGCAACAATCCCGTTGAACGAACTGTCACCGCCATCTGTGCCGTCGGCACCTCGCGTGACACCTCCGGTTCCACCATTACCAATAACAATGTTGAAATTGCCTGGGGCGGTCGCAACTGTTCCTTTGCGAACGCCACCGCCGCTTCCACCGCCGCCCGACTCGCCGCCGCCGCCGCCGCCGCCGGCGACAATGAGGTATTCAACATTTGTGATCGATGAAGATACGGCAAGGGTTCCAGCGCTCGTAAAGGTGTGCACCCTGTAAGTAGAACCGCCATCAACAACCTCAGTTATGGTGCCACCGGTTGCTTGGGCAAAAACCGCAGTTGCTGATGCGACAGAAGCAATGATAGCGCTGATCAGTATTTTTTTCAGGCTAGTTAATTGCATGTTGTCTCAGGTCTCAATTCGCGACGTCGTTATTCGGTCGTCAAGAAGATTCATGGGGACCAGTTACCCAATTATCTACGATTGTGGTTAATTTGCGTTTAAGGAATGACCAAAAAATACGGATTTTAATAACATACAAGGCAATGATTGGCCGTCGGCACATCGCGGTTTTGCGGCCGTTTGGATCATTGGTAACAAGACGCGGATTGAAGTTGATATTCAATCAGGTTTCAAAATATTTCGAATTTGATTTGTTTTATTCCGCATCACAACTCGAGGTTTCGTGATCCAAGAAATTTGATAAATTGAACTCTCGCAGGAAAACTCTACAATTCATTCAGTTCGGTAGCCCACTTTCGTGCAGTTTCTTCACCAAATTCAGTTGCGGCAAGACAAGGGGAGCGGTCAAAAACGGCAACCCCTGCATTCAATCCAAACATGCGTTTTCCATACGTTATCAGATGTTCTAGCGACTGCATAGCAAAGGCGATCGCGGGGGACGCATTTGCATATAGTGCTTCAGCGGCCTCCCTATCGCCTGATTGCCAAAGGTCAAAAATGCGAGCTGCCACTGGGGCGATATCCGGAGCAAGAACAAACCCATTGCAACCCGCTCGAAGGCAGTCCGTCATCTCCATGCCGCCGCGTCCGCCCAAAATATCAAGCTTGTCACCAGCAGCGTCGATCACGCCTTTAATGCCAAGTACTGAATCCTCGCACTTTACAGCAATAATATTTGCGCAGAGCTCGCGCAGGCTCGTAATTTCGGTCGCCGAAAGGGCCCGCCCCAAATATTGCGGCGCATTTTGAATCGCGACAGGCAGGTCAATTTGAGACGCTACACTGCAATAGAATTCAATATATACATTTGCCCCATAATTGCCGACCATAGGCGGTTGTAGGATGAGCCAATCCGCTCCGGCGCGTTGTGCATGTTCGGCCAGCAATAATTGCTCATGTATCGAGCTGCCTGCAATGGTGACGGAAAGAGGCAGTCGACCTGCATTTGCTTGTGCAACCACATCAATGATTTGCAAGCGCTCGGCAAATGTCAGTTTGAGAACTTCTGTTGCCAATCCCAAAACCGTAATGCCGTGGCATTTGTTTTCAATGCAATACTCGACTTGTTTGGCCATGCCTTGTTCGTCGATTGCCTCTGACTTGTCAAAGAGCGCATAAAGAACCGCATGTATGCCTGATAGGGATAAAGTCATTTTTACCTCACCACTCAGCTATTGAGCCATCTTCGTGCCGCCAAACTGGAGCACGCCATTTATGGCCCTGCTTAGCACGCTCAGCTACCATGTTTTCATCCACAGTAATGCCTAAGCCCGGCCCTTGTGGAATATCCAAATATCCATCTTTGACAGAAAAGCGGCTTTCTTCAACAAGGTAGTCATTGAGATCGCCACCATTATTGTAATGAATGCCGAGGCTTTGTTCTTGAATAAATGCGTTGTGACAGATTGCATCAACCTGCAAACATGCTGCCAGGGCAATTGGGCCAAGCGGGCAATGGGGGGCAAGTGCAATATCATAAGCTTCTGCCATATGGCCAATGCGCACCATTTCCGAGATTCCACCCACATGGGCTGTATCAGGATTGATGACACATGCGGCATGTTGCTCAAACACATGTTTGAATTCATAGCGAGAGTGCATGCGCTCGCCGACACAAAGGGGAAATGAGGTTTGGCGCGAAAGCTCTGCCATAGCGCCAACTTGCTGAGAGACAACTGCATCTTCAACGAAAATGGGACGAAGCGGTTCCATTTCTTTTAACAGCACTTTTGCCATAGGGTAGTGAACGCGACCATGAAAATCGAATGCTAAATCCATTGTAGTCCCAACGGCTTCCCGAAGGTCAAAAAGCGGGCGTAAAATGCGATCGATCTTGGCATATGAATCAACAATTTGCAGCTCTGGACATATGTTGAATTTTACAGCGTCATAACCTTGGTCTCGAAGAGCCGTTACGCCTGAAATAAGGTTTTCAGGTCGATCACCACCTGTCCATCTATAGCTGCGGATTTTGTTGCGTACTGGTCCACCCAATAGTTGGAAAATAGGCTGGCCGAACGCTTTGCCTTTGATGTCCCAAAGTGCCATATCGATGCCAGACATTGCGCTCATGAGAACTGGGCCGCCGCGATAACATCCGTTGCGATAGATTTTTTGCCAAGTGTCTTCAATGTGGAAGGGATCGGTACCGATAAGCATATCTTCAAGTTCATGAATCTTTGCACGCAACGTTTCGGTGTGACCTTCCAAAACCGGTTCTCCCCAACCATCGATGCCATCGCTGGTTTCAATTTTCAAGAACAGCCAACGAGGGGCCACAACAAATGTTTTTAGTCCAGTTATTTTCATTATAAATCCTGCAAATAGGCTTTCGTTGATCGCAAAACGAATTATTAATTATGTACGACAAAAATACTAGAAATGCAAATATGTATGACATATTGACGTGTCAATTTGATTGTGTTTTAAGTATGTCTTGGTCGTTTGGCCGAGTTAATTTTGATTTATGGGAGGGATAAAATGTTTTTGAAAATGGAAAACTTAAAACCAGTGTTGGGCAAGATTGCCATTGCTGCAACTGCTTGCTTTATCGCGGTAGGTTCAGCACAGGCTAGTGATATGACAAGTTGCGATGGGAAAAAGTTCGTCTTCTTCCCAGGTGGACCCGAGGGCGGCGCATTCGCGTCAATCGTTTATAACGGTGCAAGACTTGCTCAAGAACATACTGGATGTGATGTTGAGTATGTTTGGTCGGATTGGAGCTCAGAGAAAATTGTACGTCAATTCTCTGAAGCGATTGCAAGAAACCCAACTGGTATTGCGGTTATGGGTCACCCCGGTGAGGTTGCATTAGCGCCTTTGGTTAAAAAGGCGCGTGAAAAAGGCATTATTGTTACGACACAAAATGTTGGCTTGCCTGAGGACGAAAAAACACACAAGGCATCTGGTTTTGGTTATGTGGGTGCAAAGAACTACTCAGCTGGTGTAAACTTGGCACGCGGTTTGGCTGCTCAGTGTGATCTTAAAGAAGGCAGCACTGCTTTGGTTTGGGGTCTTTTGGCACAGGAGGCACGCGGTGAACGTTCACGCGGTGCAATCGAAGGTCTAAAAGAAGCTGGTATCACGGTTGAGTATCTTGAAATCTCAGACGCTGTTAACAAAGATCCAATTCAAGGTATCCCGGTGTTAACGGCCACACTTGCCTCAAACACCAATATTTCTGCTGTGATCGCTGATCATGGTGGTCTAACGGGAACATTGCCAACAATGTTGAAGGCTGCTGGTAAAGCTCCTGGTGATTTGTGTGGCGGTGGGTTTGACCTTTCTGCCGCAACGGTTGAAGGCATTCGTTCAGGTCACATCCATGCGGTGCTTGATCAACAACCATTCCTACAAGGTTATCTGCCAATCGTTCAGTTATACTTGAGCAGCCAGTTTGGTTTTGCTGGAATGAACATCGACACTGGCGCAGCGATTATCACTGCGGACAATGTTGAAGCGGTCAGCGCACTTGCGACAGAAGCAATTCGCTAGTCCGCTCCATGAACATCTCTGGGGGGACTTCCCCCAGAGCTTTTACAAAAGATGTAGGTGCATAGGATATGAGTGAAGACGTCGCAGGCTCAAAGGCATTGTTTGAAATGTCTGACGTGAATTTATCGTTTGGGCGCGTCGAAGTGCTCAAAGGTGTTGATATCGAAATTGGCCGCGGGGAAGTTGTTGCTTTGGTTGGTGACAATGGTGCGGGTAAGTCTACATTAATTAAAGTGATCACCGGGGTTCACGTTCCTGATTCTGGGCAGCTGTTTGTGGAAGGTGAAAAGGTACACTTTAAGTCTGTCCGCGATTCTCGTGCGCATGGTATTGAAACCGTTTATCAAGAACGCGCACTCGCAGACAAGCAAGCTATTTGGCGCAATATTTTTGCTGGCCGAGAAATCCGCAATTCATTTGGTTTTATGGACATTAAGCGCCAACGCGCAGATGCCGATAACCTTTTAAGAAACAAAATGGGTTTTACCTCGCGGGCGATTACCATTGATACCGAGGTTTCCAATCTCTCTGGTGGCGAAAAACAAGGTGTTGCGATTGCGCGGGCCCTGCATTTTCAAGCCAACTTGATCATTCTTGATGAACCGACGATGGGCCTTAGCCTAAAAGAAACCGAAAAGGTTTTGGATTTCACTCGCCGAATTAGGGATGAGAACAAATCTGTTATTCTAATCGATCACAATATTTTGCACGTCTATGCGGTGGCAGATCGGTTTATCGTTTTGGACCGGGGACAAGTTGCTGCGAACTTTAAGAAAGAAGAAATAGAGCGCGATGCGTTGGTCGACCTGATGGTGGAACTGCACCACAAGGGACAAGTAAGTGGAAATAAAGGATCATCAAATGAGTAATGTTGTTCAGCGCCTCTATTCAAAAGTTGACCGGTTAGATGTGGCAATCACATTAATCTTGGTGTTGCTGTTTGGGATTTTTATTTTTTCTGCCCCGGATGTTTTTTTGCGGTTTGATATTTATCGTTCATTCATGACGACATTGCCTTACATTGGCATTTTGGCGCTTGCGGTTACCTTTATTGTAACCTTGGGCGAAATCGATCTGTCTTTCCCATCCGTTATGGCATTGAGCGCTTGGGCTTTTGCTAAAACTTTTGAAGTGACCGGCAGTGCGAGTACGGCCTTTATCGTCAGCCTTGTGGCAGGTGCCAGCTGTGGCGCTGTAAACGGCGCTATCATTACACTTATTGGGGTGCCATCAATTGTCGCAACGATTGGCACTATGTTTGTTTGGCGCGGGCTTGTGAATGTGCTTGCGGAAGGCAAGGGAATTCCTGTTGTTGAATTGGCCGAAACCGCATTCCGCGATATACTCGTTGGTCGGATTTTTGGTGAAATTCCGATGCAATTTGTCTGGTTCATCATAGCGGCTATCGTTTTAATCTACATCTATCGCCGCCATGTCTTTGGCACCCACGTATTGTTTGTAGGCGACAATAAAATCTCAGCGCATATGATGGGCATAAATGTAAATTTGGTGCGGATGCTGTGTTACGTCTTCATGGGCGTAGCTTCCGCATTTGCTGGCGTGTTGCTGGTAAGCGAAGTCACCTATTTCTGGCCATCTACCGGCGACGGTTTCTTACTTCCGGCTCTTGCTGCTGTTTTTGTGGGGGGCACATCGGTATTTGGTGGCCGAGGCTCAATGTATGGTACGCTGGCGGGTGTGTTTGTAATCGGTTCACTGGAAGCAGGGATTGTTGCAATGGGCCTCAAAGGTTTCTATACGCAATTGATATATGGCCTCATGATAACGCTCGCTGTTTGTTCCTATACGATTTTTATCGAAAGGCGTCGTTGATTTAGCAAACGAAAGCACACCCTTTTATGGAAACTGTAAGCCAAAAAATTGCTGCACAATTGGGACGCGATATAGTGTCAGGTCGCAGAAGCGGATCACTTGGCTCAGAAACCGAAATTGCCAATGAGTTTAAAACCTCAAGGGCAAGTGCAAGGGCTGCTTTAAAAACGCTCGAAGAAAAACGGTTGTTTACGACCAAAAGGCGCGCAGGAATGCATGTGTCACCGGAACTAGGTTGGGATTGGACTGATCCCGATGTTATTTATTGGGCACTTGAAGTGCCCGAGAAACAAGAAGGCCTTATCAAACAACTCTATCAATTCAGGCGAATTATCGAACCCGCGGCGGCTGAACTGGCTGCGGAATATGGGGATGAGAAAGCCAAACACGCAATATCACAGTCCCTAAAGAAGATGATGGTTGCTGGTAATCGTGAAGAAAAACTTGAAGCAGATATTAGCTTTCACAAAGGTATTCTGGCCGCCACCGGCAATCCGGTGTTGCAAGGGTTTTCGGGCATTCTAACCAGTCTTCTGCAACATTTATTTGAACGTCAGTTAGATAGAACGCAAGCAGATGACTTGCGTTGGATTGATGACCATTCAAGGGTTTTTCATGGAATTGCAAACAAAGACCCATCTAGCGCGCGCAACGAAATGCTTAAGTTGCTGGGTTCAGCCGAAGCTGTGCATGAAGAGCCCAACTAATTCGCTCGGCCTGATACTTATTCACGTGCTGCGTAATAAGCCGTGAATAAATGTTTCAAGAGAAGGATGATGTTCAGCACCTCCCGAATGTGTTGGAACGTGAAGTCTAAGGCTTGCCTGGAGTCCTATTCCTTCTCCTGATTTTTGGTGTAGAAACATTATCAGCTGAATTCAAGACACCAAGTGCTCGAATGTGGGCTGCGCATCGTCGGATGCAGAGCTAAAGACACTACAATTAGACTGCCATATTTCGCGAAAATACATCGAAGGTCTGCTTTCAAGCACGAGATTGGATTGCGACGAACGGCAGCTTTAGGCCGGTTGTTCAACCGACCCAACAGACGATTAGATCTCGACACCTTCAGAAATGGCCAGTGCGTCCTCCAGATCTACACCAAGATAGCGAACGGTGCTGTCCATTTTGGTATGACCAAGCAGAAGCTGAACTGCTCTGAGATTTCCCGTTTTTTTATAGATTTGTGCAACCTTGGTTCTGCGCATCGAATGTGTTCCATATGCGCTAGGTTCAAGTCCAATAGACACGACCCAGAGTTTCATCATTCGTGCGTATTGTCGTGTCGAGATGTGGGGACGGTCTTGGAACCGACTGGGCCACAAATATTCATGACCGCTCATAAGCGGATGAGCAACCCAATCAGAAACGGAGGCCCTTGTCCCTTCGGTGATTTCAAATCGAACAGGCGTTTTCGTTTTGCTCTGCAAAATGGAAGCGCGTTCTTTGACTGAGCCAGCCGCGAAAATATCGGAAACTTTCAATCGAACGAGATCACAGCCTCTCAGTTTACTATCGATTGCCATATTGAACAGTGCCAAGTCGCGTAATGCTTTTGAAAGCTCAAGCCGGACCCTAATTGCCCAAACATGCTTTGGTAACAACGGTCGTTTTTGTCCAATTAATCTACCATGGTTCCAAGCACGTTTAGATGGAATAATCATAGGGAGGTTTTCGGAAGCAGACATAATTAGTCCTTTGCTCCATACCCTCCATCCTCAGCACTTAGACGTTCAGCAACACATTATTTCACTTACTGCGTAGGAATTGCAACTTCCGCTTTGAGCCCATTTGAGACCTTCGCCCGTGCAAAAACAATCCTTTTTTCGACACCAAAGCCAACAATATGTCTCACCGTTTCCGAAACAGTTTTACAGGCTTGGTTGAAGCTCGTGCGATGACACCTTTTGCCTCCAAGTCCAACTGAACCGCTTTCAACCACCAGCCCGCTTTCGCACCCTCTGGAAAAAGGTCGTTAGACAGATGCGGGAGAAGTGCAGTTTTTGCGTCCGCAACCTTCAACCCCTCGGGTTCGGAGGGCAACACCTTCAATAGCGCAGCGCGCATATCCGTGTACTTTGCTCGGTCAACGCGTTGTTTGTGTTCGGGCGAGGTAATACTCTCGATTTCTATTTTGTCGTTGTCAGGCATCAACCTTCCCCTTCACTTCAATCTGCGGATCACGAAACCCCATAGCTACCCATGCGCCAAATATTTTGGCGTAAAACGATAAGGAATGATGCTTTAAGCTTGGAACGCCATCATCTGGCAGTACGCTAGGGTCTGATAGGTCCGCCGTCATGGTTCTATAATTCACTGGGGGAGTCTGACCGCCTGGCCATAATTGACTATAAAGGCTGACCCAGTGCCCTCCTTTCATTTCCATGAAAACAGCTGTGTTGCAGCACGTTGATATGACCCGCCGCGTTCCAGCATCGGCATTCAAACGAAATTCTCTCAAGTTCTCTTGCCCCGAAACAATGCGAACGCGGTCTTTGCGATATTCACAGCATCGTGTTGCGCCATAATCGGTAAGGATAGCGGGTGTGCCTTCCAACTTCTGCAGTCGATCTGCAGCTTGCCTGCAGCTATCACAAAGACATTCCGTCACCATGAAGGGTTCGCCGCTCACTTCGAGCCTCGTTTCTCCACAAGTGCATTGTAAGTTTGGCATGATATTAGATACTCCGTGACTGTTTGAACAAGAGGCGAATGTATCGCTCAAGATGGTCGAGACCTTCGATTGCCAAGGTTGCGTCATTTCCTGCTTTCGCTAAAACGAAAGCGCCCTGAATCACCGTTTGGGTGTGCCGTGCAAGACTTTTGGCTGTCCACCCATCAATGACTTGATGCTCCGCCATGGCCGAAGAGATGTCAGCTTCCAATGTCGAGGCATGGCCGAAGATGCTGTCGGCACACGCCTCACGGATAGCTGGTGAAATCGAATAGACCTCCTGTGCCATCGTTCCCACAAGACAAGTGAACTCCGAAATTTCACCTTCAATGATAGCTTTACGAAACGCCACATAGGCCAAAATACGGTCGAGCGGATTGTCCGGTTGATGGTAGGGCGCATCAGCGAAGAACGCACTGGTCGTTTCAGCCCAAAAATTTGCCGCAGCAACTCCGAGCGCTTCTTTGCTCCCAAAACTGTGAAAGAACGCACCTCTAGTTACACCTGCCTCCTCACAAAGATTGGCAACAGAGGTAGCCGAAAAGCCTTTTGTGCGAATGAGCAAACGTGCCGCTTCCAGCAAGCGGGTTTTTGCGTCACCACGTTCGGGTTGAAATTTGGTAGGTCTTGCCATAATGAATACATACCAATCGATTGGTATGTATGTCAATCGAGTTAAACCATTGCAAAAAATTCAGTTTTGCAACCAACCAACAATGGTCGGTTTGTCCTGTGTGGATGGCTCCGTTTTTGCAAGTCCTTTTTTGTGATTTATGTATTTTGTCAGAAGCAGTCTTGTGTTCGGCCTGTTGACGCGACGCACATGGCCGCTGGCCCTGATGGTTTCCACCAACCAAGTCCCATTCCGCACATCGAACAGCAAGCGTTCAGGACAAAACACGGGTTGTCTTGGTTTTAGGGCTGACAATTTTTCCATCACTTCATTGGTCTTGCAATCTCTTGTTTTTTGTTTCGTTGTGTTCAAACGGTTCTCATTTTGTAGGGTTCATTGCGGGTGAGCACGGCCCAGATCATTCGTGCAGTCTTATTGGCCATGGCAATTGTAGCCACTCTGCTTGGCTTGCGTGACAGGATGTCTGCAAACCAAGGGTCGAACTTCTCTGGCTTTGCCCTGATCGATCGAATGCGGGACGTCATGCCCAGAACCAATAAACGGCGAATGTACTGATCCCCCATCTTCGATATGTGTCCCAGACGTTCTTTTCCACCGCTTGATTTGTTGAGTGGCGTTAATCCCAACCAGGCAGCGAACTCACGACCGTTATTAAACTGCTTACCGCTGCCAACTGTTGCAACAATTGCTGAAGCAGTAATCTGCCCAACACCTGGAATTGTTCGAAGCAGCGCAACGCGTTTCTCGAGCTTGGCGATCTGGTTCATCTGACGAGAATAAAGTAGGATTTTTGAATGTAAGAACCGCAATTGATCACTAAGTGCAAAGATCACATCGCCCGCCACTGCAGGCAGGTCAGATTGTTCTCCATTCAAACAGTCCTTGGCGAACTGCAGAGCATGATAAATCCCTTGAGGAAGAACAACGCCAAACTCCGCCAGTTGCGCCCGCAACATATTGATTGTCTGTGTTCGCTGCCGAACGATGAGATCGCGTGTTCGGTGAACTGCAAGTATCGCCTGTTGTTCGGGTGTCTTCACTTCAACAAATCGCATCGTTGGCCGAGTAACCGCTTCGCAAATGGCAGCCGCATCTACAGCATCTGATTTGCCACGCTTGACGTAAGGCTTCACATAAGCTGGTGGGATCAGTTTGACATCATGACCCAGTTTGATCAGTTCACGTGCCCAGTGATGACTGGTTCCACACGCCTCGATGCCTACCAAACACGGTTCGAGTTTAGCAAAGTATGACAAAACCTGTGCCCGTCTCAAAGCACGGTTGAACACAACCTCGCCGCTCTCGGTGATACCGTGGATCTGAAAAACATTCTTAGCCAAATCTCGGCCAATTGTTGAAACACTCATGGGGTGGCTCCTCTAAAGCAGTTTGTGACAACTGCAGTATGGCGCATACAACGCCGTTGGTGCAGGAGCCATCCACACCATCCGCACAGCCGACATCGCAAAGCGTCGGCCATTCCGAATCTTGGTGCCTGGTTTGTGGAAATCCCTATTTTGTCCTCTTTGCAATCGGTTGAGGATATCCAAGTGTGTAATATGTATATTCTGGACTTTTAGGTCAAAATTCCGCATAATTTTTCCTGAGGCAGCATATCTTACCTGTGCTCAGACTTTTTCGGTTGAAACTAACGCTAGAAAACACGGGCTTTTCCCGATTTTTCTTTAATATTGTTTCCTGCAGTCCGGCTGCGTACCGTGTGTATCTTTTATGAGGACTTTGTCCGATTTTGGAACAAAAAGTGATTGTGGTAATGTGTTGATCTAGTTGGAAGTTTGGGGTTCAAGACAGCCAAAGTGGCGTTTGAACGACCCTCCTCCTCCCTGCTTCCCTGCGTTTCCTGAGTGCTTTCCAAGGAACTGTGTGGATTTTTCCTGAATGCAAGGAGGTCCGTTATGTCCAAATTGTACATTACAAAGAAACCACTTATCCGACCACATGTGTCGCCAAAAGAAGACAACATTGTCTGGGATGAGGAAATCAGAGAGCTCGGACTTCGCTGTCGTGGCAACTCCATGACGCCAAGTTCAATTTCTATCGGAACTAACGAGAAACGGGAATTGCCGAATTGCCAATGTGGAGCTGCAGTTGATTGTTGGGAAGTTTGATGTCTCGTGGCAAGCACCGCACTTGGGCGTTCGCGAATTCATTGCCCTCATCAAATTCGACGTCCATGCCCGCGGCCTTACAAAGTGCAATGCCAGCAGCACAATCCCAAAATCCAATACCTGCTTCCATGTACCCTGCCATACGGCCAAGCGAGCAATATGCAAGGGCAACCGAGCAAGACCCCAAATTGATGGGATAATAGCCTAATTGCTCAATTTGAGTCTCAACAACAATTCTCCTGTCTGCATCCCATACTCCATTGCGGCCGACCCCAAACACTAGGGGCATAGATGAACCGGAGATTTTCTTCTGACTGGCTTGATCCAGGCCTAGGTCAACATGACCAATCACCGTTTCACCTAATACTGGCATGGCGATAGCACCGAACTGTGGTTGCCCATGTTCAACATACGCAACAGAAATTCCCCAGAGCGGCAACCCTGAAAGAAAATTTGAAGTGCCGTCAATCGGATCAATTATCCAATATTTATCACTAGGTTCTCCACCCAATTCTTCGCCGACAACATCATCTTGCGGAAATTCGGTTTTGATGCTGTTTAAAATTTCTAACTCCACCGACCTATCGGCGTTAGACACGAAATCTCGTTGGGACTTTTCAGAAATTGCCAAAGTATCGCGCTTTAGGAAAAAGGCGCGCGCAAGATTACTTGCACGATCCATTATGTTCCCCATCGCATGGTATCTTCGTAGATTTAGATCGGTCGAATCTTTATGTTCAAAAGAGGTCAAATTGCGTGCCCTTCAGGTCGAAAACCTGACGAACGAAGCCAATCAAGCAAAAACTCTGGCTCGTCTGTTTGAATCACCGTTGCACCATGGGCTATCCAAAAACTGTAAACACTATCTGGGGCAAAACGTGCTAGCTGACAGTTGCGACCACCATTCCATTGATGGCTGCCGGGAATTTTTGGATCAACGTAAAGCGTGTTGATAAATTGGCGAATATTGTTCCGCGCCATTATTTGTCGGGCTTCAAGCGAAAAGAGCCAACCTCCTGCTGGAGTGAACCCGAGATGGTGAAGTAAGTTGTAGCCTTGATCTCCGGCCTGATAGTCAACAACACATTCCACACAGGATAGGTCAAACAGCTCGACGACTTCTTCTAGGGTTTTCATCGTGTCTCGGCTGTCAATAAGAACAGGCACAAAATCTATTTTGTGCGGCGTCGTTGCCAGAATATCGGCAACTTTTTGAAAATGCGTTGCATCATTTTGATTTGACTTGAGTGTAACCTGCGGCAACACACCAGCATTCGCGGCAACTTCAGCTATCTTGGGAATATCTGAAATGTCGGTTTTCACTTCAACATTGACCATCATTTCACCTCCCAGCGTCAGAAAGATTTCTTCTAACGTGGGAATTTTAGAATCGTACGCTTCTCGCGTTCCAGGATGAACCAAAGGAATATCTTTGATGTCACTAAAATTGTAGTCTGAGATATTCCCCTTCGCTCCACTTGTTCTGTCGAGCGTTGCATCGTGCATAACAATGGCTGTGCCGTCCTTTGTAAATTGAACGTCAATCTCAACATTGTCACATCCGATCGAGCGCGCATGTGCAATTGAAGCCACTGAATTTTCTGGGCGCAAAAGTTTGTTGTCTCTGATAAAAGCGCCCCGATGAGCGGTGACAAATACTTCACCCACAGTGCCACTGGGGTCTCGCCACTTTTGCGCAATATTGGAGATGGATTTGGTACTCTCGCTCATCGAAAACTCACTTCTTAAGTTGTTGATTGCGCAATCCATGACGTTGCGCGAACGATATTATGACGAATGAGAAAACCATAATCAGGGTCATATAGACCAAGTTGATGGCTGCTTGCTCCGGATTGGACGAACGAGCACCTTCAAACAAAGCAATCGACAATGGCTTGTTGTTCACGTTGAACAGGAACGCAGACATCGAATATTCGCTCAAAATGCCATTTATGTTCATGCCTGCAACAAGAATTATTACCGGTAAAATTGCCGGAAATGTTATGCGGAAAAACCGATAAAATGGGGACGCACCAAGTGAACGCCCAGCTTCATCCAACGTCGGGTCGAGCGACCAAAACGCTGCACGCAGAAACCTAATCATTAGAGGAATAACTACAATTGCATAGCCGACTGGTAGTATCCAATATGATCCCAACAGCGTGTAATTTCCGACCAAAATGTTAGGCGTTGAAAATGCGACGATCAAACCAATGGCAATGAATGGAGCTGGTAGTATCCAAGGTGTCATAAATGTCAAATCAAGTGCGGTTGTAAATCCGTTCTTGAATTTATGAGCCACCACAACAACTAACAGGCTGACAGCTAATCCAACCCCCACGGCGCATAAAGCCATAATCAAACTGTTTTTCAAAGGCGTGAATGCAGAGCCCCCAGACAGTACTGCAACATAATTCTGCAAACTGAGTGAAGACGGAAATACCTCAGACATTATCGAAGCGGCCGGCGCAAACGAAAAGATAAATATCAGCAGAACTGGGAGTAATTGGAGCGCCGCTATGAGGTACGCACCAACATGGACCAAAATGTTTACCCTTTTATTCGCAATTTTGATCCTCGTAATGGGAACAGGCGTTTTTGCACCACCCGTATAGCTGCCGCGTTTTTCAATTTGCTGCATAAAAATGATGCAAATAATGACGGCAATTCCTAAACCAATTGAGAGCATCGCTGCCATATCGGGCCGACGCAAGCTGTTCAGCGTCAAGATCAATTCAGCAATCATGTCGAATTTTCGTCCACCGACAACGGCCGGAATTGCAAATGAGCCGAGTGATTTATAAGTGACCAATAATGTGGTCGCAAAAATCGTTGGCAAAAGCAACGGCAGAACAACCTTTATAAATGTCCGTAAATTGCTCGCACCTAAGCTTCTGGCGGCCTCAATCATCGAATAGTCGACCCGCCTCATTGCTGCCCGCAGAAACAAGAAGTGAAAACTCGTCAGCAAGAACGTATGAGCGAGCACAACTGCAAAAATTCCAGAAAACCAGTCATTGGGCAAAGCTGGAAACACCGATTGCAGTCCGCGGGTCACTACACCCGTTTGACCATACGCAAAGCTGTACCCGGTTGCTGCAACCACGGAAACAAAAACCAGTGGCAGCGAATATGCGAATTTCAAAAACTTCCGTCCACGTACCGAAATATATTCAAGTGCCGCCACTTGAAAAATTCCAACAATGTTCACAGTGACAACTGATAATACAGTGACGATCAAAGTGTTTAGAATGGCGTTGTTTACGCGTTTAGAACGCGCCAGTTCTGCGAACGCATCAAAGCTGACTGTACCGCCGGCAACAAAGGCCGATTGCAGCACGGTGAGAATTGGCGTGTAAATAAACGAAACAGCGATCCACAGCAGACAAGCAATGCCAAAGTACATTAGACCGCGTTGTAGCGTTAGGTGCGAGGACATTCTTAGACCCCTCCAAACGAGTGGATTTTGGAATGTTCGATGTGGACCCCAATGTTTGCATCAATTTTTAGACCTTCAGGCAATTTGTCCTGTGCCACAGAAACAGTGATCTGTTGACCCAATATGTTCAGGTCCACCGATGTATTTGCACCCAAAAAGTCAATATCCAGAACATTCCCCACTAAACTTGGTTTCTCATTTATGTCCCAAAACTTGATGTCTTCGGGACGAACAAAATTCCTAGAATTTCCTGGTAGATTAAGTGCAGTAGCGACCTCACTTGATAATTCGTTGGCACCTCCAACAAAATCACAGACAAATGGTGTGGCAGGAGAATTGTAAATTTCACGTGCTGTGCCAACTTGATCGGCGCGACCTTGGTTAAATACAAGCAACCTGTCTGACATTGAAAGGGCCTCTTCCTGGTCGTGGGTAACGAACACAGCGGTGAACCCAAGTTCTTTTTGAAGACGTTTGATTTCCTTGCGCATCACATCTCGAACTTTTGTATCCAAGTTCGAAAGCGGCTCATCAAATAGGAGAACCTTTGTCCCCATCACCAAGGAACGCGCGATTGCCACGCGTTGTTGTTGACCACCGGAAAGCGCTTCAGGCTTCTTTTCGCCATGCTCTGAAATGCCAATAACTTCCAAAATTCGATCAACGGCAGATTTGATTTCTGTGTTTTTCTTTCGAGCAACTTTGAGGCCGAACGCAACATTTTCTCGCACTGACATGTGAGGGAAAAGGGCATAATTTTGAAACACTATACCGACATCACGACGCTCTGCTGCAATGTCAGTCACATCTTTTCCGTCAATCAGGATTTTTCCAGATGCCGCCGGTACGAACCCCGCGATTGCGCGCAAAACTGTTGTTTTACCACACCCTGATGGCCCTAGCAGCGTGAAGAACTCACCACTTTCAATATCCACCGACAGCTCGGGAATTACTTCAACGTCGCCATAACAAATGCGCAGGTTTTCTAACGAGATCATAGTCGGTCCAATTGCTCTGATAGGGGTAAATTGGCTGACCGCAAAGGGAGGATCGCTGCCAGCCAATTTTGCTTGAATAATCTATTTAATTTCAAGCTCAATGCGCTGCATCCAGCCATCTATTTTTGAAGCAACGGCATCCCAATTGATCGGCTGCGGGCTTAGCAATGTTGCATTGGCCTGCACAGCTTCTGGCGATAGGGCAATGGCATCTGGATGAACCGGTGTTTGCCCAAACTCAGTTGCGTAAGCTGCCATGAATTCAGCGGAGCCGAACCAGTCGACGAACGCTTTTGCTTCGTCCAATTGATCTGTTCCATTCATAATGGCTACACCCTCTGCGATAAATGGTGTTCCGCCTTCTGTGTCTACCATGACAGCATTATAGCCAACATTCTTGGCAAGGTTACCAACGCCACCAAACCAGTTCAAGTCGATGACTGCCTCACCATTTACATAGGCTGCCGTTTTAGCTTCGCCACCATCTACAACAATCGCGTTGTCATAAAGCCGCTGCATGAACTCCCAACCAAGGTCGGAAATAGTGCCATCATCTTCCATATATCTAACCAACATGCCGACAAGGAAAGACTTCGTCGTCTGCCATGCGGTCGAGCCGATAACATATTTCCCTTTGTATTCCGGTTTGATCAAATCAAGCCAACTTTTAGGGGCTTCTTCAGCGCTCATGGCATCTGCATTATAGGCAAGAACAATTGGCGTTTGCCAGAATTTGTGGACCATGCCATCTGGGCCTTTGTAGACCTCCGGCAATCCTTCTGTCCAAGTTGGCACATGCGCTTGGAACAAGCCTTCAGTCTTAAGCGTCGCCATTGCAGCATCGATTAATCCCAACACCACATCGGCCTGAGGATTGGCTTTTTCTGCCAATAGTCGATCGAATAATTCTCCTCCACCAGCGGAAAGCATGACGATGTCATGACCTGCTGCCTTTGCCTGTTCTGTAATCCACTCGCCTCGCTCCTCGCCTTGAGGTGAGTAAACAGTGATTGGATCTGCCACTGCAGCAGTTGCGACGATCACTCCCATTGCAGATGCAAGTACTGTTGACTTTGCTAAATTGATAATTCCCATGATTTCCTCCGAATTATGACCATACGTTTCGCAGATGAATCCTCCACGACAACATGTGTGCAAACATCATAGTCAATTAAATTACTTTTTGTAAAGTAATAAATTATGTAAGGATTATGAAGATGTAGAATCAAGGCTTTTCGGAATACCAATGAGACATTTTTCAACTGAACTATCGATGAACGAAAAAAGACTGGTTGAACTCGTCTACCGTCATGGAAAGATTGCGCGCGTCGACCTTACAAAGGCCACTGGACTAAAGGGCGCTAGCATTACACGACTGGTGTCTGGATTGGCCGACATTGAACTGTTAACGGAGGTGGTCGATAAATCGGGCGCACGCGGCCAACCACGAAAACTACTATCGTTGCAAAAGAGTAGCTTCCGCAGCGTCGGAATTTACATATATTTCAACAAAATAGTTGGCGTTCTGGTGGATATGAGTGGCAAGATTTATGACACTATATCACATGAGTTTGAGCCTGCAGACGCGCGGAGCTTGGCTGAATTAGCACGTGCGGTTACTGAAAAACTTTGCACACCAAAAAACATGGATGGCGCTCAATTTTTTGGAACAGGCCTATCAATTCCAGGCAATTTTGGATCTTACAGCAACAGAGTTAAAGCACATGAACTGTTTTCAGCCCTTGAAGGCGGCGCAATTTATCGAGAAGTGAAGAATATATGCGAATGGCCCGTGTTTTTCGAAAATGACGGGACTGCGTCAGCACTCGGTGAGTATTTGTTCAACGACCAAGAGAATTTAGACCCGCTATTCCTGCTTCATATTGGATACGGCTTGGGTGGTGGTGCCGTTGTAAACGGGCGCCCTTTTCGTGGCGCCAACGGCAATGCGTGCTTACCTGGCTCGCTTTTTCCATACGATGCCCCCCGCCCGACCCTCCAAGACCTAATCCTCACACTCGATAGCGACGGCTTGAATTATGAGGAACTTGATTTTGAAAAAGATGAAACTCAAAATATTCCCTGCATAGCACAGTGGATCCATCGCGCCTCAAGTCAACTCAGATTTGCAACGCAAGTTGTTTCAGGAATGTTCGATCCAAAAGTCATCGTTTTGGGCGGTGCCTTGCCGTTGCAATTGATTAATGTGATTGCACGAAACCTTCAACAAGTCCCACCACCGGGCCCCTCGCGCGGTATAGCCTCAGCAGCGATTAAGCCCACCGCGTTGGGGAATTTAAGCGGCCCAATTGGCGCTTCGAGTCTTCCATTTTACGAAACCTTGTTCCCCGGTTCCAGCATTGAACATGGAAACAGATATTTGAATGGTAGAATAGCAAATCGCAACGCTTGAGAATACTCGTGACCTGCGCCACCTCGAATTTTGCTTTGCTGACAAAGCCAACATGCCGCAGTTGTTGTTAATGTCCGTTCCCCGTCCATTTGAGGAGTTGGCTCCAAATCACGCCATGGTCGAAAATTCCGTATTCCCAACATCGAAGGATTATTAGGAACAATCATGACAAAATATCTGCTTTCGGCTACGCAACAACTTTGCCGCCGAATGACAGCTTTGTCACAAACATAAGCCTAAAGCGCGAAGTCCCTTGTCAGATATTTCTTCCCCGCTAAACCGCTGAGGAATCTAAGGCGCGCCATGCAATAGCTTGCTATGTGCATTCATATTTTGGAGGAACCCGAGCCGAAAGAGTAATGTTGCAAAACTTAATTCTTCGTGGGCGTGTGTTCCAGCGATTAGACTTTATCCGACTTGCCTGCAGCGTCGCCTAAGCTTGCCAGTCGCGTATCAATCCATGCAGGTGGCATTTCTGCATCTTCTGCGGCTTCTTTGCGCCGAATGGCGTTTCGAACCGTCATCGCACCCAACCACCGGATCGGCTCCATTGGGAAATAGCCCTTTGGGCCACCGCAAAGCCCCGAGTTGGACCATTCATCGTCCAATTCAAGTGCTAGCGATGCTAAAATCTGACCACCAACATAAGACTGCGCTACGCCATTCCCGGAATATCCAAATCCGTAGTAAACGTTTGGCTGGCCGCTAAGATTGCCAAAGAATGGTAACCCTGTCGACGAACGGTCCGACGCGCCATTCCACGATCTTTCAATTTGAAAATCCATTGTCGGGAAGAAGTCCTTTATTGCCGTACGAAGTTGATCTTCATATTGGCTGGCCTGATCAAAGCTTGGGTGAACATTGTTGTTAAACGCAAAGTTGTTCCCCCCTTTCCCCAGCATCATTCGGCCGTCTGCGGTCGTGCGGTAGTAGTGCACGAAAGTTCTCGAATCGATGACGGACGTGCCATTCTTCAATCCATACTTCTCTAAAAAGTCGTTGACCGGTTTTGTGATGACCATGTCGGACGACACCAACACGATGCTGTTCTTGAATTCTGGGAACCTAGACGGGGTCCAGGCATTTATCGCGACAACCACTTTGCCCGCTGAAATCACGCCACCATTGGTGATGACTTTGACAGGTGTCCCTTTCTCCAACTTCTCCATGGGCGTATTTTCATGGACTTGGACGCCGAGTTGTTCGGCAACCCGTTTAAGCCCTCGCACAAGATAGGCAGGGTGCAATGACCCGCCGATTGGGGAAAAGTAGCCTTCCACATGCTTTTCAGAACCTGTTTTGGTTTTCAACTCGCTTGATGGCGTTTGCTGCCAATTGTTGATGCCCAATGCATCCAATTCGCCCAACGCGGGCTTCAACTTGCCCTTTTGCGCGCTGTTTGTTGCCGTAAACATCAAACCATCAAGTCTTACATCTGCATTGATTTTATGCTTTTGACAAAAATCTCGGATAGCAAAAATTGCATTTTCAGAAGCTTGAACAAGCCGAATTGCCTCGCGTTCGCCAAACAGCCGCCTCATCGACAAGAACTTAGTCGACCAAGTCAACATTACACCACCATTTCGACCCGATGCACCACTTCCGCATAGGCCTTTGTCGATTACCACGACTGATGTTTTTGGGCTTTGTTGTTTAATCTGTATGGCAGTCCAAAGGCCTGTAAATCCGCCGCCGACAATACAGATATCGGCAGAAGTATCTTCATCAAGTGGCGTCACTTTCGCCGACTTTTCTTGGTCCATGGCTTGCGAAAACCAAAACGGCTGGAATTGAGACGGCATCGACATTGCTTTCAATAAGTGCACCTTGGATCGTTTTGCTATATTTTGCAAAATTTGTCAATATTTTGCAAAGTGAAATAGCGCCTCGGTGTATCGAAGCCAATCGATTTAGGCAAAGCTCGTCTTGTCGATTTCAGCAATTAGCCGCGTTTCGAGAAGTTGGCCGCCCCTAAACAAGATCGGGTAAGCAACAACTGAAATTTGGCTATTCAGGTCTTTGAGCGAACGTAGGGTTTCAAGATGGATATCACTCGATTCAAAACTAATCTCGGCCCCGTCACTGAGACGTTTCAAGTGCTTTTTCCGACTGGAGCGTTCTATTCGCGTCATCTCAGCCTTTTCTTCCAACAATAGGCGTGCACTTTCCAAATCATCTAGAATCAAGACATTTGACGCCAATCCCATATTTGTCATGACGCGTTCGTGCATAGCGATCAACTCGTCTCTACCCGCGCTTGAAAAGCGAATATTTTGCTCTCTGATTTCGTTGGCAAGTGGCATCAACCTCTTCGCGATAATGTCACCGGCGGTTTCAAGGGCAATAGCGTACTCCGTAAGCTCACGCGCCCTCTTTGCCTCGTCCTTGCTCATATCATCAGCAGAAAGAGCGGCCACGTAACGACGCACGCCATCCAGCGTGGAATTTACCGCCTTATCTTTACTGCATACGGACTGGATATGATCGCGATCACCTGACATATAAATGTCCATTACCGGCGTCGCCATCACCTCCACCAATTGCCCCATACGCAGCAATTCGCGTTTTAAACTCGCAATCGCAAGTGAAGGCGTTCCAAGAACGCCGGGGTCCAGTGCGCTTTTGATATCCGCATTCATATCTGTTTTTGCCTGCACATCGTCAGGCAACAGGGCACGAACAGGTCTTTCCAAAAATTTGCCAAGCGGCAATGCAAGCAAAACAGCAAAGTTGAAAATGATGTGCACGCTGATGACAATTTGTGCATCAGGAAATGACCCCAGATAGGGCAATAAGGGCAACCTATTGATTAGAAATAGCGCGATTAGCGCACCAGTACCCCGCATAATGAAGTTTGCCACTGGCACCCGCCTGGCCTGAACATCCATATCTCGGCTTAACCAAATCGGAATGATGGCACTGCCAAGGTTTGCACCAAGAACTAATGAAACGATGGCCATAAGCGGCATTGCGCCAATGGCCACCAATGTCACGCACATCAATACGACTGCAACACTTGAATGCATTACGAATGCCAACGCAGCGCCTACCAAAAATGCTGACACGAAATCGCGGGTTAAAAATGTGCCAATTGCCGGCAAGAAGTCGCTGTCGCGAATTGGAATCATCGTTTCCCGCAAAAACCGAAGAGAAATCAGGATAAAGGCGATACCGAGAATTATCCGACCGGCTTGTTTCAAGCGTCGACGGTCTGACTTGATAAAGAAACCACCTCCCAATGCGAGCAGCGCAGGTACGAGCCAATCAAGGTCGAAAGACAATACTTGAATCAGCAAAGCCGAACCCAAATCTGCGCCCAAAACAACAGCCAATGCTGGGTAGAAACTTAACATGCCGCTGCCCGCAAACCCTGCGGCAAGCAAGGCAACTGCAGCAGAACTTTGCAATACAATAGCTAAGGCAATGCCGGTCAATGCGGACTTGAAAGGATTTCCTGCGCTTACGACGACACGCCGAAATGAGGAACCGAACGCGCGTTCAATGCCTGTGCGCACCATCCGCACAGCGTAGAGCAACAACATGGTTGCCCCTGCCAGTTGAACGACAAAGGACAGAATATTCATTTTGCACCTCCGATAACGGTATCCAGCAATTTGGCATGCAATTCAGGGGTTGCAGCTGCCACCACGGCACCCGAATAGTCCATGGTCAGTGCATTGCCTGACCAGTCGGTGATAATACCCCCTGCCCCTTCAATTAGCGGCATAAGTGGCAAAAAATCATAGGGCTGCAAATCGAAGTCGACAACGGCGTCCACATGCCCAGCCGCTAGAAGTGCATATGAATAACAATCATAGGCCATTCGTCTTGTTTTGCCTGACTTCATCAACCGCCCAAACACTTCAGCCTCATGCTGAAATATTTTATCGGCTTCATTGATATATATGATCGCATCATCCAAAGATTTCTGGTCCGAAACACTAATTGGCTTGCCATTCAAAGTCGCCCCTTCACCGGCAAGACCGCAATAAACTTCACCCAGCATTGGCATACCAACCAAGCCTATTTTTGGATTGGACTTGTGCAAGAAACCCAACAAGAACCCATATAATGGGTTCCCGGAGATGAAGGATCGTGTCCCATCGATGGGGTCAATCACCCACACATCATCAAGATCGAGTCCTTGGCTTCCCTCTTCTTCACCAAGAACACCATGGGCTGGATAAGCATTTGCAATATACTTGCGCACAACACGCTCTATGCTCTGATCGGCAATCGTGACAGGGCTCTGATCCTGCTTAAAATCAACAGACAATTCTGAACGGAAATGGCTTTTTGCCTCAACTGCAGCTAACTCAGCAATTGCCAGTGAATCGTTTAAAAGTGTGGCGCTATTCATTGTGCAACTTATCCTCAACTATAATTAGTTCCGTGCCCCAATCGGCGATTTTTTTGCCAAACGGCTTTGGGGGGCGATGGCTTGTGATCACCACATCAACTGCATCTTGGGGGCACGCCACCATTGCGGCGCGCTGACCAAATTTTGAATGGTCAGCCAAAACAAAAGTGCGACGTGCGCGCTTGGCGACATGGCGGGCCAGTGTGGCTTCTGCAGAGCCCGCGAGAAGGTAACCTGTTTCAAGGTCGATGCCATCTACGCCTAAAATCGCGACATCAAAGTCGAATTGGGAAACATATTGTATTGCCCCGCCATCAAAGGTTCCGCACTCAGCTTTTTGCACTTCTCCACCGGCTATAAAAACTCGATTGCTTTCACTGGCCAGCAAAGTTTGCGCAACATTAAGCGAGTTGGTTACAACAACCAGGTTTGTGCGCTTGCTTAAGCTCTCAGCGACATAGGTTGAAGTCGAACTGACATCCAAAAACACGCAACTGCCATCGTCGACCATGTCAGCAACACGATCAGCGATTTTGCTTTTTTCTTCGGAATGTTGACCAAGACGATGAAAGACACTCTGTTCGGCATCAGCGGAGGCGAGATACACACCGCCATGGACCCGTTTGACCACATTTTCCTTCGCAAGGGTCTTAACTGTTCGTCGAACTGTTTCTTCCGAAACACCAAGCGCGGACGCTAAACTTGCGTTACGCGCTGATCCGCCAACCTTGCGCAGAACATCCAGCAGCTCAACTTGCCTATGCGTTGAGTGTTTATCTTGTGACTTTTTGCCCGATTTTGATGACATCATTGCTCCTTGATGCTCATTGACATCATTTTCCCACAAAAGTCCACAAAAATGAAGGTATGTGAGTGATTTTATGGGTTTTATTGCAATCGGTGCCTATTCAATGAAGGCAATTGTGATAATGCCAAGCGCAACGATTACTGATGCAATCAATCGATCACGCCTAGGCCCTTCGCCGAACCACAAAACGCCAATTAGTGCTGCAAACACCACGGACGTTTCTCGCAAAGCGGAAACCACACCCAGAGGTGCCAAGGTTTTTGCATAAAGCACCAAGCCATAAGCAGCGCTAGACACGAGACCACCGAAAATTGCCAACAACACGGTTTTTTTCGACATGGCGCGAACACGTTCCCATCGGGTACCAAACACGTAGGCCGCCACCAGAATTTCAGCGACGAACAGCCAACCGATGTAACCCACAGCGCTCGCCGATAAACGGACGCCTATGCCATCGATGATTGAGTAAAGCGCGATGGTAAATGCAACACCTAGCGCAGCAATTACGCCCATAAGCGGCAAGCCAGACTTTCGTGTGCCGCTGGTCAAAACCATTATCCCCATGGAAACAAGGATCAAACCGACCCAAGCCATCAATGGCAGCGTCTCTCCGATCCAGAACTGCGCCCCAAGTGCAATCAGAACTGGCGCTAACCCTCTCGCTATTGGATAAACAATGCTCAGATCACCGACGCGATAAGCAACCGTGAGGAGATAATAGTATCCCCAATGAATGATCGTAGATGCAATGAGATATGGCCAAGCTTCTGCCAAGGGCGGCGCTGAAATTTGCACCATAACAATGCCAGGCACCACGTGACCAAGGGCAATGAATCCTAGCACCACAGACTTATCGCCGGCTCCTTTTACAACCGCATTCCAAAATGCATGCAAAAAGGCCGCGAACAGAATGATCGCTAGAACGGAAATATTCATGCGGCGGCCAAGGCTATGGCTTCTTCCAAAATATTCAGGGCTTGATCCATTTCACTATCTGAAATTGTGAGTGGCGGGCCGAGCGTTAGCACACATCCATGCGAAATTTTGAAACTCAATCCACGGTCCATACAATGGTAGTAGATTTGCTCCGCGAGATCATTTGCAGCTTCCTTTGTTTGCTTATCTCGCACGATTTCGACCCCGAACATTAGACCACGACCACGAATGTCCCCGACAATAGGAGAACTGTCTAGATTGTTCTTTAAGCGCTCAATTACGGCATCACCAAGTACAGCAGCTCTTTCGACCAAGTTCTCCTGTTCAATTATTTCAATTGTCGTCAATGCAGCGCGTGCTGTAACCGGATTTTTCTCGTGCGTGTAATGCCCGATGGCAAAGTCTCCGCAAACATCAAGTTCGCTGCGTGCAATAACCGCTGCAATCGGCAAAGTGCCACCGCCTAGTGCCTTACCCAGCGTCACAATATCAGGCATAATCTCATCGTGCTCAAAGGCGAACATCTTGCCCGTTTTGCCAAGTCCTGTTGGAATTTCATCCATTATCAGTAGTGCACCGTGGCGATCACATGCAGCCCGAACGGCTTTCCAAAAACCCGCTGGTGGCACATAGGGCACGGCACGCATGGGTTCAGCAATCACGGCGGCCACGTCCCCCTCTTTTTCCAACACATAGTCAACCATGTTGGCGCACGCCAAACCGCAAGTCTCCGGTCCTTGATGACCGTAAGGGCAACGATAACATGCGAATGGCGCAACATGCTCCGTCCCGGTCATCATTGGACCTGCAATATGGCTTCTAAAAGTCGCTTCACCACCAACGCTTGCCGCGCCAAACCCAGCACCATGAAACGCATCCCAGAAACTCACCGTTTTGAACCGTCCAGTAGCGGCGCGAGCAATCTTCAACGCGACTTCATTCGCATCTGACCCACCAGTGGTGAACAATATCTTGTTTAGGTCACCCGGCGTGATCTCACCAAGTTTTTCTGCCAATGCCACCGCTGGCTCATTTGTAAAACGGCGCGGCGCAAACGGCAGGTCATCAAGTTGAGACTTAATTGCTTCAATCAGACGCGGGTGGCCGTACCCGATATGGTGCGACGAGTTGCCATGGAAATCTAGATAACGCCTTCCTTCAGCGTCTTCAATCCAGGACCCCTCAGCTTTAACAACTGTACTGACGCACGGGCTAGAAAGGCTTTGATGCAAGAACGCATCTGAATCTCGATTAAGCAGTGGGGTTGCCTTTGGACCCTGGGTCTTTGCGGACCACGCTTTGCGCGCGAGCGACGTATTCGACTCGCCTTCAGTGTGCACGATTTTTGTCATCAGTGTTTCCTCAAAAAAAATGGGGGCCGACTTTCGTCCACCCCCGTCAAGTCGCATTCAGCGGAGAACTAAATTTTCACCTCGGCCAAGGGAGTGAATATGTTTTGACATTGGTGAAGAATTTCATTGCTTCGATCACACCTTCTTTAACGGCGTTGCCACTGTCCTTAATGCCACCAAATGGCGACATCTCGATACGGTATCCGGGCTGTTCCCAGATATTGACCGTGCCAACATCAAGGCCGTTAACAAAGGAAATCGCGCGATTAATATCGTTGGTGCAAACACCAGAGGACAGTCCGAAGTCGGTGCTGTTTGAGATTGCCATCACCTCATCATCATCATCCGGCACGCGAACGATTGGAACAATCGGGCCAAATGTTTCGTCCATCACCAACTCACTGTCGTGTGGCACGTGATCAACAACAATTGGGGGCAGCAAAGCACCGTCCCTTGCCGGATGATACAAAATCTTTGCCCCTGCTTTTTCAGCATCTAGAACGCGATTTTCGAATGTCTCAGCGGCCTTCGCGTGGACTACGCACCCGAGTTGTGTTTCTGGATCCATTGGATCACCAAACTTGATGGCTTTTGCCTTTTCCAAAACCATAGGCACAAAGCGATCAGCAACGGATTGTTGAACCAAGATGCGCTTTACCGCAGTGCAACGTTGACCGGAGTTTCCCGTCGCGCCTGCAACAGCAATAGTTGCGGCCTTTTCAAGATCTTCGTCGCTGAGATCATTCAGAACAATCAGCGGATCGTTGCCGCCAAGTTCAAGCGCAGTTCGTTTGTATCCGGCTTTATCCGCGATCATTTTGCCCACCGGCACGCCACCAGTAAATGTAATGATGTCGATATTGTCATTGGTGATCATTTCATCACCAATATCTTGGGGTAACCCAGTGACCACTTGGAACATTTCAGGTGGTAGACCGGCATCATAAAGAATATCAGCCAACGCCAACGCTGTAAGCGGTGTCAACTCTGTCGGCTTACATACAACGCAATTGTTTGTGGCAATTGCCGGTGCGATTTTATGGCTGACCATGTTCAATGGGTGATTGAACGGCGTGATTGCAGAAATGGCGCGAACTGGCTCTCGCATGGTGAAAATCTTGCGATCTTTGCCATTATGCGTGAGGTCACAAGAAAAGATTTCTCCATCATCAACCAACGCCATCTGAGCGGCAAACTGATACACATCTTGCGCACGTTTGGTCTCATAAATGGCATGCTGCTGGCAAATGCCTAGTTCCAATGTTAGCCATTTCGCCAAATAATCCCGGCGTTCACCAATCAGCTCACCTGCACGCTGCAATATCTGACTACGTTCGTAACGCGAGAGTTTTGGCTTGTATGCCGCTGCAATTTCGAATGCGCGCTTCGCGTGTTCTTTTTGCCCAGCAGGCACCGTGCCGACCACTTCCCCTGTATAGGGGTAAGTGACTTCGACAACATCATCGGTGAAGACGATTTCTCCACCAATGCGCATGCCTTCCTTGCGAATTTCAACCGGTTCGTTCATTTCAACGTCCTTAATTACAGGGATGCGGCTGTCGTGGCATAGAAGAATGCATCAAAGTTGCGCAAAGTGGGCTTACTTGGCAGGTCCAACACGCGATTAACGATGAAGGGCACTTCTTGTTCAGTTAGACCACCATGGCTGCGAAGCGGTTCATTCAACGCGGCCAAATCATGGCGATGTTCAGAAGTTCCGATGCAAATGTTTTCACCTGAGACCAAAACAAGGTCACCAATTCGATCAGCCGGCAATTCAAACTTGCGAACGGCCTCAGATCTGGTCAAAACATGCGTAATTCCGTCTGTTGCGTGCAATTTGGCAATAATCTCGGCGTGGTTAGCGCCATCTGGCAAATATGCTGTTGCGTAGGAGCCCAAGGCACCATGGTGAACCACATAAGGATCAGTGATCGGCAGAATAAGCCGTGCCGCGGCTTCACCAAGCCATTCGTCCAGCAAATCTTGCACATAAACAACTGATGGAGATCCATCGGCATGGTGCTTAGGCTTCATGCCGTGGTCAGCGGTTACGACAATCGCAGCACCCATTTCGTCAAGTTTAGCAAGATATTTGTCAAACATCTCATAGAAGGATTTTGCCTGCGCGTCTTTGGGCGCATATTTATGTTGGACGTAATCTGTGGTCGTTAGATACATCACATCTGGCTGCCACTCAGCTAGCAACTTAACCCCCGCGGCAAACACGAACTCTGAAAGCTCGGCGGAGTAAACCTCTGGTTGCGCCATGCCCAACCATTTACTCGCAGCTTCTTGACCATGTTCTGCTTGAGTTGAAGTATCTGATTTTTCAGCTGAAAAACACTTTGCGCGATCATCATCAAATTCCAAGCCCGCACCCAATAGCGCGCGCAACTTATCTTTTGCTGTTACGATGGCGACACGGGCACCTGCGTCATAGAACTCTTTGAAAACGGTCGGCGCGCGCAAAAAGCGAACGTCATTCATCATGACCTCTTCGCCGGTTTCTGGCTCGTACAAGTAGTTACCGCAGATGCCGTGCACTGATGGTGGACGACCTGTCGCAATCGAAAGATTGTTTGGGTTTGTAAAAGAGGGAATAACCGAGTGGGCAAGGCGGTCTGTGCCTGTTTCTCGCATGCGCTTCAACGTTGGCATCAACCCATCAGCAATTGCTTCATCCAGATATTCTGGCTCACAACCGTCAAGACAAATGGCAATCGCCGGAACTTTCGGCGTTGGGTATGTCCGACCATTTGCTGAGACCGGAGATTGGATAGTCATATTAAATTTCCTCTTAGTGTTCCGACGCAGCCAATTTGGCACGCTCTTTTATCGCTTCGGCAGAAGGTGCTGCATCTTTAACACCCATCTCCGCTAAACATTGTTTGGCAGCATCAACAACCTGCTCCATGACATATCGATCCATTTGACCGATACAACCAACCCTAAAACTGTCAACAATCGTCAGCTTTCCGGGGTAAATGACAAAACCTTTTTCTTTCATCAAATTGTAGAAGCGATCGAATTCGAAGGCCGGGTCCGCCGGGCAGAAAAACGTAACAATGATGGGAGAAAGCCAGCGACTTTCCAACAAGGTTTCAAAGCCAAGCTCGCGCATACCCGCAACCATAACATCACGATTTTCGGTATAACGTGCGCCACGCCCTTCAACGCCGCCTTCTAACTTATGTGCTTTCAAAGCCTCTAGAAATGCAGCGACAACATGGGTTGGCGGCGTAAATCGCCATTGGCCCGTTTTGTTGAATGTCTTCCATTGCGCGTATAGATCGAGGCTGATCGAGGCACAATTTCCCTCAGACGCTTCCAGCTCACTTTTCTTCGCTAGGATGAAGCCAAACCCAGGAACGCCTTCAATACATTTGTTGGCTGAAGAGACAACCGCCTCATATCGAATTTTGGATGGTTGAAGCTCAATCGCGCCAAACGCTGACATGCTATCAACAAGCAGTTTTCGTCCTGCCGCATATGTTGCTTCAGAAATTTCTTCAATCGGGTTCAAGATACCCGAACTCGTTTCACAGTGAATGGCAACGACGTGCGTAATGTCCGCATCCTGAGCCAAAATCTCTGCCACTTCTTTGCCGCGCGGCGGTAAATAATCACCTTTATCCAGAACCACGTGATCGCGGCCCAAATACTTCAAAGTCGCCGCCGAACGTTGACCATAGGCACCGTTGGCAAGCACCAAAACTTTGCCGTCGCGAGGAATAAGCGAACTCAACATCGCTTCAACCACAAATGTACCGCTACCTTGCAAAGGCACACAATCGAACTCTTCACCACCTTCGCCCAACATTGCTAGCAAACTTGCCCGCAACTTAGCCGTCATGGCTCTAAAATCACCATCCCAACTGCCCCAATCGCGCAGCATCGCCGCCTTAACTTCATAAGAAGTTGTCAGTGGCCCAGGCGTTAAAAGATAAGGTTCTCCAAGCCGAGGTGCTTGCAGCGGTGGCACGTCAATTTTTGTTGTGGTATCCAACATTTTGACCTCATTGAAATGGATTATGCCCTGTCTTTTTCGCCCATGCTGATATATATGTAAAATTGCTAATCGGTATTGAATGATAGGTTTTTCTTATGATAAAAAATGAGCGGTCAAATGCGGTTTAATCAGCTACGCGCATTCCATTTTGTAGCCCTTCATGGCGGCTTTTCAAGAGCCGCGGAAGCCTTGTTTCTCACTCAACCAGCCATATCAGATCAAGTGCGAAAACTAGAGCAAGATTGTGATGTCTTGCTGTTTCATCGTGAGCGAAAACGCATCAAATTGACGAAAGAAGGTGAGCATTTATTTCTGCTGACAAAGCAGTTGTTCGAAATTGGGGATCAGATTGAAGAATACCTGTCTGAACGACGCTCAAGTTTAGATGGGAAATTGCGAATTATCGCAGATTCGGCACACCATATAACCGAAGTTCTGTCTCGATTTCGTGCCCAATATCCAAACGTATTTGTGTCTGTTCGAGCAGGAAACACTGAAGATGTTTTGAACGAATTGCGCAGCTACAATGCCGAAGTCGGGATTATGGGCGGCCTATCATCAGGACAAGATATTGACACCTATGATTTAGGGGCCAGTCCGATCGTCGCGTTCGCGGCAGTGGGACAATTTCCAGAAGATCAACCACCTCTCACTTTCAAAGACCTATCAAAATTGCCGCTTGTTTTTCGCGAAAAAGGATCGCGAACAAGACAAAAACTTGAAGAAGCTGCTGCAAAAGCACGTGTAAACCTCACCCCATCCATTGAAGCTGAAGGACGCGAGGCTGTTCGGGAAATTGTTGCTTCTGGTGCGGGAATTGGGTTTGTGTCAGTTGCAGAGTTTGGGAAAGACGATCGACTAACAAGGGTCGACTTGGCCAAGCCGGAACTTCACATGACGGAAACACTAGTCGTTTTATCGCAGCGAAGAGATGTGCGTGTCATCCGCGCTTTTGTTGGGTTGGTCAACGAATTACGGTCCGAGCAGTAAAGCCCGGACCGTCAAAAATTCAACCATCAATTTTAGAATTTTGGCTATCGCGTTCGCCAAGCCTGCGTTCGTTTCAAGACACCTTTTGAGATAAACATGTGCAATAATCTCGCACCCGCATTGGTGTAGAAAATCATCATGCCCATCGCCGCCGCTGGTGCGATGTCGCCCGCGTCGTCCATATTCAAAACAGCGATTGATGCAAGCGTCGTTTTGGGTGAGTAAAGGAACACAACGGCTGACACTGTAGTCATCGCATTGATGAACAAATAGATCGAAATGTCCAAAACCGCAGGCAGACAAATTGGAACGGTAACCCGAGAGAACAATTTCATTGTCGGCTGTTTCAATGAAGAAGAAACAGATTCAAATTCTCTGTCCAATTGCTTGAGTGCAGTCACGGCGGTTAGGTGCGACACGGTATAGAAGTGGGTGATCGTAACCACAACCAAAATTGCCATGGTGCCATAGATAAAGCCAAGCGGGTTGTTCGGATTGTTGAAAAAGAAGATGTATGCAAGGCCCAACACCATGCCCGGAATTGCCATTGGCAACATCGCGAACATTTGGAACATGCCTCTTGCTCTTTCAAACCCATTGGATTTTTCAACAAGATAGGCCCCGAAGAATACAACAGCTGTTCCCACAACCGCGGTAATGAGGCCAAGTTGGATTGAGTTAAAGTACGAATCCCATCCGCCGCCATCCATCAGATCAAACTGATAGTTGCTAAAGCCCAGTGACAAATTGTAAGGCCAAAACTTCACCAACGCCGCGTATTGGCACATGGCCAAAATACCTACAATGAAGACAGCGATAGCAAGACAATAGAGCAACCACCCCAAATCGACTGCCGTATTTGGCTTGGGATGGTAGGGCACTGAACGAGCTGAGAGCTGCGCGACTTGCTTGCCCTGCACGATCCGATCAATCCCGAATGCGAAAATTGCAGGAATGATCAATACAACAGACAATACAGCGCCCATTTCAAAGTTCTGCTGACCAATGACTTGTTTGTAAATATCAACTGCGAGCACGTTGAACTGACCGCCGATCACTTTTGGCAGTCCGAAGTCGGTAATCACCAGATTGAATACGACAATCGCGGCCGAAATCAAACCATATCGGGCACCCGGAATAGTAACCGTCCAAAACGTACGCCACCGGCTCGTCTTAAGAGAAACCGCAGCTTCATAAAGACGGCCATCGGAGATAGCCAGTGCGGTTGAGATGATGAGAAATGCGTGCGGGAATGTAAAGAATATGGAACCAATGATGATGCCGATTGGGCCATAGATACTTTCGCCCAATAAGAACGCCTTTAAAATTCCTTGATTGCCAAACAGATACACCAACGCAATGCCAGGTAGCAGAGATGGAACCAACAATGGCGCCATGGCAATTAGCCGAAACACACCCTTGAACTTCATACAACTTCGAGCGAGCGCGAAGGCAAATCCAAATGCAAGGCCCACCGTCAAGACAGTGCTCACGACCGCAATGAAAAACGAGTTTTGTATGGAGTTAAACAAAGCAGGCGTTGAGAAGTAGGTAACAAAGTTGTTCAAGCCAACTTCGGAAACCGGCCGCAACATCACCCGTCTAAATGTGTTGGAATCAACTTCTGTCCATTCCGTTCCTACGTGCAGCGTACTGCCAACCAAATAACGGGCTTCATCCGACGTGCCCCGCATCCTGTACATGACCGAGCTGCGAAAACTAAAATCCGGAAATAGTTTTGCAACAGGCAGACGACCGTCAGAACTGGTCGCAAGTGTCCGTGGCCCATAAACTTCATTTGCTGAATTTAGTTGCTCAGCAGACAAAATTGTATCGTTGAACACCCCTGCTTCATCGCTAACTTGAAACTCGTAAGTCGTGAGATCAAAGTGAAAACTTGAAAAAGACTTCGACATCATCGCGTAGAGGGGAAAAGCCAGCGTAATGACGAGGTAAAGTGCAATCACACCGATGCTCGCGCGCATCATGATGTCGTCACGGCTCAACTTCGGCTTGATCGTTGCGCCCGGTGCATCCTCCAACATTTGCATATCAGTCATTGGCTTCACCGTTAGCTGGCGCAAATACCATTAAACGATCTGCCGGCAATTCGATTTGCATCATTTTGTCTTTTGCTAAACCAAGACGGCGCACGGCATTAATTGAAAAGTCGGCAATTAGATTTGTGTCGCCAAATCTTTCATTTTGAAGATGGCAACGCCAAAATGATCCCAAAAATTCCATCTCGTGAACATTCACATCCATGCAGTTTTGAGGCGTTTCTTGGATATCGGGGGCACCCGGAGATCGAGCGCCATGACCATGGGGAATAATGTCTTCAGGCCGAATTGCGGCAACAACCGATGCACCTTTTGCATAGTCATGGTGCTTGCTCTTGGTGGATTGACCACCTATTTGAACTTCTTCGGCTTCCCCAGCGGTCGCTGGAATTTGGTTCATCTCGCCAATAAAGTCCGCAACGAACAAAGTGGCAGGCTCGCGGTAGATTTCTGTCGGCGAACCAATTTGTTCCACAACACCATGGTTCATCACGACGATCCGATCCGCCATGGACAGAGCTTCTTCTTGATCGTGCGTCACCATTACAGTTGTGACATCAAGTTTGCGCTGCAACTCTTTAATTTCATGTCGTAGATGCACGCGAACCTTTGCGTCCAACGCAGAAAGCGGTTCATCCAACAACAAAAGCCCAGGTGAAGTCGCAATAGCCCGTGCGAGAGCGATACGTTGTTGTTGGCCGCCTGAGAGCTGTGCCGGGTATTTTTTGCGTTGTTCAGGCAAACCGATCAACTCGAGTAGTTCGGTGACCCGTGCATTTATTTCCGACTTCGGACGGCCAGCATTTTCAAGGCCGTATGCGATGTTTTTCTCAATGGTTAGATTTGGAAACAGAGCATAGCTTTGGAACACGATGCCAAAATCCCGCTCAGAAGGCGGCAGGTTTGAAACGTCATTACCTTCGATGACAAGTTGACCCTTAGTCTGCAAGTCAAGTCCGGCAATGGCGCGTAAAAGTGTCGTCTTTCCGCAGCCTGATGGTCCTAAAAAGCAGATAAATTCTCCCTCATTTATACTTAGAGAGATGTCTTTAAGAGCTAAAAACTTACCGAAGGATTTCCACAAATTCTTGATGGTAAGATACGACGATTGGGCAGATTTCTCTTGTGCCACAGCGAACCCTTTTCACATATATGTCGGATTATTTGTACATGCTTCTCGACATCGCGCAACTACACGACGGAAAAGCGAATACTCAGGGGCACAAAGTGCCCCTGAGTTACAACTGAGATTTAGCTTTTTGGATCAGACTTTGAATCATACCGATTTTGCCATTCCGTCAAAATCGCTTTGCGGTTGTTCGCCGCATATTCGAAGTCATTAGGGATCATCGCTTCAAGCAAACCCTCAGGGAAGTTTTCAACCGGCTTTGCAACACCTGGCATTGCAACAACTGCGTAGCCTACATTGTACATTTCCATAGCTTCTCTGGTAATCGCAAAGTCCAACAAAGCCTGGGCAGCTTCCAAGTTAGCTGTGCCACCAATAATGCCAGCAGCTTCCATGTCCCAACCTACGCCTTCAGATGGCACGATAATTTCAATCGGCGCACCTGCAGATTTTGATTTTGCACCACGGAACGCGAATGAAACGCCAATTGTTGTTTCGCCCGACGCTGCAAGCTTACAAGGCGCCGAACCCGAGTGGGTGTAGCGTGAAATGTTTTCGTGCAGGCGGTCCATATAGCTCCAGCCCTGCTCTTCGCCGAACATTTGCAACCAGCTCGAAACATCAAGGAATCCAGTTCCTGATGAGTTCGGGTTAGGCATAATGATATGGCCTTTATATTCAGGCTTAAGGAGATCTACCCACGATGTCGGCTGTGTCAGTCCGTGCTTTTCGCCTTCAACCGTGTTGAAGCAAACAGATGCAACCCATGCATCGACACCAACCCATGAAGGTACATCGCCGCCATCAACAAACTTTTGGGAAAGTTTTTCCACGCCAGCCGGCTTATACGGCTCAAGCATACCTTCACTCTTCAGCAAAAGTAGAGATGTGGCTGCCAAGCCCCATACAACATCAGCGCGAGGATTGTCTTTTTCTGCAAGCAACTTCGCCGTAACAACGCCAGTCGAATCGCGTACCCAGTTGATCGTTATGTCTGGATTGGCTGCAGTAAACGCATCTGCGTAACGTTTTAGGTCTTCCGCCTCAAACGCTGTGTAAACTGTCAACTCGGTACTGAGTGCTGCAGACACAGACATTGTACCAGCAAATACAGCCATTAGAGCTGTTTTTTGAATCTTCATTTTTATTCCTCCCAGTGATGTCGTTTTTTTTGCACGCATGCGTCGTCAGCGCATTCATGCCCTCCAGTAGGAAGTGTTGCAGAAAATCAGAAGAAGAAAAATCGATAATCCCTACTAGATCATAAGAAATAGTTATCCAATTTTTGTTGCCTTTTTCCTACAAATGGTCATGCGTCCGCCTTTACTCGCTCGGCCTTTGGATCATACGGCGTGCGCAAGTGGGGCACTATGCTGAATCTAACGCCGGCAAGGTCAACTTCCCAACTCCCAGCTTCAATATAAGCCTTATCGACCCCTGCGTCGCTCTCGATCAGTGCAAGCAGCACTGAACGTCCTAATGAGAACCCATAACCTGCAGACCTCACCTCTCCGACCGGCTGCCCGTCACGTAGTATTAATTCGCCAGACCAAAATACCGGGTCCGGGTCCTCCACTGTAAACTGAACAATCCTCTTTGTCAGCATTTGCTCTTGCTTGGCTTTCTGCAATGCCTTCTGTCCGATAAACCCGCTAGGCTTATCTAATGCCACAGCGAAGCCCAATCCCGCTTCATAAGGGTTGATATCCGGGGTGAGCTCGCGGCTCCAGGCCCTAAACCCCTTTTCTATCCGCAAACCGTCTAGCGCATAATAGCCGCAATCACGAAGTCCAAGGTCAGCACCGGCCTCATGCAATACATCGTAAACGCCGGTCGCAAACTCGGTGGGCACACAAAGTTCCCAGCCCAACTCACCAACATATGTCATGCGATTTGCAAGCACCGTTGCATGCCCGAGTTCAATTTCCTGACAAGTTGAAAATGGAAATTCTTTATTAGAAAGATCGGCATTGGAAACACGCTGAAGCAGCTGGCGTGATTTTGGTCCCATGACCGACATAATGGAATAGGATGACGTTACGTCCGTTAGAAATGCATGTTCTTCATCTGACATGTTTCGCCTGATCCAATCAGCATCCCGAACAGCCTGTGCTGAACCGGTAATGAGCATAAAGTCGTTTTCGGCTAACCGCATGACGGTCAAATCAGACTCATAGCCTCCTGTCTCGTTGAGCATGCCCGTATAGACCGTTTGCCCAATGGCGACGTCAATCTGCGCTGCGCATAGCCTATTCAACACTTTGGCGGCGTCGCGCCCTTGCATTTTGAGTTTAGCAAATGACGTTTGATCAAAAATCGCGACGTCATTTCGTGTTGCTTCATGCTCAGCTTTTACGGCCTCGAACCAATTCTGACGGTCAAATGAATATTCGAGCTCAGGGCTTTCATCGTCGAGTGCAAACCAGTTTGCGCGTTCCCAACCCATTTTGGAGCCAAAACTTGCCCCCTTCGCAGCCAATCGATCATACAACGGAGACTGACGAAAAGGTCTTGCCGTCTCCAACTCGCGATTTGGCCATGGCATCATGTAATGCAAGCCGAGCACTTCTTTCACGCGGTCATGCAAAAACTTGCCGTTATTGTTGAAATTAGCAAACCGTCGAATATCAACGGGAAACAGGTCGATCGTTGGCGATCCATTGACAATCCATTCAGCTAACGCTCGCCCCGCGCCGCCAGAACATGCGATGCCTGTCGAGTTGAACCCTGCTCCGATGTAGAAGTTTCGCAGCTCCGGTGCTTCGCCCATTAAGAAGTTGTTGTCAGGCGTGAAACTCTCCGGCCCGTTGTAGAACTTTCTGATTTCAGCCGTTTCAAGCTTTGGAATTCGATGTAGCGCATTTTCCATCAATATTTCAAATTGGTCCCAATCGTCGGGGAGGAGCGCAAACTCGAAATTATCCGGAATACCATTCATGCCCCATGGCTTTGCCTCTGGTTCAAATCCGCCAACCACAAGGCCGCCAACCTCTTCTTTGAAATATGTGTAGCCGTCTGGATCACGCATGACCGGGAGGTCCGGGTGAATTCCTTCAATCTCACCGGTCACCACATACATATGTTCTGCGGAGTGCAACGGCACGCTCACGCCACACATTTTGCCGATATGGCGCGCCCATTGTCCGGCGCAGTTCACCACATATTCGGCTTCAATATTGCCAAGCGACGTTTGCACACCAGAAACTGCGCCATTTTCAGTTGAGATCCCCTCAACCTTCACGCGCTCAACAATTTTAGCGCCTCCCTGCCGAGCGCCTTTTGCAAGCGATTGTGTCAGATCGGTGGGATTGGCTTTCCCATCGCCTGGTAGCCAAACACCGCCAACAACATCATCTACCTGCATGACGGGCCAAAGATCACCTGCGGTTTTGGCATCAATAACTTCGCAATCCACGTTTTGAGATCTCGCTGTGGCGGCAATCCGTTTGAGGACGTGCATGCGCTCTTCGGTTCGCGCGACAGTAACCGAACCGCAATTTTTCCAACCCGTGCCCAACCCCGTTTCTGCTTCCAACTGGCTATAAAGCTCTGTCGAATAACGAACCAAGCTGGTCAAATTCGCATTATTGCGCAATTGCCCGACCAACCCCGCAGCATGCCATGTCGTGCCGCTTGAAAGCTGACCTTGCTCCAACAAAACCACATCTGTCCAACCAAGTTTGGTCAAATGGTAGGCCACACTAACGCCGATCACACCGCCGCCTATAATAACGACTTGCGCACGTTCTGGTAATTGCGTTTTGCTCATAATTCGCTCCATCGGGTTTGTTCGACGGCAAGTCTACGTAGTTTGCAAAATTTTGCAAATTCTTTCTAAATTATGCAATTTTTGGCTGGCTAGTGAACACTTCGGGACATAAAGTGACCAAATGAATTACGTGCCCGAACAACGAAAAAAAGTCATTCTTGAGATATTGCAAGAGCATGACGCAATCTCAATTCGTGATGTCGCGCAACAACTTGGGGTTACCCGGGAGACAGTGCGCCAGGACATTGCAGAGTTGGACGCTAAAAACTTACTCACCCAAGTACGCGGCGGTGCAATGTTGCTGCCTACACACGAGCCCTCACGAGATGATCGCACCAACGAAAACCCCCAAGGCAAAAAAAGAATAGCAAGAGTCGCCGCTGAGATCGTGCCGGATGGCGCTTCGGTTCTGCTAGATTCTGGGTCAACCACCTACACTTTAGCTACGGAATTGCGTCGCAAGAAAGATCTGCACATCATCACCAATGATTTAGATATCGCCGCGCTGATGCGAAAGACATCGAAATCTGTAACTGTGCTCGGCGGACAGCTTTCAAACACTGAAAATGCAACCGCAGGTTACACGGCGGCTGAATCGGCTAAAGAGTACTTTGCCGATTTTGGGTTCATTGGTGTTGGTGGATTAACAGCTGATGGCGTTTTCTCTGACTATACAATTGATGGTGCAGCGGTTCGCGCCGCAATGATAGAAAGCAGCAAGACCAGCATCGTCTTGGCGGACAAGTCAAAGCTAGGGCATAGAACGCCAGTTACAATTAAAAACTTCGCCGGTGTAGACTCCGTGATTTGCGACGTTGGAACGAGTGAAGATATATCCCGAGCGCTGTCACGTCTGGGCATCGAGATAATTATCGCAAAAAACTGATCATTGACCCGCCGAAGCAGCGTCTTACTTGGAATTTTGTTTTCGTTGGTGATACTCGCGAAGTGGTATGTTCCTCGTCATCACTTGAGAGATTTCTTTAAGTTTCTTGTTTCTGATGACATGAAACTTTAGCACGTAAACAAAACGCGACACTCTATTTACTCGCAAGTTAAAGCATCACCAATGGATTGAAAGTCCATTGCATTGATGGTGATCAAAATTCAGGCTTTATCACCATCAACCAAAAAACCGCAACGAGTGCGGGAAATGCCAATGTGCCCAACCCGATCCACCAGCGATTGAGTAACCAATAGGCATCCGGCAGTTCTGATAGGTTCTCCGTCAACGCAGCCATATCCCGCATCCTGATCTGGATCCAAACCACAGGAAGCCAGCATATGCCGGCGAAGACAAACAAGCTGATCGAGAGCATCAGCCACGGTTCATCAAAAGCAAAGCCTGCCTGATGCATTAGCGCCAAACCGCTTATCAATTGCATAATGCCCGCTGGCGTGGTGAACAGCAAATCACCCAACACAACCACTCTCGTGGCAAATTTAATCGCGTGAATTTGTTTCATCTGATGAGCAGCGAAGAAATAAAATGCCAGGCCAATTCCAGTGCCAAAAAGCACGGTGGAACTCAAAATATGTATCCACTTTAAAATCAGATAATCCATGCTAATGATGAGTTCTATTTGCTTTTAAGGGCGATAAATATTGATGGAACATACTCATCCCATTTTCAAGCCAATATTTGGCGACCAATGGCCAGCAATGCCCCCTATATTTCACAAACATTATGCCAATAGAGCAAACCGAAATGACCTTGTCGAAGTGACGGGAACCATGTCGATCTGGCAAAGCGCATGGATCAAGCCAGCCTCATTTTTGTTCTTATGGACCAAAACATTATTTCCCGTTTCCGCTAACGACCTTCCAGCCAGTGTGAAATTTACGACAATGGTCAATAGCAACGAATTTTCATATGAACGCAGCCTGTCGCTCCCAGATGGCCGCACTCTAAGTTTCACTTCAAAATTGGAACCGCTTTGTGGCAATCAGGTTGTTGAATGGACAGGCATCGGCCTTGGTTGGCATTCGACCTTTTCATTTGAGGATGGACGGGTCCACCTAAAGCATCTTGGTTATAAGTTCCGCATCGGTAGTTTCCGAATTCCCATGCCGCTTACATGGCTGATTGGCCAACCGACAGCTTGGGAAGAAGCAATAAATGATGATGAGTTTGAGATGGAAATGCTCATCAATCATCCCCTGTTGGGCAAGATCTACTCATATTCTGGCCGGTTCAAAATAAAGGCAGTGTCTCTTGACCCACAATAAACCCGTGATGATCCTTGGTGGCTACGGCAATTTCGGAAAACGCATCGCGACGGCCCTCGCGCAAAAGAACATTAATGTCTTAATCGTCGGGCGAGATCCAGAAAAAGCGCGACAACTCGCTGCCCAAATTGGACCCAATGCGTCGGCTTTGAGCTTCAATGTGAATGAGCAATTGGATCAATATTTGGCCCAATATCGCCCCAGCGTAATCATCAACACCATTGGGCCGTTTCAACATAAATCTTATGATGTGGCGAAAGCCGCGATAAAGACTGGCATTCATTATATTGACCTCGCGGATGGGCGTGAATTTGTCGCCAATATCGGACAATTAGATGCGGCGGCGAAGGCGGCCAATATTGGCATCATCAGCGGTGCCAGCACGGTGCCTACCCTGTCAGATGCCTTGGTCACCCACTATCGAGACGAGTTTCACAATATTGAAAATCTGCAATATGGCATCTCCCCCGGTCAGGGCGCGGAACGAGGGTTGGCCACCACCAAAGCCATTTTGAGCTATGTGGGCAAACCGCTTGCCCCCTTCCCCAGCGTGGCGGCAAAAACCTATGGCTGGCAAAATCTTTATCGCCAACGTTATCCGGGGTTGGGCAAACGTTGGATGGCCAATTGTGAGGTGCCCGATCTCGATCTTTTGCCCGCACGACACCAAATCGACACCATCCAATTTTCCGCAGGCCTGGAACTCAGCATTATGCATCTTGGCCTATGGGCCCTTGGGTGGCTTGTTCGACTGGGGTTGCCGATAAAGCTAGAGCGTCACGCGGCGCTTTTGTTGAAGGCCAGTAATCTATTTAACCGTTTCGGCAGCTCGGATGGTGGCATGCATGTAACGTTGCGCGGCACCGCTGCCGCAAATCCTGATCAATCTCATATGCGCCAATGGTTTATCATCGCAAAAAATGGTGATGGTCCGCACATTCCCACAATCCCCGCGATCATATTGGCTGAAAAAATTGCCAAAGGCATGGAGGTTCCCGCCGGAGCTTATCCATGTGTGGGTATGGTGACGTTAGATGAATATTTAAATGAGCTTTCCCAATTGGATATAGAGGTGATCACTCATCACCAATAAGGCGCGCTTTTAGGCTTGGTTTTGCGATCTCACACATTCTTTGCCGGCCAAACCATTTCACCCTATTTTGAGCAACCCGAAGGTAAATCCATTGGCGAACAGAGCGCGGTAATATCCAAAATACTTCAAGGAGGCGTCCAATCCCGCCGCAGGTGCGCCCGGCCACAATCCATGCTTCAAACGAGGTCCAACATTTTCCATTCGCAATAAACAGCCATGATGACGGGTCAGAAACTGAATAGCCATAATGTGAAAGCAGCGCCGCACCCAATTTGGTTTCAGTCGGGCAAATGCGGATTTGGCGACGGTGATCAAACCTGTCGATCAACTGCGCGCCAAACGAGCATAATGCGCAATCCCCATCCATGACGGCAATCGGCATTGCATCGTCAAATGGAGGAACATCTGGATCTGAACGATAGCTATATTGCATCAAATATCTCACCATAAATATGCTCAAACGCCACCACTTCATCGTCTGTTAAGGCAGCGAATTCTTTTTGGCGGGCGCGGTTTGAAAATTTACCCTCGTTCTGTTTTAGAAAATTGAACAGCAAATCAATCATCGAGGCGGGCATTTCGGTGTGGGCCTCAATCCGCGATTTAAACCGATCAAATTTCATCAAAAATTGGGCTTCTTCGGGCAGGTCTATTTCAATTGTGCGCGCAACACATTCAAACAAAAACTCTGCATGGGGTGTTGCATCAAAATGGCGATAGAAATCTGCGGTTTCATTGGTCACTTCAACATTCATTGAAGGGGTTGTGCGCCAATCGATCAACGGCAAAATTCGCGCTGAATGGGTTTCGAGCACCTGGCGATAATCATCGATCCTGTCCAAAATCGCTGCCGAAACCGGAAACACCATACCCGGCGGATTAAACCCGCGCGCGCTTAGAATATGGTGGATCAAATAGCGATGTATCCGGCCATTCCCGTCTTCAAACGGATGGATATAGACAAAGCCAAATGCCAGCATGGCCGCTGCGATGATCGGATCAAGTTCTTGGGTAAACTCTTCAGCAAACTGAATAAGGCCCGCCACCAGATCCGATAGATCTTCGGGCTTGGCGCTGACGTGATCGGGCAACGGCAAGCGGGTATCCACTTCGTGCTCGCCGACAAAACCGCCCTCGTCGCGCCACCCCAATTGCACAAATCGCGTATCCTTGCCGATCACCAATCGTTGCAGGCGCAATAGCTCTTCTTTATCCAGCGGGTGCTTTCCCGCCTCCCCGATCGCTTTGCCCCAACGCTGAATGCGGTCATGGGGCGGCGCTTCGCCTTCAATCGCATAGCTAGATTTTGAATCCTTCAGCAGCAAAAATGCCGCTGTGCGCGACAGAACCGATTGGGAAATATTGCCAATGATCGCCCGGGCTTTCGCATCAAATTCTTGGCCCACAAATTGGCTGAGCTTTTCCGTGCGCCACACCATGGGGCAAAACTGGGGCGTGCCCGGCAAATTATTGTGCACCCGATGACGGGTGGATGTTGCGCCCGGCACCGCCCATTGCAATTTGTCGTCCACCACTCGTGCATAGCTGCCAGTTTTGGCATTGGGCAAATCAAGCTGCTTGTCCAGCAACCACTCATATAAAAACCAAATGCGCCGCATATAGGCGCTGTTGGGCTTTTGCGCGATCAATTCAGTTAGCTCGGCCGCTTCCAGTGTTTGAAAGAGCTTTTTCAATACGCCTAGGTGCAGCCCTTCATATTTCAGAGCGAAGGTTAAATGTGCTTCAAGAGTTGAGGCAGGCGCATGTCGCGGCGTATAAAGCCGCCAACCTTGCGCTTCAAATATCTTGTGCTTGGTGCCAATTGCACAAAGAACAGACGGCATGGGCACCGCCAAATCAAATGCATCAATCAGCGCCGCATAACCCACCGGCTGCGCAATTTCGGGCAACCTTAGCTCATGAAAAACACTTACTGGTCCTGAAAATTGATGATTTTTTGCATTATTCATGAATTTTAATGACTTTTGCCAGTTTCATTGATTTTTAGCAATGTATCATGAAAAACACTTACAAACTAGCTATTCTGTCGAGTTTCGCTGATAAGTCGGAATTTCTAGTATCAAAATTGGCGGAATTTCTCGAGTGGTAAACCATTTTTGCCACACAGTCATTTGAACCGGCCAAAGCGTCAGCATTCTCATATTTCCAAAGCTGCGCTTTCTCCGTGTGAGACAAGCTCTCGCACAATTCCTTCCTTCAACCACGCCGCTCACTCAGTCGTCACCGTTTCCCGCATCGCGTCCAATGCACTATCCGCATTTTCGCCGTTAATCGGTCGGCAGGTTGCTTCAATTAGGCTGGGGTAAAAGCCCAAATATTTCACCCGCACGCCATAGGCTTTGAAGCGGCAGGCATTTTCTTCGGACAAAAAGGCGCCGGCCAACTCGCCCGGATCATGGGGTTCTAGCCGGGTTAGGGTGCGCACAACATCGAGATAAAAACTATCGCGCATGCGAAATTCTATTGAATCGGATTGCCCTTCGCACGGATATTTTCGACAGGCAAAAACGCTCAATACGCCGGGTTCGCCCTCCACCCAATCGGGCTTGCCGAACACCAACACATCTTCATAGGCAAAGGCGTTGATCACCACGCCATCATAGACCAGCCGGAAAGTGTTTGGGACAACGGAAAAGACTAGGAAATATAACCCAATAAGCGAGCCGACGCTCAGGCCCACAAGGGCAAGCGCCTGTCGGCCAAGGTTGGATGTGCCATCTTTTTTCAGCGTTAACTTGCCAAAGGCCCATGCATATTTTGGCCCTAAAAACCCAACCATTGGGCGAAAAAACCGCAAAATCGGCAAGTCGGTAAGGCTTTTGAACTTGGCTACCAAATCAGCAAAAAGGCTCGCATTTGGCTTTTGGGCGCCCTCCCCTTTTTTGTCATTGGTACCGCGCGCCGCATCTAAATGCGCTTGGGCCCGTTTGGCCCGCTCCCGCAAATCGCTAGTGGAAGAGCCCTTTTCCTTTTCACCCATTATGCGGCTTCTCGCGCGTTCATCTGGATGTCGACGTCGCCATCCCCTGCCCGATAGGTGATTTCTAATGTGCCGCTAGCCTCCGGGGTTTCCAAAATGGTTTTGGCAACAATGGGGTAAATCCGCGACACGAAATATCCCGGAATGCCGCGGGCACCGCGGGCGGGCTCATATTTATCTTTGCAAAGGTCGGCCACCGCTTGGTCATCCATCACCACATCAAGATTGGCATTTTGTGTGGCAATCCGCTGGTTGATCTTTTCCAACTCTCGCTTAGCGATCATTTCAATTACCGGCAGTTCAAGTCGGTTGAAACAGACGATATTTTCGCGCCCATTGAAGCGGTTCAAAAATTCAGGCCGATAGACATTGTCTAGTTCATGCATGGTTTCGGTCACGGCTTCGTCAAAATTCAGGCTTTTGTCCAAAAAGTGGGGCTGACCAATATTGGTCGTCATCAAAATAATCGCCTCACTAAAGGAAACCGTAAGCCCGCGATTGTCGGTGAGCCGCCCATCGTCAAGCACTTGCAGCAACACGTTAAATACATCCGGATGGGCTTTTTCAATCTCATCAAATAACACGATTACATGGGGGTTGGCCCGCATGGAATTGGTCAAAATGCCCCCCGCTTCATATCCCTCATAACCTGGGGGCGCACCGATCAGTTTCGCCACCGCGTGCTTTTCCATATATTCAGACATGTCAAAGCGCAAAAGCGCCCGCTCATCATCCATCAGCGATGCGGTGAGGGCCTTGGCCATTTCGGTTTTGCCCACCCCAGATGGCCCAGGATAAAGGAATGCGGCTTGGGGTTTATTGGGCTCTTTTAGCCCGGCTTTGGCCACCCGAATGGCCCCCGCCAATTTGGAAACCGCATGTTCTTGCCCATATACCCGGCCAGATAGGCTTTTTTCGAGGTTGAGCAATTTAAGCCGCTCATCTTGATTGAGCTTTTCCGCCGCAATACCGGAAATCGCGCTGAACTCTGCGGTCACATTGGGTAAATCAAGCAGCAATTCGGCGTTAATTTTGGCGGCCAAATCCTCATATTTGGCCAAATTTTCGGCCACCGCTTTTTCCGCATCAGATATCCGCTGGCGAATATCGCTAATGACGCGATTTTCAAACCCACTGCCCTGCAACTGAGCCGAAAAGCTCATTTTCGTCGGCGCTTCGCCGGGGTTATGTTCCAGCTCTTCTTCGCGCTGTGCGGCATTTTCAAGTTCGGTTTCTAAATCTTGCTCCAACGAGCGGATCAGCTCTTCACCATCCCGCTGGTTTTTATAAAAAATCCGCAACCGCTCTTTGTTTTCAAGCCATTCGCTCTCCGCTGCCGCCAGCTCAGTTTGCAAAGCATCTTGCTGACTTTGGCCTTCGCCGCACTTTTGCAAATGCGCCAAATTCTGTTTCATGGCAGTGATGGTAGGCGGTTCTGCATGGGCTCGCTGCCGATAGGTCGTCAGCGCCCGGTCCAACAGGTTCAAACTGCGCTCCGGCTGCGCGCGCGAAAGGCTCATATCGCTCACACGATATTTGCTGGTCAAGTCAATCGCCGCGTCCACCGCATCCTGAGAAATATTGATGCGATGATGGCTGGATAGGGTGCGCGACGCATCACTTACAATTTCATGCAATGCCGTTTCATTTGGCTCTAGCAAATCAATCATTGTGAAAATTTCATGCATGTCAGAATGGCATTTTAAAACCGTTGGCAAGTCCTGATCGCGGGTTTCAAATATCGCTTGAAACCGCCCAGCTTTTAAATCCCGCATCAATGCATTGATGAAATTAGTGCAACCATTATTGCGTGCCGCTTCAATGAAATCTCTTGTGTCCTCGATGATTAAAACACTGTCCTTTGAACGGCGCAAAATTCGGACAAGCTTTTGAAATCCCTCATTAATGACCGCATGATCACCCGACGAGAACAATCCGTCACTATCCAGCCAATAAATGCGTTTATTGATAATATCGAACGGCACATCCGGGTCCGCTTTGCGGGCCTGCAACCCCAAGCAAAGTGCCGAACAGCCGACACCCCCAGCCCCAACCAACAGCACATTATGCGCGCTTTTGCGCATCAATATGCCAGAAAGCTTTCGCAACTCATCGGTACGGCCAACCAGTCGAAACCCCTCATCACGGGCCAATTGGTCTTCACCTCGGATGAGAAAATTCTTAGAATTAAACGGCATGGATATCTCCCAAAAAAAAGCTGTGATTAGATCGCTTTTCGCGCCTTATTACCCAATATCAAATGGGTTCGGCGCTGCCGTTTTCTCTTCTTTTTCGCTAGATTTCTCACTCTCACCAGCGGCTACATCTGCCGCCACGCCGGTTGATTTTTTGATGTCCTCCTGCACGCTATTGGCGGTGTTTTCCAACTCGCCCAACAAGCGTTTTGTTTCGCTCAAACCTTCGCGTGTAATGTCCGTGGCGGTGTTGATCACATCGCCATATTGCTCAAGATCAGCAAGGGCTTTGGTCAATTCTGAATTGACCTCTTTGGCGCCCATGGCCACGCGAATAACTTCCTTTTGGCCCAAGCTGCGGGTGGTTTCGTTCATCCGTTCAAGCGACATCCGCGCCATTTCAGAACTTTCACCCAATGCTGCAGACGAAACGGCTTGCAACACGGTGCTCAACTGGTCCGCAACCCCGGCAACACCTGATGTGTGTAGGGCACGGGTTTTGCTCACTTGCTGCTCATTGCCATCTTTCATCGATTTGATCCGGTGGCCGGCACTGGTCAATTCGGCAAAAACTTGAGTCGTATCTACATTGGATTGACCAAGAGCCGAAATATGATTTTCCAGATCGCGCAATTGGCGTTCGCGTTCCATCTTTTGGATGTCGCCTTCGCCTTCCGCGTCGGTGGATAGCTCGTCGCGTTTCGATTGGTTGGATTGGCCCGCTTCTTCTGTTGCGTCGTTCAAAATCGCGTAAATTTCACGCATCGTATAGTTCGCGTCGCCCAACCGGTCGATTTGGTTATTCATCCCATTGAAATGGGTCAAAACACTGGCCACACGGGTTTCCGTCGTGTCGATAAAGCCGCTCGCTGCCGCGATTAGACCCTCTTGGCGCGATTTATGCTCTTCAGACGAAATATCAAGCAGTTCACGCAACCGGGCTTTTTCGTCGGCATATTCAGCGAACTCGCTATCACGTGTTGTTTCAATAGAAAGTTCTTCAATTTCGCGGTTCAGATTTTGCATCCGAATGTCAAAATCATCCAAATTCATATTGTTTTCAGCGATTTGGCGCTTTGCACTTTCTTTAATGCCACCAAAGCCAAAGAACGACTTTTCATCGCGCAACATGTCGTTGGAAATTTTTGTTTCCTTGATAAGATTTTCAAGTTCGAACAGCTCGTTTTCCAACTCGCGCAGTTTTATCAATCGCTCTTCTTCAGCTTCTTTGTCTTTCGCAATTTCATTGAAAATATCAAACGTCACGCCATTCATGCGCAACGTATAAACCGCATCCACAATATTGGTCAGCGGTGAAATGCGATTTTCAAAGTCTATCAATGCCGTGTTGATGTCCTCATAAACATCCTTCAACTCAGAAAACGCTTCGGTGTCGGTCAGGGAAATGATCTCCCGCGCCATGCGTTTGCGCTCATGCTGAAGATATTCCTTCATCTTATTGAACTCTTCGAGCGCATGTTTGGCTTCTTCTTTGTTCTTGGCAAAGGAAAGCTCTTTAGCCACCGCTTTTTGTTTTTCAACAGCACTAAGTTCATTGTTCAAAAGGATTTTGAAGAAGCTATTCGCCCCAATATTGGCAAATTCCCCTGCGTCGGTGGCTTCGGCCTGACTTTTCTTGCTGGCTTTGTTGGTGCTTTGTGTTTTTGAGGCTGAAATGAACTCATCAACCGATTGTACTTTTTTCTTTTTGCCAGCTGTTTCAGCCATTTACGCTCTCCAAATATGAATTTAAAACAAAGTTAGCCCAACCAAAATCAATAATTTGACGAAAAACTTTTTGATGTTGCAGGGACTTCAGCACCGATTTTTGGCCGCAAAAATTGCCTTAAATAATTGTTAATCAAACTAGAACGTATAGTTACAAACCTGAGAACGGTTCGTCAATGTCGCATGGAATTTGAATTCTTCCTAAAATCTATTCCTTTGGAGAGACGGGAAGTCTGACATTCCTCCGGAGCCGACACGTTTAGAACACCGGCGCGCGCAGCGGAAAGCATCCCGATACGGGATCGGAGCGGCGCGGAGAAGGGCGTAGCCCTTGCTGGAGCGAGCACGTCGGTATTATTTTGGTGTTGAGCAGCGGAAGAAGTGAACCGCTCTGATTTTGAGCGAGTTCACTGTTCACTTGGGGTGCCTAAGTGAAGGATTAAATTTTTTAGCGGTTTAAAGAGTAATTTTTAGTCCTTTTGGACTAGAAATTCTAATCAAAGGGGTCACCCATTTGGGTGTCGTTATTATTCTTATGTAAGATTTGCTTTTTAGGGGACATTTGTGTCCTATCTGAATTTACAAGAGAAACTTCGGTCTCAGAAGCCCCCCAATTAAACACCTGCCCCATTAAGTCCGCCGTACGTCGCAGATCTTCATAGAATGGCTTTGTCGCTTCCCCTACCCGCAAAACAAGCCCCACATAAAGTCCGCGCCCATTGCGCTTGGTATGGGCCACCAGATAGCCAAATTGCACCAGGTCAGCGATATAGCGCTGAATGGTGCGGGTTGAGCGGTTCATAATGTTGGCCAATGTGCCTTTTGTGCTCTCGGTGATCCCTTCCCGCCCACAGCGCGCATGAATGATTTGCAATAGAGCTTTGGCATTTGGGGTCAAACGCTCGTCCCTAGCGGCCGTGGTGGCCATGTTGGGGGCATATTGGTCTGAAGGGATCGGCGCTTGGCGTCCCCATCGCACAGGTGGTCTCTTAGACAACTCAAATGCTTTATGCGCCGCCGCAGAATTCATCAGCGCCCCGCCCGCACTATTTTCCCCATTTGCATCACCCCGCCCTGCCCGTTCGGCGCGGATTTCACGCATAATCGCGTCAGCTTCTGCTTCTTCGGGGGTAATATAGCCCTTGCGGACATATTCGCGATAAGCGTTTGAGCCAAAGCGCGGCTTCTTAAACCCTTGCTTGGCCAAAATCGATTGGCTAAAGCGCGCCCGAATACGGCGCTGCGCTTCTTCATGGGAAGTTTCAAGCGCGCGCAACATATCGTCGCCGATCAAGCCCATATCCCAAACCGCAACATCTAAACCCTGATAATTGGGCGCAATTGATGTGTTATGCTGATGTGATGACCCCATTGGTCCCTCTCCTTCATCAAGTGAAGAGGCCGCATCACAACGTGCACCAGGCAATAAAATCCCATCGCGTGAAATGCCGTGGTGCATCATGTTCAAAAAATGAACATAGATACCCACACGCAAAAATCGCGTTTTTGACTTGCCAATAATGTTGGGGAACTGATAAGACTAAACCTAGTTCAACAGGGTAACAGGAATTGCCGTTCCTTTGTCTTGATCAATCCCCCCGCTGGTTGCCGCCTCGGGGGGTTTTGTTTTTCTTCGCCGTGTTGCTCCTTACGACATCAAAACCATTGCAATTAAATGCATGTCACCATGCACGCTCACTTCACACCTTGTCAGCTGACAAGGTTATTCCTCGTGTTGCCCTTTAATGCTCTGGGCAAATCGCTTTTCAAGTTCAGGCAGCTCGCGCTGCATAAAGGCCTTAAAAGCCTGGGCATGTTGTTTTGCCACTTTGATGCGCATGTCTGATTTGCCAAAACGCACCTCGCCCACCTTCGCAAATATATTGCCCTGCTGCTTAGCCGACCGGATCGGTTCTTCCGCCTGCCCGGTCAGTGCCATCAAACAGGCAACAAACCGCTCATCCGAAGAAAGCGCCTTCACCTTGTCAGCTGACAAGGTTTTTTCAACAAGGCTCAATTGCCCATCATTATCGATCAGCGCCACCAGTTCCAACCATCTTGGTCGCCCAATGTTGGGCGCCCGGCCAATCGCTTCAATAATTGGCTTTGGCACAATGCGGGTCACTGCGCGGAACTTTGACATTTGCGCATCATCAACCCCAAGCGCCGCTTTAATGTCTTTGGGCTTAATGCCGGCTTGTTCCATTTCCGCACAAAAAAGCGCGCGCTCAATCCAGGACAGGTCCTGGCGTTCGGCATTTTCCATGCCCTGCGCCACCACCAAATCCCGGTCCGAAAATTCACCAACCCGCGCTTCAACTTTTTGGCCAAGCTCTGCTAAAGCCCGCCAGCGTCGATGGCCAAATACAATTTGATATCGATGTTCATTATTCGGGTCACGGCGCACAGAAATTGGCGTGCGTTGTCCTTCTTGAGCAAGCGCATTTTTAAAGCGCTCAAACTCTTTTGTGTCATCATCTGGCAATCGATCGCGAAAAGGCGAGGGGTCCACATCACCGGTTTCAAGGGTAATAATTTGCCCGCCCTGCTCGGCTTCAGCCAACAATCGATCGCGTTCTTCGCGAATTTCAGTTAGCGATCTTTGGGTCGCCCCAATCACACCGGCCGCCACCCGACTGGGGGCTGCACTCGGTGTTGAAGGCCGATCGTCTTTTGATGATGCATTATCAGGCTGAGTCAGGTTGCCAAAGGCTGAAGCGATTGATTTCTTCTTGCTCATAACCGACCCCAACTTTTATGCACCCCATCCAAAATCGAACGATTCACATCATCCATGGCCTCGCGCGCACGCTTCAACGTGTTGCGGGGGATTTCCCCCGGCTCAACTTCATAAATGGATCGCTTGCCCAACCCCGCCAATTCAACCGCCGTACTTTGCAAGGCGGTGGGCATCAACACATCTTCAGCGAATAGGTGCCGCAATAGGGCAACAATTTGGGTTTGCGCTTGATCGTTTGGGTCATGCCGGGTGATCAAATAATTGATGAAATCATTGCGCATGGTCGCCCCCGCGTCCCGGATCACCTGGGCCAAATCGCCAAGCATCAGCAAAAATTGGCTCATGGACGCCACATCAAGCATTGCCGGATGAATGGTGATCACCATGGAAGTCGCTGAATAAAGCGCGCCGAGCGTCAAATAGCCAAGGGAAGGGGGGGTGTCGAGCAGCACTATGTCATAATCATCGGCCACTTCATCAATGGAAAGTTTTAGCCGTTCAAAGAATATGCCGCCCTCAACCTTTTGGTTGGTGCCCAAAACCCGCGGGGTTTCATATTCAAACTCCATCACCTCAATATTGCCCGGCACCAAATCAAGCCCATCAAAATAGGTCTTGCGGATCACATCTCGCAATGGCCGTCTTTGATCGTCATAGCGTAGGGCTGCATAAATGGTTTCGTTTTGGCCTACATCCATTTCAGGTTGAAAACCAAACATAGCTGAAAGCGAAGCTTGCGGATCCAAATCGATCGCCAACACGCGATAGCCTTGCAACGCTAGATAGTGAGCAAGATGCACCGTGGTCGTGGTCTTTGCACTGCCGCCCTTAAAATTGGTGGCCGCCAACACTTGCAAATGTTCGCCCGGCCCGCGCTTGGGCAATATGGACAGGTCACCATCTGGTTTCTGCGCGGCGAAATACTGGCGCAATTCATTGATCTGCGCCAAGGTGTAAGCCCGGTGATTATTTTCCAGCCGGGCAGGGGAAGGGCCTTTGCCATCAATCGAGAGAGTGCGCAATGTCGATTCTGGAATAGAGGTGAGTTTGCTCACCTCATTGGTCATGAAATAGCGCAAAGATTTTTCCGCTTCGGGCGGATACATGCGCTCGCGCAAAATTTGCAATTGGCCGGACAATAGGCCAGCATGATCAACAATTTTGTCGACGGCATCAATCGCATCCAGTCTTTCAGACGCCTTGTGTCCCTCACCATGTTCAGCGGATGTCGTCATTTTCCCTCTCTGACGGCAAAATTGTTATTTGATGCACTTTGCCCGTCAACTATTTGCATAGTTGCGCCGAGTCGTAAAGGAAAACAAGGTTACCAACATCTTAACGCGATGTCGGCCCCTCGACATCAAATCCGTCCCACTCAAATAGAGCATACGCTTCAATATTTTAGCGGGGATAATCCAATTGCAGGCAGAACTTGTTTGGGCTGTCAGCCGTCCAATCCGCGGGCATAATTTCAGGCCGCTAACCGACGAGTGGAAGAATCGCAGAGGCATAATCTTTGCATAGCATATGTGCTGAGCAGATAAATGGAAGCAAGTGAGGGGGGGAATTGTCATCAATTGCGGATCATCAATCGCCGAGAAGTGCGCAATAGAGATGAAACATCTATGCCACCAATTGCTACACAAGTCCCATCGTATGATCAGCCGCCGCGAAGGCGCAGACATCTATGAAACAAATTAGTGGAACATGCCGGGCCAAACCCGGCACAAAGTGGAATGTTTCCGGCCAAAATCAACCGAAAATCTCACAAAAGAGCAGGGGCTAGTGTTCTGTAATTTTCTTTGACGCCTTGATGTGGGGCGTTAAATCAACAATTCGCTTATCCCCGTCCTGACCCTCTCGAGCCATCCAAACAAGGTCCGAAACTTCGTCAACTGGGTGAAATTCAATAGGGGCATCCTGCAAGATTTGCCGAATGGCTTGCGCATCATATTCCACACAGGTCCTGAGCAAATCATCAAGCATCTGCTCAAGTTCTTGTTGTTCCATGGCAATTTCACTGGCCGTCAAAATACGCGGATGACTAGTCCCGGCGGGCGAATTACCAATCAGCAATTCCTCATAAAGCTTCTCGCCTTTTCTCAGGCCCGAAAATGTAATGGGGATATCCCCGCTTGCCGGCCCTAAATGCGGATCTTCGGGGAAATAAGGCTGCAGTCCATGCAGTTTGATCATGCGCTGTGCCAAATCAACAATTTTCACTGGCTCACCCATATCCAGCACAAATACATCCCCGCCCTGCGCCATGGCGCCAGCCTGAATAACCAGTTGTGCGGCCTCAGGTATCGTCATGAAAAATCTATTGATTTCAGGGTGAGTGACCGTCACCGGCCCGCCTTTTTCAATCTGTTCTCGGAACCGAGGTATTACCGATCCCGACGATCCCAAAACGTTGCCAAACCGCACCATTGAAAACCGCGTTTGGTTCTGCGATCTCGCCGCCGCCTGACAAATCAACTCTGCCACGCGCTTTGATGCGCCCATGAAATTAGTCGGTCGCACGGCCTTATCTGTTGAAATCAATATGAAATTCTCAACGCCAGCCGCAATCGCCGCGTCAACAATCGTCCTGGTGCCAAATACATTATTTCGCATCCCCTCGATGACATTCTGCTCAACTAACGGTACGTGTTTATAGGCCGCGGCATGATAAATTGTTTGCACTTTCAATTGCTTAAGCACTGCTTCAACGCGGCGCGGGTTTTGCACAGAGCCAATGACAGGCACTATTTCAACGTCAATATTATTCGTCGTTGCCAAAGACTTTAGTTCGTCTTCAATTTGGTAGAGCGCGAATTCAGATACATCAAAAAGGACAAGCGTTACAGGAATTTGTCGCAAAATCTGTCGGCAAAGCTCGCTACCAATCGACCCGCCAGCACCCGAAACCATCACCCTTTTCCCAGCCGCATCTTGGTTTAACAGGTCTTTTTTCGGCGGCACTGGATCTCGCCCCAAAAGGTCTTCAACAGACACCACCTGCAAATCGCTTACACTGGCTTTTCCAGACACCAAATCCGCCATTCCCGGAATCGTGCGCACTTCAACATTCAAGCTCTCCAGCTTATCGACAATCTGCCGCTTCGCCGCCCGGTTTGCGCTAGGAACGGCCAATAAAACAGTTTTCACACCATGCTGTTTGACAATCGTCGCAAGCTGGACCGGATTATGAACAGCAACGCCGCTAAGTTCTTGACCTTGTATATCAATTCCGTCATCCACGAAACCGACAACCGCGTAATCTGGTCCGTTAGAAAGCGCTGTCAGCAATTGGTGCCCAGACTCTCCAGCACCGTAGATAATTACATTTTCCTTATTCCCAATTTTCTGCCTTTCCACAAGCGCCCGCAATGCAAAACGGACACCGCCAACGCTGACAAATGCCAGAAGTGCATAAATAGCAGGAACCGAGCGCGGAATGGGCAGCCCAAATACCTGGCTAACTGCGAAAAGGATAAGGGCGGAGAAGACGACCCCAGTAGCAATGGTTTCGACTACTTTCGTTGACATGTATCGAATGACAGCTCGATAGAATCCCAGGCGGATGAAGATAAATAGGGATCCAGGAACCATCGCCATAAATGCCACCCAAACCGAAAAAACAGCCAAAGAGCCAAATCCATCCAAGCGTAATGCCATAGCCAGTGCAAAGCTCAAGGCAAGCAACACACAATCAATAGCCAACTGAATTGCACGTTTTTTTGGGCGATCTAGACCCAAAAGTCTATTCAACATCGAATTCATATCTCTTGTGGTTTCCATTTTCAGCGTATAAGCGGATTCATTCCTAAACAACCGGAACACGGTGTCAAATGGGCCCAAGTTTGGCAACATTTAATTGAGATTACGATATTCGAACAGATCTCCTCATTTCCAATCATCGGACAATACTTTCTTCCGACAGACTAGAACAAAAGGTGTTTCAACCGATAAGTTATTAACCAAGGAAATAAGTACCTGCACCGACAACAAATCGAACGAGCATGGCCATCCTATGATTGAGGGTGTTACTACGTGAGCGGCTTCATACAGAAACTTCCCGTTTAGCTGGAACCATGATTGCGTGTTTCGGAATTAGCTACGATGACAGCGGTTTGCCAAGTCGCTCGTCCCGAAAAACCATCAAAGACGCATTGGGATTGGCAGGGCCCCGCCGACCATTAGGTGAAGACGAAAACATCGAATTCATAGAACAATAAGATATCCGATGGAAATCGCACAAGAAGCGCATTGCCTGGTTGAATGCAATGGACTATTGGTACGAAATCCTTGGTCCAACTTGGATTGAAAGGCACCAGATGGCAGTGTTGGCAAAACCAATTGATTTCCCCAAATATAGAAAACGAGTGTTGCTTGTTGACAATGGCAGCAAATTAGATAGCGCCTTGATTTCATTGCTTGAAAAAGATTTTGAACTTTCTATTCATAAAGGATTTGATTCAATAGTTGATAAATCGAATTACTTTGACGCAATGGTTTACGTTGCTCAGCCAACACCGAGCGAAGCAAATACATCCGTTTGTCATAATTCAGGTTTTTGCGCTGCCCCCAATGAGACAAATATCCCCAAGTTGATAAAAATCTCCTTCATTGCAGATCTGAAACTGCAAGCTACCGAGATACACTCGGGTACATGTGTCAAATCACCTGACACATTCGCCCAATTCCCACAAGCCAATGTTTTTAACTTGTACATTTCCGCGCTCTGCAGTTCAAACGGTGAAGTCAATGAAAACTCTAATCCAAACCCGCTTGCAAAATCTACTTATGGAATAGGACAACAAATTATTCATGCATTTTGGCCAACGACCAACCTTGTACGTCTGTCATCTTCAATCAAGTCTATTGTCAATGACGGAACAGTGAACCACGCTATCCAGACGAAAGGTCAACGTCAAAATCGAGTCTATGGAGTTTTCAACAGGGCACTAGGCCTTGGATTTTCACTCACAATTATCCTTGGATTTTGGTGGTTATTGCTGATCATTTGGATAGTCATCAAACTCGACTCCTCAGGAGCCGGCCTTTTTAGACAAAAACGTGTCGGAAAAAATGGAAAGATATTCCATTGCTTGAAATTTCGAACTATGACTACCGGCACGCCTCAATTAGGAACGCACGAGATTGGTGAAAGCTCAATCACACGCGTTGGTAGATTTCTCAGATTCACAAAAATTGATGAACTTCCACAGGCCTGGAATATCCTAAAAGGGGAAATGGCACTTGTTGGCCCACGCCCGTGTTTGCCCAATCAATTGGAACTGATAGAAAGGCGAACGAAACGTGGAATTTACGATGTGCTGCCCGGAATAACAGGGCTTTCACAGGTAAACGGAATCGATATGAGTGAACCAATATTGATCTCTAGATGTGATGAAAACTATATTCGATTGCAATGTATATCATTAGACCTTCAAATCTTGTTCAGAACACTCTTCAAGAGAAGAGACGCAACGACATAATAGTTCACCATTTCTTATGTCCCATTTATTAGGTGTGAAAATATGAGGCCTTCCTAATTCACATCAATGAAGAAGACAAACATGGTTAGGTTGTCAAATCCACGGCGTAGAACTGGAACAATTTTGAGAAAACTAGCGATAAGTCGCTTGAAAAACGCTTTTCCATAGGTACTTGAAGGACACAACTTGAAAATACTTCACGTCTACAAGAGTTATTTGCCGGACAACTTTACAGGAATTCCAAGAGTTATTTGGCAGATATCGGAAGGAACAAAATGCAGTGGAATTGAAAGCCATGTTTTGTCTCTGGGTGAGAAATCTACAATCGAGCCTTTCAAAATTGCGCACCATTATTCCCATCAAGCAAAGCGTGATGCACAAATTTCTTCAAACGATTTGTCAATATCAATTTTTTCGAAGTTTCGAGCTCTCGTGCAAGATACAGATGTTGTGCATTTTCACTTTCCCTGGCCATCTGCCGATTTGCTGCAACTGACATCTCCTGTTAAAAAACCGACAATTGTGACATATCACTCCGATATTGTTAAACAAAAAGTGCTGCGTTTGTTTTACCGCCCAATCATGACGCGATTTCTCCAAAGCGTGGACCACATAGTCGCAACTTCACCTAACTATTTGAAAAGCAGTCCCGTTTTGCCCCGCTATGAAGAGAAAACCTCGATCATCCCACTTGGAATTGGGCCTCGGGTCGAACCATCTAACGAACTAATTGACAAATGGAGGCAACGCGTTGGCTCTGATTTTTTTCTTTTTGTGGGAGCGTTTCGTTACTACAAAGGCCTTCCAGTTCTCCTTGCGGCGGCTAGACAAAATGGCCTGCCAGTTGTAGTTGCTGGCGCGGGCGACGATCGCCAAAAACTAGAAGATCATAAATCTGACAATGTCACACTTGTCGGGGAGATATCTGATCCCGACAAAGAAGCGCTACATTCGCTCAGCAGAGCATTTGTATTCCCATCCAATTTTCGATCCGAAGCCTTCGGTCTCTCGCTATTGGAAGGGGCTCGCGCGGGCAAGCCTATGATTTCTTGCGAGATAGGCACTGGCACGAGTTATGTAAATGTTGACGGCGAAACGGGCATTGTTATCCCGCCTAACAATGCGAGTGCCTTGGCAGAGGCCATGCTGGATCTTTGGGAAAATGAGGCTCTTTCAGCAAAACTAGGCGCGGGGGCTAAAAAAAGATTCGATGCATTCTTCACAGCTGACAAAATGAATAGGGCGTACATTAAGCTATATCAAGAAGTGCTTCAGGTTTGATCACTTCACATCTCACTTAGAACCGCGCCTATCTTATTGATAAAGTTCTTCTTTCCAAACTGTTCTGCGCGATCCTCACATGCGGCACGCATCTTCACACAGCGTTTTGGGCTGAGTTTTTCAACTGCTTCCGCTAACTGTATATTAGTAAAGCTTTTCGGCAGCAGAATTCCAGTCTCTCCACGAACCACCGTTTCCAAAAGGCCTCCCTCTGCAACACCAATTACTGGTTTCCCAGCAGCCATGGACTCCACGGGGGACATTCCAAAATCTTCGTCAACTGGAAGATAAATAGTTGCGATAGCTCTGCCAACAAGGTCAGTTAACTCCTTGTCACTGCATCTACCTGTAAATACTATATTTGGAGCGTTTTTTGCCAATTCTTTCAGACATTCCAACTGATCTCCATCTGACGCAACGATCAGTTTCTTTTCTGGCAACCCCAAAAACACTTCAACAATCCGTTCAACCCGCTTCAGCGGAGAAAGACGCGCTGTCGAAAGGTAATAGTCAGATTGCTCACGCCAACGAAAACTTTCGGTGTCAATGGGTGGATACACAACCTCAGAATCTAATCCAGTATATTTTTTTAGACGAGCACGGGTGTTTTCAGAGTTCGTCAGAATTATGTCCATTCGCGAAACTGCTTGTAAATATTTTTTCTCGAAAAGCGTCAATGCATAATTGGCCAAAGGTCGTAAGATCGAAGGGATTTTTGACATAAAGTGACGTTTTTGATCATAAAGAAAGCGCGGCGGAGTGTGGCAATAGAATACATTTTTTCCTGGCACTTTTGATTTCGGCGCTGCAAAAGGCGCTGAAACCCCGGAATAAATTCGCGTCTCGAATTTTCCAGCGGATCTTGATTGAATTCGAAAGAGAAAAGAAAGAAAAATTGCTCGAAGGCCGAAACGGCGAAATGCTTTGGGCAGTTCTAACGATTTCCGTCCCTTTGGAAATTCTTCCTCCGGAAATGAGTTTGCTGATTTAAACCCAAAAACCAAATTAGCACGAAGAGCATGAGCCAGTATCAAAACCAATCGTTCGCCACCACCGCACATCGCAAAATAGTCATGATAAATCACCGGCGGGTTTCCACATTCTTCAACCTGCTTAAATGACTTCTTCATTGAACCTAACCTTGGTTTCGGCATTCGCGTTGTGATAGATGAGAGGTTTCGAGCCACAAAATTCAGCCATCTTTGTTCGTTGTTTTTTGATCAAAGATAGGCGATAATGCTGCTTTAATCCAAACTAAGTTTTAAAAAAAATTGCAGTTGCAATTTAACTGAAGTTGTTCTAATCACCACTCGAATTGTCGGTGTTTTTCGCGAGAAGCCATACTTTAGCTGTTCCAAACTAGCAATGCTTGATGCGTGTCACAAACAACGGATAAACACGAAGGCCTTATGACGTGGATCAATCTTGTTTGTCCTGCGACCGAACCGTTGATATAAGCCCAAGAAAACCGTTGAGCATGGAAACTATATACTATGAGTGAAAAAGTCGCCCTAATTACAGGCATCACAGGCCAAGATGGTGCATATTTGGCTGAACTTCTTTTAGACAAGGGCTATGTTGTTCACGGTCTTCGGCGTAGGACTTCATTGTTCAATACTGAGCGCATCGATCACCTATATAAAGATTTTCACCGTGAAGATGCCAGATTGTTTTTGCACTACGGTGATCTGTCTGATTCAGCAAATATAAGTAAACTCGTTTCTGAAATTCGCCCCGACGAAATTTACAACCTTGCTGCGCAGTCCCATGTTGCTGTTTCGTTCGTGCAACCAGAGTATACTGCCAATGTTGACGGCTTGGGCACATTGCGAGTACTTGAAGCAATCAGAGCAGCGGGTCTTGAAAAGAAAACGAAGTTCTATCAAGCTTCTACGTCTGAATTGTACGGATTGGTTCAAGAGTCACCACAATCAGAATCCACACCATTTTATCCGCGCTCGCCTTACGCCGTCGCGAAGATGTTCTCATATTGGATTACCGTGAATTACAGAGAAGCATACGGCATATTTGGATGTAACGGAATTTTGTTCAATCATGAAAGCCCAAAACGAGGTGAGACCTTCGTTACGCGGAAAATTACAATCGCGCTCGCTCGTATTAAACTTGGATTGCAGAAAAAACTCTATATGGGCAACATCGATGCATTGCGCGATTGGGGGCACGCTCGCGACTATGTAAAAATGCAATGGATGATGTTGCAGCAAGAACAACCGGAAGACTTCGTGATTGCCACTGGTGAGCAGCATAGCGTGCGCAAGTTTATTGAACGTGCCGCCGAAATTTTGGGCATGAAAATCACATGGCAAGGCAAAGGAGTTGATGAAAAAGGATATGATGCAGATGGGAACTGCATTATTGAGATTGATCCGGATTACTTCCGCCCAACTGAGGTGGAAACCCTGCTAGGTAACCCGAAAAAGGCGAAAGAAGTTCTTGGCTGGGAACCTGAGATTACATTCTCGCAACTGGTTGAAGAAATGGTCCAATCTGACTTGATCCGCGCGCGCAAAGAACTCGCTCTGCGCGATGCCGGACTAAACAATGAAGATAACGGCGCTCTGGATCTGCTTTAGATTTTGAAGACCAGGCTTCGATGTTCTGAAAGGAAATTTTCGGCCATGAAAACGCCAATATACCAACCATATCTCCGCGGCAATGAAAAAAAGTATGTTGCTGACTGCTTAGATACAAGCTGGATTTCGTCTAGAGGAAAATACATTGGGCAGTTTGAAGCGAACTTTTGTGAGCTCACTGGATTAAAACATGCAATCTCGGTTAGCAATGGTTCTGTTGCGCTACACCTTGCGATGCACTGTCTTGGAATTGGTAAGGGCGACGAAGTACTTGTCCCAAGTTTTACCTATATTGCCAGCGTCAATTCAATTTTGATGTGCGGCGCTATTCCAGTCTTTGTGGAAAGCACTCCGGAAAATTGGCTTATTGATTTAGCCGACGCTGCTTCAAAAATTACAAACAAAACGAAAGCTATTATGCCTGTACATCTATACGGGTTTACATGTGACATGGAAGGAATAGCCGCGTTTGCGAAGAAACACAGCCTCTACGTCGTAGAAGACGCTGCAGAAGCTGCAGGTGTGCACGTAAATTCCCTGCATGTTGGCCATTTTTCTGATGTCGCAACCTTCAGCTTCTTCGGTAACAAGACAATTACTTGCGGAGAAGGCGGCATAATTATCACAAACGATGATAAACTGGCCGAAAATATGCGCATCACCAAGAACCAAGGTATGTCTGTCTCGCGACGATATTGGCATGATCGGTTCGGTGTAAACTACAGGATGACGAACATTCAGGCGGCAATTGGCGTTGCTCAGCTTGAACAATTGGATACAATTAGCCGAGAGAAGAATCGTATCTACGAGTGTTATCGTGAAAACTTGACCAGTTTGCCCTTGCAATGGCAATCTCAGCCTGAAAAAGATTTTCAGAGCAACTATTGGTTAGTCTCGTTTTTACTTTCTAACAGTCATGTTAGAGACGAAGTTATGGAGTATTTGGGAGCAAATGGAGTTGAAACACGCCCCGTGTTTATCTGTGCGCACCACATGCCTTATTTGGAAAGTGAACATATTTCATTGCCAGTTGCAGAGGACATCTCCAGCAGGGGTATTAGTCTGCCCAGCTTCCCTGAACTAACTAATGAAGAAATTGTCAGGATTTGCAACTTGCTAGCAGCAGTAGTAGGCGCAAAAAAATGAGCTTAGGGCAACTTCGCCGACAGACACAACTCAGCCGCGCATATGACGATGTACTAAATGCTCTAATTCGTTGGCCTGTTTTTGTTCTAATTGGTCTTACCGACATTCAATCTCGTTACCGGCGCTCAAGAATTGGCCAGTTTTGGATAACCATTTCGCTATTTGTAATGGTAATGTCTCTTGGTTTACTTTGGTCGTTTCTTTGGAAACTTCCAGTCGGCGAGTTCTTGCCATTTATCGCCGTAAGCCATATTTTTTGGTCTTACGTTACCGGGGTCTTACTTGATGGACCTGGTATTTATGTAGCCGCAAGCGGATATTTACGCGAAGTAAACATCCCAAAGTTTACTTTTGTTCTCAGCAATCTAACAAAGCACTGGATTATTCTCGCGCATAATTTGCTGATCCTTGTGCCCATTTTTCTATATTTCCAAATCCCAATCACCTTAAACATTCTGATGATTGTTCCAGGGTTTATTCTCACAACAATCGCTGTTGTCGCCGCCAGTACGTTCTTGGCAATCGCGGGATTAAGATTTAGGGACGTTGCGAGTCTTGTCGGTAGCATCATTCAGATCGCATTTTTTGTAACGCCTGTAATTTGGAAACCCGAGGCTTTGCCACCGTTCGCACAAGCTTACATGACCGTGAACCCGTTTGCGGTATTTCTTGATCTGTTGCGCGCACCCGTACTAGGGCCTCAGACATCCTTGATTTATTGGATTGTTGCTGGCTGCTACACGCTGGTTGCTGTAATCCTCGCTTCTTATGTGTTTGTACGCTACAGAGCAAAAATCACCTATTGGCTTTAAAAACAATTCAACAAGGCGTGGTAAAACCATGACATCAGTGAGTTTGGAAAATGTGGGAGTAAGCTACCCGCTATTTGAATTGCGTAATGCCTCGCTTAAAGGTTCGGTGGCAAAGGCTGTTGGTGGTAAACTTACATCGTCCAAACAGATGACTACAGTAGAATCGCTTTCTGATGTAAACATCAACATGAAAGAAGGTGATCGCGTTGGCGTACTTGGTCACAACGGTGCCGGCAAGACTACTTTTTTGAAAGTCTGCGCCGGGATTCTGGAACCAACAGCTGGCAACGTCACTGTTGACGGTAGCATAGCATCACTGACAGATATTACCATGGGAATGGACCCTGAAGCTACGGGCCAAGAGAACATCGTCCGTCGGGCAATTTTTATGGGGCTAAGTCGTAAGGAAGCTCGTGAATTGATACCCGCGGTTCGAGATTTTTCTGAACTTGGAGAATTTTTGCAGCTGCCGATGCGAACATACTCCACTGGTATGTACCTCCGCCTCGCATTTGCGGTCTCGACAGCAATTGTTCCCGACATTCTCATTATGGACGAGTTGATTGGCGCAGGTGATGCTAACTTTGTCGAAAAGGCCCAAAATCGAATGAAGTCCTTGCTGAAAGACGCTAACGTCATCATACTCGCGTCGCATAGCATGGATTTGTTGCGCGACGTCTGTACAACAGGTCTATTGCTGCAAGGCGGGAAATGTCGCTTTCACGGTCCCATTGATGAAGCAATTAGCATTTATCACGAGAGTGTAGCCACATGAAATCTCTCAAAATTGCCGTACTACATGTTGGTACGGACGAAGTTGGCGCAGATATTGCCGCCAATTTTGCAGCTACTATTCACGCGGAAGGGCATTACGTCGTTATAGGCGCGCCCGTGAATAGTCATGCGGAGGCTTGCTTTCGCAATCAATCCGGCCAGTGGAACGAGGTTCGCGGTTATACTTGGCTGTGCACGGATAAAAACGAATTCGAACAGGCCTTCGCAATAGATTGCAAATACACCATGACAGTCCGACCACTAGACGGTGGATTGGACTTCCGCGATTGCGACTTTTGGATTGTTGTAGGTGGACTTCCATCTGTAACACTAGCGCCGCTCAAACCCTACGCTGTATTCATAGCAGAAGAAGTTGCCGTGCTTCGGAATGGCCCGGTAGAGGAAACCGAAGCCAAAATAGACACTCTGCGTGGTGCTAACCAGCTTTGGTTCGCTACATCAAAGCAAATGAACGATTGGCGTTCAATGGCCCTATTGTACGACGTACCAGCAAATGTCGGCCGACCAGTGTCGGAAACAAGGATAAAAGTCGACCAAACAATTGATCCGCCAAAGGGAAAGTATATGGTCCACTTTCCAACCACTCATCAGTCGCGCACAGCACTTGGCAGATTGGCTGAATTAAATAGTTGTGGAGATGACCTAATTTCTGTTGATCAAATGATAATTGTTCCAGTTGGGAACCAACCGAATTCGGAAGGCCATTCCGTGCTACAGTGGGAAAGCCGATCGGCATTTGCAAGTTCGTTTAGCTCCGCTAGCGCGGCAATCGCTGAATGTGAGATTATGCTAATTGGCCCGCTATTTGACCCCTCCGACTACAGATTGAGAATTGCTGAAAAGCTTGGGAAATCAATACTCATGATCTGGGATGAAGAATTGGGGACAAACCGGAGTAACACAGGTCGTGGAATTCAAACGGTGTCTAAGCTGGATAAACGTTCTCTAGAAGCCCAGATCAACAGAACACTTGGGAACGACTCCAAAAAAACCAAAAGCGCCCCAAGTCGCAATTCTGCAACTTTTGATGTAACTGAATTCTTAGGATTGATGACGAAGGTAGCGAGCAGATGAAAATTGGGGTTTGGCTGCCGATCGCACCAAAATCATCTTGGAAATATGAAGGGCTAATTCGCTTACTTGGGTTTGTCCTATCCGGTGTTTCAGGTGATCAGAATGACACATACGTGTTGATGATACCCGATTGGGTGCGCAACCAAGATGTGGACGAATTTTTGAGAAAGTTCACGAGTGAGCAGCGTTCCAAGATCGAAGTAAGGCGTTCAACAAACTCAAATATCTTGATTCAATTTGGCGTCCAGGCCGCAGATGTAAAGAACAATTGGAAGTATATACCTAAGTCGCAACAAACGTCCCCAGTTACGAACGCTGGCACTGTGTTCCATCAAATCCTGCTATGGTTGCTCGGCCAAATGAGATGGTCTCCAACAGGTATATTGTTAAGTGTACTATTAGGTACTTTGGCGACAGTCGCCACTATATTTGTTTTTCTAATCGGCTTGCCTCTTCTCCTATTGTATAAATTCCTCAAGTTTGTCGGAACACTCGCGCTGCAAAACCTCGCGATTAAGACGCGTCAATCCATCAGCAACAAATTCAAAGCATTGCTAGGACGAATAACAACATCTTCAATCCTTCGCTCACTAGTCGAAAACGAACTTAAATACTTTGCTAAGCGTGTCAGCCGAGTTGGCGACATCGACTGTTGGTATATCCCCCATATTGGTTACAAAAGCGGAATACACCTAAAAGGCCCCAAGGTGTTTTTATTTGCAGATTTCGTGTTTCACGATGCGCCAACGGGGTTCAGCCCAGCAGCAATAAATGCCTCTCGAAATATGTGCAAGAATGTGCTATCATATGCCGATCGCATAATTGCGATTTCCAATCATGTTTCCAAACGTCATATTCAAGATATCTTTAATTATCCTGCCGACAAAATAAGCGTCGTGCCGCACGGCTATGTCGATATCTCGCATCATTTGGAATCGTTGAATATTGACAAATCCTTCAATCTTGGTCGAATCAAGAAAACTGAACCAAGCTTGCTTGAAGCATCCCTATTGATCAAAGCACATCTTGAGAGATTGCCACGAAGTCCGGCGGGCGGCACCGGCTACCTTGCGGGAAAACAACTATCGTATTTGAGAAAAATGGAATTTCACCGAAGCGACTACGTTGTTGTTTCGACACAAAACCGACCATATAAAAACTCGCTCTGTGCGATAAGAGCACTTGAAACTTACAACCGAGACGCCGATCGTCCGTTAAAGTTAATAATGACGGGGGACTTGGGGATTGATGATCCGCACAACCCTATTGGTCGTTATGTAAGGGATCGCGGGCTCCACTTCGACGTACTTGCTATTCCTCGGGTTCCCGACAAAGTGCACGCCGCCCTATATCATTGCGCAACGCTTGCACTTTCAGCCTCGTTTTTTGAAGGCGGCACAGGTTCCTTTGTGTTTGATGAGGCGGTAAGCTTGGGAACGCCAACACTATTGTCTAAGAATCTATCGCATAATGAAGGGTTGGATAGCTTTGACGCATTTGATAGTTTTAGCTTCAATCCGTATAAACCGACAGAACTCTCTGCTCTTTTCCAGGCAACCATCTTCGACTCTGGAGCTAAACTATATGCAGACCAATGGGACATAGCAAACAAACGCAAACAACAGCGGGACTGGTCAACCGTTCAACAAGACTACCTCAATGTGTTTGCCATAGCTGCAACTTCCTACACACCAACAAAGCGGGACAAAAATGATCGATAAGCAAAAATGCACCTCAAAAGTCATTGATACCATTGCAGAGGTACTTGAAGATAAAGAAAAGCTTCAAGTTGAAGCCACTAGCCCGCTTGTTGGTGAAGCGGCTATAGTATCTTCTCGAGAACTAGTTGAAATTCTTCTTGCATTAGAGGAATTTGCCGATGAAGAACTTGGCGTTGATTTCGATTGGGCAGGCGATAGCGCGCTATCAGGTAGAAACTCAATTCTTCGGACACCCGCTTCCATAAGCGAACACCTAGTTTCTTTGACGAAGTGAAACAGCAAATGAAAACAATTGTCGTAACTGGCGCGTCTAAAGGACTGGGCGCAAGTATTTGTGAAACATTGGTCAAAGATAACTATCGCGTAGTTGGACTTTCGCGAAGCGGGACAGCTCCAGAAGGAGCAGAAGGCATAGCATGCGATGTTGGCGATCATCATTCAGTCAAACAAGCTTTCACTGAAGCGAGTCAGGACAAAAACCTATACGCGCTCATCAATGCCGCAGGCGTTGCATCCATGAATCTTGCAATTTCTACACCACCTGAAACGGTGCAAAGAATTATTCAAACCAATCTAATCGGCACTATCAACTGCTGCATTGCATTATCCAAGCGGCTTGCACGAAACAAGGGTGGCAGAATTATCAACTTTTCGACAATCGCTGTACCAATTTCATTAAAGGGCGAGTCTGTCTATATAGCATCAAAAGCTGGTGTTGAAGGCTTCAGCAAGAGCTTTGCTCGCGAAATGGGCGACTTCGGTACCACGGTTAATGTTATTGCACCTGGGCCTATAGACACCGATTTGATTGCCAATGTTCCAACTGGTGCTATTAACAAAATTATCAATCAACAGATCCTCGCTCGGCCATTTGAAAAATCAGACGTAGCCGACCTAACGAAATTCATCCTCAGTGAGGAAAGCAAAATGTTAAGCGGGCACATTTTTAACATTGGAGGTGTCTAATGTCCTTAATGTCCGAGCTACAAGATCTCTACCGGAACAGCAACGAACCATGTTTTTTATCTCGGGCCAGCCTACTTCGCCCGAACGACATTTTGCAAATCGATGATCAAGTAGCTAGATCAATTCGGCCAGGCGACGTCGTTGCGCTAGTGGGAGACTTTGACGCAAAGTCAATCCGTCGGCTAATAACAATCATCGACAAGAAAGCAATTTTGGTCCCGCTTAGCGCAAGCACCCGTGCTCAGCACGAGTATTTTTTTGATGCGGCGAGCGTCGATGTCGTTGTCGACAATGATTCAATCTATCGCATCAATCATGGAAAATCACATGACATGATTGATAAACTTCGACGGGTAAACCACCCGGGGCTTGTTTTATTCTCATCTGGCTCGACTGGGTTGCCAAAAGCAATTCTGCATGATTTTGAAAAATTTCTAGCGCGGTTCCGCACGCCTAGACCAACCTTTCGTACGTTGAACTTTCTGCTTTTTGACCACATAGGGGGAATAAATACTTTATTTCATACGCTTTATAATAAAGGTACAGTCATCATCCCGACCAGCCGACAAGTTTCCGATATCATTTCAGACATACAAGAATTTCAAGTCGAATTACTACCGACTACTCCAACATTTATGCGTATGATGCTAATAAGTGGTATTCTTGAAACGTCAAATCTTAAATCGCTAAAGGTGATCACATACGGCACTGAGCGTATGGATGAGCCAAGTTTACTACGCTTATGCGAACAGTTACGCCACGTATCCTTTCGGCAAACCTATGGCATGTCTGAACTTGGTATTTTACGTGTTAAGTCCGAAGCAAGTAACAGTCTTTGGATGTTTGTAGGCGGGGAGGGTGTGAACACGCAGGTAGTTGCCGGGGTGCTAAAGATTAAGTCCGAAAACCGAATGATCGGGTATCTCAATGCAGCGACACCATTTGACGAAGAAGGCTGGTACGATACCAAAGACCTAGTTGAGACACGGGAAGATGGTTCGATCAAGATCGTTGGTAGGACCACAGATTGGATTAATATTGGTGGCGAAAAGGTACTTCCAGGTGTGATTGAAAAGGCGGCACTTGAGCATCCCCAAATTTTGCATGCACAGGCAAAAGGTGTAGATAATCCTATCACCGGCCAACATATCGAGCTCGTTTGTCAGTTTATCGAGAATCAAAAACTGAGCCGAAAAGAGCTTAAGAGCTGGCTCAGGGAACGGTTGCCTGAAGCGTTTATGCCACAAAGGATCAAAGAAGGTGAGATCAACATATCCCATCGATTCAAGAAACTTTAGCAACTGGATGTGAAAATGACCAATCGGAGCTGGTTTATAATTGGTACAGGCCCATTTGCTATCGAAGTCTGCGATTGGGCATTGGATTTGCTTGGCCCGGCAGAAAAAGCAAACTTCGGTGGGTTTTTGGGTGACCCAAACGGAGTTGCGCCAAAAGTGCACAATTCTCCCGCCTTCCACGAAGAGGAAATCAAGATAAAGTCTAACGACGTATTTTTCAACGCAATTGCCGACCCCATTGTCAAAGAAAAAGTATGTACAAAAATGTCGAATCGCGGGGCAAATTTCGAATGTCTCATTCACCCTTCAGCGATCGTTCGTGCTGCCTCAATTGACAAGGGCACTGTAGTTTGTCCTGGAGCAGTTGTGGGATCACAGGCGAAGTTAGGACGCTTTGTGACTGTAAACTACCAATGCGGAATTGGTCACGAATGCCAAATTGGAGACTATTGCACTTTGGCACCTGGCGTTCAAATTGGGGGACGCACCTCTATCGGCATTGGCACAAATGTAGGCTTGTCGGCGGCCATAATCGACAACGTTAGAATCGGTGACAGTGTAAAAATAAACGCCGGTGCGGTAGTTGTTTCACGAATTCGAAACGGCACCAAAGTGTCCGGAAACCCAGCACGCAAAACAGAGTTCTTCTAAGAATCGCCAAAGGGGCATTAAGACCGGTAGCACTTTGTACAATTACACACCATCTTTTCATATTTGATTACGGCTGTATTCCTTGATGAATACATAACACTCGTACCGGGTCCCCATTTGATCTTTTGCCATATCATTTTTGTGACTTGCCAAAACTCTAAAGCCAGCTATTCCACTTAGTTTCTCAATGCTACTTCCTGTGTAGAAGAACAAGTGGAATGGCGACTGTTCGAACACGTAACTATAGCAAGGCGTAGAATGTGCCATAGTGCCATTAACCTTCAACAGTTTGGAGCACTGATCGAAAAATGTGATTGGGCTTTGTACATGCTCGATGAAGTTATGCGAAAAGAGCTTATCATAGCCGTCCAAAATAAGCTCTTCGCAGTTGCTTACGATTTTACTGAACGAATTTTTTTGAGACGGCTCGTAACCAGAAACCTGCCATCCTATCGAGTTTAAATGAGCCGCACCTTCCTCCCAGTCCCCGCATGCGTAATTTAGAATTTTATCATGAATTGACGGATTTAGGAGATAAAACGTTTTCTCCTGATCTCGCAGACTCCCACCTTCTGCGTAAAACTTATAAAGCAGTTCATAGAGTTCACTCAATTCATCGGCCGCACAAGTTTGAATAGACAAAGGACCAAATACAACACCACAATTCTCGCAAATGTATCGTTTCAATTCAATCTCGGTGAACATGCACTGAGAAATCTTTGTTTCAAGTGAACCTAATTTGAGCGACTTGCCACAACACTGGCAGTTGACTTCTTCAGTTTCAGTTTCGCGAAGCAGCAACTGTGTCAATCGCTCCTTAAAGATAGATTCGTCATCTCCAAGAGTGGCTTCGGCTTCGGCTTCGGCTTCGGCTTCGGCTTCGGCTTCGGCTTCGAAATGGTCTTTGTCCACAACAATTGCAATGTTACCATTTAGATGAAGGTTTTCTTCGCTTAAAGGTTCGGGCAAAAGCACGCCAGATTGAGGGTGAATGAAGTGTGCTTGCAGATTATGAGCACGAAGCAATCTAATAAACTCACTTGGCGATTTCCTAGCTCGCTCAAAATGAACAGACGCATATTCCAAAACAAGAACTGTATTTCGCCCAGCCAATTGAGCGCTGTTCGCTAGCAGGTCTGATAAAATCGCAAACTCGGCACCTTCCGCATCGACCTTAATGACCAAGTCGGTACTGGCTGCCGGGATCAAATTCGACATCTTCACAACCGGAACTGTGTAGATCTCGTACTGATCATTTACTTCATCGGATGAGTAATGAAAAATTGAAGAAACGCGGCTATCAGCTTTGAACCTTTGAAACTGAACTTGCCCGTCATAGTCTGCCACTGCAACATTATAGTGATGGTGTGGTGTAAGTGGGCCATTCAAAAATGCGTTTCTATCAATTGAATACGTTAATTCTCCGTTTGGCTCTGCAGAAATGACAGTTCCAGTCGCGCCAACATTTCTCGCGGCTAATGCCACAAAAGTGCCAACGTTCGCACCAACATCAATGAACGTCGCCCCCGGGATTAGCGCATGAGCCAAGAAATGAATCAATCCGCGATCAAATGTCGGGTCAAGAAATGAGAGAGCGTGATTAATTTGGTTTGATGGAAAAGACAAAAAAAGACCTGGCATGGAAACAAGCGTTTCGTCAGCATTAGAATACAAAACTTTATGCTGATTTGCTAATGCATCAGTTATGATGGCTTGCACATCAACATTTGGGCTGGCCGAAACATTTTGTTGTCTGTCTTTAACGCGCCAAATTCCGAACATATTCATATTTTTCAAGAACTTATCAATACTTTTCAACCGCATAATTTTTAGAACCGTTTCTTCAATGTCAGTGCTACGAATTTTGACTTCTTGAAGAATATTGATTGCGCGACGCAAATACCAGCGGTTTCGGTGCACGCCTGAGCAAAAGAGCCACACTAAAAAAGATCAACTACAAGTTTGGACACTGAACTAACTCAGGCGACTATTTTATTTCCAATCTGGATAACTCAAAAGACCCCGTTTACGCTCTAGGAACACATTACTGTTCTTTCAATGCCCTTAGTAACTGGTCAACCAGCGGCTTTGCAAGATAGCTAAGTGGCGTTCGCTCTTCTGTTTGAATAAATAATTCTGCAGGCATGCCCAGCAAGAGCTCTTGGCTGCCATCGAGTAGTGCAATTTCGCTTTCTGGGATTTTTAGGTGAATTTCGAAGAACGGAATTCTCGTTGCCTCATCCACTAGCGGTGCAGGTGATATACTTATCACAGTAGCGCTTAACGCAGGAGTCGTGCGAGCTTCAAATGCAGACAAAACAACGGACGCGGTCTGACCAACAAATACTTGGTCAACGTCAGCCACCTGTATCTTTGCTTCAATGATCAGCTCGTCGTTCTTCGGAATAATTTGCATTATGGGATGACCTGATGGAGGAATTACACCCCCAACTGTAGAGATGTCCAAATTGTGTACAAATCCAGTCACTGGTGCTGTGATCATGGTACGCTAGAGTTTATCTTGCAAGGCGCGTTCTTTTTCTCGCAATTCCTCGATACGCGAAAGAACCTCATGCCGCTCACTTTCAGCGCTTTCGCGCATGTCAACATCGACTTGGATTATCTGAAGGCGAACTTGTGCAATTGCACTTGCAACACTGGCAATTGTAGAGCGCAATTCTCCCTCACGCCCAACAACCTGGAGTTGGGAACTTCGTAGGCGATCCATCGCGTCTCTAGAAACGAGACCCTGTTTGTACGCCTCTTCCTTTCTTTCAATCGTCTCTTGCAAAATTTCTGCCTGTTGGGACTGCGAATTCATTTGTGCGCGCAAGCCCAATATCTGTTCGCCGAGTTGGAGTATTTTTTGCTCCATCATTGACTTAAGGCCCAAGCGACTTTCTAAGCGCAATTTAAACATAGCAGACGCCCGGGATATTTGTCGTACTCCAGTTTCCGTACCCAATCTTTGCATTATTTCGTCTGGAAAAACAACTTTATCAAGTCCGTCAATTTCTGCCTCTAAACGCGCCTGGCGCGCCAGCAATTCACCAATTGTGTTTCGCACAATATTGACTTCCGCTTGCAAACTTGAGGCATCCAGAAAAAGCAATGTGTCACCCGCTTGCACCAAATCGCCATTTGAAACGAGAATTTTCTTAACCACGCCACCTTCTAGATGCTGAACTGTCTGAACATTGGATTCTAACCCAACAGTCCCATTAGCGATTACAGCACCCGAAATTTTGGTCGCCGCCGCCCAATAACCGCCCATGCCAAAGATAACGGTTATTACGAAGAATCCAAATAAAACCCAGAATCGGTTGCTATTGTTTTGTGCGTTAACCATATTCAGTCGTTACTCGGATCAGAAGTACTGGCCCGCCATACATTGGAGGAACCAATTTTTTGGCTTTTTCGAACTTCCGTTGATTTAGGGTCAACAATCGCCGTAGAAATCAAATTGTTTCCTGGCGACTGAGACGAGTGGTCACTTCCCGGCTTCGTTTTGGCGCGTCCTCTTATTCTCGCGATCACTTGATCCCTATCCCCAAATTCCGTTTGGGTCCCTTCAGTCAACTCAAGTAGCATATCCGTCAATCCCAAGACATTCAGCTTGTGCGTAATTACAACGATTGTTTGGCCATTATCACTAGCTGACTTCATTGCGTTTGCTAGCGCAAGTTCGCCTTGCTCATCAAGATTTGAGTTGGGTTCATCCAATACGATCAGTGCTGGATCACCAAACATAGCTCTGGCGAGTGCAATACGCTGTCGCTGTCCCGCTGACAGGTGCGCTCCAAATTGTCCAACAGGCGTGTCATACCCACCAAGCTGCAACACCATTTCGTGTATGCCTGCCAATCTTGACACCCTTATTATCTCACTCGGTTCTGGATCCACGGCAAACCTTGAAATGTTTTCTCCAATAGTGCCGTCGAAAAGTTCGATATCTTGGGGGAGGAACCCTACATGATGCCCCAAAAGGTCTGGTTCCCATTGATCAAAAGTAGCACCGTCCAATCGCAATTCTCCGCTCAATGGCTTCCAAACACCTACAAGCGTTCGTGCGAGACATGATTTTCCCGCTGCGCTGCGGCCAACTACACCCAAGATACTCCCGGATTTTAGAACAAAGTTTAAATTGTTTAAAACAATTTTGTGTGTGCCCGGCACACAAACTCGTAAGCCTCGAACTTCCAGTTTTCCTTGCGGTTTTGGTAGCCGCATACGCTCAGTAGGAGGTGGGAGCGAAGTCAAAAAAACATCCAACTTTCGGGCAGATTGCAAGAATTGAACTAGTCCGCGCCAGTGCACTATTGCTTGCTCAACTGGATTCAACGCACGTCCCAGAATAATTGACGAAGCAATCATGACACCCGGTGTTATTTCACCAAAGATAACAAGAGCAGCGCCTGCCGCCAGCATCGCAGATTGCAAAAACAATCTAAGAGACTTCGAAACCGCACTCAACGTTCCTGCTCGATCACGCGCATTTATTTCATTTAGCGCAGTGTTATTGCGTTGCTTTTTCCAACGGTCTAACCAAGGCGACAGCATCGACATTGCTATAAGCACTTCAGCATTTCGCTCACCAGTTCGCGCAATATGTTGCGCAATCGCCGAGTATCTCGAAGAATCTTTGACGGGTTTACGTATTCTCACATCGTTCAAAATAGCGATGATAAATAGCACAATTGCTGAAACCAACGCCAGCAGCCCCAAGTCCTGATGAAACAAAAATATCATGAACAAGTAAATCGGCACCCAGGGTGCATCAAAGAAGGTGACGAGTGCTGGTCCAGAAAGAAAATGCTTAACTGTGTTGAGTTCAAGCAACGGTGGTGTCGATGCGTCGCCATCGTTAGTGTCTAATTTTCGATGCATCGAATTCTTGAACACTCGAGTTTCGATGCGATTGTCGATCTGAGCCCCAATCCGAGTTAGGATACGCGATCGAGTAAGGTCCAAGAGCGCGAGCGCGACGTAGAGCACCGTGACCAATATAAATAGCACGCCTAACGTCGGAATTGAACGACTTGCCAAAACGCGATCATAGATCTGCAACATAAATAGCGGGCCAGTGAGCATAAGTAAGTTTATGAAAAAGCTGAAAAATCCAACAATTGCAAAATCGGGCAAGCTAGCATTCATTGCACTTCTTAAATTCAAAAATTCCTTCTTTACATTCTGCTTAGTATTCATAACATCAATTCTCGGACTTCACTCTTATCGAAACACTGGCTACGAGTTGAAAATCCGACCATTTCACAATATCAACTCAAACAACTAGTCTTACATTTTCAAACCAAACCGTTTTCAAAATACTGACGATCAAACGCCCAGCTCCTGTGAAACCGCTTGCGCAGACCCAAATGACACCCCCTTTGCGACACCGCCAAAGGTGAAATCTTTGTTGCCAACCCAATATCATAGTGCTAATTATTTGTTAAACATCGACAATAATTTGTGTGTACGTGTCAAATGGTTTTTAAGATTTTTTGTAAGCTGGTTCTAGTTGGTTCCATTTTGGCATCTCTTCATTTTCCCGCAGCAGCAAACCAACGAACTAATGCTTTTGGTGAAAAGTTAAAGATGTCCTGCACAATTACTGCTCAATCAACGACCCAAAAGTTTGGACAAAGCAACGAGTTTTGCGAAGCACTGCTTGAGTACCTGAATGCTGACCTAAATATGAAATTTGTGTCCGCTCAAGGTGATTGGGAAGGTGAACTTTTACGCGTAGATGTCAAAATGAGATCGCAGCACACCGCTGATGTTTCGATGCAAATTGGTCATTCGATCGATGAGTACTTCGTTGAAGAATCATCATTTATCACTAGCTTACATAGTTATGACCGCCCCATTTCGACATTTTCTGCGCGCGCATTAGTTCGAGACATCGGGACCCTTTTGGGTCTACTTTACTAAATTTGACTAAAAAAAATGTATTTAGGAATACTTAGATGACGCTTGTACCAGGTAACAGTAGCACAACGGCCCAAATTCAAATTGGATCTACAGTAATTGGTGATCGAGAGACGGGTTCTGATCATGATTGGTATCGGGTAGATTTAGTTGCCGGCGTACAATACGAATTTCGCATGCACGGAATTGGCGCTAGTGGAAGTGAACTGTCTGACACCTTATTAACACTATATCATCCTAATGGTTCAACCGCTGTCGCAGTTAATGACGATATTGGTGTCGCAAGCAACGTATATGGCGGCTCAAATCGTGCTGACTCTAGGATTGTATTTACGGCCACTGAAACCGGCACTTTCTTCATTGATGCTTCTGGCTTCTCATCGCAGACGGGCGATTACATTGTTACCGCAGTTGTGGCCGACCCAGCAGGTATGGTCTTCACTGCGGATGAGATTGCTTGGCAAATAGGCAACAACTACAATGAAAACAACGGATGGAGCGCTAGCGCATTTAATGTTGGTGGTGATGGCTCAATATCTGTAAACATCACGGGGCTGACAACTGCAGGTCAAGCGCTAGCGCTTGCAGCCTTACAGGCGTGGACAAACGTTACGGGCATAAATTTTGCGACAACCGCAGGTGCCGCTGAAATTACATTCGATGATAGCGACGCCGGTATTGATGCATACGCTAGTGTCAGTGGAAGCGGTAGTCAAATTACATCCGCGACGGTTATGATCACAACGGGATGGTTGGATCGGTTTGGCACAACAATAAACAGTTACTCATTTGAAACTTATATGCACGAAATTGGTCATGCACTCGGCCTAGGTCATGGAGGAAACTACAACGGCAACGCGACGTACGGCGTGGATAACTTCTATGTAAATGACTCACTTGCTTATTCTTTAATGTCGTATATGCAGGCAAATAATGATGAGTTTACCGGCCCAAACACATATGTAGACGCGTCATTCAGATATATGTTGACGCCACAGATTGCCGATATCTTGGCTATTCAATATGCGTACGGAGATACTGCTAACCATTTCACCGGAAACACAACTTACGGCAATGGTGCAAACACCGGCAGCATCGCAATCGACAACGCTGCATTGTACGGTGCATCTTCAGCGTTTACAATTTACGACAATGGCGGAACAGACACCATGAACTTTACTGGTGGTACCGTCGATCAAATTATTGATTTGCGCGCAGAGCATTTTTCCAATGTCTGGGGTGGGCGAATGAACGTGGCAATAGCACGCGGCGTCACAATTGAAAATGCACATGGTGGCAGCGCAACAGACACAATTAATGGGAACGACGTTGGAAACGTCATGACCGGCGGATTAGGAAGCGATACCCTAACCGGGAATGGTGGAAACGACATTTTGTTTGGAACGAATTTTGCTCTTGTCGGCGACGCAGGGGTGGCCAACTACCTTTGGGGCGGTGCCGGAAATGACACGCTTTATGGCGCTGACGGTGGCGACTTGTTGGTCGGTGGCACGGGTTCAGATATCTTTGCTGGCGGGCTTGGCGACGACTGGTTCTATATTGATGGCGAAGACATAACAACCAACATTCATGGCGGTGGCGGCCTAGATCGAGTTTTCGTAAGCACATCAAATCCTACCTTTGTTCTTGATGTAACGGCTGCTGAAGTTGAAGTTGTCTTCGGTGGCGCTGAACAAGACACGCTTGATGCAACAGGCTACAACTCGACGGTTTATCTTATCGGTGCTGGCGGAAATGACACCGTTATAGGTGGTGAAGCAGTCGATGTTCTTTGGGGATACGGTGACGACGATACACTTCGTGGCAACGGTTCAACTGATTGGCTTTATGCTGGTACTGGGGCTGACCAAATTTATGGCGGCCAGGGAGATGACTTTCTAATTGGAGGTGCCGGACTGGGATCCGGAGACGGAAGTGCAGATGTCTTTCATTTCGGCGACAATTCGGGAACTGACCGCATATACGAATTCGATGACGGAATTGATATGATCAACCTCAGCAGTAAAACCGGACTTAACACATTTTCACAGATTTCAATTGCAAGCATTGATGGTGGGATCAATTCTTCTGTTACTTTTGGTGGGGACACAATCTATCTAATTGGAATAAATGCCGCGCAACTCACAGAAACCGATTTCATAATATAGGTACCCTGCGTGACCACTTACTGAAGCGTGACTTTTGTCGTTGACTGAGTAGGGTCATCGTCTGGTTTCTTCCATCATTTTTCTTCGAATTCTTCCTTGGGTGTTTTCCAGCCAAGGCACTTTCTGGGTGTGGCATTCAGGCGCTCACAAATCGCCTTCATATAGCGATCTGAGAGCGCCGCCACTTGCGTATCTCTGGGCAAATATCGACGAGCACGTTTGTTTAAGTTCTCGACTGATGCTTTTTGCCAGGGGGCTTGCGGATCGCAAAACCACGCGTTGGTTCCAATTTCGCTTTCTAGCCTTCTCCAACCAGAAAACTCGATACCACGATCAAAGGTAATTGATTGTCGTGCAGGTTGGGGAAGGGGTTCGATGCTCGCCATAAGTCTATCCATTAGATGTTTTGTGCTGCGATCATTGTTTCGGAAAAGTACGGCATAGCGTGTCTTGCGTTCAATCAGTGAGGCAACGTTTGCTTTGCCATGTTCTTTGCGGAAAATCATCAGATCACCTTCCCAATCACCAAATGCTGAGCGATCTTTGACATAATCAGGACTTTGGTGGATGGACTTGTCTGCCGGGAAAACAAGGTCTCTAGGTTTTCTTGCATAACGGGATTTTCGACGTTTGCGGCGATCAGGCAAATACTGCGCTAACGCCATTTCTTGACCTTCCTTGCTATAAACAAAGCTGTAGATCGTTTCATGGCTTACTCTTATAGGATGGTCTTCGTAGTCGAGACGACCCGATATTTGTTCAGGCGACCAACCTTCTTTCAATCGGTCAATTACCGCATCTCGCAGCTCCGTCAACCGGATCAGTTTTCTGCGACGGGCGCGTCTAAATATTGCTGAACGTTGTGCAACAACGCCATAATACCCATTCAAATATGTCAGATCATCATCTGTGAACCCATTACGTTTGACCTCGCGATAAATCGTTGACCGGTGCCTGCCAACTTCTTCTGCAATCTTGCTAATTGAGTATTTTGCATGCAACATATTTTCAATCGCGCGTCGTTCGCGCAAATCGAGTTCTGCGTGGGCCATATTTTTCTCCTTGCTTCACAGCAAGATAGAGTAATTGTCGCAACCCAGTTTAGAATGTACAATAGTTATATCGTATTTTCGCATAACTAATCTTATGGAACAGAGATGACCCATGACACAGCTTCGTAGCCGTCCTGATCCGACCCCTAAAATCTCGAAATCATCGGCTTTGGGGAACCTACCCATTCAAACTTCCATGTATCGCCTTGTCGAATGTTCTGGACAAGGTGTGGGCGGAATACTGCGAGACATTTTCCGCCTTCGCGCCGAACAGACGAATACAAAACACCATTTGATCGATTGGCCAAGAGCTCTGAGGCTAATGTTTGACCGATTTTATGTCCAATTGCGGGATCGGGGTGGTAAATGTTTTCAATGTCAACGTCCGTGAGGTCATGAAACTGCGTTGCAAATGATGCATTTAGCTCTCGATACAAAGTGATGTTTTCGCAAATGCCTGTCGCGAGCAATTCTTGCGTCAAATGCCAGGAGACTTCGGCTTGAGCCGTTTCAACCCGTTTTGCACCCCATGCTGCATACCAAGCGCCACGATCTGCTGAGTTGAAGCGGTTTCCATTTGCTCTTGTGTAACAAAAAGCGGCATTAACGTAGGTCCATCCATAGCCATGATGTTCCTTTAACAGCTCATCAACCAGCACGTTAGATGGGATAAAATCTGGCAAACCACGTCGAGCAGAAGACAGCCCCTCCAACTCCTCCAATATTGCCAGTTCTTCAGGATTATCGCTTAATGGCGCAAGCGCAGGCTCTTCAATATAAGCCGTTGAAATTAGTCGCGTCGAATTAGCCTCAACAAACTCAACAACCGGAATGTTTGACAATTCCATTACATGCCGCCGCGCAGCGCATCAATATGGCGCCTTGTCGACATCATTGCTGGAATACCGCCTGCAATCATTTTCGCAACAGGCGATTTGCCGCCAAATTGAGGACCAGCGTTCGATTGCTTTGGCCATTGTTTTTCCAATGGGCCGTTGAACAGGAGCCGAAGGCCTTTAAAGATGCCAATAATCAAACTGGCACGCATCATTTTGTCTTGGTCCAAATTGCCCTTATATCTGCCCGCCTTCATACGGTTCCAAGTCGCAATTGGAACATCAAACAAAGAAGCCGCTTCAGCGTTGGTGAGATCCCACGCCTCAGCAACACGGGCAACAGCCTTAACCACAACATCTATCCGCGCTGCATCTGAAATTGATGCAAAATTTTGTTGCTGATCAATAAATTGCTCTGCTAGCACAGTTACGCTCCGATCTTATGACTCTTTAGAGTATATCATATGATACATTTATGTGCAAATCGGTTCTATATAGGCTTTAGCATTGATACTCCCCGAGAACCTACACTTTCGAGAATGGATATGCGTGGGGAAAGGAGTGATCCTGCCACTGCGAACGCGGTGCGACACCTATAATATGACAGCGATATGCGGTGCGGTTCAGTCGAAGATCGCCCGCCAAGCACTATTCGGAAAATCTCAAAAACTTCGTATGAAACGAAAGCAAGTAAAAAAGGAGATGACGAACACAAGCCACCTGAAAAAGAAGATGAATTCGAACGCGACTAAGTACATTCAGAATGCTCTCTCGATACTTGCCCCTACTCCAACCATTTTAGATCCATGAAGATAAATTCACACAAAGAATTTGCCAGGCCACAGCCAAATTTCGCTGGGCCACAGTGTCTATTTGCTGGGCCAGAGCTGGGCCGCTGGCTGTAACCCATTGAAATATCTACCAAATTCTTACTCCTCAGTTGTAAGCCAAAAAAACGCCGATTTGCTTAATGTTTTCAAAGCGTTAGCGCCCTTGCAGATAGCTGCATAACGTGTGTAACTCTTATGAGGACTTTGTCCGAATTTGGAACGAAAAGCGATTGTGGTAAGATGTTGATCTAGTTGGAAGTATTGGTCCCAGAACAGCCAAAGCGGCGTTTGAACGACCCTCCTCCTCCCTGCTTCCCCGTTTTTCCTGGGTGCTTTCCAAGGAACTGCGTGGATTTTTTCCTGAAAGCAAGGAGTAAAACTATGCCCAAATTATCAGTTGCTTCTGCTGCTAAAACAACAAGGCACCACACAACTTCCCGTGACATTATTGTGTGGGATGATCATGTCAAACAGCTCGGGCTTCGAACACGAGATGGCAAAAAGACGTGGATTGTTCAAACTCGCGTCGATGGAAAATCTAAACGACGAACGCTTGGCTCGGAAGCCGATGTCATGGTTTACCAAGCGCGTGTTCTGGCACAGCAGGCATTAGATCAGCTCCAACAAGCATACGCTCGATCAAATCCATTTGTGAGCATGGAAGACTTTGCCGACATTTGTTTAGAAGATTGCATCGGACGCTGGAAGGCAGGGTCTATCAAGACGAACAAAAGCGCCATCCGAAATTACATCATTCCTCATTTCGGGAAGAAATCTATGGTCGACATTGGACATCAAGATGTCGTGGTTTGGTATCATCAAATCGATAGGGCTCCAGCAACCCGCAATCGCATCCTCTCCGTTCTATCAACTATGATGCAGCACGCAGAGATTACCGGCATCCGGCCATCACACAGCAATCCGTGCCGTTACATGCGCAAACGTCAGAGCGAGTTCAAAGCTGAGTATTTGGATGGCAAAGGATATGCGAAGTTAGCAAAGGCCCTACATTGCTTAGAAGACCAGTTTCCCATGCAGGTCGCCTTTGTGAAGTTCCTCATGTTTACAGGCTGTCGTAAGGGGGAAGCAAAAGCTGCACTGTGGTCTCAGTTGGAAATAGACCGCATAGTTCTGCCCGACAGCAAGACAGGACCAAAAACAATCTGGCTCGGCGACCCAGCACGAAAAATTCTCAAGACATTGCCCAAAACCGGATCACACATATTTGCTGACAATCAATCAACCGAGTTTGAAAGAGATCTCAGTCTTCTTTGGATGGACGTGAGAAAAAAGCTCGGCAGGCCAAGGTTCAGGCTTCACGATCTACGCCATAGCTTTGCATCGGTTGCCGTAAATATGGACTTTGACCTCAAAGTCATTGGCGGGTTGCTTGGACATTCTAATCTAGAAACCACTGCTGCATATGCACATCTGAACAAGAAAACTGTTCGCGAGGCCGGAGATCGTGTTGGAGAGCATTTTGAGCGTACATTCGACCAAGAGTCTCCACTGAAAGAGCCCAGGGTTGCCCGCAAGTCTGTTGAGCGGCATTCAGTGTTCATGCGATTTATTAAATCCAATCTAAAGCTAGACCAATTCTGCAAACTGGAAGGTCTAAGTCCTCAGACCTTTCGCCAAGAGCTCCGATTATGGAGGAAGAACAATCAGCGGAGGGCGGCAAAATGAAAACGCTCACTCTGTTGACCCCTCACCTGTTGGACAACCTCGTCCCACAGGTAAAAGAATACACACTATTTGATGCCCAGTGCGATCAACTTGCCCTGCGCATTCAACCCGGCGGCTCGATGTCTTGGGTTATGTGGGAAAGACAAAAAAGCAAAACGCGCCGTATTACGCTAGGCACGTATCCTGATCTTTCACCCAAACAAGCGCGCCAAGCTCATCACCTGCGCAAATCTGGCGTCGAAATAGCACCGCTCAAAGCAGAAGCTACAATTCGGTTTGCGGAACTTGTCGCGCTGTTCGTCGATATCAAGCTCCCCAAATACAAGGTGTCTGCACGAGGGCCATTCAATGACTATTTGCGCAGCCAGCTCATTCCGGCCTTTGGGAACAAGGAGATCAGCAAGATTACAACGCCAATGGTGGCGGACTGGTTCTATAATTATTCTAGAGAACGGTCAGGGGGAGCTAATCAAGCCATTGGCCACTTCACCACGATGTTCAACTGGGGGAAGCGAAATGGTCACATCCCATTTGAACTAAAAAACCCTGCCTCGCCAATCAAACGAAACAAAACTTTACCTCGTGGGAGAATGCTGAACTCCGAACAGCTCAAGACGCTTTGGGAAGTGTTAGAACGTCCACCCGTTCGATGCGCGCCAGCGGCTGATCCGCTAAAGCTGATGCTACTTACAGCATGCAGACGTGGCGAGATACTTGGTCTCACATGGAAGGAGGTCAAACCGACCAAAATTCTACTTAATGACGCCAAACAAGGTCCGCGAGAAGTGCCGCTCAACCGACAAGCACAAAAGCTTCTCAGGGCGCTCAAGTACGGCAACCATTCGCGTTTCGTGTTCCCGTCTGCCCAATCTGAAAGTGGTCACCTCGAATGCATTGATCAAGCTTGGCGTACAATCAAGAGCTTTGCAGGTTTAGCACCCGACTTCCGCATTCATGACTTGAGGCACACCTACGCATCTCATGCCATTCTTTCTGGCGAGTCCATGCCAGTAACAGGTCAATTGTTGGGACATAAGTCGCCTCATTCGACCCAAAGATATGCGCATCTTGATGGGTCAACGTTAGCAAGTGCCGCTGACAAGATTTCCAAGCAGATTGAGAAAATGATGAAATAGAGTTAGGGCAGATGTGGGCGGGAAGCAGCCGTTGGGCAGATTGGGCGTTTGACGCTCTGAATTGAAAACGCAGAAATTGGACGTTAGCATTGGTCTTGTATTCGGATAGGCTGCAGCGAGCCCCACTAGGACATTCACATCAATACCCGCCTATCTCCGGTTTAAGACTTATGGCGTTAGGCACTGCTATGTTAAATTCGGAAAGTGGGTGCGGACAATGTCATCACTGCTTCTTGTTGTTAGTGCACAAGCAAAGTTGTCGGCCAATCAGAAATGCTTACTCAAAAACTCTGAGATCCGTTTGACGAATAGTTGCCGTTTGTCCCAGTAGATGACGTGCCCTGCACCTTCAATAAATGCATATTCTGCGTTTGGGATGAGATCTACATATTCATACGTACCCGCAAAGTCGATGGTATCACATTGGCCTTGCATTACGAGGGTTGGGGCAGAGAGTTTTGTAAGTCCTTGCCGAGGGTCTGGCAAATCATCGGGAAAAAAGTTCATTCCAGATCTGCTGTATGCACCTGCACCACCTTCTTCTGGCAACACATTCTTGGGATCGCAAACCATGTGCCGCGTAAACCCTGCAGCCATATCATTAAGGGCGCCATCGATCTCTTCATCAGACGCAAATTTGACGTCGAAAAACTGCGCGATAACAATTGATGCAATGGCCCGCAAAGGCAATTTTGAAATGCCCATATCTGTTTTGGCCGCCTCAGATGGCGCAATAAATTGAAATTCCTTGGGTACTGGATAGAGTTTTTCGTTTATCCAAGCCCCTTCATCATCAAATTTGGAAGGTTCAATTGAACCCGGAGATGTGAGTATAAGTGCGGCAACCCGATCTGGGTGCATTGCTGCAAACCTTGAAGCCAGTTCGCCGCCGAACGATTGTCCGGATAAAACCACTTTTGGCGCACGAATTTTCTCATCTACAATCTGGAACAGATCATCGACGGCTGATTGAATCGTTGTTTCTTTTGGCCTGTCTCGCCGATCGGAAAGGCCGGTGCCGCTTTGGTCATATAGATAGACATCGTGCCCTAGTTTTCCAAACTCACCAAAAACGTCAATCGTTGAAGAATGTACATATCCACCCGGACCGCCATGAAGATAAACAATCGGGGGCTTGGATGGTACTGTTGGAGCAGCTGATACCTTCGAGTATGCGATCCTGTAACCACCACCCATTGTCCAATACTGCGTGCTCTCACGCGGTTCTATCCCTTGGATAGCAGGGTTGATCGGTATAAACACCAAAACACCAATAATTAATATCAATACGACAACAACCGCCGCAATTATTCTTAGAATCCATTTGATCAGCGTTGAGAACATAGTTCCTCCAGATATCCTAAGATGCATATAGGATGCATTATTCAATTTTCAATTGGAGTAATCTCAACTCGTCGCCATCGTGTACGACGCGAGGGACCATGATGAGAATGCAGCAATGTGTGGCTCTAAAATTTGTTTCGGTTTTGCCCAATATGCAACGCTTCATGGATCGTCGGGTCAAGCTCGAGTATGACATGTGGAGGTGGAAATTTGAACTTAGTCACTTTGTCGGCACAGCCGACGCCCATTCTGAGCCCTTTGTCGCCGCTGAATTTGAGGTTTGGTTAGGCATTACAAGCCCAAAGCAACCCTTGGTGTCATATGCTCAAAATCTCTCCAAAGCGGTGGGCAGTCAAATTCGGTGCAGTATACAAAGAAAAGAGGTTGGGAGTAACATGTATTACTCTAATCAAAATCCAATTTTGATCTGCAAGTTTGCACCGTAATTGCTGTGCTCCGTACCTATGCCTTCTTGAAATACATCGCCTGTTAAACTCAGTCTTTGATCAATTTCCCAATCTAAACCCAAGTGAACTCTTGTACTGCCCTCGCTTCGCTCTGCCCCTGCGCGTTGGCTTGCGGTATAGTTAGCGGCTACCCCTCCCTTCAAGTTGAGATTTCCAGTTTCAACCGGAAAAGGCACTTCAAACTCCACTCCTGCGCTGAGTTGGGTCGATGCAGCAGACATGGAAACAATTGTGTTGCCAGGTGTATCTATGTAGTTTTTGGAGTATTCATCCGCGTGTATAACGCTCAACGACGGCCGCAGATTTAACCGTTCTGTGCTAATTTCGCCTTCCACTTTGAATTGACCCAGCCACCTGTTTGTTTCAAATTCATCTGTGTAGAAGCCCAAGGCATTGATGATGTTGTTGCTCTTCCCGAAAAGAATGCGCCCTTCAAAGAAAAGTGGCTGTTCAGGCAGCTTTGCTACAAAATATGGCCCTGCCATCCAGCCGTTTCCGCTGACCCCTTCCGATTCATACGACATGTCGTCGAACTGAAACATGCCTCCAAATAGGAAATTGGGAGTTACCTTGGTGTGTGCGCCAACCGTCCCCTGGACAAAGCGAGTTCCGTTCCCCCAAGATGCCTTCATGTCATGCCAGACATGTCCATTTTGAACGCAACCATCCAATAGACCACCAGAATCATTGATTGAAGCATTTAGATGCCCGCAGTACTCATCACTGAGAAATTGCGAAAGATTTGGTTGATTGGAGACTAGCCGGAATGTGCGTTCGAGCAAAAAGTCCGCAATCTTTTCTTGGCTCTCATTGACAACGTTTAGGGCTGACTGGGTGAATACTATGCGAATGGAACCAGAAGCAAAGTTGTCAACTGTGATACTCACGGTAGCAATCCCCTCGCTGCCGGACCGTAGCCACACGGAATATGTGCCGTTACGATTGTCTCGCATCGGAATCGAAACCCCTGAAGGGTTTTGCCGGAGCGTTCCTAAATTTGTTGTAGCGACTACATTGTTTCCACCGTCAGCTAAGATGTTGCCGGATTGATCAAAAAGCGTAACCGTAATTTCGGCTTCCGTGGAATCATTCGCTGGAAGGGTATCAACAACTGTGTGGCTGGAAGTTATGCGCGTGCTTTTTGAATTTGCGATTCCCGGAGCGGTCACCGTAACATCAATGGTATCGGCGGTAGAGGCTTGGCCCAGATTGTCTGTCACAATAAGTGAAAATGTGAGCGTTGCGTCGGCGTCACCTGCAAGCAGGGTTGGTGCAGTGAAACTGGGTTGTGACGCCGTATTGGATGACAAAGCGACAACTGTCCCAGCAGTTTGCGTCCAAGCATAAGTGAGAGACTGGCCCGGATCGCTGTCTGACGATGCACTTCCATCTAGCGTAACACTCGCTGCGGAAACCACGGTTTGATTGGGCCCAGCATTGGCTGTCGGCGTGGTGTTTCCCGGAGCGGTCACCGTAACATCAATGGTGTCGGCGGTAGAGGCTTGGCCCAGATTGTCTGTCACAATAAGTGAAAATGTGAGCGTTGCGTCGGCGTCA
>NZ_JBXVVF010000005.1:0-9230 GCF_057219265.1 Maritalea sp. YIW29
CCAATTTAGAACATCAGCAATACTCCGTGTCGTCTGTTGTTGTCCAACTGAACGGCCCTTTAGCGTCTCAAAAAACTCACTGATCCACTTGGGGGTAGTCCTGGAGCGATTCAGTTCCGCCTCAACATTCCAATCGCAGACGTTTATGCCGAGCATATTGTCTTCAATCATCTCCAAAACCGAGTTTCCAAGGTTTCCGGGAGGGAGCAAAAGATAAATATCACAGGGTTCACAATTACCTTTGTCATCAATAGTGACACGACACCTACCGCGATTGATAGCTTGTATGACTTTGGAGGCCATATCTGAAGCAATGATTTGTTGGCAATCCTTTGGCCATTTTGTATGTTCCATTAGTTCATCGCACGGTGGACGTGCAGCCAATCGCAGCATTTCGAAATGACTTGCTGGCAGATGTGGTAAGCTCAATAAGACAATCGTTTTGGAATCTTGCCAATCATTCTTGCCGTCTAATGCAAACCAATGGGCGAAGGAAACATGCTGTTGATCAGCGAGTACCTTCTCTATTAACGGCAATTTTGATTTGTGAGCAATAACCACCGCTTTGTTATTAGGCGCCGCATTCCCAAGCAATTTTTGGATACTAGGCAGTCGTCCTTCGAGTTTGCCCGAACTGCTCTTTCCTGTCCCATATTCGCGAGCGACGTTGAGCGTAACGCTGTCATATCGTCGAGCGATGGTTTCGGGCTCCACGAATTCCACCAAATCAGGGCGATACTTCCAAAAGGCCCAACTTTTTGCAGTAGCGTCTAAAATTATGGGCTTTGGCAAATCAGACGCGCACAAGAACATTGAGCCCACCAGCATATCCAAATCACCTTTTCGATTGACCGACACCCATTCTGAAGTGAAAAAATCACACGCCTTAAGACAGCCCTCTATCAGGTTTCGCGCCAATTTGCTGGCTTCACCCGTAAAATTAAGTATCTGGGATGCTGACAATCGTTTTATCAAATCGGACCGCAGGAATGTGAAGTCGAATGTTTGGCCGTCAAACAAATCTGTTCTGCACCGGCCAGCTCTTGAACTATCTTCATCGCCACTAAAGTTGTTCCTTGTGAGTTCAGCCAAAGTTGATATTGCCTTTTGCTCTGCTTGATAATCCCCTGGCAGGTAGAGACCGATCAAACCCGCAAGTTCCTTCAACTGAGCTGTTGAAACACTAAACTCATCGATAAGCACATCAGGTGCCTCATCAAAAATCACAAGGTCGTCATGTGTGTACAGCCAGCTCGACGCAGAGTTGCCACCGCTGGTTAGGTGCGAAGAGACCGCGTTTTTGTAGCCAGCGTGGGTTACAATGAGAATATCGAATTTGTCCAAATCTGAATTTGAGATGCTGCTATCTGAGTGCTTCGCAACCGCAGCACCATGGCATGCAATAGAGTTGATGTGCGAGGCCAGTTTGTCAGCCTGTACAATAGTCCGTACAGCAATGGTCGCTCTGGTCCTGCTCCCTTTTGCATCGTTGTTTGATTTGGATAGTTGAGCCGCGTAGAGGGATATGGCGAATGACTTGCCGATACCGGTTGGAAATGGAATTGCTCTAAACTTATTAGACTCATTTGTATTCTCATCAATTTGTTCGTTGCATGTCCGAGCGATTTGCCTCCAGAGATGCAATTGATTTGGTGACAGATTTCTGCCGGTTGTTGCGTGGAAATGTGTTTCTGCACTTGTGACAAATGCAGACAAGTTTACATGGTTCTTCATTCAGAAGCCCTGTATTCGTTGCAGGAATAGATGTGGGGGCACACGTTGAAACGCGGCCTTATGCCGACATTCGGCAGTTCAGTATGTTTTATGCATTGTTGTGTGTGTTTGTTCTTTACGAGTAGGTAACTGCCAGATAGGGCGCTGAGAGTTCAATTCCGGGCGCGGTTTCCGCACCTACGCCATTGCAAAATCAACGTTTAGACGTCACTTTGCCTCACGTTTGATTTTAAAGTGAATTGCGCCGCATGACTTCCGAACAAAAACAGCTTCTTGAGAAACAACTTTGGGCCATCGCAAACGAACTGCGTGGCAAAATGGATGCGGATGAGTTTCGTGACTACATCCTGGGCTTCATCTTTTACAAATACCTATCAGAAAAGCAGCACCTATACGCGAACGGCCTTTTGAAGACTGAAGATGTCAAGGACTATGCGCTTGTCACCGACGAAGACGACATTGATGCAATCAAGGAAGAGTCCTTAGAGAAACTTGGATATTTCTTAAGACCCAATGAGATGTTCTCAGCAGTTGCTAAACGCGGTAATGGCAGCAACCAAGCTAAAGCCAACTTCATCATTGAAGATTTGCAAATCATTCTTGATGGTATCGAGCGGTCCACCATGGGGACTGAGAGTGAAGACGACTTCAATAAGCTGTTTGAAGATATTGATCTGAACAGCACAAAACTGGGTCGTTCGCCAGATGCGCGGAATGAGTTGATAGCAAAGGTCCTCAAGCACCTTGATGAGATCGACTTTCGTCTTCAAGACGCAAATTCGGACGTGCTTGGCGATGCCTATGAATATCTCATAGGTCAATTTGCGTCAGGCGCTGGCAAAAAGGCCGGGGAGTTTTACACCCCGCAACAAGTGTCGCGCATTCTTGCTAAAGTGGTCACCGCAGACAAACAGCGTATTCGTGATGCGTACGATCCAACCTGTGGTTCTGGGTCATTGCTGTTGCGCATTTCCAAGGAAGCGGAAGTTGGCGAGTTTTATGGGCAAGAGTTGAACCGCACCACTTATAACCTGGCACGAATGAACATGATTTTGCATGACGTGCATTATTCAAAGTTCGACATCAAACAAGAAGACACCCTGACCGAGCCCCAACATATGGGCCAGAAGTTTGAAGCGGTGGTAGCCAATCCGCCTTTCTCTGCCAAATGGAAAGGCAAAGACAACCCGCTTAACGAGACCGATGACCGCTTTAGCCAATATGGCAAGCTGGCCCCGACCTCCAAAGCTGATTTCGCCTTTGTGCAACACATGCTTTTTCACTTGGCAGAAAACGGTACTGCAGCGATTGTTTTACCGCACGGGGTGTTGTTTCGCGGCGCGGCAGAAGGTGTTATTCGGCGCTATATCATTGAGAAGCGAAACTATTTGGATGCGGTGATTGGCCTTCCTGCCAACCTGTTTTATGGCACGTCAATTCCAGCCTGTATTTTGGTGTTCAAAAAGTGCCGAGTGCACGACGACAACATTATGTTTGTCGACGCCAGCGGCGAATTTGAAAAAGTGGGCAATCAAAATGCACTAACTGACGCTCATGTTGAGAAGATCGTGGCGACCCTTAAGGCGCGTAAAACGATTGATAAATATGCCTATGTGGCTCCGCTAAGTGAAGTGGCCGAGAACGATTTCAACCTCAATATCCCGCGTTATGTGGACACATTTGAGGAAGAAGAAGAAGTTGATCTCAATGAAGTGGTGAGTAAGCTGCAATCGCTCGAGAAGGATATGGCCGAGACGGATCAAACCATCGCAGAATTTTGTGCTGAATTGGGTCTCGGATCACCTTTTGAGGTTTCCAAATGAGCGTTCAAGCTGAAACGAACAAGCTGGTGCCAAATCTGCGTTTTTCTGGATTCGAAGAGGGGTGGATTCAAACCAGTCTTTCCTCAATCTGCAACATCTATGACGGGACGCACCAAACCCCGAAATATGTTGGTGTAGGAATTCCGTTCTATAGCGTTGAGCATGTTACCGCAAATGACTTTAGTAATACTAAGTTTATAGCGCGAGAAGTATTTGAAAAAGAAAACAGGCGTGTGAAACTCGAGCGCGGGGACATTCTAATGACCCGGATAGGGGATATCGGTACAACCCGTTTAATTGATTGGGAAGTTGAGGCGTCATTTTATGTTAGTCTCGCGCTGTTAAAGCTAAACAACATCGATGACTCAAGCTTTGTACAACAACAAATGCAAACTACCAGATTCCAAAAAGAGCTCTGGCAAAGGACAATTCACGTTGCATTCCCCAGAAAAATCAACCTAGGGGAAATTGGGCCCTGTGCACTCTTCCAATGCTCGGACACGGAACAAAAAAAGATCGCGGATTTTTTGGGGGCGGTGGATGACAAGATCACCAAGCTGACGGAAAAGAAGGCGCTGTTGGAGCGCTATAAAAAGGGCATGATGCAAAAGCTCTTTTCGCAATCTCTGCGTTTCAAAGATGATAACGGGCAGGACTATCCGGATTGGGAAGCGACGGTCATAGGGAAAATCGGTACTTTCTATTATGGGAAAAGTGCACCTAAGTTTTCGCTGGCACCCGACGCCCCGACGCCCTGCGTTCGCTATGGTGAGCTGTACAGCAAATATGGCATAGTGATTGAAGATGTTGAATCTAGGACAGCAATTGACCCAGCCCAATTGAAATTTAGCAAAGGGGGGGAAATTCTAGTACCTCGTGTTGGCGAAAGCCCTCTAGACTTTGCTACTTGTTGCCTCCTGAAGTCGCCAGGTGTTGCGATTGGAGAGATGATTTCTGTATTCAATACCGAACAAAATTCTCTATTCTATACATACTACTTTAGGACATATCGCAAACAGTTTGCCAGAATGGTTGAAGGCGCAAATGTCTCGAATCTTTATTACGCGTACCTGGAAGATATACCAATTGGGCGTCCAAACATGGAAGAGCAAACAAAGATCGCAGACTTCCTCACCGCCATTGACGATAAGATCAACCACGTCAGCCAAGAACTGATCCAAGCCAAACAATTCAAAAAGGGCCTGTTGCAACAAATGTTCGTTTGAACGCGCCAAAACCGAGATGTTTTATGAGTTTTGATAACGAGAATTTCCATATTGTCTATGTGCTGACCAATGACGCAATGCCCGGCTATGTGAAAGTTGGCGTAACCGAGCGTCCAATCGAGATGCGAATGCGTGACCTATACAGCTCGGGCGTTCCAGTGCCGTTTGAATGTTTTCGCGCGTCCCTGGTGCCCAAATCTAAAAATGTTGAAAAGAAAATTCACAGCGCCTTTCGTGATGTCCGGGTAAACGCCAACCGCGAGTTCTTTGAAATTGCCCCCGAGCGGGTCGTCGATGTTTTAGAAATGGTTGAGGTTGAAAACCTGACGCCCACTGAAGAAATCGTTGAGACCCCCGACGACGTGGCGGCCATGCGCAAGCTTGAAAAACGCGCCGAACGGTTTAGCTTTAAGATGGTCGATATTCCAGTGGGGGCCATTTTGGCCCACGCCAAAGACCCAGAGATCACCTGTACCGTTATCGACAATTCAAAGGTGATGTTCAACAATCAAGAAATGAGCCTTTCGGCGGCAGCATTACAAGCGTTGGCGTCTTTAGGGTTCAATTGGACATCCGCCCAAGGCGCTCAATATTGGGAGTATCAGGGACGACTTCTAAAAGACATTCGCGAAGAAATGGAAAATTCTTAAGCCATGAGCACCCAATCTGAACAAGCGCTTGAAAATGAACTGATCGACCAATTGCAAGGCCTTGGGTTTGGTCGGGTACAGATTGCAGATGAAGATGGTCTTGTGGCCAACCTGAAGGCCCAATTGGAAAAACACAATCGCATCACCCTAAGTGACGTTGAGTTTAACCAGGTACTTATTCGCCTAACGCGCGGCAATGTATTTGAAAAAGCGAAGACCCTGCGCGAAAAAATTGACTATACGCGAGACGATGGCGCAGTTGGCTATCTTGAACTGATCAACCAAGAACAGTGGTGTAAAAACCAATATCAGGTGACCAACCAGATCACCATGCGCGGCAAATATGAGAACCGTTATGATGTGACGTTGTTGGTCAACGGTCTGCCGCTTGTGCAGATCGAATTAAAGCGGCGCGGCCTGGAAATGAAAGAAGCGTTCAACCAGATTATCCGCTACCACCGCCACACATTTTCGGCTGGCAGAGGTCTGTTTGGCTATCTCCAGCTCTTCGTGATCTCTAACGGGGTGAACACCAAATATTTCGCCAACAATCCTCCCCGCGTAAACGATAAACCAGATTTCAAACAAACCTTCTTTTGGGCAGATCGTGACAACAAAAAGATCACCAAACTTGACGAGTTTGCCAAGGTGTTCCTGGAGAAGTGCCAACTATCCAAATTGATCACCAAATACATTGTATTGAACGAAACCGAAGAGAAGCTTTTTGCGCTGCGCCCTTATCAATATTACGCGGTGGAGGCGATTGTAGATCAAGTCAAGGAAAGCAACAAGAACGGCTATATCTGGCACACGACAGGCTCAGGCAAAACTCTCACATCCTTCAAGGCCGCCCAAATTCTCACCCAATCCCCTGAGGTGCACAAGGTTGTCTTTGTGGTCGACCGTAAGGACTTAGATTATCAAACCATCAAAGAGTTCAATGGGTTTTCTGATGGATCAGTTGATGGCACCAACAACACCGCTCAGTTGGTCAAGCAGTTTGCCAACGACACGCCGCTTATTGTCACCACAATTCAAAAGTTAAACACTGCGATCAGTCGAGACAAGCACCTGCAACGCATGAACGACCTTGCGGATAAGCGCATCGTGTTCATTTTTGATGAATGTCACCGTTCGCAATTTGGTGAAACGCACAGACGGATCACTGAGTTCTTTCACCAGAGCCAAATGTTTGGATTTACAGGCACCCCGATATTCGTTGAGAATGCCTCTAAGAACGACATGGGTAAACGTACAACCAAGGATTTATTCGGGGAGAGTTTGCATAAATACGTCATCACCGACGCCATTCGTGACGAGAATGTGCTGAAGTTCTCAGTTGAGTATATTCGCACGGTCAAACAAAAAGACAGCATCGCCGATATCGAAGTCGAAGCCATTGATACTGCGGAAGCGATGGAAGCACCTGAGCGGCTCAATAACGTGACCGATTGGATAATCAATCATCACAATGAAAAGACCCACAACCGCGAGTTTACCTCAATTTTCTGTGTGTCCAACGTCAAAACGTTGATCAAGTACTACAATCTGTTCAAGCAGAAGAAAGAAGCTGGCGAGCATACGCTCAACGTTGGCACGATCTTCAGCTACAACGCCAACGAAGAGTCTGACGACAATGGGGCATTAGAAGCCGATGTGTCCCCAGGCGGCACTGGTGAGGCGATAGACGCGCATTCACGTGAGCATTTGGATAGCTTCATGAGCGACTACAATGAGATGTTTGAAACAAATTTCTCAACCCATGATTTTTATGGCTATTACAAAGACATCGGCAAACGCGTAAAGCGTAAGGAGATTGATATTCTCCTTGTGGTCAACATGTTCCTGACGGGTTTTGACAGCAAACCGCTAAACACAATCTATGTCGACAAGAACCTAAAGTATCATGGCCTTCTGCAAGCTTACTCCAGGACCAATCGAATCTTTGGCGCAAAGAAAGCCCAGGGGAACGTGGTTTGTTTCCGCAATCTTAAACCCGCGACTGACGAAGCCATTGAGCTGTTTGCAAACAAAGAAGCCAACGAAGAGATATTCCTCGCGCCGTATGAGGAATATCTAAAGCAGTTTGATACCGCCTATACCAACTTGCTCCACATTGCCCCGACAGTTGAAAGTGTTGACGGTCTGGTCGACGAAGAAGATGAAGCAAAGTTTATTCTCGCCTTCAGGGCCATTGCTCGACTTCTAAACATATTGGAGTGTTTCACTGAGTTTTCGTTCGACGACCTTCCTCTCGATGCACAGTCTTTCGCGGACTATAAGAGCAAGTATGGTGACTTGAACCATCGGGCAAAACAGGAAAAGGAAAAAGTATCCATTCTCAACGATATCGACTTCGAGATGGAACTCATCACCAACGACAAGATCAACGTCGCCTACATCATTTCGCTCCTAGGGAACCTCAAAGATAAAGAGCCAGCAGAACAAGATGCTGCCAAACAGGCCGTCGCAAGCCTTCTCGAAGGCGAAGTCAATCTGAGAAGTAAGAAAGAACTCATCGAGGAGTTTGTCTCTCAGCACCTCCCTAATGCACCTCAAGAGGCAAACATCTCAGACGTGTTCTCTAAATTCTGGGATGCGAAGAAACAACTTGCCCTTGATCACCTCGCGAAGAAGGAAGGTATATCCTCCTCAGGTCTCGAAAAAATCATCAGTAACTATCTCTTCTCTGACAGAATGCCTATGCGTGAAGACGTAATTGGTATTATGGATTCAAAGCCAAAATTGCGGGAACGAAAAACGGTGGCTGAACGCGTAATCGAAAGCATTCGCGATTATGTAGAAACATTCATTGACGGAATGGGGTAATCCTAGAACACAGTGCTTTTTGGTGAGATCAGGTTGATCTGCCCACTCGTTGCACCCTTCATTCGTACATGATATCCGCTCTTCGCAAGACTGACGAGATCGGAATATGAAGACACCAGTACTTGATTCTTCACATGGTGCTTTTTCTTACCAAACCTAGAATCATCCACTCGATAATTTCCATCAGGGTACATGTGTGGATTGTACACTTCTAATGTTTTTGGGCGAATGCGTTTCAAGTCGCAGCTACTTTTCTTGAATATCAAATTTTAATGGCGATCAAGTAGTGGGAATTCAACGGGGTTTATATAAGTGTTCAGTCGACGACAACGTAGGATTTAGGAACTAATCGTATTTAAATGTATTTAATCAAAAAATATCTCATATCGTGTAGGATATTGAGTAACCATTCAAACAATCGAAATCATGTACACGATAAATGACTTCTCCGTTATCGTAGTAGTTTTATTTTACTTCATGAGTATTAAAATTTTATATTTTATTGATACTTTTTTACTTTTGTAATTGACATATTTACCAACGAAAAGTCACCATTGCATAGATAGACCAAATGCAACGCAGCAACATGTGAGGTTGATAATGAAAAAACTGAACGGTCTAGTCGCAGCTTGTCAGGTGTTTTATCAGTTAGATCACAGGATACAACTTGATGCGATATTGGCATTTCTGAAAATCGCTGAAGCTGACAGTTTTGGTAACAAGATTAGGATCAATGACCTTAGTGAGTATTTTGGCGTGACATATCGCACCGCTGCAAAACATGCATATTTTTGGGCCGAAGGTAACAGAGGTTCTTATCGTGGTGGACACAGGTTGGTTAGCGTCGAAATCGATCCGACTAATAGGCGCGAGAGGACGATAAAGCTTACTCCTAAAGGTCGCCTGGCCGTCAAACAGCTTGGGCGTGATTTTGACTGATTTTTGACGACTGATTGTGACGATACATT
>NZ_JBXVVF010000006.1:0-1175 GCF_057219265.1 Maritalea sp. YIW29
GTGTTTCACTAGTTCTCAACGGCTGCATTTAGCCAGTTGTAGAGGACCGAAAGTGGGTAACCTGATCCATACCCTTCGCCTACGCCGCCAACTGACCATCCACCAATTCTGTCAATAATGTCAGGTGGGCATTCAACAGCCCTCAAACGATCACGCATACTATGTCTAAATGAGTGGATGACACAGCCTTGAGGTGCCCGGGTCGTGATCCACTTGTTGAGTGCACCGCTAGCTGAGTTGGCTTTGCACCGTTCTTTCGAACAATACCGAGGGAATAGAAAGTCACCTTTTGCATTTTCAGCTGCCTTTTTTGCCGCCCATGCCGATGCGCCAACCAGTGGAACTTTTCGCTCACTCCCCAGAGTTTTCAATCTTCGCCAAGAGTGTGGCTTAAGTTTTATGTGTGGCACTTCGTCGTCAAGATTCAAATCGGAAACCAAGAGACCGACTGCTTCACTGAGCCGCAATCCAGTATCGCTTACTAAAGCTATTAGCCATCTGGCTTCGTCATTGACTTCCACACACTGGTCTTGGATGCTTTTCAACGTTTCAATTGGGAACGATGGTCGTTTGTTTGGCTGATTGTGGCCAGTCTCGCCGAGATAGACGCCTGAGAAGGCCGCCACTTCTGTGATTCCGCTCTCACGAGCGCCAAAGTTTACTATTGCTCTAATCGTGCTCAAGTTGCGTTTAATACTTGCTGGACTGAGACCTGCTTCGACATAGGCATCGCGAATTTGGTTCACCTCAGGTCTCCCATAGGTATCAATCTGTCGATCACCGAGAAGTTTCACAACATAGTTTATGCAACGATCAGCGGCTTGCCTGAAAGTTTTTGCCCGATTATCGGCCTTTGCACCCAAGTAAATCGTTTTCGCTTCCGATAGCTTGGGAGCATTCGACTGTTCACCGATCGATTTAACTCCGTTCGACAAAAACCTGGAAAGCGAACTCTCCTTGTTTAGGAACCTAATAGTTTGCCACTCTTCCTCAAGTTTTGCGGATAATGAAGCTGCTCTTGAACGCGCAAAGTGAACTGACTTTGTCTTCAACGAAAACACAACTCGCGATGTGTTGTATGCACCCAATAAGTCGCTTGGCACTCTTCTCGAGTAGTAAAAGACTTTGCGCTTTTGAAATAAATAATGTGATGATTTGGTCAACCGCATGGTCTA
>NZ_JBXVVF010000007.1:0-950 GCF_057219265.1 Maritalea sp. YIW29
ATGGTGCTGCCGGAGAGTTTGTTTCCCATCACATGCACCCGCTATATGTCGATACTCAGCAATATCAACAGGTTAGGGAATGCCTAGTTCGATGTAAGGGGGCACTTTTGGTCTACCATTTGGTCTACCCTCGAATAAACCCTAGGGCACTGACTCATTGCTGATGGTATAGGTGGTCATTGACGTGGGTACATACCCCACCGGGGGGAACTCTTGTTTGCTATATGAGGAATAGCTGGCACAGATTTTTCCTATTTATGTCCACCCACATTTTTCCATTTGGCGCTGGTTGGAGCGCCTTGCTAGGCCCCTCAGGGCGTCCTGTTGAGCCATTTGGAGTGTGGCCTTGTAAACGAGCAGTGGACTTCTGCTGACTCTGTGTGAGCGTTTAATTGCATCTGGGTTTAACCAGGAGGCTTTGAAACTATCATCCGGCTGTCCAAGTCAGGGCACTTCATAGAAGACAAAACTTCTTATCAAAAACCCATTGAAGACTTGAGATGCAATCTCAGGGACACAGTTCTTTCCCATCAGTTGTACTTAGGTCGAGATATTGGTCTCTGTAGACTATTTGAAATTAGACAAAATGGTGAAGAAGGAGGTGATTGTCACTCAAAGTCAACTGAAGGTATCAAGGACTGGAGTTTAACCTGGGGAAGATGCAGCTCTATATATCTCTTAGGAGTATTCCCAGGTTTAGCTTCCAGCAAACGAATAGAGACACTGAAGTCACAGCCAAAGCTGTACCATCCTCACACCACCCAATAGACATCTTCATGTATTGTCCAAAGATACAACCGGGGTGACACCTAGGGTGTCGTCAAAAGGTATTGAGAAGACCTACCATCACCACGTCTCTCTAGAGCAACCCTCAAAGTCTTTAGTTCCCCATGTATCCAATGGGATTCATTCTTGAGATATCGATGGAGTTCCCAAAGACGACTGTTGGA